>NZ_JBHUML010000003.1:295838-475770 GCF_042684865.1 Salibacterium lacus
CATCCTGCGGGGTCCCCGTGACTCGTGCTGTTCTGAGCAGGAGTCAAAGCATTTTGGCTCCGCTGCTATACAGCTTTTGATTAGTGACCCGGAACATTCGTGTTATCTGCCGCATCATGTGCTTTTGTCCCAAACTCTCTTCACTGGATATAATCATACTTCTGTCTTCTGGAAAAATTGCGGAAGCCATGATTTATGAGCTTCCATCATATCATCCACGATCTGTTTGGCCATCGAATCAGACGGCGTCAGTGGGTTGATGGCAAGAGCGAGAACCGCCTTTTCATAATCGCCGGTCACTGCAGCTTCCGCAGCGACCCGTTCAAACGATTTGATCTGCTGCACAAGGCCATGGACCTGTACCGGGAGCCCGCCGATGTGGAGCGGCTTCGGTCCCTGCTTTGTAATCACGCAGCTCACTTCCACGGCCGATTCTTCCGGGATACCGGCAATGGCACCGTTGTTCACGACGTTGACAGGCTGGATGTCACCACGGTCGGTATGGATCGATGTGATCAGACGCACAGCGGCGTCGGAGTAATAAGCGCCGCCCCGATCCTCAAGCTGCGGTGGTTTCACTGACAGATCCGGATCTTTGTACAGCTCGAACAATTCCGACTCCAGTTTCTGCACAACTTCAGCCCGTGTTCCCTCTTCTTCCGCTTTTTTAATATCCTTGGCAATCATTTCATCCGTTTTATAGTAGTAGTTATGGTACGGGCATGTGAGGACATTCAGAGAACGCAGGAATTCAGGTTCCCAGTTCATGCCGTCGATATTTTTCACGAAACTGCTTTGCCCCGGCTGGCTCAGCAGCTCAATGACACGGTCTTTCACATTTTCTCCGTCCAGAAACACGTCCAGTCCGTATACCATATGGTTAAGTCCGGCAAAGTCGATCCGCACTCTGGAATGATCCACATCGAGCAGCTTCGCGATTCCCATTTCCATCCCGATCGGCACGTTGCAGAGCCCGACCACTTTGGTAATGGAGGAATAACGGAGCACCGCCTCAGTCACCATTCCTGCCGGGTTGGTGAAATTAATGAGCCACGCGTCCGGACACAGTTCTTCCATGTCCCGGCATATGTCGAGAATAACCGGAATGGTCCGGAGTCCTTTAAACAAACCGCCCGCTCCATTTGTTTCCTGACCGAGCACCCCGTATTTCATGGGAATTCTTTCATCTTTGGCCCGTGCATCAAGCATACCGACACGGAGCTGCGTCGTGACAAAGTCCGCACCGCGCAGGGCTTCCGTGCGGTCGAGTGTCAAATGGACGTCAATCGGCAGTCCGGCTTTTTCTATCATACGCTTGGCGAGATTCCCGACAATCTCCAGTTTTTCCTGTCCTTCTTCTACATCAACAAGCCACAATTCCCTTACCGGCAGCTCGTCGTAATGCCTGATAAAACCTTCAACCAGCTCCGGGGTATAACTCGAACCTCCACCGATTGTTGCAATTTTGATTCCTTCGCTCATCGCGCAACACCTCCACCTTTATTAAATCATGGAGGAAAAACGCGGCATAGGTCATTTCTGCATTCTGTGCCGTTTCACACAGGTTGTGATTTGTTTTCCATAAGTAACAATGTGTTTTTTATATTCACTGCGGACTTGGGCAGTTTTCGACAGCGCAGGGGATGGATCGGCAGTGGAATAAAACACTTCATCTCTTACTTTCGTTCCGGAAGCACCATCCCCTGATACATTTTTACCGTCAGCCAGTAGTAAAGGAAATACAACACGACAAATACGAGCAGAGATACCCAGATCCGGTAATACGGCTCCAGTAGAATGAAAGAGAACATGTTCATGCCGATCAAAACGTGGGCCAGTCCGAGAAGAGCCGGAATCAAGAAGATGATAAACAATTCGCCTGCCACAGAACGCTTCAGAAGATCGCGGGAAACCCCGATATTCTGCAGCATCCGGTACCTCGGTACATCACCGGCCGCACCGGACAGTACTTTGAACATCAGACAGCTCGCCATCATCGCCAGAAACGCCACTCCGAGGAAAAATCCCATAAAGACCGTACCGGTGGCCAGAGTCTGATAACTTTCATACATCCCGTATTTACTTTGCGAGTAGTAGTTCTCTCCGTCTGCTGCTTCCATCTTTTGTTCTTTGATCTGGTCAAGCGCTGCAAATTGGTCGTGGTAAGCCATGAAGTCGTCTGATTTTCCGGCAAAAACGACTCCTTCTTCTGCATTGATGTTTTCATACAACGCACGGGAAACGATAAACGGCTGCTTCGTGAAATCGTACGCGATGCTGCTTTGAAGAAACTGTTTCCACTCCGAGCCGGAACCGCCGGCTGCTTTCACCTCGGCCAATGAATCTCTGTCTTCAGGCAGGTTTTTTTCCAGGGTTTTCACCTCATCTGAAGATATCCGCACCTGCGGGAGCTGATTTTTCAAATCTTCTTTCAAGTAAAAACTCTCATTCTCTGTCTGTTTATACCTGTACTGCAGGGTATCGGTGAACGTAATATCATCCAGAATCTCTTTTTCTTCCGGACCTGCATTGTGCACGACGGCATCATAGAAACCGGCCCGTTCCGCAAACACCGGAGCGTTATTTTTAAAAGCCATTCCTCCTGAAATCGCGCCGGCACCAAGGGCGATAAGCATCGCAGCTGTCGCGAGAAATTTCTTCAGGTTCTGCACCCGGAATGTGAGCTGGGACAGGGTGAACGCCCGAATCCCTTTCTCCTTCCACGTCCCTTTTTCCTTCACGGCTTTCAAAAGGACCGGCAGCAGCGAAGAAAACAACAGGTAAGTACCTAATGTGGTAAGAATGGCAGCCAAAAAGATGCCTGTCTCCCTCAGCTGCTCCATAAAAATCAAGGACAGCCACCCGCCGGTCAAACTAATAATACCAGCGCCCATCATCAGGATACGTTGCTTGGGGCGCGCCGGCATCCGGTCGGAGGTTGTGTGTGCGTGAACAAGCTCGAGCACTTGAACCCTCGACAGCTTGATATGATTCCACACCGCTGTCACCACAAACAGCAGCAGGAAAAACAGCAGCGTGACAACAAGAGACGGAAGATAAAACGAATGATACCCTTCGAGGCTTACATCCAGCTGCCCCATGACCGCCCTTGCTGTCACTCCGGAGAGCACGGTTCCGGCGGCTGTACCAATTACGAGCGCCACCACACCAATCAGGAGATTCTCCAGAAACATCAGCCGCTTCAAGTGGGATTTTTTCGCGCCCAGAAGCAGGAACATGCCGTATTCACGCTGCCGGAGCGAAAGCAGAAATGTGTTCGTATATAAGAGGTAGAAGAACGTGATCACAGCCAGCAGAAAAGAACCGACATGAAAAACAAGCTGCATCGAGCGGATCATAGCATTTTCACTGGTGAAATCCTGATTTAGAGCAAGCGTCTGAAACATATAGAATATCGCAATCGACATCACAAGCCCTGTAAGAAGAATAATATAGTCTTTACGTTTAGTCTTGATGCCGTTCCAGGCTAATTTGACAAGCATTGAGCCCTCCCCTTTCTTCTAAAGTTTTTTCTTCCCGGCTTCTGCCTGCTCATCGAGGATTTGTTTAAAAAATTCTTCCCGTGTCCCGGTTCTCTGCATTTCTTTGTACAATCGTCCATCTTCAAGGAATAAAATCCGTTCACAATAGCTCGCACTGAACGCGTCATGAGTAACCATCATCGTTGTGACATCGTAGGTTTCGTTTAAGTGCTGCAATGTCTCGAGAAGCCCTTTGGCATTGCCGGAATCAAGCGCACCGGTCGGCTCGTCGGCGAGGATCATACTGGGATGATGAACAAGGGCTCTTGCCGCTGCGGCGCGCTGTTTCTGTCCTCCTGAAATCGTAGCCGGGTACTTCGACAACGTATCTTCCATTCCCAGCATCCCGGCGGCACGGTGAACACTTTCCTTCACGCTTTCTCCTTTTTGATTTTGAAGAAACAGCGGCAGTGCGATATTTTCATAGACTGTCATATTTTCGAGCAGATTAAAATCCTGAAAAATAAACCCAAGTCTGCGGGCCCGGAAATCAGTAAGCTCTTTTTCTTTCATGTCTGTTATGTTGGTACCGGCAATCGTAATCTGTCCGCTCGATACCCGGTCCAGTGCAGCAATAGCTTGAAGAAGAGTCGTCTTACCAGATCCGGAAGCTCCCATCACACCGACAAACTCTCCTTCCTGTATGGAAAACGAGACATCATCGAGTGCCTGATACGCCGCTTCCGCGCGGCCGCCGTATACTTTGTTCACGTTGTTTACTTCTACAACAGGTAAAGTCATGTTCATCTCTCCTCATTTGTTCTACCTGTATTATTTTATGTGATACAAATGGTGTAGTAAAGCCTTCCTCTGTTTTATTTACGTAACAACATGTTTTTTCACCTGTATTATGATATGATATACGTATAGAAGAGGGAGGATGGCGCATGTTTACGAATGAAGAAATTGCCTCATTCAACGAGCTGGAAACCTCGTTGTATCAATACATTACAAAAAACATGGAAAAAGCAGCCTACATGCGTATCCGGGAATTGGCGGAGGTCACCCATGTTTCCACAACAACCATCCTGCGGTTCTGCCGTAAAAATGGATGTGAAGGCTTCTCGGAATTCAAAGTAAAGCTTAAAATGCATCTTGAGAACTCGGAAACCACTATCATCAAAGATTCCCGGCACGCGGTCAGTGAATTTTTCGAACGAACCCTGTCCGGAAACCTGGATGAACGCATTCAAAAAGCAGTAGACATTATCCATCCCGCCGACCATGTATTATTTATAGGTATTGGCAGTTCCGGTATCCTCGCGGAATACGGGGCGCGTTATTTTTCCAGCCTCGGGACGTTTTCGGTCTACATTAAAGACCCCTACTATCCGATACACACCCGCATGCTGGAACACAGTGTCACCATTGCCTTGTCTGTTTCCGGAGAAAATCGTTATACTACTGCCCACATTCATCAATTAAAAGAAAAAGGCAGCACGGTTATCGCTATTACCAATTCGAAGCATTCCACCATCGCCTCTATGGCGGACCTTACAATCCCATATTATGTCACCGAAGAGATGTACGAGGGAGCCAACATCACGACCCAGATTCCGGTTCTCTATCTACTGGAAACCACGGCCCGGGAAGTATATAAAAAAAAGCAGGCACATGACGTTTGAATGACAACAGCAGGGTAACAATGTGTCAAAATAAACACCCACTTTTGCACCTTGTGCCGGAGTGGGTTATTTTTTTCTGCATGAAGAATAAGATGAAAAGAGGAAAAAGTGTCCGTGAAAGGAGGCACATGTCATGCAGATACACGTTGTCCGCCCCGGAGAATCGTTATGGGGCATCGGCAGAATGTATAATGTGCCGTTTGAAACTATACGGGACGCCAATCAGATTCCGGAAGCATCGCGCCTTGTTGTCGGTCAGACGCTGGTTATTCCTTTTGAAGGGAGGCTGCACTGGGTGATGCCGGGCGAAAGTGTTTGGGAAATCAGCCAGCGGTACGGGGTTCCCTTCGATTACATTCTTCGTCTGAACAATTTGCCGCTGTCTGCCGTACTGCCTGCCGGTTTTCCCCTGTACATCGACCGGCCTGTGCCGATGAAACCCGTTGTGGATGTCGGGGCTTATTTAAACCCGGACATTACAGGGGATAATTCAACAGCTATGGTCAATGAAATCGGAGAATATCTTACCTACCTGCAGTTATTCAGTTATCACATGAACCGGGACGGCACACTGACTTCCATGGAGGACCAGGCCATCATTAATACTGCATATGAAAACAGGATTGTGCCCTTAATGGTAATCACAAATATTGAAGACGGAGCGTTCAGCACAGAACTTGCTTCGGAGGTGCTGCAAGATGAAGAGCGCCGGAACCGGCTGCTCGATGAAGCACTTGCCATTATGCAGGAAAAAGGGTTCCTTGGGATTGACTTTGACCTCGAGTATGTTGGCGCAAAGAATCGGGAAGCGTATAACGAGTTAATGCGCGAAGCCCGCGTCCGCCTGGACGAATACGGCTACCTGCTTTCGAGTGCACTTGCTCCGAAAGTGGAACCCGGGATGACCGGTGATTTGTATGAAGGGCATGATTACGCAGTACACGGAGAACTTGCTGATTTTGTTTTTCTCATGACGTACGAATGGGGATACTCCGGCGGGCCGCCACGCGCTGTCGCCCCGGTGGATCAGGTGCAGCGCGTAATTGAGTATGCCCTCACCCTTATCCCGTCGGATAAAATCATGCTCGGCATGCCGCTTTACGGCTACGACTGGACGCTTCCGTTTGTGCAGGGGGAAACGCAGGCCGAAGCAATCGACCATCAGCAGGCACTGCAGCTCGCGCTTCGGTATAATGCAGCAATCTCCTTTGACGAGACCGCGCAGTCCCCGTATTTCACCTATTATGACGAAACAGGCGCGCAGCATGAAGTCTGGTTTGAAGATGCGCGCACCGTGCAGGCAAAATTCAATATGATCAAAGAATACGGGCTGCGCGGCATGTTTTACTGGGTGCTCAGCTGGGAGTTCCCACAGAACTGGCTGTTGATCGAAGAAAATTTCACGGTGAATAAACGGTTATAGATACACGGCCGAGGAGGCAGTGGGATTATCGACAGTTCCGGACGGAAAGTGTCCGGTATATCCGTTTTGTAGACATTTTTCCTTCCTAATTGTCCGGTAAAATAAAGTTATAGACACTTTCCCCGCTCCGTGCACTGATTTTATCCCAAATCCCGCAGGTTACGGACAGTTTCATTCTGAAATTGTCCATAAAAAGAGCCCCGGTCTGCTGTCATCCAGACAGGCCGGGGCAATACTTACGATTTCTTATTCCGCTTCGGCAAAAACCTGTTCCACTTTCGGAGTCAGGTCATCCCAGTCGGCATCCATCGTCTTATTCACCGTTACAAAATCGTTGACGCCGAAAATATTGTCCACACCGTCAAGCTCCAGTAACGCCTGAGCGAGTTCGTGTTCGGTGTCGTCACCTTTTTTCAGCGACGTGCTTTTTTCAAACAAGTTCCGGTCTGCGGTAAACTTCATCGCATTCGGATTCGGCGTTGGTTCCGCCTGTACGTTAATAGCCATTATAGTCTCCTTTCGATCACACGCTTAACATCATGCTAATCTTTTTCTTATCATAACACTTTTTATAATGAATATTAAATAAGAATTGTCGTTTTCCCCAATATCTATGCTTGAAGCGTGTGCCACAGGCTATTGTCTCGTCCCATCCACAAATTGTACCGATTCCACCAAACTGGTCCCTTCTTCATCCAGTACATCAAATTCAAACTTACTGTCCGGTAGTTTATGCGGTTGATCCATGCCGATTTGCAGTGTGTATGCGCCGGAAGAAGAACCTTCACGGGAAATTTCTGCGCTTGCTGTACCTTTGAGCAAGCTGCCGTTTGCCGCCAAAAGAGAAATGGAAGAGAACAATACAGCAGGTTGAAACTTCCCTTCCGATTCCTTCACTTTCCCCATTCTGAAAGCATGCTCCCGTACTTCGGAGACCATAAGATGCTCTCCTCCCGGTGTTTGCATCCAGGCAGTGCTTTTTCTGATATCATCCTCTTCTACATGGGCTTCTACCGCCTGTTCGGCCGAGTCATAAACCGGGGCACCAGCTTCGAGCTTGGTGCCTTCCGTGAAAAAACCAGCCATAAGAAGAACAATGAATGCATAGGCAGTGATTCCTGCTGCGGCGGCGGTCCATTTTATGATACCTTTGTTTCTTTGTGTCATCTCTCTGTCCCCTCCTCCTTATTGCTCAACCGCAGCAAAAACGGATACACCGCACTGCAAAGAAGAAATGCACCAAGGAGTGCGCTGAACGTAACCGGCAGGGACAAGTCCAGAAAGGCAGGAAGCAGTACAGGAAGCGTGATGAGAAGGAGGAGCATCATCTGCATGTTTCGGCTCTGCCGGTCGGCATACTGCTTCGTTCCGCAATACGGACAGGGCTTCCCGTGCTCATAGAAATAAGACTCCTTCCAGTTCCATGTTTCACCGCAGGTTTGGCATTTCGGCACTTCCACCACCTCTTCCTCACAACTTTTACAATAATGATAAGATCAGCATCACCATTCTTAGAATTCTATGCCGTTATTTCTGTAACCTGCCTGCTCAATGAATATCTTCCTTTGTTTGTCTTTCTACCTTTCCATTGCCATGTCCTTATGAGTTGAAACCACCGTTTGACTACAGTACCGACCCTGCACATATGATAGAATAGGGGCACTTTCATATAAATCAGGTGGTCTTATCATGACTAACACCATAAAAAGACCCTGGCTCCTTGTCGTCACAATCGGCCTGGGCACTCTCTTAAATCCATTAAACTCCTCCATGATTTCGGTTGCGTTAACCCGGCTCCAGGACGAGTTTTCGCTTACTTTTGCGGCGGCTTCCTGGCTCGTCTCCATTTTTTACCTAACAAGCGCCGCCGCCCAGCCGGTCATGGGAAAGCTCGGGGATATGTTCGGAGCAAAGCGGTTATTTTTAAGCGGTCTGGCCGTTTCTGCATTGGCTTCCCTGCTTGCTGTTTTTTCGCCGAATCTGATGTTTCTGCTCATATGGCGGGCTCTTCAGGCTCTGGGTAGTTCCACGCTTTACCCCAGCGCCATGTTGATGATACGGGGGCATGTGACACAAGGCCAGGGGAAAGCACTGGCGGGGTTGTCACTGTTTGCAACGACATCTGCTGCATTCGGTCCTTCCATCGGAGGCTTTCTCATCTCCTGGTGGGACTGGCATGCCATATTTTTGATTAACTTCCCTTTTATCATCGTCTCTTTCAGCTTGTCCCTGTTTATTCTGCCGAACACCGGAAGCGGACGCATCGACCTCCGCCGAATTGATTTTTCAGGGATAGGGCTGTTCGCCGCAGCCATGGTCACCTTGATTCTCGGCCTGCTTTCGCTTGAAAAGGACCCCGACTGGTTTATGTTTGGGATCAGTGCTGTGACGGCGGTTGTGTTTTATTTGTATGAAAAAAGAAAACAGGAGCCTTTTATCGATGTTCTTACCTTAAAGAAAAACTACAACACTACGCTGGTTTATGCTCAGTTTATCTGCATCAGCCTTGTCTATTACACGTACTTCTTCGGGCTTCCTGCCTACCTGCAGCAGGTCCGCGGATTGGACGAACAAAAGACAGGACTTGTTATGCTTTCCCTCGCCGGCATGGGAATCATTATTGCACCGCTCACCGGAAAACTCGTCGACCGCTTTGGTGCCAAGGTTCCGCTCCTTCTGGGCGCGGGCACACTGACCGCAGGTACGGTCTTGATCCTCACGTTCCACAATCACTCTCCGCTTGGATGGCTGATTGCGATCATGATCATACTTGGTATGAGCAGCGGTTTTAACAATATCTCCATGCAGCGGGCACTGTTTGAACAGGTTCGTGCCGAAGACACAGGCTCCGCCTCCGGTCTTTTCCAGACGAGCCGTTACCTCGGTGCTATTCTGTCTTCCAGCGTTCTCGGCATCTTTTTCACCGGAGCTATGACGATCGATCAGCTCCATAAGGTCGCGGTGGTTTCTCTTATCTTTTGCGCTGTTGTCACAGGACTTTCGATAAGAATTCCGGGGAGAAACCAAAGGCCGGCCGTTTCCTCGTAATGTGTTTACAGCGATGCGTATCTTACGTTTTCAAGGACACTGCTTCGGGTATGTCAGCACTATTGTTAAACATACGAAGATCTTACTCTTTCACAAAAGGAGCCCTGCAATGATTTTACGATTTGGTTATGTATCCCATGCGTTATCACTCTGGAACGCCTCTCCTGCCGGAACGATGACATACAAAAACTGGTCTTCCATGAAGGAGCCGGACCGGACGGAGAAACTCCACCGCATCACCCGCAGCAATCTCGAGAATACGATCCGGGCCCTTCATTTCAATATCGCCCATCGTATTCCGCTGTACCGTTTCTCGTCATCTCTTGTGCCGCTGGCGACCCATCCGGAAGTGGAATGGGATTATATCACGCCGTTCCGGGATCTTTATGAAGAAATCGGAAGACTGGTCAAAACCCATCAGCTGCGCACCAGCTTTCATCCCAACCAGTTCACTCTGTTCACAAGCGATAAAGGTCAGGTGACCGACAACGCTGTGACTGACATGAATTATCATTACCGTGTGCTGGAAGCGATGGGCCTTTCGGATGAAGCTTATATCAATCTTCATGTCGGCGGGGCGTACGGACATAAAAAGACCGCAGTCGATCGCTTCCACGAAAACATCAAGAAGGTGCCTGCCGCCGTAAAAGAACAGATGACTCTCGAAAACGATGATAAAACGTATACAGCCTCTGAAGTGCTGAATATATGCGAAACCCAGAACCTCCCCATGATGTTTGATTATCATCACTATGAGGCTAATAAAACGATGGAAGAATCACTCTACGACATTCTCCCCCGTTTTTTCGCCACGTGGGAAAATCGGAATGTACCACCGAAAATCCATCTTTCCTCCCCCAGGTCGGACGAGGAATTCCGAAGCCACGCGGACTTCGTCGATCCCTCATTTGTCCAGCCGTTTCTGCAGGCGCTGAAACGGTGCGGGCGGGACGTGGATGTCATGATTGAAGCCAAGGAGAAAGACCGGGCCATGCTGCAGCTCGTGGAAGACTTAACATTCATACGGGGCGTCAAGCGGATGGATGAGGGAATATTGGAATGGTAATTCCCTCATCCCCCTCTTTTCCATTCTTCCTGCAGCATGCTGTAGACGATAACGTCAAGATGCGTCCCGTTCACCCGCTCCGCTCCCCGGAGCTGTCCTTCCTCCTGAAACCCAAGGAGGGCGGGAACAGCGCGGCTTTTCTCATTGGCTTTTGCGGCTTTGATTTCAACCCGGTGCAGATCCAGCTCATCGAACGCATGCGCCAGTAACGCCCGGCACGATGTCGTGACCAGGCCGCGTTTTTCAAAGGGCGGGGCTATCCAGTAACCAATGCTCGCTGCCCGGTTGACCTCATCGATATAATGAAAACCAATAACCCCGGCCAGGTCACCATGATGTCGGATTCCCGCCTGCCAGCCGTTGCCGTCCGCGAACTGCTGCATCGCCGAACGGATAAAAGCTTTCGTGTCGGCAGACGTTGTCGTATGCTCCACCCAGGGCAGCCATGTCTTCAACTCTTCAGCATATTTCCGGGTTAGAGAAAACAATGCCTCGGTATCGCTCCTATCGAGCATTTTCAACGTAGTGCCTTCATCCACCTGATATAAAAACATCCACCAGTCCCTCCTGCCTTCTTTATTTTCACGATCATACCACAGCGGACTGGTTTCTTACACTTCCTCCGGTACATATGTTACATTTAATAAACACAAGACGTGGAAGGTTGTGACGAACTAGTGAATGATATGGCAAGAGAAACGATTATACGCGAAGTCGTTGGTGAAATATACGATGCGTTTCCGAATCTTTTGGAGGACCTTGAAGAACAGGAAAGTGAACAGGAGCTGGAGAGACTGCAGCAGGAAAATGCGTACCATCTCGATAACCTCGAAGCGACATACGAGATGGACAATATTGAATTCTTCCTGAACTATACCGAATGGCTTGATAATGTCCTCACCAGCCGCAACGTGGACCGCTACATGATTATCGATAATTTTGAACGGCTGCAACGCCTTATTCCAGGCCATGTGGAAGAAGAAGAAGAAGGAGCTTACGTGATGTATCTGGAGTCTGCGATTGATTTACTGAAAGAACGCCAGGATGACGGAGATGACGAGGCTGACGGAGAAGAAGCGTGGTAGAATAAAATACATCGTTAAAAAACGGAGCGGGATGAATGTCCGCTCCGTCTTTTATTTGTTTTATGCCCACTTCTTTTATTGATTTTCCATCCAGTCCAGCGTGTTGGAAATAAAGACAGAGAACTGGGCGCGGGTTGTATCATTTCCCGGGCGGAAGGTATCATCCTGGTAGCCGCTTGCAAGTCCCGCGGAAACAACAGCATGGATACCGTCATGCGCCCAGTAATCGGACGAAATATCCGTGAAAGATGCATCCGACCCTTGAGCTTCAAAACCGAACGCCCGCTCGAGAACAACAGCCATCTGAGCCCGGGTCAGCGTATCATTCGGGTTAAACTCATCACCGTGGCCCATCATGATTCCTTCATCTGCTACAGTGTCGATGTAGGCTTTGCCGTAATACTCCGAGCTGATGTCATCAAAACCGGCATCCGGACGGTTGTCCGTTGAAAGGTCCATCGCTCCTGTGATGATTTTCGCCGCCTGCACCCGTTTGATCGGATCATTCGGGCGGAACGTTCCGTCCATGTAGCCTTTGATAATATTTTCATTTGTCAGATGACTGATTTCATTCACCGCCCAGAAGTCCGCGTTTATATCGGAATACATATCTACGGCACTTGGGTTCATCGGATCCTGAGGTTCTTCCGGTTCTTCTGATCCATCATTTTCTTCTTCCTGAGCAAACATTTCCGGCATCTGCGTCACAATCGCACCGGATAGGGCTGTGCCAATGGTGGACATGCGCTCGCCGCCTTCATCAAAAGAGTTGTACGCCATCTCATAGTCTTCCATCACATACGACTCCACAACATCGATCACGTCCTGCTCATGGGCATTCAGCACCGATTCCGCCGTGTCGGCCGGGAGGTTGCCTTCTGTTGCTGTTTCCAGAAACATCCCCAGTTCCTCCGGAAAGTCCATCAGAAGACTGTCTGTTACTTCTTCCTTCTGCATGTCATCATTATTTTCGATGGCATTGCCAAGACCTGATGTATCTTCGTACTGGCTGGAGAAGATCTCTTCAAACTGAGCCGCTCCTTCTTCCCCGTAAATGGATTCAACAGCTGTCACCATTTCGCCGGCATTGGCTTCAAGCTGTTCACTTGCAGCTTCGGCACCATCGGCATTCTGAGACTCCTGCACGGCCGTCAGCACCTGATAGTCAAAATGAAGGCCGAGCAGCTGGTTGAAGGAAGCTCTGAGGTCAGCGGCCGGTGTCATCGCTTCGGTATGATTAAACATCTCCGGCATCTGCGTTACAATACCGCTGGATAGGGCGCCGCCGATCGTGTACATCTGTTTGTAGCCTTCATCGTAAGCAGCGTAGGCTTCTTCATAATCTCCGTTCACGAAATGCTTTGCTGTATTGATAACGTCCTGCTCATGAGCACGTAGCGCTTGTTCGGCTGTATCGGCTGGAAGATTGCCTTCAGTCGCCGTGCCGAGAAATCCGCCAAGTTCGGACGGGAAGTCATTCAGCAGCTGGTCCTTCACTTCTTCTCTCTCATCCATGTTTCCATTGCGGAGCGCCATGCCGAGTTCCGAACTGTCTTCGTACTGGGAAGCAAAGATATCTGCAAACTGGGAAGCTCCCTCTTCTCCGTAAATGGATTCTATCGCTGTTGTGATTTGCTGCGCGTTATCTTCCAACTTCTCTCTCACCAGCTCTGCGTCGTCCGCCTGCTTGTACACTTTTACCGCAGTCAGCACCTGATATTCAAAGTGCGAAGCCAGCAGCTGACTTAGATTTGCTCTCAAGTCCACGGCCGAGGTGGATACCGTCGGCTCCATCATGTCTTTTGATTCACTGTTGTCCGCTGCCATCGCCGCAGACGGCACCAGCATGGACGCAGCCAGCGATACTGTAAGTATTCGTTTCCCTTTCATCATCAAACACTCCTTTTTGATTTGTTATACAGGGAAACGAAACAGATCAGCATTTGGATCACTATGTGACGAAATTTTTTATAAACATTTTATTATTGTACGACTGATGGTGGTAAGCACCTTCTCTTCTACGAATATTCCGTTCGATACACAATGCTCTTTCTTTTAAATAATCAGTATCTAAAAGGTTAAAAGCAGCAAAAATGTGGAATTCTTTTTAAAGAATATTTAAAAAAGAAGGTGTTGGAATGACGCATAGACAGATACCGGGAGAAAAGGGGCTGGATCACACCCTTGATTTATTAGCGGAAGGATTTCATTTTGTCCCGAACCGGCGTGACCATTTACAGTCTAATATCTTTCAGACCCGGGTGATGGGAAAAAAGGCAATCTGTCTGAGCGGGCAGGAAGCAGCACGCGTTTTTTATGACAATCGTTTTTTTAAACGGAAAGGGGCGGCTCCCAAACGTATTCTGAAGACGTTGTTCGGACAAAACGGCGTGCAGGGCATGGACGGTGAGGACCATAAACACCGGAAACGGATGTTTTTGTCGCTGATGACCCCCGACCGTCTCCAGGAGCTTCAGACCATCACCCAAAGGCTTTGGAGACAGAAAGCTGAAGAATGGGAGAGGGCTGAACGAGTTATCCTTTTCGAAGAAGCAGAGGAGATTATGTGCCGTGCGGCCTGTGAATGGGCTGGCGTGCCGCTTCCCGAAGATGAAGTAAAACAGCGCACGACTGAGTTCAGCCGCATGATTGATGCCTTCGGAGGTACAGGTGCCCGTCACAAAGAAGGAAAAAGAGCCCGGGAACGTTCCGAGAAATGGATCCAGCAGGTCATCAAGCAGGTACGCTCCCGTGAACTGCAGCCGCCACCTTATACAGCGGCTTATCTCATCGCGATGCACACAGAGAGAAACGGACGGAAAATGGATACCGCCACTGCCGCGGTGGAACTGATCAATGTACTGCGGCCGATTGTTGCGATTGGGCGCTTTATTATGTTTGGTGCCCTGGCTCTTCATGAACATCCGGACGTCGAAGAAAAACTGCGCAGGACGCACGGGGAGTACGCCCGCATGTTTGTCCAGGAAGTCCGCCGTTACTACCCATTCGCTCCGTTTACGGGTGCTGTTGTCCGCAAAGACTTTCTCTGGAATGGATATCAATTGAAAAAAGGCACGCTTGTTATCATGGATATTTACGGCACGAACCACCATCCAGATCTCTGGGAAGACCCTGAGATGTTTCGTCCGGAACGGTTCCGGGACTGGAAAGGTCATCCGTTCTCCTTTATCCCGCAAGGTGGCAGCGATCATTATACCGGCCATCGCTGCGCGGGAGAATGGATTACCGTCATGCTCATGAAAACAAGCATGGAGTTTTTAACCGGACAAATAACATATCAGGTGCCGGCGCAGGACTTGCGTTATGATATGGCACGGATGCCGACGCTTCTGAACAGCGGCTTTGTTATCGAAAATGTCAAAGTTATTTAGGGAGTATCTTCTGTGACGACCATAACCGCCATGCCGTCATGCCCTTTTTCGCCGACAGTCTGGAAAGCGGTCGCGCTTACACGAGGATCTTCTGCTGCCAGCTCAAAAAAGCGCCGTATGCCGGTATTGCCGGCACTTTCCCGCTTCGCATCCGCCACTGCGCCGCGGCGGACGACATTATCACAGACAATCACCGTGCCTTTTTGGGATAAGCGGAGCGCCCACTCGAAATACGACGGCGTGTTCTCCTTATCTGCATCGATGAAAATAAAATCAAACGTATCGTTTTCAAGGTCCGGCAGCGTATCCAGTGCCGGCCCCTCCCTCAGTTCAATCAGGTGGTCCAACCCGGCTCGTTGAAAATGGGAACGGGCGGTGGCGGCATGATGAGCATCCGCCTCCAAAGTAACCAGTCTTCCGTCCGCGGGGAGCGCACCAGCCATCCATAATGTGCTGTAGCCGCCCAGCGTGCCGATTTCAAGAATGTTTTCCGCCCCGCACATCTGGGCATAGAGTTGCAGCAGTTTTCCCTGGTTCGGGGCGACTTCAATGGAAGGCAGTCCCTCCTCTGCACTCCGCCGTCGGACGGCTTCCATTTCTACATCTCCAATGTCGAGTGCTTCTGTCAGATAGCGGTCAATGACTTTCCACTCTTCCCGTGATGACATGGTACACATCCACCTTCCTGTTGATAACATAAAAACATCCTATTAACATAAATCGGAAATAATCGGAACAGATCATTCTCATTTGTCTCTAAAAAAGAAGAGAAACAAGTCTTAAGGCATACGCTGCGCTAACCGGCGGTCAAAGACCTTTGTCGTTTCCTGCAGTGCCTGTTCGAGTTCGCTCGGGACATGCTCGAGCGGATGGGCGGCGTTGAATGTATGCGTTCCTCCTTCGATGATGGCAAGGGAATGCTGAGCAGCTGTTTTCTCCATCTTTTCAGCCCCTTCCTGGAGCCACTCCCCATCTGCACCCCCCTGCACGATATGAACCGGCGTTTCCATCCCTTTCAGTGCAGTAGTTATATCCAGTCTTTCTTTGTTTGCCTCTATATCATCCAGCAGGTTTTCCTTCAGCGGCATATCCTGGTTGGTCCGTTTGTTGGCAATATAACCAACGCTCTCCGACCGGATTGTCTGCTTCAGATCTCCGCTGAGAAAATCGACATCTGCGACGCCGTTCCAGGTGACCACCGCTTTGACTTCGGGGTGTTCGGAAGCAAAAATAATGCTCGTTGCACCGCCGCGGCTGTGCCCGACGATACCGACACGCTCCATATCAAACGCATCCGAGTACGGAAGGCGTTGATCAGCTGCTTCCTGCAGCAGTGCCTCCAGATCCTGCAGTTCCCGGGTATACGTGTTCACTGCAAATTTCTCCAGCTCATCAAAGTCTTCCTCATCCACTCCGTTGCAGGAAAAGTTGAAACGAACCGCGTAATAACCGCTTGCTGCCAGTTCATGCGCAGTATGCGGGAAGAAGTTCCAGTCTTTGTGTCCTTTAAATCCGTGGCAGATAATAACGACGGGCCGTTTTGTTTGTTCTGCTGGAGCATGGACGTCTCCGCGGACAAACAGATTATTTCCAAGGTCGATCGTAAACGACTGCTGCTCGGTGGGTGTCATCGTTCATCTCCTCCTTTTCTGTATCGTATCATATATTTTTTTCATCCTCTGCCAGTGCTCAAGGAAAAAAGGAAGATACGACATGAAACTACCAAGAAGAACCCCCGTTTCTGCAAATCCATTCTACAACTTGAGAGCGGAACAATGATAACAGCTGAAACGTTTCTATTTTCTTCTCCCAGTTACGTTCAGCCAGTCCGCATGTACGATAAACGTCGTTATGAAGTGTTCTAAGTTGCGTTTGACTGACGATGCAACAGGGCAAACTGTCTTATGAACCATTCATGCTTGCGTTTACGGTATTTTTGCTCCCCCATTTGGCCGTGGGGGACAAAACCCTTATTATATAAAAAATGCCGAACGATTTTAAGAAATCGTTCGGCATTTTTCGTTCTTAAACGAAACCGCTGCGCCGAAAATCTTCGCTTTCACTCCAGAGCACAAGGGCGACATCGATTCGCTGGGGCTCATAGTATCTTCTTTGCCGCGGGCAGCGCCTGAAGCTTGTTTCCTGAAGGAAGATCGGTTAAGTTCGGCACATCCTGCCGGGCACCGATCTAACTCCCGACACGAGCGCCTCCGTTTGATGGGATCTTCGGCTGCTACTTCGACGAACAGGCTGTTCTAGCATCGGTGTCCGCCACAGGGCGTGACCGCTTTTAGCCGATGTACCTTCAAATGTCGCCGCCTTCCGCTTCTGCCCGGGGTGAGTTTTCTATATTACTGAAAAGGAATTGCATGTTTTGATACAGCCCCGTTCTACCTAAAGGATCTGTTGCTTTGTAAGGCGAAATCCAAAAAAGACGCCTGCATTAGTAATGAAGTAGACGTCTTTTTACACTTTCGTTGTGCTTGTGTTTCATCTTCACTCGAACAGTTCACTACCCCTACGAAACAGAGTGCACTGTGAACCTATGCCTGCTGGTATGCCCCTGTTCGTTTTAAAACTTTTTCAATAGTTTGATTCAAAGCCTCTTTGCTGGGCTTTAAAATTTCCATAGGATTATATAATTCTCTCTCTTCCATGAGTTTATGACGCAATGCGTTGGACCATGCAATATTCAACTCGGTATTATAATTGATTTTGGCGTGGCCGTAAGATATCGTATGTTCCAGTTCATCATTTGAAATACCAGATGCACCGTGAAGCACAAAAGGAATATTAATCGTTTTTCTCAATTCTTTCATTTGGGAAAATCCCAAATTCGGTTCACCCTGGTATTTACCATGTACAGATCCAAGGGCTGGAGCCAGGCTGTCGATATCTGTTTCATCAGCAAGCCGAATACATTCATTCTGATCTGCATAAAGTAGTTCACTCGATATTCCATCTTCACTACCGCCGACACTTCCTACTTCTGCCTCGACGGTTACATCATTTGCATGAGCGTATTCTACTACTTTCTGTGTATACGCTATGTTGTCTTCGATTGGCATCTTTGAACCATCAAACATGACAGAGTCATAACCTGCATCGATTGCCGCATAACACCGCTCTACTGCCTGACCATGGTCCAGATGCAAAACAGCGGGTACTGTTATTCCGAGCTCCTCTTTCATAACATGAAAACTGTGAGCAATCAGACGAAAGCCTCCCAGCTGGTCGACAATTTTATCGGTGGTGCCTACAATAACCGGGGCACGGCATTTTTCTGCAGTTTTCAGTATTGCTTCCATCCATATTAAACCATTCATATTGAATTGTGGGACGGCGTATTTTTTTTCAAACGCTTCATCAAGTATATTATACATTTTATCACCCAATTTCCCGATTAACTTTTACCGGTCTTTGTGTATCCAAAGATTCCTGGCAGGCTTGCGCGATGCGCTGCGCCATGATGCCATCCTTAAATGAAACACTTGCTTCTCTGCCTTCCAGAATACAATTAATGAACTGATTGGTTTCAACAATAAAAGAGTCATTGTATCGTTCCAGAAAAAAATGCAGAGGTAGATCCGCTTCTACGGTTTGATTATGGTAGTATTTCAAGTTTGTCGAAGTTTCATTATCAGCTACCAGAGCTCCGCTGTTACCGAATACCTCTATACGCTGGTCATAACCGTACACAGCTTCTCTGCTGTTATCGATGACTCCCAATGCTCCATTTTCAAAGGTCAGTGTTATTACTGCTGTATCGATGTCACCCTTCTCTCCAATAGCTGGATCCACCAAATTCGCACCGCGGGCAGATACTTCCACTATTTCAGAACCGGATAGATACCTGGCCATATCAAAATCGTGTATGGACATATCCATAAATAATCCGCCGGAAGACTGTATATAGTCTGGATGAGGGGGATTGGGATCTCTTGAAGTAATTTTTAGAATATGCATATCCCCTATTTTCTGGTCCGACACTCTACTTCTCATTTCAGAAAAGTTTTTATCAAAACGCCGGTTGAAGCCTATTTGAAAAATAACTCCCCCTTGTTTCACTCTTTCATAGGCCTCAAGTGTTTCATCCTCACTGAAACTAATTGGCTTTTCACAAAAAATATGCTTTTTCTTATCGGCGGCTTTTTTTATCAAATCTGCATGTGTGCTCGTTGGCGAGCATATAAATATCGTATTGATCTCCTCATCTTCCAAAATGTCTTCATAATTGGTTGTAATTTCTTCCACTCCGCTCGTTTGAAACCATTCGTGAAGATAATCAGCGTACAGATCCGAAACCATTTTCAATCTCACATCAGGATTCCTTTTCAGATTGTTCATATGGAGTTCACCAATGCGGCCGGCCCCAATAACTCCTACTACTGCTTTATCCATCATTCATTTCTCCTTTACTTTGCTAATACAAGTGGTGAGAATACCGTATACATAACAACAACAGTTAGTAAAATCAAAGCACCAATCCATTTAGAATGCTTCCATGGCGTTAAATCGGTTTTGCTGGTATACTTATCAAATTCGAAATCCAGCTTTTCAGGCCTGGCCACACTAAAGATGTAGATAATAGCCAAGTCAACGAAGAACAGCACACTCCAAACGTACAGATAATATATTTCCGGGATGAGTACTTTCGATAACGAATACGTGATAACATGAAACACAAACGCTGCTTTTGCTCCAAAAGCTGAGGTTTTCTTAGAGTAAAACCCTATCAGAATAATCGCAAGAAGCGGCATGCTGTACAAGCCGTTGAATTCCTGAATAACAGCAAACAGTCCTTGCGGGAACAATGAAATAAAAGGAGCGATCGCAGTTACCATAACACCGATTACTATAGTTAAAGTACGTCCCATCCTCGCTGTCTGCCGGTTATCAGCCTGTTTATTTATGATAGGTTTATAGAAATCAAGACTGAACAATGTAACGGTAGCGTTCAGCGATCCTATAAAAGAGCCCATAATCGCTCCAAATACAACAGCTCCAAAAATACCGTAGGTCCAGGAAGGAAGCAATTCATTCACCAACGCCGGATAGGCCAGGTCCATTTCCATACCGCCGCCAAACAAGTTGTATGCAATAATCCCGGGCAGCACTAAAAAAGGCTCCACACACTTTAAAAAATCCAACCAACATTGTGCCTTTCTGTGCTTCCTTTAAATCCTTCGCCGCCAGGGCTTTTTGCACAATCATCTGGTTTGTGCACGAGAAGTATAAGTTATTGAAAAGCATCCCAAAGAAAAGCGTCGGCCATGGAACAATATCTGAATTTATATCTCCCCATGCATTTAATTTATTAGAGGATTGTGTAACAAAGCGGTCAACACCATTGAGAAAGTTATTGTCTCTTATGGTAATAAACCCTAACACCGTAATAGCCAGTCCTCCTACGATAAGCCCTACTCCATAAATAGCATCGCTGTGAGCAATCAATGATAGACCGCCGGCAAACAGGTATATAACACCAATCAAACCGATGCAGGAAGAAATTATAACAGCGGAAGTCATAGAACTTACACCAAGATATTCTTCAATATTAAAAATATTATTAAAGATCAGTGATCCTGAATAAAGTACTACTGGCATGAAACTTACCACGTAAGTAAACATAAACAGTATGGACACAATGCGTTTTGTCGTTGTATCGTGACGAGCTTCAATAAAGTCAAATATGGTGTTCACACCATATTTTAAATATTTAGTGAGGAAAACCCAGGCACATAAGACAATAGCTATCGCTGCCGTCACTTCCCACGCCATAACCTCCATGCCAGCGACATAACTCTGTCCATTCTGCCCAACAAGTTATTCCGTTGACAGATTGGTCATGATAATGGACATACCAACTGTCGTGTCTACGGGAGATCTTCCACCGAGAAAATATCCTTCTGTATCTTTTTTTGTCCACGTTTTTACTTTTAGTGGAAGCATAAAAGTAAAGAGCCAGTAAAATGAGGACAAAGCTTAAGATCGAAAACCAATTCAATTATGCTCCTCCCTTCACTTCCAAACTATCAATATACTTCTTAGCCTTTAATGCATATTCATACGCATTATACTTCGCTGGGTCCTGCTCAGCTTCTACTATCACCCATCCGTAATAATCATGTTCACGCAAGTAATCCATAATCGGGTGAAAATCGATATATCCGTCACCAGGAACCGTGAATACTCCTTTTTTAACAGCTGAGAGAAAGCAGTCTTTCTTCTGGATGATTTCATCTGCTATATCACGTCTGACATCTTTGAAATGAACATGCTTAATCCGTTTAAAATATCGTTTCAATATATACAGCGGGTCTTCTCCAGAAAGCGCCAGATGCCCAGTATCATAAAGTAGACTTACTTTAGATGGATCTGTTTCCTCCATAAGTTGAATGATTTCCTCTGTCGTTTGGATACCAGTCCCCATATGGTGATGATAAACAATGGACATGTTTTTTTCTCCAGCTAACTCCCCTAAACGTTGCAGTCCATCTATTAAGCGCTTCCATTTTTCTATAGAAAAAACTGGCTTCTCTTCAAACAACGGAAGGTCTTCTTTTTGGATACTCTTTCCCTGCTCAGAAACAACAATTACTTTGGCTCCCAGTGCATGGAGGAAATCCCTGTGTTTAATAAATTCTGTTTCGACTTCCTCAAACTGCTTTGTAGTTAGAAACGAGCTGAACCATGCACTTGCCGTCCGAAGATTTCTTAAATCCAGATACTCCTTCAACATATCTGCATTTTCAGGATATTTATTTCCTATTTCTGTCCCTTCATATCCCGCCAGTGCCATTTCACTGATGCATTGTTCAAACGTGTTTTCTTTTCCCAGTTCAGGTATATCATCATTGGTCCATGCTATTGGTGCACATCCCAGCTGAATGGATCCCATCTCAACATCACCTTTCATATTGGATTTCAACGAGTCTCTCTTCTTCCAATGACGTCTGGCAGGCTGCTGCAACCTCTGTACTCCGCAGTCCGTTCCAGGCGTTGACTTCCGGTTTTTTATTTTCCCGGATACATCGAACAAATTCTTCTATCTCTTTCACATACGATTCTCTAAATCGTTCGGCAAAGTTTTGTAAAGTCGGGCGGATCACACCATTATTATCAAAAACTGTCACTTTATTTTTATCCGGCGTAGCAGCAATACGCAGCATCCCCTTTGTCCCTATCACTTCCGTTTCGACATGATATCCATGATTAGCTGTACGACCCGCGGCTACAAAAGCAATAGCTCCATTTTCAAGCTTCATTGTGGCGGTTCCAATATCTACTTCGTTAAGTTCAGATAATGAGGGTGCTGCCTTATTGTTCCCCATCGCCCACACTTGTTTTATTTCAGAACCAGTGTACCAGCGGATAATATCTATATCATGAATGCTCATGTCTGAAAAAATACCCCCGCTGATATTTTTTGCAGCGTACTTCACAAAGGAATCCAGTCCTTCTATGGGATCAAGTCCATATGATCGGATAAT
Organism: Salibacterium lacus; assembly: GCF_042684865.1. NCBI lineage: Bacteria > Bacillati > Bacillota > Bacilli > Caryophanales > Bacillaceae > Salibacterium > Salibacterium lacus. The sequence goes on from NZ_JBHUML010000003.1 coordinate 318,513, forward strand.
AGATATTTCGCCGATTTCTCCTCTATCAATCATATCCTTGGCATACATATAATCAGCATCATATATTCTCATAAACCCCAAGTGAAAAACCTTATTACTTTGCTCTATAACCGGCATCATATTTCTTATTTCATTGATATCCAACCCAATAGGTTTTTCACAGAAAACATGAAGGTTTTCTTTAATCCTTTATAGATATGATCAGGATGAAAACCCGAAGGAGTGACGATGCATACCGCATCCAGTTCTTCGTTTTGAATCATGTCCTCATACGCTGTATAAGTATAAGGAATACTATATTTTTCCTTAGTCTGTTGATTTACGGTCTTATCCAAATTTGAAACAGCCGTTAATTCTACACCCTTCAAACCGGCAATATTGTGAGCATGGATCAGACCGAGCCGGCCTAACCCTGCTACACCTATTTTGATTGTATCCACATGTGACCCCTCTTTAAGTTCTTAATATTGTCTGGCACGACTTCTCATCTCTTTTACCTCTTCGAGTTTTTGCATTACATTTGGATTGTTTGAATGTTCTGCAATACCTACATTCCAAAAATCTTCATACCCGTCGGTCATTGTTTTAGGAAGTACCTTGATTTGGATGAGCGTGGATTTTTCACTGTTTTCCGCCTGTTTCAACGCCTGCTCAAGCTCCGCATTATTTTTGGCTGTGAATGTATTCATTCCATATCCCGCTGCGACTGCAGCATAGTCAATATTCAATACTGCTCCGTCTTCCCCGGTAAATTCCGTGCAGAAACTGTCACTGCCATGTCCCATTTGAAGGTTATTGATGCAACCATACCCTGCATTATCAAATAAGATAATATTTAATTTCATGTTATATTGAAGAGCTGTCACAAGTTCAGAGTGAAGCATTAAAAAGCTTCCATCCCCGACCATGCTGTATACTTCTGTATCAGGGTGTGCTAATTTCACTCCCAGGCCTCCGGCAATTTCATATCCCATAGCAGAGTATCCATACTCGACGTGATACGTGTTCTCAACAGTTGGGTTCCAAATGCGGTGCATATCACCCGGAAGTGAACCAGCAGATGTTACGACGTAGCTTGACGGATCGACAGTTTCGTTTACTTTGATTAACGCGGTTGACTGAGCGTAAGAGGTCTCCAACGTTTCTGCATACTTTTTTAACTGCTCACGACTCAATGAATCAGAGACTTCAGGTTGATAATAATCATCATCCAGATTCACTTGAATGCCAGCTAACCGCTTTCTTTCCGTATCCCATTCGTTTTTGTATTCCATCAATTCACCACTAAAAGCACTCTCATAGTCATCCAGCATATTGTGCAGCTTTTGAATCGATACTTTCGCATCACCAACAAGTTGTGCGGCTTCCATCTTATATGTCTGCATCCGGCTCACATTAATATTAATAAACGACGCTTCCTCAAAGTTAAATGCCGTCTTGGAGGATGTAACAAAGTCGGTATAGCGCGTCCCAACTCCTATAATGACATCTGCCTGCTGTGCCGCTTTATTCGCTGCCAGGGTTCCGGTTACTCCAACCCCGCCCAGATTATATGGATGACTGCTGGACACCGTGGATTTTCCAGCCTGTGTTTCAACAATTCCTATACCACGCTCACGTGAAAAGGCAGCAATCTCCTCGCCTGCCAGTGAATATTTTGCCCCTCCACCAACAACTATTAAAGGTTTGTCAGCCTTTTTCAGAGTCGACGCAGCGCGAAGTACCGCATCGTCAGAGGGGAGAACGCGATCTATATAGTGCACACGTTTGTTGAAAAACGCAGCATCAAACTCAAATGCTTCTCCCTCCACATCCTGCGCGATAGACAATGTCACAGGTCCTGCCGTTTCAGGGTTTGTCAGTACTTCAAATGCTCTAAGAAGAGCGCTCATTAACTGTTCAGGACGCTCAACTCTATCCCAGTAACGGGATACAGGTTTTAAGGCATCGTTCGTTGTGATTTTTTGACTGTGGTGCTGTTCAATCTGCTGAAGCACGGGGTCAGGCTGACGGTTGGCAAATGTATCTGCAGGCAGAAACAGTACAGGTAAATTGTTCGCTAATGCCGTTGCACCTGCTGTTACCAAGTTCGCAGATCCCGGGCCTATGGATGTAGTAACCGCAAAAATCTTTCTACGAAAATTTTCTTTTGCAAATGCTGCCGCTGCCTGCGCCATTCCCTGTTCATTTTTTCCCTGAATGACTTTGAGATCTCCGGCTTCTTCCTGCATGGCCTGACCTATCCCGAGTACATTTCCGTGTCCAAAAATATTGAATATTCCTTCAACAAATGGCGTTTCTTCACCGTCAAAATGAATATATTGGTTCCTTAAAAATTTAACAAGTGCCTGGGAAGTAGTTAACTTTATGGTCTTTGACATACCGCCTCACCCCTCATGCTTTTGAATCAATATTTCAATATCTTCAACCGTTGGCATTGCATCAGACGAACTATGTCTGGATACTACAATGGAGGCAGCAGCGCTTCCATATTTAAGCGCTTCCTGAATACTTTTATTTTTCTTCAAGGCGTAAATGAAGCCTGATGCAAAGGAATCTCCTGCACCAAAAGTTTTTAACACCTTTGTTTTATAAACATCGCCTTCTATGACTTCTCCTTCTTTTGTGAACGCCTTGGACCCTTTCACTCCGTGTTTTACAACAATCAGCTTGGGATCATATTGGAACAAATTTTTAACCGATTCTTCATCAGACTGATTTTCTCTATTCTCCAAAACATCAAATTCATCTCTCGTGCCAATCACTACATCTGCCCGTCTGGCTGCCGTGGTCATATAAATAGACGTTTCTACATCGCTTTTCCATGTATAGGGACGGTAATCCAGTTCAACTATTACTTCTACATTATTCTGTTTGGCGGTTTCTATAGCGTGTAAAGCTGCTTCCCGGGAAGGGGACTGGCTTAACGATGTACCGGAAACAAGCAGAGTTTCCGCTGATTGAATATATTCATCATCAAAATCAGTCACATCCAAGTAAAGATCTGCCACATTGTCACGGTACATCAGGATGCTGCTTTCCTGTGGACTTTTAATTTCTGTGAATGTTAAGCCGATTTTACGGCCTTCTGTATCCCTTGTGATACATCGTGTGTCCACACCGGATTTTTCCATATAATCCAATACAAAGTTTCCATGTTGATCATCCGAAACTTTTGCAATCATACCTACATTTAAACCTAACTTGGCGGTACCAATAGCGACATTGGCCGGGGAACCACCTACATACTTTGAAAATGTCATGGTTTCTTCCATCGTTTGATTATATTCCGTTGCATTAAGGTCTACAGCTGCTCTTCCAAATGTAATCAGATTTTTTTTCATTATTTCTAGTCCCTTTCCAAGATCCATTCATGATCTTTATCATTATGAAACTTCCACTTTCTCTTCGGGCCTGCCATGACATTAAGATAGTAAAGATCATATCCATCCGGTACTCCCACTGGATGGTACCCTTTTGGAACTGCTACGCTGTTTTGGTGCTCGACTGCCATCGTTTCATCCAATGATCGGTCATCCGTATATACACGTTGGAAAACAAAGCCCTGCTGTGGGTTAATCTCATGATAATACGTTTCTTCCAACATCGACTCTTCAGGCAGGTTATCCCGGTCGTGCTTATGAGGTGGATAACTCGAAAAATTACCACTATCTGTGTATACTTCCACTACCAGCAGCTTCTCTGGTATGTTCATATTATCCGGAAGTATATTGTGTACATGACGCTTATTTGAATACTTTCCTCTACGCTCTTTTTCAATCGTATCCGCACTGATCACGGCAGGTTCACCTCCAGCGTTGGAAACAGCATAGCACAGTGCTACTCTAACGTTTTTACCAGCCCGGATTTGATATTCTTTAGAAGATGGTATATAAATACTGTCAGTTGGTTTTTTCTCAAATACAGATTCTCTTGTTCCGAGACTGCTGTAGGTTTCTCCGTCTATAACCACGTCCACATTTCCTGTAAGAATAACTGCGCATAATTCCGTATTACTTAAACTCTCCTGAAAGCTCGAACCTTCTTCCATTTCAATAAGCTTAAATTGTACATACTCCAAGTCAGAGTTAGATGAATTGAGATCCTGAACCAACGTTACACCATCAGTGATGATGCTATTTTGCTTTTTATACAATAACTCTGCCATGTTTATTCCTCCTCGGAAAAAGTAGGTTCAAGGTGTCTGGCTGTAACAACTTTTTTGCGGGTGTAAAATTCCACACCATCTTTTCCATTCGTATGCAGCGACCCAAAGAAAGAAGATTTCCAACCAGAAAATGGGAAAATTGCCATTGGAGCTGGTACACCCAAGTTAATACCCAGCATGCCGGCATCAATATTTTCACGGAAATAACGAATACTAGATGCACTATCCGTAAACAAGCATGCACCATTTGCAAATTCCGACTCATTTGTTGTCTTTATTCCTTCTTTTAAGTCTTTTACTCTTACAATAGATAAAAGAGGTGCAAAGATTTCATCCTTCCAAATCGTCATATTTGTTTTCACATCTTCAAAAATAGTAGGACCGATGAAGTAACCGTCGTCTGACAGATTTTCTCTGCCATCCAACAACAATGTGGCTCCTTCTTCTTCACCTTTTTCAATATAATGAATCGTTTTCTCTTTGTTCTGCTCCCTGATCACCGGACCAAGAAAAACACCTTCATCCAGTCCGTGTCCCATTTTGATATTTTCAGATTCCGTTTTAAGTTTTTGTACAAACTCATCATAAATTCCGTCTTCTACTGCTACAACCGCCGCTGCCATACATCTTTCCCCGGCAGATCCAAACGCAGCCCCTATTACTTCTTTGACAGCTTGATTTACATCCGCATCATTTAGAATAATAGTATGGTTTTTCGCACCGGTCAGCGCCTGCACTCTCTTTAGGTTATCTGTGCCTTTCTTATAAACATGCTCACCAACCGGTTTCGACCCCACAAATGAAACAGCCTTGATATTTTCATTCTCCAGAATACCGTCCACCACATCATGTGCTCCATTCACAACGTTAAACACTCCGTTTGGAAGGCCGGAAGCCTCAAGCAGTTCTACCAACTTTTCCATTAATAAGGGTGTTTTTTCAGAAGGCTTCATCACAAACGTATTTCCTGTCGCCAGTGCCATCGGAAACATCCAGCACGGAACCATCATCGGGAAGTTGAAAGGTGTGATTCCACCAACCACTCCTACCGGGTAACGGTAATTGGTTCCCTCAATGTTTGAAGCAATGGATGAAAGAGAGTCTCCCATCATTAACGACGGCGCGCCGGCAGCGAATTCAACATTTTCTATCCCCCGCTGCACTTCACCCAGTGATTCATTTACACTCTTCCCATTCTCTTTTGTAATAATTTCTGCTAACTCCTGCTTATGTTCCATCAGAAGTTGTTGAAATTTAAACAAAATTCGTGCACGCTTAGGTACAGCTGTATTTTTCCAATCTTCAAAGGCATTCTGTGCTGCCTCAGCTGCTTGATTTAATTCATCTTTCAAAGAAAGTGGACCCTCAGCCATTACTTCTTTTGTGGCTGGGTCATAAACATTTACTGTTTCCTTACTGCTACTTTCCACCCACTCTCCGTTCACATAATTTTTCAACACTTTTATTTTTTCCATTAAACATCCTCCTCTTTAGCAACCGCTTACAATATTATGATTAATTTATGAGTATATACTATAAAAGAAATGATTGAAAGTCAAATAATTATTATATTTTGAGTAACTATTGATTAACTTTTTAAATTAATTATGTATAAGATATCATTCTATGATAAAATACTATATATGAACATTAAGAACGCGTTAGATGAAGGGGATGTTTGTATTAAAGTAAGACGTCTAAATCAAATTGAAGATTATTTGGAAGAAAATCATCAGGCCTCTTTAGAAGAACTAAAAAATCATTTTAATGTTTCGATTAATACGATAAGACGCGACATTAATGAATTGGCAAAATTGGATATTGTAAAAAAAGTTTACGGTGGAGTAGTTTATAGTAATAACGCCTCTGTCACAACTTCATATGAAAAAAGAAATATCAGCCATTACGCGGAGAAAAAGAAAATCGGCCAATATTGTACAGACTTTATCGAAGAATATGATATTATCTACATCGACTCAGGCACCACAACCCATTCCATTCTGGACTCTCTGCCGCAGGAGATTGAATTTACGTTAATCACTAACAGCCTGGAGGTTATTAATAAAGCCATTGCATACCCTAATATCCACTTGATGGTCATAGGAGAAACGTACAAAAGATCGACAAAGTCTTTTACAGGCATAACTGATGATGAAACCATTACGAAATTCAATATCAATAAAGCATTTATGTCCGCCACAGCCTTTTCTGCCCACAATGGTGCCTCCAACTCAGACTTTATGGAAAACCGCATCAAAAAAATCGTTTGTGAACGGGCAAATGAAGTGTATTTATTGATCGATTCGTCTAAATTCGGAAAAAACTCTTTGTTCACTTATTGTTATTTGGAAGATATTTCAGCCATTATTACAGATGCCGGTATTGAACAGGGATTTGCCGATTATTTTGTAAATGCTGACAAAACACTAATCACAGTCTAAAGCATGGTTACATTGATTTTGTAAGGAGCGAGGTGCAAATAAAATGCCATTGTTAAAATTTCACTTGTATGAAGGAAGATCTCCTGAAGATATAAGAAATATTTTAGACGTGACCCACGGTATCATGGTTGATGTCTTCCAGGTACCCGAACGGGACCGCTACCAAATTGTACATGAACACAAAACAAGTCATATGATTATGCAGGATACAGGTTTGGACCTGGATAGAACGGAAGACTTCGTACTGATACACGTTTTCACCAGAAAACGCACTGAACATGAAATCACTTCCTTTTACCGCCATTTGGTTTCAGCTCTTGAAAACCACTGTGCTATTCTGCCAAACGATGTGATGGTCTCTATCACAACCAATGAAGATGAACATTGGAGTTTTGGAGAAGGAAAAGCCCAATTTTTAACGGGGGATTTACATTAGACATTCAGAAAAAATAACTCCATGCCTCTGCGCCCAGAGGCATGGAGTTGTTTTTTCAAATGAATATCTGCCAGTTCCTGAATCAAATCATAGATCATTTGTGCATTAGATACATGATCCATAGCGTGAACAAGATACACATCAACTTCTGTTGCTGTTTCGCGCGCATTTAAACTCAAAATATCTGTCTGATTCTTATGTGCATTAATCAGATGCTGCTGAGCATTTTTCAAATGTTCATGGTATCCGGATTCATCGTCATTTTTGGCACATGTCATCGCTTGGAATGTACAGCTTTTGGATTGGGCAGATTCTGTTATTAAGGGCATAAATAAAGATGTATCCATGATAATTACGATAAAGCTTTCGTCAATTGATTGGAGATACTGTAAACATCCATGTTATTATAGTCCTGGACTGATATTGTGAGAACTTGAGCATTCGTCGCATTTCTGTATTCATCTATTTTGTGATGAACCTACGGACCGAGCAGTACAGCATCTACCTGTTCACTTTTAACATAATTCTGACCTTCTTCTGTGCTTTTTGAGCGGATGCTGATATCTTTTTGATTTTCTTCCACCAGCTCATTAAATTTTTTAGCCATTAAACTTGTTGTGATGCCTACCTCACATACAACAATAATATCCTTCAATCTAACTCTTCCTTGAGTTAGTTTATCACCTTCAAATGTATAGTTTGTTTTGTATCATGTCAATTAAAGCGGCAAAACCAATCAGAAATGCAGTTATTCGCTATTTTTTGCCGGAACACAGACGAAATCTAAAATGGAACGGCTGTGTGTATAACTGATATTTTTCAAGTACATCTGGTCCACAACTTGCGGATCCTAATCCATGCTTTCTATGGTCTATATCAACGATAAAATGGTCCTGTTTTATCAACTCGTACTGATGCCTGGCCTGCTCTATATTTTTCTGGGTATACTCCTGCACAGTAAAGTCAAAGTTTTCCTCTAGCGCCTGAACAGTTAAAAAGCTCATATCAAATTGCATTACCATTTGTCTTACTTGATGACGGTTTCCGTTCTCCTGTGGATACACGTAAGGTGTTGACAGGTCAGAAGGAATCGCAGTCCACGCACCTCTTCGAACAGACTCACGGCTGTCTGGGTAAGCCTCCCCTGGTCCCAGACCAAGCCAGGTTACCTGCTGGAGTGCTTTAGGTAAAATGAATTCAACACCGACTCTCGGAATTGTTTTAGGATAATTCCCCCGTGGTTCAATCGTAATATCTACATCAATAATTCCTATCGCATTGATGTAATATTTCCATATTACATCCAAGGCCCAATCCAATCCCGGGGCAGCGACAGTTTCTTGTACTGTCATTTGTACTGCTGCATCAATCTTGGTAAGCTCTACGCTTTTACAGCGGGTATGCAAATAATTTAACCCTTGTGTTTCCCAATTATTCTGAGCCAAGTAATCATTATCTGTCAGCGCCCTCCATAAGTTTAGTTTAGGACCCCGCTCCATTAACATCTCATCATTTTGTTTCCAGTGAATCATCATTCCTGTCTGTTTACAAAACTTAAAATGCACATCGTGATTACTTATCTCCCATTCTGAGGATGTTTCATTCACTTCAAGCTTCTCATTCCCTGCAGGTGTTACCCCTGTTTCTTCAGGTATAGATGCTTCCTGCAGCACATGCTCGCTCCACGCAACAATATGACCTTCTTCAGCCCATGATGTATCTTCTTTCAGCATGCATTCCACTAACATTACTACCTCTTGTGCTACAGCTGCTTCTTTCGTTTTGAAAGGTACGCTGATCAACTGCGATGAATGGGGAGGAACGTTCACATTTTTTATGTCACCGGATTCGACAATCGTTCCATCAATGTGAACCTGCCATCGAAAAATCAAATGACCCGTACCAAGAAAATCATACTCGTTCACAAACCAAAACTGTTCATTTTTATCCTTCTTAACCCGTACCGGCTCGATATTTTTTTTATATTCCCGAAGGGCTGGTGAAGGCGTACGATCCGGGAGTACCAGGCCATCAATAATAAAGTTTCCGTCATGTGGATACTCCCCGAAATCACCACCATAGGCAAAGTAATCACTACCGTCACCGGCAGCGCTTAAAATACCTTGATCTATCCATTCCCACACAAATCCACCCTGGAGTCTTTCATATTTTTGAATCGTATCCCAATATTCTTTAAGTCCACCTGGTCCATTGCCCATTGCATGAGCATATTCACATAAAATATGAGGTTTGTTGTAATCCTTTTGTGAACCGATTAATTCCAAATCGTCAACATCTGTATACATAGTGGTGAACACATCAGAAACAGTTGGTTCAATGGTTGCTTTTTCCGCAGCGGATGCTTCATCCATCAATTTCCTGATTTCACCTTCGTAATGAAGGAGACGGTCTGGATCACGTCCTTTGGCCCATTCTGCCATGGCCTTATGATTCGAACCAAAACCGGACTCATTTCCAAGCGACCACATGATAATAGATGGGTGGTTCTTGTCCCGTTCAATCATGCGCTCCATCCTGTCAATAAAAGCAGACTTCCATTGGTCATCCTGACTCAACTGACTCCAATTACCAATTATATTAAATCCGTGGCATTCTAAATCCGCTTCGTCTATCACGTAAAGCCCGTAACGGTTACACAAATCATAAAATGCCGGAGAGTTTGGATAATGCGCAGTACGCACGGCATTAATATTATACTGTTTCATCAAACGTACATCTTCTTCCATGCGCCCTTCACTTACTACGCGTCCAGTTTCAGGGTCGTGATCATGACGATTCACCCCTTTCAAAGTGATTGCAGTACCATTAACGAGAAAAAGTCCATTTTTTAATTCTACAGAACGGAAACCAACATCCTGCACAACCCTGTCCATTTCTGTATTATTTCTATTCTTTATGACGATAATCAATTGATACAGATAAGGGATTTCAGCTGACCATTTCCGGGGATTTTTCACTTTAATGTCTGCATCTTCTCCTGTTTGACTGACTCGAAGTTTAGTAAAACCTATTTCGTTATGACCATCATATAAATAGAGTTCTATGTCATGCCCTTGATCTTCGTCATTGGTTTGTACATTTATTTTACAAACAGCATCTTTATATTCTTCATCAAGAATAGTGCGAACAAAGAAATCTTTTATATAAATGGGAGGTTTCACTTGGATATAAACATCACGAAAAATACCACTGAGCCACCACATATCCTGGTCTTCAATATAACTTCCATCTGACCACTGATAAACCTGTACCGCTAAACAATTTTCACTTTCCTTCACGAAAGAAGTAATATCAAATTCACTTGGCATTCTACTGCCCTGGCTGTACCCGACTTCTTCTCCATTCATCCAAATGTGAAAAGCGCTGTCCACGCCTTCAAACGTTAAAAATACATGGTGATCTTCAGGTATACGTTCCACAGTAAACATTCGTCGATAACTCCCAGTTGGGTTATCGGATGGGATATACGGCGGATCAATGGGGAAGGGATACACAATATTTGTGTAATGTGGTGCACCATAACCATGAAGCTGCCAATGTGACGGTACAATAAGTGTATCCCAGTCTATATCGGTGAAATCAGATTGAAAAAACAGTTCCGGTGCCTGCTCGGGAGATGACGCATAATGGAATTTCCACTCTCCATTCAACGACTTGATATTCTTTTTATCACCGGCAATATCTTTGGATACAAACGAAGCACACGACGGTCGACGGTTTCGCTGCAACGTTGTCATGCTTTCCCAATCTCTCAGCATACTCAATCTCCTTCCCTTAACAATATGTTATGCTGCTTGGTTGAGACTAATCTTTTAAACCTGAGGTCGCTTGACTATCCATAATGTAACGTTGAAATACAAAGAATAGAACAACCATTGGCAGGATAGAAATAACAGATGCAGATAATAGCAGCGGCCAGTCAATACTGTTGGCACCGACTATATTTCTCAATGCTATCTGCAGTGTATAATTCTCAGGGCTGCTTATCACTATAAGGGGCCATATATAGTCATTCCAACGCCACTGAAAGGAGAAAATTGCCAATGTAATAATTATCGGTTTTGAAATGGGCAGCATCAACCGGAAAAATGTTTTCCCTTCACTTGCTCCATCTATCCTGGCAGATTCCAGTAAGTCATCCGGTACAGTCAAGAAGAATTGGCGGAACATAAATATTCCCGTGGCTGTACTAATTGACGGAACGATTAATCCTGCTAAGCTGTCATATAAACCTAACGTTTGAATGACAGTAAAAGTGGGATTCATGATCACTTCTGTTGGAAGCATGGTTGTAGCTAATATACATATAAAAAACACACTCAACCATTTGTACTTATATTTTGCCAGCGCAAATCCACAGGAAGCACTTGCTAAAATGGTTAGCACGGTTGTCACTACGGTTACAATGCTGGTATTAACAAAGTAACGAAGAAAATTCATTGTAGTCCAAGCATATTCATAGTTTTCTATAGTAGGCTCTTCCGGCAGAAAACTTAAAGGATAATCAAATAATTCCCCGCCTGGTTTAAAGGAACTTAACAAAAGCCATAGTATTGGAAATATAAACAGAAAGACCATAAAATACATCAAAATGGTAAGAAATATGGAAGATTGGTTTTCTTTAAATTTCAACATTAGTTTTGCCACCTTTTTTCACTTCGAAGTTGCAGTAGAGAAAACACCAATAATAGTACAAATAGAATCATAGAAGCTGCACTGGCGTATCCTACATCCAATTTGTTGAAACCTGTATCATAAATATATTGAACCAACAGTGTTGTATCAGAGCCAGGGCCGCCATTAGTGAGGGATTGAACCAGAGGAAACTCTTTCATTAAATTAAAGACCGAGAGCAAAACCACCATAAATGAAGTGGGTCTTAACGCCGGCAGAGTAATATGCCAAAACTTCTGTATAGTATTTGCACCATCAATTTTTGCAGCATCATAATATGTGCCAGGAATATTAACTAACGCACTCATAAACAAAAGCATATTAAAAGCTGTACCAATCCAAACCGATGCAAAAAACAAAACGGCAAAAGCCATAATTCCATTCGAAAACCATGATACTGAGCTCAAACCCAAATTTTCTAAAATGAAATTCACAAAGCCGAAGCTTTCACCAAATAACCAACGCCATATTACACCTGCAATAATAGGAGAAATTAACCACGGAAAGAAAAAAGCAATTTTAGCCAGCCCTTTTCCTTTTGTTTGATAACTTGTAAGTAACAAGGAAACTCCTAATGATACACAGTAAATCAATGGAACGCCTATACCGGCATAAACTATAGTTCTGAACAATGCACCATAGAAACTTCCATCCTGGAATAATTGAATGTAATTATTCAGTCCTATAAATGATGCACTGATACCTGAATAATCAGTGAAAGAATAATATAACCCTAAAAGGGCAGGACCTAAAAAGAAAATGATAAATAAAATTAAGTTAGTGCCTATAAAGGCTAAGGCCCAAAGGGCTTTTTGATTTTTAATCAACTTTCTCATCCCCTTCACCATCCACGTTTAACTTTTGGTATTCAACATCTTGACTTGAAGAATACTTTTTTAATAGTCCATTTATATAAAGTTCATCTTCTTCACTTAACTTCAAATCACCATGCTGGAAGTCTTTTACAAAAAATTCGCTTGAACTGTGTTTGATTCTACCTCTTTTAAGTTTCTCCATAAAATCTTTGAAAGCCCCTGCTTCTTTATATGACGAGCATTTAATTACATAATACTGCTCTGAACCGTAAGATCGTACTTCACGATAAACAGTAGCTTTTTCCTTTACAGGTACAAATCCAGTCTCTGAATAAATACCAACATAAGCATTTCCTTTACGCACAAATAACCAATTGTCAAATATATTCACTTCATCCATGTCCCATACAGGTAAATAAACGTGTGTAATTTTATAATCATCATATTGAAATTTATATTTCATCAGCATTATATTTTTATGTTGTCTAATGACTGGACAACGGCCGTTACCAGCCCAGAAACTTGGGCGATTCTTCCCACTGAATGCTGTTTCCCCAGGATTATTAATCCACATCGTAGTGTTTTCATTTCCAAGGGAGACGTTCATTACATGCTGCTGATGACCTTTCTCATACGGAGAAATATTCATGGCGCCAGCTAATGAATATTCTTTGGTTTTGTATACATATGAATATATCTGCTTTATACCCTGTGTATATTCAGCAAGCATTGCTTGATTGTCTTCCATTCGGACAATCTCCTGATATTCTGGAGGGGTATACTGTGACAAGCAGAACCAAACCGGTGCACGCAAAGAATGATTGAAATAGCCTTCTCCCCAAAGAATATAGGAAATGTTGGAGATTTCACTGTTTTCCATTGCTTTTAAGTCATGTTCATAGACTCTCCCATAAGTAGACGCCATCGTTTTTCCGTGCATATTAATAGCTATCACTTTAAACGTTTTATCTAAAGCTTTTTTTGCTAATTCCTGAATATCTTTATCAGGGGCAGATTCGTACAAGCTGTAAAAACCAATTAAATCAATTGGAAGATACGTAGTTGAATTCCACTCTGCAAAACCGTATTCAAAAAAGTTATCGAACCAATGCAGCAAGCGTGTTCTTCCAAGCACGTACTGTTCCCATCCCATTCTCTTACTTACTTGAAACACTTCTTCAGCAAATAAGTGTCCAGCTAAGTATTGAGATACGTGAAATAAAAATGCGTGATTTTCGCTGAAATACCACATGACATCATCACCGGGTTCATCTATCCAATATCTGAAATTCAAAGATAAACGCTTGATATCGTCTTGCAGCTGCTTAGGAAAAAAAGAGTTTTTCATTTGAAAAACAGCTAGTAACGGAGCCAATCTGAAATCTGCACAATCTTCTTTCTGCTCAATTTCTTGAAAACAACTGCGTAAAGCTTGTTCTGTACGATTATCCAAATAGTTGGAATACATCAATTTTGCTATTCCAACATTCAAATCATTTTGTTCTAAATTTGCAAAGTATTTAAGAGATTCTCTCTTTCTTGTTTCCAACTTCCAATATGGTTCCATAACCATATCTCTGTCCATAAATAACGATACAGTAAGAGTCCTATACACATATAGATTATCTGAAACTCGAATTCCAAAAGTGAATTCATTCAAACCAGATAAATTATAATCTTGACTTTTCCCCATAGTTATTACTTTGTTATCGTTTAACTTTATGTCAAATTCAGGAGAAGATTGGTTTGTTGTGAACACTGGATTAACCAGTTTGTTTTTATTTATTTCCACTACCATGTTGGGATCCAGAGATCCATCCAAAGAAGAAGGAGATATTAATGTTAATTCTTCGTTTTTATATATGTCCTTTTCAAAATGCAACTGATCCAAATACTCTTCTGCCATTTTTATTTTAATTGGATCTTCATTCACCAATAAGTAATTTTCTAATTCTCTATGATCCTGATATATTAACTCAAAGTAATAATTAATATCGCGCTCTGCTAAATCTTCCAGTAATACAACGATTTCGTTTTCTCCTGCTTGTAGGGATAAGTTTATATTTTCCGTTGAAGGAATGTTTCTAGTAAAAGGAGAGAATGTCACTTGACGCTGCTTATTCACCCATATATCTACACTTCCGCAGGTAATTACTCTAAATGACAGAGTTTGCTCATCATTCGTTTTAATAAATGTTTTAGCGTAAGTTTTTAAAACATGGGGAGTAGTGATAAAAGAGGAAAAATCAAATCTCGAACTTTCAAATGGAAAATAAATGTTTTCAAACACCTCCATTTCAGGGTATTCATTTTCCATTCTCTGTTGAAGATACTGACTTCGCAAAGGATATTCAACTTGTCTATATTCTTCTGTTAGATTTACTGGTTCATAAAAAACGGCAGGGTCAGAATCAAAAGGGATAATGTATGGACCCGAGTACATCCACCTGTTTAATCTATCTCCGTTATTGATATTAAAATTGTAATAATTCAGCATAATAATTCCTCCAAAATAAGTCCACGAACCAACTTCAAACATTTATTATTTTGTTACAGTCGGTTCGTGGAGACTTAGGTCAGTTCAATCTAAATTAATTGTCACCATATGCTTCTGTATAGGCATCGGTCGTATTATTAAGAGCTTCTTCTATTGATTTATCGTTATTTAAGACACCAATTACTTCTTCACGTAACACGTTGTCAACACTTTCTTCAGCTGTTAATTGCTTTGCAACAAATTCTGTCTGCATATACGAGGATACTTCTGCCGATGCATCAATTTCATTTTGATATACTTCAAAGCTCTCCTGCGCAAACTGATAATCCACTTCAGCGTTCTCAACTACAGGTAAATACCCACCAACCTGCGACATTTGTTCATGATTTTCTTTCTTATAAAGCCAGCTGATGAAGTCATTAGTTGCTTCTTCATTTCCTGTACCATCAAAAGCTGCAATATAGTTTCCACCTAAATTAGTCGCTCTGTTATCTTCTTTCGGCATATAGACGGAAGCCCATTCAAAGTTGGTCACATTTTCAGAAAAGTCTTGAAGTTGCCAATTGCCAGACATATACGCTGCTACTCTGCCGCTTTTGAACAATGAAGCTGCATTAGCGCCTGAAGTCCATACGTTTTTAGGCATTACTCCTTCGTTATTAAGCTGTGTGAAATATTCTATTCCTTCTTTAGTTTCCTGATTCACTTGATATTCACCATTATCATTAGGTCTTATGCCCTCACTTCCGAATTGGTACAGCATGGTTAATAAACGATGCTGTGATTGATCCATTACAAATCCGTATTCCGCGTTGGTGTTTTCTGTTACTTTATTAACGGAAGAAGTGAATTCTTCCCAGGTCCAGATATCATCTTCACTTGTTGGATATTCAACTCCAGCTTCTTCAAACAAGTCTTTATTCACAAACATACCGACGGCTGTAAGATCTAATGGTAATGCTTTCACTTTACCTTCTACTTCTATGAAAAGACTTTCATCTACGTTTCTCTCTTTTCCTATGTCAGCTAAATTAAGCAATTGATCCTTCCATAGCGGTGAAAATTTTGTAGTTCTTATTAATTCCGGAGGGTTTCCGTCTCTAACCATATTTGTAACCCTGGTTGCCATATCTTCATATGGCACATCAACTACTTTGACATTAGCATCATTTTCTTCGTTGTATTTCTCCGCCATTGTTGATATAGCATTTCCTTCAACGCTGTCTCCAGAAACTAAAAATTCAATGGAATTATCTGAGCTGCTCCCAGAATTGCCACATGCCGTAAGAAAAACAATCAATAGTAATGCCAAAAACCCAATACCTTTCTTCATTAAACGCTCCTCCTTTTTAGTAAAAGCTTACTGTCATTTTATAATAAACCGCTTTCAAACAATTGTCAACTCATGATAATATGATTAACTTAAAAACCATCAAAAATCAAAAGTTACCCAATTTATGGGCGAATAATACCATTGTTAATGATTTTTAGCTTGTATAATCTTTTAAAAAAAATAATCTACCCTATATTAACAATATGCTATGATTGGTTCTAATGGTTTCAAATTTTATGAAACACTCTACACTTAATAAAGTTTTTTTCTTACTTCGTGCTTCACTAGTTTGCTGTAAAGATAGATGGCCTGTCTTTAATTATTCGACACTATTTCCCGGGAAATAGTTTTTTGATGCCGGCTGCTGAAAGAACTCGAATGACGCACCATTCCCTCTACCCAACCGTATAACCTTAAAAAGAGTCTGGGACAAAAGAAAAATAGGCAGAAGAAGACACGAACGTCTTCTGGCGCTGTTTAGAAGTCGCATAGCAGCGGAGCCAAAATACTTCGACTCCTGCGGGAACAGCACGAGTCTCAAGACCCCGCAGGAAGTGGGTTTCTTCCGAGGAGGCTTGAGCTGCCCGCGGAAAGCGAAGCATTTTGGCGCAGCGATTTATCTTAGGAACGAAAAATACCGAACGATTTTTTCAAATCGTTCGGTATTTTTCTATTGTATATAGGTTTTGTCCCAACCTCTTTTTGTTTATTTAATAAATATTGTATATTCGTCTGCGGTTGTGCTTTGCTTCTTACCGTTCAACACTAAATCTCCGCTTATATGACCCGGGAAATACAGTGTGACGTCGTGGTATGGCAGAATGTAAGAGCCGTTTGTGTTCAGCTGTACTTCGACGTCTCTGCCGCTGGTCCGCATATCCACCTCATTGATCGTATATACATTTTCTTTGTAGTCATTGGACGCGCCGTCGTCTTCATAATGCCGGAACTGAACGGCGCCATCTTCCTGAAGCGGAAAGCAGAGGTAGCCGCGCTGCTCACCCTTCTGCATCTTGTCCTCTTTCGAATCAATCGGGATAACGGAGCCGGCCCGGGCGAACAGCGGCACACGATCCATCGGAGCGGCTGCGGCAATCGTCTGTCCGCCATTGTAATACGCTCCTGTATGCCAGTCGTACCAGCCCTTCTCGTTGACGGGCAGATACACATCAATCGTCTCCACTCCTTTTTCAACAACCGGAGCGACCAGCACATCTTCTCCCAGCATGAACTGATACGATTCTTCAAATGTTTTTTCATCATGACTGAATGAATAAAACATCGGACGGATCATCGGTTTATAGTGGTCGTGCGCCTCTTTCATAAGCTGATACAAGTAAGGAATAATTGTTTCACGAAAGTCCATCAAACGTTTGATTGGTTCCATGTATTCCGGGTACATCCACGGAACGTTTACCGAACCGTCGTCATTCCAGGAGTGAATTGTAAACCTTGGATGGACGATTCCGTTCTGAATCCAGCGGATAAACAGTTCCGGTTCCGGTGCCCCTCCTGCAAATCCTCCGACGTCATGGCCGAAGTTATACACCCCGGACAGACTCAGGCCGACACCGGTTAATACGTTGTATTTCAGGGAAGCCCAGCTCGTGTAATTGTCACCCGACCAGGTTTGGGCGTAGCGCTGCAGACCTGGACCGCCGGATCTTGTGATAGCATACGGACGCGCGGAAGGGTCGAATTCTTTCTGCGCGTCGAGAGACGTTTTTGTCATAAGAAGCGACAGGACCGGACGGGCATCTGTCATCTTCATGCCGTTTCCAAAGCCGTGGAGACGCGCCTCACCGTCCCATATCTCAAATTCATTATTATCATTCCACGTGGAAGCAATCCCGTAGGAGAGCAGCTGTTCTTTCACTTTTTCTTTCCACCACTCCACCGCCTCCGGATTCGTGAAATCGATGTAAGCACCAAGATCATCCCAAAACTGAACCAGTTCTTCCTCATTACCGTCCCGGTTTTTCACAAAGAATTCTTTTTCCTTCAACTCTTCATACAACGGGTGGTCCTGCAGCAGGGCTGGTTTAATATTCGCGCACAGGTTCACGCCGTGTTCTTTATAGTGAGTGGTGAATGCAGCAGGGTCTGGAAACTTAGACGTATTCCAGTTAAACACGTAACGTTTCCCGTCGATTGATGTATAACCTGAGGAAAGCTGGAAGGACTGGCATGGAATCTCGTATGCTTCCGCGTCCCGGATAAACTGATTCATCTGCACCTGTGCATCAGGGGCATCCGTGTAGGTCATGGTTGATCCGGAATAGCCGAGGCTCCATTTCGGGAAAAAAGCGGTCTTACCCGTGAGCCAGGAGTACGTTTCCACTACCTCAGCGGCATCCGTTCCACTGATCATATAATAATCGAGTGGTCCGGATTCGGCATGATAATAACGGTAGAATCCGTGATAGTTGTCCAGTTCTTTTCCCATGTCAAACACACTGTTGGATAAATTATCATAAAACATACCGTACCAGCGGCTGTCTTTTGTTCTTGTCATAAAAAAAGGAATATGTTTATACAACGGATCGGTTAAATAAGGATCATACCCCATCGGGTCCATATTCTGCATGCGGTACCGGTGGCCGTGCCGGTTTAACGGCCCAGCCTTTTCCCCCAGTCCGAAAAACATGTCTTCCGGCGTTCGTTTCATGTAATGGAACTGTCCGCTGCCGAGCGTTCCGTCCAGATTATAGCTCTGTGTATCCCGGTCGCGCGCGATTTCAACCCATTCTTCATTCTGCTTTTCATGCCAGATGAACTGCAGAGGATGCAGCAGAATGTGCAGCTTCAACCTGGACGTAAACACTTCATATTCATCCTCATGCACCTGATTAATGGAATATAACGGCTTTGTAAACGGAGAAACGTCCAGACGTCCGCGTCCTTCATAAGGAACATCTTCCATGCCCGGAGCCACGGTCCACGTCGGCAATGGTTCTTCGTTTAATCCTTTCATGTATACTCGAAAGACATTTTCCTCCAGAATCCAGATCCGGATTTCCGTATCTTCTGCTGCATTAACCAGGCTGAGGGAGGAAGCCTCCTCCCCCATCTGCCAGCGGAAACAATAAGCATTCTTGTCCATGTTTTCTACTCCTTTATAATAAGTTGAACAACTCTGGCAGGAACAGACTAATCTGCGGAATATAGACTACCAGCAGCAGGGCGATAATGAGGGCAATAAAGAACTTCACGAGCGTCGGTATGACTTCCTCTATCGAAACTTTTCCAACACTGCTTCCTATAAACAAGGCACTTCCAACCGGAGGAGTCATAATGCCAATCGCCAGGTTGAAGATGAGAATAATACCAAAATGAACAGGGTCAACCCCCAACTGTGTTGCAATAGGCATGAAAATCGGTGTGAAGATCAGCACCGCCGGCGTGATATCCATAAACGTTCCGATAATTAACAGGATAACCATCATCATAAACAATACTATAATCTTATTCTCTGAAATACTCAGCATGGCATTACTGATTTCCGCCGGTATGCCTGTGATCGTCATTGCCCACGACATCACCGAAGACGCTCCGACAAGAAACAGAACAATACCTGTCATTGAGACTGTTTCCGTCAAAATTTTAGGAATGTCCCTCCAGCTCAGAGAGCGGTACGCAAGGGCCAGAAGAGCAGCGTAGATAACAGCAATCGCGGCCCCTTCTGTAGCAGTAAAAATGCCGCCTACGATTCCTCCGATCACCACTACAATCATGAACAGACTGGGGATAGCGTCCAGAATGACTTTAAATTTTTCCTTTAGAGGAATCGGATCTGCTACCGGGTACTGTTCTTTTTTCGCAATAATATAGGCCACAATCATGATGGACAGTCCCATCAAAATGCCGGGAAGATAGCCGGCAATAAAGAGAGCTGAAATCGATGTCCCTCCGCTCACAAGAGAGAAGATAATCAATGCGCTGCTTGGAGGGATCAAAAAGCCGGTAGGTGAAGAAGCAATATTGACCGCTGCTGAATAACTTCGTTTATACCCTTCCCGGGCCTGAAGCGGAGACATAACACTGCCAATGGCAGCTGCTGCTGCCACCGCCGAACCTGATATGGAACCAAACAGCATATTTCCGACGACGTTCGTGTGGGCCAGAGAACCCGGCAGCCGTCCGGCAATCAGCTTGGCCAAGTTGATCAGACGGATGGCAATGCCCCCGTTGTTCATAATACTCCCGGCTAAAATAAAGAATAAAATGGCCAGAAGGGCAAAACTATTAATGCCGCCGATCAGATTCTGAGCCGCTGTGAACAATAGAATATCAACCGGTACAGCGATTAATGCCGCTGCCAGAGAGGCGATACCGATACTGACCGAGATCGGCACACCGATTCCAAGTAATACAAAAAACGTTGCAAATAGTGCTATCGCAGCTTGAAACGCCATCCTTCTTTCACCTACTCTCTAATGACTTCTCCATCTGATTCACTGCTTTCCTGCTGCTTTTCCATTTCTTTTTTCCGTTCGCTGATGTTAATAAGCTGAAAGAAGATAATAAGAGTTCCGGACAGAGGCAGAATCATATATACCCACCCCATGGGAATATTAAGAATCGGCGTCCGCTGTCCCATGGTGGAAGTGGCTAAATCCCAGCCGCCGATGATAAGAACAGCGGTAGTGAATGCAATAACCAATCCGTCTATCAGCCATTGCAGGCCGAGAGCTTTATTATCTTTCAATTTATTTTTCAAAAACACAATAGCCAGATGCTCATTTTTGCTGAACGCATACGCTGCACCAAGCAGTGCCACCCACATCAACAGAAATTTCAACAGTTCCGTCGTATAGGTGCTTGGATCCCCCAGCACATAGCGGGTGAATACCTGCCAAAATGCGCCGGCTACCATAATCACGGTTAACGCCGCAGCAACAGCCATGACGATACGGGCTACAGCTATCTTTATGTTGGTCAGCATAAACAACCTCCTCCATTCTTCCTGTTCCAGCGCTGTTTTTTTACAGTGAGGCACTTTTCGGTCTTCTTTCCAGTATCCCTTTTTCCTCTTCCCAAACACGTTTCATACTTTCTTTTGTCATGATGTCGGCCCGATTCCTCCAACGTTTTTGATGACAGGGTTTTCGAAATGCGCCCTGACATTGACGAAGAACAGGACAGGAGGGTATTTATGCAGAACTCTTCAAAAATTGCAGGAAGACCGATTTTATCTTGGCTTCAGCCGGGATTGGTTTACGTATCACTTCATTTTTTCTGTAAATGCATGGTGAATTCACTGCCTCCAGGTACAGAGGCAGTGAATTCAACCAACTCCCTATTCACGCAGGGCTTCAAACTCTTCCAGAAGGCTTGCAACGCCTTCATCCTGACTGTATTCTTCAATCATCGGCTGAACCGCTTCACGGAATGGCTCTTTGTCCACTTCATTGAACTCTACGCCCATTTCTTTTGCCTGCGTCTTAGCCTCTTCTACGGTTTCGTTCCAGATTTCCTTCTGGGTTTCCGTCGATTCTTCCGCTGCTGTTTTTACGATATCCTGCTGTTCGGAAGAGAGACCGTTCCACGTGTCTGCACTCATCACTACAATGTCCGGAATCCGTGTGTGTTGATCATAAGAGAATGTTTTCGCCACTTCTCCATGGTTTCCGTTGGTCAAAGCGGTCGGGTTACTTTCCGCTCCATCAATAACTCCCTGCTGCAGGCCGGTATAAATATCTCCGTAAGGCATCGGAGTCGGAGAACCTCCCATTGCTTCCACCATGTCAATCTGGGTTTGACTGTCCATGACACGGATCTTGAGTCCCTGCAGGTCATCCGGATGTTCAATTGGTGTATCTTTTGTATAGAAGCTGCGGGCGCCGGAATCATAATACGTCAGGCCGACAAATCCTTGATCTTCTGTACTCTGATACAATTCCTGAACCGGATCCGATTCCATACTGTTATAGAAGTGCTCCTGGTCTTCGAAAATATACGGAAGACTGAACACCGCGTATTCAGAAGCAAAGTTTTCAAGCGCTCCGGCGGACACTTTCGTCATATCAATACCGCCGTTCTGCACCTGCTCCAGCACTTCGTTTTCAGAACCCAGCGTACCGTTTGGAAAGATTTCAACGCTCATATTATCCGCATTTTCTTCCACGCGTTCTTTAAAATCCACGAGTCCCTGGTGTACCGGATGATCCTCTCCGAGATTGTGGGCCAGACGCAGATTCTGCTCTTCGCCTGAAGATCCGCTTCCTTCTTCAGAACTACCCGAAGTCTCTTCTCCACCGCCGTTTCCACAAGCTGCACCAAACAAAAGCATACTACCCATACTGATTGCTGTAATATATTTCTTCATAATTTACTCTCCCCTTTTTTGAAATCCTTTTCATAACACTGATTTGCTTCGCTTATACTCCCGAATACGCTGAAAATCCACCGTCTACCGGAACGACAATACCATTTACAAAACCGGATGCCCGGTCGTCCACAAGCCACAGCAGTGTGCCGATGAGATCTTCCGGTGTCCCGAACCGTTCCATCGGCGTTTGGGACAGGATTTTACCGGCACGCGCACTTGGACTGCCATCCTGATCAAATAATAAGTCCCGGTTCTGTTCTGTCTTGAAGAACCCCGGCGCCACCGCATTCACCCGTACACCGGCTTGGGAAAAATGAACCGCCAGCCATTGGGTGAAATTGCTGATCGCCGATTTCGCGCCGCTGTAGGCTGGTATTTTTGTCAGCGGCTGAACAGCGTTCATGGATGAAATATTGATAATGGTAGATCCTTTCTCCTGAGCGGGCATGTCGAGTGCAAAGACCTGTGTCGGGATTAATGTGCCAAGATAATTCAGTTGAAACAGTTCATTTACTGCTTGCGGGTCCAGATCGAAAAAGGTCTGGTTGTTTTCATCCTGCAGATCTTCCAGTGCAAACCGTTCACTTGTTGTTGTTGCTTTCGGATGATTACCGCCTGCTCCATTAATTAAGATACTGCACGGGCCGAACGTTTCTTTAACCTCTTCATACACTTTTTCCAGAGCCTGCTTATCCAGTACGTCTACACTGTATCCGAGACACTCACCTCCTTGGTTCCTGATACGGGACGTCACATTGTCCACTTTTTCCTGGTTTCTCGCGAGAACTACTACGTTTGCTCCAGCGGCAGCGAGCGCTTCACTAAATACAGAGCCAAGAACGCCGCTCCCTCCTGTCACTACTGCTGTTTTGTCTGTTAAATCTACGTGAAAAGGTAATTCCATGTGTCATTCTCCTGTCTGTTATTGCAGAGTATCGATGATGCCGTTTAAATACGCGGCTCCGAGTGCCCTGTCGTATAAGCCGTATCCAGGCCTTCCGGTTTCTCCCCATATCATTCTCCCGTGATCCGGGCGGATCGGACCGGAAAATCCGGCTTCATGCAGCTTCTGCAGCAACGCCGTCATGTCAAGGGAACCTTCCTTGATGGAATGGGACGTCTCCTGAAATGACCGGGATCCTGTCCATTTCACATTCCGGGCGTGAACGAAATGAATCCGTCCTTTTGCTGCTTCAATGATGCCGCTTAAGTCATTTTCCGGATCGGCGCCGTAGGAACCGGTGCAGAATGTAATTCCATTGTTCGGGCTGTCAACCCGGCGCAGCATGTACTCCACGTTCTCTTTGTTTGTTACGACCCGGGGAAGACCGAATATGGACCAAGGCGGATCGTCCGGATGAATCGCCAGTAGTACTCCCTCTTCTTCTGCTGTCGGAACAACCTGTTCCAGAAAATAAATCAGGTTTTCCATGAGCTGTTCTTCAGAGATGGACTGGTAGGCATCCATGATTTTTCTCAAATCGTCTGTCTGATAGGATAAGTCCCACCCCGGCAGAGTCAATTCCCCGCTGAGCGGATCCAGATGCTGCACTGTCTCTTCATCGTATTTCAGTGAATTCGACCCGTCCGGGAGCGGTGCACCAAGTTCAGATCGTGTCCAGTCAAATACCGGCATGAAATTGTAGCAGACGGTCCGGATGCCCGCACGGGAGAGGTTGCGAAGTGTTTCCTTGTAGTTCTCAATCCACCCGTCCCGGGAGGGTGCTCCCATTTTTATATCTTCATGAACAGGCACACTTTCTATAACGTTAAGTTTCAAATCATGTGCTTCCACGGTCTGTTTCAGTTTTTCGATTTTTTCCAGAGGCCAGACTTCACCTGCCGGGATGTCATATACTGCGGAAACAATGCCGCGCATATCCGGAATCTGCCGGATTTGTTCAAGGGTGACCGGATCGTCTTCTCCGTACCACCGGAAACTCATCTCCATAGGTTTCTCCCTCCTTCCCGTTTACAGGTTGAAATACCGTTTGGCATTGTAATAGCAGATGTCCTGCACGTACGTTTTCAACAGTTCCATATCTTTCGGGGCCCGGCCCCGGTCCACCCAGCTTCCGATTAGATTACACAGAATCCGGCGGAAATACTCGTGGCGCGAGAAAGACAAGAAGCTTCTTGAGTCTGTCAGCATTCCGATAAAATGGCTGATCAGTCCCGTGTTGGCGAGAATCTTCATTTGGTGTTCCATGCCGTCGATATGGTCATTAAACCACCAGGCAGTGCCGAACTGAACTTTACCGGGGATTTCATCATTTTGATAGTTGCCCGCAGCGGTTGCCAGAATGTAATTGTCCCGGGCATCCAAACTGTACAGTACTGTTTTCGGCAGCGCATCTTTTGCTTCCAATGCATCCAGAAAGAGAGAAAGCGGTCTGGCAAGCAGATCATCGCCGATGGAATCAAAACCGCTGTCGCCTCCAAGTTTTTCAAACATTTTCGAGTTGTTGTTACGCTGGGCACCGATGTGAAGCTGCATCACCCATCCCTTTGCCGCGTACATTTCAGCCAGACTCAGCAGGGTGTATGTCTTATACTGCTCGATTTCTTTCGCATCAATCGCTCTGCCTTCCCGTTTTTTCTGAAACACTGCTTCTGCATCCGTTTTCACCGCAGGTTCAAAAAACATGGCAGTGATGCCGTGGTCTGCGCTGCGGCAGCCGAGAGAATCAAAGTAATCAACCCGGTCTGAGAAGGCCTGAAGCAGATCATCCAATGTCTGAATGGAGAAACCGGCCGCAGCTTCCATCGATGCCAGCCAGTCTTCAAACTCCTCTTTCTCAATTTGAAGTCCTTTATCCGGACGGAATGATGGCGAGACGGTGACGTCAACATTTTCATCATGGAGCTTTTTGTGCGATGCCAGATCATCTGCCGGATCGTCTGTTGTGCCGACGAAAACAACATTATCGCGCTTCAGCAGAGACCGGGTGGAAAATTCGGGCTGCTGCAGCTTTTCGTTGGCTTCATTCCAGATATCCGGAGCTGTCGTTTCATCCAGAAGCTGGTCTATACCGAAATAACGCTTCAACTCCAGATGAGTCCAGTGATAAAGTGGATTCCCGAGAAGTTTCGGTACCGTTGCCGCCCACGCCTGAAACTTTTCATAGTTGCTTTTATCTCCTGTGATATACGCTTCATCGATGCCGTTTGCTCTCATTGCCCGCCATTTGTAATGATCCCCGGCGAGCCAGATTTCAGCAATATCATGGTAATGTTTATCTTCCAGAATATCTTCTGGTACTAAGTGGTTATGATAGTCAATAATCGGCATCTGTTTAGCGTAGTTGTGATACAATTCCTTTGCTGTTTCACCTTCCAGCAGAAAGTCGTCGGAAATAAACGTTTTCATAAATACAGATACCCTCCGTTCGTGAGGCACAAAATTATTTGTTTACTAAACAAATTATTAATTTTATACTATATGTAAGCGTTACATTTTTCAAGTCTTTTTTTAAGATTTTTTTCAAAAGTCTTTTATCCATTTTTTGTTACAATAAAAATGGCAGTGATAGGATGAGGGGGAACCAGTTTGGATACAGGCGATGCAACGTACATCAAACAGCTGAACAGAAGAATTTTAATCGAAGAAATCATTAAAAATATCTCATTGTCGAGAAGTGACTTATCACGGAAGACCGGGCTTAATAAAGCAACGATTTCGGCACAGGTCAGTGAGCTGATCCGTGAACAGATTGTCGTGGAAAAAACGGAAGGCGAGTCGGTGACGCGCGGCCGCAAACCAATTATTCTGGAAATTAACGGAAGTGCCGGCTACAGTGTGGGAGTGGATATTGATGAGCAGAACATCCAACTTGTTTTCTGTAATTTGAAAGGCGAATTGTTTCATAAAGAAAGCATTCATTTGAAAACGATTGAATTTGAAGGAGTCATGCAGCAGCTGCTGGAAGACCTCTCTCCTGCTGTGTCCCGTTTCAATGCAGAGTATGAACCCATCGGCCTGGTAGGCATAGGTGTAGGCATTCACGGCATCGTGAGCAACGATAATGAGATCATCTATACTCCAAAACAGCAGTGGTCTCATCACCATGTCGTAAACTTATTGAAAGAACGTTTTGAGACACCGGTCTATGTGGACAATAACGCGAATTTAAGCGTGTTTGCCGAGCAGGTGTACTATGAGCACATCCCCGACCTTTTCAGCATTACGTTCTATTCAGGAATCGGCCTCGGCATCATGCACAACCATCAAATCTACCGAGGCTATCAGGGCTTTGCCGGAGAAATCGGTCATATGATTGTCAAACCGGGCGGCCTTCCCTGTCCATGCGGGAACCAGGGATGCTGGGAACGATATGCCTCGGAAAAAGCATTAAAAAATCATCTGCAGGAAATATATCCGGACGATCCGCCGCTTGAAACGGTGC
Organism: Salibacterium lacus; assembly: GCF_042684865.1. Lineage (NCBI taxonomy): Bacteria > Bacillati > Bacillota > Bacilli > Caryophanales > Bacillaceae > Salibacterium > Salibacterium lacus. Next base: position 345,635 of record NZ_JBHUML010000003.1, read on the forward strand.
AGCATCTTCTTAAAACCAACCCGGATCATGCTATCATCGAGCAGTACCTGGATTATTTTTCGATTGGTCTCAACAATATCATCAACATTTTCAACCCGGAGAAAATCGTATTAAATGGCACCATCATTAATGGGAATACGGCTTTTATTGAAACCCTGGAGCAGAAACTCGTGTCCAAGTTCAATAACTATCTCGAAATCCGTGCCTCCTATCTCGGAGAAGATGCCTGCGCTCTCGGCGGTGCTTCCCTGGCGCTCAAGAACTTTTTCGGGGTAAATATGCTGAATCACGTAAACTATCATTATTTCAAATCCGATATGCTGGAGATTTAGAAACAGGAAAGGCAGATAGTTCAGCGATCAGCCCTCCTGCCCGCCTCCACTAACAGTCGGATGCAAAAGCTTACTGTCCACAGAATGGCCTCTTATGGACACTGCAGCGCTGAACCGGGACCGTAGTGGTCACGGGCTGAGGTTCGAAGCCACCAATCAACTGCTTGAAGATCTTAGTGTCTCCCGCCACAACTCCCGTGGACACTAAAGGCGCGACTCTGCCATGTAGTGTCCTCGCGTCCATCCATTCAAATGAACATGCTTGCGAGGTGTCCGCCTCCCCTTACCACAAAAAAACCGGACGGCATCGACTTCCTTACGTGTAACAGAAGCCTGCCGTCCGGCTTTTATTTAACCTGTATATTTGTTTCTATTCGCTCCATTGCCACTGCTCTTTCAATACTTCTGCACGTCCACCGATTCCTTCTTCCATCTCCACCGGGTATTCACGGTGCCATTCCATAAACGTTCCGTCGTGTTCCAAAATAGTGATCCAGTACGTTCCGCCTTCCTCATTTTCAAACCGAATCCCGTATTCTCCAAAGTCCGGATGATCGTTTTCATTTACGGCCTGCAGGTTCACGTCATCCTGCCGGGCGTAATCGTAGACGTTTTGAATCATGCTTTCCAACGTTCCTTCTTCTCCTTTTCCATAAGAAGGATAAATAAAGCGCCAAACCGGTTCATCAGTTGGTTCTGCCTCTTCGGTGAAAGCAGCTGAGACAAGTACACCATCGGCCGCTCCGGATGATACATTTTCCACATCGAAATATTGTGGTATATAAGTTGTGAACGGCATGCCGGCTTCATCCATCAACTTGAACGTATCTTCTTGCTTCATTCCTTCTATTTCAACAGAGAAATCCCGGACTGCCGGACGGGGTTCGTCCTGTTCTGTCTGAAAAGCATCCCACGGTACGGTATATGAAGGAATACCGGCAGCATAAGGGCCTATCTCATAAGGCTGAAAATAAACAGCAGGGCCCTCTTCCGTGACGTAAAACTGCCTGGTGGACGGATCGACACCTTCAAAATCAACGATAAGTTCAAACGGTTCTCCCGAATCCGGGGCTCCCGACCTTATCTTTTCATTAAAAATGGAGGCGTAGTCGGTGTGTTCGTCAAACAGATGGGGAAACTCCACCTGCTCCCCGGTATCCGGGTCAAACGTATAAGCCGTATCATGGCTTAATCCATGTGCGCCGCCGGTGAATTCATACGACCTGAATACAACGCTGAGGTAGTTCCCGCTGCTGCTTTCCACCCGGTAATTCTGCTGATAGTCGTACGCTTGTGCCAACTCCCCGTCCGGCTCCTGTTCCGAAAGTTCCATCACTTCCTGCCGGCGTTCTGCGGCTGCTTTTGCCTGTTGTTCAAACGTTTGATTAACAGCCTCTTCCGCCTCTTTACTCAGTCCGTGCACCTCCGGGTAATATATACCCCGGGCTTCTTTCTGCGGCAGTACGGCATAAGGCGCGCGGAATGACTCTTTTTCCGCTCTCGCAAGAAATACACCAAACTGGGCGCGTGTCACGGTCTCGGACGGCCGGAACGCGAGGTCCTCATAGCCTGTAGTAAGGCGGTGCACGGCTAGAGCACTAATCTGCTGGTGCGCCCAGTAATCGCGTGGAACATCTTTATAATTCACCTCGTGTGCTTGCTGCAGGTCATAAGATCTCGTCAGAATTGCAGCCATCTGGGCACGCGTGAGCGGTTCATTCGGATGAAACGCTTCTGCCTCTGCAAAAAAACCGGCTTCCACAGCTGCGGCAATGGCCGGATACGCCTTGTCTGATTCATCCACGTCGGTAAACGAAACAGGTTCCGCACCGGCGGGGGCCAGCCCATGAACACGTACCAGTGTCCGGGCGGCCTGGGAACGGGTCATATCATCATTCACTCCGAACGCCCCGTTTTGGTATCCATTCATCACATTTTCGTCTGCCAGCCAGCCTATTTCCTCTTCTGCCCAGAACCCTTCAGATACATCCGAAAAAGAAGCAGCTTCCACGGCTGCAGGAATCGAAAAAACAGCGGCTGTTATAACGGCTGCTCCGAGTATCCTTCTCCTTTTCATGTACGTCCCTTCTTTCTTTTATCTTCCATCATTATTTCAGCAATCAGCCGGAAAGACTGTTTCCGCTCCTCCGGGGATGGGATGGAGGAAAACAGCATAATTTCGTCGGCTCCGAATTGCTGCTGACAGTCTTCCAGCTGGATTTTGACTTCACGCGGGCTTCCTATAATCATTTTGGCCTTCATGGCTTCAAACTGTCTCTCTTCTTCTTTCGTCAGCGGAGCCGTAGAATCCTTCTTCACATTCCACCGGCACGTCTTATCAGCGATACGTTCTGCCTCTTTTGATTCCGGCGCACATACAACCGATACAGCCGTAATCACATTCGGCTTCTCCACCAACTTCCCGGAGGTGAAATGATCCCGGTACTGTTGAATAATTTCTGCCGGTTTCTTATCACTCATAAACGCGGCAAAGGCATACGCTGTGCCCTGTTCCGCTGCAAGCAGCGCACTCTTTGCGCTCGTGCCCAGCATCCACGGAACCGGAGCTTTATCCGGCACCGGAGAAGCAGAAAGCGGGGCGTGGGGGTTCGGCGAAGGATAGTTGTCTTCAAGAAACTGAAGCAGTTCCCGGGTGAGTTCACGCATCTTTCCCGCATTTTGTAAAAAGTTATCGGATAAAGCATTGGCCGCTTCCGCCGAGCCCCCGGGAGCCCGTCCGATGCCGATGTCCACGCGTTCTGGAAACAGCGTCGCCAGCATATTATGTATTTCGGCCGCTTTAAACGGTTTATAGTGCGGCAGCAGGACAGCCCCCGTACCAATACGGATCGTGTTCGTCCGGGATCCAATGAGAGGAAGCAGTACTTCCGGAACGGAACCTGCAATTCCATCGAGATCATGATGCTCTGTTATCCAAAAGCGGGTGCATCCCAGTTCATCGGCCATCCGGGCCAGTTCTATCGTGTCATCAAGCGCCTGTTTTGAAGTTTGTCCGGGAGGAACCGGGGACTGATCAAGAATACTTATCTGCATGATCGGCCTTCTTTCACTGACATGTTTTTTTAATTATACACTAGTAGTTTCCGGGGCGCATCACCAGAGGTATCCGTCTCGAAACAAAGGGCAACAAATGGTATGATACATTTATATAACAAAGAAGAAGGGAGGCATGAGGATTGAAACAACGAAAACCGGAAAAAATTCTTACAATCTGCGGCACCGTGTTATTTGTGATAGGCTCTGGTCTGGTCTTTTTGTTCGGAACAGTCATTACAAACACGGACTTCGAGACGTTTCTCAACCAGTCCATGCAGCAAAGCCCGGCCCAGAACATACCGGAGCAGGAATTTCAAATGTTCTTTGAACAGGCCCAGTCCATTAACTACGGCATGCACACCGGTCTCATGCTGCTTATTGCTGCTGTCGGGGTGATTGCTCTGCTCCGGCGGACAGGTGACATCATGTCCGGCATTTTTCTTCTCGCAGGGACAGGGCTGACCGTGCTTATTTTCTGGTGGCTGCTGCTGCCGTTTCTGCCCGCCCTGCTCTATTTCATCGCAGGCCTGATGTTTCTGCTCCGCAAGCCAAAGACTGTTTAGGCTGCGTTAGCTCGTGTTCAACATAAAACCGCCCAAAAAAAGCATGGTCTTTCATTGACGCAGCGGCGATCCGGCGGACCTGCTGCTGCGTAGTGAAAAGCATATTGACAATAGGTTAACAAGCAGGTATAATTCAATATTGTTCCTCATACTACACTACTAAAACGTAGATTCCCTCATCTACACACCCTCTCCTCATTCATTTCAACATGCTGATAACCCAACGATGAATGAAACGAAAGCAGAAAATATCGTAGTAGAACAATTCACACTGGAGCGGTTTAAGGACCGCAAGGACGAAAGAGCAGGAAGGGCTTTTGTCGTTTTATGCATCACTATCATATTGGACGTTATGCCGGCATATGTGGCGTATGCCGGTTTTTTTGTATGGTAAAAAAAGAGCCGCACCCATAGGGGTACAGCTCCCTGCCGCTTATAGATTTTCAAAAAACAGCCTCAGTACGTCAGCGCCGCCTATCATCGTTCCAATTGTACTTCCGACATTCGCCAGTACGACAATGAGGAGAATCCGGGTTACCTTATTGCTCCAGAACCCTTTCGCGCTGTGCACGTCTTCAGAAAGACGTTCGAAATCCTCCACGTTCGGCCGGCGGATGTACGCCTGCATCAGTCCGGCAAACCATCCGGCGGCGATAAGAGGATTCAGCGACGTGAGCGGTGCTGCAATAAAGGCGGTTACAATCGTAAGAGGATGCCCTAAAGCCGCTGCCGCACCGATAGCGGAAAAAGACCCATTCCAAAGCAGCCAGCTGATCGTCTGCTGCAGACCCGCCGATGGATTGGCATAGAACGTATAGGCGATAACAGCGATAACAAGGAGCGGAATGGCCCAGGCTATGATTTTCGGCGCCTTGCTGACGGGACGGTGCTCCAGCTCCTCAAGATTCTGTTCCTTATAAATTTCTTCTTTTATGCCCGGAACATGGGCAGCCCCCAGTACCGCCACCACCTTTTTCCCCGGGGCTTCCTTGATTTTGTGGGACAAATACTGATCCCTTTCATCAATTAACGGCTTTTTCAGCCTCGGAAAACTGCGCGTAAGTTCATTCAGCATGGATTGCAGCATATCCTGTTGTTTCATTTTCTCCATTTCTTCTTCCGTGATGCTTTCGTTATTGAATATACTGAAGATAATCATCATTAAAAGTTTCGCTTTGCCGAAGAAACCAACTTTCTGCCAGATTCTTGAGAACGTAATCTGGATGTCACGGTCGGCCAGCACCAGTTCCGCCCCTGTATCACGGGCGGATTCGATCCCCTGCTTCATTTCCTGACCAGGCTGGATGCCAAACTGCTTGGCAGCCCGCTTTTGAAAAGAAGAAATAGCCAGATTCATTAGAAGAAGCGACGACCTTTTTTCCTTAATAACTTTAAAGATGTCCATGTTCTTCCATTCATCGCGGTTTGTCATAGACTCATGCCGCTTCTCATCGAGTTCGATACAGACAGAATCGGGCTCTTCCTCTTCTATCACTTCTTTTACCTGCTCGGCGCTCTGTCTCGAGACGTGGGCTGTTCCAATCAATACAATCTCTTTATTATTTATGTGAAGTCTGGTCACATTTTCTCTATCTGCTGTCATAACGTACCTGCCTTCTGCAAAATGGATACTTAAAGTTTATCATATTTTAGAGCCGCTGAGCCTGCCCTATTTTTTTTAGACACCGTTTCCATTAAAATGAAGAAAGTGATGAAATACAAAACGATGGAGGCAGGCGGCCTATGTATCAGAATATGAAAGAATGTGTGGAAGATCTCGAAGCAAACGGACATTTAGTGCGGATTACTGAAGAAGTCGATCCCTACCTTGAGATGGCAGCTGTTCATCTGCGCGTATACGAAGCGGGCGGTCCGGCGGTTCTTTTTGAAAATGTGAAAGGGTCGAATTATCAGGCACTCTCCAACCTGTTCGGCACAGTGGAGCGGAGTCGGTTCATCTTCCGCCGGACCTGGGACCGGACGCAGAATGTCGTCGCCCTCCGCAATGATCCGATGAAGGCACTCAAGCACCCTTTCCGGAATATCCAGAGCGGTCTGGCGGCAGTCAATGCCCTCCCTTCCAAAAAGAAACAGAATCCCGGGTTTCAGGAAATCCAGCTGACGGACCTGCCATTTATCCAGCACTGGCCGGGGGACGGCGGCGCGTTCATTACACTGCCCCAGGTTTACACCGAAGACCCGGACAACCCGGGAATCATGAACTCCAACCTCGGCATGTACCGTATTCAACTCAACGGCAACGATTACCGCCTCAATGAAGAAGCCGGGCTTCATTACCAGATCCACCGGGGTATAGGTATTCACCAGGAAAAAGCAGTCCGGCGCGGCGAACCGCTTAAAGTCAGCATATTCATCGGCGGGCCGCCTGCCCACACCTTGTCCGCGGTGATGCCGCTTCCGGAAGGGCTTCCGGAAATGACATTCGCAGGACTGCTCTCCGGGCGGCGTTTTCGTTACAGCTACATTGACGGCTACTGCATCAGTCATGACGCCGATTTTGTCATTACCGGGGAAGTGTATCCAGGAGAGACGAAGCCGGAAGGACCATTTGGCGACCACCTCGGGTATTACAGCCTCACGCATGAATTTCCGGTTCTCCATATTCACAAAGTGTATGCGAAGCAGGATGCCATCCTGCCGTTCACGGTCGTCGGCCGTCCACCGCAGGAAGATACGACGTTCGGGGAAATCATCCATGAAATTACAGGGGACGCGGTAAAGCAGGAGATTCCCGGTGTCAAGGAAGTGCATGCAGTGGATGCCGCAGGGGTGCATCCTCTTCTGTTTGCGATCGGCAGTGAACGCTACCTTCCATTTGAAAACGTGCAGCAGCCGACGGAACTGCTGACCATAGCAAACCGAATCTTGGGAACCGGCCAGTTAAGCCTTGCCAAATACCTGTTTATTACAGCAGAACTGGAACGGGATCTGGACACCCATGATGAAGTCGATTTCCTCACATATATACTGGAGCGGATCGATCTGCACCGGGACCTTCATTTTCAAACGAAAACCACCATCGACACGCTCGACTACTCCGGAGAAGCGCTGAACCGCGGAAGTAAAGTCATCATCGCAGCCTACGGAGATAAAAAACGCGAACTCTGCACCCAGGTTCCAGCCGTCGCTGCGGAAGCAGAAGGCTTCTCAAGTCCTTCTCTCATCATGCCGGGAGCTGTCGCAGTGGAAGGTCCGGCTTACTCCGACGAAGAAACCGCCGCAGCTGAGTGCCGGAGACTGGCGGAAGCAGTGGAAGCAGAAGGCGGACTTCCATCGTCTCCGTTGATTGTCATCTGTGACGATAGTACGTTTTTGACGGCGTCGCTGCGGAATTTTCTCTGGGCTGCCTTCACCCGCAGCAATCCATCCCACGATATCCACGGGGTGAACAGTTTTTATGAAAATAAACACTGGGGCTGTGATACGATGATTATCGATGCCCGCATCAAACCGCACCACGCCCCGCCGCTCATCCCGGACCCCGATGTGGAGCACCGAATTGAACGGTTCTTCAATGAAGATGGGCAGCTGAAAAAATAAAACTACGGCGCGGAGTGTCCTCTGAAAACGAACTCAGGGGAGCTGCACTTCCGCTTCTTCAGCGAGCAGCAGACACCCTGTAATGGCGGCGTCATCGCCAAGAGCAGGGGCTGTGATCATAGTCTCGGGGGCCGGTGTTTCCACGTAGTTGTTCAAGAGACGCTGATACTCTGTCCGGATGAGCGGGAATAACTGATTCTGTTTCATGACCCCGCCGCCGAGAATAAAGACTTCCGGGCGGAGGATGAGCGTGTATTGTACGAGCGCCTGCGCAATATAGTAAGCTTCCATCCCCCAAACCTTCTCATCACCGGCCAGTGTGCCCGCTTTATACCCATGCCTTTTTTCAATGGCCGGACCGGCTGCCATTCCTTCGAGACAGTCAGCGTGATACGGGCAGTTTCCTTCGTAATCATCTTCCGGATGCCGGCGTACAAGAATATGTCCCATTTCGGGATGTCCGAAGCCTTCCAGCACTTTCCCGTCCACGACCGCACCGCCACCGATTCCTGTTCCTACTGTCAGGTACACACAACTCCCTGATTTCTGACCTCCTCCTTTTCTAAATTCCCCATATGCCGAGGCATTCACATCGGTTGTCCAGGCGGTTGGGACGTTGTATCTGCTCTTGATTTCTCCGAGAAAATCAAAAAATCCCCATCCTGGTTTCGGAGTGCTGGTGATAAAGCCGTATGTACCGGAATCCTTGTTCACATCAATCGGTCCGAATGAACCGATCCCCATGGAAATGAGAGTGTAAGAATCAAAAAAAGCAAAGACATGTTTCAATGTTTCCTCCGGGGTCGTTGTCGGAATACTTGTACGTTCTTCTATATCTACACCGTTTCTGCTGACCGCGCACACAAACTTCGTGCCCCCGGCTTCGATTGCTCCATAATACATAGAAGTATCCTCCCTGCTGTTGTTTTCTTCTCTGTTCTTTTTTCTACAAACGCTCCTTTGTCTCCTTCTATATATTTTTTACATAATGCTTTCGCCTGACGATAACAATACCATTAACTACAGCAAAGCAGGTGATACGGTGTCTATTTTTGAAACAGCGAATCCAGGCGATATTGTTTACGTAATTATCCGCAATCCACACGTCCAGGGGGTGGCCAACGTGCAGGAAGCGGCAGTCGTTGAAAATCCGGAAGCTCCCGGCGGGCTTGCTCTGTTCTTATATGAAACATACTACCCGTTAAATGATGACATCGCGGTATATGAAACCATGCAGGAAGCTGAAAGAGATTACGCCGAAGCATTCGGCACGCCGGAGGATACACAGTATTATGGTTAAACCCTTTGTACCGGAACTCGTTTATGTCGAACCGCGCGCCCTGGAATATCCTCTCGGAAAAGAGCTCACCCAGAAGTTTGAGAATATGGGAATTGAAATCAGGCATACGACATCGCACAACCAGGTCCGGAATCTTCCGGGCGACAATCATTTTCAGCGGTACCGCACCGCCAAGTCGACACTGGTCATCGGCATCCGGAAAACGCTGAAGTTTGACACATCAAAACCGTCGGCAGAATTCGCTATCCCCTTTGTGACCGGGTGCATGGGCCACTGTCACTACTGTTACCTTCAGACGACAATGGGAGATAAACCGTATATCCGCACGTACGTGAACGTGGATGAAATTCTGGAATCCGCCGAGGAATACATGCAGCATCGCGCTCCGGAACGAACGAGATTTGAAGCGTCCTGTACCTCCGATGTCGTCGGGGTGGACCATCTAACCCACACGCTGAAAAAAGCGATTGAATACTTTGGACGGACCGAGCACGGACAGCTCCGTTTTGTGACGAAATTCGCCCATATCGACCATCTTCTGGACGCCGAGCACAACGGCCGCACCCGGTTTCGTTTCAGTATCAACAGCGACTATGTCATTAAATACTTTGAACCCGGCACTTCCCGGTTGAATGAGAGAATAGAAGCTGCGGTAAAAGCAGCGGGGGCGGGATATCCCCTCGGCTTCATTATCGCCCCGATTTACCTTCATGACGGCTGGAAAGAAGGATACCTGGACATGATGGAGAAATTAAATAGATCCCTGCCCGCCGAAGCAAGAAAGGATCTCACGTTTGAAATGATTCAACACCGCTTCACGAAACCGGCCAAGCGGGTCATCGAGAAAAATTACCCCATGACAAAACTCGAACTCGATGAATCGAAACGCAAATGGAAATGGGGCCGTTACGGTATCGGAAAATACGTGTACACCAACGAAGAACAGGAAGATATCAAAGATACCATCGGCTCTTATATCGCGTCTTATTTTCCAGAGGCCTCGCTGGACTATTTCACGTAACCCGCGCACGGAAAGAGGTTTGAGCCTGCGGCTTTTATTTTACTTTCTGATTCATGCGCTCCACCCACTGCTTCAATAAATAATAGTAGGTTTCTGTAGCAGCATAAATCTTTTCTGCCACGCTTTCATTATTCGTGTGAGTGGTTAAATTACAGTCGTTGATATATGCAGCGCTGTATTGCCGCGTCTCTCTCGATGTCGGACGGTTCTTTTAATCCGGCAATCTGTCCAAAAGAAGCGAGCGCCGCTTCCGCCGAGGTCAGACGTTGGTGAAGTCTTTCCATATCAGCCCCTCCTTTTTGACCTGCCGGGTGAACGCCGGGCCGGCAGATCGCAAATCAACGACATCCACATGATAAGGAACGGTGGACTCCTAGACTACCTCAAGCAGACGATTCCATGCCGAAGCATCCAGATCCTTTTCTGCTTCAACCGCCAAGTCGATATCCAAGCTCTGTTTCTCTGTTCCTTTCGCCCATGAACCGAAAAGATAAACACGGACATGACGGGAGTCCAACTCTTGTGTAACAACATCTTTTAAAGAAGAAAGAATGGCATCACGGCAGGCGGAATAATGCTCCATCGAATATCTTCCTTTCCTTTTTGTTCCTTATACCATAACACCCACCGGTTTCACCGCTGCGGGCGGAACGCTCAGGAGTGATACGGGGCAGACTCGATTTTCTCTTCATCCCCGGAACCAATAGTTACACTAATTTAAAAACAATATTGTAAACGCAAACATTAGATAGGGACTTAAGAACATCAAAACACTTAATACAAGGAGAAGTTTGTTTTTAAGAGCGGCTGCAGCAATTAAAACAGCCCATATACCAGTGAAAAAAGTGATAATGATGGTATATACAATGCCGTAATCCATCGTAAAAGTATAATACCAGGACCCCGAACCGATGATAAACGCGATCCAATACATGATTTGAAAAACTACCTGTTTGTTCATTAAGATGATCTCCTTTGAAAGTTTATGACACGTCCGTTCACCTATATCATAATAAGAAGTAAAAACGGGCTTAGAAGCAGCAGAACACTTAACAGAACGAAATGTTGTTTTTGAGTGAGGTGACAGCAATGACAACAGCAGCTACACTGTTTACCGTAGTGAAAACTATAGCGGTGCTGAAGTTAAAACCCAATCCCGCGATCATGATGCAGGGAACGAGCCCAAGAAAAAACAACATCCAATAGACAATAACAAAGGCCGATGGTTCCCGCATCTGGATAACCTCCGATGCTGATAATCTTACCGATTCATGCTCCACCACATACGAATACCGGGCTGTTTAATATTGAACAGCCCGGTGAACAGCTTGCAGAAAAACACGCGGCACCGCCGGCCAACAGATCAGGAACTCTGCGGGGTGAGCTCGATTTTTTCTTCTTCCCCGCTTTCCAGATGATAACGGAACAGTTCGAAACTCTGCTGCTGGTTCTGCCGGTCCTTCTCTTTGCTGTAATATATCTCGCTTTCTCCTTGACTTAGCTGGGTGTGCTGCACAGATTCGTTGATACCAAGACGCTCCCCTTTTTCTCCGGTGGCGCGGTCAAAGGTTACCATGTCGTACTGGAACAAAGGATCCCCTTCGCCGTAGTTCATAATCGTCTGGACGAGAAGTTTGTTCTCTTTTTCCAGCTGCACGACTTCACTGACCGGCACGTCATTGTTCTCGAGCGGAACAGGGTTTAACTTTCCGGGTTCGGCGATGTTCATTTCGTATATCCGCTGCACAGACTCAAACATCGAATCCGGGGTGGCGTTTTTGTAATCATCGGCCAGTATCATAAGCATTTTTTCTCCGTTATTTGATATACTCAGCGACCCCGGGCTGTACGTGTCAAACGTACGTATTTCTTCAAAGACGCCATCCGGTTTCAGGGTATATAACCCGGATTCCATCGGTTTGAATCCTTCTTCCGGCTCTCCCTGTGTGCTGACGTGTATGCCTTGTACGAACAAACGCTCATGGGCGGGGTCCTTCTTGAGATTTGTGAGGACGCCGCGCGCCTGAAGTACGGTCTCTATCTTTCCACCTTCCGCAGATATGGTCACGATATCACTGTGAGCAAGCTGAAATTCCTGTTCACCCGGAGCACCTTCCGGATATCCGCTCGTTTCGATGACGGACAAATCACCATTTTCGTTGAACACCGGACTCCACAGTTTCTGTGATTCTTCCGCCGTATAGACTCCTGAACGTTCAGACTCGCGGCCTTTCACATACAAGGTCTGACTGCCGTTTGATTCCATCACGTAAGCAATACGTCCATCAGGTGCCACACTGTATTCACCGGTGAAAGACGGCTTTGCCTTTTCTTCAGACTCCACCATTCCTCCAGCAGCGGCAAGACCTGCCGTGACAACAGCAATCAGACTAAATACAACGGCCATTCCTTTTTTATTCATGAAACTGCCTCCTCTTAATCAAATAATCCTGCAGCATAAGGAACAATAACCGGCCAGAACATGTACGCCAGAATAAGAACAGTCAGAACCAGACTTCCCAGAATCAGTTTCGGGAAACGCGGAAGCAGCAGGATCTGAACCGCATAAAGCACCGCCCACAAGAGCATGGGTATTAACACACGCAGTAAAATAGTAGCGGATGCGCCGAAACCCATGGCGATGAGATGAATATACAGCCCCGCCGCACCACCTGCGAGACCAAGTGTAATATTGACAATATGGATAACACGCCGCGATTTTTTATGTTTCTTTTTTTGCTCATATGTCAAAACGGTCCGGTACAGAAGATACAGATTGAGCAGTAAAATCAAAGGAAGAACCGGGCCCAGGGAACCGGAACCGAAAAATCCCAGACCGCTCCATTGAGGAACAAGAAACAGGAAGTTCAACACCAAAGCAAGAGCCAGCCACAGCTTCCGGTTTACAGCAAACACACGGTTCAATGCAAAAAACAGCACGGTCGAGTGACCAACTGTTCCATAGAGTACAAACCAGAGAGCTTCCCGGGTCTGAGTAAGTGAAGATATATACTTCCCAAAGGTGAACATAAAGCAGAGCACCGCAAGCGCCAGCAGCAGTTCCCTCCGAAACGGAAACATCGCCTGCTGCAGGCCGTCGCCGATACACGCTTCTTTCCCGAACATGTTCATCGCTTCCTTTTCCGCTTCCTCTTCGGTTTTCCCGGCTTCCATTTCTTCATCCCGCCGCATCAGAACGTGAGACAGCAGTTCCTCATACAGATCATCACGCTCGGAACGGCTGCAGTCCGTCTGCGCAGCGATCCGCTTCACATACGTCTCCAGCTTACGAGTCATACGCTCTTGCCGCCTTATCCAGCAGATCATGAAGCGATGCCCAGTCCTTTCGTTTCCGTTCGAGTTCGGTCCCACCTTCTTCGGTGATTGTGTAATACTTTTTTTGTCTCTCCCCTTCCGCCGCGCTCCAATACGATGTGACCCAGCCTTTACGCTCCATCCGTTTCAGCGCCGGGTACAGTGTTCCTTCACTCATGTTGTACGCCTCGTCACTCAAACTTTTCAACTTTTTCGTCATTTCATAGCCGTACAAATCCCGGTCCGCCACAAGCGACAGCAGAATCAAATCAATATTACCTTTCATCATTTCTTTATCCATTATTTATTCTTTCCTTTCATTGGAATACAGTTACAGTATAAAAGGTGATACATCGTAATACAAGGGTTATATTAAAAAAACTCCCTCTATGTTATAGAGGGGGAAAAGAAGATTTACTTTCAATATCCGAGGAAGGAAGGGGCGGGCTGTAGTAATAACCCTGGTACTCTTCGCATGCTTCTCCGGAAAGAAGCTGCAGCTGCGCCTCATTTTCAATACCTTCTGCAATAACATTGAATTCCAGGCGGTGGGCCATGTTAATAATGGCGTCCACGATCGCTTTCTCCCTGGATCCGTGTTCCATATTATCAACAAAGGACTTGTCTATTTTTAAGGTATTGAGCGGGAAATCTTTCAGATAACTCAGCGAGGAATAACCTGTTCCAAAGTCATCGAGCGAGATTTTGACTCCCATTTCTCTTATTTCTTTCATGATAGGAACGGCTTGTTCCGGTTCCTGTACGATACTTTCGGTAATTTCGAGTTCCAGATATTCCGGAGGGAGTTCCGTTTGGGCAAGCACATGTTTCACCACCTGCGCAAAATCCGGCTGCTGAAACTGAATCGCGGAGATGTTCACAGACATTCTGGAAACCGTGCTGCCTTCATTGCGCCAGACCATCATCTGCCGGCACGCTTCTTCCAGCACCCAGCGGCCGAGCGGTACAATCAAGCCCGTCTCTTCCGCCAGCGGAATAAAGTCCCCGGGAGAGACGAGGCCACGCTCCGGATGTTCCCACCTAAGGAGTGCTTCATACCCTTTGACTTCTCCTTCTGCCACGCTGACCTGAGGTTGATAATAAAGCTGAAACTGCCCTTCTTTCATTGCTTTCTGGAGATCCGACTCAAGCAGAAGTTTCTTGAATACTTCCTCGTTCATGTCCGGTGTAAAAAAACAATACTGATTCTGTCCGTTGCTTTTCGATTGATACATCGCAGTATCCGCATACTGAATCAGTTTTTCCGCCGTCTTGCCGTTTTGAGGGTACATGCTGATTCCAATAGACGCCGAAACGAACAATTCATGACCCTTCACAAGAAAGGAGTGCTTCAGGGTTTGAATCATTGATTCAGCGGTGTGACCCGCATGATACTGGGTCGCATTCGGAAGTACCGCTACAAATTCATCTCCGCTCTGGCGGGCAATGAAGTCCGACTCCTTGAGCTCTCCACTCATTCGTTCCGAGGCGGAAATAAGCAGTTCATCCCCTATCCGGTGGCCAAACACATCATTCACTTTTTTGAAACGGTCCAAATCAATGAAAAGAACGGCAACATGAGATGCAGCTTGCTGGTCCAAGGTATTCTGCAGATGTTCGTTCAACATACGCCGGTTCGGAAGCCTTGTGAGTTCGTCCCGGTACACAAGCTCCTGAATCCGTTCATTCTGTGCCACCCGTTCTGAAATATCGCGTATAATACCGGTGAAAAATGTCCGGTCTCCTCTACTCTGTTCGGAAAGAGACAGTTCAATCGGAAACGTCTGTCCATCTTTGTGCCGTCCTTCCAGTTCCACAACGCTTCCAATCACTCTCTGTTCTCCGGTGCGCAGGTGGTGTCTGAATCCCTCTTGATGAGCTTCCCGGTAAGACTCCGGGATAATCATCATCAACTCACTGCCGACAGCTTCCCCTTCGGTGTAACCGAAAATTCGTTCCGCTGCTTCATTCCACGATATGATAACCTCTCTCTGATCTGCTGTCACAATGGCATCGGTAGCCGAGTGAACGATGGACTGGTACAAATCCTGAAGATAGTTGGACTCATCTTGACTTGATTCTATTTTTCTGGAAAAAATCGCGACGATAACAATAATCGTTACAATAATAAGAATAACGATACTGATAAGGGCAGACAGAATCTCAGACCCTACAGAGGAAGAAACGGGAGGAACTCCTTCTCCACCGCCGGATCGAAAATAGGTTCCTGCCATACCTGTATAATGCAGCCCGGAAATCGCTGCACCCATCACGATGGAACTGCCGATGAATCCGGCTTCCCTTTTCAAGCGGCGTTCAATGGAAGGAAGCACAGAAAGCAGACGGAGTGCCGTAAATGAAGCTATCAATGCGATAAGTACAGAGAGTGCAACATAGACCCTGTCGTAAAACAGCTCGGCTCCCATCTGCATAGATTCCATGCCTATATAATGCATCGACACGATTCCGGAACCAATGAATACCGACCCCGTCATATGCAGCACCAGTTTCGGCTGTAAAAACTGTACCATTAAAAAAGCCAGACAGCTCGCTGTCACTGCACAGCCGATACTAAGCGCAAAAAGGGCAGGATCATAGGTGACTGTCATCCCCATGTCGTAAGCAAGCATCCCGATGAAATGCATCGACCATATGCCCCCGCCGAGACAAAACCCGCCGCTCACTGCCCAGAGCGTTCTTTTTTTCCTCGTCGATGCTTTAAGCCGGCCTGCGGCATGAAGCGCAGCATAAGAGGCAAACGCAGCAATAAAAAGGGATAAAAGCACCAGGGACGGCTGATAAGTGCCCTGCATCATATCCATGGATATCACATAACCTTCCTGTTTTTCTCTTTCATCACCACTGAAACAAAATACCCGTTAATGAGTAAATAATAACAGTTGAGAAAAAGACCGTCATGTGGACCAAAGAAAAAATGAACATCGCTTTCGCCCATTTCTCTGCATCCATTTTTTTCGATCCATACATACTAAGTACCAGCCAGGTGATGCTGAGAAGCAGGGAGACAAGCATTAATCCCAGACTCAAAGTGCCGAGAAGAAAGCTGATGGCAATTAGAATGACAAGATACGCGTTCGTCTGTACATACGTGCGCTGGATACCTTTTACGACCGGCAGCATCGGCACACCCGCTGCGCGGTATTCCTCGTATTTACGGATCGAAATAGCGTAGAAATGAGGCATCTGCCATATAACCGTAATGACGAACAGCCCAAGCACAGCGGGATGTGAAATGTCCGGATATATTGCCGCCCATCCGATAAGCGGCGGCATCGCCCCGGAAATACTGCCGATCTCCGTGTTATAAACGGTCCGCCGTTTACTCCACATCGTGTAGGGAACGACATAAAAAAAGATGCCGAGAAAACCCAAAAGTGCGGCAAGCGGTGTGGCCAGAGCAAGAATACCGACCCCGGCGATACTCATCAACACGGCCAGCCATAATACGGTGCCGGCTTTGATCTCCCCGGTGACAGTCGGCCGGTTCTTCGTCCGCTCCATCATCGAATCAATATCGCGGTCATACAGATTATTGAAGGCACCTGCTGCGCCCATGACGAGAATGGATCCCGCAAAAGCGCTCAGGATGGCCGGAAGCTTCTCTATAATCCCGAGCTGATACGTATACAGCGCCAGGCTCAACCCTGCAGCCATCGGGAATAGATTTGATTTTATAATTCCTGTTTTTATTGTTTTTGACAAAATCTCTGAAAACGGCTGCTTCCCTGCTACGGAAGCTTCATTTGTCTTCTGATCTTTCCGCATGATTATCCTCTTCATTTCTATAATAAATGTTATGTTCCATTATATCAGACATACGAAACGGCACATACGAAACGGTTTGACCATTCAGCGACACATTACGGCGGATTTCAAATTTGTGACATAAACTTGCCAGTGAAAGGGTATACAATCTGAAGTCTGCAGAGTGGTTCATCATGCGGTTCACTTAATCATTTGAAACGAGCTTGTCTTCGTATCATGTGCAAAAGGGGTGTTAACTATGGAAAACAAAACGAAACGATTGCAGTTCATGAACACGATTTTCTGGGTTTCGTTCCCTATTATCTTTGTTTTTGCGTTGTGGGGCGCACTCGCACCTGATGTATTGGCCGAAATGGCTGATATGGTGTACAGCTGGATAGCCGGTACATTCGGCTGGTTTTACCTTATATTTGTGTTGTTTCTCATTCTGTTTAATTTCTATATTGCGTTCAGTAAATACGGAAAAATCAGACTTGGAGGAGTGGATGCCAAGCCGCGGTATCCACTGTTCACCTGGATCGCTATGTTATTCAGCTGCGGGTTCGGCGTCAGCATCGTTTTTTGGGGCGTAGCTGAACCGATGACTCACTTTGGAACTCCTCCTCCCTTTGTATCCGGCATCGAAGCGGAATCACCCGCCGCTGCGAGAGAGGCAATGTGGAACGCGTTCTTTAACAACGGCATCCACCAGTGGGCATCTTTCACATTCGTCGGGCTTGCGATATCGTATTTTCACTACCGGAAGGAGGAGCGCAGCCTGATCAGCGACACCATGAACGCGGTCATAGGGGACCACGGAAAAAAACCGCTCCGTCATACCATTGATATTATTGCGGTCCTTGCAACGGTCATGGGAGTGGCGACAACGCTTGGGCTGAGTGTCATGCAGATCGGAAGCGGTCTTGGCAGCGTATTCGACCTCACGTCCGGCCGTCTGGTTCAGTTCAGCATTGTCGCAGCCATGTTCATTCTTTTTATGGTCTCCACCGTGTCCGGTCTCGACCGCGGGATTAAGTATCTGAGTAACGTGAACCTCGGACTGGCTCTCATACTTATGGTAGCGATGCTTATTATAGGGCCCACTGGGTTTATCTTGAATGCCTTAACGACCGGCATCGGTGATTATCTGCAGAATTTTTTCCAGGCAAGTCTCCGGCTGGATCAATACACAGACAGTACCTGGGTGCAGGAGTGGCCGGTCTATTACTGGGCGTGGACCATTGCGTGGGCTCCGTTTGTCGGGATGTTTGTGGCCCGCATTTCCAAAGGGCGCACGCTGCGTGAATTCGTGCTTGGTGTTATGGTCGCGCCGCCTCTTATCGGGATCATCTGGATCGGTATTTTCGGCGGGACGGCCATCCATCTTGATCTGTTTCAGGGAACCGACATTACATCTGCCGTCGAACAGAATACATCCACCGCTCTCTTTGCGATGCTTGAGCATGTGCCGCTTGGTACCATACTTTCGGTTCTGGCTATCTGTCTGTTGTTTACGTTTCTCGTTACGTCTGCCGACTCTGCCACCTTCGTTCTCGGCATGATGACGTCAAACGGCGACGAGAATCCATCCGTCCTTCTGAAAATTATCTGGGGCACCCTGATTGCGTCCCTGGCTTTTATTCTGATTATCAGTGCCGGGTTGAACGGGCTGCAGACCGCCTCACTGGTCGGAGCATTACCGTTTTCTGTCGTCCTGTTTGTCGCCGCCATGTCGCTTCTTAAATCCATACGCAGAGACTACCGAAGGACCCGGGAGCTCGAAGAAGAAGAACGGCAGCGCCAGATTCGGGAACAGATTGAAAATCATACAGAGTAAGAAGCAGGAGCCGCGCGTACAGTGCGTGGCTCTTGCTTTTACTATGTATTTTAGTCCCGGCAGGCGTTCATGATTGCGTTTGGGTCTTTATTTTTCCTTCAAACGTTGTTATGAAATGCACCGGGTTGCGTTTGATCGGGGCTCGGCAGCCGCAAACTGTCTTATGGACCGTTCATAATTACGTTCAGGGGACTCTATACACATCAATCGTCGTTTAGACGCCGGGACTTGCTTTTTCTTCCATCTTTCCCTATGATATAAGAAATCGAAAGGGAGTGACCTATGATTAAAAAGAAGCGCCGCCCATCCCCCGAACTCCAACTGTTTCGCAGCCTGAACCTCCGCTCTTCCCTTCCCCCGAAAGAAAAGCAGTATTACCACCATCTTGAAAAAGGATTCGAGGGAGAAATGCAATTCGACGATTGGGCGTCCACGCTCAACCCACAACCGGTAATGATTCATGATATCTCGTTTGAAATCAGTCACACCTACTGCCAGCTGGATTCGTTATGGATCACCCCTCAAGGCATCTATCTTTTTGAGGTGAAACAGTACGAAGGAGATTTTTATGTAAAAGATGATTCATGGTTTACCCTGTACGGAAAAGAAATCAAAAGCCCTCTCCTGCAGCTGAGAAAAAACGAGTCACTGCTCCGCCAGCTCATGCAGCAGCTGCAGTGGGACGTGCCGGTTCACGCCTTTCTGATTTTCATGAATCCCCTTTTCACGCTCTACCATGCTTCTCCTGATATGCCTATTCTTTTCCCTTCCCAGATAGAGAGATTTCGCCAGAATTGGAAACGCGACTCGCTGCCTTCCGGAGAGAAAGAGGAAGGCAGGACGGCACTTCTCCTCGAACGCGGGACGACCATCCCCTTTCCTTCGCGGACACCGCCCTATACTTTCACCGACCTGCAAAAAGGAATCCTATGCGCGGAGTGCTTTTCTTTTATGAAAAAAGAGAAAAGAATGCTGATTTGCCCGGGGTGTCAAACCGCTGTCAGCAGGGATCAAGGTGTGCTGCAGAGCATAGAGGAATTCAGGCGCCTTTTTCCCGATGAGAAGCTCACCACCAATACCATCATCGAATGGTGCGGAGGCGGCCTGCCTCCGAGGTCGGTAAGGAGGATTCTGACCACGAACTTCCAAATCAGAGGGAGAGGGAAGCATGCTTATTACCAGTGACCAGCGTTTTTGTTGGAATGGCTCTTCAAACGGCACCTCCATCTTCCCCCAGTTGCGTTTACAACGTCTCCGCGTGCCCTAAACGTCGTTAGAAAACGCGCCGGGTTGCGTTTGATCGGAGCTCGGCAGCCGCAAACTGTCTTATGGATCACCCTTGATTACGTTTATGCTCCTTGTCCCACCCGTTTTGGCCGTAGCTGATTGACGCTCACATTCCGGCACGCGGACTCAAAAAATCCGTATCACCCGGCGCAGCATCATGTGGTCCGGATTATTTTTTCCTCCAGTTGCGTTTGCACCCCTTCTGCACCCTCTAAACGTCGTTAGGAAACGCGCCGGGTTGCGTTTGATCGGAGCTCGGCAGCCGCAAACTGTCTTATGGACCACCCTTAATTACGTTTATGCACCAGTTCCCACCCGTTTTGGCCGCAGGACGCTCACAAACCAGCACGCGGACTCAAAAAATCCGGATGACACGGCGTCATCCGGATGTTTCATCAGTCCTGCTTCCACTTAGCAAGCAGTGACAACAGGATAGTGATAAGTAGAAAGCCCATCAAAGCAAGAAAGGGAATGGTGATAAAGCCTAATAGATTGATATACTGCCCCTGACACGGAACCCCCTGGGCGCACGGTTCCACGGGAGCGAACCCGGGAACTTTCTGCATCAGGTAATGGTACACCGAAACCAGACCGCCGACCACTGGCAGAGGAAGCACGTACCGGATGATACGGGGATTATTATCAAAAGCTGCGATGCCGAGCACTATCACAAGTGGATACATCAGAATACGCTGGTACCAGCAGAGTTTGCACGGTTCAAAACCAAGCACCCCGCTGAAATACAAACTCCCGAAAACAGCTGCTGCCGACATCAGCCATGCAGCATACAATCCGTAGGATACGACGAACTTTCTCATGACTCCTGATTCAGCTCCTCTTCAACCGCCGCCTGAACAGCCTCCCAGTCAAGTGGATCTTCAATGAGCGTTCCATTCACCAGAATACTCGGGGTAAATTGAATATTATACTCATCTACAAGTGATTCGTCAGTACTCACCTGTTCTTCATACGTCCCCTGCTGCACGTCCTCTGCCACCTGTTCCGCGGCCGGCGCTCCGTCCACCTGCGCGGCCATATCCCCAAGCGAATCCGGGGTGACCCATACTTCATCCTGCGACTGACCGCCCGGATGGTTTTCAAAAATGGTCTGATGATACGACCAGAACGCCTCCGGACTGCGGTCCCATACCGATTCCGAAGCCAGTGCCGCAAGCCTTGACTTCTCGCCGTGGAACAGAGTATTCACATAAGTAAACGAGACATCGCCGCTGTTAATATAGTTTTCCTGAAGTTTTGGAAACACCGTCTGACTCCATGATTTGCACGCCGGGCACTTATAGTCGCCGAATTCCACCACCTGCACCGTCGCATCTTCTTCTCCCATCACCGGCTGATTATCCAGTTCCAGCTTCGAGCCTGCCTGATTTCCCGTCGGGTTGTCCGGTCTCGTAATCAGAAAAACACCCATCGCCACAAATACCACGGCCGTCACAATGACAAGAATTTTAGATTTCATACGTTCTGCCTCTCTTTCGTTCTGTTACAGATACTCCTTTCATTTTACACGAAAACAAGCATCCTAGCTGTGACAGAACACCAAAAACAGGGAAACTGTTCTTTTTTAAGAAACAGGGCAGCCAACACGCATATTAATCGGGAGATTCTCCGCCGGTTTTCATATCCTGTTCCGTCTCCTGCCCCATCCCTTTTAAAAAGGTAAGAAGCAGCGTGACCGCCCGGTTGACTTCCGGGTCTTTTAAGGATTTCACAAGATCCACGTAGCCGGTCTTTTCTTCGGTGTCACCGGCTTCCCCAACGCGGCGTAATCCTTCATTCACTTTAAGCAGCAGCGGCTCCATTTTTTCCACATCGAGCTTGCCGGCCACACCCATCAGCAGGAGAAGATGGCGGATCGCTTTTGTATTTTCTTCATTGTTCATCGTCTCCGCAAGGACTTGCAGCACTTTGTCCCCATCGGCAAACAGACCATGCAAAAGCGATATCACGCCGCGGTCATCTGCGTGCTTCAAGGTCGACAAGGATTTCAGAATAACTTCTTTATTATCAATCAAAGCATCTTCGATATCACGAAGGTCCTGTGCCCGCTGCTCTTCTTCCGATGGCTCCTGTTTTTTGATATGCTGGATTTTTTCAGCCATGTTAACGACCCTCTCCTTTCACTACGTCCCCGGGAAAGATGTAATCACTTCGCTGCCATTTTTTCTCCACCTGGACACCGATCTGCGGCTGCGGATTCCCGAAACGGTGATTAATTTTCGGGAGCGGGGAGTCCCCTTTCTCCTCCAGCACTTCCATTCGTACCCGCACCTCTTTATACGCCGGGGTGTCTGTATCTTTATCCGCATAGCTGCTGGTGAGGCGGTTGACCGCTCCATCCCCGTCGTCATTCAGCGGAATATAAATCTCTTTTTTCTGAACCCGTTCTGTTACCAGACACGGCAGTTTCACTGCGCCGTACGGGGAAACCAGACGTACGGACGTGCCGTCACTCAATCCGCGTTCCTCCGCAAGCTGCGGGGAGACTTCCACAAACGCGCGCGGTGTCCCGCGTGTAATTCCTTCCGACTGATAGGTCATATTTCCTTCATGGAAATGTTCCAGCAGACGTCCGTTATTCACCTGCAGGTCATACTCTTCCTCATATTGTACCGGTTCGGTCCATTCGACCGGATAGAGACGGGCGCGTCCGTCGTCAAACGGAAACCGGTCGGCAAACAGCATCGGTTCATCGGTACCATCTGCGTGAACCGGCCACTGCAGGCTCTTGTATCCTTCAAGCTTTTCATACGTGACACCCGCAAAAAGTGGTGTTAATGAGGCCGCTTCAGCCATAATCTCCGATGGGTGATTGTACTTCCAGCCGGCATCCAGCTGATTTGCGATATCCATGATAATTTTCCAGTCCGGACGGGAATCGCCAAGCGGCTCCAGCGCCTGATACAACCGCTGAATCCGCCGTTCTGTATTTGTGAACGTGCCGTCTTTCTCAAGGCTCGGACTTGCCGGAAGGACAACGTCAGCAAACTGGGCTGTGGTAGTGAGAAACAAATCCTGAACGACGAAAAAGTCCAGTTTTTCAAACGCCCCGTGCACGTAGTTGATATTGGAATCAACAATCCCCATATCCTCGCCTTTGAGATACATCGACTTTAACTTTCCTTCATGAATGGCCTCCACCATTTCATGGTTGTTCAATCCTTTTTCTTTCGGAATCTCTGCCTCCCAGGCCTCTTCAAAACGATTTCTCACCTCATCATCACTGACAAACTGATAGCCCGGGAAACGGTCCGGCATGCTGCCGAAATCACTGGCCCCCTGTACATTGTTATGGCCGCGGAGTGGATAGGCACCGGTGCCGGGACGACCGTAATTACCGGTAATAAGAAGGAGATTGGAGATAGCTGTGCTGGTATCGCTTCCTCCCTGGTGCTGGGTAACACCCATTGCCCAGAGGATACAGACACTGCCGGCTTCATGAATCATTTTTGCGGTACGAATTAAATCGTCCTGAGATACGCCGGTCATTTCTTCGGCATACTCCATCGTGTAGGGGGCGAGCGTTTCTTTATAATGTTCCACTCCGTTCACGTTCTCCTCCAGGAAGGACTCAGCTTCCCAGCCCTGATCCACGATATATTTAGTCACTGCAGAAAGCCAGATCAAGTCTGTTCCGGATTCCGGACGGATAAACAAGTCCGACCGCTGCGCCATTTCATGTTTGCGGAGATCGGAGACAATAAGCTTTTGAGCGTGGAGTTTATGGGAGCTTTTCACCCTTGTAGAAAGGACCGGATGGGATTCGGATGTATTCGAACCTACAGTAATGATAAGCTCACTCTGTTGAATGTCGGTAATGGAACCGGAATCGCCTCCGTAGCCGACGGTGCGGAACAGCCCCATGGTGGCCGGACTCTGGCAGTAACGGGAGCAGTTGTCGATATTGTTCGTACCAATCACTCCCCGCGCCAGCTTCTGCATGACGTACGATTCTTCATTCGTGCATTTGGAGGAACTGATAAAACTGAGTGCATCCGCTCCGTGTTCCTCCTTGATGCCGGTGAATTTCCGTTTAATAAGATCCAGGGCTTCGGCCCATTCTGCCTCCCGGAACATCTGTCCTTCCCTGATTAATGGCTTTGTAAGACGTTCTTCACTATTTACAAAATCCCAGCCGAACTTCCCTTTTACACATGTGGAAATCCCGTTGGCCGGAGCCTCCTGCTGCGGTTCGATTTTTAATATGTCACGTCCCTTCGTCCAGACGTCAAAGCTGCAGCCGACCCCGCAGTACGTACAGACCGTCTTTGTCTTATCAATACGGCTGTCCCGCATCGAGGCTTCCATATCCGATACGGCGAGAATCGAGCTGTATCCGGTTTCCACCCCTTTTGTGATATCAATAAGCGGCCGAAGGGTGTCTTCATTCATGCCGGTCATGTACCCGGCTTCTCCTTCCATTCCGGTTTCCATCATCGCGTTGCACGGACATACTGTGGAACAGTGGCCGCACGACACACAGGAAGATTCCTCAATCGGCACATCGTTATCCCAGATCACACGCGGACGTTCCCGCTCCCAGTCGATCGTCAGCGTTTCAGTGACCTGCACGTCCTGACAGGCCTCCACACAGCGTCCACACAAAATACACTGATCCGGGTCATACCGGTAAAAACTGTTTCGGTCTTTGTCGTAAGGTTTGGGTTCAAACGGTACGCTCTGATGCTCGATTTTCA
Source organism: Salibacterium lacus (assembly GCF_042684865.1). Taxonomy (NCBI): domain Bacteria; kingdom Bacillati; phylum Bacillota; class Bacilli; order Caryophanales; family Bacillaceae; genus Salibacterium; species Salibacterium lacus. Next base: position 370,388 of record NZ_JBHUML010000003.1, read on the forward strand.
TTTCTTTTACGGCATTGTGGATTTCACAATTTCCATTGTTGTAATCGCAGACCGTACAGTACAGCTCATGGTTGTAAAGAATCCGGTCCATCGCCACCTTCTGCGCGTCCTTCACTTCGCTGGATACCGTATTGAATTCATCTCCCTGGTCCACATTGGAAGAACAGGCACGAACCAGCTCCCCGTTTTTTTCCACGATACAGGTGTCACATGTTTCAATCGCCCCAAGGCTTGGGTGATAACAAACGGAAGGAACCTGCTGATCCTCGTCTGTTAAAACATTCAACGCTGAAACATTCTCATCCACTGTTACCTCTTTTCCGTTGATTTTTACTTCCATTTTACCTGCCAACCTGTCCACTCCTTTCTAATCTCAATATGAACGGCCGTTGAATTTCTTCTCTACATTGTCTTCAAACACAAAGATGGACATACCCACATCTTTTTCAATATCGATATCAACAAATAACTCCACAAAATTACTTCCCAGCAGTTCCTCCATTTCATACGGACGGTGCTTCTTATATATCTCTTTTACCATCTGGGTTCTGGCTTCACGCAGCATCTGCCTTCCATCTTTTTCACTGGCGATAAATTTCTCTACCGGGGAAAGGTTGCCTTCCATCTCGCATATTGCCCAGTTTTTGCAGAATGTTGTAGTGATGTGGCTCGGCCCCTTTCCCATATGCTTTTTGCGGAACGAACGCACCAGATTACTGAATTCAGCTTCATATTTATTCATACAGTTTCAGCTCTTTCACCCCGCTTCTTCCTGTCGTTGTTTTCGTTTCAGGAGATTAATATCCCTTCTGATCCAAAAAGAAATAATTAAAGCCACAGCAATCATCACCCCGAAAATATACAGCGTCGCCGTGTAACTTTGCGTCGCCTCACGGACAGTGGAAGATATGCTCGGCCCTGCAAGGCCTGCTGCCGCCCAGGCGGTAAGGATGTAGCCGTGGATCGCCCCCAGCTCTTTGGTGCCGAAAAGATCGCCGATATAAGCAGGGATGGATGCAAAACCGCCGCCGTAACACGAAATGATAATAAACAGAAGAATCTGAAATACAATAACCTGACCCATGACCGGAAGCATAAAATAAGCAGCAACCTGGATAACAAAAAATGCTGTGTAAACATTGGCACGGCCGATGTAATCAGAAACCGACGCCCAGATAATGCGGCCGAGTCCATTGAAAAATCCCATAATTCCAACCATTGTTGCTGCCGCCGCTGATGAAAGCCCTGCAATTTCCTCCCCCATCGGAGCAGCTACAGCCAGTATAGCTATACCGCACGTTACGTTAATAAACAGCATCAGCCATAGAAACCAGAAGCGTCTCGTTTTTACCGCTTCATTGGCAGTAAGCTCGGACAGGTCTGCGTTTTTCTTCGTTTTTTCCTGTGCTTTATCCTGCATGTAACCTTCAGGCGGACGTTCCAGATACAATGCAGAAGCCGTCATAAAGCAAAGAAAAATAATACCGATGATAAAAAATGTATTAGCAATACCGACGGTCCCCATAAGTGCTTCCTGCAGCGGGCTGAAGATGACAGCGGAGAATCCGAATCCCATGATTGCAAGTCCTGTTGCCAGCCCTCTTCGATCCGGAAACCATTTAACGAGGGAAGAAACTGGTGTAATATAACCGATACCCAGTCCAATACCGCCGAAGACGCCGTAAGAAATAAGAAGAAGAATGAGTGACTCTACCATCACAGCCAATCCGGAACCGAGCACACCGGCACCGAAAAAACCAGCTGCTGTAAGACCAGCCACCCGGGGCCCGTATTTTTCTACGAAGCGGCCCAGAAATGCTGCTGACAGACCAAGAAATAAAATAGCCAGACTGAACGCGAAGTTGACCCAGAATAAGTCCCAGCCCAGCTCTTCCTGCAGTGGATTGGTAAATACGCTCCATGCATACACCGAACCGATGGAGATGTGAATACCAACTGCCGATAATGCAATCAACCATCTGTTTTTCTGTTTTCCAGCCATTCGATTCCACCCCTTCTGTTTTGGTTGGTTCCTGCTTAAATAAAAAACGACGTTTCCCCAAAACAAATGACATAATTGTCTTGAAAAAACGACGCACACAGTTGAAGCAGGAACGCTGCTACACCTAAAAGAAATCGCTTACAAAAATCCGCGCAGATGATAATAGCAGGGTCGCTGCTACACCGGTCCACCTTCACATAATATTCATATTTTCCTCATTCTACAACGGCTGCCCTGCTTTTTCAATAACTTTGATAATTCCGATTATTCGGACATATAATTGATTCCTATTCCGGATATTGATATGATGAAGGCATCAAATTCGGCTGCAGGAGGGGGAGGTTGATGACAAGCCATATCAGTGAACCGCGTCCCATCACATCGTACCGGGCAGGTGTGGTGAGTGCAGCGGCAGATACCATCGTGAAGGAGACACCACTGACCATTTATGTAAATAGAGAAGAATTTGCCACCATGGTTTGTTCCCCGGAACATCTTCGTGAAATGGTGGTGGGCTTTCTTGCTTCTGAGGGAATTATTTTAGTTTACAGTGATATCCTTCGTCTGGAGCTGGACGAGGAATCCGGATTTGCCTACGTTCACCTTTACAAAAAGCCCAACCTTTCTTTCTCCGGACATTCCAAGCGTTTCATCGGGTCATGCTGCGGTAAAAGCCGGCAGTTCTATTTTCACAATGACATGAAAATGGCGAAAACGGCCCGTACATCCGCCCAATTGTCTCCGTCACGCTGTGCTTCCTTGATGCAGGCGATGCAGGAGGACAGCGAAGCATTCCACCAAACCGGGGGTGTTCATAATGCTGCTCTTTGTTCAACGGATGAACTGCTTCTTTCGCGCATGGACATCGGGCGCCATAATGCGCTTGATAAACTGTACGGACACTGTCTCATGCATCACTGGAGTGTGCGCGATAAGGTTCTTGTCTTCAGCGGCAGATTGTCCTCGGAAGTACTGACAAAAGCAGCCAAAATAGGTGTCGGTATCGTACTTTCCAAGTCCGCTCCAACCAGTCTCGCTATTGACCTGGCCGATGACCTCAATATTACCGCTGTCGGTTTTGTGCGTGGAGACAAGCTGAATGTCTATACGCATTGCGAACGTATTTTTGAAGAAGGAGTGCATTCATGATGAGTTCATGCCCTGTAGACCACAGCCTTGATGATGTGAAACAAAAACTGGAAGATCAAAAAGATGTCATGCCGGCTCCATTATATCATGATACCGCCCGTTTTTTTCACGACGGTCAGCCTCAGTCGATTTTAAATGAAGGATTTCATCTGCTGAAAAAATACGATCTCGCCGGGGAGGCAGAAAAGGAAAAAAGAAATGCTGCACTGCAACAGCTCGTGCAGCGCGGGGAGTAGCACACAACCAGAGCGCATAGTAGAAGAACCAGGCAGGGAGGGGCTCCCTGCCTGGTTTTGTTCAACTGTTAATAGTTGTGTTACTCATGGCTGTGGTTATGACCTTCATGGTCGTGGCTGCTGTGATCGTGCCCTTCATGGCTGGTCTCTTCCTGATTCTCTGATGAGCTTCCGGTGTCTACGGAAAATTGAAGGGCGGTTTTCATGTTTTCGATATTTTGTCTCATCAAGCTGAAATAGTCTTCGCCCGCTTCGATCTCTTCTTCGGTAAGAGAAGCCAGATTATGCAGCGTGAGAGATTCTGCGCCTGCTTCTTCCTGAATAACTTCGGTTACTTTCGATGACACATTCTGCTCCAGCATGACGTGGTTGATGCCGCTTGTCTCCATCGTATCGATGATGGACTGCAGCTCTTTCTGGGATGGTTCATCCGATGGTGAAATACCAGTCACTGCCGTTTGTTCCAGGCCGTAGCGATCTTCCCAGTAGCCGTATCCGTTATGGGAGACAATGAAGGTATTGTTTTCTGCTTCCTCCACCATCGCGGTGAATTCTTCATCCAGCGCATTCAGGTCTTCTTTCAGCTTCTGATAGTTTTCTGCAAACATCTCTTCTTTTTCCGGACGGAGATTTGTAAGCATGTCTCTGATGTTGGCTGCCGCTTCCCGGGCCAGTACCGGATCGAGCCATACGTGAGGGTCGACATTGCTTTCATGGTTGTGGGAACGCCCGCTTCCGTCCTCACCGTGGCTGTGATCGTGACTGGAGGAGGATTCCTGCAGATTCAATCCTTTTGTGACGGCAAGGGATGTCACTTCCTCGTCCGCTGCCGTATCATTGACTGCATCCGCGAAGCTTTCCATCCCGGCCCCGTTATACATGAACGCGTCCGATTCAGCGATATCAATCATCGTCCGGGAAGTTGGTTCAAAACTGTGCGGGTCTGCCCCGGCTGGAACGAGGTTCTCCACTTCCACCTCGTCACCTCCTATCGCTTCAGCGAAATCCTTCCATACTGCTAATGTAGTGTATATATGTAATGGTTCTTCTTCAGCCTGTGCTTGTGTATCGTCGGCACTTGGCTGCTCCGATCCGCATGCTGCTGCCACTCCGGCAAAAAGTAGAAAAATAGCTGCGGAAATGCCCCAATGTCTCATACCTGCATTCCCCTTTCGTAAAGGTTACGATTTGACTTTTGTTAGTATATCGCAACCTTTACGATTTGTAAACCAGAATAATTATGATTTATAACGTTGCGGGGAAGACAAGTTTCTATTTCTTTTTGCGGATTAATTCGTCTCTGTTTTTTACCTCGGGAGGCTGCTCCATCCAGTTATGCTTAATCATGAGATCGATCCCGCTTTTCGCGTATTTAGCGATTTCCAGGGATAAGCGCTCATAATTCAGACTCAGATCCGTTCGAAGGCTTGACGATGCAGCGAGTGCATAATTCCCTACACCAGCCGATGTTAACATGGACATATGAAACATCATTAGTTTATCGGAAAACGTACGGGTGGTCGAATCACTGACACCAAGATCGGGAAGCCTGGGCGTCACAATATCATTTTCATCAAAGACAGCAGTGAAAATTTTGATATGTTTGTTCGATATCTCTTTTCCCCGTATCATATGATTCTGAACTTCTCTGGACATGGACGTCTGAGCAAACGCAATGGCCAGCTTGACCCCTACGGCGTTTGTGAGTACGTTCATGTATAAATATGTGGTTTCTACTGCATTGAGCGCCCGTTTTTCATGCAGAGGATTGAGACCGCTAAGGTATTTTTTACTTTCTATATATTCCCGTTCTTTCGGAACATTTAAATAAGGATGGGTGGCATGGATGCCCTTGGACACTGCTGCCTCTGTGGTGAAGTTGTAGAGTGAAGACGTATCCGAAAGAAGCCTTGTGTAGAAGGAGCGGATATCCTCACGTTTGCTCATTCCCAGGAATGCACTGTGGGACGCCATGCCGACTTTGGACATATGATTCACGTAGGTTAAACAGAAAACATCAGAGAACAGCCAGGGGGCGTCCATATTAACATCCTGTTCTGAAAAACCATCCGGCTTCACGTACTTTTCCTTTTCAAAAAGAGTCCTCATCTCTCCCAGATCGCGCTGTGAAATATCATACGCATACTGCACCACCTCTCTGATCTCTGTATCCTGCACATGTTGCAGCATAAAAGACAACATAACGTTCGACATACTCTCATTCATATATGTCGTCCATAAGTTTCCGATTTCAGCAGATGTTAAATGGGTATCCTGTTGATTCACTACAATATCCCCCTAAGCTTTTATTCAAGTGTTCCGTTTTTTCACAAGTATCTTTCTTATCACCATACCGGCACCGAGCCCGAGCGGCAGAAACAACATCGGCAGCCACATCGGCCCCAACTTGTACCCGTAGACCGTGAAAACCGGCGAAAAAATCAGTCCAACCGTGACAAAATAGGCGGAAAAAGCCATCGGCATGTAAGAAAATGATTTTTCCCCGCCGCCTGCTTCCCGGTAAGCATCCCAGATGCTGAAAAAATAAAGACACGGGTAAAACATCAGCCACTGATAATTCGTCTGCTCAATGGCCTGTGCTATTTTTCCGTTAAAGCTCAGGATAATGATGGTGTTAAAATTCCCAAAAACATTCACGAGTATTTCCAGAAAAACAAGCAGCAGTCCTTTCACATACTTTCGCAATATTAAATGCCCGAAGCCGGGCAGGGCGATACTCCATAATACAATCTCCAATTTTCTGCTTTGTTTTTCCTCATTGATATTCATACGGATTCTCCTGTTTTTCTGCTTCATTCCAGCTTTTTAACAGAGCTTACCTTTCACCTGGAAACCAATTCTCTCCTAGTTTTTCAATATCAGCCCTCCTTATTCACCGAGTGCCGCTTTTTCAATGCGGCCGCGGTCAAAAGAAGAGCAGGCACCATGACATGAAACGGCAGGTGCATATATAACGGCACGAATTTCAGTCCCTCTTTAATGTGTTCGGCATAGCCGCTGGCAATGACCATCGATAAAAACAGGACAACGAGACCAAGCGGAAATACCAGACTGGAACTCTCTTTTTTTTGAAATAAATCGGACGTGCCGATAACTGCCGCGTAAAAATAGATACTTATTTTAACGAAACCTCCGACAATAAGAGCAACCATGAAAAAGACATCGAGACGTTCCAGAAATTCAGCCACCTGAATAGCCTGAATGGTATTTAAAAGGGGAAACTGCGAACGTTCGGTCAAATTCACTCCAAGCACGGCAACATTGACAGCCATCGTAATCGACAGATTGATGCCGCTGAGCACCAATGCTGAAAACGCGGCAGGCTTGATTTTATCCGGACGGTTCACGTAAGGCAGAATCATAAAAAAGACGACGGCTTCTCCAAAAGGGACATACAATGTTTCCGTGCCGGCTGTTTTCAAAATGCGTCCGATACCGCCTTCCAGCACCGGTTTCAGGTGGTCTATGTTGATCAAACCCGAAACAACAATCAGAATGGATCCGGTTACAGCCAGTACGTAAAGAACGACAAACATTATTTCCCCTGTTCTGGAAATGACTTCAATACCTTTATGGGTGACATACAGGACCAGAAGCAGAAGAAGGGTATTGATTATAAAAAGCGGGGTTTCATTGTAGGCAAAGGTAACGAGCATTTCGCCGAAATCACGCAGCACCCGTGCAGCGCTGTACATAAAAACCACAATATAGAGATACGCTGTAATTTTTCCAAAAAGGGGACCGATAATATGCTGCATATAGGAGGTGGGAAGCATGTCCGGATAAAACAGATACAACCGGTAATACATCCAGAACAAAAAAAGGCTCCCAAACATTCCTGCCAGCACAGCCAGCCAGGCATCCTGTTTTGCCTCAATTCCTAAAGACAACAGGAGGGCGCTTCCCATTTCGAATAAAAAAATCAGCACAAACAGCTGCCCGGCATTTATTTTTGCCTTCTCCATCTGTTTCACCCTCCTGTCCCGGCGTCATCGTGATAAGTTCCTGTGAAAAGATTCGTTACGCAGCCCGGTCCGCCGGATAAATACATCCACCGAAACATCCACCTGTACTTCCGGGAAATAGCTTTCATCCCATTCCCCTTCCCACTTTTTCCATTTATCAGGATTCGCCTGATGAACTGCTTCGCCGAATCCGAGAATATCGGTTTCCAGCTCCTGCGCCTTGTCGACAGCATGCAGAATACTCTGTTTAATTGTTTCTTCAACCTTCTGTTCCATTTTGTTCAAAACCCCCGGGGAGGCCAGATTAATAGGTTGTTTTACTTCACTGGCATTCCCTTCGGCGGCTATATTCACCTTCATTCGTACGTCCCCACCTTTGCCCAGGTCAGCCGAAACCTTCGTCTGCTGCCGGACCAAGTCGAATACCGCCGCATGTTTTTCTTCGTTCCAGTCCACAGATACCGCTGTGGTTTTCACCTTATCCAACAGCCAGACAATTCCTTTGGAGGTTTCGCCGGTCGTCATATCCACCATTCTGCCATTCTTAAAAATGGCCAGACCCGCAGCTTCCAGCCGGCCTGCGGGGTTGGTCTGCTGAATGCTCTGAAGCGTCTCTCCCTGATTTTCAATCGTATGAAAAGTAGTAACAACCGGCGCTTCACCAGGCGATACGAGTTTGGCAACCAGCTCCCTTATATTTACACTGACATGCTCCCCCCATGCTTTTTCTGTGGACCTCATCGTATTAATAATTTTATTGGCAGGGACTTTATCAATACTGCTCAATGTCTTCATAATATCTTCAGCGTCAGACTGGTGGGAAATTACTACCTGGGCGCTGGAACGGAATTCATGATCCCGTTCCAGCACATCAAATACCGGCTGGATCCCTTTCTCCTCAGCCAGCTTTTCACTGATCACCACCAGATTCGTATGGGCATAATAGATACGGCGCGATACCTTTTTGGACATTTTACGGTTGATTTCGGTCAGATTCCAGCCGGATTCGGTGTAGGTCGATACAGGCGGGCTTTCCGATCCGCCGGTTCCCTGCATGCCTTCCCCGGCTACATTCCCCGGGTTGATTACTTGTACCGTCACGGTGTAGCGTCCGTCATCCTCCAGATCAATTCCAGTCGCTGAAACGAGCGCAAGATCGGGAAGCTCCTGGTTGCTCCAGCAGCCGGAAAGCAATACGATGGTCAACAATGCAGAAACCAGGCAGTACAATTTAGTCTTCATTCAGGTCACCTGTATTCTTTCGTTGTTTCCGGATACTTTGTGTACCGGGAGCTTCCGGTTTCAAATCATCTGCCTCCCGCACATTATTCTCTCCACTGATAAGACGGGGGCGTTCTTTCGCTTTCCACCACGGCAGACGGATAATCGAATCGCCGAAATCTGCAGGAATGAACGGAGCCAGCGGAGCCATGTAAGGCACACCGAAGGAACGGAGGCTGCATAAATGTGCCGTAATCATAATGAACGACAAAATCAATCCGTAAAATCCGAAAGAGGCTGCAATCACCATCAGAAAGAAACGGATTAGACGGGCCGCAATGGCCATGGAATAGGACGGTGTCGTAAAGCTTGCAATTGCTGTAATTGCCACGATAATGACCATCGCCGGCGAAACAATCCCCGCCTGTACCGCCGCCTGTCCGATCACAAGCGCCCCCACAATCGACACCGTCTGCCCGACGGCTTTTGGCATGCGGATACCAGCTTCCCGTAAAACCTCAAACGTCATTTCCATGATGAACGCCTCTATCAAGGCCGGAAAAGGAACGGCTTCACGCTGCGCTGACAGTACAATCAAAAGCTGAGTCGGAATCATTTCCTGGTGAAACGTCGTTGCGGCCACATACGTGGCAGGAGCGTAAAGGGATATTAAAAAAACCATAATCCGGAGCATGCGCAGCGAGGAAGCGATATAGGAACGACTGTAATAATCATCGACCGACTGAAAAAATTGAATGAAAACTGCCGGCATATGCAGAATAAACGGGCTTCCATCGACAAAAACAGCCACCCGTCCCTCGAGGATGTTGCCAGCAGCAGAATCCGGACGTTCCGTGAAATGGATCGTCGGAAATGGAGAAGAAGGCTGATCTTCTATTAATTCTTCGATATAGCCCGAGTCCAGGATGCTCCCCATGTCCGTTTGTTTTAAACGGCGGTGGACTTCTTCTACCACCTTTTCATCAGCTACCCCTTCAAGATACATAATTTCCACATTTGTTTTTGTTTGACGGCCGATTTTCATTGTTTTCACCCGTAGATTCGGGTTTTTGATACGTCGGCGAACCATCGCAGTATTAGTCCGGATCGACTCGGTAAATCCTTCCCGGGGGCCGCGGATTGATATTTCGGTCGGCGGCTCTTCCACCGCACGCCGCTCGCCGCCAATAGTACTTACGCTTAACGCTTTTAGGGCACCATCGATGAACAGAACCGCCCTCCCAATCGTCACCGCTTCAAAAAGCGTTTCCCAATCCAATACCGGCTCAATTCCTCCAAGAGCAATGACCTGTTCTGCAATATAATCCGGGATATCCTGCTGCTGAACGGGGGAAACCGGAACCTGGAGCTTGAGCAGCGGCTCCAGGAGAAACTCATCAATGGAGGTGTTATCGACGATACCGTCAATGTAGACGACGGCCGCTTCCCACTGCATCCCGCCCGTCGTTAACGTCCGGATCACCACATCCGAACTGTTCCCGGTTCTCTTTTTAAACTCTTTCAGATTATCCTTCAGAGAAGTTCCCAACGGTGTCTTCTTTTTCTGGTCTGCACTGGAATGACTCTGCTGTTTTTTGGATCTGAACAAACGTCGTAATCGATAGGGCATAGCAACCTTGCTTTCTTTGTATTTGCGGTTAGTGTGTTTCCAATTCACGCGCAATATACATAACGCCCGTCTGAAGTGCACATCTTAGAAATGGAGTTGATAGACGTGAAGACAGCGGGTATTACATGTTTACTTTTTAGTACATTAATCGGAGTTTCCCTGATTCTCGACATGGCCATCGGGTTTAATATGAAAGATGCAGTCCGGAACACCTTCAATCCGTTCCGGGTTATGGATACGGTCGAAATTGCAGTAATCGGAGTATTTCTCCTGATTTTAGCAGCGGATCTTGTGATGGCATTTATGCGAAAAAGAAAAGAAGGGGAAGGAAAGAAAAAGGGCAGGATGAAATAATACGGGAGTTGAGTCACGTATTCATACTTTGACGAAACGAGGGATATTTTATGTTTAAAACGCTGGAAGCCATTGCTTCCCTTATTCACGATTATACCGATAAAGAACCAAAACCACCTCTTCATGTCGGGGAAGTAATGGACCTTTGGACTGCTTACACTTCGTTTCAAGAAGCACAGGTGCTCTACCAGGTCGGCTTGAACTCAACCACCGATCCTGATTTAGAGCATGCCTTACAGAAGGCACTTAAAAGCAGCGAAGCCGATACAAAAAAACTCGAAACATTTCTTCTTCAGGAAGGCGTTCCCCTTCCCACCCTCAGCTCTCCCAAACCAAACTCTGAGACGAAAGCTGTTCCTAAAGGAGTACAACTAACGAATGAAGAAATCGCGAGTATGGTTTCTGTGAAGATTGCCACGTCGACCGCCTTCTGCGCGGAGGCTATGTCCAAAACCATCCGCAGCGACGTCACTATGATATTTTTTGAGATGCAGATTCACTTAATGCAGTTCGCCCTCCCCTTTAAAAATGTCATGGAAAACCGCGGCTGGCTGCACACTCCACCTGCTTATATCCCGCCCGGCTCCCCGGGCACACAGTGAATACACGGGTTTTTGACACCAAAAGGCTTCGGAAGCCCCGAAGCCTTTTCTTCTTCTATATAACCGGATAATACGGTTCGTATCTTGGATAAACAAAATATGGCGGCATCGACCTATAATGCATCCATCTCAGCCATTCTCTACATCGGGGGTAATAAATCGTTTAATCCCTGCTGTAAACCAATACGAAAGATATGCTATGACAATATCAATAAGAAGAATGTAAAACTGATTCATGCCACGCTCAAATTCCACCAACCCCATTGCTTCTTCCAAAGACATGAAGATAAAGACAAAGACAGCACTTAAAAGGACCGTATAGATATAAAAGTTTTTCTTATGATTCGTGCAATACTGGTACAACAACAAAAATCCGACAGGAAGCAAAGATGTTGTCACCGTTAAGGCAAAGGGGAGCAGAGGCGTTATAAAACGGGTGTGAATGAGGTAATTATAATTTTCCAGTATCAGATCAATATAAGTCCAAAGTAAATGAATAGTGTATCCAAAACAAAACAATTCAAATATCCTTGTCCTGTCAATAAAATATAGCAGGCATAGAGGGAGCACCAATAACGAAACAACAACCCAGAGCTCCCACGTACCCAGATGAGAATAATCACTCCAGTAGGAAGAAATAAGCGAATTCAATTCCTCCCTTTTCTCCTGTATCTGATTCCAGTACTCCCTGTAACGCATCTGATATCCTCCTATAACGTTCCTCCTTGTAATGTTTCCGTACCGAAGATATTCATACAAAAAAGTTTCATTTTCATTAACTTGAAACCAAAGAGAAACGTCCTTCCCTATAGGAAAGAACCCGTTTCTCGTATAAAATACAGTCAGGAGGAAGTTCCATGAACAGGAAGGGGATCAGAATGAACAAAACGATCGATCATATCGGTATCGCTGTACGGGATATAGAAGAAAGCAAAGCTTTTTACACCAATGTACTGGGAGGCACAGTCATTGACCATTACATCAGTGAAGCTTCCGGGGTGGAAAGTGAGGTTGCCGTTCTCCACGTCAACGGCCTTCAGACGGAGCTTCTGGCGCCGACCAATAATACGACATCCCCGATTGCACGCTTTATCAAACAGAAAGGAAAAGGCGTTCATCATATTGCCTACCACGTGCACGATCTTGATGAAGCTCTGGAGGAACTGAAGGAACAGGGAATCCGGGTTCTCGACCACACGCGCCGGATGAATAAACACGGCAGACGTCTTATTTACTTAAACCCCGCAGATACCGAAGGCACGATTATCGAGTACTGCGATTATCCTGAATAAAGCCGGCCGCGGGCGTTTAGGGGAGCACCCACCTCCCGTTCGATAAAATCCACCATACCAAAAACTTCTAAATGAAAAAATGACGTCGGACAGAGAAAATATCGACCGGCGCCATTTCAGGCGTATCTATTCTGTTATACCGTGCTTTTACCGGTCTGGAGCAAGCTGCACAGCCATGCGGAGCGCCTCATTCAACGATTGCTCATCAGCGATGTTCCGGCCGGCGATATCAAAAGCGGTACCATGATCCACACTTGTCCGGATAATAGGAAGACCGACTGTAATATTCACCCCTGCTTCCAAACCCAGTACTTTCACCGGACCGTGGCCTTGATCGTGATACTGGGCGACCACTATGTCAAAATCCCCCCGTTTCGCCCGGAAAAATAAGGTGTCGGCCGGAAGCGGACCCTGCACATTTATGCCTTCCCCCTGTGCTTTTTCCACTGCTGGTATGACTTTTTCTTCTTCTTCGCCGTTTCCAAATAATCCGTTTTCCCCCGCATGCGGATTAATGCCGCATACGCCGATGGCCGGGTTTTCAAATCCCGCGGTCCGAAGGGTTTCGTCAGCCAGTTTAATAACATCGTACTCCCGCTGTACATTAATTTTTTCCACAGCATCGAGCAGCCCGACATGCGTAGTAGCGTGAATAACTTTCAAACCTGGAGCGGAAAGCATCATGGCAAATGTCCTGGTATGCGTCAAACGGGCAAGAATCTCCGTATGTCCGGGATACAAATGACCCGCTTTATGGAGAGCTTCTTTATTCAACGGTGCAGTGCAGACTCCCTGGATATCTCCGTTATTTGCTAACATTACGGCATGCTCCAGATATGAAAAGGCAGCGTGTCCGGCTGCTTCGGAAATTTCTCCCCAGGAGAGATCTGGAGGTACGAGATTCAAGTCCACAATATCAATCACACCATGCTGGAATAACGCCTTTGATGGGTGATCGATAATACGTACGTCAGCCTCGGCCCCCGTCACTTCAACAGCCCGTTCCAACATGGACGCGTCTCCGATGACAAAGGGCAGGCATTCTGAAAAAAGTTGTTTTGTACTGAGGGATTTTGCGATAATCTCAGGACCGACCCCCGCAGGATCCCCCATCGTTATTGCAATGGCGGGACGTTTTTCAACCATTGTTCTCCTCCTTTCGTTGTAAGGTGTTATCAATCAATGAACAGGTCCGGCAGGAATGTAACAAGGTCCGGGACGAAGATGATAACAATAATGGATAACATATACACAAACACAAAGAGCAGAATGTGTTTCAGCATTTTGATGACGTTGGTCTCCGCAATCTTGGAAGCCATCAGCGTGGACAGTCCGTACGGCGGCGTCACAGTGCCGAGGCGGATAGCCATAACGGTGACTATACCTGCCACAACCGGATCAATCTGCAGTGATTCCATCACCGGCAGTAAGAGCGGTACGAAAATCAGCATAGCGGATGTCGGTTCCATAAAAGTTCCCAAAATAACATAGAGCAGCATGAGCAGGAGAAGAAATGCACTTGCCGGCACATTGCTGTTGATAAGGAAATTGATAATCGGATCCATCACTTCATAATACGTGAGGACCCAGGATAAAAATCCTGCCGCAGCAATGAGTATATAAATAACAGAGGATTCCATCGCCGCTTTCTTGGTTGCTGCCCCGTATTCTTTGAGACTTGAGCCTTTTTTGATAAAGAGCGCCACAATGACAACATACACCACAGCAATACTTGCAGCTTCCGTCGCAGTAAATACACCGCTCATAATACCGACAATGACGACAAGGAACAAGGACAGTGGAAAAATACTTTTTCTTACGGCGATAAGCTTGGAAAGACGTTCGTTTTCCCCTAAATTTATATCCTTGTTGTCCACATTGCCCACTTCATTTCTGGAAGCATAGTAATAGGCATATCCCATCTGCATCAGACCAATCAGAATGCCTGGAATGATCCCTCCCATAAACAAGGCAGCTACGGAGGTCTGCGCCAGCGCTCCGTATACAATCAGCAGTATACTTGGCGGGATGATGGAGCCAATGGTAGACGATGCTGCTGTAATCGTCGCGGCAAACTCTCTGCTGTAACCGGCTTTGATCATCGCCGGAATCAGTACGCGGCCAAGAGAAGCCACATCAGCGACAGAGGATCCTGAGATAGCAGCAAAGAAGATACTGGTCACAATGTTAATGTGAGCTAAACTGCCCTTCGCTTTGCCTACCAACGCTTTGGAGATATAAATTAAATCTTCGGTCACTCCGGTCAGATTCATAATACGTCCGCAGAAGATAAACAAGGGAATCGCCAGTAGTGTGAAACTTTGAATCGACTCCAGCATAATCGTACTCATCTGCGTCAAGCTGACAAGGGGATCTACTAAAACAGGAATCGCCGACGCAAGCACAAGACTGAAGACAACAGGCACTCCCAGGAGCAGACATGTAAAAAATGTAGCCACAACCCCTAATAAAACCATGAATGATCACCTCACTGCCCTTTCCTGCTGTTAAAAAATTGCTTGATGTTGATTAGATGAAAAATCAGCATTAACACAGCACCAACCAGCACCGCTGAAAAGTAATAAGCCAATGAAGGCGGAGAGGACAGGAATCGTACCTGCACCAGTTCTGTCCGTCCCAGGCCTGCTTCAAGTGCTTTCCATCCAACAACCACTAAAATACAGATTGCAGCCAGCGTTAATACATACACCAGGATGTTCTTGAGGTATACCAATTTGGGGTGCAGAAAGTCAGAGAAAATATCAATCTGCAGGTGCTCATTTCCTTTCACGGCTACCGCTGCTCCCAAAAATACCAGCCATGCAATAGAGAGCTTCTGAAATATCTCTGTCTCCGGTATCGATTCTGAAAATACGTAACGTGCCAGTACTCTTGTAAATAAAGTGAGGGACAATAAAACCAGAAAAAATGCGTTTATCGTCTCAATCCAGTTCTGAAATCTATCAAGAAGCTTTTTCAACGTGCCGGGAACCTCCCTTCTTCAACCATTCCCCCGCACGTCTGTGCGTACGGGGGCTGTTGTATCTTTACTGGGTACCGAAGATTTCATCAATTTCATCCTGAATGCCGTGCTCTTCGGCGATTGCCTGAAGCTGCTGTCTGGATGCTTCGATGAACGCTTCACGATCAGGGTTGGTGAATTCAACACCGAACTCATCTTTTAATGTCTGCACATCTTCTTCCGATTTTTCAAAGGCTTTGTTGATATATTCTTCCTGTACATCCTGCGCCGCATTCATCACCACGTCCTGCATCTCAGAATCAAGGGAGTCAAACTGTTCGTTATTCATAACGACAAAACCGAGGGTGAGATTATGCTGGGTCCGGGCCACATAATCGGCTACTTCACCAAAGCGCTGCTCAATCATGGCGTCCATGCTGTTTTGCGATCCTTCCACAACGCCGGTCTGCAGGGCTGTGTACACTTCATCAAAAGCTACCGCCGTCGGGTTGGCTCCGAGGTTTCTCCACCATTCCAATTCGGTGGACTCGTTCTTACTGCGCATTGTTTTTCCTTGCAGGTCCTCTATCGACTCAATCGGGAACGTACTAATAATATTGCGCTCCAGACCGCCGGCGTACATGACCGTTTTCAGCCCCGGTTCTTCCACAAGAAGATCTTCAAAGTACTGCAGGCTGTCCTCTGAATTCACCACTTCTTTGTAATGCTCTTCTCCTTCAAAGAGATAGTTGGTACCAAGAGCATCAAATTCAGGGTGATGCTCGGAAAACCAGCCGGAATCGGAATAAATCATGTCAATATCTCCGGAAATCACCGATTGATAAAGGCTTGATGCATTACCAAGCTGGCCGCCTGTGGCCACCTGAAATTCGATTGCACCGTCACTCCGCGTTTCAATTTCATCAGCCAGTGCCTGCAGAGCATTAGCAAGCAGGGAGCCTTCCGGGTTAATAGTAGCGGCCACCATTTCCGTCGTTTCCTGAGACGAGCCTTCCCCGTTTCCACCGGATTCCCCGCTTCCATTTCCTCCGTTACCCGAGGAATTCTCAGTGCCACTGCTTCCACAGCCGGCGGCCGCTATCATTGTGGTACCCAGTACAGCTGCAGCAATAGCCTTTTTCATATCAAATGAATATTTTTTCATTATTTTCTCCTCCTTTTCATGAAACCATAATGATTTAACTTTTTATCCAATCTTCTGTCACTACCGTGTGCTTGATACATTCACGCAGATAGGTGTACGTCATGTGTATCGCCCCGTCCTTTGTCTGATGGATCGACGGATACGAAAATTCAGGGGACGCCTGATCATTCTGCTGCACGGCAATTTCTTTGTAATGCGGCCAGGTACGCCCGTCGTCTTCGGAAACAGCAATGGCCAGTGGAGCGCGGATCACTCCCCAAATCGATTCCTGCTTCCCGCTCTGCCCGGAGGCAATCGTCTGCTGATCCTTGTCATCGAACCATGGAGGACTGTTGACTTCCGGCGGTGCCAGTTCAGCGTTAATATTATTAAATACGATAGCAAGATTTCCGGTCTGCAGCCTTTGGCACTGAATGGAAGCATTATTGTTCATTAACGTGGTCTTCTCCGGAGTCGTCCAGGTTCTGCCGTGATCGTTGGATGTTGTCACATGGATATAGTCCGCTTTACGGCTTCTGAAAAATCCAATTAATTCATTACCACCGCCTTTCACGATACTCATATGAACAAGCGCTTCACTGTCGTCCACCGGGTATTCCTCCCAGGTCTGTCCGGCATCGCCGGAAATCTTCACGACACTGTAATCTTTTCCTAAGAACCCATTTTCCGATTTGATGCTGTAGTAGGCAGGCAAAATGATTTCACCGTTATCCCGGATGACCGGCGGGTTACGCACGAACGACCCCGGCGTATCAAACAATGTCTGCTCTTGTTTCCACGTTCTTCCGTGATCATTGGAAATACGGCACCGCACGACAGCGGAATCCTGGTGGATCGAATGCTGGGCGGTATAAAGCAGCCACAATGCCCCGTCGGGATGTTCGAATAAAACCGGGTTCTGTTCCGACCTTTTGGGATCGCCGGATAACACTTCCGGTTCACTCCAGCTGCTGCTTCCCTTTTCCAATCGGGAACAAAGAACGGAAATATCCGATTTCCCTTCCCGCGAACCGCCGAACCAAACGCAAAACAGATCTCCATTGCTTAGTGAAAGCAGATTCGACGCATGATTATGGGAAAATAAACTTGGTATTTTCGTTTCTGTTAATGGTTCACTCATTTCGTTCTCTCATCTCCTTTGCTGGGTAAGCGCTTTAATAAAAGTTCTTTAATTCATGTACGTTCCTCCGTTTATATTAATCGTCTCTCCTGTAATAAAATCTGACATACTTGATGCAAGAAAATAGACGGCATCTGCTACATCTTCGGGAGTACCGATTCTGTTCAACGGAATCTTTGAGAGTACCTGTCTACGGTATTCCTCCGACCACTGTTTGCTCATGTCGGTTTCCACAGGGCCGGGGTTCACTCCGTTCACATTAATATTGTAATCCGCCATTTCCAATGCCAGATGCCTCGTGAGGTAATCCACGCCGGCCTTTGATGCTCCGTAGGCAGGAGCCGCGTTCTTATGGGCATTCTTTGCAGCGGTGGAGCTGACATTGACAATTTTTCCGTGATTGTTTTCGATCATATGAGGAAGAACCGTTTTACAAAAGTACAGCGTGCCGTTTAAATTGACATCCAGAACATTCTGCCACTCTTCCAATCCCATATTAAGGGTTGAATTCCGGCTGTTTATACCAGCATTGTTGACAAGGATATCAACGCTGCCAAAGTACTGAATCGCGGCTTCTACTGTGCGGTCCGCGGTCTGTGGATCTGCCACATTACCGGGAACCATGTAACATCGCTGCCCGAGTTCTTCCACTTCTGTGACCAGCTGCTGCAGCAATGTTTCATTTGTTCCATTCACAATCAGAGATGCTCCGTTTTCCGCCAGTTTTAACGCTGCCGCTCTTCCGATGCCTCTGGTGGCACCTGAAACGACCGCTGTTTGATTATCAAGTAACATTACACCGCCTCCATTCTTTTTGGAAAAAGATCCCCCCCTTTTTTTTATCTTCTCTCCTTTTCTGTCCCATGTTTCGTATTCAATCGTTTCAACGCTGTTTGCATGATTGTTTCTTTTCCAAAATTGCCTGCCTTCGTCACAGCAAACATATTGCTTCGCACCGGCAGCTTCCCAATCGGCACTCCAGGCTCTATTTCGTCCAGCAGCTCAAATATTTCCGCTCCTAGATTTTCCATTACCTGCAGCGCTGTATCCCCGCCGGTCAAAAAAAGGCGTTCCAGCTGCAGTTCCTCGACAACAGCCGCAGCCGTTTCACCTAAAAAGCGGGATATGAGATCGCTTACTTCAATGGAACTGAGACCGGCATTTCTTCCATTTTGAACGGCTTCGGCCACATTATCCGATGAATAAAATGCGAGGTGAAAGCCTTTCTCTGCCGCATGTGCGGCTTCCAAGCGTATCCGTTCATACTCCTCCATCCGCCGCTCTGCTGATGCGGCAATTTCGGCGGACTGTATTTGCAGCCCTTTGACTGTTTCATCCTGAAGCAGAAAACGAAGCTGGTTTCTTCCTTGCGCACTCATGCTTCCCACCACAAACACCGCTGCTCCGTTTCCCTCAGGTATCTGCCGTACGTGATAGTGTTTCTCTTCGTGCCCGTATACGGCCGGCAGGTGATAAATCAAACCGGCGGAACCTCCCCATATCACGGAGTAAGACGTGCTTTCCACAAAAGCCGCCAGATCTGCCAGATCCGATTCGACAGTGGCATCCGCCGTGATATGATGGATATTTTGATCTTTGCACATCTGGAAAATCTCAAGCATTCTTGTTTTACCAGCGCGCAGATCTTCCAAATAAATATGGGCAGTTTCTCTGTCGGACTGTTCCTGGATAATCCGGTTAATGTCTGAATGCTGTACTGGTGTTTTAGGGTCGCGCGCCACTTCCGTTTCATGCAGCAGTATATCGTGAAGGTAAAGCATACGGTTTTTCACTGTTCGACCGTTCGAAGGATGAGCCGGAGCGGTAATAACAAAATCAGGAGTAAAATAATCATATAACGCATTGTTTTCCCGGCCGATATTCCCGCGCATCGTAGAATCGATTTTTTTGTAAATAATTGTTTCCTCCGTATGCTCTATTCTGCTGCAGTAGTCCTTCATCGTTTGATACGAATCATTTGCTGTCATCGTTCTGCTGTCGGTATTGTAAATATAGACACTGTCTTTTTCTTTTTCTTCCGGCTCCTGAATGATGACAAAAGGTGTCATGCCGTATTTGATGATCTGAACTCCGCTGTCGCCTGCTCCCGTTAAGTCATCCGCTAGAATTGATAGTTTCATAGCCTGTCTTTCCTATCCAAGAAGTCGGCGGTAGATATTCTTCATATCTTCAAGCGACAATTCTTTCGGGTTGTTATCCAGCAGTCTTGTGATTTTGGAAGCTGCGACAGCAAGGTCTTCGACATCTTCTTCGGCGACGCCGTATTCGCTCAAATCCTGCGGTATCTCCAGCGTTTTTGTCCATTCTTTGATCTGTTCTATCATTTTTTCCGCTGCCTGCTGATCAGGTTCCCCGTCATCGGCAATCCGGATTTCTTTCGCGACGTTGGACAGCTTCTCTGTAATCGCATCGAGGTTAAACTCCATGACATGCGGAAGCAGCATTGCATTCGCCACACCGTGGGCTACTTTGAATTTTCCGCCTAAAGGATAAGCAAGCGCATGGACCGCGGCCGTTCCGGCACTGGTTAACGCCATTCCGCCATACATGGAACCGACAATCATTTTTTCCCTGGCTTCCACATTCTCACCGTTGCGGTACGCTTCTACAATGCTTCTGCTGATCAATCGAATAGAATCCATGGCGAAGGTGTCACTCAAATAATTGGCTTTGCTGGAAATATAGGACTCAAGCGAATGCGTGAACGCATCCATTCCCGTCGCTGCAGTAATGGATTTTGGCAGTCCGAGAGTCAACATAGGATCAAGGACAACCAGATCAGGTAAGAGGTAAGGGCTTACAATGCCGATTTTCAACTCTTCTTCCGGGAAGGTGACAATGGCATTCGGTGTTACTTCCGATCCTGTTCCAGACGTTGTAGGAATCAACACCGTCGGAATGCCCGGCTCTTCAATCAGATTGGTGCCCAGCATATCGTTGACCGACTGATCATTTGTTTTCAGTACGGAAAGTACTTTCGCTGCATCCAGTACGCTTCCGCCGCCTACTCCTATGATGACATCGTACGAATCATTTTTAATATCTTCGTGCATGTCTTCAATGTTACCGACTGTAGGTTCCAGCATAACGTCGGTGATGGTCTTGACATGGACGTCCTCCAGCTGTTCATAGATACTGTCCAGAAGTCCCAGATCCTTAATTCCCGGCTGGGTCAGCACAAGAACGGAACGAATATCCCGGTTTACCCCCGGCAGATAATCCCCCAGCTGTTTCACCGCATGCTGCCCGGAAACTATTTTATCCGCTGTTTGAAATTGATACAGACGCTGCATGATAATGATCTCCTTTCGTGTATCTAACCATCTATAATGGTTTGTATTTTGTTCTCCAGTTCTTTCGATACTTCGTGTACAGGCGGACGCGGCGGCCCAGCCGGTATACCTTTTAACTCGACAGCTTTTTTATACACGGCGGGAACGGTTGCCGCCTGAGAAGCCTGTCTGATCGGACGAAGCTGTTCCTGAAAATATTGAGCCTGCTTCCAATCGTTTTCTTTCCACTTTCGATAGATCGAAACCGCTGTTTCCGGAAACACATTCGCTGTGGCGGCCACCGCCCCGTCTCCTCCTGCTATCAAAGTCCATAGAATAAGCGAATCCGTACCGGACAGCACAGCGAAGTCTTCGTCCGTTTCTTCGATAAATCGTACAATATTATCGAAATTTCCGCTGCTGTCCTTAATGCCCGTTATATTGCCGACTTTCGACAGTTCTTTCACGGTATCAGGATGAATGGACACCCCGGTTTTCCCCGGCATGTTGTATAAAAGAACCGGCAGGGTGACCGCTTCTGCAACAGCTGTAAAATGAGTAATCAGTTCGTTTTGGGAGACCGGATCAAAATAAGGCGTAATAACAGACAGAGCATCCACCCCTATGTTTTCCATCTCTCTGGACAGTTCGATAACTTCCCGGGTACTGTTTCCACCTGTTCCCACTGCCAGGGGCACCCGGCCGTCTATTTCATCTTTCACTATGGAAGCAAAACGAAGCTTTTCTTCTTTTGTTAACGTATGAAATTCACCATTCGTTCCAAGAGCGAAAATGCCATCCACCCCACTGTCCAGCAAATATTGAACGAGCTGACGGGCAGCCGGTTCATTAATCTGGTGATCCGCTGTCATCGGAGTAAGCATCGCTGGTATGATTCCTTTCAGCATGAAATTCCCTCCTTTCTTGGATGAATGTTTCTAATTTAAACATTGTTTCCGCTTTCAAAATCAATGTCCATTAAATATAAAATATATAGTTTTATATTGCAACCATTATATAAAAATTACTTTCTAAAATTTTTATAACTAGCGATATTCGTTTCTTTTTGCAACAAAAAAAGCCGACCCTCCATGGGTCGACTTTCCTTTTTTATGACTCCTGCTTGTCTTGTTTCAGTTTTCTCCATAGCGTGGTTCTATTAATTCCAAGCCGTTTGGCCGTCCGGGAATGATTATGATGTTCCTGTTCGAGCACCTGTTTAATAACGCGCGTTTCTATTTCACTCAATGTCCCGCTCACTTGAATGTTGGAGTACTCCCATTTTTGCGGAAGAGCCTGCCGGATATCTTCCACTTCGAGATAGGACTGCTCGGCGATAAGTACCGCTTCTTCAATCACCCGGTACAGCTGTGACACATTTCCCGGCCAATCGATCTCCCTTAGGAGCTCCAGGCTTTCTTCCCTAATACCTGATATCTGCTTGCCATACCTGACATTACTTTCGTTTATGAAAAGACTGGACAAGCTTTCTATATCTTCTTTACGTTCCCGCAAAGGAGGGATATACAGTTTCAGCTCTGCTGCCTGATCATACAGTGAACCGAGAAAACTTTGCTGAACGAGCGGTTCAAGCTCACGTGAAGCAGAGGATATGATCTGTGTGTTCCCCTTTACTTGCAGCGCACGGCTGACCATCTGCTGTCCACTGTGGGACAAGGTATCGATGTTTTTCAACAGAACCGTGCCACCTTCTGCGAGGGAGACCAGCGAATATCCCTCAAGCGGGTCGCTGCTGATCCGCTCCAGTTCATTCTCTGTGACTTGTTCACAATCAATGGTTATAAAAGGAGAACGGTGCCTTTCACTGCTGAGATGCATAAGCTCAGCCGTCCGTCCTTTTCCCGTGCCCCTTTCTCCTTCTATTAAGATATTTCTCCCCGCCCCGGCGAATGCCAGGGCTTTCTCATACATCTTATTCATTTCCACACTTTCGGAGATACGTCCTTCCAGCACGGTAGAAGGACCGGTTGTCCGGTGCTGGTTGGACTGGATATCCAGTCCGCGCACAGCCTGTATGTCGTCAATATCTGAGAGGAAGAACACACCTAAAGGCTCTCCTTCCTCTCGGATGACCTGTGATTGAATAAACCACATACGGCTGCCCCTCTCATATAAAAAGGAGTATGAGGGACTGCTTTCCATCTTCTGAAACGCATAATCCATCTTACCAAAATAATCCCACACAATGTTTTGGATAAATGCCGGATCATCCGTTCCAGCATACTTCACCTTTCCCTTCTGATCCAGTACGGCAACCTCCTGTTGCATGTTTCGTAATACAATGTCGCCAATCCCATACCACGCTTTCATGTTTTCCACAATGTTATAGGACTTGCGCGCTTCATAAAAAGCCTTGCTGACACTTTCTCTTCCTGACGTCAATAAAATACCGTTTAATCCAAGCTCTTCGGCTATCCGGACGGTGATAACATCACCGATAATGACCTGGTATCCGTTTTTCTGAAGGACCTCCAGTCTACTCTGCACCTCATCGGCTTCTGTAATCGTAATGGTCTTCACATCAATGTCCACCAAGGAACAGACGGCGGAAGCTCCTTCTGCAATAGCGGCGAAACCAACAATCGCTGCTTTACCGGGAAAGTCTTTAATCAGAGTAATGACTCTCAGCATGTCATATCCCGACACTTCCACTTCAATGACTGGAATCGAGACCTGCTCCTGGATAAGCTCGGCAGTACCACCGCGGCTGATGATAATATCCGTTCCATTATTCTCTGCTTCCTTTGCATAATGTAAGCCAGCATTTAAGTCACCGGTTTCCACAACCAATTCAAACGGCTGATTCTGCCCTAAACTTAAAAGGAGTTCCTTTAAACCCGGATACGGAGCTATAGCAAGAATTTTCATGCCATCCTCCTTCGTTGCAATATTAAACACAACCACACTATACCAGAAAATGAATGCGCTTGTAAAAAATAATTGATAAATTATTCAACATATTGGAATGCTGCTTCATCACAGGTATTTACTTTACAGACTTTTTCTTCAAAATAATGATGTAAGGAGTGATGCTGCGTGGGAAGTGGCTTTTTTGAACAGGTATACAGCATCGTAGAAGATATTCCCGAGGGAAGGGTGGCAAGCTACTCCCAGATTGCCCGCATCCTGGAGCAGCCCCGTAATGCCCGGGTAGTGGGATGGGCGATGCGTCAATCACCGCCGGAAAAAGAGTTTCCCGCCCACCGCGTGGTGAAACAGAATGGTGATACCGCTCCCGGATTTCTGGAACAGCGGACCCTTCTGGAAAACGAGAGAGTTGCATTCGACCACAAAGGCAGAGTCCGTATGGAGGACTATCAGTGGGAACGATAGATAAAATCAACACCTCCCTATTCTTTTTCGTTCTCTAACACCTTATCTCTATAGTAAAATTGTAGTATTATGGAAAGAAACAATGGATGAAAGAAGTGTCTCTATGAATCTACAGCCTCCCTTAACAGACCGGGGGATCACTGCTGCCGGTTACGGGGTGGCACTGCTTCTTCTCACAGCTCTCCTCATTGTGCTGATAGTGTTTGCACTGACCGGTCAGTGACACCGCGTCCCGCTGCTGATCCGGTTTATTAAATAGCCGGACCTTCCCGTTACCAGCTCGATTTTTTCACGCCGGGAAGCTGTCCTTTATGGGCAAGATCCCGGAACGCAATACGCGACAAACCGAATTTGCGCATATAGCCGTGCGGGCGTCCGGTTACTTCGCATCTGTTGTGAAGCCGTGTCGGGGACGCATCACGCGGCAGCTTTTTCAACGCCTCATAGTCACCTTTTTCTTTTAGTTCTTTGCGCAGCTCTGCATATTTTTCAACCGTTTTTTGTCGCTGTTTTTCTCTAGCTATCTTTGATTTTTTAGCCATCGTTTCGTTTCCTCCTTTATTAAATGCCTGGTGTTTTCTGCTTTTCTTCTTCAAACGATTCACGCCATTCTTTCATTTCACCTGGTTGAATAAGGCATTCATCGAGCGTCCGTTCGATATAGTCGGTGTCCAGATCGACGCCTATAAACACAAGTTCTGTTTTGCGGTCTCCGTAGGGGTAGGCTTCCAGTTCTTCTCGTGCTTCCGGCTGTTCCCTGAGAATTTCACCTTTTTCCGCGGACGGCAGCGCATCCACCCAATACGTGACAGACTCGAGTGTAATAGAAGACGAAGCCTGGGACAGCATAAATGCCATCGTATGATACGTGGAAAGCCAGGCGATGCCTTTAGCTCTCGCGATTTCTTTCGGGTACTGTTCAAACCACTGCTTCAGCCTTTCCGTGTGAAACGGCATTCTGCGGCGGTACACAAAGGAACGGATCCCATATTCTTCGGTCTCCGGGGTATGCTCTTTCTCCTCCAGTTCCCGGAGCCATCCGGCTGATTCACTGGCTTTCTCAAATTTAAACAGACCGGTGCCCAAAATGTCCTGCAGCTCCACATTGCCATAATTGGTCTCAATCAGTGCTGCTTCCGGCTGCAGTTTGCGGAGAAAGGCAATCAGCTGCTCCCTTTTTTCCGCCGGGACCATATCGATTTTATTAACCACCATAACATCACAGAACTCCACCTGGTCGATTAAGAGATCAACAACCTGCCTATCGTCTTCTTCAACCGCTTCCTGCTTTCGGTCCAGCAGCGATTCCCCTGATGAGAAATCCTCCCAGAAACGATTCGCGTCCACGACGGTTACCATCGTGTCCAATTCACAGTACTGGGTAAGGTCGATTCCCATTTCTTCATCGATATAGCTGAATGTCTGCGCCACCGGTACCGGTTCACTGATGCCGGACGATTCGATGATGATATAATCGATATCCCCCTGCTCAGCCAGCCTCTGTACCTCGACAAGCAGATCTTCGCGCAGTGTGCAGCAGATGCAGCCGTTGGACATTTCCACCATTTTTTCTTCGGTCCGCTTGAACCCGCCATTTTCAATGATTCCAGCGTCTACATTAACTTCACTCATGTCGTTGACGATGACTGCCGTTTTCAAGCCTTGACGGTTGTTTAAAACATGATTCAATATTGTCGTTTTTCCCGCACCGAGGTATCCGCTCAGTACGGTGACA
This sequence comes from Salibacterium lacus, assembly GCF_042684865.1. NCBI lineage: Bacteria > Bacillati > Bacillota > Bacilli > Caryophanales > Bacillaceae > Salibacterium > Salibacterium lacus. The sequence continues at coordinate 396,489 of NZ_JBHUML010000003.1, forward strand.
GGGATTTTCTTCATGTTTGTGTACCTCCTTCAGCCCGGTGATTTTCATCAATAGCTGTGATCGTGACTGTGATCATGGTTATGACTGTTTTCTTCCTGGGAATCTTCGCTGGGTCCGCCCTGATCCGTGCTGTCTGTTTCATTTTCCGCCGCTGCCTCAAGAGCCGTCCTGAGATTATCTATATTCTGCTGCATTAAATCGAAATAATCTTCGTTATTCTGGATTTCTTTTTCTGTTCGCACGGACAAGTTGTGAAGCTGCAGTGCTTCTGCCCCTACTTCATCCTGAATCACTTCTGTCACTTTCGACGTGACATTCTGTTCAAACATCACATGCTCAATTTCCTCGGATTCTACGGTTCCAATGATGTTCTGCAGATCCTTCTGTGATGGTTCTGATGATGGAGAGAGGCCGGATACGCTGATCTGTTCCAAACCGTACCGGTCTTCCCAGTAACCATATGCTGCATGGGAAACAATGAATCGGCTGTGACCTGATGATTCAGCCAGCTGCGAGAACGTTTCATCCAAGCCGGATAACTTGTTTTTCAGTTCTGAAGCATTTTCTTCAAAATAATCCTCCTGCCCGGGACGCAGTTCAATCAGCTGGTTTTTAATGATATCCACAGCTTCCTGACTGCGCGCGGGGTCCAGCCATGCGTGAGGGTCAACGCTGCCATGGGAGTGGGAATGACCACTGTCTTCACCGGAATGGTCGTGAGAGTGGTTGTGTCCACTTTCTCCATCGGAGTGTTCATGCGAATGACCGTGGGGATGCTCGTGACCCCCGCTGAACTCCAGAAGATCCATACTGCTTGTCACTTCCAGTGATGGAATCCCTTCTTCCTCCATCGTGTCATTCACAGCTTCCGCGAAACCTTCCATACCCGCTCCGTTCATCATAAATAGATCAGACTCGGCAATATCAATCATCGTCTGACTGGTTGGTTCATAGCTGTGCAGGTCCGCGCCGGCAGGTACAATATTGGTCACTTCCACCTGATCTCCACCGATTTTTTCAGCGAAATCCTGCCACGCAAACAGTGTCGTATAAACCTGCAGCGGCCCCTGTTCCTGATTACTTTCTCCACCTGCTTCGTCCTCAGATGAACTCTCTCCTTCCTGTCCTGAACCGCATGCAGCCACTATCATAATGACTAACAGAAGGAAGGGATATATCAGCCCCTGACGTTTCATTGTGTATGCCCCTTTCGCAATTCGTAACTATTACGATTTGATTTACAGTTTATGATTATACCGTCACGATTACGATTTGTAAATAATAATTATTACGATTTACTAAATAAAATAAATCAGCCTCTTTCCTGCATGATGCAGCGAAAAGAGACTGACGTCTGTCAACTTGCTTTTTTCCCGGCTTCCTCATGGTCTTTGCGGTTATTTTTCAGGAACATATAAAATGATGCCCCGAAAATAACGACGTATCCTATAATACTGAGCAACGTCGGCACCTGACCGAATAAAAGAATACTTAAGAGAGCCGAATATACAACAGTAGAATAGAAGAAAATCGAAATTTCCCCCGCCGGCGCGAACTTATAAGCAAGCGTAATTCCAAACTGCCCGACGGTTGCAAAAGCACCGGCTGAAAGAAGCAGGGTCCATTGCTGCCAGCTCATCGGTTCGTACAAAACGAAAAGAAACGGCAGAAGCACAATCGTTGTAAAAAAGGAAAAGTAAAAGACTACCGTGTAGTGCTTCTCCCGGCTTCCAAGCACACGCAGCAGTGTATAGGCTCCTGCTGCGAACATCGCTCCGATGACACCGACTATATAAGGAAATATCTCCACAGAAAATTCAGGCTGAATAATGAACAAAGCACCGGCAAATGCGATCAGCACAGCAATGATTTGATACCGGTGGACGGTTTCTTTCAGAAAAACCGCCGAGAAAATAATAAGGATAAAGGGGCTGAGTTTATTGAGCATCTCTGCATCCGACAGAACCAGATGATCAATAGCGTAAAAGTTCAGAACGATTCCGACGGCTCCAAGGGCAGAGCGGCTCAACAGCAGCTTCTGATTTTCTTTGCTTCCAAAAACCCGCTCCCGGTGATACAATACAAAACCGAACGTGATAGCAGCTGCGACAATATTACGGAAAAAAGCTTTCTGCATCGTCGGAAGGTCTCCGGACAATTTTACAAATGCTGCCATAAGCGAAAAACCGAGTGCAGACACTAATAATAATAATATACCTTTATTACGGTCGGACATTGGGTGTCCCTCCTATTTCTCTAAACCATTCCGGGCGGAACAGGAAGTATGGATCCATTCCGCCCCCACCGACAAACCATATTAATACAAATCACGGGAAATGGAAAGAAATTTGTTTGATCATTTATTTTCTTATCCTGAAAAGTTTCGATCTAAGACTACAGCAAAACCCCCAAATCGTGGTATAGTAGACACGGGCATGTCATTCAATCAATTATTACGATTATAAAAGGAGTGGACGTTCATGAACGAGAAGCAGTTGGAACAGATGAAACACGGAAAAGGCTTCATCGCAGCACTGGACCAAAGCGGAGGCAGCACACCAAAAGCACTGGCACTTTACGGGGTGACAGAGGACCAGTATTCAGGGGAAGAGGAAATGTTCGATCTTGTACATGACATGCGCACACGGATCATCACAGCCCCTGCATTTGATTCCGAGCAGATTATCGGCGCTATCCTGTTTGAACAGACGATGGACCGTGAAATTGACGGCCTGTATACAGCAGATTACCTATACGAGAAAAAAGGCGTCGTGCCTTTCCTGAAAGTCGACAACGGCCTCGATGCGGAAGAAAACGGCGTACAGAAAATGAAGCCGATCAACGATCTTGAGGACAAGCTCAAACGCGCAAACGAGCGTAACATTTTCGGTACTAAAATGCGTTCTGTCATCAAGGAACCGAACGAAGAAGGCATCAAAGCGGTCGTTGAGCAGCAGTTTGAACTCGGCCGTCAAATCATGAATGCCGGCCTCGTACCAATCATTGAGCCGGAAGTGGACATCAACAGCTCCAATAAAGAGAAATGCGAAGAAATGCTCAAAGAAGAGATTCTCAAACATCTCAACGAGCTTAACGAAGAAGACCGCGTCATGCTGAAGCTCACGATCCCGACTGTTGCCAATACGTACACAGAGCTCATTGAGCATCCGAATGTCGTACGCGTTGTGGCTCTTTCCGGCGGGTATGAAATTGACGAAGCCAACCGCAAGCTCGCCGAAAACAACGGCCTGATTGCCAGCTTCTCCCGTGCGCTCACGCAGGACCTAAACGTGAACCAGTCGGACGAAGAATTCAACAATAAAATGTCAGCAACGGTCAACTCCATTTATAAAGCTTCCATTACGTAAGTGGAACGCACAGTAACTGAAAAACGCTCCCGATTATCGTATTCATAATCGGGAGCGTTTTTTGTTTTATAAGGAAAGGTGCTTTCTACTCTTCTAGGCTGTGCCCACTAACAGCCTAGAATAAAGAATTAGTGTCCATGAAACAATGTTCCATGGACACTACATGCACCGCTCGAGCAGTTAATGGATGCCGGAAATCGGTGTCCGGTTTCCCACTTCAAAACTGTTGGATTTCCTCCTTCAGCGCTTCTTACGCATTAAATAAACGTTGAATGAAAGGCGAGCACACATGCTCCAACTGCGGTTGGATTCACGTTATCTTCTGCCCGTTGAAAGACAGGACGCTGCTGATCCGTTTGAGAAATAAAACACTCCGCTGTTTGTATCACTTTTTCATAGTAGGCGGGGGATAGTTTTATCAGCTCACTGCTCAGCACCACGATTTCCGGGTGAAGCACGTTGATCATGTTCGCCAGACCGACACCGTAGTAATAGGCGGACGACAGCACTATACTTTCGACCATCGGATTTCTGTTTTCCAGTTCCTGCAGTACATACTGCATCACGTCGTTTTTATCAGTCTTCGTTTCCGGAATCTGCATGGACCGTTGTGTTTCACCGGCAAGATGATGATAGGAAATGAAGGATGACAAGGTTCTGCCTGACGAAGCATCAATGATCATGTTACCAAACGAAGTGGCGTCCCCTTTCCTGCTCTGCATGATAGTTCCGTTTGCCAGCACTCCGCAGCGAAGTCCCCATCCACTGATGCAGTAAAGAATAGACTCTCTGCCGAAGCGATGCCGCAGTGATTCATACAGGGCTGCTGTGTTTGCCCCGTTTTCCAGAAATACATCCATTTGGAACGCTTCCTGCATTTCTGCCACAATCGAAACTTCTTCCCATCCCGGGGCTGTAAAGCCGTCCGGGTACATCACACCCTCCTCCCGGTCAAGAGGTCCTACCGTTCCGATACCAATGCCCAGTATATCCACATTGTCTATGTGATGTTGCTTCAAGAGAGAGGTTATCGTTTGTTTGAGCAGGGACAACGTGAATGCAGGGGTATGATTTTCAGTCATCGCAAACGTTTCTTCGGCGACCGGCTGAAATGACATATCAGCAATCGTAACGGTTGTTTCCGCCCGGGAGAGCGCGATACCAATGATAAAAGCTGCTTCCGGTTCAATATCATATAAGGCAGGCGGCCGCCCTCCGCTGGATTCATCATAGGATGCAATCCGGATTAATCCATATTGTTTCAATTCCTCCAGATGCCGGACTACGGTCGTCTGCGTCATGTTCGTCCGCTCCAGGAGTTTTGCTTTCGTGACCGGATTCTCTTGATGGATCACGCGGTACACTTCTTTCATTCCATGAAATTTAGGGGAGTGGCGGCCCAGCAGTTCCTTTATCACAGCACAGTCTCCTCCCTTCACACTTAGATCATGTAGTCGTTTGGTTCCTGTTTTTCTTTCATAAATTCATCCAGCGGAAGGTCACTCATCACATCCGGAAAACGCTCCTCCCAGCCCGCGCGCTGCAGTAAGTCACGGACCGGCCCTTTCAGTTGGACGAACCAAATATTGATATCGCCTCGGATCGTGTAGGTCCGGATCAACCGCTCCAGCTCGTCAATGCCGGCCGTATCGATGTCGTTTACTCCGCCCATATCAATAATGACGTCATACAGCGTTTCCGTTTTTTTCTCCGCTTCCTTTACCACTTTTTCCACTACCTTTTCGATATAGGTCACATTGGAAAAATGGATTCTGGCGTCGATGCGCAGCATCACTTTACCGGGCATACGCTCAGCGTCGGTAAACCGCTCCACATCACGGTAATTTCTTGTTTTATCATCCCAGCCTACTTCGACAATATGTGGGTGGGAAATCCGATGAATCAAAATACACAGCGAAACACCGACCCCGATCAGCAGCCCCCATTGAATGCCTGTAAGTAAGGTCGCCGCAAATGTAACGACCCAGACCCATCCGTCCGCGGGCTTGATACGAAAAGCATAGCGCAGAGACGGCACATTGACCAGGCCTGCTAAAGCAGACAAGATAATAGCGGCCAGCACGGCCTGGGGAAGATAGTAAAACAACGGGGTCAGAAAAAACAACGTTAGTATAACACCGATGGCTGTCATCACCATCGCCACCTGGGATACCGATCCAGAGCGGTAGTTCACCACACTTCTGGAAAAGCTTCCGGTAACGGCATAGGACGAAAACAGGGAACCGGCGATATTAGCAGCACCTATGGCCCGCAGTTCTTTATTTACATTCAGGGGCGGGCTGTCTTTTCCGGCCAACGTCTTCGTGATGGATAACGATTCCATCATGGCAATAAACGCAATGGTTAACGCTGTCGGAAGAAGCATGGCCATCGAGGATGTATCAAAAGCAGGGACAGAAAATCCCGGAAACCCACTCGGAACATCCCCGACAATTTTTATTCCCGCCTCATCCAGACCGAAAAAGTACACCACGGTGATACTTAAAATAACAATAAGTAACGGCAGCGGTAATTTCGTGCGTTTTCTCAATCCCATTAACATAACAAGACTGACCACACCAATAACAGTTGTCGGTAAATGAACAGCGTTAATATGTTGAAAAAAAGATACAGCTAGAGGCAGGAGTTGATTTTGGCCGCCCATTTCAATCCCGAAAAAATTCCCAAGCTGGCTGAAACCTATAATAATCGCAACGGCCGACGTAAAGCCGTTAATGACGTTTTGGGAAATAAATTTCACCAAAGCTCCGGCGTTCACCAACCCGAGGAACAGCTGCAGAATCCCAGTCATCAAAGTTAACAACAGCACTAAGGTGATGTACTCAGAACTTTGTGGTTCCGAAAACGCGGAAACCCCGGAGAATATAAGAATAGAGGACAATGCGACCGGACCGACAGCCAGATGCCGGGATGAGCCGAAGAGCGCGTATAAAATGAGTGGTATCGTGGAAGCATATAGTCCCATGACCGGCGGCAGTCCAGCCAGCAGCGCGTAAGCCATACCCTGGGGTACCAGCATGATAAACACGGTAAGACCGGCCGCGATATCCTGTTTGAATGACTGCCCGTTATAATCCGGTGGAAGATTGAGGATACCACCCGGAAGTTTAGACATGGCGCCTGCCCCCTTTTGACATACAGCGTTTGTTTCATCCATTTCGGACAAAAGTAATATACTTTCACTATACCCTGTTTTTCTTCATCATTCAAGAGCTGTGTTTCAGGCCTGCATCCTTTGACGGGGAATGGGAGTACTGAACCGATATTCTGCAGAAATTCATCCTTTTCCACCGTATCCGCTTACATATGTTTACAATGAACTCTATGCGGTAATGAGAAAGAATGCGTCTTTTTCATTAAGCAGCTTGCACGCAAAAAAGGTCTTATGCCATACATGATCTTGACGTAAAGGAGGATATATATGATTGATTTAAAACAGAATGGAAAACTCGGCTTCGGTACAGCGCCACTTGGTAATATGTATCGTGACATCCCGGACGACGAAGCCAAAGCCGTGATAGAAGCAGCCTGGGACAACGGCATCCGTTATTTTGACACCGCACCGTTTTACGGAGCAGGACTGGCAGAACTGAGGCTTGGCGAAGTGCTCTCCAAGCACAACCGCGACGATTATGTGCTGAGCACCAAAGTCGGACGTTATATGCTGGAAGAGACAGAAGAAAAAGAAGAAGGCTTGTTCCAGGACGGACGAAAGAATAAAGTTGTCGATGACTACAGTGCAGAAGGCACGCGCCGCTCAATCGAGCAGAGCTTGGAACGCCTGCAGACTGACCGGATTGACTTTATCTACGTTCATGACATTTCTCCGGATTTTCACGGAGACGAATGGGTCAGCCGGTTTGATGAAGCAAGAAACGGCGCCTTCGTTGAGCTGGAACGGCTCCGCAGGGAAGGGGTTATCAAGTCCTGGGGCATTGGTGTAAACCGGACCGAGCCAATTGAACTGGCGATGCAGCTTGAACATGCCAACCCTGATATCAGCCTTCAGGCAACCCGTTACACATTGCTTGACCACGAACATGCCCTGCAGCGTTTAATGCCAGCTGCCCAGGAGCAAGGCGTGGGCATTGTTGTCGGTGCGCCGTACAGCTCCGGCATTATCGCAGGTGGTTCTCATTATGAATACGGTGAAGCTTCGTCTGAAGTAACGTCCATGGTCAACCGCATGAATGACATCGCAGACCACCACGGCGTCAATCTCATCGCAGCCGCTCTGCAGTTCTCCGCTGCCCATCCGGCTGTTGCCGCCGTCATACCAGGCACAACCCGCCCTGAACGTATTCAGGAAAATATCGACGCGATGAACGCTGATATTCCGGATGCTTTCTGGCACGACCTGCGGGAGCAGAAGATTGTTTCGCCGAAGGCACCACTGCCTATAAGCACTTAAATTTCTACAAAAGAGTCCCTCCCGTTTTTGGCTGGGGCTCTCTTACGTATTTTGGATTGGAAAGACGGGTAGACACTAAATGTTCCCGGAGAACTTTTAGCGTCCACGGAGGTTGGTTTAGTGGACACTATGATGCTGGACCGGCCGGTTAGTGGATGCCGGTCCTCCACCGGTATCCGCTATTTCCCGGAAACAGTGCCGCAGTATCCATGATATAGTGTTTCGGAACCGTTCTTTCCTCTTCCAAATAAGATGCTCCCGACTATCTGTTTCGATAATCGGGAGCATTTTTTATACCTTTATAATACGCTTTGAATGTCTTCTTCCAGGGATTCGGGTTTCGTCTGGGGAGAGAAGCGGTTGACGACGCTTCCCTCTTTATCCACCAGGAATTTCGTGAAATTCCATTTGACCTGACTGCCGAACATGCCTTTCTGCTGGTCCGTGAGAAACTGAAACAGCGGATGAGCCTCGTCGCCATTTACCTGCACGATATCATGGATTGGAAACGTCACCCCGTAATTCAGGCGGCATGATTCTTCTGCTTCCGCCGCATCATCCAGTTCCTGTTTAAACTGGTTCGACGGGAAGCCAAGTACAATCAAACCTTCGTCCTTATATTTCTGATACAGAGTTTCGAGCCCGTCAAATTGCCCCTTAAGTCCGCAGTTGGTAGCAGTATTGACGATCAGCATAGGCGTTCCTTCATACTCGTTCAGTGTGTATTCTTTTCCATCAGCTTTGGTGACTGTAATATCGTAAATGCTCACTAAAATCCCTCCTTTCGTTCATTATACCTTCTTCCTTTCCGAATGCAGAACCATCTGCTCGTGAGTATAAAATCCGCAAAAAGTACAGAGCACCCCTGACAGCGGCGGTTAATCCGGTGGCTAAGGAGGGAAGAATTGGTCGTTAAACTCCATCTAAGGACCAGTTCCGGGTTGAAGTTGTGCGATAAATGGTTCATGGAGCGTTCCTGCGGCCATTTCTCCCCTGCTCCCTCAGGCGATTGGCTCCTTGAACTTACTAATGACTAATTCAAAACACGCTCAACCATCAATCGGTCATTAGACACTTTCCAGCTACCACTTCCAGGCTGAAATGCGGCGAAGTTGGTTCCTCAGGGTTTCCTGGGACCAATTCTTCCCTCCCCCATTTTGCAAACGGCTGTTAGATCCCATCTATCGACTACTTCAAGCTGTTTTTGGCCATATAGTGGTCAATAACAGGACTTTCTGACGCCGCATCCGGGCAACGCCAACTTGTCCTGCTTACTTCCTGCCAAGAAAAAACCTATCCTCAAAGAACCGATGCGTCCTTGGATGGTTTTCCCGTCTTCCTTATCATGCGAATTAATTGCCATAAATCTCCGATTCTGTGAGATATCCATCGTCGATTAACGTTTCTTCTATATTGTCTTCCGTCACAGTCAAAGGCTCCAGCAGGGTGGAAGCGATATCTCCCTTCCCATTATCAATTGTTGTTTCTGCCGGAATCTCTTCGCCTTCAGCCATGCTCAGGGCAAGTTCTGCGGCTTTGCCTGCGAGATCTTCCATTGATTTATATACGGTCATTGTCTGGGTCCCTTCCACGATTCGCTGTACGGCTTCCACTTCGGCATCCTGTCCGGAAACAGGCACCTCTCCTGCCTGATTCCCGAGCGCTTCAATGACACCGCCTGCTGTACCGTCGTTGGCAGCCACCACCGCGTCGAGGGATACATCATTGGAGGCCAGAAAGGAAGATAGATTTTCACGCGCTTTTACCGGATCCCAACCCTCGGTATAGCTATCGTAGACCAATTCGATATCTCCGGATTCAATATGCGGCTGCAGTACATTCATGGCTCCTTCCCGGAAAAGAACCGCATTATTATCGGACTCTGCTCCACCTACATAAGCAAACGTGCCTTCTCCGGCTTGACTGAGGATGGCCTCTGCCTGAAGTTCTCCGACTTTTTCGTTATCAAACGAAACATAATGATCGACATCTGCTCCGCGGATCAGACGGTCATAAGACAGCACCTTCACACCTGCATCATGAGCCATACTGACAATCTCAGAGGCTCCCTCTGCTTCCGTCGGAACCACGACCAGCACATCGACTCCCTCGTTGATAAGAAGGCGCGCCTGCTGAATCTGAATATCCTGGTTTCCGTTGGCAGCCAGCGTTTTTACCTGGCCGCCCTGATCCTCTACCGCAGCTTCAAAGGCGTCCTTGTCGCGGTACCAGCGATCTTCACGCAGGGTGTCAAGCGCAAAACCGACATACGGATCCTCCTGGTTGGAACGGAGTTTCTGCTCTGCCGCTTCGGCTGTTCCTCCCTCGGAAGAATCGGCGGAATCCGTAGACGCACCACCACTGCAGGCCGCCATAATTACAAGCAACATCAAAACGGTAATCCAAAAGATTGTTTTGCCAAACATCTTCATTACTTATCCTCCTCTCTGTACACCGCTTCAGGCATTTCTGCCGTTTCCTGTTCGGTGTCATTCTGAACATCAAAATGCTGAATCAATCCGTTCATCCGCTCCACCATCTGCTTGAGTTCATCTGCGCCGCTTGATACCCGGTGGATGGATTCCTGCTGATCGTTCACCGAGGCGGAAATCTCTTCGGTCCCTGCTGCTGATTCTTCCGAAATAGAAGCGATATGTTCCACAGAACGACTGATATCCTGACTGGCTGAATGGAAGGAAGCAAGCGAGTTTGAGATCTCGGAAACCCGTTCTACCATATTTGAAACTTTTTCTTTGATCTCCGAGAAGTAGGCGCCGGATGTTTCAATCTGAGACTTTCCTTTATTCACTTCTTCATATCCTTCTGTCATATCGGTGACCATTTTTCCGGTCTCGTCTTTGATGGAATTGACGATTTTTGTAATGCTGTCCGCAGATGATGTAACCTGTTCGGCCAGTTTCCGGACTTCATCGGCTACCACTGCAAATCCTTTACCGGCTTCCCCGGCGCGCGCTGCTTCAATAGACGCATTAAGCGCAAGCAGATTCGTCTGCTCGGCTATATCTTGAATCACATGGACAAATTCAGAGATCGAATTCGTCTGTTTTTCCAGATCTTTCATTTTCGTCATGGACGTTTCAACCATATCATTGATTCTGATCATCTGTTCCAATGATTCCTGCATCTGTGCATCCCCGTCGATGGAAACGCGGTGCACGTCTTGAGAATACGACGTCAGCTGTTCCCCGTTTTCACTTGCATCCGTAATCTGCTGATTCAGATCCTGCATCTTCTCGGATATGCTGGTAGCTTCATTGGCCTGGCTGCTGGCACCTGCCGCCAGTTCTTCAATCGTCACTGCCACCTGTTCGCTCGTTTCTTTCACTTCACCGGATGTCCTGCTGAACGTCTGTACTTTTTCGTCGACGTTGTCGGCCAGAGTGGAGACTTCCACAATCATACCTTTTAAGCTCGTCTTCATCTCGTTAATTGAGCTGGACAAACGGCCGATTTCATCTTTCCTGTCGTCTTCCAGATCGTCTGCCTCAAGGTTACCGTGCGCAATCTCATTGCTCGTTTCCACCACCCGGCTCAAGCTTTTCCTTATAGAACGGCTGATGAAGAACAGTAAGGCCGACGAGATAGTTATCGACACGACGACGGAAATCACAAGGATTAATAAGCTGGTACGGATGCTGTTCTCCGCTTCCGCAATCGAAGCATTATTGGAGGCCGCAGCTTCTTCCTGCAGGGACTGCCCCAGCGTCATCGTTTCCTCTTTCAACTCCTGCGCGCTGTTTTGCAGTTCAGTAAATGTTTCCGTATTAATCTCCTGAACATTCGGGACAATTTCGCTGAAATAATACTCATCAAGAGCGTGATTGTTTTCGATGATCTGATTAATGACAGAGAGCTGCTCCTCTGTTTCCAGATTCCCCCGCAGCCGTTTTGCTGTCGCTGTAAATTCCTCACTTAGAGACAGGTAATTTTCGAGTCCGGCCTCATCCTCCATGATCATATACTCCGGAATGTTCAAGTATTTCTGCTGATACAATGACATCAACGACGATGCATCCTGGACGACACTGTTTTTCACACGAGTCTCCTGCACGGAGTCATTGGTCTGGGAAAGCAGCTTATATGTCACAAGGAGGGAGAGAACAAACGTCAAAATAACGACGGCAAACACAAAGGCGTATTTCCCGCCAATTGATCGATTCTGCCAAATGTTTTTAATCACGATATCTCCCTCCATTTATTTCTTTGTTGTCTCGGGCTGCTTTTTTCAAAAACAATACCACCTTCCATTATCCACTTTTAGGACGTATGTCTGTCATCCATATTCCTTATATCGACCAACATCCCATTAGGTTAATGAATGCAAACAATAAAGGATTAAATTTCCATATGCAAATCTAAAAAAAGAACCTTCCATCCACCGGGATAGAAAGTTCTTTGCTGTAGTAATGTTTAATGCATAACTGGTTCTTTTTTCTTCAGCTGCAGCATCTCGTCAGCTTCTTTTTGAATCTCATCAATCAGTTCAGGATGCTCGGAAAGGGACAAACCGTAAGAAGGAACCATTTCCTTTATCTTCGGCGTCCACTCCTCTATATGCTGCGGGAAGCACTTTTCGAGCACTTCGAGCATGACCTGAACGGCGGTGGAAGCGCCCGGCGAAGCACCGAGAAGGGCTGCGATGGATCCGTCCGCTGCGGTGACAACTTCTGTCCCAAACTGAAGGGTGCCCTTCCCGCCTTCTTCTGTGTCCTTGATAACCTGCACGCGCTGTCCTGACACGACGAGCTCCCAGTCTTCGCTTTTGGCGTCCGGAACGAATTCACGGAGGGCTTCCATGCGCTGTTCTTTCGACTGCAAAACCTGGCCGATCAAGTATTTGGTCAGCCCCATTTCTTTCGCACCGGCCGACAGCATCGTCAGCACATTGCCCATCCGGATCGATGTAAATAAATCGAGAAGCGACCCGGTTTTCAGGAACTTCGGCGAGAATCCGGCGAAAGGACCGAACAACAATGTTCTTTGATTGTCGATGTACCGTGTATCCAGATGCGGCACGGACATTGGCGGTGCTCCTACCGGCGCTTTTCCGTATACTTTGGCATGGTGCTGCTCCACAACGTCTGGATTCTTACAGACCATGAACTGGCCGCTGACTGGAAAACCTCCGATGCCTCTGCCTTCCGGAATGCCCGCTTTCTGCAGCAGATGAAGGCTCCCGCCGCCGGCTCCGATAAAGACAAAACGTGCTCTGTGGCTTTCGGCGTCCCCACTATTATGATTGCGTACTTTCAAACTCCATGTTCCATCCGAATTCTGCCTCATACTCTCTACCTCATGGTTATACCGGACATGAACATTGTCACTCTGCAGCTGATCAAACAACTTACGAGTGAGAGAGCCGAAGTTAACATCCGTTCCCGTCTCCATTTTCGTTGCCGCCACAGGTTCTTCAGGGCTGCGGTTCTTCATCATCAGCGGGATCCATTCTTTCAGCTTCTCTGGATCATCGGAGTATTCCATCCCTTGAAAAAGCGGATGCTCACTCATGGTCTCATACCGCTTCTTCAAAAACGTCACATCGTCCGGGCGGTGCACAAAGCTGATATGCGGCAGCGGCATAATAAACTCCTGCGGATTGGTGATCTTGCGGCTGTTCACAAGATAGGTCCAGAACTGCTTGGACACTTGAAACTGCTCATTAACATTCACCGCTTTGCTGATGTCTATCGAGCCATCCGATTGTTCTTTTGTATAGTTCAACTCACACAGCGCCGCATGACCGGTTCCTGCGTTGTTCCATTCGTTCGAGCTTTCTTCGCCTGAATGTTTAAGTTTCTCAAACACCGTAATGTTCCATTCCGGTGCCAGTTCTTTTAAAAGACTGCCGATCGTTGCACTCATAATACCGGCACCGATCAGAATCACGTCTGTCGTTTCGTTCGTACTCATGTATACCATCCTTACAAGCTGAAAATTCACAGAAAAGAGCAGCTGCATTCATGCTGTTCTATTCTGCTTACCTTTATGTTCTTTTATTCTGCAACACTACCGCACCGACTAGTTGGTTTCTCTTCTTTTCTTATTATAGACTATTTCGTGTCTATAAAAAAGAAATGACCCTTTTGTGAAAAGAAAAACATTCACAGATTATCTACAGTCAGCCGCGCAGGCATAGATTAGAATGTAAATGCTTATCCCCCATAAAGACGGGGCAGCTGTGACGTTGCGCAGAAAGAGGAGATATCATGGATCATTCAACCAAAAAAGAGCGCCAGAAAAACTATACTATTTTCTGGCGCTGGCATTTTTATGCCGGTATTATTCTCGCCCCCATTTTATTGATGCTGGCCGTGACAGGGGCTTCGTATTTATTTCGTGGGGATATTGAAGACTGGCTGTACCAGGACTATACAGAGGTGTCGGCAGAGGGGAACCGGCATGAGGCTTCTGTGGTTACACAGGCGGTTCTCGATGAAAGACCGGAGGCTCACATCACCCGCTACCAGCCCCCAGGCGGAGAAGGACAAGCCGCCGAAGTTGGTATTACAACGGCTTCTGAGGAAGGGATGACGGTATTTGTGAACCCTTATACCCTGGACATAACCGGAACACTTCTTAACAAAAACCGGTTAATGGACCGGGTGCAGGAATTCCACGGTGAATTAATGATTGGAACGACCGGAGACCGGATTGTCGAAACCGCCGCCTGCTGGACGATATTTATGCTCATCAGCGGACTGTACCTGTGGTGGCCGTCCCGCAGTCAGATGGTAAACCGGAAGAGCTTTCTGCCCGGCCCTTCGGATAATAAACGGCAGAAACGAAAGAGAATCCACTCTGTCCCCGCATTTTGGATTTCGGGCGGCCTGGTTTTCTTTTTGCTGACTGGAATGTTGTGGACAGGATTCTGGGGAGACGGAGTGCAGCGTATCGCAACAAGCACGGGGATTGGGTATCCTCCTTCCATCTGGGTAGGGGAGGCGCCGGTATCCGATGCTGTCACCACTGACACGGGGGACGTCTCCTGGGCCGCGGAACAGATGCCGGTGCCGGAGTCGTATGCCGGGAATGCGTATGAAAGGATTTCGATTGACCATGTTGTAAATACCGCGGAGCAGACCGGCGTGGTATCCGGATTTAACGTCTATTACCCTTCGTCGGAGACAGGGGTCTTCACGGTTTCGGCCTTCCCCGACCAGGCCCAGAACGAAGTGACGATGCACATCAATCAGTATAACGGCAGTATCCTGGCGGATTACCGGTGGGAGCAGTATCCACTGCCCGCCAAAGTGATGGCAATGGGAATAACGATCCATAAAGGCCTTCAGTTCGGAATCTGGAACCAGTTGTTCGGACTGCTCATCTGCGTCGGCTTAATCGGTATTATCCTGAGCGGAATCCGTCTCTGGTGGACGCGGCGTCCAGCCGGAAAGCTCGGCGCACCTAAAAGTATGAGTGCCTGGAAGTTCCGGGGGTTTGTCTTTTTGGTGATTGGATTTGGTATCGTCTTTCCGCTGTTCGGATTGTCAGTGCTCATTCTATATGCTCTGGATTATCTCATCATCCGCCGAATAAGCCGTCTTCGAACATTCTTTCACATGACCTGAATAAAAGGGGGTAAAATAATGAAGAAAATGTGGATACCTGCTCTACTCCTGCTGCTTGGAGCCTGTTCGTCTCTTGATGTAAACAACCATAATGAATATAACGACCGCAAGCCGGTGAGTGCATTCATTCATACGGACGGCGCACTCGCCGCCGGTGCACTGGAACCGGTTCAGATTCATGTGCTCCAAAACGGTGAGCCGTATAAAATACAGGAGGATATAAAGCTTACGTTGTCCTCGTTTGAAAAAGTGACGATTGAAACAACATCCATGGATCCGCAGGAGGACAGCACGCCGGAAACATTCATCGAATTTCCGGAGGACGGGCTGTACCGCCTTCGTGCCGACATTCCTGTAAAAGAACACAATCTCCAGGTTACAAAGCGCATCGGTGTGGGAAATTTAACTCAAAGAGAACAACAGAAGCTCAACGCGAAGCAACATTCCACCCCTGCCGGCGGTCATCATTAAAATGATCCATTCATTGGTTTGTCTTCTTTTTTTGTAATGTTAAACCTTTTCATGAACTCAGATATTGGACGTTACAATTCATATGTGTATACTAGGGTATATGTTTAAACATAGAAAAAGGGGAGGAACCAATGAGCAGTCCACGCACACCAAGATCCATTAAAATGCTGAACGCTGTTGAAAAAGCAGGGAACAAGCTTCCGCATCCGGTCACCATATTCATCTTGTTTACGTTTGCTGTCATTATTTTATCTCATATTCTTTACATGATGGGGGTTTCTGTATCATTTCAGGGCGTCAATGACGAAACACTGGAAACGGAAATGCTGAACGTTGAGGCGGTCAGCCTGCTTACATCCGACGGCATTGCCCATATGTTCTCCAGTGTCGTCTCGAATTTTACATCCTTTGTCGCACTAGGACCGGTCCTTGTCGCCATGCTTGGTGTCGGTGTCGCTGAAAAAAGCGGCTATATCAGCGCCATTATGACCAATACTGTGACAAAGGCACCGAAGAAATTCGTTACGCCTCTTGTTGTTTTAATGGGTGTTCTTTCCAATGTAGCCGCTTCGGTCGGCTACGTGGTGCTTGTGCCACTTGGAGCCATCATCTTTCTCGGCTTCCGGCGCCACCCGCTTGCCGGGCTTTCCGCCGCTTTCGCCGGTGTATCCGGCGGCTATTCCGCCAACCTGGTGATTGGCACAAACGATCCGCTTTTAGCCGGTATTTCGACAGAGGCCGCCCGGATCATCAACGCCGGTTATGTCGTCAATCCGACCGACAACTGGTTTTTCATGTTCGCTTCCACCTTCCTGATTGTCATTCTCGGTACGCTCATCACGGACAAGCTGGTTGAACCGAAATTAGGAAAGTACGTGCCGGAGCAGGAGACACAGGAAAACATTCAGATCACGCAGATAGAGAAAAAAGGGCTTTTCTGGGCGAATCTGTCTATACTCGCTGTTATGATTGTCATTGCCCTGCTCGTCATCCCGGAAAATGCTCCATTGCGTGGAGAAGGCGGCAGTATTATTACTTCTCCATTCATGAGCAGTATTATTTTTCTTATGATGCTCATCTTTTTGGTACCGGGAACGGTCTATGGTATCGTCACGAAATCGGTGAAAAATGATAAAGATGTTGCCGAGCTCATGACATCGTCTCTTGAAACAATGGCTGGTTTCATCGTGTTGATTTTCTTTGCGGCCCAGTTCGTTGCCTTGTTTAATTACACGAACCTCGGAACTATTCTGGCCGTTAAAGGAGCCGGAATCCTGGAAGCTTTCCAGCTGGACGGCTTGTTTTTACTGGTGCCGTTAATTCTGATTACAACACTGATCAATCTGTTTATCGCTGCTGATTCCGCAAAATGGGCAATCATGGCGCCTGTTTTTGTACCGATGTTTATGAATCTGGGCATTCCGCCGGAAGTAACACAAGTTGCTTACCGTATTGGTGATGCCTCGACCAATATCATTTCACCACTGATGCCGTTCTTCCCGCTCGTTGTCGCATTTGCGCAGCGGTACGGAAAACAAAACGGGGTAGGTACCGTCATCTCACTGATGCTGCCGCATTCCATCGGTATTCTGGTCGTCTGGACGATTTTCTTCATCGTTTGGTATCTTCTCGGCGTTCCAGTGGGCCCCGGCGCTGACTTAACCTATTAAGAAAGGCTGATGAATGATGAAAGTAACAACGACATGGACCGGCGGCAGGGCTTTCGAATCCGCCGGTGATTCCGGTTATCCCGTGTACATGGATGCTACAGAAAATTACGGTGGACTCGGCGAAGGTGCGACACCGACAGAAATGCTGCTGAGTTCCCTGGCAGGATGTATCGGCATAGATATTACGATGATTTTAAGACCGCATCTCGAACATGTTGACCGCATCGAAATGGAAACAGACGGCGTGCGGAAAGAAGAGGCCCCTAAAGGTTTCACAGACATTACCATCACTGTCCATATCGACGGGGATATCGACAAGAAAAAAGTTTGGCGCGCGATCCATCTCGGGGAGGAAAAATACTGCTCCGTCTCTGACTCCCTGCAGGCTTCCGTTTCTTTCAAACTGATTTTGAACGGATCCGAAGCACCGGCAGATGAATAAATAAAAAAGGACTGGATGAAAGAGTTCTCCTCTTTCATCCAGTCCTTTTTTGTTCATTATACGTACACATGCTGGGCACCGTGGAGTTTGGCGTAGTGACCGCCGCGTTCAAGCAGTGCATCATGGGTCCCCTGCTCTTCAATTCCATCCTGTGTCACGACAATGATGTTGTCCGCATGGCGGATGGTAGCGAGCCGGTGGGCGATAATCAGGGTCGTCCGACCTTGAGCCAGCTCATTCAGGGACCGTTGAATGGATTGTTCGGTTTCTGTATCCAGAGCGGACGTCGCTTCGTCCAGAATAAGGATAGGCGGATTCTTCAGAAACATGCGCGCAATCGACAGGCGCTGCTTCTGCCCGCCGGATAATTTCACTCCGCGTTCACCGACAACCGTGTCCAGTCCGTCCGGCAGCTCCTCAACAAACGATTCAAGTTCCGCGCGCCGGGCCGCCTCCCATACTTCCTCATCAGGAGCATCCAGTTTGCCGTAACGGATATTGTCACGCAGGGTTCCGGAAAACATGAACACGTCCTGCTGCACAATGCCGATCTGCTGCCGGAGAGAGGCAAGCTGTACATCCCGGATATCTTCCCCGTCTACCGTGATGGCTCCTTCCTGAATATCATAAAAGCGCGGAAGCAGACTGAGAAGCGTCGTCTTGCCGGCACCGGACGGTCCGACAAACGCTGCCGTCTCCCCTGCCTCAATTGATAAATCAATCCCGTCGACAATCGGGCGGTTATCGTCATAACCAAAACGCACCCCCCTATAGGTAATGTTTCCTTCTACTTCAGGCAATGGTTTGGCACCGGGAGCGTCCACTATATCAGGTTCTGTATCCAGGAGGGCAATGTAGCGTTTAAATCCGGCATATCCTTTCGGATAACTCTCAATGATAGCATTGATTTTTTCAATCGGCTGAAAAAAGATATTGGTGAGCAGAATGAACGCCATAAAATCGCCGATGGACATCTCATTCTGTACGATAAAATAAGCGCCGCACAGGAGAACAAATAATGTCATGATGCGCATCATCATATAACTGAGCGAATTGTTCAACCCCATTATGCGGTACGACCAGAGTTTCGCCTGCTTGAAATTCTGATTATCATGATGAAATAATTTCTGTTCGTGACGCTCATTCGCAAACGCCTGCACGAGACGAATACCGCCCACTGTATCTTCCACCCGGGTATTAAAGTCAGCCATCCGCTTCAGCATGTATTTCATGGCCGCCGCCATGTGACGGTGGCAGTAGACAATCACCGCAATGAGCAATGGTACGATCAAAAAAGTAAGCACCGCCAGTTTGACGTTGATAAATAACATCACTCCGAACGAACCGAATAACGTCATCAGTGCAATAAACACGTCTTCGGGGCCGTGGTGTGCCACTTCTCCTATCTCAAACAGATCATTCGTTAAATGAGAAAGCAGATTGCCGGTTTTATTGTTGTCATAATACGTGTAGGAAAGCCGCTGCATATGATCAAACAGTTCATCACGCATATCGGTTTCTATATTGATACCCAGTCTGTGGCCCCAGTACGTCACAACAAAATGAGCGCCGGTGTTGAATATGTAAAGGAAAAACAATCCAATACATGCCCAAACGATTACAGAAATATCCCCTTGTGGAAGCAGTGTGTCCACCGCCCAGTTCACGACAAGCGGAAAAGCAAGATCCAGCAGAGCAACCAAAATGGCACAGGCAAACGTAATCGTAAACAGTTTCTTGTATGGTCTATAGTAGGCAGCAAAGCGGCGCAGCACGCGGATTCCCCCTTGATTGTTTCATATTTTCATTGAAAATGATTATCAATACAGGAAATAATAATTTAACACATAGAGGAGAAAAAGGCAATGCCGCCCGCCGTGAATATCATTCAGCCGGAACTCCGGAAATGAAGCCGCCGGAAACATCTTTCACATTATGAACAACAATAAAGGCTTGCGGATCCACTTCTTTGATGACCCTCTTTAACTGCAGCAGTTTGTGTGTATGCACAACAATATATAACACCCGGCGCTGCTCCCTCATATATTCGCCTTCTCCGTAAAACACTGTAGCGCTGGAAGCCAGGTCGCGGGTAATCCGCATGGATATCTCTTCGGAACACGTCGAGACGATGTTTATCGCTTTCTTCGAATCAAAACCGCCCAGCACAAAATCCGTAACGACCTTGCCTATATAAAGGGTAATCAACGTATACATCGTGTAAATGGGACCGATAATAAATATCCCGGCAATCACAACCGCAGCATCGAGAGCGAGGGTGGTACCGGTTAAGTCCCAGCCCAGCTGCCGGTTCAGCACGCGGGCAATAATCGATGTACCGCCGACGGAACTTCCTGCCTGATAAATGAAGCCGAACCCGACACCGGTAATAACGCCGGCAAACACCGCCGCCAGCATCGTGTCTTCCATCGGCTGAGCAAAGAATCTTCCTTCGAAAAACCGGATAAACACGGAGAAGAGGATAACATTAAAAACGGTTTTATATACCATATGCCTTGGCAGGTAACGGATACCTATGCTTAAAAGTAGCACAAAAATAATCGGTGTGGAAATACTCGGCGAAATACCAAGGCCATAATAAATAAGGAGGGCGATACCTACAATGCCGCCTTCAGCGATTGAGTTGGGCATGCCAAGCTGTGACACAGCGAGCGCAAACAGCAGCGTTCCTATGATAATGTACATTGTATTTTTCAAAAATAACACCTCTTCCCAAGAAAAATGCATTTCAGAACGTAAAAAAAGAAACCATCCCTTGTTTTAACGATAAGGATGATTTCTTATCTTCTTCCATCATAGCACAGGCAGTCTGCTCTTCCAATCACCTTTGTCCCGTTTCCGAGTCAGCACCCTGGGTTCCGGGAGTGAGGTGAAAGGCCTGATGAACGCCTGATGCATGAACCCACTATGCATCTCCACGAATATGGTGCCGCCCTTTCGGTACGATTAACGGTGAATGCGAAACAGGGTCCTGGATGACCGTGCACTCCAGTCCGAAAATGCTGCTTATCAGTTCCCTTGTAATGACATCGGATGCCTCCCCTTCGGCCACAAGTTCTCCTTGAGACATCGCAAATATATAGTCAGCGTAGCGGGCGGACAAGTTGATGTCATGGAGCACCATAACAATGGTTGTTCCGCGCTTTCGGTTCAAGTCAGTGAGTAAATCCAGTATTTCCACCTGATATGTAATATCCAAAAAGGTCGTAGGTTCATCCAGAAACAAAATATCCGTCTGCTGGGCAAGAGCCATTGCAATCCACACACGCTGTCTCTGCCCTCCGGAAAGCTCGTCAATATCCCGATCGGCAAGCTCTGTAATATTCATAAATTCCATCGCTTCGGCCACCGCTTCATAATCTTTCTTTGTCCAGCCTTTTAAAAGAGATTGGTGTGGAAACCTCCCGCGTCCGACCAAATCCGTGACGGCAATGCCTTCGGGAACAACGGGAGATTGCGGCAGAAGCCCAAGCACCCGCGCCAGCTGTTTGGGAGGAATGTTCGATATGTCTTTTCCATCCAACGTGATTTCTCCCGACGAAGGCTTCATCAATCTCGACATCGCCTTCAAGAGGGTGGACTTCCCGCACGCATTCGCTCCAATAATAACGTTCATTCGATTACTTGGTATCTCTGCTTTTATATCATGGAGAATTGTTTTATGATCATACCCGGCTGTGACATGTTCGGCTTTAAACCTGTGTGTCGGATTCATTATAAACTTCCCTTTCGATTCATACGGATAAGTAGATAAAGTAGAAACGGAGCTCCTAGTACACCGGTGATAATACCAGCCGGGAATCTAACGTCAAAAGCAAACTGACCGATAAGATCGGCTCCCAAAACTAAATTCACGCCGACAAGCCCTGCTGGTAAAGCGTTGGAAGATCCAGATCCGGCTAACCTTTTGGCAATCGGCCCCGATAAAAAGGCAACAAATGAGATAGGACCTGTAACAGAAGCAGCGAGGGCAATCATGCAGACCGAACTCACAATAAGCAGGACTCTGGTTTTATCTGTATTCAGTCCAAGAGAAAAAGCCGATTGTTCCCCAAGTTCCAGGGTACTCAAATGCTTTCCCAGCGCAAGGACAACAGGGGCACAAACTGCTACCGTAAGGAAAAGAGGAAGCAGGGCGTCCATTTGAGCGCCGTTCAGACTTCCGTTCAGCCATTGTAATGCGGTGGGAAGGTCTTCACGCGCCCCCTCCATGAGAAGATAGGAAATCACTGCTGTCAGCATGGCCTGTATCCCTATCCCAACAATAATGAGCCGCCCTACAGCAAAAGAACTTCCTCTGGATAATATGTAAATCAGCGCCGCGGTCCCCAGTCCTGAAATGACAGATGCAATCGAAGCCGTCGTGTCGCTTGTCTGCAAAACAAGAATGCAGAACAGAGCTGCCACACTGGACCCTGAGGTGATTCCTAGTATATCCGGGTTGGCAAGAGGATTACGCAGCATCGTCTGAAAGGTATTACCGGCAATTCCAAAAGCAAAACCGGCAAAAAGTCCAGCAAGCATTCTTGGAAGACGGATGGTAGTTACAGCAAATGACGCTCCGTCAGATGCTTCTCCAGAAAGGGCCCCGATGACTTCCTCCAGCGTGTAAATTGTATTCCCCAGCAAAAGCATGGCACAGCACAGCACAATAGAAAGCAGCCCGAGCAGACTGTTCATAATAATCCATCTGCGCCATCTTTTGCGCCTTCCTGCTGTAATTATAGTCATTGCTTGCTTTTTCATAGAGAACGAACCTTCATTCCAGCAGCTAGTAATATTAACAGTGGAGCACCTGCAAAAGATGTAACAACACCAACCTCAAGTTCTCCGGGACTGCCGATCAGTCTGCCTCCCACGTCAGATATCGTCAATATCACAGCCCCTGCCACAGCAGACAGCGGAATGATAAAACGCAGGTCGGGACCAAGTATAAAACGGATAAGGTGAGCAGATAAGAGCCCGATAAAACCTATAGGTCCTGCCAGCGCCGTTGCCGCTCCACATAAAATGACACCTGCGAAAGCCGCGGTCATTCTCAGCACTCCTGTCCTGACGCCCTGTCCGGAAGCTACTTCATCTCCAAGCGCCAATGCATTGAGAGCCGGGGCTGATAACAATGCGAGCACCAGTCCCAAAACAAGAAAAGGGAGGAAAGCAGCAATAGAACTCCAGCTTCCCGCCCCCACACTTCCTACCTGCCAGAACCTGAATTCATCCATGACAGTGGTACGCGGAATCATAACAGCACTTACCAGAGAAGAAAGGGCGGCGCTTGTAGCCGCACCTGCCAAAACGAGCTTCAACGGCGTAGCGCCGCCGCGGCCCATAGATCCAATTCCATAAACAAAAACCGCCGTCACCATAGCCCCTGCTATCGCAAGCCATATGTACTGTCCGGCCGTGCTGATATTCAAAAACGCGATACCGCAGACCACAAACAGAGAAGCTCCAGTATTGACGCCAAGGATGCTCGGATCGGCGATAGGGTTGCGCGTGACCGCCTGCATCAGTGCTCCCGCAACACCAAGAGCCGCCCCGCAGCAAAAACTGAACACAGTCCGCGGAATTCTTTCACGGACAACTGTCGCCCCGTAAGAGTCCACTTCGGAATGGAACAAACCCGCCATCAACTGGTCCCATTGAACGAACCGTGATCCAAAAGCGAGAGAAGCCAGCACACATAATACAATCAAAAGGAAAGAAGCAGTCAGTACAATCGTCAAATGCTTCGGAACATGTGCGCCCGGCTGTATTTTTTGTTTTAATGTGTTACTCATCGATTTGGCTGATTGCATCTCCGATTAACCCCAGATAGTCGTCGATAGTATAAGAGATGGAAAGCGGAGTCGGCGTCCCGGAAGCTGCCAAGGCTGTTCCGTCGCCGATAAACGCCACAGAACCTCTCTCTATTGCATCTATTCGGCCCAGACGGGGATCGGCTTTCACAGCTTCATACAGGCTTTCATCCCCGTACCCGATAATGATATCGGCGTCATTGAGAACGTCAGCATTCTCCGCACTCAAGCTTAACGAAAAGGAAGACTCATCTTCTATTAAGTTCTTAACACTCTCAGGATACTGCATGCCCAGTTCTTCCGTCAGAAAAGAAACGCGGGTGTCGGCCGGTGTATACAAATGCAGCTCTGACATGTCATCAGCAGAGAAGTTGGCCCAGACCACTTTTTTCCCTTTCATTTCAGGATATTCAGCTGTTTTTTCACTGATCAGTTGTTCTGTATCTTTAATAAGCTGTTCTCCTTCTTCCTCCATTGCCATCCCTTTTGCGTTCATTCTGATCTGTTCACGCCAGGGGGTTGTCCACGGTGATTCCGGATAAGCCACAACCGGAGCAATTTTACTCAGTGTGTCATAGTCTTCTTGTGTGATACCGGAGTATGCCGCCAGAATAACATCCGGATTCGTATCGGAAACCGCCTCAAAGTCAAGACCGTCCGTATCCTGATACACCGTTGGATCGCCGCCGAGTTCTTTAACTTTTTCCTCCGTCCACGGCAGCATCCCTTCTTCATTTGTCACTCCGTAATTCGCCGCAGAAAAACCTGCCGGCATAACACCCATAGCAAGCGCAACATCCTGATTCCCCCACTGGACTGTTGCGACGCGTTCAGGCTTTGATTCAATCACTGTTTCCCCAAAAGCATGCTCAATCACAATCGGTTCTTCCAGCTTCTCTTCCTCTGTGCCGGACGTTTCACTGTTCTGCTCTGAGTCTTCCGCTGCGTCTGAGCCCGACGTCGAGGTTGAAGATTGCCCGGATGAGCAGGCGCCGAGTACAATTAAACATACCAGCGATAAAAAGAACAACCACCATTTCCTCATTATAAAAACCCCTTCTCTTCAAGAAAATATGTAAGCTGTCACGTTCCCCGCTCTTTTCATAGAGCGGATGACGAAATTGATAATCATTATCATTAATTCTATGGCCTCCCAGATGTATTGTCAACCAACGATGAGAAAATCTTTGACAGTCCTCACGAAATAAGGGGTATCCGGTGTCTGCTTTTCCTGTTACAACCTGCATGATCTCAAACTATTTTCATTAGTTTCCTGACTATATACAGATGATGACTGACATTATTATCAGTCCAGATTCCTTTTTATTGTTTGCAGCAGTTGAATAAGCATTGTATGTTCTTCCTCTGTAGGCTTTGTGTGAGCCGGGACTCCATGTTCCGCTTCCGGCACAAAGCTGCCGCAGATCCGTGGACACTACTCCCTGATTAATCGATGATAGTGTCCACAGTCGTTTGAAGGACAGCTGAAAGCACCCTGCTGTAACCTCCGTCAATCGGGGCGTCCTCACACCTTCCACTTCTGCCCCGTGGTAAAAAGAAGGGACTGTATCTAAAGATACAGTCCCTTCTTTTTAATGACCTTTGTTTATGATTCTCCGCTCAGTTCCACCAGAATCTTCACTTCTGATTTATCACCTGCGAGTGCTTCAAATCCTTGTTCCACGATATCGTTTAATGCGATATGGCGGGTTACTGCTTCTTTGACTTCCATCGTGCCTGATGCGATAAGATCGATCGTCTTTTGATAAACCTCGGGCTCATATGCCGCACTTGATGTGATCATAACCCCGGAGCTGGTAAGGTCCATCGGGGTGATTGCAACAGGATGGGTAATCAGCGATACGATGACAACCATTCCTCTCGGTGTTGTGGTGCGGATGGCCTGATTTAATGTCGGTTCCACTCCGGCCACTTCAAATGTTACGTCAAAACCATCAGGAACGATTTCTTTCACCGCTTCCTCCGGTTTCTGCTCTCCGGAGTTGATGACGTGGGTGGCTCCCATTTCTTTTGCTTTTTCAAGTCTCGGTTCGGACAAATCAAGCACAACAATGCTCGACGCACCGAAAGCTTTTGCCGCTGCCACTGTCAGCAGCCCAATCGGTCCCGCACCGTAAATGCCGACAGTCTGCCCTTCCTGAAGCTTCCCTTCTTTTGCAGCCTGCACCGCGACAGCCGACGGTTCCACGAGCGCACCCTGCTCAAGACTTAGATGGTCCGGCAGGCTGTACAGATGTTTTTCATCCAGAACGACATAATCGGCAAAGCCGCCGTCCTGACCAAGACCAACGAAATTGAATCCATCATAAATGTCGTATGCCGGACCTTTGTTTCCATGCGTAACAAGTGGATTAATAACAACCCGGTCGCCGGCGGAAAATCCGGATACGTTCTCTCCCGTTTCTTCCACTACGCCGGAGAATTCATGCCCCATTGTAAGCGGTGCGGTTTCTCCGGTTAACGGGTCCGGATTTTCTTCGGGAATGGTCATAGGCCCGTCCAGGTACTCGTGCAGGTCACTGCCGCATATACCTGTCCACGCCACCCTCACTTTGACATCTTTGCCCCTCGGTGCGGGATCCTCTTTTTCTTCTATACGTATATCTTTTGCGCCGTGCCATACTGCCGCTTTCATGCTAACATCTCCCATTTATCCATCTATGTTGTATGTCCATCTTAGCAGTTATTCAGCCAGACCGCTAAATACACTGCTTCTTAAATGATGGAATAGTGCACATCGTCTTTCTCTTTTCCGACTGTATCCATATACGTGCTTCCCCATTCATACATGGCTTCAAGAATAGGAATTAAGCCGGTGCCATGCTCGGTGAGGGAGTATTCCACTTTCGGCGGAACGACCGGATAGACTTCGCGGTGAATGAGCTCATCTTCTTCGAGTTCCCGCAGCTGTTTGGTCAGTACTTTCTGTGTGATGTTGGGCAGCATCTGCTTCAGCTCTCCGAACCGCTTCGTTCCTTTTTTACCTAAATGCCACAGGATAATCATTTTCCATTTGCCACCGATTAAAGATAATGTCAGTTCTTTTTCGCAGTTGAACTCCTGTACGGAAGCTCTTGTCATTTTTTTCATCCCTCCATCGATGAATTACGCTGGTAGTATCCATGTAGTTACTACGTGACTGAAAAGTGCGTACTACCATCTTACTACCCCAGGCTGTACTATGGAAAACGAAACAACATTTCAAGGAGGTCCCCATTATGAGTCGATTTACAATACCGCGTGATATTTTCTTTGAAGACAATGCTCTGGAAGTGCTGCGTTCCCTGGAAGGAACAAAGGCGGCGCTGATCATTGGAGGAGGTTCCGTGAAACAAAACGGCAGCCTCACTACCATTCAGGAACATCTTGCTGCAGCTGAGATTGAAACAGAAGTACTGGAAGGATATAACACAGAGCCCACCGCTGCGATGGTCAAACAGGGAGCAGAGGAACTGGCGTCTTTCCAGCCTGACTGGATTATCGGCATCGGCGGCGGCTCTGCGATGGATGCCGCCAAAGCGATCTGGCTCTTTTACGAATACCCGGAACTTTCCTTTGAAGATGCCACAAAGCCGTTTGAACTTCCACGGCTCCGCAAAAAGGCAAAGTTTGCCGGCATTCCTACAACAAGCGGAAGCGGTTCGGAAGTATCCAACCTTTCTGTCGTGATGGATGAAAAAACCAATATCAAGTATCCCCTTGCCGATTTCGAACTGACACCCGATATCGCCATTATCGATCCTGCCATGATCGAAAGCCTGCCCGGGCACATTGCAGCATACACCGGCATGGATGCGTTCACCCATACCATTGAAGCGTATGTAGCGAAACCAAGAACTCTGTATACCGACATTCTTTCTCTCGGCGGCGCCGAAGTGATTAAGAATAATCTTTTGGCTTCCTGCCAGGGCAGTCAGGACGCAGCCAAACAAATGCACAGCATTCAGGCGATGGCCGGCATGGCGTTTGCCAACGCGGTACTCGGCAACGTCCACAGCCTGGCCCATAAGAGTGGGCCGACATTCGGCATCCCGCACGGGTACGCCAATGCAATCTACCTGCCATATGTCATTCAATTCAACCGCGCCGTCGTAGAAGACCGGTTCGCTGAAATTGCCCGTCGTCTCCATCTGGAGGGAGCTGACGATGGAGAATTAACCGATGCGCTTGTGGCATATATCTTTCAATTGAACAAAGACCTCGGTCTTGCCACTACCCTGCAGGACTTCGGCGTATCCGAAGAGGACTTCAACAAGCATGTAGACACCATGGCGAAAAATGCCATGGACGATCCGTGCACCGGCACTAATCCGCGTGAAACGACCGAAACGCAGATGAAAGAACTCTACAAAGCCGCTTTCTACGGCCAGGAAGCGCTCGTTAAAGCATAAAAAAGAATGCTGCACTGTGATATGCCAAAAGAGCTTGGGGGACAACCCCAAGCTCTTTTTTTATCATTGGACAGCATTTTTATTCGAGTAAACTTATGACGAACGGAAAGGTGAATATCATGGAAGCCAAAACAGCAACGGTCAGAATTAAGCTTGAGTATACCAACTTAGGGCGTTTAGGGAGCAGTTTAATCTGGCTCTTATATAGAATCGCCCACACCCCCATCGGAATGAGCACGCTCAAAAGTATGACGGGAGAGCCTCCAAAGATCATGGCAGCAAATGCAACCGATAATGCTGCGATACCTCCACAAAGAGCGAGAGTTATGTTGACAATATGGATGACACGCCGCGCGGTTATAAGCTCTTTATGCTGTTCATACGTTAATACGGTTCGGTAAATGAGGTACATATTTAACACAACCACTATCAGCCAGGCCGGGCGCCAGAGGCTGTAAAACTCTATGGACATAGAGTGGACATAAAGTAAAAGTAATACATTCAGCACAAGAGCCAGCGCCACCCATAATTTCCGGTTTACAGCAAACACACGGTTCAACGCAAAAAACAGCACAGCTGAATGACCGATTGTTCCTATAAGCATTTCTGTTAGAGCCGCCTGTTCCTGAATAAGTACCGCAATGTACGTTCCAAACGTGAACATAAAACTAAGCACCGCAAGTGTCAGCAGCAGTTCCCGCCGGAACGGAAACATCGCCTGCTGCAGGCCATCTCCGATACGCGCTTCCTTCCCGAACATGCTTATTGCCACCTCCTCCGCTTCGTCTTCCGTTTTTCCGGCTTCGATCTCTTCATCCCGCCGCATCAGAACATGCGATAACAATTCCTCATACAGATCATCACGCTCCGCGTGGCTGCAGTCGGTCTGATTGGCAATCCGCTTCACATAAGTCTCCAGTTTACGTGTCATACGCTCTTCCCGCCTTATCCAGCAGATCATGAAGCGACGCCCAGTCTCTGCGTTTGCGTTCGAGTTCGGCTCCGCCTTCTTCGGTGATGACGTAATATTTTTTGCGTCGTTCTCCTTCCGGCGCGCTCCAGTACGATGTCACCCAGCCTTTCTTCTCCATCCGCTTCAGGGCCGGATACAGCGTTCCTTCACTCATGTTGTACGCCTCATCACTCAGGCTCTTCAGCTTCTTCGTCATCTCATAACCGTACAGATCCCGGTCCGCCACCAACGACAGTAGAATCAAATCAATGTTGCCTTTCATCATCTCTTTATCCATAACCTATTCTTTCCTTTCAATGGAATGCCCTTACAGTATAAAAGTTTATACATCGTGTTACAAGGGTTAAGGATAAAAAAGCACGGCGTTTCATAATGAAATGCACCGCGCGTTTTTTGCTGGTATTTCTACGTAAAAAGTAAATCCATCAGCCGGCCAGCGTCAGCCCGAATTGAGCGATCAGCGCGCTGACAACATAGGTGCCGATGAAGACGAATACGGCAACGAGGCCGATTTTCCATGACGATTTCCGCAGATCCGCGAGCCGGTCCACAACGGATATTCCGGCAAACGTCAGAATCGGTGTCGTAATGGACAAGAAGTCCACCGCTTGAATCGCTGTGACGAAAAAGTCAAAGATTAAACACATCACAAGCGACGTAATCGACACCCACCCCAGAATAGGAAAGTTTCTCAAAAACGAGACATCTATTTTTTTCATAATCTGTGAAATGCCGATGCCCATCATGGAGAAAAGATAGAGACTGAACAGACCTGCTATCGTTAACCAGGTCACCGGCGTGCTTTCAGGATTTTTGACCAGTTTGATTTCCTGGGTAAATAATATGAGAGCAATACTGAGAAGCAGTACGAGCGCGTATTTGACGTATTGATTCAGACCTGCCGTCATGTCCGGTCACTCCTAACCAAGAATTTATACATGAACTGCTGCAGCGGCGCAGCCAGAAAGATCATCGTGAATGTTCCGAGAAAGCTGGTTAAGAGCTGACTGGCAGCCGCGTAAGATGTTATCGTGCTTTCCATCTCCGGAAGCCGCGCCACCAGGGTGGAGGAGGCACCGGTCATCATACTGCTCGAGCCGACACCCGACGCCATCGCAAGCGCCTCCGGACGAAAGCCGAGATCCAGCAGCACAGGCGCAATGATACTGAAAAACAAGGCTCCGAATATCGTCCCGATGATATACAAAGAGAGAACGCCGCGTCCTTCGTCGGACTCCAGTGTGTACTTTTCGGAAATGTAGGCAAGCTCCCCTTCACGTCCGATACCAAGCGTTGCGCCGATAGCTTCGCGGCGGAGACCGATAAGTACGGCAATCGGCAGTCCGATCAGAACCGTTCCCAGGTTGCCGATTTCCTGAATGATAAACACCCAGCCGACCTGCAGAATTTCCCCCATCTGCGGTGCGACATCCGCTCCGTACCTCGCCATCAGCGGGAGCATAATGAAAATTAAGTATTTACTCGCAAAATCCACATTTTGTTTACTGTAAATCCTTTTTATCCATCCGCCGCGGAACACTTTCATTCCCAGCACCATCGTCATGACAATGGCAAAAACAAGCGGCAGCAGACTGATGGTAATTGAGCCTAAAGAGATGCTCTGAATACCGATTAACTCTGCGATGGTGATAATGATTACTGCGAAAAAAAGCAGCAGCACAAAGTTTGTTTTGTTCATTTCCAGTTCCCCCTGCTTATTCTGTAATGGAAGCTATAACGTCTAAATAATCCTCATAACTTCTGCGGTACACATTCTCTCTTTCTATGTTTCCATTCATCTCTTCCAACACTTCCGTCAAAAACTGCGGAAAGACCTGATAAATGAATACCGGGTCAATATCGATAAAGTCATCACCGTGGATCGTGCCGGTAAAGCCGCTGTATCCAATCTGAATGCACGGCATCATGTAAGATAAATCACCGATATCTCCTGCTGCACTGATCGGGTTATCACTCATCAACCGGGGGATCTGTTCATTTTTATCAAACGCCGCTTTTACAAACGTTGATAAATAGCGGTCCTGCTTAAACGGCAGATATCCCATCTGCGTTTCAATGTCCACATCTCCCATCAGTGCGTGACTGGAGCCTTCCGCTGCCCGATCCAGACGCTCCGCCGCTTCTGTCATATAATCCAGAGACTGCGTGCGCAGATCCGTACCGACAGTCATCCGATTCGGAACCACATTTGTCGACATATCCGCATCCATTACAATCGGATTGATGCGCACCATCTCTTTTTCATTCAGCTGCTGCCGGGACAATCCGACCGCTGTATTAAACAGCGTAGAGATATTATAGGCATTCACCGAGGAGAAAGGATCCAGACCGGCATGAGAGGCTTTGCCTTTAAAGTGATATTTCTTATATAGAAAGCCGGCCAGGTCACTGTTCACTTCCACCGTCCGCTGCTCGAACTCTCCGCCGATCGCGTGCACACACATGCTGATATCAATGTCATCAAACACGCCCAGTTTTACGGCTTCCGGTTTCCCGCCGTAATGAGTAATGGTACCTTCGCGGCGGAGGTCTTCCCGGTACGCCAGATCCAGATACTCCTCCGCCGGCACAAAAATGAAGGAAAGCTTATAATCAAAAGCCTCGTACCTTCCACTTTCAAAAAGCTGCTGGTACAACGCAAGTGCAATTGCCACCTGCGTATAATGCCCGCAGTTATGAGCCGCCCCGTTTTCCGGTCCGGCCCGGAAATGCGACGGAGCATATACCGCATCAAGTTCTGCGATAAACGCGATGTGCAGCGGCTTCTCTCCGCTTCCGAGCGTGGTCCGGAAACCGGTCGTGCTGAAATGCTGCACCTCGATATCCGGATTCACCTGTGTTAAATAGTCAAGTACCAGTTCTTTCGTGTTCGTTTCCTTATAACCCAGTTCCGGGTTCGCATAAATCTGATCTGCAATCTGTTTAATGGACTCGTATGAACGCGAAAAATCCAAACCATTCACCTCAAATAAATAGAAAATTATCATAACCAATACTACTAGTTATAACACTTTTCGAGATATTCCATCAATATTTTTAACGAACTTTTTATACAAATAATATTTAAAATGTTCGTCTTTTATGTAAAAAATATAGCTGATCCGCGCCATTTTAACTATTTTGACCAAATAATAATCGAATATTTTGTACATCCTCCGTTTGTCATACAATGATAATAGAATAAAAAGATGGGAGAAGGATGGTTACATGACACGAATATGTCATAAAGGGAAACTTACTGCAGGGGTGGTGTGCTTGGTTATGTTGTCCGGTTTGATAACAGAGCACGCTGCATCAGAAGAAGAAGACGTCTTTTCAGATGTAGCAGGAGGATACTGGGCAGAGCCGGAGATCGAGGATATGGCGGAACGCGGGTATGTCAGCGGGTATCCGGACGGCACCTTTAAACCGGAACGGGATATAAACCGCGGGCAGGCGGCAGCTATGCTTGTTTCAGCGTTGGATCTTCCCGTGAATCAGAACGCAGCATCTTCGTTTCAGGACCTCGGACCGGACAGCTATTTCACTCCTTACTCCGAAGCGGTTCATGAGGCCGGTATCATGACAGGTCGGAAGAATAATACGGAATTTGCTCCGTCCATGAAACTAACCAGAGAGCAGATGGCATCACTTTTGACGGCAGCTTATGACCTGATTCCATTTGAGGATAAAAACGTGGAAGTACAAGATCTCGAGCAGGCCCACGACAGTCATAGAGAGAATATTGCCACTCTCGATCAATATTTTATTACGCGGACGGAAAACGGCATCTTCCGCCCGAAGGAACATGTCAGCCGCGCGCAGTTTACTGTATTTATGGAACGGGCCATCACGGCGGATACATCGCTTTGGAGACGAGTAACAGAAATGGAGTTAGTAGATGAAAATACAGTGGATGTGCACTTAAACAAACGAATCGAAGCTTCTGAGATAGAAGCAGCTGATTTTTCACTAACTCCCCGTAATGTCGACACAAATCCTCCAGGAACCGTTCCTGAAGAACCGGAGATTCATGATATCGAAGTGTCTCACAACACGGAAAATCCAGCAGAGTGGACCACCGTTCGTCTAACTACATCCACCCTCGACCTTACATTCGATTATTCTCTCGGGATTCATAACAGAAGGGCTTACATGCCCTAAACCAGCTTTCCATTGATATAAAATTGCAGGCAGGGCTGTGAGCAAAACTTGCGTACAGTCCTTTTATGTATGATGAGCTTAGCTCCCATTCCGGATCTGTCATGAATATAAGCTTCCTCGGTCCGGCCTTTCTCATAACTTCAGGCTGCATCCTTTATTTCAAGCAGATGTACAACTTCGGGATCCCGTTACTTATTGGGCTTGCACACAGTTATTTTGCCGTCCAATCCGGTTCGTTTTTATTTGGAACCGGGATCTGGACACCGATGCTCCTTGTTATAGGACTATAAACGCTCCTGTACTCGATCTTTGTCCTTCTTTCCATGCTTTATACTAAGAAAACCAGTAAAAAAGCGCTCTGACAGGCGCCTTCGGTAAAGATTTAAAAGTAATAGTAAATTCTGTCTTTAAAAAACGCGGGAGGAATGGAATACTCCAACTCCTCTCGTAAATTGGTAAATTGAAAAAAGCTGCTTATTTAGGGAGGGGTTGTACATTTTGATGTGCATTGAGGTACTTTAGCGGAGGGCCGGTGAAGTAAATAGAGGAGTAAGATGATGTAAAAAAGACACAACGGCGCTGCCGGTTCTTTTTAGCGGGAGTTCTTCAGTTTATACAATTCCAGTTCGGCTTCGCTGAGTTTGTGGGTCTGAAACGAAATCCGGTCTTTCACATCAGAAAGTTCCGTTGTTACTTCTGTGCGGAATTCAGAAAGCTGCGCTGTTTGATTATATATCAATTCCTGTCTGCTTTCCATACGGGTCACTGTTGTCTGCAGCGAATCAACCTGCTTCTCCAGACCGCCAACCTGATCTGTCGTGGCCAAGGCTTTCTGCGACTCTTTCGTTGCCAGTCCTTCCAGCATGTCCTTTGTTGCAACGTCTTCCAACATCTCTTTGGTTGCCAGGGATTTCGTTTCTTCTTTAATGAGGTGCTGTACTTCATCCCGTGTCACCATATTCGTCTCTACCTGCTGCAGACGTTGTTCCATGCTTTGAACAGTGCCGAGAATCTGATGCAGGACATCGTTATTATTCATTTTTAACCCTCCCTTCCTTTATTAAAAGTATACCACACTCTCCACCTGCAGAGCGCGGGAACTTCTCCCTAAAACTTCAGTATTCTATCTGTGATACAAGGACAGAAACACCAACCGTGTGGTAACAGGTACTGGAATAAAAATCCCGATGGCTGAAACAAACCATCGGGAAATGACGGTCCTGGTCCATATACCGCCTTGCTCCGGAGAGTTCTATTCCATAAGCAGAATCCTCCAGGTCCTTAATCATTTCTACCGTGCTGCCCGAGTTCAGAGAATGGATCATGCTTTCGTCCATTGTTCTTTTGCTCACACTTGTGGAAAACAGCATACTTTCTGTGACAACAGCGAGTCAAACAAAAATCAGCGGCTTAGCATAGTTTTTCAACAACAGCTGCCTCCAAGAGTTAATCTAATCCAAGTCCCGGCCTATTTGACAGCTCAGCGGTGTTTCCCTGCCACTTCATCCCTCCTTGTACATCTTGATCCTGCAGCCAGAGTGCGGCATCAAGATCATATTTTGTAATATTACTGTGGGCATAAGCGAGGTGGGCGGCTGCTGTAACAGATAGGTGGGATTCCATCATGCTGCCAATCATACATTCGACGCCTGCACTTTGGGCCACATCAGCTATCTGCCTGGCCCGGCGCAATCCCCCGCTTTTCATCAGTTTAATATTAAGCAGGTCCACGGCTTCCTCTTTTATCAATCGAAACGCATCTGCTGGCGAAAAAACACTTTCATCCGCCATGATCGGAGTATTCACTCGTTCCCGGATATATTTCAAACCGGCTATGTCCTGGGCAGCGACCGGCTGTTCCACTAATTCAAGATTTGTTTTTTCCTCGAGAATGCGGATAATGTTAACAGCCTGTTTGCTGTTCCACCCCTGATTAGCGTCCAGACGAAGCTTCACGCTGTCCCCTACCGTTTCGCTGATAGTGGTGATACGCTGAATGTCTCGTTCTTCCTCCTTGCCGACTTTTATTTTTAACACATCAAAGCCCTGTTCCTTGGATTGTATTGCGCTGTCCTGCATCTTTTCGAGATCATCGATACCGACAGTCATATCTGTAACAGGGAATAAGGCGCCCCCTCCAAGGTACTGATGAAGGGGCAGCCCGAACATTTTACAATAGGCGTCATGCAGTGCGATATCAACTGCAGCTTTGGCACTTGTATTCGCCACGCAGCACCCCTGCACAGCGGCTAGAATGTCTTCCAGCTGTTCAATATCCCGGCCGAGGACCGCTTGTTTGATCGGTCCCTCCATGGCTGTTTCGATGCTTTCCAGTGATTCTCCGGTGATCTGCCATGTGGAGGAAGCGGATCCAAAGCCGCTATCCTCATTTTCAAGCTGAATGGTTATATCCACCACTTCAATGGAAGTGATACTTCTAAGAGCTGTTTTAAAAGGTTTGCCCAAAGGGAGTGTTGTTTTTTGTGTCCATAATTCAGTAATTTTCACGACGTCTGACTCCTTTTATCTGATATCAACCGCACGGTATAAGAGTTTTTTACAAAAAGGACAGTAACTGTGCGGCGAGCAGGCCGAAATAAGTTCCAAAGAAGGAACCCGCCAGTGCCATTACGACCCCGATGGGAATGAGCGCGCGGTGGTAGGCGCCGGCGAGCAGAGGTGCGGAAGCCATTCCGCCGATATTGGCCAGGCTTGAGACACCAAGTGTAAATAGATCCAGCTTAAACACTTTCGCCGCCAAAGCCATGATAAGGGCATGGACGGCCAAAATGATAAAACCGGAAAGAATATAAACAGGCGCCTGCCAAAAATCAGAGAAATCCGCCCTGGAAGCAATAAGCGCTATCACCACGTAAAGAAAGACATTGGCTATATCCATGGAACCGGGAATTTTGGAGACTCTCGTCATGGCAAGCAGCACCCCTGCGATAGAAACAATAAATATCGTCCATGTGAGCGGGCTGATAATATCTCCGTAGGATGGGAGCATACCGCCAATACTCGTAGCAAGGGCAGAACCAAATATTCCTATAGCAATTAATCCTATTAAGTGAACGAAGCTTGTTTTTTCATTCTTTTTTTGTTCTTCTTCTTCGATCAGCTCTTTGCTTACTTCATCAAGGTGGGAAGTGTTCGCTTTTGCCCAGCGGTTAAAAATGGCCGCAAACGGAACAAGCCAGAACATAATCATCACCCAGCTGGAATAATTAATGGTATCCATCACCAGCGCATAACCAAAGATATTTTCCGGTATGTCAAGGATCCCCTGAATGATAGCCATATTAGCGGAGCCGCCGGTCCAGCTCCCCGCCAATGCGCCGAGTGCCTGCCACGTATCTGTGACATAAAGACCCTTAAAGATGAGATACGTCACCACAAAACCCAGAATAATGCTGAATACCGCAGTAAAGTATCCAATCAGCATTTTGGGGCCTAATCTAATGAGCTTGCGTAAATCACAGTTTAATAACATCAAAAGAATCAAAGCAGGTAAAATCGCATCCCTTACGGTACCGTAGGTATTATCAACGGCTTCACTGTCCCCCAGCACGCCGATAGTTTTTAAAAAGGCACCGCCAAAATAAATAAGGATAATACCAGGCACGTACTTGAAGAACTTGCTGTCCGAGGTTTTTTCTATGTAAGCAATAAGCCCGGCCAGTCCAATCATGATCCCTAAATACAAAAAGCCATCCTGAATCATGGAAAAACTCCTTTCTTTTTAAAAAGTGTAATAATATAAGAAAAACCCAGCCAATAGGAAAATGAAATTCCTATCAGCTGGGTTTTATCTACGTATAATAGATAAAGCAGCGTGATGAAAGTTATTATTATTCAAGGGCCTGTTCATATTTTTTCCGGGCATTCTTGAAAGCAACAATAATCGCTTTCTGAGAAGATCCAAGATAACGATTCATCACCATATTGGATACAGTGTCAGTGTCCCGGATATTCTGACCGGTGAACAGAGATTGTACAAAATTTTTGGTCAGCCCTAAAACCGAAGTACAGTCCGCATCTAAAATAGTACCATCGCTTTGATCAATGACGAAGCTGACAAAAAAAGTTTCGTACTGCTTCATAATAGGATTGTTCTCTGGAGATTTTGCCTCTCCCACAACATAAACTGTATTCTTATCATACATTGACCAGCGCTCCCACAAAGTCAGTCAGTCTCCATAAGGGATTTTATCCGGAAAAGATAAAGTCACGTAACGAAATGATCTGCTTTTGGAGATTTTTCTAAATATTATCACATAAAATATTTATGCTCAATAGTAGATTATCAGTTTTTCTGATACTTTCAACGATGCCGGAGATTCGAATGTGCAGATGCTTGTTTAAGGTTTGTTACCATTTTCAAATGACCCTTTCAGACAAAGAGCGAAGGACCGCGAATAAGAATTTCTCTTTTGAAAAGTAATCTTTTCCCATATTTGCTATACTCGAAAAAGAGAGTGTACGAAAGAGGTGGTTGCGATGTTCAAAATACTCCTGATCGAAGACGATCAAAGCTTATTTAACGAAATGAAGGACCGTCTCGGCCAGTGGTCGCACGACGTTTACGGGATTTCTGATTTCAGCAGGGTCATGAATGAATATTCGGAGATCGAACCAGAGCTTGTCATCATTGATATTCAACTGCCAAAGTTCGATGGGTTTCACTGGTGCCGGATGATTCGTGAACATTCCAATGTGCCGATTATTTTCTTATCGTCCCGGGACCACCCGACGGATATGGTGATGTCTATGAACCTTGGGGCGGATGATTTTGTCCAAAAACCTTTCCATTTTGATGTGCTGATCGCAAAGATTCAGGCCATTCTCCGCCGTGTCTACAATTATAATACCGAGCAACCGGAACTAAAGATGTGGGCAGGCGCAACTATCGAACAAGAGCGGAACCGCGTAACCAATGAACGGGGCACAGTGGAACTGACGAAAAATGAGATGTTTATTTTAAAACAGCTGGTAGAAAAGAAAAGTAAAATCGTGACCCGTGAGGAGCTGATTAACCGTTTATGGGATGACCAGCGCTTTATCAGCGACAATACACTCACAGTGAACATTAACCGTTTAAGGAAAAAACTGGACGAAATTGGACTCGGCCACTTGATCGAAACGAAGGTGGGTCAAGGGTACGCAGCGGTTGAAGGAGAGTCCCCATGATTAGAACTTTCCTAGTCGAACGGATCAGCTGGATCGGACTGCTTGTCCTGCTGCAGGGCCTGGCTCTTTTGCTGACGTATCTCGACCCGGCCATCCCTATGACAGCGGTGCTCTATTATGTATTTTTGTCTTCCTTTATATGCAGCGTCTTTCTTATAGTTCGTTACCAACAAGAAACCAGGTTTTACCATAAACTGAAGAACAGGGACAGTGATTTTGACCTGACGAGCGTCCCGGAGGCAAACCGGCCTTTTGAGGCCATTGTGGAAGAGGCCATGACAGAACAGATTGAAAGACTGAAGCAAGAGGGCTCGGAAAACCAAATGCTTCTTGAACAGGAAAAGGACGAGATGCTGTCGTGGATTCATGAGGTCAAAACCCCTATGACGGCAATCCACCTCATCATGGACCGCATGGAGGATCAAAAATTGAAAGCCCAGCTCACTTACGAGTGGCTGCGCATTCATCTTTTGCTCGACCAACAGCTGCACCAAAAACGCATGCCTTTTATAGAAAATGACTTATACCTGGAACAAACGGACCTCGAATCGCTCGTTTTTACAGAAATCAAAACTTTGCAATCCTGGTGCGTGCAAAAAGGTTTAGGCTTTGATGTAGATCTGAATGTAACTTCCGTCCTTAGTGACGCGAAATGGCTTGCCTTTATGATCCGTCAACTTTTGACGAACTCCGTAAAATACAGCGAGAATGCGGAAATCTACATACGAAGTTTTGAGAAAGACAGGCAGATTATTTTCGAAATCGAAGATGAAGGACAAGGGATTGATGAGAAAGACATACCGCGTATTTTCAATAAAGGCTTCACCTCCACCACTCAGCATCAAGATCATGCCGCAACAGGAATGGGATTGTATTTAACAAAAAAAATCGCCCGGTCCCTCCATATTCATATCGACGTTCAATCCATACGAAACGAGGGAACGACGTTTACATTAAGCTTCCCAAAAAAGAATGAATTTGAAGCCATCAGGGGCATGTGACAAGAATGTCACATGCCTCCCTTCATTTGTTAGATAAATCGAAGGAAGGATACCCCTTTCTCCTTTTATAATAGAATCAGCTAATCAAGGAGGTCAGATAAACATGACGACCATTTTAGAAGCAAATAATGTACGTAAGAGTTACGGGAATAAAATGACGAAAAATGAGGTGTTGGGAAGTATCGACCTTTCCATTGAAAGAGGGGATTTCGTCAGCATCATGGGGGCATCGGGATCAGGGAAGACCACACTTTTGAATGTTCTCTCTTCCATCGATAAAGTAAGTCATGGCCACATTCACATTGAGAACCAGGAAATCACGGGTAAAAAAGAAAAAAAGCTGGCTGAATTCAGAAAACGTCATTTAGGATTCATTTTTCAAGAGTATAACCTCCTGGACTCACTGACTGTAAAAGAAAACATCTTACTCCCTTTATCCATTACGAAAGCACCGAAAAAAGAAGCAAATGAGCGTTTTCTAACAGTAGCAAAAGATCTCGGAATCGAAGACATTCAAAACAAATATCCGAATGAAATTTCCGGAGGTCAGAAGCAGCGAACCTCTGCGGCCCGCGCCTTCATCCATGAGCCGAGCATTATCTTCGCTGATGAACCGACAGGGGCGCTTGATTCGAAATCCGCATCTGACCTGTTAAACAAACTGAGCGATTTAAATGAAAAACGGGAATCGACCGTCGTGATGGTTACCCACGATCCTGTCGCGGCAAGCTATTGCAACAGAGTTATTTTCATAAAAGACGGGCAGATTTACACGGAGATTAATAAAGGGAGTCAGTCGAGACAGAGTCTTCTGAAGGATATCATGAAAACGCAGGGCGTGTTAGGCGGGGTTCACTATGAGCATTAATCAACTGATTTTCCGCAACTTAAAAAAGAATCTGAAAAACTATTATTTGTACGTATTTGCTTTAGTTTTCAGCGCCGGCCTTTATTTTGCTTTTGTGACGCTGCAGTATACCCCAAGTATGGCGGACGCTCAAGGGGGAGTGAGAGGAACAGCTGCGGTGCGTGCCGCCTCCGTGCTGCTTGTCGCCATTGTAGCGGTTTTCCTTTGGTATGCCAACACACTGTTCATTAAAAGACGGAGTCAGGAAATTGGTTTATTTCAATTGGTCGGCATGACAAAAGGCCGGATCTTTCGGATTTTAAGTGCAGAAAATTTAATAATTTATTTTGGTTCATTAGTTATCGGAATAGTCGTCGGCTTTTCTATATCAAAACTGATCCTGCTCATCTTTTTCAAAGTGACAGGACTCGATGATGCGGTTGCGACCTTGTATTTTTCAAGTGAAGCTCTCCTTCAGACACTTCTTGTCTTCGGCGGCATTTATCTTTTGATTATGGTAACGAACTACCTGTTCATTAAAAGACAAACCATTTTGGCTCTCTTCCAAACTACTTCAAAATCAGAAGAAAAAGTGAAGAATTTGTCTATCTGGGAAAAGGTTATGGGTATACTCGGTATCATTCTGATCGGAAGCGGGTACTACGTCTCTTCCATTCTCTTCAGCGGGAATCTGGGAACGATGAACAGTCTATTCTTTGCTATGATTTTTATCCTGGCTTCTGTCATCATTGGTACCTACTTCATGTATAAAGGGTCCGTCAGTACTATTTCGAATGTAATC
The DNA here is from genome assembly GCF_042684865.1 of Salibacterium lacus. Lineage (NCBI taxonomy): Bacteria > Bacillati > Bacillota > Bacilli > Caryophanales > Bacillaceae > Salibacterium > Salibacterium lacus. The sequence goes on from NZ_JBHUML010000003.1 coordinate 437,669, forward strand.
AGAAAAAAGAAAGATGGCTACTTGAATATCAATGACGTGCTTTCTCTCTCCTCTATTATGTTCCGGATGAAATCGAATGCTTTTCTGCTGACAATCATTACAACAGTGTCTGCTTTAGCTATTGGTCTCTTATCGTTGAGCTACATTGCCTACTACTCAGCGGAAAAGCAGGCAGAGTCTTATTCGCCGGATGACTTTTCCTTTACAAATGAAGAGGACGCGGAGACCTTCACCCAGGCCTTGGAAAATGCCGGTATCAATTTTAGGACAGTCCAAATTCCTGTCATCCAGGTGAACGTCAATATGGAGGATATTATGACCGCTGATATGGAAGGAATGAACTTCACTCCTTCTGATACGACTCTCTCGGTGATCAGTGAGACCGCTGTAGATAGAGTGGACATAGATGAAGGAGGGACCATGCTGTCTGGTTACAGTAACGCAATACAAAATTTCATTACTTTTAAAGAGGAAGGCGACCTGATCGTAAATAGCGGAGAACAGCCCGTCACGCTTGAATACCTTGGCCTCCATGAAAATGCTGTTGTTTCAAACTACTTTACAGGCGGCGGTTTCCCGGCAGCTGTTGTCGATGATGCATTATTCAACACGATTCAAGAGGAGAAAGATCCTGCTTTGAATAACGAGATTTCCAATCTCTACACAGGAATCGAACTCGACAGCCAAAGTCAAATCCAGGCGGCCAATGACATTTACCTGGAACAAGGCTCCGGAGAAGGGGAAAGTAACTCTCAATACCAGTCAGCGATGAACCAAAAACAAAACATGGGGACTATCATGTTTATCGTAGGCTTCCTTGGCCTGGCCTTTCTCATAACTTCAGGCTGCATCCTTTATTTCAAGCAGATGGATGAAAGTGAAGAAGAACAGCCGAACTATACGATTCTGAGAAAACTCGGATTTACGGAGCGCGATCTACTTCGAGGCATTCAGGGCAAACAGATGTACAACTTCGGGATCCCGTTACTTATTGGGCTTGCCCATAGTTATTTTGCCGTCAAATCTGGATGGTTTTTATTTGGAACCGAGATTTGGACACCAATGCTGATTGTTATGGGATTGTATACGCTCCTGTACTCGATCTTTTGCCTTCTTTCCGTGCTTTATTCTAAGAAAATCATTAAAGAAGCGCTTTGATAAACGTATTGATTGGAGCGTAAGAGGTACAAAAAGAACGAAACCAGAGGAACAGCTCTGGTTTCGTTCTTTTCTTTTCTGCTTTAGCTGAGATTTTCACTGTGGTGCTCCGGAATTTTTTGATTTGTTTCTACTAATCTATTCGACTGTCACACTTTTTGCGAGATTTCTCGGTTTATCGACGTCGCAGCCTCTGTGCAGGGCAGCGTAGTAGGAAATGAGCTGCAACGGCACGACGGATACGAGCGGGCTGAGCAGTTCGTTGATGTTTGGCAGCACGATGGTGTCGCCTTCTTCTTTTGTTGCTTCAGTGCTGATGATGCAGGCGTTGGCGCCGCGGGCGATCACTTCCTGGATGTTACCGCGGATGTTGGCGTTTACGTGCTGCTGGGTGGTGACGCCGACAACCGGTGTGCCGTCTTCAATCAGGGCGATGGTTCCGTGTTTCAGTTCACCGCCGGCAAAGCCCTCCGCCTGAATATAGGAGATTTCCTTCAGCTTCAGGGCTCCTTCCTGCACGACATGGTAATCCATGGCGCGCCCGATGAAAAAGCAGTTCCGGGTACCGGACATATAGTCACGGGCCACCTGTTCCATACGGTCTTTCTGATCGCACAGTGTTTCCATCGCATTCGCAATCAGACCAAGCTCGCTGATGGCGTTAAAATCTGAATTGATACCTTGCGCACGGGCGCCGTCCATCGCGAGGATGGAGAAGACCGCCATCTGGGCGGTATAAGCTTTTGTCGAAGCTACGGCAATCTCTGGACCGGCATACGTGTGCAGGGTGAAATCCGACTCCCGTGTGAGGGTGGAGCCCGGCACGTTTGTAATGGTCAGGGACCGGCAGCCTTTTTCTTTCACATTGACGAGAACGCCGCGGCAGTCCGCGGTCTCTCCGCTTTGTGAAATAAAGATAAAGAGCGGGTTTTCCGACAACAGTGGTTCATTGTATAAGAACTCACTGGCAATATGAACTTCGGTCGGTTTTTCTGCGACTTTTTCCATCAGCTCTTTTCCGGCAAGACCGGCATGATAGCTGGTACCAGCCGCAATCACGTAGAGACGGTCCGCATCGTTAAGGGCGGCACGGATATCCTGATCGAGTTTGATGTCGCCGTCTTTGTCCTGGTATTTCTGAATAATATTCCGGATAACAAACGGCTGTTCATCAATCTCTTTCAGCATGAAATGGCTGTACGTCCCTTTTTCCGTGTCACTTTCGTCGATATCGGTGGTGAAGGTGCCGCGGTCCACATCGGTGCCATCGAGTTTCTTCACCTGGATGCTGTTCTGTTTCACGATGACAATCTCCTGATCCATGATCTCCATGAATTCTTTCGTCACATGGAGCATAGCCATCGCGTCAGATGCTACAACACTCGATTTTTCCCCCACTCCGACGAGAAGAGGACTTTTGTTTTTACCGACATAAATGGTTTCGTTATCTTCATTATCAATCAAGGCAATAGCATAAGAGCCGTGCAGAAGCGAGAGCGCCTGACGGAACGCTTCGTCAACCGTTTCTCCTCTGCCGGTAAATGATTCGATAAGCTGCACAATGATTTCTGTGTCGGTCTCACTGGCCATCTCGACATCACTCAGATACTTGCGTTTGAGCTGCTGATAGTTTTCAATGACACCATTGTGCACAAGCGTGAAACGACCGCTCAGGCTCTGATGGGGATGGGCATTGTCACGGCTCGGTGCACCATGGGTCGCCCAGCGGGTGTGACCGATGCCTGTCGTGCCTTTCCCCTCGCTGCCGACTGTTTCTTCCAGAGCGGCAATCCGTCCCTTTTCTTTATGCAGTTCCACGCCGTCATCATTTACAAGGGCTATCCCTGCGGAGTCGTAACCGCGGTATTCAAGCTTCTGCAGTCCCTTAATAAGAATATCTCTTGCCTGATCATTTCCGATATATCCTACGATTCCACACATACTGTCATGACCTCCTGATCACGGGGCCATAGTATGCACGGGGCACACCCGGCCCCGCTCTTTATTGTTTTTTAGGTTAGGCCGTCATCATCCAGGCTGTTGGGTACAGAGTCGCCTCTGTGGTTTAAACCGGGATTTTCGGTTGTGACAGGCAACCGGGAGGCATCCGCCGATCCATCGATGAACCTCCTCCTCGTCAACTGTTCCGCTTCTCCGGCCGGGAACAGTCCGGGCGCTTGTATTATGAAGTTGTGCCGTCCTCCTTTTCTTTTCGCTTAAAATCCGGGTAGAACTAACATCGTGCCGATTCTTTTTTGAATGCAGTGATTCTGCCTCTAAACATTTAACCCCTTATTCCGTGCTTTTTATGTTCATTTCAGGAGTGGGAGAACATCTATTTTGAGAAGCGCTGCTCTTCATCAAAAATAGCTTTTTTCCGAACAGCGGATTGGATGCCTCCCACCCTGTATGACGGCATCATAGAAAAGAAACAAAGCGGCAAATGTCTTTTCCGGCAAACGGCATAACACTCAGAATCCCTTTCCCTTTTCTGCCGCATGTAAAAACCTGTTTCTCTGCCAGTATATGCTGCAGATAGCGGGAAAGTGCGGGAGGATACAGCTTTTTTAAGCTTCTTCCTCCCGTCCCATGTACTGCTTGACTACATCGGCAACCTGCTGCACGTACTTGTCACACAGTTCCTTTGTCTCGGCTTCGGCCATGACGCGGACCAGCGATTCCGTTCCGGAAGGCCGCACAAGGATGCGGCCGTTTCCATCCATTTCATTTTCCACCCGGTCTATGGCTTCACTTACATGCGGGTTGGTATGGATGTTCTCTTTGTTGACCACGGCTACGTTCACGAGCGTCTGCGGAAACTTCTCCATTTCGCCGGCCAGTTCTGAAAGCGGCTTGCCGGATGCTTTCATAATATCAACCAGCTGCAGCGCAGTCAGCATCCCATCGCCGGTCGTGACATGGTCAAGAAAGATGATATGACCGGACTGCTCGCCGCCAAGGCTGTAGCCGCCTTCTCTCATTGCTTCCATGACATAACGATCGCCGACAGACGTCTTTTTCGTTTGAATGCCGATATCCTCAAGAGCCTTATACAGCCCCAGATTACTCATCACCGTCGTTACAACCGTGTTATCCGCGAGCGTCAACTCTTGTTTTAAGTACTTTGCGCAGATATACATAATTTTGTCGCCATCAACGATCTGACCTTTCTCATCCACCGCAATCAAACGGTCTGCATCGCCGTCAAAAGCGAGACCGACATCCGCACCTTTTTCTTTCACAAAGGAGACGAGTGTTTCAGGGTTCGTGGAACCAACATCCACATTGATATTCAAGCCGTTTGGATTGTTGCCGATGGTGGATATCTCCGCGTCCAGATCTGCAAACAAATGCGGACCGAGGGAAGAAGCGGATCCGTTGGCACAGTCAAGAGCGACATGGATACCGGAAAAGTCCTCATTGACAGTCTGCTTTAGAAACTGCAGATATTTCTGGCCGCCTTCAAAATAATCATTTACTACTCCAAGGTCTTCAGCAGTAGGGCGGGGCAGTTCACCGCCTGATTCCAACAACTCCTCAATATCCTGTTCCTGTGCTTCTGTGAGCTTGAACCCATCCGGGCCGAAAAACTTAATCCCGTTATCTTCCACGGGGTTGTGAGAGGCGGAAATCATGATGCCTGTATGGGCACTGACCGCTTTTGTTAAATAAGCAACACCAGGTGTGGAAATCACCCCGAGCCGCATGACTTCCACGCCGACAGAAAGAAGTCCCGCAACAAGAGCTCCTTCAAGCATCTCACCGGAAACCCGGGTATCCCGGCCGATCAAAGCTTTTGGATGTTCCGCTTCTTTCGTTAAATAATAACCGCCGCTGCGGCCAAGACGAAACGCAAGCTCCGGGGTGAGTTCCGTATTTGCAATACCTCGGACACCATCCGTGCCAAATATCTTACTCATTGCATGATCTCTCCTTCATTTCCGTCTCTTCTCTTAGTTGTCTGCATTTGTGTCCTGATTGTTCTGAGACGATTCTTCCGACCATTCCAGTGTGATCTCTTCAACTCCCGGCTCTATCTGTACGTTAGGCGGACCTGACGGCTGAACAGAGATAACAGAAGGGCTTGATCCTCCTTCGCGGTTCTCCCAGTCAGCGGTGAGTGTCAGATCGCTCTCACTCAGACCATCCAGAACAGAGGCCGCTCCGTATACGGTAACGTCGGAAGTGAGCTCGTCCGGCTGCGTTACCGTATATGAATACGAATCAGGCATATTCTCGATGGTAATAGGTACATTTTCCAGCGTACGTTCTTCTTCTTCTCCAACTTCCACTTCAACAGCAATGTTCTGCGGCTCCACCTGCTTCACGCTTTCCGGTGCCTCCAGAGGAATCTCCAGTGTTCCGCTTTCCTGAACCCGGCTTAAGTCAAGCACTGCTTCCAGTGTATTGATTTCTCCAATGACATCAGGAGGTCCGGATACAGAGACCCGCGTCGGTTCCATATTCAGAGAAACGATGCTGACATTATCAGGAAGGTCCCCCTCTCTGGAAAGGCTTATGGGAACTTCAGCTTCCGGGCTCTCCACCGGCACAGACACATTCACCATTTCCGGCGCCGTTGTCACATCCAGTTCATTGCCCTGCTCATCGTATACTGTTACCTGTGATTCATTTTCCAGCTTTTCCGATGCTCCGGCAGCGTCCACCGAAACAGCTACTCTGTCTATATTTTCATGTACGTCCTGCGGGGCCTGAATATTCACTTCCCCGGGAGATACTTCTGCTTTGCCGAGAGAATATCCTTCTTCTACTTCTGTTTCGTTATTGATATCCAGTTCCACGGGGTAAGAAACCGTCTCTTGTTCCTGCAGTTCTATGGCAGCTACGCGTGGTGTGATGGATACTTCCAGGTCAGCAGGAAAATTCCGCTGCTGCAGTCTGACGTTATGAGTACCCGCCCCACTATCCTCTAAATCAGCATACACTTCATAAGAGGGTCTCGACAATTGGAAAAGCATGATCGATGTCTGGGGGCCTGTCAGCTCTACACTCACCGTTTGCGGTGCATCGGTCACTTCATACTCTTCTTCATTATAGTATACTTCCACCTCAACATCCCGCACGGTGTAGGAGCCCTCCTCATCGTCCGGCAGTACACTGGGAGTGTTGCTGACATTATCCATATTCACCATCGCATACAACATCCCGGCCAGAAGAAGGGAAATGAACCGCACAAACCATTTGTTGTTAAACAGTTTATCCATGCTTTTTCCCTCCCCACTGCCACAAACTGGAGGTGTTCTTCACGTCCGCAATTAATTCTCTCTCCAGCATGGCACGAAGCGTTTCTTCATCAAGATCTCTGTGCAGATCTCCGTTTTTGGTTACTGAAATGCCGCCGGTTTCTTCTGAGACAGCGATAGTGAGACAATCGGTCACCTCACTGATGCCAAGCGCCGCGCGGTGCCTTGTGCCAAGTTCTTTGGAAATGAACGGGTTCTCCGACAGCGGCAGATAACAGGCTGCTGCTGATATTTCATTTCGTCTCATAATGACAGCCCCGTCATGAAGCGGAGTGTTTGGAATAAAGGTATTAATTAATAATTCCGACGTTACCGAAGCATTCATCGGAATGCCTGTTTCCACATAATCGTTCATCCCTGTTTCTTTTTCTATAGAAATCAAAGCACCGATACGGCGTTTTGCCATGTATTTCACAGATTTCATAATCGCTTCCACGGTTTTTAGATCGTTTTCTTCCTCCGGTGTTGCTGTTCTTCCGAAAATGCGTCCACGACCCAGCTGCTCCAGCGCCCGGCGCAATTCAGGCTGAAAGATAATGATAATAGCCAGCAGTCCGTATGTAACAGCCTGACCCATGATCCACTGCAGTGTACGAAGCCCGAAAAAACTGCTCAAAAACCATACTGCGAGAATGACAGTAATTCCCTTCAGCAGCTGAACAGCCCTGGTCCCGCGGATTACAGTGATTAATTTATATACTACGTAAGCCACAAGCGCAATATCCACAACCGCCCGCAGCAGACCTAGAAACTGAAAGTCTCCTCCTGTAAACATCTCGCTTCCTCCAATTAAGTCTGGCCAGAAAAAGAAAACAACGCTCTCATTATATCATATTTTCTGCTTCTGTTTGATAATGAACACAGACTTGTTTTCATTATTTTTTATTCTGTTATGGGATGTTCCCTTTATAATAAAAAAGGGCATCCGGTACGTTAGTCGCCGGAATACCCGTCTTGTTTCACGTATAAGTGTGTAAAAATGTGAAAAGAAATAAATCTAGTCTTTGCTTTCCCCGCCGGACGGGAAGACATCTCCTGCTATTTGTTTCGTGTGGTACCAGATCCATTCCAGCACCTGGTCCACTTCTTCTATATCTCCTGCCACGTCACCGGCCGATGCGAGATACTTCTCTCCGTTGATCACGGTCAGGCTTCCTGTGATTTCTCCTTCTACTTCAACTTTGGCATTGCGAACCATCAGGTCTCCTTCCACCGTCTCTCCTTCGGGAATGGTGACCGTGCCGGCGTCTTCGTCGATCATTACGTTCCGGCTTCCCTGAACGGAAATATCCCCCCCGGCCTGTTCGTTCCATACCGAAAAGAGACTCGAGACCATCAATACGATAAACAGCGACGCTGCCACAAAGAACGGGTGCTGTCTTGACCATTTTTTCCACGTCACCCGTTTTTTCTGGTTCGGAAGACTGTTCATCACACTTTCTGTAAATCCGTCCGGAGCCGATATATGGGAGGAACTCTGCACAAGCATCACTGCTTTTTTCAACTCGCGGCAGCGGGCCGCGCAGTCTTCACACGTCTCCATATGTTCAAACAGCTCTGAACGTTCTTCCTGGTTGATGCCTGCATCCAGGTATTTATCCAGCAGAATTTCATATCGGTTTTCGCAGCTCATAGTCATTCCTCCCTCCTCACGCATGGCCCAGCCTCTTGCGCAAGGCTTCCCGGCCGCGGTGAATATGAGTTTTCACCGTGTTTTCCGGCAGATCGAGCACATCGCTGATTTCTGTGATGGACAAATCTTCTATGTAACGCAGTATAACAGCAGCCCTGTATTTTTCCGGAAGAAGGGCTATTTCCTGCTGCACCCATTCCTGCAGCTCCAGCGTAACCACTTGGTCTTCCGGCAGATTCTGTGAAGCGGCCAGTTGCGAATAGCCGGTTAATCCATCCGTTCCCTGAATCTCAGCATCCAGAGAATAATCAGGTTTTTTCTTCCGAATCCGGTCAATGCACAGGTTCGTCGTGATACGAAACAGCCAAGTCGAGAACTTCCGGGTTTCATCATAGCTCTCCATATTGGCATATGCCCGTAAAAACGCCTCTTGAGCCATATCCTGTGCCTCATATCCATTCCCGGTCATCCGGTAGGCAATCTGGTACACCTTATCTTTATATAAGTCTACCAGTTCAGCAAAAGCATCCTGATCTCCTTCTTTTTTTATCTCTTTTATCAGTCGTTTCACTACCGCATCCATGTTCTCGACCTCCACCCATTTTCTCAGGGTATCTTCCTTTACGTATCACAGCGTTTTTCGTTTCAGACGATACGATTGTATCACGTTTTAGAAGGAAAGGTATAAAAATGACATTTTTGTGAAAAGATATGTTTCCTTGTTTTCAATACAATGGAAATAAGCGATAATATACAGGATACTCTGAAATGAGGGGTGACCATCTTGTCAGAACAACTGCTTTTGCGGGAGATTGAAATAAAAAGAGAGAAATTGAACAGACAGGCCTGTAGACAGTCCTTTTTTTCAGAGGAAGTGATCCGCCTCAGCAAAGAACTCGACCACCTGTTGAACATGTATAACGGATTCTATCATGACAATCAGCCTGCTGCTCCCGCCAACTAATTTATCGTTTGCCCTCTTCTCCGCCAAGTCTCTGTTAGGCGGATTTTTTTGTGGTTTTCAAAACTTTTATACCTTAAAAAAGCTCAGCCGCAGGAGCTGAGCTTTTGGTTTGCTCGATTAAATGGTGGAGCCTAGCGGGATCGAACCGCTGACCTCCTGCGTGCAAAGCAGGCGCTCTCCCGGCTGAGCTAAGGCCCCGTATGTATTATAATGGAGCGGGTGATGGGAATCGAACCCACGACATCAGCTTGGAAGGCTGAGGTTTTACCACTAAACTACACCCGCATCATGGAGCGGAAGACGGGATTCGAACCCGCGACCCCCACCTTGGCAAGGTGGTGTTCTACCACTGAACTACTTCCGCATAGATAGGTGAAAATGGTGAGCCATGGAGGATTCGAACCTCCGACCCTCTGATTAAAAGTCAGATGCTCTGCCAACTGAGCTAATGGCTCTTCTTACTCAATTATCTCCGCACACGGCAGGCATTTTACTGCTGTATGTAAAAACAACTGATTATCATTGTACTCCATTGTATCCGAAAAAACAACGGTTTAAACAAATGGTGGAGGGGGACGGATTCGAACCGCCGAACCCGAAGGAGCGGATTTACAGTCCGCCGCGTTTGGCCAACTTCGCTACCCCTCCGTCTTCAAAAGACACTTTCCTATTATACCAAAAAAGTGCGTAATGTCAATAAAAAAATGGAGAATGGTGACCCGTACGGGATTCGAACCCGTGTTACCGCCGTGAAAGGGCGGTGTCTTAACCACTTGACCAACGGGCCGTTTCTCCAGCAGAAGCAAAGCCTTGTCTGCTGACACAGGATATTATATCTTAAACGCTGCAGTTGTTGCAACACCTTTTTTAAGAATCAGGAGGAACTTTTTGTTCCGCTTTTGCTTCCTTTTCCTCCCCCTGCCTGCTGCATGGAAAATAGATTGGAATCAATAGAAAACACAAGTTTGTCCCGCTCTCTTTTTCGCTTCAAAGCGAGCTGAATAAGCTGATCCGTTAATGTTGTGTAATCTTTACCTGCCGGTTCCCACAAGTAATAAGACAGTGATCCGGGTATGGTGTTGATCTCATTGACATAAACGCGGCCCGCATTCTGATCAATAAGAAAATCAATACGCGATACACCGCTGCAACCAAGAATCTGGAATGTATCCTTGGCAAGTTCCTGGACTTCCTTTGCCCTGTTTTCTTCAAGTTCAGCAGGAATGATACGATCCGTGCTTTCCATTCCTTTCGCACCGTCTCCATCTTTTCCGTTTCCACCCTGGTATTTATCTTCATAACTCAGGATGTCTTCGGACTTCAGCACTTCTTCAATGACGGAGGCTTCCACTTCTTCATAATCTCCGAGCACAGAGCAGTTCACTTCTTTCATATCTTCAACCATCGTTTCAACAAGGAGCTTCGAGGAAAATTCCATGGCTTCTTCCACCGACTCCTCCAGTTCCTGTTGGTTTTCGGCTTTATTGATCCCCACGCTCGATCCGAGATTGGCCGGCTTCACAATGACCGGAAAACCAAGTTTTTCACGTATCATTTTGGTCATTTCCCGGCTGTTTTCCACCCAGTAGCTGCTGTAAAACCAGACATAATCGAGAACCGGAACACCAGAATCCCGCAGAATCTGTTTCATTACTACTTTATCCATGCCACCCGCCGAAGACAGCACATCGCATCCTACATAAGGAAGGTGAAGCAGTTCAAAGTACCCCTGCATCACTCCATCCTCTCCAAATGTGCCGTGGAGAATCGGGAAAGCAAGGTCTATCTCTGTAATAATTTTCTTCCCAAAACGAGGAACCGGGTCTTTCTGAAGGAGGACGCTTTCGTCTTCTGAAGTCGTGAGTGTGACTTTCTGTGCATTCTCCAGCAGATTGTCCAGGTCTTTATAGTTTTCTATATCCAGCAGCTGCTCACCGGTGTAAAAGGAGCGGTCTTTACTGATGTACACAGGGACCGCTTCGTATTTCGAATCGTCCATCGCCTGCACAGCCTGCAGAGCGGTAATAACGGATACTTCATGCTCCACCGACACACCGCCGAAAAATACCCCTACCCTTGTTTTCATGTACAGCTCTCCTTCATCTGATTACTCGTTAAATGTATCCGGGAGATCATTTTCCAGCAGAACCACTGACTTCTGAAGCGCCTGCTCGTTCATTTTCTGAAGGGCGTCCTGCAGGTTCTCCGCTACATAATATTGATTTTTTGGATATCCTTTGTCTGCAAGTCCCTGCTGCATCGGTTCCGTTTGTTTCTTCCCGACTAATATGACAAAGTCACAGACATCTGCAGCATATTCGGCAAACCTCTTGTTCAGTTCATACTCTTTTTCTCCCAGCTCTATCATTCCGGGTGTGACAAGCATCTTATATTCCGGCATCTGTCCCAGCACTTCAAGCGCCATTCTCGATCCGACCGGATTCGAGTTGAAACTGTCGTCTACAATCGTAATATTGCCGGATGATTTTTTCAGTTCCAGACGGTGTTCCACCGGCGCGACCTGCTTGACGGAACGGGCAATCTTTTCAAAAGAAATGCCTTTTTCCGATGCCATCGCTATCGCGGCAAGAATATTGTAGATGTTATGACGACCGAGCAGTTTCGTCTGAATCTTTACCGACGTTCCATCGTATTTATAAACGGTGAACTCCGACCCTTTGGAAGAATAGGAAATATCAGCAGCCCGGTAATGAAGATCCACTGAATCAATCCCGTAATACATCGTCCGGCACTGATTACGCTGCTGGTAAGACATGATATTCTGATCATCTTTATTCAGAAAAGCCGTCCCCTCATGCGGGAGTGTCTCAATTAATTCAAATTTTGTCTTCTTGATATTATCAAGTGTCTTGAATGTCTCCAGATGCTGCTCCCCGATTGCGGTCAGTATTCCGTATTTCTGATGAACCAGTTCACTTATGTCCTGAATATCATATTCCTGTTTTGCTCCCATTTCCGCAATGAAGATATTGTGATAGGGTTTCAGCATCGTCCGGATGGTCTTGGTAACTCCCATTTTCGTGTTATAACTCTCGGGAGTCATCAATACATTAAATTCAGACGACAGGACGGTTTCGAGAATGTGTTTCGTACTTGTCTTTCCGTAACTTCCCGTCACGCCAATCACTTCAAGGTTATTCATCTGTTTAATTATCTTCTCCGCGTCATGGTAGTAATACTGGCTGATCTGTTTTTCCACCGGCCAGTTGATAACATTGGCAGCAAGGGTATAAAAATACGTGAGAACGGAGGAACCTGCCATAAGCAGCAGAAACCATCCAATACTGCTTTCAAGCCCTGTGCCGAAAATAATGCCCAGCAGAGCCGTCACCGCAAATAATACCCCGGTTGTAACAAGAAGCCTCTTCACTCTGGAAGTAAAGACCAGCTTCTTCTTTTCTTGTTCTTCCGCCGTGAAATAGGCCAAAAGCGCAAAAATAAGCGTTCCCACGGTTAACGCTGCCGTTTCGTTTCCAAAAATCAATGGAAGAAAGGAAAGAAACGGAAGAAAGCTCTGTGCCGGAAAAGCTTTGGACGTGTGTGAAATCACCCAGTTCCAGTATCGTTCTGTCCGATAGGCATTTAACTGCAGCATATGAGTGCTGGTTTTCACGATTCGGGCCGTGTGCCAGCCCCAGGCTGCCAGGAATAATAGTATAAGTATGCCTGTCATTACTTCCTCTCCCCTTTATCTTTTTGAAGGAAAGAATCGATTACCAACAAAAACTGCTGCCGCTTATCAAGATACGAATAATGACCCGCATTTTCCAGAACGACAAGACCCGCATCCGGAATCATGTCTTCCATCAAACGGGCATCTGCGACGGGAGTCGCCTCATCATGCTCCCCCCATACAAGCAGTGTCGGCACCTGTATGTCGGGAAGATGATGGCGGAGGTCCTCATTCACCACTTTAACAAACGTCTGCTGCATCGTTCCGGAAACATTTTTATAATCTGTGGAACCGAGCTTTCCTTTTACTTTTGTGAGAATCGTTTCTTTATACCGGTTGAGCACCGGCAGGTTCAGTATATTTTTAAATGCTTTATACGTATAGACTTTAACATAATACTGCCATTTGCGTTTCGGCTTAATTCCGGCACTGTCCACAAGAATCACTTTATGTACCGGACTGCCGGCAGCGTATTTGATCGATACCCTGCCGCCGAAGGAATGACCCACGAGAATCGGCTGGTCGATATGCATCGTTTCAAGAAAGGTCCCGAGCATTTTGGTATAGGCTGCGACGTCCCAGGGTTCCGGCGGTTCTTCACTTTCTCCAAAACCAGGGAAATCAAGGGACCATACTCTGAAATGTTTCTCCAGGGATTGATGAACCGGAGCAAAAGCTTTCCGCTCCGCCCCCCACCCGTGAAGAAGCACCACATCCGCTCCTTCTCCGGAGACGTGGTAGCCCACCTTCACTCCGTCTATATCTATGTTCACAGCTATAACGCCCCTATTCTTCGCTGACTTATATCTATATTGTATATATAATCACCTGCTACGCTGTTTATGTTCTTTTCCATAAAACACATAGCCGCCACTATATCTTATCATATCTAAAACAAAACGAGAATCGTATCTTTCATTCGGTTTTTCACTTGCAGCCCTTTCTCTCCAAGCAAACTTGTAATGTTATTCACAGAATAAAAATCTTTATATTATTTTTGCACAGGGCAGGATATAACTAAGCAGAAAGAGGAGGGTTTGGTATGTTTCTGGAATATGACGCGGCCGTATTCAGCCGGATGCTGACCGGCCTGACACTCGGATTTCATATCATCTTCGCTACGATTGGTGTCGGCGTGCCGTTGATGATTGCCTTTGCCGAGTGGATGGGGCTGCGCAAACATGATGAACATTACCGGCTTCTCGCCCGGAGGTGGGCCCGCGGGTTTGTTGTCACGGTGGCGGTGGGTGTGGTGACCGGCACTTCCATCGGGTTGCAGCTGAACCTGCTCTGGCCGAATTTTATGCAGCTCGCCGGACAGACGATTTCCCTCCCCCTTTTCATGGAAGTATTTGCTTTCTTTTTCGAGGCAATTTTTCTTGGTATATATCTTTACACGTGGGACCGGTTTAAAAACAGAACCCGCCATTTCCTTCTCATGATACCGATTGTCATCGGGGCTTCGTTTTCCGCTTTCTTTATCACCTCGGTCAACTCTTTCATGAATGCGCCTCGGGGTTTCGAGCTGACAAACGGTGTGATTACCAATATACACCCACTTGCTGCGATGTTCAATCCGGCGGCTCCGACCAAAACCGCCCACGTGCTTGTCACCTGCTACCTCACATCCGCTTTTGTGCTCGGCATGATCGGCGCCGTCAAAATGCTCAAAGGCGACCGGCATGTGTATCACAAAAAAGCATTGCAGCTGACGATGACAGCCGCGTTTGTTTTCTCTATCGGTACGGTAGGTATCGGTGATCTATCGGGAAAATACCTGGCCGAGTACCAGCCTGAAAAACTGGCTGCCGGCGAATGGCATTTTGAAACGCAGACAGAAGCTCCACTTGTCGTAGGGGGAGTGCTGAAGGAAGGTAATAACGTTCAGTATGCGCTTGAAGTTCCCTATGCTCTCAGCATTCTGGCGCACGGCACGCCGTCGGCGGAAGTGACTGGTCTGGAGGAATTTGCACAGGAAGACCGGCCGCCGCTCATTGTGCATTACTTTTTTGACAGCATGGTAGCAATCGGGATGTATCTTGTTTTTATCCCCCTGCTGTACCTGGTGTTCAGGTGGAAAAAACCGGCCTGGCTGCATCATAAGGTTCTGCTTTGGGGTGTTGCCGCCGGCGGACCGTTGTCCATTCTTGCGACAGAGTTGGGATGGGTGTATGCGGAAGTAGGCCGCCAGCCGTGGATTCTGCATGACATCATGCGGACACCGGATGGCGCGACGACCTCCGAACATGTCGATGCCATGCTGTATCTGTTTATCGGACTTTACGCTGTCCTCGGGATTTCAAGCGCCGTTGTTCTGCGAAAAATGTTCAAGAACAATCCCGTTGCTCATGAACTCGAGAGCCGCGGCATTGACAGACGGGGAGGGTCGTCATGACTTACGAAATACTCGGCATCACCGTATTGTGGCTGTTCCTTTACGGTTACCTGATTGTCGGCTCTATCGATTTCGGAGCCGGATTCTTTCACTTTTACAACAAACTCTCCCGTAAGAATTACCAGGTGAACAAACTGATCCAGCGCTATCTGTCCCCTGTGTGGGAAGTGACGAATGTGTTCCTTGTTTTCTTCTTTGTCGGGATTGTCGGTTTCTTCCCCGACACCGCGTATTATTACGGAACGGCGCTTCTTGTTCCGGGAAGCATCTCTATTGTCCTGATCGCCATACGCGGCTCCTATTACGCTTTCAATACGTATGGCTCCAAAGACAGCCGGGTATACTCGTTTCTCTACGGGATAAGCGGACTGTTGATCCCTGCTTCATTCACGATCGTGCTTACGATTTCAGAAGGAGGTTATCTGGATGTGTCGGAAGGCAGTGTAACGCTGCTGCTCCGCGAATTGCTGACTAGTACGTATTCCTGGAGCGTGGTAGTGCTGGCCGTGGTGAGTGTTCTTTATATTTCGGCCGCGTTTTTGACGTACTACTCGTATCAGGCGGGGGATAGAGCGTCCCATCAGATATTCCGCCGCTACACATTGTTCTGGGCGGGGCCGGCCATTCTTGCCAGTCTGCTGATCTTCTATACGATCAGCCGGCACAATCCTGAACATTTCCAAAGCATGCTGGATATAAGCTGGATGTTCATGTTGTCCTTCCTGTTTTTCCTGGGGGCTGTCATGCTGATTTACCGTGAACGCCGTCTCGGACTGGCCTTCGTACTGGTGATGCTCCAATTTTTCAGTGCGTGGTTCGGCTACGGAGCCTCCCACCTTCCGTACCTGTTGTATCCGCACCTCACTATCTACGACGGGTTCGTGAACGAAACGATGGCAGCGGCACTGATTGCCGCTTTTATTGCAGGACTGCTGCTGTTGATCCCGTCCCTCGTTCTGTTAATGAGGCTGTTTTTGTTTGATGCTGATTATGTCCGCGGGAATCGATAGGAAAGGAGCGGTGTGCTATGGAGTTTTTCCTGCTTATGATCGCGCCCCATCTTGTTCTCGCTGCTTGTGTGCTGGTCGTTTTTTTATGGGGCGGACGGCGGAGCGATTATTTTCACAACGATTGAGGAGGAAGTGGACCTTGTTGGGTTGGTGACGTTTGAGCGGTCCCACCCGGGGCCATCGTAGTTATAAACGGTTCATGGTTACGTTTACGAACATCGGACCCGCACAAACGCAACTATGGTTCATTCATGATTACGTTTGTGAAACTTCGAAACAGCAAAAGCGCATCATAAATGGTTCTATGTAACGTTTTCCGCCATTTCCCGGTCCTAAACGTAAGGATGACCGGGCGCCGGACCTCAAGAGCACCGACATACCGGTACATGTATCAATAAACAAGAAAAGCACCACTGCAGGGCAGCGGTGTTTTTTTATTCGGCAGTACCGTAATATTCTTCGAGCGTCTGATTTGTATCATGAAGGGTGGCTGCAAGCTCTTTTCCAACGTAGCGGAGGTGCCATGGTTCGTACTGATAACCGGTAATATCGGTTTTATCTTCCGGGTAGCGGATGACAAAGCCGTATTCATGGGCGTGCTCTTTCAGCCACTGCCCTTCCGGCGTCTCTCCGAAGTCATTGGTCAATGCGAAATCCGCCGACTGGGAGCTGACATCCATGGCAAGACCGCTCTGATGCTCACTTTCTCCCGCTTGAGCGCTGTACTGGTTGGCTGCTTCCATCCCGTCTTCTTCTGCGTTAGCGGCAAAAATGGATTCCTGGCGGTCATAGGAGCGGTACCCTGAAACAGCAAATAAATGAAGTCCTTCCTCCTCCGCTCCGCTGAACAGCGATTCCAGGGCTTTGGCTGCCGGTTCACGCACCTGTTTTTTCGGTACATCTTCTTCATACGGGAACCGCACATCCGGAACGGTCAGATCTTCCGGCACATAATCCGACGGTAAATGGTACTGCCGGTTCACAAGAGCATCCAGTGCCGCAGGATCCTGCAGCACCCCGTCTTCATTCACAGACGGAGGGGTCGTCTGCTCCTGTTCTTCAGTCTCTGGGTCTTTTGTTTCCGGCTGTTCCTCCTCTGCCTCAAAAACAGGCTCGGATTCTTTTTCCGTTTCTGTCTCTTGTTCGGCCTGGTCTTCCTGGGGAGATGCATCCCCGCTGCTGGTCTGCTCTTCTCCCTCGGGCTGTCCGGAAGCCGAACATCCGCCGAGGGCAAGCAGAACCGCAGCACCGAAACTGATGAGCGTTTTATTCATGGGGAATCCTATCCTTTATGTTGAAATTCCTTCTTATCATACCACGATGGAGCCGTGTCAGAAATGGAGGTTCTGGATTTTTGAATCATTGCGTAAGCAACCCCCATGGCGCTTAAGCCTCCTGCCAGTTTCCCTACAAGAAGCGGTATAATCATCGCCTCATCCACAGCAGCAGTGTAACCGAGGTGACCACCGAGAAGAAATGCTCCGCTCACCGCGAAAGCATAATTCATCAATTTTCCATCCTCGTCCATATCCCTGCTGAGCGTAAACATTGGAATGATATGCGCCAACGAAGCACACCAGCCGGACCAGGCCGCCGGGCTCATAATAAATTGTTTCCCCCGTCCCTTTCCGGAAATCAACTTCTGGAAAAAATGAACCAGCGGAAAGGCTCCTGCCAGCGTAAACGCAAGCGTCCCAACGGTCAGTATGCCTTCCCGGGACGGGGCCATACCATCAATAATAGTCCAGCCGGTAAGCGACTGCAGCACAACGACAACCGTAGCCAGTGTTGTTACCACCGTCACCAGCCTCCCGAAAATCCGAAACCCTTGCACCATCGCTTCCATTTTCCACCATAATCCAAGTAGAATCAAACCGGATACGAGAAAAATGGGCACCAGGTTCAACACCATCTGCTGTATGGAAAACCCTGCTGCCGCTCCCCCGGCGAGCATACCGACTGGAATAGTTGTAATGCCGGCCAGTATTCCTTTCGCAAACAGGGCGTGATCTTCTTTTTTCAGGATACTCAAAGCAACAGGCACCGTAAAGGTCAGCGTTGCTCCCAGCATACTGCCAAGAAGAATACCGGCAAACCGGGCGGATTCTTCCGTTCCCGCCAGTTCTCCGGCCAAGGCCCATCCTCCCATGTCCAGTGCCAGGATCGTGGTGGCAAACATCGACGGGTCCGCTCCCAGCCATTGGTAAACCGGTGCGACCACAGGCCGGAGAAGGTCAGCCAATACAGGGGCAAGCGAAATCATTCCCACAATCACAACAGCGACCGGTCCCATCGCGGCAAAACCCCGGTCAAAGGCTTGCCCGTAACCAAACCGGCTGCCAAATGCTTTATCCACCCCGCCGACTATCACAAAAACCGCCAGGATCCAAATCACAATATCCTGAAGTACTCCCAAGGTATTTCCTACTCTCTATGCTCTATATTCCTTCTGTATCTGAGCTTTGTTGTTTTCATGTTCTTCTCTAAGATAACGCGAAAACCGGTAGCTGTCCACGAACGCTTCCAGCACATCCAATCGTTTCTGCTGCCTGATTTCGTCCCGGAGTGTTTCGATATACCAGCGCGAATCTCCGATACGGTCTCTCATTTCATCACGGTCTGTCGTGCACTTGCCGTGACCGGGAATAAGCAGCTTGATCTTTTTGTCATCCACCACTTCTTCCAGTTTATCCACCGTGCGTTCGTAGGCTTCGCTGTCATGATGAATAAAAGGAAACTCGACATCACTTACATAGTCTCCGGCAATCAAAACCCCCGGTTCATGCACCACAGCAAACACCCCGTCGACCTGATGCCCCGGTGCAAGATAAAAAGATACTGACGTATCACCATTTTTTATCGTCTGTTCATCATGATCAATGATAATATCAATTTGGGGATACTCCACGGGATAAGGGCGCTCAATATAATAATAGTCTTCAAAATCCTGCGCTTCCTGCACCATCTTCTTCTTGTTGGTTCTATCCACAAATCCCCGCGAAGCAATGGTAACTGCTTCCGGAAATGCCTTCCACCCATGAATATGGTCAAAATCAGAATGCGTAAAAAGCAGGTATTTATGCTGTCCGGCATCGTTTTTTGCAACGTGCTGCCGTATGGTCTCGATTTCACCGGGGAGCCAGGTTGGATCCACGATAAGAATCATATCTTTTGTAACAGCGACAGTGGACGTCGTTTGATAAAGCTCACTTTGAAATACCGTAACGTATTGATTTTTGTATTGCACCGGCATCATGCCACCTCTTTCGTTCTATAAAAATCACGTGTACCTGATAGAATCAGGTGTTTCCCAGCATATACCCGTTTTACCACAACGATAAAAGCGTAAAAAGGAGCCTGCCTGAATGAAATATTATATATACCTGTTTATTATTATCCTGATGAGTGCATGCGGCACTGCATCTTATGAAGAAGGAGAAAAAATAAAGGCGGAAGTGACGGAGGTCGTAGACGGAGATACAGTTACCGTAGAAATGGCAGATGGCAAAGAAGAAACGATCCGCCTGCTCTTGATCGATACACCTGAAACAGTGCACCCGGAGGAACCTGTTCAACCGTACGGACCGGAAGCCAGCGGCTATGCCAAGGATCTGCTTCCGGAAGGAAAAGAGGTTACCGTGGAAATAGACACGACCATCCGTGATGATTATGACCGTTTCCTTGCTTACCTCTGGGCTGACGGGGAGATGGTCAATAAACAAATGGTAGAAAAAGGGCTGGCCCGCGTGGCTTATATTATTGAACCAAACACCCGCTACGTGGAGCAGCTGCAGGAGGTCGAAGAAGAAGCCCGTTCCGAGGAGAAAGGGATATGGGAAAAGGAAGGCTACGCAGGGGAAGAAGGGTTTCACCCTGAAGCTGTCCAGGAAACAGAATGCGAAGATCCGAAGATTAAAGGGAATCACAGTTCAAGCGGGGATTATATTTATCATACACCCGGGAGCCGTCATTATGAACAGACCAAAGCTGAGGAAATGTTCTGCAGCACGGAAGCGGCCGAAGAAGCCGGTTTTCGCGCAGTGAAGCAGTAAATAAATAAGCTGGCTGAACATCCCGTTTCAGCCGGCTTATCCTCTCACTATTTTAGATTTAGTTCCTGCGGCGGCTCCCCTGCTTTATTCATGAGCCTCATTCCTTCAGGCTGTATTTCAAGCATGATGAATTCGGGGTCGTCGATTCCGTCAAACCAGTGGTTCATGCTCTCATGCCAGAATTGCTGCTTGACCGTTTTATCTTCCCGGATAACGGCTTTTCCCGATACCTCCACATAAAGATCATCAAGTCCTTCTCCTTCATATCCAAGCAGAATGTGTACGTATGGATTCTTGTCAATTTCTTCAGCCTTATGGGTATCTCTGCTCGTCGGCGTATAAAGGGTGATGTCGTCATGATAAAACGTCATGTACCTCGAATGCGGACGCTCCTGCTCTACCGTCGCCAGCACCCCTGTTTTGTATTCATCAATAATGTGCAGAATTTTATTTTTGAGTTCATTTTGTTCCATGAAAAGGACCTCCTTTTTTTCTGCTCTTATAAAATAGGATTCCCCTGCGAAACACCGTATAAACCTTGTCGATTTTTTTACATCGATAAGATGTCACAGTATTTCACTTACATTTAATGAAAAAGATGCCGATATAATCATTGCTATTTCAAAAGGAAGCAAGGAGGAAATAATATGAGTGCACAAACCAGCACCGGGACAGACATAAGTATTCTGGATGCCTTTATAAAAGTGTCCCCATTTTTAAACCAGCTATCCCAGGAGGATGTAACCGTCGGCATATACAATACAGAAGAACTGGTACTAAACATCCCCGGAAAAACGTTCAAACTTCCCGTCAAAGTAGGAGATCCCCTGCAGGAAGGCGACATCATCGCAAAAGCGATTTTCGAAAATAAACCCCAAAGCATGATCGTTCCAAAAGAGGTATTCGGTGTTTCCGTAGCGGCCAATGCCATCCCGCTCCGTGATGAGAACCAAAACGTCATCGGCGGCGTGGGCCTTGGAACCAGCATCGAAAAAAACCAGCTGCTTGCCGACGTCAGCCATGGTCTGACAGATATGTTTGAAAACATGAGCGCCTCGATTGAAGAGATTACTTCATCGATTGATGAACTATCCAGCAATTTGAATCAGACGACTGAAGCCTTTGAAGAAATGGGCGCCGGAGTCGGCAGGATTGAATCATTTTCCGAACAAGTAACAAACATTTCCGAAAAAAGTCATATTCTAGGACTTAATGCCTCCATTGAGGCGGCAAGAGCAGGGGAATACGGGAAAGGGTTCTCCGTAGTTTCAAAAGAAGTCCAGAACATGGGCAGCCAGACAAAACAATTTGCGGCCGACATCCGGAAAACAACGAACGAATTAAATGACAAAATTGCATCGCTCCAGCACATGGTGAAAAACGTAAATGAACAATCGACGGAACAGGCCAAAGCAATGGACGATATGTCAGAAACGGTGCAGCGTGTGTACCATGAAGTGCAGAAATTAAACGAGATGGCATCCAGCCATACTGATGAAGGAAAGGGAGACTAACCGATGACATATACATTTGAAGACTTAAATACA
Organism: Salibacterium lacus; assembly: GCF_042684865.1. Classification (NCBI taxonomy): domain Bacteria; kingdom Bacillati; phylum Bacillota; class Bacilli; order Caryophanales; family Bacillaceae; genus Salibacterium; species Salibacterium lacus. The sequence goes on from NZ_JBHUML010000003.1 coordinate 459,386, forward strand.
CAGGCACTCGGCGGAACCTGGCGTGATGGGAACGGCAGCCGCAGGATGGAGAACTACAACCCCTACTCCGGGCAGTTACTCGGAGCAGCCGCATCCGCTTCCCCCGACGACCTTCATGCCGCCTATGAAAGTGCCGATCAGGTACAGAAAGAGTGGAATGAACTCAACCCTTACAAACGAAGAGACATGCTGCTGGAGCTGGCGGCAGTTCTTGAAAAAAGAGAGAGTGAAATCACCGAGTTAATCATAGATGAGTTAGGCGGCACCCGCTTAAAAGCAGGATTCGAGATTGGTCTCGTCAAAGACATGATTAAAGAAGCGGCTACCTATCCGCTGCGGATGAACGGGCAGATCCTCCCCTCCCCGGTGGATGGAAAAGAAAACCGCGTATACCAGATGCCTGTCGGCGTGGTCGGGGTGATCAGCCCATTTAATTTCCCATTCTTTCTATCTATGAAGTCCGTGGTAACAGCTGTCGGAGCAGGAAACGGCGTGGTCATCAAACCACACGAAGACACTCCGGTAACCGGCGGGACGATGATTGTTCAGCTGTTTGAAGAAGCCGGATTTCCTAAAGGACTGGTGAACGCCGTTCTGCTCGACATCGGTGAGGTTGGTGACTTATTTGTCTCCCACCCTTTAAACAAAGTGATCTCTTTTACAGGGTCAACAGCTGTTGGAAAGAAAATCGGAGAACTCGCCGGCCGGTACCTGAAAAAAGCCTCGCTTGAATTAGGAGGAAACAGCGCTCTTGTTGTTCTCGATGACGCTGATGTTGATTATGCTGTCAGTGCTGCTGTGTTCAGCCGTTTCACCCATCAGGGGCAGATCTGCATGTCCGCCAACCGGATTCTCGTTCATGAATCCATCAAGGAAACCTTTCTGGAAAAGTACAAAGAAACCGTCGCTTCTCTGAAAGTCGGGGATCCCCGTGAAGAGGACACCATCATCGGGCCGCTTATTAACAAAAAACAGGCAGACACCTTGATGAAAATCATTGAGGAGGGCATCGAAGAAGGAGCTGTCCCGCTCCTGAAAGGCGAAGCCGATGGCAGCCTTGTCTCCCCGACCATCCTGACAGAAGTCACTCCGGATATGAAGGCAGCCCGGGAAGAATTGTTCGGACCGGCTGTCAGTGTACTTACCTTCCGGACCGATGAAGAAGCACTCGCTATTGCTAACGCCTCCGACTACGGTCTGAGCGGGGCCATTCATACCGAAGACATCGAACGGGGTGCAGAACTGGCAAAACGGATGGAAACAGGTATGATTCATATCAATGACGGTACGATTAATGACGAGCCGATTGTCGCATTCGGCGGAGAAAAAATGTCCGGTATCGGCCGGTTGAACGGAGATGAAAGCCTCGATGCTTTCACCACGAAAAAATGGATTTCCGTCCAGCACACGAAACGAACGTTTCCTTACTCCTGACCAGCAGTACTTTTTAAACAAACGTTTGATGAATGCCAGCCGCTCTACTTCATCCCAAACATCTGGTTATCTCTACCGTGCCGATTCTGCCTTTTCATACCTCCGCTTTGTCTCTGGACAAAGCGGAGGTATGAATTTTTTTCGTGAATGAAAGATATCAAATGATAAACCTCGATATTTGAAGATATAACCTGTTCATTAAAAATGAAAGAACCAGGTCTTTATTCCTTCTGCTTTACTTATGTTAAATAATTATTTAAAGTTTTAATTATTAAAAATATATTTAATAATTAATCGCAGGGGGGAAGATCCAACATGGTATCAAAGTGGAGAAGAATGACCGTTTACCTTTTATTTATACTTTTTATAGCAGCTTGTAGTAATGAAAAAGCCGGTACTTCTGAAGGTTCCGGAGAAAATGAAACAAAAACGAGTGCTGAAAGCAGCTCAGAAGATCCCGAAAGCTCTGCTTCCGAAGTGTTAGATCCCTCAGCTGTTCAGGATCAGGAAATCATGAACATTGCACACCGGGGAGCAAGCGGCAGTGCACCGGAAGCCACAACCTTCGCCTTTGATCAGGCGGCTGAGGTGGAGAATGCATGGCTGGAAATGGATGTCCAGAAAACGAAGGACGGGAGACTTGTCGTTATTCATGACGAGGATGTCAAACGTACAACCAACGGCGAAGGCGAGGTTGGAGAATTCACTCTGAAAGAACTCCAAAATCTCGATGCCGGGTCCTGGTTTAATGAAGAAAACCCGAATAAGGCGGATGAATCTTATGAAAATGCTTCTGTTATGACACTGAAAGAGGTATTTGAACGCTATGGCACCGAAGAAAACTATTACATAGAAACCAAATCACCGGAGTTAAACAATGATATGGAGGAACCACTGGTTGAGTTAGTGGAAGAGTATGATTTGATTGAAAATAACAGTATTATCATCCAATCGTTTAATCAGGACAGCTTGAAGACCATTCATGAATTAAATCAAGATATTCCTCTGATCCAGCTGCTGTGGTGGGAAGTCGATGAAGAAACCGGCAAACGTAAGGAGTGGCTCGACATCACACCGGCTCCTGAAGACATGACAGCGGAAGACTACGAAGAGATACGAAGTTATGCTGCGGGGATCGGTCCGCATCTGACGTTTGAAGATACAGAAGTAATTGATGAAGAGTTCGTCCAGAAAACATTGGATCATAATCTTTTATTCCATGTTTATACAATCAATAGCGAAGACAATATGGAACGTCTGATAGATTGGGGTGTTACAGGTATATTTACAAATTATCCTGAACAACTGCAGCGTGTCATAGAAGAAACAGAGAATGATTCATAACATCTATTTCATTTGTCACCAAGGGAGGCCCCGGCTTTCCGGAGGTCCCCTTTTTCCATTCACAAGTAATCAAGGCAGACGCTCCAGTGCCTTTTTCAGCATACTCCAAAATACATCATTGTTCAGGTCACGGGCCACGTGGACATTCGGTGCTTTCCCTGTCGTCTGGAGCGAATCAATAACCGTCATGCCCATCGTATAGGTGCCGCTCGTTTCGACGTTAACCGGCAGGTGCTCCGTGGAGAAGACATTCTCATTGATACTGAAGGCCGCGGCACACGCATCATGAAGAGGCGCTGCAAAAAAGCCGAAGAGACTACGGTATGTACCAGCGAAATAATCCAGAAGCTCCGCTGTGAACGCGGCGGCTTTCGTCCCTGCTCCGCGCAGAAATTCTTTCTCCTCGTCCCCGGCCAACGCCTGATGGGTAAGATCCAGACCTGCCATCGTGACCGGCAGACCACTTTCAAAAACAATGCGGGCCGCTTCCGGATCGGCATATATATTGAATTCCGCCGCCGGTGTCCAATTCCCGTACGATCCTCCTCCCATCAACACGATATCTTTTATATTCTTTTTGACCCCGGGATACCGTTTCAACAGCCAGGCGATATTGGTGAGAGGTCCTGTCGGAACAAGGGTAATGGGTTCCTCTGCGTGAAGGAGAAGCTCTGCCGTAAGATCCACCCCGTGCTGCCCTTCCACTATTTTTTCAGGTTCCGGAAGCTCTGGACCTTCCAGTCCGGTCTCCCCGTGGATATGGGGCGCTGTAACCGCGGTTCGTACAAGAGGTTCACCAGCTCCCTCCGCCACAGGAACGTTTCGAAGACCCGCCATCTCCGCAACAATCAAAGCATTTTTCGTCGTATGTTCGATCCGTGCATTCCCGGACACCGTAGTAATCGCTTGAATATCAACTTCCGGGGACCCGGCCGCGAGAAAAATCGCTATCGCGTCATCATGACCAGGATCACAATCCATAATAATCGGTTTTGGCATAACTATATTCCTTTCCTTATGTGACTGACGTTCCCCCTCATTGTAACACGGGCAGAACGTTCACAAAGCTTGGTACAAAGGCATGGGAAAGAACACTATCCAGCCGGGGGACGCCGGTAGTGTCCAGCGGACAGGGGGCCATGGACACTATGCCGCTGCTACGGACGATTAGTGGTTCCGGACTGCTGCCGGGAACCACTGTTTCTCTGTTTCAATTACGATAGTGTCCATACAACAGCATTTTGTGGACACGAACCGCTTTCCTCAGGCTGCTGACAGGCATCGGCGTAGAGCCTTTTTCTATAAAATACTCCCGACTATCCTTATAAGATAACCGGGAGTATTGGTTAGTTGAAACGCTGCACATGTTATTCGTGGGAGATGGCAATTTTACCGAAGAATTTCTGGCTGTCCAGGTATTTGTAGGCCTCGCCTGTCTGTTCCATAGGGAACGCGCTGTCGACAATTGGCTGCATCTTCTTGTCCGCGATGACCTGATTCATATTTTCAAAATCCTGACGGCTTCCGACCCCGATCGTCCGGGTGGACGCTGAACCGAAGAGATCGTAGTAATCAATCTTGTCCCCGGTGCGGCTGAGCACCCCGATAAGAGATAACTCATCTCCGGGAGCTACTGCTTTCAACGACTGCTGGATGGTGGCGGGACCGACAACTTCCACGACGCGGTTTACACCGACACCTCCGGTCAGCTCCTTGGCTTTTTCTCCCCAGTTCGGTGTTTCATTATAATTAATAACCTCATCCGCGCCGAGCTCTTTCAGTTTCTTTGCTTTTTCGTTGCTCGACGTGGTGGAGATAACGTTGATTCCCAGTTCTTTTGCGAGCTGCAACGCATAAACGGATACGCCGCCGGTTCCAAGCGTGAGAACGGTATCGCCGGCCATCAACGGGCTCGGACCGTGGAGGGCGTTCCAAGCTGTCACACCGGCACACGGCAGCGTGGCCGCCTGCTCAAACGTTAAGTGATCGGGCACTTCGACGAGAAGCTCCGGATTAATCACTTTATACTCCGTCAGCCAGCCGTCGCTGTGGGAGCCGTAAGGTTCGGTATATGTCGGACGGCGGCGTCCGCCGAACCATTCTTTCATGAAGTTACCGGCAACCCGGTCTCCGACCTGAAAACGCCGCACACCTTCGCCGACTTCCACGACTTCACCCGCGCCGTCGGATAGAGGAATAAGATTGGGCTTCATGCCGCCCGGATACTCGGTTTTCAACATCGCAAGATCCCGGAAATTCAGAGAGGAAGCTTTGACTTTCACGACGACTTCCCCGCGCTGGGCAGATGGGACGCTTTCTTCAACCGTATAGAGATTATCCACGGTTCCTTCTTTCTCCAGGCGAATCGAACGCATCGTTCCTTGTTGTTCAGCCATGTTCAGGACCTCCTTTTATTTCCAATCATTGTTCTGTCTTTTATGATAAACAACAGCAGCCCGGAACGTCCAACCATCTGCCTGGGCGGCCCCCTTTCAATGAGCAGCTATTGCCCGGTATTGGGCTGCATCATATCTTCTTCCATCTCCCCGGCATTCTCCACTGCTTCAGACGGGACGTCAACGGACTCCGTCTCGTTAAAGCCGGACATCACCGCACTGGTTGTCTGACTCATTTCCATTGACGATCCTCCCTCCTCGATGCTCAGATCCATACTCATTTCCATCTCTTCCTGATAAAAGGTCTCTTTATCGATATACATAGTATATTGAAAAGACTCGATATCCATGGCATTCATGATGGTCTCCAATTGATCTTCCATTTGCGGATCCGACTCCATCATTGCAAATTCCGTTCCGATTTCAAGAAGTTTATCTCCGGATCCCTCAATGTGAAGCACATATTGACCCTCCTCTTCCTCCATTGTCATGTTTTCGGTTACTTCCCGAAGCATGTCAAGCTGGGCTTCCGGTGACATTTCAATGTCCTCCAGATTTTCAATGCCAAGAGAGGATGCATCTGTTTTCATCCACGTATTCTGCATCGGAACTTCCATGTATATAGTCCCGTCCTCCGCCAGATACTGTTCCATCACCATATCCTCCCCGGTGGAAGGGTTGGTGGTGGTCATCTCCTGCGCGAAGGAGAGCGGATCCTGAACGATATCCATTGAAATAGAAGTATCCACCGGCGTCGTTTGTTCTCCCATCTTCATTTCCTGCTGCATATCCATATCGATCGAATAACTATTCACATCGCTCATTGCTTCCACCGACTGCGTCAACACGTCTTCGGCATTATCGACAGAGGCATCCGTCTGACTGCTTTGCTGCTCTCCTTCTTCACTGCAGGCTCCCAGCATAAATACGCAGGATACCCCAAAAACCAAAGCTGTTCTTTTTTTCATGGAAATCTCCTCCCCGGGTCAAATCGTCAATAAAGAAAAGATATCATAGTTTCTTGTATCTTCCAATGCTTTGCGAAAATAACTCAGAAGGAAAAGAGATATACCAGGATTCTGTCATTTCAAAAAAGCGGCTGGGGGGGTTTTCTGACTCGAGGACGGGATGACCGAGAGGATGTTACTTATCTTCAAGGACCGCACTGCTTCACGATGATGACACCGAACCAAAATGTCCTTACGGTTTATCCTAAATACAGTCACAGTGCGTTGGCTTAATGTGCCGTCTCTGCGTTCATAAATGACCTGAACCGGCGCTTTTGTTTCTGCCGCTCTCGTTAGAATGCTGTCCATGTTGATGCCTCCTCCACTCTTTTCTATATCATAAACGAACACCTGTTTCATTTCAAGTTAAAAAGGAACAAAAGTTCGTTTTTCTATTAAGAACTTTCTTCCCTTGACTCTTTTTTTACATGAGTGATCATGGTAAAATTTTCAATATATAAAGTCGTGTTTCAACTCTTAATACGGGAGTGAGTGCATTGGATGAACGAATAGAACCTCTCATCAAATATACAAAAACAACGCTCGGCCTGGGGCAGTATCATCTGCTGACAAGTGACATCCGGCGGTCGGCCACTATTTTTAATGAAACGATGTACGAATTAAGTATGGAGTGGCTCTCGCCTCACGTGAAAGAGCGGGACGAAGATGGACTCAACCCGAATGGAACGGCAGTTGTTGGTATAAACATACATACCCAACGATTCCACAGTATTATTTTCACTGGTGGAACGTCCTATGCGGATGGATACAGATTTAAAAAGGCAGGCACACGGGACATCATCAAGTGGCTGGAGCAGGAAACCGGACTGGAACATGGCAGGCAGTTTCAGCTCACGAAAGAAGAAGGAAAGGAGTACAGGTTCGAGGAATGTATTGATGGGACAAACGTTTCTCCTTCCGGCTGGATAGACATTCGTCTGGACGAACAGGGAAATCTTACTTTCTTCTCCATAGACGGCTCGTTTCCCGCGGAAGACTTGATACAGAAGGAACCTTTTTCCTTAACATGGGAGGACGTCGAACCGTTTGCCCGGGAGCAGGTGCAGCTCACAGCGTTTCCTTCGTCAACAGAAGAGAAAATGGTTCCCGTCTATGCGGCGGAAGAGGTTTATGTCACAAACGACGGGCAATCTATAATTTCTTTTGAGCCTTTTGCGGAGAGAAGGTCTTATACGCAGATAAACCAACGGCTGGAATGGCAGACAGCCATAGAGGGTTCCTTTGAAGGAAAAGCCATTTCTCTGCAGGAAAAAGTAAGCGCGGAGCAGGCCTTCCTCCGTGAAGAACATCCGGACACATTTCCCATTACTGATGAGGAACAACAGCGGGCCATTCAAGCTGTTATGACCCTGATGCGCGAGGGGATGATGTGTGAAAACCGTTTGTAAACAGTACGTATGAAGGTTGAGTGAGTCGAATTCTTAATAATGGGTAAGAATGGATAGGAATACTGCCGTTTCAAACGACAGGGACATCACGACACCTGAAAACTAAAACACGATACCGGTGAACAAAAACACCTGGATGGTCAAAAATCATGAGACGCCTGCGGGAAAAGCAAGGGCTGAAGATTCACCGACAGCGTTCTTCCGTCGGTTAGCTGAAGTCTTGCCCGCGGCAAACGAATGTATTTTTGAACCATCCCACCCTTTATGCAAAAACCCTTTCCAATAAGCATTTACCGGGTTTTTATACGAATAACACAGAAAAGCCGACTGCCCATTTGGCTGCAGCCGGCTTTCTTTTTGTTATTTAATTATTGTTTACATCCACGATGCGTTCTTCGATTTCAGGATCGACAGTGCCGAGTTCCGCGACATAATCGCGGAGGTTGCCCCAGTCGCTCAGCCCGAGATCGGTCACGCCTCCTTCATCGTAGATGTCGGCAAAGACCTCATACCCGTCCCCGCCTTTTGCGGTGAAGGCATTGGTAGCAATGACATACTGCTCGTCATCTTTGACCGGTGTATAGCTTCCGTTCTCTTCCATCTCCACCGACTGCACCCGGTTTCCGGCTTCGTTGGAGCTGTCGTACGTATATCTCATTCCGCTCACGTGCAAAAATCCTCCGTTTTCTTCAGGAACCTGGCTGACACTGTGTTCCAGTGCTTCTTTCAGTTCCGCTCCTGTGATTTCCATCGTGGCGAGCGTGTTTCCAAACGGCAGCACGGATATGATTTCTCCGTTGGTAATCGGCCCTTGATCAATAGATGTCCGGATGCCGCCGCCGTTTTGAAGCGCAGCTGTCGTCTCTTCATTGTATTCTTTGGCTTTAGCAAGCATACCGTCTGTGATGAGATTACCCAGTTTCGTTTCACTGTTTCTCACACTGGTGTCATCCCCATTTTCCAGACGCGGGTTCGGGAGGGGGTCTGCAGCGATCCCGCCGCTTTCTTCATTCTGCACTTCTTCGATTTGAGAAGCGTATGGTGCAAGGGCGTCTGCTGCTTCTGCATTTTCCTCCTGCTCACCGATTTCAATCAATTCCCCTTGGTGTTCCGTGACAACACCCCGGTCGTTGAATCCGACCTGGAGCGTTCCGAGAAATTCACCGTATTGAGAGGCCTGCACGATAACAGTAGGCTCACCGCTGTTTCCTTCCACGACATCCGGCTCCGACAGCTCCGTGTGCGTGTGGCTGCCAACGATAACGTCAATGCCGTCCACCTGCTCAGCAAGCTGCAGATCGTTATCGTATTCCGGATTGTCATCGTAGCCGATGTGGGTCAACGCTACAACTTTGTTGATGCCCGCTTCTTCAAACTGGTCGACGGCTTCCTGCGATGATTCAATATAGTCTTCAAATGACACATCGGCAGGGCTTGAAATGTCTGCTGTTTCAGACGTCGTCAGACCGAACACACCAACTTTTTCCCCGTTCACTTCTTTCACGATGCTGTTGTAGATTTCGCCGTCTTCAGGCTGCTCTGTCATCTCATCGTGAAAAAGACCGCTCAGGTTATCATCCTGGGAAAAGTCCAGGTTGGAGCTGACAAACGGAAATTCAGCGTTGCTGACGAATTCCGCCAGCGCCTGGTGGCCTTCCGCACTGGATCCAAGATCAAACTCATGATTTCCAAATGTCATCATGTCATAGTTCATGAGATTCATGAGTTCCAGACCGGCCTGCCCCTGAAATTCATTAAAGTACAGTGTACCGGAGAACATATCGCCCGCATTCATCAGTAAGGAATCAGGATGTTCCGCCCGGAAATTTTCCACAGCGGCTGCCAACTGCGGCATCGTCTCCAGATGGGCGTGAATGTCATTGGTATGCATAAGCGTTATTTCAGAGCTTACCGTATCTTCCGCCCCATCGTCTGTGCCGTCTCCGTTATTCTCCTGCCCGTCCAGCTGCTGCGCACGGTGGATAAACGTCGAGAACGCGCCGCGTGAAACGGACTCTCCCGGGCGGAAGTCATCCAGCTGTGTAGTGATTTCAAAGTCAGCCAGCGTCTGGACATTCTTATCGTGGGATGTGTGTACATTGTCCAGGTTCACATCCGCCTCGTCCGATTCACCGTCCAGTTCCCCAAGATTCAGCGCAGGCACAAGTACCGAAGCGGTCTGCTGGCGGGTGATCGACGCAGAAGGGTTGAACTCCCCGTTATTTCCTCTGAAAATGCCGGCTTCTGTCACAGCCGCAATTTCGTCGGCATACATGTGGTCTATGTCGACATCTTCGTATTGATTAAGTATCTGTTCCACATTGTCCGGCACCGGTGCGTCTGCAGCCTCAGCAAGCATAACAGCAGCGTGCTGCCGCTTCACATCCTCCCACTGCCCGAACGTGCCGTCTTCATAACCTTGAATAATCCCCTGATCCGACAGCGATTGAATCGCTTCAAAATGCGTATCACTCTCTTGTACATCGCTGTACCCCGCAGCTGCCGAAGCGTCCATCTGCGGCGCGGCAATCAAAGCCGCTGCAGCCAGTGCAAAGGAAGAAAAATACGTCCTCCGACCCTTTTTCGATTGAAATATAGACAAAAAATCTCCCCCATTTTTACAAAATAAAATGCTGAAAACAGAGCATTATATGCCTTCATTGTATGGTCAAACCTTAAAATGGGCAAGTCCTTTTTCACATTTTTAAAAAAACTTTATGTTCGTGTGAAGGTATCATTTACTTTTCCCATACTTCTCATGCGAAGATTAAAAAAGTTTATCGTCATATGACGCAGTTAAGTACTTTCCCGAACGCTGTGTTATCATAAAAGAGATCGTATACATTGAAGGGGTTTTAACGACGATGAAGGTTCCGATTCTTTATGAAGACAATCATTTGCTTTTTGTAGAAAAACCGGTGAACGTACCTGTTCAGGAGGATTCTTCCGGCGATGAGGATCTGCTGACGTTCCTGAAGGAAGACCTGAAAATCCGGCATCAGAAGCCGGGTAATGTGTATCTCGGGCTCGTGCACCGGCTGGATCGTCCTGTTGGCGGAGTGATGGTGTTTGCCAAGACATCGAAGGCAGCTTCCCGGCTTTCCGACAGCATCCGGCGCAACACCATGGAGAAACATTACCTGGCTGTAGTGAGAGGAGAGGCGCCGAAGCAGCAGGACAGACTGGAAGATTATCTGCTCAAGGACCGGCGGAACAATAAAGTGAGCATTACAGATCCCGGACAGCAAAAGGCACAGAAAGCAGTGCTGGAATATGAAACAATAGGGAGTACCAAAAATGTCAGTCTTCTCTCCGTCCATCTTCATACAGGAAGACCGCACCAAATCCGTGTCCAGTTTGCGTCGCGCGGCTGCCCGCTGTACGGTGATCAAAAATACGGCAGCAGCGTCAATAAGCCCGGCCAGCAGATTGCGTTGTGGTCCCAGACCCTCGCTGTCGAGCATCCAACGAAAAAAGAGGAAATCAAGGTGCATTCCGAACCGCCGGAGGAACATCCGTGGAATCTCTGGAAAGGAAACACATAACAAAGGCAGAGGTTTTATCTCTCTGTCTTTTTATAGGAGGTGTTTCTTTTTTTGTTTTATACATTGAGACCTCTTCACAAACCGGGAGACCATCGCTTAGCATAAAAAGGTGTTAATTATTACATAAAAAGGAGTCTTTCTATGAACACCGTCCGACATATCAGCTCATTCATGAGCAGGTACTTTGCTCTTATTGTTATTCTTGTATCAGTGGCAGCATATGTTGCGCCGAATGCCTTTATCTGGCTTGGATCCTACATCACCATGCTTCTCGGCCTTATTATGTTCGGCATGGGCATGACGATGAAGCTTCGTGATTTCCGTATTGTTGCACAGCAGCCCATCCCTGTGTTCATCGGTCTGCTGGCGCAGTTTCTCATTATGCCACTCGCCGCGTTTGCGATTGCATACGTAATGGGACTCCCGCCGGAACTTGCAGCGGGATTAGTGCTCGTAGGCGCGTGCCCGGGCGGCACCGCTTCCAACGTCATGGTTTATTTATCCAATGGGGATGTACCAGTATCCGTTGCGATGACGTCGGTATCTACGATGCTCGCTCCGCTTCTGACACCACTGATTGTCTATCTGCTTGCCAACCAGTGGCTGCCGGTCGGCGCCGGTGACATGTTCCTGTCAATCATACAGGTCGTTATCATTCCCATTGCTCTCGGTCTGCTTACCGCAAATTTTTTCCCCGGCTTCACGGAAAAAGGACAGGCTGTTCTCCCGCTCATCTCCATTACAGCCATTATTCTGATCGTAGCCGCTGTCGTCGCCGGAAACAAGACGAGCATCGCAGGCTCGGGTATCGCTGTATTTGCAGCCGTCATTGTGCATAACGGCATCGGACTGGCTCTTGGCTACCTGGCGGCGAAATGGACAGGACTTGATGAAACGAAACGCCGGGCTGTATCGATTGAAACAGGCATGCAGAACTCCGGCCTTGGCGCCACTCTGGCAGCAGCCCATTTCACGCCGCTAGCCGCCCTGCCAAGCGCCATTTTCTCCATCTGGCACAACATTTCCGGCCCCATGCTCGTCTCCTACTGGAGTACACGCAGCGCGAAAAAGAAGAAAGAATAGCAGAAATCATGTGAGTCTGAGACAAAACTTCTATAAGATAGAAAAATACCGAACGATTTCAAAAAATCGTTCGGTATTTTTCGTTGCTGAGACAAGCCGCTACGCCAAAATGCTTTGCTTTCCGCGGGCACGGCTCAAGCCTCCTCGGAAGAAAACCGCTTCCTGCGGGGTCTTGAGACTCGTGCTGTTCCCGCAGGAGTCAAAGCATTTTGGCTCCGCTGCTATACAGCTTTTGATTAGTGACCCGGAAAATTCGTGTTATCTGCCGCATCATGTGCTTTTGTCCCAAACTCATTTTTTGGCCGATGCTCCCAACCCAAAATCGTAAACACAGGTAATAACGTTTTCTCTATTTTTATTTTAACGGTACGGTGATATGGAAAAGGTAGTTTTGAATACACAACGGTCTTAAGACTGAAGCCATCTAGTTACTTTCTTTTTTTCCAAGCGTTAACGCTCCCACAACCAGTGGAATCTGCAGCGGCAGCCGCAGCCATAGAACCCAGGGATTTATTTGTTTTCCCGGCGGGAATGATATTTTTTTCACAGCCATGTACACATTAGCCGGGAAAACAGCAATCATAAAAAACGCTAAGAACTTCCCGGTCATACGCTGCCCTTTCCTCACCCAGAGCAGCGCGGAAAAAATCATTTCAAAAATCCCTGTAATCAGCACAATACCACGCCGCAACGGCAATGCTTTCGGAACAATCCTGCGAAAACTCCGCTCCCGCACAAAATGCAGAACACCCGCCCCAAATAGAATAATCGAATACAATGTTCGAAAGAACACTTTCATATGTATACCCACACCCTTTTATTTTTCATGAATATCCACGCCAATATAAGCAAAAAGAGACATTCTCAGCTGGATTAGGATCAGTACCATAACCCTCAAGAAAGGATCTCTCTTTTGAATTATCGTATCACATCCCCAAACCTATACCAAAAACTAACAATAGATGATAAGCAGCCGGCGCAAAATCTGCCGATCAACCGGAACATTATTTAATGTTGGATGATCAACAGACGCGCATCCATTTACCTGATTGTATGTTTAACTGTTGGGCATGATATGAAGGAAATGAACGAATAAAAAACTGTTAAAAGGACGGAGATTTTTTGTTCAATCAACTGCTTTTATGGTTCACACTCATCATTCCCTGGTTTGCGCTTATTCCCATAAATAAAACAGATGTTAAAAAGTTTTTCCCAGGAGCAATGTTTGGCGCGCTCGTTTTAACCTTAGTTTTTCAAATTGCAGATACATTTAAATGGTGGGAGATAGAAGAGAATATTATTTTGCTTACAAATATCACACCTTTTGTTTACGGTCTGTTTTTTGTCGGTACCATTATCATTCTGCACTTCACCTATCATCATTTTCTGCTTTATTTGTTTACCAACCTTATTATTGATGCCTTTCTTTCGTTTGGAATCGGTAGGTGGTATGAACATTTCGGGATTTATAAGTTAGTCAATATTAATTCAATTGGAGTGTATTTATTAACCACAGGGGTTGCAATATTAATTTACGGGTTTCAAAAATGGCAGGAGACTGTGATGATTCAAAATTAATCACATCTTTTTAAGAAAAAGGACGGACTACAAGAAACAAGAACAAAGTTTGGCAAATGCTTCACGCTCCTGTGATAGGACCAGAGGATGCACTCTGATACTAAAATCACCAACCACAAGACTTTCACCGATTACTTCATGTTGCTCTTTCTTTTCCAAAATGGGCTGACGGAAAGAATGACAACTATTGCACCTCCGCTTTCTTTTAGGAACTTCCCGGTTAAGGTTCTTATTCCATGTCCTTCGAATAAATTTAAATGGAGAAATGAAAAGGACGGAGGGTAAATTCATGCAGTATTACTATGGGAACCAGATGCCTTTGCGTGTTCTTGATGAGGCTGAGTTTTGGAAACACCAGGAAGAAGAACATACCGTGGTTATTAGAGAGCTGGTAGGAAATCTTGAACAAGAATATATAGAGGCATTAAAGGAATGGGAGAAAGCGTTTGCTGCTGCACATCATCGAGTAATAAGGTACATTGAAACAGTAAACCGTTCAAATGGCTATGTTTCTCAGGCCCTCTACCAAGATATTTTGCAGCTGATCTCCTTTTGTTTGCAGCAAAGTGAAGAGTTTATTACCTTTTGCCGCACAATGATGGCGGAAAGTGAACCTATTAGTACCAATCCAACAGCACAGGTTGTATTGAACCACATTATTGTTGAATCCGAGTACTTTATTGGAGTGGCTCAAACGATTTTATATCAGCAGTAACACTGTGCACCCCCCGGTCTGACCGCATTCATCAAGGAGGCGCTCATAAACGCGGATATAGGTATAGACCTGTTTTCCGTTTGCGGGACATGTCTTCGATCAGCCATGCTTCGATGATCTCCAGATAAGGTCCCAGGATGGGAAACTTCTTCATACGACGCTTAACATCAGTACTACAGTCCCCCCGATCGTATACTTTCCGGCTGTTTTCTACTTAGCACTAACATGTTTAACCGAAGAATTGCTCGCTAAACCTTCGTCATTTCATAAAAAGTTGATACATTCTACTTGAGCCGTGGCCAATATCCTTTCTACTTCTCCCCATGGTATTGGTCATTACATGTAGGAGGTTTATAGAATTTGGGATGACTGGTCAGACTCTTTTTATATCGACCATTGTGTATTTTCAGGCTGCCGAATGATGTACTTTTATTCTGCCACAAACAGCCAGACTATTTTATATTCCCTAACTTACTAATTGCTCTCTCCCTAAACTCACCGTCTTCCACCATCGCCTTCAAGAAATCATGAAAGACATTCCGAATCCATAACAATTCATACCGATTCTCATCTTGAACAAACACGGAAAGAGCTGCCGAGTTTTGTCCATCTGTTTGATACATCGCTGAAGTCAGCGTAAACACTGTTGATCCTCCCTTAAACCACCGTCGCTTTCCGCTCTCGTTCTCTCCTACAAGGATGCGGTCCATCAATTCCTTCTCTTTTTCCGATAAATCATCCGATTCGCCTACTCGCATCATAAACGTTGCGTATTGTTGTGTCGTAGAAGAAGGTAATTTATCCATCAAAACACGCTGAATGGTCATGTCGTTGATGGTCGATAATGCCTCGAGATAGGATGCTGCCCTTTTGTTTAACACGTTATGTAACATCGTATTGGACAAGCTCTCGAATTCGTTTTGATCCATCTCTTTTATCACCTGAGCAATCTGCGCTTTCTTCCGGCCATACTCAACTTTCAAATAAGCAGGAATGAGCATTGCTGAACTAATCGCATAGATCGGTGAATGAGGATTTAGCTTGTACTTCGTAAGAGTGAGATTGATACGATCTGCACCTAACTTATGAAAAAGAAAGTCCGTACACGCATTTGAACTAAACTGCATCATACCCTGTGCGATTTGAAACAGGTTAACCTCTTCCCCTATGTTATACTCTGTCTTCCATCTTGGATGAGCTCCTCCATCCGTATTCTCGAAATAGAGGAGGTCAAGATCCTCTACTTTAACCTTCTCATCAAGCATTACCTTCTTTTCTTTTACTGCTTCAACGAAGGTTAATAGGTAGATCAATTTAACAGTACTTGCAAGGGGCATTTCCTTCTCTCCATTGAAATTGAGCAGCTCACTCTTATTTTCCAGTAAAGTTACGGAGCAGGTGTCTCGGTGCTCCTCGATGTAGTGAGAAGGTCTTCTTTTGTTTTTAATGAGTTTTTCTTTCTTACTACATACAGCATGATGATCGGGATTACGATAGCCCGTACTGATGTCGCTGCAACACTTGCCGCCTTACTGCACGAACCCCGCATCGGCCGGTAAATTCTCGAGCTCAATACCGGAACCACACCTATACGGGACGCAGTTTCAGCTAATATTCCCAGGTGTTAAGCCATGATTGTGACCACTCCGAAAGTTTAACCATATTAAAAAGGTTCCGGCGATTGCCGGAACCCTTGTCATATCAGCCTTATTCATGGAGCTTCCTAGCGGATTCGAACCGCTGACCTCATCCTTACCATGGATGCGCTCTACCTGCTGAGCTAAGGAAGCCTATGTATAAAATAAAAAGCCTGGCGGCGTCCTACTTTCACAAAGGGTTGCCCCTTCATTATCATCGGCGCTGGAGAGCTTAAC
>NZ_JBHUML010000004.1:0-54790 GCF_042684865.1 Salibacterium lacus
CTTATCTGTAATGATCCAAAAGATCATTTGAATTGACAGACGCTTGACTTTCATTCAATTTTCAAAGGACAATGTCAGTGCCGTCTCAATGACGACTTTTTAATACTAACACCGTGCATACGGTGTGTCAACATATTTTTTTGATGATTTGTGTGTGCACTGCGTTTTTCAGCGACAAATAATAATATATCACCTGCGAAATCATTACACAACCCGTACATTGAATTTTTTATATTGATTTTTTACAAAAAGTACTGAAAACAGCAGGCAGGTCCGCAGTTTGAACTGCAGACCCCCTGTTTTCATCAGTCCTGAGACTGGCTGCGCATAAGCGGGAACAATAAAACATCGCGGATCGAAGCAGAGTTGGTCAAGAGCATAACAAGCCGGTCGATCCCAATTCCAAGGCCGCCGGTCGGGGGCAGTCCGTATTCCATCGCTTCCAGGTAATCGGTGTCCATCCGGTGCGCTTCGTCGTCTCCGCCTTCCCGTTCCTGAACCTGCGCTTCAAAACGACGGCGCTGATCGACGGGGTCGTTTAATTCTGTGAAGGCGTTGCCGTGCTCACGTCCCAATATAAACAGCTCAAAGCGGTCCGTGAAGCGGGGATCCTCTTCGTTCTTCTTGGCAAGCGGGGAGATGGCAAGCGGATGACCATAAACAAAGACCGGCTGAATAAGTTTTTCTTCAACAAAGTGCTCGAAAAATTCGTTAACAATATGGCCGAATGTCATCGTCTTTGTAACCTGCACCCCGTGTTCTTCTGCCAGAGCATGTGCTTTCTCATCGCTCATATCCTCCCAGAAGTCGATGCCCGTCTCTTCCTTGATGGCATCCACCATATGAATCCGTCGCCAGGAAGGGGAAAGATCAATCTCATAACTGTCGTATACAATAGTTGCAGCTCCGATTACTTCTTCTGCAATATGGGCAATCAGATTCTCCGTCAGCGTCATGATATCGGTGTAATCGGCATAGGCTTCATATAGTTCTATCATTGTAAATTCCGGATTGTGGCGGGTTGAAACCCCTTCATTACGGAACACACGGCCGATCTCATATACTTTTTCCATTCCACCGACAATCAGGCGTTTCAGATGAAGTTCAATGGCAATACGAATATAAAGTTCCATATCAAGGGCATTGTGGTGCGTAATAAATGGACGAGCAGACGCACCGCCGGGGATGGAATGAAGCATCGGAGTTTCCACTTCAAGATACCCCTGGTCATCGAGATAGCGCCGCATCGACTGGAGAATTTTGCTTCGTACGACAAACGTATCCCGGACTTCCGGATTTACAATCAAATCCAGATAACGCTGCCGGTACCGCTGCTCAACATCTTTCAATCCATGAAATTTATCCGGAAGGGGCCGCAGGGATTTAGACAAAAGATCAAACTCCGAGACTTTCACAGATAATTCACCGACCTTGGTTTTGAACGCTGTTCCGGTCACACCGACAAAATCCCCGATATCGGTATTCTGAAATAATTCATACGTTTCTTCCCCGACCTGATCTTTACGCACATAAATCTGAATCTGGCCGGAGATATCCTGGAGGTGGGCAAAGCCTGCTTTCCCTTTGCCGCGCTTGGTCATGACACGACCTGCCAGAGATACCGGCGTTTCCTGTTCTTCCAGTTCTTCTTTCGAAAATTCATCAAACTGCTCCGCCATGGAAGCTGCCATATGGGTCCGGTCAAAACGTTTTCCGAAAGGGTCCCGCCCCTGTTCCTGCAAGGATTCCATCTTTTCCCGGCGGACCGCCATTTGATCATTTTGTTCCTGTTCCTGACTCAACAACAACAACTCCTCATATCTTAAAGTTTAAAACCATGTTCTGCTCATATAAAGAGGACTGACCCTGATTCCCAGGGGCAGCCCCGTTTTTTTTGAGGACCACATTTATCCCGGTGCAGGTGTCCGTAAACGTTCCGCCGCCGTGAGCGGAACATGACGGCCGCTGCCACTCCGGCGAGGAGACAGCACCCGCAACGAGGGACTGCAGGATGCAGGTCCATTCGGTGCTGCCACAGGGCGCGGATGGCTCCGCCTTTGCTCCTCTGACCATCAGCAGGAAACAACCTGCTGATGGGCGTCTCCTTTTATACTGCCGCTGTTTTTTCTTCCAGCTGCTCGACGAAATCGTATAGGGCTTCTGCAACATCATCCCTGTCATCCAGGTGATTGATTTTATCACGGACTTTGTTATTGCCGCGCATGCCTTTCAGGTACCAGGCTGCATGTTTTCTCATTTCTTTTACAGCTACCGTTTCTCCTTTAAGGGCAATGAGACGGTCCATGTGTATCATACATACATCTATTTTCTCTCTGGATGATGGTTCTTCGGTGAATTCTCCTGTTTCCAGATACTGAATCGTGCGGTACAGCATCCATGGATCCCCAAGAGCTGCACGTCCGACCATGACACCGTCGACCCCGGTCTGGTCAAGCATAGACTTAGCGTCCTGCGGGGTCTTGACGTCTCCGTTGCCGATAACCGGAACATTCACTGCATTTTTTACATCTTTGAGGATATCCCAGTCGGCCACGCCTTCATACATCTGCACACGGGTGCGGCCGTGCAGCGATACAGCTTTGCCGCCTGCTTCCTCAATGGCTCTGGCGTTTTCCACTGCTAAAATATGTTCATCATCCCAGCCCATTCTCATTTTTACCGTAACAGGCTTATCTACGGCTTCCACCGCTGCTTTTACCATTTCATAAATTTTATCAGGGTCAAGAAGCCACTTCGCTCCCGCATCACATTTTGTGATTTTAGGGACCGGACACCCCATATTAATATCAATGATGTCGGCATTTGTCTGCTGGTCGACCACTTGGGCCGCTTCTGCCATAGTTTCTTTTTCACCGCCGAAGATCTGGAGGCTGAGCGGCTTTTCTCTTTCATCCACATAAAGCATCTTCATCGATTTCTCGTTTTGGTTAACAATGGCTTTATCACTAACCATTTCCGCGCAGACAAGACCGGTGCCAAATTCCTTGGCAATCAACCGGAAAGCGGGGTTGCAGACTCCCGCCATCGGTGCCAGTACCACCGGATTTTTCAGTTCAATGTTATCTATTTTCAGCAACGCTTGCGCACCTCCTGCATTTAATGAGATTGAAGTTCCTCCATTGACACACCCAGAGCGTCTGCTGTCTTCTGTAAAAATTCGTCATCGGGGACCCGGCTTCCACGTTCCACCTGTCCGAGGATCGAAACAGCGATTCCCATCTTCCCGGCAAGGCTGATCTGTGTGAATCCTTTCAGCTTTCGAAAAGCCCGAATCCTCCTTGCCCAAAGCAGTTCTTCCATACATGCACACCTTCTTTTTCCCGGCTGGATAATGGAGCCGCAAGCTCCTGTATCGTCTGCCGATAATGCGATACGTAATGAGATGCAGCAATTTCACACAGGGGTATCAGCACAAAAGCTCTTTCATGCATTCTAGGATGAGGGATATTTAATTCATTCATCTTAATATTTTCATCATTGAAGAGTAAAATGTCAAGGTCTATGGTGCGGGGGCCCCAATGTTTATCCCGGACCCGGTCGAGCCTGCGTTCGATGGACTGTGTGATTTCCAGCAGTTCAAGAGGTGTAATATCTGTGCGAAGAGAAAGAACCATATTCAGAAAAGAAGGCTGATCTGTTACTCCCACCGGGGCCGTTTCATATATGGAAGACAACTCTGTTACGTGAAGGCGCGGGTGCTCTTTAAGCTCCCGGACACCTTCGCGAAGATAATACTTACGGTCTCCGATGTTGGATCCCAGGGCGATATAACTGTAATTCATCATTCCTGCGGCCTCGTCAGTTCAATGGCGACGTATTCATAATGACCGTCTATCGGCGGGTTCGGTTTTTTCACCTTCACGGTTGCCGTCTTCACAATGGAAAAGGCATGTAAAACCTCGTCGGCTATCTCTTCAGCAATGGTTTCCACCAAATTGTAACATTTCTCTTCTACGACGGTTTTCACCGCTTGGTGTGCTTCAGCATAATTGACGCTCTTTTCGAGATTGTCTTCGGCAGCTGCTTCCTTTAAATCTGCTTCCAGAACAAGATCCACACAAAAAGGCTGACCCAGCTTGTTCTCTTCCGGAAACACGCCGTGATACGCGTAAAATTCCATTCCTTTCAGAAAAATTTTATCCAACGGTTGTCACCTTTCCCTTTCCAAGCATCGCATCCATCATTTTGACTGTCCGGCTCATCTCCAGTACATCGTGGACCCGCACGATATCAGCCCCCCGTTCAATGCCGAGACTAATAGTGGCGCCGGTGCCTTCCACCCGGTCCGAAGCGGGAAGATCCAGGGTTTTTGATACAAGGGATTTACGTGAGGTGCCGAGAAGAACCGGATAATCGAGTGCCGTAAATTCCTCGAGCCTCCGCATAACTTCAAGGTTCTGATCATACGTTTTGGCAAAACCGATACCTGGATCCAGAATGATACGTTCTTTTCGGACCCCGGCATTTCGGCAGATTTCAATACTTTCTTTGATATCTGTTATCATGTCTTCCATCACATCGTTGTAGTCTGTATTTTCACGATTGTGCATTAAAATAATAGGAGCATCATAACGGGCCGCCACACCGGCCATGTCAGGATCCGCCTTGGCACCCCATACATCATTAATGATATCGGCTCCTGCCTCAAGCGCCGCACGGGCGGTTTCAGCCTTATACGTGTCTATAGATATCGGGACTGTCAAATGGGCGCTCAGTTCTTCGAGTACGGGAATAACCCGGCGCCTTTCCTCTTCCCCTTCCACCTTGATGGAACCTGGACGAGTGGACTCACCGCCGACGTCAATCATATCGGCTCCCTGCTCAATCATATCCCGGGCGCGCTGCAAAGCATTTTCTTTTTGATGATACAACCCTCCATCTGAAAAGGAGTCCGGTGTTACATTCAAAATTCCCATCACATAGGTTTTATCTTTAAAATGAAAATCCTTGTTGTTCATTTCGACCTCTCTCCTTCTCCCTCTCCGGCTCTTTCATTTCCACCGCTTTCCACAGGAAGCAGCGGTACGCGGCATAACCCTTCCGCAGGAGACGGGATGCTGTCCGCTGCTCTTCTTTGTACCTGGAGGTTCCGACTGCTTCAAGCGGTACAATTTCCTGAACTGAATTGGTCAGAAATGCTTCTTCCGCCCGGTATACATGGTCAGCCGAAAAGCGGCCTTCCCTTACATAGTACCCGTGTGCTTGTGCCAGTTCCATTACAAAAGAGCGGGTTACTCCCTGCAAAATACCTGTTTCAGACGAAGGGGTGTACAAGGTACCGCCGCGTCTCCAGAAAATATTGGAGACAACTCCTTCTGCAACAGCCCCCCGTTCCGTCAAAAACAGACCTTCCACCCCGGGATCTGCACCCGTCTCGCGTTTTCCAACGATATTGTTAAGGTAATGGTGAGACTTCAGGCGTTCCGGCGTTTCCGGTGTGTTACGAAAAGTACTCAAAAACTCCGCCGTTTTCGATGGTTCGTCCATGTCTTCCGGAGCCGGAAGAGGTTTCATATATATAATGACAACCGGGTTATCATACACCTCTGTTGAAATACCGGAATCGGCAGGACCGGCGGAAATATTGTAGCGGACATAGGCATTGTTCCACCCGTTTGCTTCCATAAGCACCTGCAGCTGGGAGAGAACGACCTCCCTGTCATATGTCCAGGCTATATTCATCCACCGCAGCCCGTCCTCCATTCTCCGGAAATGATCATCCAGTAGAAAAGGGTGACCGTTGTAAATCCGAAATGTTTCAAACAGACCCAGCCCATACATAAAACCATGTTCAAAAACAGAAAGACGAGCATCGCCCGCCTCCTGTACCTCTCCATTTATATACACGTACATCGATTCAGACTCCCTGCGGACTTTTATGGGCTTCGATGAAATTACGCAGCAGCTGTCTTCCTTCACCAGTCATAATCGATTCGGGGTGAAACTGGACACCTTCCACCGCCTTGGTTTTATGGCGTATACCCATAATTTCTCCATGGCTGGTCTCCGATGTGATCTCAAAGCAGTCCGGAAGCGTCTCTCTCTCTACTATCAAGGAATGATAACGCGTGGCCGTAAAGGGATCGGGCAGTCCTTTATAAATCGATTGGCCGTCATGATGAATCTCAGATGTTTTGCCGTGCATCAATCTGCCGGCCCGGATCACAACACCTCCAAAAACCTGAGCAATGGACTGGTGACCAAGACACACTCCAAACACCGGAATACGTCCGGCAAAACGCTTCACCGCTTCCATGCTGATACCGGCTTCATCGGGACTGCATGGTCCCGGGGACACCATAAGAAAGTCCGGCGCCATTTCTTCTATTTCTTCTAGCGTTATTTTATCATTGCGGCGGACAACCAACTCTTCTCCCATCTCTCCCAGGTACTGTACCAGGTTATACGTAAACGAGTCATAATTATCAATCATTAAAATCATATACCTGCTCCTCCTCCGCTCTTCTCATTTTTTCGTGCTTCTCTGCTTCACTCTGCTCTTTGGCCTGCCACAGTGCCTGTGCTTTCCGCAGGGCTTCCTCGTATTCCGCTTCCGGATCCGAATCAATCACAATCCCTGCACCGGCCTGGACGTAGGTTTTTCCGCCTGTTACCACCATCGTGCGGATGGAAATATTAAGCTCCATATCATTATTAAATCCAATCCATCCGAGCGATCCGGTATACATGCCGCGCCGTACCGGTTCCATTTCCTCAATAATCTCCATGGTCCGGATTTTCGGGGCTCCAGTGATCGTACCACCGGGGAAAGCTGCTTTTATCATATCATAAACATCCACCTGTTCGGCAAGCTTTCCTTTTACATTGGAAACAATGTGCATGACATGAGAATACCGTTCCACCGTCATCAGCTCATCCACTTCCACACTGCCCGGGGTGCAGACTTTACCGAGATCATTACGCTCCAGATCCACCAGCATCACATGCTCTGCGCGTTCTTTATCTGTATCCATCAACTCTTTTTCATAAGCTCTATCCGTGTCATGTGAATGGCCGCGGGGTCTTGTACCGGCAATCGGACGTGTGGAGGCTTCCGTTCCCCTTTTTTTGATGAGAAGCTCAGGCGATCCCCCGACCAGCTGAAGATCCGGGGTATGATAGTACCCCATGTACGGCGAGGGGTTCAATTCCCTTAGTTTATCATAAATGTGAAGAGGCGGCGTGAGCAGGTCCTCCGACTGACGCACCGATAAGTTGACCTGAAATACATCGCCGCGGCGGATGTATTCTTTTACCTGCTCCACCGACTCGGCAAAGCCCTCCCTCGAAAAAGATGCTTCTTTCCCGGTCTCCACAGCAAAAAGCGCCCCGCATGCATTCCCTCTGGAAAGAGAAACTTCCTCCCATACCTCTCTCCACTCCTGCCACTTCCGGGATGCTGAAGATTCTTCTCCTTTTTTATGGTGCAGAACAATCCATAATTCCTTCTTCTCGTGGTCATAAATAAACACCTGCTGAAAAGCTAAAAAGGACAGATCCGGGGTTTGAAGATCGTCCACTGCTTTCACCGGCATCTCTTCAATAAAGCGGATGTAGTCGTAACTGATCGAACCGACCACCCCCGTTTGAAAATCAGGAGCCTCCGGAATTGTTTCCACTTGAAAAGGAACAAGCCAGCGTTTCATCTCATCAAGCGGATCTCCCTTTCGGTACAGTGTTTCCTGTTTTGTATCCACCTGCAGAACCCCGTCTTTTGCGGTGAACACAGCGAACGGTTCAAGAGCTGCTATACTGTAACGTCCTTTTTGTCCGCTTTCCAGAAAAACGTGGTACGGTTTTCCTTCACTTAAAGCAAAGTACGCTGGATAAAACTGTGCTTCCGGGTATGCAAAAGAGGAGGCCATCACGGTATAGGAACCAGCGGAATCAGGAAGCGGTGATATTCCCACATTCATCATCATCACCTTCCATACAGGAAAAGCAGAGCCGCCAGGCCCTGCTTTCCCAACATACGTTTTGTTTTACTCTTCTTCTTCAAACTGGTAAAGAGGAGTACTGAGATAGCGTTCACCATTACTTGGAATAACAGCCACGACTTTTTTGCCTTTGCCGAGTTTTTTCGCTTCCTCAAGCGCCGCATAAATCGCAGACCCTGAAGAAATACCACCGAGCACTCCTTCTTCTTTTGCAGCGCGTCTGGCGTAATCAAAAGACTGTTCGGTAGTGACCGTCATCACTTCATCATAAATATCTGTATCGAGAATCCCCGGAACAAAGCCGGCACCGATACCCTGAATTTTATGAGGACCCTTATTGCCACCGCTTAGAACGGGGGAATCCGCCGGTTCGAGCGCGATAATGCGGAGGTCCGGATAATGTTCTTTCAAGAGTTTGCCTGCCCCTGTAATCGTTCCGCCTGTTCCGATACCCGAAACAAACGAATCAATCTGACCGTCCACCTGCTCCAGAAGCTCCCGTCCGGTCGTCTCACGGTGGATTTTTGGATTTGCTTCGTTTTCAAACTGCTGCGGCATGAAATAGCCTTTTTCCTCCGCCAGCTCATTTGCTTTGCTGATGGCACCACCCATGCCTTCCGGTCCGGGTGTCAAAACGAGCTCTGCTCCGAATGCCTGGAGAAGATTGCGGCGCTCCATACTCATGGTATCAGGCATAACAAGAACGGATCTGTAACCTTTTGCGGCTGCTACCATCGCAAGACCGATTCCGGTGTTACCGCTTGTCGGTTCAATGATGGTATCGCCTTCTTTCAGATTCCCGTCCCGTTCCGCAGCTTCAATCATGGCAAGTGCAATACGGTCTTTTACGCTGCTTCCGGGGTTCATAAATTCCAGCTTCAAATATACATCCGCATCGTTTTCGCCGGTCAGGCGGTTCAGCTTAACTAAGGGTGTTTCTCCAATGAGTTCGGTAATGTTATTTGCTACTTTCATTTTTATCCGTTCCCCCTCATAATACCAAGTAAATTTATTGGTTTTGTTGTCTATATAGTACCAGCCTTCACGCAGCGTGTCAAATGAAACCGCCTTATTGCATGTTATTTTCCATATTCCATGCTTCATCTTTCAATTCCTGCAGATCGTCTGCAGAAAATTGATAGATCTCATTACAGAAATGGCACTGTGTTTCTGCGCCGCCGTCTTTTTCAATCATATCCTGGATTTCTTCTGTACCAAGAGACATTAAGGCATTCGCAACCCGCTCCGCGGAACAGTGGCAGGAAAAGGAAACAGGTGACGTCTCAAGCACGTTTACTTCATCTCCAAAAATGAGATGCAGAATCTCTTCTGGTGTTTTCCCTTTTTCGATAAGTTTGGAAACCGGAGGCATCGCCTCCAGCTGCTTTTCAATACCATCGGCAAGATCCTCTTCGGCATCGGGCATAACCTGAATAATGAAACCGCCGGCAGCCATGATTGAGTTGTCCGGATTAACAAGAACACCCAGCCCTACCGAGGAAGGAATCTGCTCTGAAGAAGCAAAATAATACGTGAAATCATCGCCGACTTCTCCGGATACAATTGGTACACTTCCGGTGAAATGTTCTTTCATGCCAAGATCCTTGACTACAGATAAAACTCCTTGTGTTCCGACAGCCTGGGCAACATCGAGTTTCCCTTTATCATTCAAATCAAAATGCACCTGCATATTGTGGGCGTACCCTCTCGTATCACCGTTCGAGCTGCTGTCCACGATAATCGGCCCCATCGGTCCGTCGCCTTCCAGTTTAATAGTCAGCTTATCATCGCCTTTGAGCATAGCACCCATCATGGATCCCGCGCTCATCGCTCTTCCAAGGGCGGCCGATGCAGTAGGCCAGGCCTGATGGCGCCTTGCAGCCTCATTCACCATATTCGTCGTCTGCACCGCGTATGCCCTGATTTTTCCGTTATATGCTGTGGATTTTACCAAATAGTCTTCCATAGAGGAAAACCTCCTCTCTTTCATTTTGTTTCAGTATTTATAGATACGGGTAATCTTGGAGGTTGTTTTGCCGGGAAAGATACAGCCGGGCACCCGGCCTGTAACCTTTCGGATTATATCGCATAAATGATAGGATTTCCAAGCAATCTGCTCTCATACCCGGATTTATATCCCGGAACTTCCGCCCGGCCCCGTATCTTCAGACAAAGCTGTGTCCGCCCTGCGTTCAATACGCCAGCGTACAACATAACCAATTCTTTTTAAAAAGGGATGCCTCATTTAAGGCATCCCTTTTCTGGACAGCTGTTTATCTTCGATCATTTTCATCGTCGGAAGAAGGCGGGCTGTTGGTTCCCAGCTTTTCCGAGTCTGTCTTGTCTTCCGCCTTTTTGTCATTTGAAGAGCTCTTTCCCTGCTCCTCGTCGGCAGAAACGGTCTCGTCTGTTTCCTGTTCCTGTTTGGACTGAATGTTCACTTTTACATCACTGTCGTCCGAATCGGACGCATTCTTTGCGCCGACTTCCTCATCATCTTTATTGGAATGATGATCTTCCGGAAGTTTTCCATACTGCACAAGAGATTCAATCTGTTCGGCGTCGAGGGTTTCAAGCTCCAGCAGGGAAGCCGCGACCGCTTCGAGCTTATCCTTGTTTTCCGTAAGAATCTGCTTGCATCGTTCATAACATTCGTTGACGATGTTCTGTACTTCTTTATCAATTTCGTGAGCGATAGCATCGCTGTAGTTTTGTTCATTCTGAATGTCCCGTCCCAGGAATACCTGACCGCCGCTTGAACCGAACTGAATCGGACCAAGCTTTTCACTCATGCCGTATTCGGTCACCATTTTACGGGCGATTTCCGTTGTACGCTGGAAGTCGTTATGAGCCCCGGTACTGACTTCATTGAACATTACTTCCTCCGCTACCCGGCCGCCGAGAAGTCCGGTGATCTTATCAACCAGTTCCGGTCTTGTCATAAAGAAACGGTCTTCTTTAGGGAGCATGACAGCGTAGCCGCCTGCCTGACCGCGCGGCACGATGGTTACCTTGTGTACCATATCAGCGTTCTCGAGCTTGACGCCGACCACGGTATGTCCCGCCTCGTGGTGGGCCACAATATTCTTTTCTTTCTCAGAAATGACCCGGCTCTTCTTAGCAGGACCGGCAATTACGCGGTCAATGGCTTCTTCAATATGACTCATGCGGATTTTTTCCACGTCCGACCGGGCTGCCACCAGTGCAGCTTCGTTCAGCAGGTTCTCAAGGTCCGCTCCTGTAAATCCGGGAGTCCGCTGCGCGATAGCTTTCAGGTTCACGTCATCAGCAAGCGGCTTGTTGCGGGCATGTACTCCAAGAACCTCTTCCCGGCCTTTCACGTCAGGACGGCCGACCATAATCTGACGGTCGAAACGGCCCGGACGAAGCAGTGCAGGGTCGAGCACGTCGGAACGGTTGGTAGCGGCAATGATAATAATTCCTTCATTGGCACTGAACCCATCCATTTCAACAAGAAGCTGGTTCAACGTCTGTTCGCGTTCATCATGTCCGCCGCCTACACCGGCACCGCGTTGACGGCCGACAGCATCAATTTCGTCAATGAAAATGATACATGGTGCGTTTTTCTTCGCGTTTTCAAACAGGTCACGGACACGGGATGCCCCGACACCAACGAACATTTCCACAAAGTCTGAACCACTGATGGAGAAAAACGGCACACCGGCTTCTCCGGCTACGGCACGGGCAATCAGTGTCTTACCCGTTCCAGGAGGGCCTACCAAAAGCACCCCTTTTGGAATGCGGGCCCCGATGCTCGCAAATTTGCGCGGATCTTTCAGGAAATCAACAACTTCGATGAGTTCCTGCTTCTCTTCTTCGGCACCTGCAACGTCTTTGAAGCGTTCTTTCTTCTTATCATCCTGCTGGGAAAGCTTGGCCTTGCTTTTGCCGAAGTTCATCATTTTGCTTCCGCCGCCTTGAGCCTGGCTGAGCAGGAAGAAAAAGAGAATAAAGATAATCACAAAAGGAATGATGGAAGTGAAGAAGGTTACCCAGGCGCTTGGCTCTTCGGCAGGCTTTGTATCCAGTTCAAGCGGACCGCCCCCGGCTCCTTCTGCTGTCATCAGCATCTGTGTATTCTCTTCGGAAATCGGAAGGTACGTCTGGAAGGTTTCGCCTTCAGACTGACTGGCTGTCTGACCTTCGACCAGGTATACTTCCCCTTCCGGCTGCAATGTCACATTAGCTAGTTGGTTATTCTGCAGTTGTGCTACAAATTCCTCGGTTGAAATCTCTTCCGTATCCGTCTGGTCATTACTTAGAAAACTGATGATTCCTATAATGACCAGGAACAATAACAAGTAAAAAACAGTGTTTCGAAAAATTCGGTTCATTCCTGACCTCCTCCCGCGGGCATTGACAACTTAGGTAATAGTATCATATTTGTTTTCTTTCTCACAATCATGACCCCTTGTAAATCTCCGGCTTTAAAATTCCAATGTAAGGGAGGTTACGGTACTTTTCTGCATAGTCCAGTCCGTACCCCACGACAAACTCATCAGGTACGGTGAATCCAGCAGTATCCGGCACCAGCTCCACCTGCCTGCCTTCCGGCTTATCCAAAAGAGTGACGATCTTCAGGGAAGCGGCGCCTCTGTGTTGAATCATGCTGATGAGATAATTGAGCGTCACGCCGCTGTCAATGATGTCTTCAAGAATGATAACGTCCCGGCCCTTCACCGATGTATCAAGGTCTTTGATAATCTTCACTTCACCGCTCGAGACAGTACCGCTGCCGTAACTCGAAACATCCATCACATCCATTTCAAGATGGTCATCGAACCGCTTGGCCACATCCGACATAAAAGGCAGTGCTCCCTTCAGCACTCCAATAACAAGCGGGAAGCGCCCTTTATACTCTTCCGTTAAATCACGGCCGATCTCACGGATTTTATTCTGCAGCTGTTCTTCATCAATTAGTACCTGCTGAATATCATTATGCATTTGTTTTTATTTTACCCTCCCGAGTGCTGTATGCGCTCTGCTTTTTCCTCACAAAAAATGTGCGCCTTCCATCATATCATGAACACAGGGACGATTTCATCCCAAACGAATGCAGGGCCCTGTTTCTATCCTCGCATCAGCCGGCATACGAGAAAAACCGGCCGCTGCCGCGTAGTATAACCGGCATGCAGATGGTACGATGATTTTTTTACGAAGGGGAGCCATAAAACGGTGCCCTCCGCGTCGGTAACAACCGGCTGAAACGGGCGCCGGCGGAGAGGAATCTTTTCATCGATCAGGATGCGGTTTACTTTTTTACTCCCTGTCATCCCGGCCGGACTCAGCCGGTCCCCCTCCCGACGCGGACGGATGTGTAAGGGAAAGGAGACTTCTTCCTCCTCTAAAATCAGGAGATCCTCATTATGTTTCACATCTTCTGGAAGGTCATACGCGGCTTCCACCACGTAACCGCCATAGGAAACGGTTCCCGGGACACGCAGGCGGACCGGATCAGGTTCTGCCCGGTTTTCTTCCTGTGCAGCATGGCGCGCAAATGTAACCTGGTCATAATTACGACGCACAACCAGACTGCCGGGCCAGTCAAGAACGGCGGATGGTTGATTCCCATGCAGCAGTGCCAGAAACTGCTCGATATGTACAACGGACAGTTCTAACGTATTATATGTGTATAGATACTTTAATATTAGAGGAATCCCTCGTCTTTGTAAAGGAAGCGGCAGCGCTTCCATTCCTTTTATGGAAATCGTCACGGAATGTTCATCGCTGGAGATAATACGTCGTGTCCACTCTTCTTCTGCCAGGTTTTCCATGTAGCTTCGTTCTTCTTCCATCCAGTCCGCAAACCGCTGAAAATGACGGTGCACCAACGGCTCTTCTTCCTTTAACGCCGGAAGAACGCGCTGTCTGATCCGGTTTCTTGTGTATTTATCCGATTGGTTGCTCTCATCTTCCTGAAAAGGAACATGATACAGGCGGCAGTACTCGTAGATCTCCTCTTTCGTCACGCCAAGAAGCGGCCGGATCAGCGTCCCGCCCGCAAACGTGCGTTGTGCCTTCATGGAAATGTCTCCAAGTAATGCCCTGCCGGCCGACTGCTTCATGAGCATGGTTTCGATCTGATCATCTGCGTGATGACCCGCAGCCAGAACAGATACCGATTGCTCCTCCATCAAACCGGCCAGATACTCATAACGCAACATCCGCGCCTGTTCCTGAACACCCCCGCCTTCTTCAGCTATTTTCTCTCCAACAAAAACCCGGGTACAGAAAAAAGGAATGTTCTGTTGTTCGCACCACTCTTTCACAAACCGTGCATCCCTGTCTGCCATTTCCTCCCTGAGTCCGTGATGAACATGTGCTGCCATGACAGTAAGATTCCATACCGGTTCCATTTCTTTTAGAAAGTGCAGCAGCGCCATCGAGTCAGGTCCGCCGGAAACAGCAGTGAGAACCTTCGATCCGGAAGAAAGCAGACGCCGGTCCCTTATCCATTGTTCAGCGGTCTGTTTCATAACGTTGTCCAGCTCCTTTCCCGATTGAAAAGAGCGAAAGGGCGAATCCGACCCCTCCTGCAATGGCTCCTGCCTGCAAAAGCGTCTCTACACTCAGACCGAGGCCGTTCACATAGTTTTCTTCCACAAACGCAAGCATGCTTTCATACGCACGTCCTCCGGGCACAAGTGGGATAATGCCCGGAATCATAAAGGTGGTCACCGGAACTTTTTTAAACTTAGCCAGGCGGTGGGAAGTAAAAGCGGCAGTAAATGCAGCCACTGCCGCCGCATTAACCTGGGTTAAACCAATTTCAGGAAGAGTTCCGTAAATAAACCAGGTTAACATGCCGATTCCTCCACCCCACCAGACAAGGCGGAGTGGAATGTTGAAAATAATTCCGAAAGCGACGGTCGACATAAAACAAAATATCAGTTCAAGCCACATCCATACTCACTCTCCCCTGAAATCAGCCGTTAAAAATAGAGAACGGACAAAGAAACAACGGTCCCGGCAGCGATAGACAAAGAAGTAACCGCCGCTTCCGCCCCGCGGGCAACCCCGGCCATCAAATCCCCGGACATAAGGTCCCGGACCGAGTTTGTAAGCGGAACGCCCGGAACGAGCGGAATAAGGGTGCCGATAACGACCTGATCCATATTCTGCACCAAGCCGCCTGTTTCCAGACCCACCGCTGCAAGAACTCCCGTAGCGGCTGCCAGAAACTCAGCAAAAAACTTCACGTTCAGGAATTTCTGATAAAGAACCAGCGTGAGAGTCGTAATGAGTCCGCCGATAAAAGCTGGAATAATATCGATAAAACTACCGCCAATTAAATAGGAGAAAGCAGCCCCGCCGATTCCGGAAGCCAGATTAATGAGCCAGACCGGATAATTCATCGGCGCCTTTTTAATCTCCCTGAGCTTTTCAGCCGCTTCTTCAATGGAAAGTATACTGTGAGTAAATTCCCGGGATACCTGATTTACCGCGGTCACTTTACTTAGATCCTGATACCTCTCCCGGACCCGGATCATCTGAAGGAAATCATCTTCATTATCCGTGCGGAACGAAAGAAAAATCCCCGTCAACGTGACGAACGTATTGACATTGTGCATTCCGGCGGCTTTTGCCATACGATACATTGTTTCTTCGACCCGGTAGGTTTCGGCTCCGTAGCGCAGCAGCAATTTACCACTTGTAAGACAGAGCGACATTGTCTTCTCCGCTTTTCCCATGCAGGGTCCTCTCCCTCTCTTTTTCCTTTTACATCCATTGTCCCATAAAGTATAGAACAGATGACAGGAAGAGAAAAGAGGTTGTAAGAATTATTTCCGGACGGTAGGATGCCTTCTCTTTGGAAGAGCCGGCAGATCCGCGCCGGACCCTTGTATTTTTACGTGAATTCCCTGTCCGCTGCTGATTACGCGGGGGTTTTTGGCTTGTCTTTTTTTCGATGGTTTGGATCAAATCTTTTTTCATAAGCTGGGCGTTGGGATATTCTCCTTTCAGCGCACGAAGCAGCACATTTTGATAAGCTGCAAGCGGCGGGGAATGTTGAACATAACGACGCAGCAGCGAAAGCGTTTTTTCCGGAGAAGCACCGACAGGTTTGTCAAAACGGCGCGGGTAGGCTGTTTCTATAAGTATCATGGCTGCAGCAAATAAATCATAGGATGGTTCTGCCTTCCGGTCGCCAAGCCCCCAGTACCCCCGGTCATAAAACTCTGTATATTCTTTGACAGCCCGTCCCTGTTTCGTCGTTCCACCGACATCGAACCACCGTACCCGGGAAGGCGGTCCCGTAATAATTAAATTGTCCGGCTTCAGATCCCCGAAAATCCATCCTTGCTGATGGAGCCTATCCAAATCCCCAAGCAGCTGTACCATAAAAACCGGAATCCATTCCGTGCCCCGCTTGCGCGCAAAATCCAAAAGGGTTTCCCCTTCCAGGTATTCCATACAGAAAAAGGGGTACACTTCTCCCTTCCATATCAAATCATCCACATCCAGAAGGGAGGGGCCGAGAACATTTCCCTGCACCTTCGAAAAGGCTCTGAGCACGTTCACCTCAGAGGTCAGAGACATCTTGTCCTCCCCGATTTTTACCGCTTTCTGCCCTGTTCGTGTATGCACCAGATAAACGACACCGTTTGCCCCTTTGCCCAACGTCTTTATTATTTTGTACGGATTTTGGTTCCACTTGCCGGTCCAGGCTGTCCCCGGCGCGAGATCAAAAGCCTGATTCTTCGATTGGGAATTCATCTTCTCCATAACGTTTCAGACTCCTTTTTGATAAGCGCTTGTCAAAGTGCTGAAGCGCAGCTTGCAGCGCAGGCCCGGTCGGGGTAATACCTCCCGTTGTCATCCGCTGAAAAACACCCGTTAGCGAATTCATTTCAGGGGTCCAGTCCAGTACCTTTTCTGTATCCTTTCGTTTACCTGGAAATACAAACAAGGCAAAATGGTTTTCCCCTGTTCTCGAATGGAGACTGATTGATAAATCGGTCAACGCATCCTGCACCATCGGAAGTTTTGGTTTCATACTCGCACTCGTATCAACGAGTACCAGCACATCCAAATCCACTGTCTCTCCCAATTCATCAACAACATCGATGACTTCTCCTCTTTTATCAGGGGGGAGATCGTCCACTTCCTGATCGCTGCCCAGTATTTGACTGAGTTCATTCTGCACAACACCGTGAAGGGTATGTGTCATCGACTGTTTTGTCACCATCTGAACGGTCCGGGCCAGTTGATTCACATTTACAATCTGACTCACCCCTCCTCCGGAAGCCGCGATACTTTCCACTTCCTGCAGCCCATGATCGCGTGCAGCTCCATGATCCAGTACCCCGATCACATTTACGGTGATGCCTTTTTCCCTGGCAAAAGCTGCGACAGCGGCAGGGTCTTCTCCCTGATTGGAACAGCCGTCGGTCAAGAGTAAAATCTGTTTGATCTTTCCGTGATTCATCTATTTTCCCCTCCGTTTCTGGTATTATTTACATCTTTGACGGAGGAGAAAAAATATATACCCGCTTCCTCCCTCATGCTTTCTTCCGCTTTAGTGGGATGGTTCGTCCTGCAGGAATAGCCGCCCATTGTGGAATGTTGCGCTGAATAGATGCTGCCATGACCGTCATATCATCCCGGATATTTCCGCGCGAGGCCTTAATCACCTGTTCAAGCAGATAATCAGCCATATACTGCGGGTCATCTGTATTCTTTTGAGCGATCATTCGTTTCATCCATATTTCCTTATTTTCAATGTCAACGGCTGCATCAAAGAGTCCGTCGCTCATCATAATAACCATATCGCCCTCTCTCATCTGCTCTGTGACGACATCTAGTTCAGCGTGTTCCACCATGCCGATCGGCAGATTTCCGGCTTCCACCTGTTTTACTCTTTCAGCCCGTTTTATGAAACCAGGAAGGGACCCGATTTTAATAAACCGCCCCCGGGCTGTCTGCAGATCCATTAAAAAGAGATCAAGCGTTGAAAACATTTCTTCATGCGAACGCAGGCTTAACACCGAATTAATGGAACGAACCGCCGTCGTTTCATCCATCCCTGACGCAAGAATAGTTTCTAAAATTTCAAGTGCGGAACTGCTCTCCTGGTTGGCTTTGCCGCCGCTCCCCATGCCGTCGCTTATAGCCATAACGTATTTTTTCGTACCGATATCCATAGCGGCATGGCTGTCCCCGGACACCCATCTCCCCTCTTTAGCGACAACAGCGGCACCGGTTTCGACAACGAATGTGCGGGCGGAGGTGAACGTAACATTCATATAATCGGTTATTTCTTCATACGGTTCTTCGCGGTCCACCACGATATGTTCATGTAAAATATCCGACAGCATTGGAGCGATGATTTTTTCGGCCTTTTCCCTGCCGGAAGGTTTCGAGACGCTCATTTCCACTTCCACATTCCCTTCATCCAGCCTGTATATATCCACGTGTCCGATATCCAGCCCGGCTTCCTGCAGTGCTTCATGAATCTCTTCTTCCTGAAGGTGGTGGGCTTCTTTTTCCTTCTGGATTTCTCTTGCAAAGTTGTTCATCACATGCGAAACGCCCTGCAGTTGATCAGCCACGAGCCGGCGGCTTTCATTCATCTGCCGGGCAAGTACTCTTTTTGTCTCCTCCCGCTGCATTTCTTCGGACATGACGTCTATCATCCGTTTGTCATAATGACAGTAGTTTTTCCAGTAGTTTGCCGTACGCGGTGTGACACGGCCGTTTTCCTCCAGTTCCCGGGTCAGTTGTGTCATCCCGTCGTAGGTCTGCTGAAACTGTCTGACCCAGCACCGTTCTTTCAGAAAACACTGCTGGCATGTTTTTTCGGTCACCCTGCTCAACATATCATCGTTCTCCCGGCTTTTTGTCTGTTCCTGGTTGTCTGTATCCGCTCCCGACTCAAAACTCGTTGATAGCGTTTGAAACAATTGGGAAAACTGTTCGACTTTCATGGCCGTGACATCCCTGATTTTTTTCGTATGTTTCTGCTGCTCGCGGGCATATTCAGGGGTGCCTGGAATATACTTTTCAATAAACGCTGTCACGACCCGCGGCGTCAACAGAAATACACCGACAGCGGCAGCTGATTCAGCCAGCGTGAGCGAAACACCGCTCAGGCCGTCCCCGTAAAGGGCAATTAAGGCTGTTCCAAGCAGCATGCCAATACTGACACCGATCTTTCCCCCTTCTTTCAGAAGTCCGCCCAGAAGTCCTGCGAATGCAAGCAGGCTCATTTGATATAAATTGGCAATCGAAGCGAGACTCAAAACAAGTCCGGCTATCACACCGACAGACGCTCCTATCGCAGCACCTCCGGTAAAAGCGAACAACATCACCAGATAGCGGGCCAGCATATGCTCTGCCGCCATCCCGTATACCACCCAGCCGATAGCACCGGTCATCACCGAAGCAAGAAGAATAATAAAGCAGATAATCTCCTCATGTTTCAACGGCTGTCTCCGCTTTTTCGTTATAAGCAGAGGAAGGCTCTGTAAAAAAATCATCGTCAGCATAAAGCTGAGCCCGGCTTCCACACCGGCCATGACGACTGCATACGGAGTGAGGGCTCCTTCTGCAAGCCAGACAACCACAGTACGAGCACCTGCCGTAGCGGTAAATACAGTTATCGGAAGAGTAGACGCCGTCTTCCATCCGTATCTGCTGATCCACTCATACAGCGCGATAAAAAGCGGAACCGCAGCAACTGCAAAAGCAGCATGCAGCACAGGACCGCTCAGTATCCCAACCATTAACCCGGCAGCTCCGATCACCGCTTTTTCCCGGCGCCACGCATATACTACGGCAAAAAACGGTACGGCAAACGGAAATAACTCAGCCAGCAGTACGGCCCGTCCAAGCAGCACACCTGTAATAAACACGAGAGCTCCCCACTGGAGAAACAACCGTTCCATCCCGGCTGCCATCCTTTTTTTCCAGCGGTTTCGAACGTTCAGCATTTTCTTTCCGGCCGCTTCAAGCAGCGGCTGCACTTCTTCAGCACGACGAACCAAGTCTTTTCCGGACATGACATGCACCACCTGCTTTTTGAATGATAGAACTTATTATACGGGCAGCGGTTTTCAATGTTTGTCAAAATAAGCAGTCGCGTCCGAAAAATCCTTCGACGATTTCCTGTTTTGTGCAAAACGGGGCACAGCGGTGGTTCATAAGGGAACAGCAACAGAAAGAGGCCAAATTGAAACAATATCTTACAGCAGACAAACAGGAAAAGTGGAGGAGAATGAAAAGAATCATAGAAAGAGAGGGAAATAAAGAAAAGTGCGGGGCGGCCGGGCGCTCCAGCTGAATCTCAAAACGCCGCTGTTAAATACGTCCTACTAAAAAAAAGCCTGCCTCCCGCGCTTTAAGCTGCGGAAAGCAGGCTGTAATATTATGTATGGTAGCGGCGGAGGGGATCGAACCCCCGACCTTACGGGTATGAACCGTACGCTCTAGCCATCTGAGCTACGCCGCCTCATGCCGGACAACAAGAACGATTATATAATGATAAAAGGGGGAGCGTCAACCTCCTGATTAAAAAAACTGCCGGACGTTGCACTCCGGCAGCAGGAAGAAGGATAAATCCTCGTGTATGAACGGTTTTTTCCCTATTTATCGCTTCTGGAGACAGTAGGTTTATTTTCTGGAACCACCGCCGCGTTTAGAGTCTGTCTGTTTCCGAAGGGAAGAGAGACGTTCTTCACTGTCTTTCATGAACCGGCTCATCTTTTCTTCAAAAGATAACGGACGCTGGCCTTTGTTTCCATTTCCGCTTCCATTTCCGTCTCCGCCGCGTCCATTTTTGGGACGGTCCTCTTTCGGACGGTCTACTGCTTTACGGATGGAAAGACTTATTTTCCCATTATCTTCCACCTTTAACACTTTCACCGTCACTTCATCGCCGACACTTACGTACTCATTAATGTTCTCTACATACTTGTCCGCTACTTCACTAATATGGACCAGTCCCGTTTTACCTCCCGGCAGCTCAATAAATGCTCCAAAGTTGGTGATTCCCGTGACCTTCCCCTGTACCTTGCTGCCTTCTTCAATTGACATTTAAAAAATGCTCCTCCTTATTTTCGCGCTTGATCTTAACTGCGTTAAAATCACTATTATTATACCCGTCCGCTGAAAATAGTGTCAATCTGCGCCTCCCGCGGTTTTTTCCGGAAGTTTATACAGGGTTTCCCCCGGCTTGGTTAAATAATAATCCCGTCTGGCAATTTCGGCTATGTAGTCCAGGTCATTATAGTTTTTCACTTCCTGCTTTAATTCCGTTTCTTCCGCCTGCAGGTTCTCCATCTTCTGTTCCAGCTGCGCCCGTTCCGTTTTTTTTGCCTCCAGTGTCGTCAGCTGCGACGTGAGCAGAACGGCAAACACAACGGCAAGTGCTGCTCCGACAGCTCCTAAAGCTGTCAGACGACGTGTCAGACCGCGTTTATGCTTTCCGGCTTCCACCTGCTGTCTTTCCTGCTTCTTTTCTTCCTGCCGGACGTAGGAACGGTTCATTTCGGTAACTTTTTTTTCTTTTGATACCAAGCTCTATCCCTCCGGTCTAAAGTACTTGTGATTAATCTTTTTTACGGTGCGTCAGAACATCGGTTGTTTTTTTTATAAAGG
Organism: Salibacterium lacus; assembly: GCF_042684865.1. Lineage (NCBI taxonomy): Bacteria > Bacillati > Bacillota > Bacilli > Caryophanales > Bacillaceae > Salibacterium > Salibacterium lacus. Next base: position 21,579 of record NZ_JBHUML010000004.1, read on the forward strand.
TTTGGACTGGGGCGGGGAGTACGCGTTTCGCAGCGGGGCGGAACACGTGAATCAATCCCTTCAGCGGCATGAGAAGAATCCGGAGACAAAGGAACAGAAAATTTCTAATTATCGTTAGTCCTATCATAACGGAGGAGACGACCAGTTGCAATATGAAGTTCAGCGGATGCAGGATGAGCACCTTCACAACAGCGCTGAATATTCGGTACATCCGGTTCACCCTCCGGCAGAAAAACTCAAGTACCCGAAGAAAAGAAGCCCGTCCCAAGTGCCGGTATAAGAAAAATCCCGCCGCCAGCCCCGGGAAAATATAAAAACGAAGATCTCCGCCGTTCGCCCAAAAAAGAACATAGAACACGACCAGAGCCTGCAGGAACCAAAACAATATATCGCCGCCGGCTCTTATCCAGAAGCTTTTGATCAGCCGTACAAACAGACGTTCATATATATCCAGGGACATGCCGGCGCCCACTCCCATGACAAGCATGGCCGCCATTGTCTGAAACTGCACCGCCAGCGTCATTTAAACAACTTCCCCAGAAAACCTTTTGACTTCTCCTGTGCAGCATCGACATAAACAAGATCATCCACTTTCCCTTCAATGGATATAATCCCTTCATGAACATCCAGATTCTTGATATGAAGCTGGTTTCCCCTGACAGACAAAAAACCCATCGACGTTTCCAGTAAGAACTCTTCGTTATCAAAGCTTTCAACTTCTTTCACACCGGTTATTTCAAGACTTTTCCGGCTTTTCATGACAACCTCGTGAGTCGCTTCGGACTGCTTGAATACCGGTTCTTCAGAAAAGGACATAACAGATGCTCCCTTCGCGGATATAGCTTGTATTTCATCTATATGTCCTTCCCGCCGAAGTTAGTCCTGGATTTTTTACGAAAGCGGTTCTTCTTTCAGCAGAGTATACATGGATTCTGACGCTTCTTTTTTCGTCGAGTCCTGGATTTCATCCACACGAACCGTAATCACTTTGGTTCCAAACTGGATGGTGATTTCATCACCGGGAGTGACTTCCGTTCCTGCTTTTGCCTTATTGCCGTTCACTGATATTCTTCCCTGCGATGCTACTTCTTTGGCAAGGGTTCTTCTTTTTACCAAACGGGAAACTTTCAGAAATTTATCGATTCTCATTACGTTCCTCTCCTTTGCTTTCCTTTTTGGCCTCTTCCCAGAAACTGTCCATCTCCTGAAGCGTGGCGTCTTCCGGATGGCGCCCCTGCTTTTTCAGCGCTTCTTCAATATAGACAAAGCGTTTTCTGAATTTACGATTGGTCATATGCAGTGCTTCTTCCGGGTACAGTTTATAAAACCGGCCGAGGTTCACGATAACAAACAGTAAATCGCCGTATTCTTTTTTCATGGATTCCACCGAACCGTATTTCACTTCATACAGCCATTCTGCCAGCTCTTCCTGGAGTTTTTTCCACATCGGGGCGTCATCGTCCCAGTCAAAACCGGCTCTTCCTGCTTTTTTCTGCAATTCATACGCCTGCATCAGTGCCGGCATGGAGGCCGGGATATCCTCAAGCAGCGAAGCAGGAGGGTTGTTCGTTTTTTCCTTCTCCTTCACCGCTTCCCAGTTGGCATTCACCTGTTCCTCGGTATCCGCCTGCTGCCCGCCGAACACGTGGGGATGGCGGCGGATCATTTTTTCCGTTAACGTCCCGATCACATCATCTATGGTAAAGTACCCGTTTTCTTCGCCGATGCGGGCATGGAGCAGCACCTGCAGCATCACATCCCCGAGCTCTTCCTCAAGATGCTCATCATCCTGCTCATCGATGGCATCCAACACTTCATACGCTTCCTCGAGCATGTATTTTTTCAGGGATTCGTGCGTCTGTTTTCTGTCCCATGGGCACCCATCCGGCGCCCGCAGCGCATCAATGACCCTGCGAAGCGTGGAGAATTCCCGGTACATGAGCTCTTCATCCGGCACCGGAGGCAGGTAAAGGGCAGTCAGATTATCCACCTGCGCCATGCGGTCCAGTTCATACAGCGGCAGATTACGAAGGGTTTCTGCATTCGTTCCAGCCGCGGTGACCAGGGTAACACCGTAGTCATCCGGATATTTTTCCATCAATGTCAGTTTTACTTCCGAGGCGCTCATTTGATCATAGACCTGGCTGATGATGATATGCTGATTCATTCGGATGTCATCGACGTGCAGCGCCGTTGCGTCCAGCAGCTGAAACCCGTCATTTGGATCTATCTGCAGCGCGGTAAACATAGGATCCAGAAAGCTCTGTCCGCCGCCTGCGGTGACGTGGAGGTGTCCGCTTCTCTTTTCTTCCAGCAGCCTCTGCACGGTTTCCTCGGCTGTCATCGGATGGCCGGGAACCGCGTAATAAATATCGTGGTACTGCCCGGCCGCCTCCAGGAGCTCTTCGGTGATGGAAGCATACACCGCTTCAAACGTATCATGCTGTTCATACAACTCATCAAAGCTGTGAAACGAAATACCTTCCTGTTTCAGTTCTTTTGCAGCAGGGTGCTCTTCTGTCCGGAGATACAGCCGCTCTGCTTTTGTCAATGTCTTGTACGTCCCAAGCGGTAGACCTGATAAATCACCAGGACCGAGTCCGACTATATGTATGACGGGGACATCAGGATACGTGTCTTGTTTTGTCATCGCTTTTTTTCTCCTTTCGGTTTCAACGGGTTGTCCAGATGATGAAAAAACGGCAGATGCATCCTTTCTTCTTCTGTGAACAAGCCCCATTTTTTCACCAGAACAGCCTGCAGTACAACCCCTGCCGCCGTGGCAGTCAATGCATGGGCTGCTGCCGGCAGCCGGTGCGTTCCGGTAGAAAACCATTCATACCCGAAGTTCATGCACGCTAAAAGCAGCATCATAAGGCCAAGAGACGCAGTAAGCTTCATTATCCACGTTCCAGACGGCAGCCGGACCGCCTGAATGCCGAACATAGAAATGCTGCTGCACCCTGCCGTCACCGCCATCCCAAGCACCGTGGCTGCCGCTGCTCCCTTGATACCAAAAGCCGGGAGAAGCATGATATTTCCCACCGCTTTCACCACGACGCCCAGTCCAAGAAACAGAATGGGACGGATGAAATGATAGTGCCCCTGCATGACCGCAGACGTAATCATGATCATTCCGCTGAACATGAGTGCCGCCGCCAGTATGCGGAGAGCTCCGGTCCCTGCTTGATTTTCAAACAGCATAATGTTTACCGGTTCAGCTACCATCATCAAGCCGGCCGCCGCTGCACTCCCGGTAAAGAGAGTGAGCCGCAGCGCGAAACCAGCGTATGCTGCGGAACGATCAGGACCCTCTGTCGTTTTTTCTTTTTGAATAAGCGGCACGACTGTCATCGCAAAAGACACGGCCAGGACAGTTCCGAACTGCAGAAGCGGCTGTCCCCGGTCAAAAATGCCTTTCAACGCTTTCGCCTGCTGCGCACCAGCGGCGTGTTCTGTTAAGCCCCGCACCACAGTGAAGGCGTCCACCCATTGGTACAAAAGAAAAATCATAGCGCCGGACGCAGCCATCAGTCCGCGGACTAAAAAGGTCCCCCGGATTTCCTTCACCCGCTGGATGACCTCAGAAACAACAACTGGACGAGGATTGTCTCTGCGTCTCCAAATAACATAGAGATACCCGGCGCACGCGGCAGCGCCAAGAACCGACGCAGCTGCAGCAGCCTCTCCGGCGGCATAAGGACCAAAGCCGTTAAACACCACCAAAGCTGTACATCCTATAATCGCTCCAGACCGTATGACCTGTTCTGTAAGATGGGAAACCGCAGCAGGCTGCATATTCCCAAGACCCTGATAGTAACCACGAACCATGGAGATAAATGGCACCAACACAAGCACCAGACCAGCCTGGCGCAGAATACCCGCGAGCTGCGGATCACCCATCCAGGAAGCAATAAACGGGGATGTAAAGACAAGCCCCGTGAAGAGAAGCCCGTGAAGGAGAAACAGCAGCACAAACGCAGCACGGGCTGTCACTTCAGCTTCTTTTGGTTTTTGATCGGTTCCCTGTTCCATCATCATACCGGAAAGAGCGACCGGAAATCCATACATTGCTGTAATCATTGCTGTCCCGAGCAGAGGGTAGACCTGCTGGTAGACGTACAGGCCCTGGTCCCCTGCCATATTTTGATAAGGCACCCGGTACAATGCACTCAGTACTTTTCCTGTAAAAGCAGCTGCCGTCACAAACATGGCGCCTTTCCACCATCTGCTGTTATTACTATCTGCACCGGTCATCATCATCTCTTCCTTCCTCTAGTCCCCGAGTATATCATATGAAAAACGCAAGCGCCCCAAATAGCAGAGGTTCGGCCAAAAACGCCACGTCCTGTGGCAGCGTCGAACGGATCAGATCCATTGAACCCTGAGCGGCTGGGTGCTGGAGCTGGACCTTAAAACGCCGACATGCTTACCTGCCTGGCAGCTATGATAAACAAAAAGAAGGAACCCCGGCTGTTTCAGGTTCCTTCTTCATTCGGATGAGGCGGTAATTAGTCTTTTCTTTGTTACTGTTCCATCTGCCTGGCCAAAAAGCCGGAAGCGGTCTCAAGCAGTTTGCCCGAAATGGCTTCATCGACTTTGTCATCTTTGGCTATCATGACCACAGCACCGATCGGATCGCCATTTGCAATAATCGGCGCGACGGCGTAGCCTTTCATTGTTTCCTCGTGATCGCTGACCATATTATAGTCGCCTTTCATGGATGTTACTTTCGTTTTTCGTTCCGTAATCGCGTCTTCCACCACCCGGCCGATGCTTTTGTTGGCATAGTCTTTTTTGGCTCCGCCCGACACCGCAATATAAGTGTCACGATCTGCGACAAGGATAGGGTGGTGAAGAGTGTCGTATAATGCTTCCGCGTACTCTTTTGCAAAGTCGCCCAGCTCGGAAATCGGGGAATACTTCTTCAGAATTACCTCACCGTCGCGGTCGACAAAAATCTCCAGCGGATCCCCTTCCCGGATACGGAGGGTGCGGCGGATTTCTTTGGGAATGACTACTCTCCCCAAGTCATCAATGCGTCGTACAATACCAGTTGCTTTCATCACGTTACGCTGCCTCCCTTTCTGCTGTTGGTTTTCCTATGATGGATAAGAGACAAAATAAAGGCTGCTTTTCGAATTCTGTGCTCTAACCAGAGACAAAAAACGCTGTGCCTGATTCCTGTATTGTCTTTATTATCCACGAGCAGAAAAGAACTATTCACCCATTTTCAAAAAAGGAGGGACTTTCCACAGTATAATGTCAGGAAGAGGCTGTCTCTTCGGCTTCTTTTTTTGTCTCCGGAAGTTTTGTCATCAGTGCTTCCATAATGTCCAGAAACTGCCGGCTGGACATTTTACGTTGATGCACTGCCAGCTTGATCTGCTGTTCTTCCGCACCGATGCCCACTTCTCTTCCAAATTCGTGAACGGCTTCAAAAAGAGCCGCGCCGTCTGTGGCCTTACTTGCCTGCTCAGAAAGCAGGATCGTCGTTTGACCGGACTGCTGGGTGATGGACTGCACGCCGTTCTGCTTTGCCAGCAGTTTGATTTTTGAGACCGCAAAAAGGTCCGCCGTTTCCTGGGGATATTCACCGAAACGGTCGATCATTTCATCCTTGAGGTCCTCGAGGTCTTCAAGACTCTCCAGCCCCTTAAAGCGTTTATACATTTCAATCTTCTGTTTGGAATCATTGATATAAGACGCAGGGATATACGCATCCAGCCGCACATCCATCTCCATCTCCGGCTCCGTTTCTTTCGGCGCTTCTCCTTTTTGTTCTTCAATCGCTTCTTTCAGCATTTCAGAATAAAGATCAAAACCGACGGATTCAATAAATCCGTGCTGTTCCGCGCCGAGCAGGTTCCCGGTACCCCGGATGGACAGATCCCGCATCGCAATTTTAAATCCGGAACCAAGTTCGGTGAATTCTTTGATCGCCTGCAGTCGCTTTTCTGAAATCTCCGTTAGTATTTTATCGCGCTGGTACGTGAAATACGCATAGGCCACCCGGTTGGAACGCCCTACTCTTCCCCTGATCTGGTAAAGCTGGGAGAGTCCCATGTTATCGGCATTATAAATGATGAGCGTATTCACATTCGGAATGTCAACGCCGGTCTCAATAATAGTCGTCGTGACGAGCACATCTTTATTGCCTTCCAGAAAATCTATCATGACCGATTCCAGTTCCTGTTCATTCATCCTGCCGTGGGCATAGGCTACTTCTGCATCCGGAACAAGCATCGATACCTGATCAGCCATCCTGCTTATATCATCCACCCGGTTGTACAGAAGATACACCTGTCCGCCCCTGCTTATTTCCCTCTCCACTGCTTCTTTCACAAGCGATGGATTGTAGTCCATCACGTACGTCTGGACAGGAAAACGATTTTCAGGCGGTGTTTCAATGACAGAAAGATCGCGGACGCCGAGCATCGACATGTGCAGCGTACGCGGAATCGGTGTGGCTGTCAGCGTCAGTACATCAATGTTGGCCTTCAGCTGTTTGATCTTCTCCTTGTGTGTCACCCCGAAACGCTGCTCCTCATCAACAATCAAGAGGCCCAGGTCTTTAAACGTAATATCCTTGGACAATACCCGGTGGGTGCCGACAACGATATCAAGCCCTCCGGTTTTCAAGCTTTTAATCGTATCGGACTGCTGTTTTTTCGTCCGGAAACGACTGAGCATGCCGATGTTAATGGGATAGTCCGCAAAACGTTCCGTCAATGTATCAAAATGCTGTTGTGCCAAAATGGTAGTCGGAACGAGCATAGCGACCTGTTTTCCGTCCAGAATCGCCTTAAAGGCCGCACGGATGGCCACCTCTGTTTTACCATAACCGACATCACCGCATAGAAGGCGGTCCATCGGGCGTTCGCGTTCCATATCTTCCTTAATCTCCTGAATTGCTTTCAGCTGATCCTCTGTTTCCTGATAGGAAAATGTGGCTGCAAATTCCTGTTCTTCTTCTTCATGATTACTGAAGGCATGACCTTTGGAGGCTTCCCTGGCCGAGTAGACCTTAATCAGGTCGTCGGCAATGTCCTTCACGGAGGATTCCACTTTCCGTTTCACTTTTTTCCATTCCGATCCTCCGAGCGCATGTACTTTCGGCTCTTTTTCCTCCGACGCGACGTATTTCTGGACAAGGTCAATCTGCTCCACCGGAACATACAATTTGTCATTGCCCCGGTAGGAAATATTGAGATAATCCTGATGCACCCCGTTGACTTCGAGTGTTTCGATGCCGAGGTATTTTCCAATACCGTGATTAACATGAACAACAAGGTCGCCGGTCTTCAGCTCGGAATAGCTTTTGATTCGTTCTGCGTTCGATAACTTCTGTTTCCGCTGCGGCCGGCTCACCTTTTTCGTGAATGTCTCTTCCTCGGTAATGACAGCCGTTTTTTCCATCGGCAGCTCAAATCCGCTGTTTAACTGTGCTTTTACAATCGAAGGACGCTCCGGTGTGAAAGGGCCGCCGGGATCTGCCTTATCAGCTTCCATACCGTAGTCATAAAGAACGTTCTGCAGTTTGTTCATCCGGTCCTCATCTGCTGCAGCGAAGATAACAGTGTATTGGTCTTTCTGCCAGCGCTCCATCTCACTTTTTAAAACATGCATCTGCCCGTGGAACTGCTGCATCGCTTTGCACTGAATGTTAGCAGTGTTTTGAGGATGGATGGATGGTATATTTCTAAGAAACAGAGAAAAATAGACAATCGGATGTTCTTTTTCTTTAAACAAATCCTCAAACGCCGTGGATAAGGAAAGCCCTCTCGGCGCCTGGCCCTGCTCCAGCACGTCCGCCGACCACTGAGCTTCTTCCTTGTCCAGGTTTTCCGCCATATCCTGGACTCTGCTGATTTCATCCATAAAGAGGACCGTGTCGTCCGGAAAATAAGACAGTAACGTGGCAGGCTGTTCGTAAAAATACTGCATATATTTATACATGCCCTGAAAACGGTTCTTCTCCTCGAGCTGTTCTTTTTCGTATCCGAGGTAAGACCGCAGTTTTTCCTTGATCTCCTCGTCCTGTACATGCTGCAGCGTTTCTGCAAGGGACTGCTCCAGATGTTCTGCCGCTTTTTCAAACTGTTCTGTATATAAAACAGTCTCCTCGGCGGGGCCGATTAAAATTTCCTGGAGATGCTCCAGGGAGCGTTGATCCGCTGCCTGGAAGTAGCGCAGGGAGTCCACCTCGGTATCAAACAGTTCAATACGAACCGGGTATTCTTCGGTAAGAGGATATATATCAATGATACCGCCGCGCAGGCTGAATTCTCCCGGTGCCGACACCATGTCCGCCCGTTGATACCCAAGAGACAAAAGCCGCGGCAGCAGTGTTTCCGGTTCCACATCTTCCCCCATTTTCACCGTAACCTGCGACTCTTTCCAGAGATCAACCGGCGGGAGCAGCCTCCGCACGCCGGCTACCGGAGCAATCACAATTCCCCGGAAGCCATTGGTCAGTGCATCCAGCACTTCAATCCGCTGTGCTCTCATTTCCGGACTGGCCGACGCTATTTCAGAAGCTATCAGTTCATTGACCGGATACAAGTAAACGGGCGCATCCGTCAAATCAATGAGATCCTCGTACAGTTTCTGAGCCTGCAGCAGCGTGTGGGTGATAATAAGCTGGGGCCGGTCCACTTCCGTTTTGGCAAGCGCCATGAACAGAGAGCGGGCAGAGCCGCTCAATCCCGCTGCCAGTTGTTCTTTCATTCCATGTTGAATGCCTTCCAAAACCGTTTTTACATGGTCATTCGTGGACAGAGCGTTCTGCAATCCCTTCATGACACTCGTTCCTCCTTCATTCCCGTACCGCGGCTGCAGCCGAGCCGCGCATTCCTGTATCTTTCCATCTATCATCCCATGAATGAAGCAGACAGAAAACAGGATTCTTTTTTTAATAGAAAAAGGGCTGGTCTTTTCCCCGCATTCTGTTGACGAAAGACCAGTCCCGATGTTTTTTGCATATGCCGGAAAAGTTACTGAATCCACCTGTCCAATTCATGAAAATGGGGATTCTGCCGGAGTGCTTCTTCACAATGCTCACACGTCACTCTCACATGAACGTGACCGTCCGAGCCGTAATGAATCATCTGCTGCTGCTCCTCATCTGTCAGCTGGTCCAGCCCGAGCTTGGACGACACGAGCAGTTCCTCATCTTCCAACGTCCCGATATCCTTACTACAATGCCTGCAGTAATAACAGATTGCCATACAAAGAGCTCCTTTGAGAAAGGTTTCTTCCTAGTATGACCGGCACAGGCGATGGTATACAGACAAACCGGCTAATTTTTCCTGTTATAGTGATTCATCACTTCCGCAAAAGAATGAGAAAGCCAGGACTCAGCCGCCTTGGCTGCAAGCGGTACAGATTCCTGCATTTCTTTTTTCTCTTCCGGCGCAAATGTTCCGAGAACGTGGGAGACGACATCGTTTCCTGAATCCGGACGTCCAATACCAAGCCGTATGCGTTTGAACTCTTTCGTTCCCAGTTCCTGAAAAATAGACTTCAGACCGTTATGCCCCCCGTGTCCTCCATTCAGGCGGAGACGAAGCGCTCCCGGTGATAAATCCAGATCATCATAGATCACCAAAAGGTTCTCCGCGGGAATCTGGTAGAAATCCATAAGAGGCTGAAGGGCCTCTCCGGAAAGGTTCATATACGTAAGCGGTTTTACGATAAAAACTTTTTCTCCATCGATGACCGTTTCGGCAGTCCGGCTCTTTTTTTCTTTTTTCCAGGAAACGTTCAGATTCTCAGCCAGACGATCCACTGCCAGAAAGCCCACATTATGCCGTGTTTTTTCGTATTTCCGGCCGGGATTGCCAAGACCTGCAATAACCTTCATGGGCTGTCCCTCTTTTCTGCCTGCTTCGTTTTGCACAGTAAAAAGGCATAACCGAGCCACGGCTATACCTTTTCCACTGCTGTATCCTCATTAGTTGTTGTTGTCTGCCTCGTCCTTGTCTTCAGCGCCGACAAGTTCAGGTTCCGTTGCATCTTCTGTTTCTTCAGGCTCTTCCTGCTCCGGCGGCTGAATCGTTACAACCGTTTCTTCCGATTCGTTCACGAATTCATATGCTTTGCCGGCAGAAAGGTCCCCGATCTGCACAGAATCTCCGACGCCCAGTTCCGAAATATCTACAGTGATTTCTTCCGGAATATCTGTCGGCAGAGCCCGTACGGTGATGTGGTAAAGAAGCGGGGAAAGGATGCCGCCTTCTTTTTCACCAGGCGCATTGCCTGTAAGATTAACGGAAACATCTGCTTCCATTTCAGATTTGAGGTCGACTTCAAAGAAATCGATGTGTACGAGATAATCTTTGATTGGGTCCACCTGCATGTCGTGGACAATCACCGTATGCTTGCCGGTTTCTCCACCTACATCCAGTTCAATAATGCCGTTGCGCCCCACTTCACGAATCGTCTTGATAAACGTGATATTGGGAACGGAGACTGCTGTGCTTGCTGTGTCTTTCCCATAAACAACAGCCGGCACCTGTCCGTCGACGCGAAGTTGTTTAGATACGGATTTTCTTAAATCCGTTCTTGGATTGGCTTCCAGTACTACAGCCATAATTATTCACCTCGTTCTATTATCATTTAGGGAATCTATTTTCAAACCCACCTGAGAAAGGATTATACCATTTTGCTTCATGAATATCAATATGCTGCGGGGTTTTCAAAACGTTAATCGAACAACGTGCTGACTGATGTCTGTTCATGAACACGGATGATGGCTTCTGCAATAAGCGGAGCCACCGACAGCTGCGTAATTTTGTCTGTCTGCTTTTCTTCCGGGAGAACAATGGTATTCGTTACAGCCAGTTCTTCAATATTGGAGTTCTCTATCCGTTCGATGGCAGGTCCGGACAATACAGGATGTGTACTGCAGGCATATACCGCTTTGGCACCTTTTTCAAGCAGAGCATCTGCCGCGAGCGTCATCGTTCCCGCCGTATCAATGATATCATCCACAATGATGGCTGTCCGTCCCTCCACGTCTCCGATAATGTTCATCACTTCCGAAACATTCGGCTCCGGACGGCGTTTATCAATAATGGCAATCGGCGCATGCAGACGGTCCGCCATTTTTCTTGCCCGGACAACGCCGCCGTGATCCGGGGATACAATCACAGTATCTTCCACGCCTTTATCCTGAAAATGTTTCGATAAAATCGGCTCACCAAGCAGCTGGTCCACCGGAATATCGAAAAATCCCTGAATCTGGGAGGCATGCAGGTCGACACTCAGAACCCGGGTGGCCCCTGCCTTTTCGATTAGGTTGGCAACGAGCTTGGACGTGATCGGCTGTCTCGATTTAGCCTTACGGTCCTGGCGGGCATACCCATAATACGGGATAACGACATTAATAGTTGCTGCCGAAGCCCGTTTCATCGCATCAATCATGATCAGAAGTTCCATCAGATGCTCATTTGCCGGTTCGGATGTGGACTGTACAAGGAAAACGTCACAGCCCCGGATGCTTTCTTCAATATTTACCTGTATTTCCCCGTCACTAAAACGTTTAATAGAACTTTTTCCCATCTCGACCCCGATTTGATCGGTTACCTGCTGGGTAAGTTCAGGGTTTGAGTTCAGAGTGAACACCTTCAGATAAGGGTCGTCGTAAATTGGCATGGATTATTCCCTCCGTAAATATAATGTGAAAACCTTATTCCCTGTTTTTCACGTAACCTTCTTTGTTGGTCTGCCTCGACCGTGCTATCGACAGAGAACGTTCCGGAACATCATCTGTGATGGTGGATCCGGCAGCAACATAAGCACCTTCCTCCACCTTCACCGGCGCAATCAGGTTGGCGTTACAACCTACAAACACATCGTCTTCAATGGTTGTCGTGTACTTTTGAGTCCCATCATAGTTGACTGTAATGGAACCGCATCCCATGTTCACCCGGTTACCGACTTCTGCATCTCCGATATAGCTGAGATGAGGCGCTTTACTTCCATTTCCAAAGGATGATTTTTTCACTTCGACAAAATTACCGATTTTCACATCATCAGCCAAATCCGAAGCCGGTCGGATATGGGCATAGGGGCCGATCTTCACGCGGCATCCGATACGGCTGTCCGAAACCACTGACTGCCGTACGGTGGAGCCGTTTCCGATACGACTGTCTGTAATCTCTGAATACGGACCGATGACGCAGTTACCTTCAATCTCTACCGTCCCGTTCAAAGTAGTGCCGGGATGCAGGGTCGTATCACGGCCTATAACGGCGTCCATAGAAATATAGGTGTGATCCGGATCCACAATCGTCACTCCTTCTTTCAGCCAATATGTGTTGATCCGCTTTTTCATTGCCTTTTCTGCCTCGGCCAGCGCCACCCGGTCATTCACGCCGATAGCCTCTGAAAAGTCAGCTGTCTGCCAGGCCGATAATACTTCCCCGCGGCTTTTTAGTATCTCAAGAACATCCGGCAGGTAATACTCTCCCTGGGCATTCTCATTTCCAACTTCCCGAAGTGCTTCAAAAAGCAGCTTGTTGTCAAAACAGTATGTGCCTGTATTAATTTCGTTGACTTTCTTATCCGCTGGACCGGCGTCTTTTTCTTCCACGATGCGCTGCACCTGTCCTTTGTCATTTCTGAGGACACGGCCGTAGCCGGAAGGGTCCTGTGCATGAGCAGTCAGAACAGTTGCCCCGGCTTTTGTCTGCTCGTGATGCTCTATTAACGACTCCACCGTTTCCGCGCGTATCAATGGCGTGTCCCCGCAAAGAACAACCGTCACTCCTTCTTTATCCTTCAGATGATCCTCTGCCTGCATCACAGCATGCCCCGTTCCCTGCTGCTCTTCCTGAAGCACATAAGAAACACGATCACCAATATGCTCTTTCACAGCCTCGGCACCGTGTCCTATAACGGTCACAATATCATCAAGCCCAGCTTTGGCAGCCTGATCGACAGCATGCTCCACCATCGGCCTGCCGCATACAGGGTGAAGTACTTTATACAGATCGGATTTCATTCGTTTCCCCTGGCCTGCGGCCAGCACTACCCCATAACGATTGTTCATTGCTCTGCCTCCAACTCACCGTTTTTCCCCTACGAATATATCCTAAAAGCCTTCACATTTCAAGGAAAGACGCTGGATTAAACACCACTGGCGATAATGGAATATTATTGAAAGGAAAGAGAAACAAAAATCAGGCGGCCGCTCTGTAAACGGACTCCGCCTGATAACGTAAGTATAATAGTTGTAATGATACCTTCGCGCTCTATCCAGCTCTTCAGGAAGCACCGGCTTCTTCGTATTCCGGTTTTTCAAACTCTCCCTGACGCTCATACTCACCCAGGACAGCTGTCTGAATTTTCTCCCTGGTATGGGATGAAATTGGATGGGCGATGTCGCGAAACTCTCCATCCGGCGTCCGTTTGCTGGGCATGGCAACAAACAGTCCATTATTGCCGTCAATCACCCGTATATCATGCACAACAAACTCACCGTCCATCGTAATCGATGCGATAGCACGCATCCTGCCGTCCGTATTTACCCGTCGGAGCCTGACGTCTGTAACCTGCATTTTTTCACCACCTTTTTCCATATAAAAATAGTTCTGCCATACCCTTCAACAGGTAGGCAGGGTTTTCCTTCTTTTGATAGAAAAAAATTATTTTTATTTTATGTCATGGTGAGACGGCAGACTCTCTTTCCACGTAAAAAACCCGCCATTGGGCGGGGGTAAATAGTTGTTTCTTATTTCACGAAGGCGGTGACTTCTATTTCGATGAGTGCTCCTTTCGGGAGCGCTGCCACCCCGACGCAGGAGCGCGCCGGCTGGTGCGTCTGAAAGTATTCGCCGTAGATCTCATTGATGATAGAGAAATCTTCCATCCTGGTGGTGAAGACAGACGCTTTCATCACAGTATCCAACGAAGCCCCTGCCTCCTCGAGCACAGCCTGCACATTTGAAAACACTTGATGCGTCTGTTCACGCAGCCCGCCTTCCACCATCTCACCATCAGGTGTCAAAGGAATCTGACCGGAACTGTAAAATACGCTGCCTGCCTTGATTCCCTGCGAATACGGTCCTATCGCTTCCGGTGCTTTGTCTGTATGAATGGGTTCCATCACGTATTCACCTCTTTTAATGTATCAAGAAAATTTCCCGGAACTGCCTTTACCTGTCTTTCTCTTTCGTGAACTTTTTCCAGACGGGCAATCGAGACGTAGTCTTCTACGAGACGTTCCTCGACATCTTCAGCCTCGACCAGAACGCCGACACCGACAACGTTGGCATTGAATTCATGGAGCAGGTCCATCATACCCCGCACGGAGCCGCCTGCTTTCATGAAGTCATCTACAATCAGTACATTGGATCCTTCCTGCAGGCTTCTTCTCGAAAGCGACATCGTCTGAATCCGTTTTGCAGAACCGGAGACGTAGTTGATGCTTACCATGGATCCTTCCGTTACGCGGTGGTCCCTGCGGACAATACTGACCGGTACATCGAGATGGGAAGCAATCGAATAAGCGAGCGGAATGCCTTTCATCGCCACCGTCATGACCGCATCAATGCGGCGCTCGGCATACACTGAAGCAAACAGCCTCCCAATGTCATTCATAAGCCGCGGGTTGCCGAGAACGTCCATCATGTATAAATAACCGCCCGGCAGCAGTTCTTTATCCTCCAGTTTCGTGCAAAGCGATTCAACGAGCTCTGTGCCTTCTTCCAGCGATACCGCCGGCACATACTTCACTCCGCCGCCTGCACCGGGAATCGTCCACAAAGAGCCAAATCCCTGCGACTCAAAAATATCTTTAACAATCGTTAAGTCTTCGCTGATGGAGGACTTGGCTGATTGGTACCGTTCTGAAAAATAGCTGAGGGAAACCAGCTGGTGTGGATGCTGGATCAAATAGTAGGTCATATCCACCAATCGGCCGCTTCGTTTCATTTTCTGCATCACTTCCTCCATAAAAACCGAATAATATAATCAGAATATACCATTTTTGTACGGATTTTATCAAGGTTGTTTCTCTCCCAGCAGCCGCACGGCGTACACTTGGTCACAGAAACCTCGGAGCGCGTTATACACCCGGTGCAGTTTCGCTTCTTTTTTGACAAGGCCGAATACTGTAGGGCCGCTCCCGCTCATCAAAGCGGCATCGACTCCCGATGCTTTCATCCGTTCCTTAATCTGCCTGATTTCCGGATACATCGGTAGGGTCACCTGCTCCAGTGCGTTATGAAGAGAGCGGCAGATAGCAGAGTAATTGAAATCATGAACAGCAGCATTCATCGCATCGGCAGACGTACTGCTTATATCCTCGGCCCGCATTCGTTTATAGATATCCCCTGTGGAAACTCCGACCGGTGGTTTTGCAAGCACCACCCAGCATGACGGAGGATCGGGAATCTTTTCAATACATTCCCCCCGTCCGGTGGCAAGGGCGGTGCCGCCGTGAACACAAAACGGAACATCCGAACCAAGTTCAGCACCAAGGTCTGCCAGTTCCTCCAGCGAAAGGCCAAGCTCCCAAAGCTTATTCAATCCTCTAAGCGCCGCTGCCGCATCACTGCTCCCGCCGGCCAGACCGGCAGCCACCGGAATTTTTTTGTATATGTAAATAGATGCCCCCATCTTTGTGCCGCAGTGCTGTTTCAAAAGGACAGCAGCCTGGTAGGCAAGGTTACGCGAATCGGCCGGGAGAAACCCTTCCGACATTTCCACATTGATCAAACCGTCCTCCCGCCGCTGCATATCAAGTCTGTCGGATAAATCCACCTGGGTCATTATCATTTTTACTTCGTGGTAGCCATCATCCCGCTTCCCCAGCACATCGAGGCTTAAATTTATTTTGGCAGGAGCTTTAATTGATTGTTTCACCATTCACTTCCCCTTCTCTTCGCTGCCGCGCCGCATTTCCTGTTCTAACGTTTACATCTTTGTATATTTTAGTTTAAAAAAAGAAATGTGTACAGCTTGAACTATTACACACGGGGGTTATGCTTTGTGCCAACGATGAAAAGAAGGCTCCGGGAGAATCTCCCGGAGCCCTCTTTTATGCCTGCGGGTTATGAACGGTTGGAATCCTGCATGTGCTGCTCCGCCATCTGTACAGCGCGTTTCACCATATTACCGGCGTCACGGGATTTAATGCCGCCCCAGCCTTCACGCTGGACTGTATCATAAAACCCTAATTCCTTTGCCACTTCCGTTTTCAGTTGATCTGACATGATACCGCGTCTCCGGCTCATCTCATCCATCTCCTTCACAGCTGAATGAAAACCCGGCAGGCATGGTTTAGTATGTCCGGAAGCAGACATAAATATAGCCTTCTGCTTGTCTGCAGAAAGCCACTTTATTCCGTTTCCTGTAGCATGTCCTCTTTTAAGCCTGAAGTTCTTCTTCACCAAGCATCGTCAATTGAATCGATTTGGTGAGTACATCGGTATAGCTGTACGAAATTCTCTCCACGGAATGCTTGTCCTTGTCGAGTTTCACAATAAACACCGAAGGATATGTTTCTTCCAGCAGACCGGAACGTTCAATTGTTTTCTTGCGGCCTCCATTTGCTGTGATCGTGATCTTTTTCCCTACATTGGCATCCAGTGATTCTTTAATTTCAATCAATGTTTTTCCCATAGTTACAGACCCACCTCACTACTTAATAGTGTAACAATCCCCACCCGTTTTGTCAAGTAAACGTATTATGTTATCAACTTTCCGACTCGTTTGTCAAACGATTTTTTCTGGAGAAATGATTTCCTTCTCTAAGTTTATGCTTGTTTTTCCATTTTATTCTACAAAAATAAAACCGGAACGAAGCCCGTTCCGGTTGTGTTTTACTTTTTCCTATCTCCGGACAGAGTACGGGCTTCTTCTTTCCAGGGTGATCCACGCCTTAACACTCCTCTTGTCTCCAGCCCCCCCAATCCATCCTGCCCGGTGAGGGTGTGCCGGATGAGGTGCAGGGCGCTGATTCGGTCCATAAAAGGAGTCAGACTGATTTTGGCGGCGATATAGACAGGATCGAGCGCGTGAATATTGACTCTTTCCGGAGCGCTCGCAAAATTGGAACCAGCCTTGATGAGCCATTCAAAATAAGATTGGCAGGCTCCGGCAAAAATAATCAGCTGATCAAGCTGGGGCACCATTTTCCGTGCCTCCCGCACCGTTCTCCCGAAGACTTTGGAATGTTTGTAGGATTTTATATCATTTTCTTCTCCCCGGGAAGAGATGTAAGCATCGTGACCTGTAATAACCAATATATCAGGGCGCACCATTTCGATCAGGGACGATATCTGCTCCGGCATTTCCTTTTCGGGAATATGGACACCGTAGACAGGAATGCCGAGCCGTTCATACAATGCGGTGCATTTGGAGAGGTAATAAGCATCTCCATCCAGATGCAGAACACGTCCGCGCATTTCAAAATAAGAGGTGTCTTCCTTATACCCTTCCGATGTTTCATGTTCATTCCGCTCTTTCATCAAGCGCGCTTCCTGCCGGAAGAGGCGGTAAATCCGTTCTTCTTTTTCATGGAGGTTCTTTTCGTGGGATCTTCGCTCTGTTTCATCCACTTTCTGTAAATCCTCAATTGGAGCATCTGCTGCCAAGCGTAGTTCCTCTCCGGCCAGCTCAACGTTTCTGCCGTCCACGGAAGTCACCCGGAATATGATGTCCCCGTTATAGGAATACCGGGTCACAAGATCTCCTGCTTTTAATTCCACTTCCACGTCAGCTTCCCCCTTCCCCCGCCAGCCTATTCCAAAATAAAAGAAATGTGCCCATAAAAAACGCCTCCTTCGAAAAGAGGAGACGTTCACTGCATTTATTACTGTGGAAGATGCCGCTTCAAAGAGGTGCTGAGATGGGCAAATTCCTGCATGGTTAATGTTTCACCGCGTCTGCCCGAATCAACCTCGGCCTCCTGCAGAGCGGCCGCCAATTCTTCACGCCGGTCCCGTCCGGTAAGATTGTGCTGCAGGTTGTTCCAGATTGTTTTGCGGCGCTGGGCGAAAGCCGCTTTGATCACGCGGAAGAAAAAGGTTTCGTCCTCCACCTCTACAGGAGGAGTATCCCGGATCTCAAAGCGGACGACGGCAGAGTCCACGTTCGGTTTGGGCATAAACACCGTTTTGGGAACAACCATGGTTTTCACCGGATCGGCAAAATACTGCGCGGCAATGGAAAGCGATCCGTAATCTTTCGAACCGGGGTCGGCCGCCAGGCGCTCGGCTACTTCCTTCTGCATCATAAACACCATTCGCGAAATAGGGAGGCGCTGCTCCAACAGGTTCATGATTATCGGTGTCGTAACGTAGTAGGGAAGATTGCCTGTTATTATGATATCCTGCACATGCTTAAAGTTCTCAGACAGCACCCGGCCTATATCTACATTCAAAATATCTTCATTCCATATCCTTACATTCGGATAAGGAGCCATCGTCTCTTCCAGCACCGGAAGCAGACGTCCATCGATTTCAAACGCTTCCACCTGCTTCGCGGCTTTGGCAAAGTGTTCGGTCAATCCTCCAATACCAGGGCCGATCTCGACTACGCCGTCCTCCGGCCCCGCCTTCGATGCAAGGACAATCTTCTCGAGAATATTCCGGTCCATTAAAAAGTTCTGGCCCAGGCTTTTTTTAAACGAAAATCCGTGGTGTTCAAGTATTTCTTTCGTCCGTCCAGGCACTGCTATTTCTCTGGGCAAACCTTTCTTCCTCCTCCAGTACAGCGGCGGCAGCCCGTGCAAACTCCGCACGTTGAATATTAAAGGCATGCAGCCGGTGTAAAAACTGTTTTGCGTTGGAATAACCGATATTCAGTTTCTCCCCCATTTTTTCGCGGCGTCGTCTTGAGTCCGGGCCCGCCATCATTCCCGCATCCAATAAATCCTGACGCGTGACAGGCTCTGTCTTTTCGGCTGTTTGAGGCATTTCGCTGCGTACCACCTGCAGGGCGCGGCGGATTACTTCAGGCGGGGCATGCTCTACGCCAAGACTGCCATCTCCGCCCGAATCAGCATCTGCTTTTGTCAAAAAGGCATGCCGGCAACCCGGGACTTCTCTGCTGACAATCCGCCGGATTCGTTCGCCCGGAACGTCAGGATCTGTGAATATGATAACGCCGCGCCGCTCCCGGGCAAGTGCAATCCTTGCAAGTACATCTTCCCCCACAGCAGCACCGTTTGTTTCAATCGTATCGGCTTCCACGGCACGCTTTACCGCCATCGTATCCGCTTTGCCTTCCACTACAATACATTCTTTGACATTCATTCTTATGTCAGCCTCCCGAACTTTCAGCCAGCATTATTATACTATGATTCAGAGCGAAAAAAAAGGCGGAAAGAGAAGGGTCGGACCCCTTCCTGCTTTCACGCCCGGATAAGATAAATATAATATTATTCCAAAATGGTTACTTGTACGTTTCGTCTTCCAAAACTCATAGCCTGCTGGTTGGTAGGCATATGCACATCAATACGATTGCCGTTGATAGCACCGCCGGTATCAGCTGCAACGGCTTCCCCGTAGCCTTCCACATGAACTCTGGTTCCAAGCGGAATAACAGCAGGATCCACAGCTACGACATTCCGGTTAGGATTAGCGTTCAGATTAATACCTGTCGCGGTAATTCCGGAACATCCGGTACAATCAGCTGTGTATGCTGTAGCTTCCATCGAAATGGTCCGTCCACCGGAACTGCTTTCGGAGGGGCTGCTTCCACGCGAGGCAATGGATGTCTGATCAGTCGGACCGACTGCTACAACTTTATCCTGACTTTCTTTCACTTTTGTCTGATCTACAAGCTCTCGTGATACTTCTTTTCCGTTTTCGAGCACCACTTCATACTTTTTTTCAACAACACCTTTGCTGCCGCTTTTTACTACTTTCTCCTGTCCACCTGCAAGAGAATCATCTTTGCGCGTCACCGTAGCAAATTCCTGTTCCTCCTGCACGACGTCTGTCACTTTTTCCACGCGGACAACATCCAGTTCTGTCTCCTCGGAAACCGTCGTATTTTTTCCCTCTTTCAGACGGTCATTGCTGTCCAGTGATATCCCTGCCTGTTTCAGGATGTTTTCTGCCTTTGCTGTTGTTGTCATGACTTCTTTTGTTTTTCCATTATCCTTAACGGTAACTGGAAAAGCAGATTCGTAAGCCACCGTCATTCCGTCTTTTACCGGTGCGGTAACTTCTTTATTCAGTTCGTCATATGGACCAAGGTCAATGTTTTGATTGTTGATCACTTTACCCACGGAAGCGGCCGTCGTCCAGATGCTGGAGGCCTCGCCGTTTTTTGATACAGTTATTTTCCGTGCCGGCTTCCATTCCAAATTCATATTGCCGGTAATGGGTTCGGTGATCGATGAGCTGAGTTCATCCTTCTCTTTTACATCCAGGTTCTGTTCTTCAATCATGCCTTTGACTGTGTCTGCGTGGGTGGCGACAGTGAATGTCTCTTCCCCTTTTGAAATCGTCACCGTTGCCTTGGTCGTTTCATGCACGGCATAAAACAATCCGGCTGCAGTCAGCAGAAGAAAAGCAAAAGCCAGAACCATGCCTTTTCCCGGCTTTCTTACGGGAAAAGGAGCGCGTTGTTTCAAACTCATCTACTAACCCTCCTTTACAAGGAACAAATTGTAGACCCTCCCTATGTCCTTGTCAACTCTTTTGTTCATACAATGTATATTATTGCCTGGTGAAAACATGAAGAAAAGAAAAATCGTTCGACGATTTGTCAATACAAAAACAGGAAAAAGAGAGAATCATTCCGAATAAATAAAGCGGCGCTGAACGCCGCTGTCTTTCAACAGAATATCCTGTCAGTTTATACGGAAAAGTTTTTCCGCGTTTCCGGTTGTTCTCTCTGCCAATTCTTCAAACGGAATTTCTTTAAGTTCGGCTATTTTTTCTGCAACCAGCTTCACGTAAGCAGGTTCATTCCGCTTGCCGCGGTTCGGATGCGGTGCCAGAAACGGGCAGTCGGTTTCCACCAGCAGCCGGTCCATTGGTATTTCTTTGGCTACATCTTTGGGCAGCTGTGCATTCTTAAATGTAACCGGCCCGCCAAACGATATATGAAAGTCCATATCAAGCGCCTGCCGCGCAATGTTCAGATCGCCGCCGAAGCAGTGCATAATGCCTCCTGTTTCTGCAGCATTTTCTTCTTTCAATATATCTACAATGTCCTGATGAGCTTCGCGGTCATGGATCACAAGCGGCAGATTCACCTTTTTCGCAAGCGCAATTTGTTTTCGGAATGCTTCTTTCTGTACGTCGGCAGGAGATTTGTCCCAGTGATAATCAAGACCCGTTTCCCCGATGGCAACCACTTTGGGGTGGGCCGACAGTTCTTCAATCCATTCCAGATCCCTGTCGGTCATATCCACCGCATCGACCGGGTGCCAGCCGATGGACGCATACATAAAGTCGTAGGTGTCAATCAGTTCCATCGCTTTGTTGATCGTCTCATGGTCAAAACCAACAACGTTCATCTTTTCTACACCGGCTTCCTTGGCTCGGTCTATGGTGGCCTGAAGATCCTCCTGAAACTCATCAATATTCAAGTGAACGTGGGTGTCAAATAACATTTTTTCCACTCCTTTGTTATCCATGAAAATAAAGGCTGACCTAAAAGGGGAATGTTCCTCTCAGGTCAGACCCTGCTGCCTTTGTATTTATTAATTTACTTCCGATCCGCTCGGCATGTCTTGATTCACTGTGGCAAGGGTAAGCTCATCCCCGCGCGACGCTGCCAGAATCATTCCCTGTGACAGCTCCCCGCGAAGTTTCACCGGTTTTAGATTTGTGACACAGATGACTTTTCTGCCCTCCAGGTCGGCCGGCGCGTAATGTTCTGCAATCCCGGAAACGACCTGACGCTTTTCACCACCGACATCAAGTTGGATTTTGAGAAGTTTATCCGTCTTTTTCACCGGCTCTGCAGCAATAATTTCAGCTACTTTTAACTTCACTTTGGAAAAGTCATCAATCGTGATTTCCTCTTCCACTTCTTCAGCTTGTTCGGCTTCTTCGTCTTCGGTGGTTTTTACCGTTCCGCCCATGTCTTCGATAATACGGGCCACCTCTTCATCGACTTCCAGACGAGGAAAGATCGGTTCTCCCTTTTTCACTACGCGGGTTCCTTCCGGAAGCTGAGCGAATGTCCGCATGGATTCCCACTCGGTACAGGCCGCCGGAATGCCGAGCTGATGCCAGATTTCCGATGGTGTTTTCGTCATAAATGGTTGAATCATGATGGAAATATAACGCAGTGATTCAGCCAGATGGTAGAGCACAGTTCCCAGTTCTTCCTTCTGATCTTCTTCCTTTGCCAGCATCCACGGCTGGGTTTCATCGATATATTTATTCGTACGGCTGATCAATTGCCAAATGGCAGTGAGAGCCACGGAGAATTCCATTTCCTCCATAGAAGATTCCACTTTATGGACCGTCGCATGAACCAGTTCCACCAACGATTCATCATACGGTGTTCCGTCCTGCAGATACGCCGGAAGCTCTCCATCAAAATACTTGTTGATCATGGCAACCGTGCGGTTCAACAGATTACCAAGATCATTGGCGAGATCATAGTTCAACCGTTCAATGAAGCTTTCCGGTGTGAAGACGCCATCCGAACCAAACGGCACCTCCCTGAGCAGGTAATAACGCAGGGCATCCAGTCCGTACCGGTTGATGAGCGGCACCGGATCGACAACGTTGCCTTTGGATTTGGACATTTTGCCGTCTTTCATGAGCAGCCAGCCGTGGCCGAATACTTTTTTTGGAAGCGGCAGATCGAGCGCCATTAACATAATCGGCCAGTAAATGGTATGAAAACGAACAATCTCCTTACCGACCAGATGAACGTCTGCCGGCCAGTATTCCCGGAAATCTTTATCATTTTCTGTGTCATACCCAAGAGCCGTAATATAGTTGGAAAGTGCGTCAATCCAGACATAAACAACATGCTCCGGGTCACTGCTTACTGGTATTCCCCATTCAAACGCGGTTCTCGATACAGCCAGATCTTCAAGGCCCGGTTTGATAAAATTGTTAATCATCTCATTTTTGCGGGATTCCGGCTGAATAAACTCCGGGTTCTCTTCATAAAACTGGAGCAGCCTGTCGGCATACCGGCTCATCCGGAAAAAGTACGACTCTTCCTGGACCCATTCCACAGGATTGCCGCTTTCCGGACTGTATCCGCCGACAATCTTTCCGTTTTCAAAGATTGGATCCTCCAGCTGGCGTTCCGTGAAAAACGATTCATCCGAGACCGAGTACCAGCCTTCGTATTTATCAAGGTAAATATCACCGTTTGCTTTCAATTTCTCAAATATGCGCTGCACCACTTTTTTATGGCGTTCTTCGGTCGTACGGATAAAATCATCATAGGAAATATCGAGTGTATCCCATAAATTTTTAATTCCTGCCACAACCTCATCCACAAAGGCCTGAGGTGTTACTCCTTTATCCTCGGCTTTGCGCTCAATCTTCTGTCCGTGTTCATCGGTTCCAGTCAAATACCGGACGTCAAAACCACGGAGACGTTTGTACCGCGCCATGGCATCGCCGGCTACTGTCGTATAGGCATGACCGATATGAAGCTTGTCACTTGGATAATAAATCGGGGTTGTAATATAAAATGTATTCTTTTCTTCTGCCATTTTCATCCTCCTTCTGCCTGTAGAAATACTCCGTCCCTTCAAATAGCGGGAGTTCGATTAAAAACGCCTGCTGCTGTACACGCACCAAGCGAATCTGCATCCTAAAAAAACTCCCGCCCTTACAAAGGGACGAGAGTATCACTCACGCGGTACCACCCAAATTTCTTCATCTAAAGAAATGAAGCTTTGTGCACTGCCCGGTTTCATGGTTCACCGTAAAACAGCACGCTCTCTATAACGCGAGATCTGCGTTCTTCCCTTACTGGTACAGCTCGGAAAGAAAATCCTCCCGGGACCATGTTCAAGAGTGCTTTCTGTACCGGCTTCCACCATTTCCGGCTCTCTTTGACAGTTTTCCTCCCTACTCATCCCTTCATCGGAATCTTATGGGTTGATATTGTTCGATTCTTCCAACTAAAACTATAACGAAGCTCTCTTTTCCTGTCAAGACAAGCACGAAAGCGTTCTGTTATCCATGCTGAATCTGTATTATCTCTGTTTTATTCGACATATGTCGACATTTTATAAATTCCATGTCGAAATGCGTTTTTTGTATAAGTTTTACATGATACAATAACTTTATATTCTAAAAGTTTCCTCTCTATACCTCTCTAACATGCATGTTTCCCTTGCATGAGGTTATCTCGCTGCTTTTAACAATTTTGAAATTTCTTCAAGGTTTTTCAGTTTTTTTTCTGAAATAATTGACGTGTTTTGGAAAGATTGGTATCCTTAGCACAGGTAGAGAGAGAAATTTGTCGAACGATGACACCTTTCATACTATATTTCGAGGAGGAACCAAAATGAAATCAACTGGAATTGTAAGAAAAGTAGACGAACTCGGCCGGGTCGTAATCCCGATTGAACTTCGCCGTACCCTGGATATCGCGGAAAAGGATGCTCTTGAAATTTATGTCGACCACGATCGTATCGTGCTAAAAAAGTACAAGCCGAACATGACCTGTCAAGTGACCGGTGAAGTTTCCGATGACAACATTTCACTGGCTGACGGTAAAATCATCCTCTCCCCGGAAGGCGCCGAAGAAGTTATCCAAAACCTTCAGACTTACGTAGATCAGCATAAATAAACCAAGAGACTGGGACAAAACGATTCATAGATAACAAAACGCCGAACGATCCTTAAATGGATCGTTCGGCATTTTGTTGTTCATCAACTATCGCTGCGTCAAAATACTTCGCTTTCACTCCAGAGTACAAGGGCGACATCGATTCGCTGGGGCTCATCGTGTCTTCTATGCCGCGGGCACGGCTCGAAAGGAGGAAGATTGGCTAAGATCGGCACCTCCTGGCGGGCGCCGACCTGACCCGCATCCTGCGGGCCCTCGGAAGAAACCCGCTTCCTGCGGGGGCTCGAGACACGTGCTGTTCCCGCAGGAGAAGAAGTATTTTGACTACGCTATATAAACTGCTCTCACCATTTCATCCGAAATGTTCGTGTTTTTCCTATCGTCGATCTCTTTTGTCCCAAACTCTTTATACGGCCGCAATTGTTTTTTACTCTGAAAAGATCTGCTTACTTACAGCTGGTGATAGGCAGCATAAACCTCCTGCTTGGGCACCCCGCGGTCTTTTGCGGCAGCCTTGATGGCATCTTTAACTGACATTCCCTGCTCCTTGTACACTTGGACGTGTGTCCGGGGCTCCAGCGTCTCCCACCAGGCATCTGCCACAGCAGCACTGTCTTCCTCTGCGCCCTCCACAATGACGCAGCACTCTCCCTTGACGGTATGCTGGTGCAGATACCGGGTAAGTTCCGACAGCGATCCGCGCAGAATCTCTTCATACTGCTTGGTTAGTTCTCTTGCCAACACGGCCTGCCGGTCTCCCCAGCTCTCCTCCAGATGAGACACCATCTCTTTCAGCCGGTACGGGGATTCGTACAAAAGAATCGGCACGTCCACACCGGAAAGTTGATCGAGACGAGCCTGTCTGTCTTTTTTCTTTCGCGGGAGAAAGCCGTAAAAATAAAACGGGCCGCCGCCCATACCGGACGCGGTCAATGCCGTGACAGCCGCGTTTGCTCCGGGAAGGGAAATAACGGCGATGTCTTTTTCCACCGCCTGACGGACAAGGTCCCGGCCGGGGTCGGACACAAGCGGCGTTCCTGCATCACTGACGAGTGCAGCCGTGCCGCCTTCCTCGAGAAGCGCGAGGATTTTTTCCTCTTTTCCTTCTGAACTGTGTTCGTGATAGCTGTCCAGCGGTGTTGAAATCTCAAAGTAATGACACAACTTCCGGGTATGGCGGGTATCTTCAGCAAAAATCTTATCTACATCCTGCAGCACCCGCACCGCCCGGTATGTCATATCTTCAAGGTTCCCGATCGGGGTAGGAACGAGATACAGTGCACCTGATGTCTCCTGCCTGAAGCTCTGCTGATGATTCATGACAATCCTCCCTCTTTGTTTGCAAGAAACATGTCCTTCTCTTTCCGTGTCCATTGTTTGATTTCATATTCCATCCGCATGGCGTCGGATTTTTTGTCGAACACTTCGTGATAGACGATTCGAAACGGCCCCCGTCCTCTCGTATATTTTGCTCCTCTGCCTTGTTCATGCATGCGCAACCGCTGCACAAGATTGGTTGTATATCCTGTATAATAAGAACCGTCTTTGCATTCAAGTATGTATACGTGATGTTCAGCAGCCTTCATAGCAGTTTCGAAACTCCTTGGTATAGACTCCCTTTTCATCATAAACCGTTAAAGGGGGAAGACACGTCAGTCCCGTTTTTCCATCTTTCATGCCTTCTACCAGCAGTATATTTGCTTCTTTGCCGTGCTTTGGATAAACCATCTTCATCCGCTTTGGTTCTATCCTGTACTTTCGAAACGTTTCAAACAGTTCCACCATACGTTCCGGGCGAAGAACCATCGAAACTTTTCCCTTTTGCTTCACCATACCAGACGCCGCACAAATGATGTCGTCCAGTGTGCCATGCTGTTCATGGCGGGCACTTGTAAAAAATGGATTCGTGTTTTTTTCGGTATCCTGCGGGGTCGGAAAGTAAGGGGGATTGCAGGTGACCAGATCGGCCTCCCCGATTTTTGTACGAAGCTCCGGCTCGCGGACATCGGCTTCTTTCACCGCAATCTGTTCCTGTTTGTGATTCCAGGCTACGCTTCGCTGAGCCATATCCACCAGACGCGGCTGTATTTCCACGCCGGTTATCGACACCCTGCTGCGTGTTGATAAGACAAGAGGAATGACTCCGTTTCCGCTGCATAAATCGATAATGGATCCCCTTGTTTTCGGTACATATGTAAAACGGGCAAGGAGCACAGCATCAATAGAAAAAGCAAACACAGAAGAACTCTGAATAATGGAAAGCTCCTGTGTAATATAATCAAGCCTTTCCCCTTCGTGTAACGATGATCTCATCTTTTTCACCTGCCTCCATCCTTTATTCTATCACGAAAAAAAGTTCCGGGATAAAAGAGGCTGCCCCTGTCGACAGGAGCAGCTTCTATGAAGTGATTTATTTTTGATTGAGAAAAGAAAGACAAAACAAGCAGTCTCCGTTGGTTCTCAGGCTGCCATAATGCATATTGCAGATATGAAAACCTTCATGGTAAAGGCGGGCTAAATTATCGTGCCCTTCCCCTACACTTTTTGTACCGCCGGAGGAAGTTTGTGCGCTGTTTTCCGGCGCTTCGGCCTCTTTTTCTTCAAGAAGCTTACGTAAATGCTGATTTTCAAGTGCCAGCGAATGATTTTCTTCAATGAGCATCGCCAACTGTTCTTTCAATTCTCCAAGCTCATCATGAAACGTTCCAATCCGCTCTTCCATGTGTATAACCTGCGAGAAAATTTCTTTCTTCTCCACGTTCCTTCCACCTCAATTAATCCCCTTATCTTCAGCTCACAATATGACCTTCCTCCATCAATTCATCGAGACTGTATTCAAGTACATTCTGTTCTTCTCTCAGTTCCACCTGAACCAGACGCTCCAGAATGTTCACACCGACTACTCTGCCTTCTCCCTGCGGTGTGCTGATATGTTCTCCTGTATCCGGGAGTTCCTTTTTCGCAGTCTCGTAATGGTCATTTTCATATTTCAGACAGCACATGAGCCGTCCGCACAACCCGGAAATCTTCGCGGGATTCAGCGAAAGATTCTGGTCTTTAGCCATCTTGATCGACACCGGTTCAAAATCACCAAGAAACGTCGAACAACAAAGTACGCGGCCGCACGGTCCAATACCGCCCAGCAGTTTTGCTTCATCGCGGACACCAATCTGGCGCAGTTCAATCCGTGTGCGGAACACCGAGGCCAGATCTTTGACGAGATTCCGGAAATCAATCCGGCCTTCCGCGGTAAAATAAAAAAGCACCTTATTCCGGTCAAACGTGTATTCAGCATCGACCAGATTCATATCCAGCTGATGTTCTTTAATTTTGGCTTCACATACTTCATATGCCTTGTTCGAAAACCCCTTGTTTTCTTCGATGACGGTTTTATCTTCTTCTGTGGCAAGCCGTACAACTTCTTTCAGCGGCAGTACGACGTCATCTTCGCCCACCTGCTTTTTCCCGAGAACGGCTTTCCCGAATTCCAGCCCCCGGGACGTCTCCACCACAACCCAGTCGTCTTTTTCTATCGTTAAGGAACCGGGAGAAAAATAGTAAATTTTCCCCGCTTTTTTAAACCTGACTCCTATTACATCATGCAACGCTAAGATCCCTCCTGTAAACGGAGCAGTAAATGCTCCATAAGAAGCTGGGCATTTACATTGGCACGAAGTTTCCGCTTCGCATCCAGGATCAGCTGCAATATACGGGCGATTTCTGTTTCCGGCATTTGCAGACCCTGGTTTTCCATTGTTTCCCTTTGATCCGGGTAGGCAAGATCCTGCCCATTATGTTTCACCGTCAACAGATCACGGTACCAGAAAAGCAGCAAATCCAGGCCGATGTCCAGTTCTTCTCTATCCTTGAAATGTGCAAGCCACTTTTCCTGCAGTGTCAAAAGTACCTGATGAGGTCTGGAGTGAACCTCTTCCACTAATTGTATCACTAGTGCTCTGCCCTGTACAATCCAGTCTGTGGCTTCTCCCTGGTAATCGCCGGCAGCTTCATCAGGCAGCCTTGCAAGAAGCGGCGCCGCTGTTTCGGAAGCGCCTTCTTCCCGGTAGAACCGCGCCCGCTTTTCCGGTGCGGGGGGAGCAAAGGAAAGTTTCTGGGCCCGGGAGAGAATGGTATCAAGCATGAAGTGGACATTTTCCGTCAATAAAAGAGCTAAAATAGGACTTTCCGGCTCTTCAAGAAACTTGAGCAGACTGTTGGCAGCCCCTGCTGTCATTCGATCCGCGTCGTTTATAATATATATTTTAAAAGATGTTTCCATTCCTTTATACGTCATTTCCTTCTGCAGTGCTTCCACCTGAGCTTTTTTGATGGAAGCTCCATCCGGTTCGACTACAATAATATCCGGATGGTTGCCGTGTTCAATTCTTCTGCATTCCCTGCATTCTCCGCACGGTGCCGCGTTCTCACGATACGGACAGAACAGGCTCCGGGCAGTGAGCCACGCTGCGTGTTTTTTGCCTGCACCACGCATCCCTTCAAATATATAAGCATGAGCGAGCCTGTCCTTTTCCATGCTTTGTTTCAGCATCGTCATCACGACAGGCTGGTCTTCCATCATCCGGTTCCAGTCCATAATGATCCCTCGTTCTTAAAACTGATTAAACTGTTCGACCTGCATAATAAAGACCGTCGCGCCGCCCACCTGTACTTCGACTGGATATGGAACATAGGAATCGGCATTGCCGCCCATCGGAGAAACCGGGGCTACCAGCTGATCTCTGGCCTGACAGTTGTTTTTAATAATATCAAGCACAGATTGCACCTTCTCATCATCCACCCCGACCAAAAAGGTGGTGCTGCCCGCTCGTAAAAATCCTCCGGTACTGGCTAATTTCGTAGCGCGGAAGTCTTCTTCCACCAGTGCATTGGATAAACGGCTGCTGTCTTTGTCCTGCACGACCGCTACAATTAATTTCATGAGAACACCCTCTTTCTGTGCTTGTAAAATACGTGTTTATTATATATTACTGTACATACTTACAAAAAGAAAACCCTGTTTGTTCCGGTCACGAAGAAAGAACGTTCAAAATCAGATGTACAGCCTGATGCTGAACTTCTTCCATAGGTAACGCGGCATCGACTTTATGTATGCGTTCCGGAAACCGTTCTGCCAGCGTTTCATACGCTTGGTATACATTATGATGAAAATCGAGATGTTCCTGGTCCAGTCTGTTGAATTCCCGTTTTTTATTTTCATGGATACGGCTCAGGCCTTCCTCGGGATCAATATCGAGATAGATGGTCGCATCCGGCATATGGTCCTCCACGGCAAATTCATTGATAGCAAGTACTTCTTCGACTCCGATTCCCCTCGCTGCCCCTTGATAGGCCAGACTGCTGTCAATAAAACGGTCACAAAGAACGATGATCCCCTTCTCCAAAGCCGGAATCACTTTTTCCGTAAGATGCTGGCGCCTGGCTGCAGCATAAAGCAGAGCCTCTGTGCGCCGCTCCATCGCTGTATGCTCTGGATCAAGAATCAACGTCCGGATTTTTTCCGCTATATCAATACCTCCCGGTTCCCGTGTTTTCAGGACGTGGTACCCTTGCTCTTCCAGTTCGTGATGCACCTTGTTTAAAACGGTCGTCTTCCCTGCGCCGTCACAGCCTTCAAATGTGATAAAAAACCCTTTGTTTGTCATCATGTTTCCTTCCTTTTCACTATACTGGTCAACCACTGTCCGTTCTCCCCCCGCCAGACGCCCTGAACATCCCCGCCTTGTTCCAGACGCTCCAGCAGCACATTCAATCGTTTACCGGTTAGTATCTCACCCTTTAGAAAAAGAGGGATTCCAGGCGGGTAGGGAATAATATCAATAGCAGCCTGCTCCTGTTCAACCGCTCTCAGCGCCTTTGTTTGTGTCTCTCCCCTGCCTGCCTGATACCAGTCTGCAGGCATTTGCTGCATACCCATTGGCGGAAAAGACCGTACCCCTGAACCGGAATACAGGGACGGATTTTCCCTGCGCAGACGGGCTGCCCCCCGTTCGATCCGCTGCAATGTGTTGGTGGAAAGGGGCTCGAAGGAAAGAAAAAATACGACATGCTTCTCATCTGCCAATTCCGTAAATACCTGTTCCTCTTCCAGATACCGCTGCAGTGCCCACCCGGTATATCCCTGCGGAGCCCGCGCCACTATTTTCAGTGGATCAGTCCGGATATGCTCAGGAGGTATCCGTTCCTCGAGAGCTCCAGCCTGCAGCACAGCATGCTTTGTCTGCTCCAACTGTTTCTGCAGAACAGCATCTTCTGTGCGCATCAGCTCGTACAGGTATTTTCTCGCCGCGTCTAATGACGCCAGCAGCAGATAGGACGGGCTGCTGGACTCCACCATGGCAGCAGCCTCCTGGACTTGGGCCGGACTGATGGTGCCCGCCCCTCCGACATGAAGAAATCCCGTCATCGTAAGTGCAGGAAGTGTCTTATGGGCGGAATGGACGACAAGATCTGCTCCGAGGGAGAGTGCACTGTCCGGAAACACATCTCCCGCCGGAAAGTGGGCCCCATGCGCTTCATCAGCAAGAACCACCGCACCGTGATGTTTGGCTTCTTCGATAACCGCACGGAGCGGAGACGTCCATCCATAGTAGCCGGGCCGGTTTACAATTAATCCTGCCGCTTTCGGATAAGAGTAAAAAGCCTTTTGTACCTCATGAACGTTTAACCCAAGCGACAGACCCGATGCTGCATCATACTCCGGATCCAAAAACACCGGCTGCGCTTTGACAAGCCGGAGGCCGTTAATGATCGATTTATGGATGTCCCGCTGTACAAGCACCACATCACCTTCCTGCAGGGCAGCAAGAATCATAATGAGATTCCCAGCGGTGGATCCTCCAATCAGAAAGAACGCCGAGCGGCTTCCATAGACTTCAGCTGTCAGCTTCTGGGCCGAGGCGATCACGCCACGTGGGTCATGCAGATCATCCAGACCTGGAAGCTCCGTTTGATCATAACGGGCCGCCGACAGGATATCACGCGCGTAAGCCGGCTGTACGGTACCGTTTTTATGACCCGGCACGTGAAAAGAATCCGGCAAGGATTCTGCATGCTGCTGCAGGGCTTCAATGATAGGGAGTGATGATTGATCCATGTATGGTCCCTCTTCTTTTTTATATGAATATCTGTAACTAAAATTATGACGTAATCCAAGCTTTCCTGCAAATGTTCCATTTACATTAACAGCTTGGAAGCTCTCGACCGGCTTAACGTTTTGACTGCCTGATGATAGGTGGGATCTTCTGCTTCCAGCTGAAGCAGTTCTTTCTCACAGTCCCGGCATAAAAAGATATCCAGGATGTAGATCCCTCTGCTTTCCTCCCGCCGGCATAGAGTACAAGATTTCGTTTCTTTTTCATGACCCATTGCGTCCTGCACCTCCTCTATGAATCTTATTCTGCCCGCTGCTTCTGGTTTTTATTCCCCGCCTGCTTTTTATAGGCTATGCACAACACGCTGAAACGTTAGTATTCTTTATATACTGTGACATTCAGAAAAATCCTGAACCACACAGAGCAGCAGCTTTCCAGATCAAGGTACGGATTCATCATTCTAAAAGCTCAAGAAGCACCGATGCTGGGTTATTCCCCAATATCTGTCCTCCTTTTATATGAAACAACCAAAGGTGAAAGTATTCATTATCAGATTAGTATTGATAATAAATACCCGCTGAATGCAGTCTTATCCATCGACCAATACCGGACTCGAAGCGAGGTCAAAACGGCTCATAAAGACGTGCTGACGACCATTTCCGGAGAGGTACACCGTTCAATTGGCCGGTAGAAACAGTCTAAGAACCATTTCTCCCCCGGCTCCGGTGGAAAATTAGCTCCCGGGACAAGTCTATCGACCAAGTCCATGAATTTTCGAATCCCAATGTATCATCCCCTGCCGTGCCGGAGAGGCATCGACGCTGGACGCAGGTACATTCCTACGGCATCTCCGGACGCAGCGTATTGCTATGCTCCACCAGCAGCCTTTTTTCATACCAACTCTGTGGGGATCGGTCGTTAAACAGCAGCTTACGACCGTGTTCCTCCGGCTCGCGCGGGGAAAACAGCCCTCAGGCCGGATCTACCGGCCACTTCAGATCTTCTTGAAGGTTCTATTGGTCCCGGCAGACGGGGTTCGGGCCCTCCATCTATGGAAGGATAATGGACTTTTCGTGCGGGGAACTGTCCGTAACTTTGATGTTAGGGACATCCTAAGCCGGCGGAAGCGGAAAAATGGCCGGTATCTCAAAATACCAGACACCTTCCGGCCCGCCCCCCGGGAAAGTGTCTCCTAAATCAGGATACCGGACACTTTGGCACGGATGGTGTCCCTAAAAGCTCTCCCAAAACCTGCCATATCCGACTTCTATCTTCTATGCGTTCCTGTGCCTAAAAAAAGACCGCCGGATTCAATATCCGGCGGTCCTGCTGGTTGCCTGGCGGCGTCCT
>NZ_JBHUML010000005.1:0-270470 GCF_042684865.1 Salibacterium lacus
GACTGCTGAACAACGCCGCAGGACATTCGTGTTTTCCTCCGCCTATTTTACTTTTGTCCCAGACTCTTTTTAGATTCGGATTTGAATCCGGCGTAATTTCCGAAGAACAGGGGGTTGTGGACAATACGTGAGTAACATTCGTTATTAGTATCCATGGACGTTGTGTCCGAAGACACTAATACGCTTTCACACACGTTTAGTGGTCATGGATATAGATCAGCATCCACTATGTCTCCATTTACATGCCTTAGTGTCCATGGACGAAGATCCGGTGAACACTAAATCTTTTTTCTCCGATGATAATGGACACCAACGGCCCGGCAGAACCAAAAATGCTCCCGATTATCTTTTATGATAACCGGGAGCGTTTTTTAGGTGGAACGCTTTACTTGATATTCTGTTCTTTAGCAAGCTTGCGCGCCACACGCGGGGCAAGCCATACCATCGGAAGAAGCAGGATGGAAACAGGTACCGCCGTAACGACGATGAAATTCTGCAGAGCATTGACGCTTCCTTCACCGATATACAGCAGAATCGCTGCGATACAGCCCATCAAAACAGCCCAGAAGACCCGGATACGGCTGTCCGGGTTTTCATCGCCTGTGACACCCATCGCTATTGTAAATGCCATGGAATCTGTCGTCGTGACCACAAACACAATCGTCAGCAGCAGAAACAGCGGGGTAATAATCATAGATAATGGAAACTGCTCGGTGATGGCAATCATGGCTGCATGCATACCGGTATCCATAAGAGCGTTCGATACGGAACCGGCATTCTGTTGTTCAAAAAAGACACCCGATCCTCCAACGACCGTAAACCAGAACGTGGTCACAAGCGGCGCAATCACGCCGACGGCAATCATTAATTCCCGGATGGTGCGTCCGCGCGAAATCCGTGTGACCAGCATAGCCATCATCGGCCCGTATCCGATGAACCATCCCCAGAAGAAAACGGTCCAGGAGCCTAACCAGTCATTATTACCGCGGTACAGCCCCATATTCAGAAATTCACTGGCGTATGTGCCCATCGAAACAAGATATTGATTCACAATAAAGCTGGTAGGGCCTATAACCAGAAGGACAGCAATGAGAAGAAGCGCAAGGCGCACATTGAAATTACTTAACCATTGAATTCCTTTATATAAACCTGTGACAGCCGAAATGGTTGAAATGATAACGACGCCTGCAATAATGGCGAGCTGAGTGCCAAATACATCCGGTATACCAAAGACAGCTTCCAGGCCGTAGCTTGCCTGCAGCCCCAGAAAGCCGATCGGCCCGATGGTACCGGCTGCCACAGAAATAATCGAAAACGCATCAATTAATTTCCCGAAGAAACTGCGGCTGATTTTCTCACCGAAAATGGGATAAAGCAGCGTTCTCGGTTTTAATGGCATTCCTCTGTGATAATGCCCGTATATCAAAACAACGGCGCTTAATGTACCAAGAATGGCCCATGCAAGGAATCCCCAGTGCATGAAACTCTGTGCAAGAGCCGGTGCCGCCTGTCCTGCCATATCTTTTTGCTGAAACAGCGGAGGAGCGTCCATATAATGGTACATCGGCTCAGCTGCTGCCCAGAACACACCACCTCCTGCAAGAAGCGTTGCCATAATCATGGAGATCCATTTAAATGTCGAGATCTCCGGTTTTTCCATCTTCCCGAGCTTAATACGACTGTACCGGGAAACGGCAAGCCATATGGCGACGGCAAAGGTGGCAAGCATCAGCACCTGCCAGAAGGCCCCGAAATAGGTGACAGACCACCCAAACGTTGTGTTAACAAATGTTGTAATGCTTTCAAGATGAATAAATGATACCAGGACAAATAACAGTAATAGACCGCCGCTGATGCCCAGGACGGTCCAATCAGTGCCTGACTTGTTCTGCTGTGATTCCGGAATAAGTTTTCTCTCCTTTTTTAACCTGAACCGTCCTTGCCTCCGTTATAAGAACGTACAGGACTTTGCTGTTTAGTGTTTGCACACAAGGCGAAAATATAACACGGTGCTGCACCCGATGTAAATGTAAAGGGCTCTTCGGCTTGAGAGAAAGATTTTATACATGGTTCGTTACTGCCAAAAGCAGCAAAAAAAAGGAGCTTCCCATAATGGAAAGCCCCTGTATCTATTTACTGGAATCTATTTACCGGACGTTTGTGAGTGGAAAGCGCTTCTGGGATTCCTTCTGCAGTTCACTTGCGTCCAGGATACTGTTACCGATGCTTTTTAGAATGTTTTTCATGGTACTTCACCACTTTCTTGTTGATTACTGTCTTCATTATCGATCATTCATTGGAAAACCTCAAAAAGCAATGTCAACCATGAAAACGAAAACATTAGAAATGAAAGCGTTCGTCATCTCCTATTTTCTCTTTTATTCTTAAAAATACTCTTTATTTCTTTATTATGTGATTTTTCACCTGTTCAAAGGTTTCGAAATGGAAATATTGCTCCTGCAATGCAGGCGGAAGCTCTTGCTGCCGAGCAGAGGCGCAGTAACCGCTCGACGGGCCCGCCGTTCCTTCAGTCCTCAGCGGCTCCGTGGATACTATGCTTCTATTTTTTGATGATAGTGTCCATGGCCGTGGGAACAACAGCCGAAAGGGTGCCGCTTACTTATTTACGATACTCTGCAGGCAGGCGCTTTCACTAAAAAATACAAGTACAGCACCGGTCCAATTGCCAGCTTCCGCTACTACCAATGGTTACTATCTTTTCATCGAAAAAAGGAGCTGCACCCTAAAAGGTACAGCTCCTTTCCACTGCTTGATTTATTCTGAAATGCTGACGTCCTGCAGCTGGTAAAGTCCATTCGGGTGCATCCAGAATCCTTCCACGTTATCGTTGACCCCGGCAAGGTAGTCATCGTGGTGGGAATAAATCATTGGTGCATCTTCCACAAGAATCTCCATCACATCTTCATACAATGCCTTGCGTTCTTCCTGATCACCTTCCCGGCGTGCTTGTTCAAGAAGCGTGTCGACTTCTTCGTTTTCATAGAAGGCACGGTTTCCGGCTTCCCCTTTATTGTCAGAGTGGAAAAGCGGATAGAGGCCGTAGTCGGCGTCACCTGTAACGGTACTCCAGCCGAGAATGAACATATCATGCTCGCCCTGTGCGGTGCTGTCAAGATACGCTCCCCATTCCAGTACTTCGATTTCAACCTCTACGCCGATTTCCTGAAGCTGCTGCTGTACAACTTCGGCAATGTCCTGGCGCTCCCGGTCGTCATTGGTCCAGAGGGTAGTCGAAAAGCCGTCTTCATAACCTGCTTCAGCAAGCAGTTCCTTCGCCTTCTCCGGATCGTACGGCAGTCCTTCGACATCATCACTGAAACCAAAGATCTGCTCACCGATTGGTGCGACAGCTTCCGTTGCAGCGCCGTTCAGGATTCCCTGAACAATATCCTCTTTATTGACTGCCATGGAAATGGCCTGACGGACACGCTTGTCATCAAATGGTTCTTTCTCCGTATTAAAGCTGATGTATTCGAGACTCAGGCTTTCCTGGGTGTACATGCTTGCATTCTGCATGTTTTCCACCCGGGACGTGTCACTCGGGCTGACAGGGAAAATAATGTCCGCCGCTCCGGTTTCAAGTTCCCCTACCCTTGTCAGGTCTTCCGGTGTTACCTGGAACGTTACCGTGTCAATGCCCGCTGCTTCTCCCCAGTAGTCTTCATTCTTTTCCAGTACGAGTTCATTACCGGTGTCCCATTCCTGAAGCTTAAACATCCCGGTTCCAATCGGATTCTCATCAAGATAGGTTCCCGGCTCTTCGCCCTCTTCCATCATGGCGTAATCTTCTTCAATCGCCTGCGGACTGATAATGCCGCCGCCATTGTGGGCAAGGTGGGATGGAAGAGGAGAGAACGGATACTCCGTCACAAATTCCACCGTATAGTCATCGATGACATTCACTTCGGTCACCATTTCATATA
Organism: Salibacterium lacus; assembly: GCF_042684865.1. Classification (NCBI taxonomy): domain Bacteria; kingdom Bacillati; phylum Bacillota; class Bacilli; order Caryophanales; family Bacillaceae; genus Salibacterium; species Salibacterium lacus. The sequence goes on from NZ_JBHUML010000005.1 coordinate 3,945, forward strand.
GAAAAGCACGCGGAGAAGCGATCTCTTCATCGCGGATCCGGTCAAATGTTGCCTTTACCGCTTCTGCGTTGAATTCGGTGCCGTCATGGAATGTTACTCCTTCACGTAGTGTAAATTCCCAGCTTGTACCACTTGTCTGTTCCCATTCTGTTGCCAGATTCGGCTGGATTTCCATATTTTCATCCTGGGTTACAAGTGTTTCAAATATGTTTGTCTGCACGTTACTGGACGGAACGTCATTGGAACCCTGCGGATCCAGTCCCTTAGCATCCGACAACCTTGCAATAACCAGATCATCGCTTGATGAACCGCCGGACTCAGCGGTTTCCCCGCCTTCTTCGCTGCTTCCGGAGTCTTCAGTATTCCCTGAATCTCCCCCGCCTTCATCCGGTTCGCTGGCGCAGGCAGTCAATACTAGACTGAAAAGCACCGCGAGAAAGAATGTTCTGAAAATATTCAGCGATAATTTCATTGCTACAACCCCTTTGTATTTTTTCCTTTAAAAACAATTACTAATATAACTTAAGTATAATGAATATTCAAGAACTTTTCAAAATATTTGTGTCAATTTTTCTACAACTCTTTTCCGCTTTAAAGGGGATTAGAACCGTATTTGTTTTTGAAAATCCCTTATTCAATTGTGATTCATTTACAACGCACCGGTTCTCGACTATTATATTATTATAATATATTTATCATTGTAATATAATACAATCATGATATAATTCATTTTTGTAATATGTTGATAGATTCACTATAGTCTATCTTTTTTGAATTTTATGTGAGAAAGGAGTATACATGTTGGCAGAATCTACCGTCCAGGAATCCATGAACAAACCATCCAACCCACATATTGAAAATGCCAAAAACATTTTCAAAAGGCTGAAAAAAAATAAAGCCGCCATGGTCGGGGGCTTTCTTATTTTACTATTTATTCTGACTGCCTTTATCGGCCCTTTTCTTGTTCCTTACGGTGCCGGAGAACAAAATCTGGTTAATAAACTACAGGGACCTTCCGCCGAGCACTGGTTCGGTACAGATCATCTCGGGAGGGATATTTTCAGCCGAATTATCCATGGCATGTCCATTACATTGTATATTGGATTCTTCTCTGTTTTTATCGCAGCCATCTTCGGCGTAGTTATCGGAATTGTATCCGGCTATTACGGCGGGAAGATTGACACTATTCTCATGCGTCTCATGGACGTGCTTCTTGCGTTTCCGGGTATCCTTCTTGCACTTGGAGTTGTCACAATTCTCGGTCCAAATCTGAATAATGTGATACTTGCGGTTGCGGTGTTTTCCGTTCCGGCTTTTGCAAGAATTGTACGGGGATCAACACTGGCAGTAAAGGAACTGGAATACATCGATGCTGTCCGGGCTCTTGGATCCGGTGATTTCCGCATCATTTTCCGTCACATTCTTCCCAATGTTTTCTCTCCTATTATCGTACAGGCCACGCTCCGGATTGCGACAGCAATTCTGACAGCGGCAGGACTGTCTTTTCTCGGTCTCGGTGCCCAGCCTCCGACTCCTGAATGGGGAGCGATGCTCAGCGACGGGCGCAACTATATTTTTGATGCCGGTCATGTCGCTTTGTTCCCGGGACTAGCGATTGTTGTTGTCGTACTTGCTTTTAACATATTCGGTGACGGTCTGCGCGATGCTCTTGACCCGAAAATGAAATCTTAGACGAGAGGAGAGAACCTGTTTGCTGGTTTTTACAATTCGAAGAATTCTTCAGACGATACCCGTTTTATTCGGGGTTTCCATACTGGTTTTTTTAATGATGCATCTCGTGCCGGGCGACCCGGCCCAGGTGATTGCCGGAGAAGCTGCCAGTCCGCAGACGATTGAACAGATCCGGGAACGCCTCGGACTGAATGAACCCCTTCCGATGCAGTACCTTAACTTCATTCTGAATGCGCTGCAGGGGGATCTTGGCACTTCTATCCGAAGCGGTCAGCCTGTTTCCGAAGAGGTGTTCAGCCGTTTCTGGGTGACCATGGAGCTTGCGTTTTACAGCATGATTCTGAGTGCCTTTATCGGGCTGATTGCAGGTATTATTTCCGCGGTCCGCCATTACACCATCACAGATGTTGTTGTAATGATCATTGCTCTTTTTGGTCTTTCGATGCCGAACTTCTGGCTCGGCCTGATGCTGATGCAGTTCTTCTCCATTAACCTGGAGATCCTTCCTGTGTCGGGGTGGGGCACTCCGGAGCAGATCGTTCTTCCTGTTATTGCACTTGGAACGGCCGGGGCTGCCATTATCGCCAGAATGACGCGTTCGAGCATGCTTGAAGTCATCGGTCAGGACTACATCCGTACGGCCCGTGCCAAAGGGGTAAAGGAACGTTTCGTTATTTACAAACACGCGCTTAAAAATGCGATGATACCTGTTGTTACAGTTATCGGCCTTGAATTCGGCACCCTGCTTACAGGCGCCGTACTGACGGAAACGGTGTTTTCCATTAACGGTCTCGGCCGTTTTGTTGTAGAATCCATCAGAGCCAGAGACTTTCCCGCCGTGCAGGGGTCGGTTCTTGTCATAGCGCTTGTTTTCATCCTTGTAAACCTGATTGTCGACCTGTCCTACCGTTTTCTGAATAAACGGATTGATCTGAACTGATAAATGAATGATAGAAGAAAGGCGGAATGAGTTATGTCCAATGACGCCGATGTCCTGCAGATACAAGACCTTCAGACGTCCTTTTTTGTGGACGGCGGGGAAGTGAAAGCCGTCGACGGGGTCTCTCTCGATATTCCAAAAGGTAAAACGGTCGGTATTGTCGGAGAATCCGGCTCAGGAAAAAGTATCACGTCCATGTCTGTGATGCGTTTGATACGGAACCCGGGGCGGATTAAAGGCGGTTCCATTAACTTTAACGGAGAAGATCTGCTGCAGAAAACGGAAAAACAGATGCAGAAGATACGCGGGAATAAGATTTCGATGATATTTCAGGAGCCGATGACGTCCCTGAATCCGGTTTATACCATCGGACAGCAGATTTCTGAAGTGATTCAGATCCACCAGGGGCTTTCCAAAAAGCACGCCTTGTCGAAATCTGTAGAAATGCTCGAGCTTGTCGGGATTCCCTCCCCCAATGACCGGGTGAAACAGTACCCGCACGAATTGTCCGGCGGAATGCGGCAGCGCGTTATGATCGCCATCGCCCTTGCCTGTAATCCGGAACTGCTCATCGCCGATGAACCGACGACAGCGCTTGACGTAACGATTCAGGCCCAGATTCTTGAACTCATGAACGGGCTGCGGAAGGAACTTGGCATGTCCGTGATTCTCATCACGCACGACCTTGGTGTTGTAGCGGAAACATGTGATTACGTGGCTGTGATGTATGCCGGCCAGATTGTGGAGTACGCCGATGTCCATACGTTATTTAACAACCCAAAGCATCCGTACACCGTCGGACTGATGCAGTCCCTGCCAAGACATGACATGGATCAGGAAGAACTGAACGTGATTGAAGGAAACGTACCAAAACCGGGCGAAATGCCGGAAGGGTGCCGCTTCGCTCCCCGTTGTCCATTTGCTTCGGATATCTGTATGAATGAACTGCCCGGTCTAATGGAAACCGAAGATGGCAATCAGGTGCGGTGCTGGGTTTACAGTGAAAAATGGGACGGAGATCCGGAGGTGAATGTGAAAGATGACTACAAAACTGCTCGAAGTCAGTAATCTAAAACAGTATTTTCCCATTAAAGGCGGCGTGTTCGGGCGCACCGTCAACCATGTCAAAGCGGTGGACGATGTCAGCTTTTATGTGAACGAAGGGGAAACGCTCAGTATTGTCGGTGAATCCGGGTGCGGTAAATCGACAACCGGACGGGCAGTACTCCGCCTGGATGAACCAACGGAAGGCGATATTCAATTTAACGGGGAAAACCTGCTTGATTTAAATAAAAAAGATATGCGAAAAAAACGAAAAGATATGCAGATCATCTTTCAGGATCCGTATGCCTCTATTAACCCGCGCCAGACAGTGCGTCAGGTGCTTGAAGAAGCAATGGCCATCCAGGACGTGGTGCCAAAAGCAGACCGGGTCAACAAAATGATGGAACTGCTCGACACGGTCGGTCTTGGTTCCCACCAGCTCGACCGGTTTCCGCACGAATTCAGCGGCGGCCAGCGCCAGCGTGTCGGAATTGCGCGTGCACTGGCTGTAGACCCAAAATTCATCATCTGTGATGAGTCTGTCTCGGCTCTCGACGTGTCGATTCAGGCGCAGGTCCTGAACCTTTTGAAAAATCTCCAGCAGCAGTATAATCTGACGTACCTTTTCATTGCCCACGACCTGGGCGTGGTTCGGCACATTTCGGACCGTGTCGCTGTCATGTACCTGGGCAGAGTCGTGGAGATCGGGGAGAAAGAAGAAATTTTTGATAACCCGAAACACCCTTATACAAAATCCCTTCTCTCTGCCATTCCCGTTCCTGATCCTTCGCATAAGCAGGAACGAATCGTGCTGAAAGGAGACGTTCCTTCGCCGATCGATCCGCCGCCTGGCTGCCGCTTCCATACGCGTTGTCCGTTTGCAACCGAAAAGTGCCGGGACGAAACGCCGGAACTGAGAAAAACAGAAACAATGACCGGCACCCATGAAGCAGCCTGCCACTACATCGAAGATATCGAAGCCGGCAGACACAAGGCAGCATATTAAAACAAAAACGATTGTTCGCTGGATTTTCTCCTTCGGACAATCGTTTTTTTTGATATAATGAGAGAGAAAAGGCTTTATGTCTCGAATGAACCGGAGGACATTATGACTGGTTTTGTAGCAAGACAACCCATTGTTACCGCAGATGAAGAAATTTATGGATATGAGCTGTTATACCGGGCTTCTGCCGAACATGATTTTTTTAAGGAAGATCCGGATACGGCTACCTCGGATGTTGCTTTGAAAAGTCTTTCCTGCATCGAGCCGGATACTGTTACCGGCCGGCACACCGCTTTTATCAATTTCACGGAAAATTCCCTTCTCGAGCGGCTCCCTCATACACTTCCCGCTTCTAAAATCACCGTGGAAATTCTCGAAAATATAAAAGGATCAGATGAAATGGTCCGCATTCTCAACGAGCTGAAACACAGCGGCTATCAAATTGCCCTTGATGACTTTGTGCTGGACAGCACCAACGAAGTATTCCTGTCATTCGCCGATATCATTAAAGTCGACTGGCAGCACAGCAGCGCCGCTAATATGGAGCGGATCCTCGAGGTCCAGCGCCATTACGATTTTATTCTTCTTGCTGAAAAGCTGGAGTCGGCTGCTGAATTCAAAGAAGCCGAATCCATCGGATGTTCGCTGTTTCAGGGATACTATTTCGGCTGTCCGCAGCTTATGGAATGTCCGGCCTATAAAGAAAGAAGGTGACTGTCATGTTTGAAATCAAAGCTTACCCCGAATTCTCATGGTCTTTGTCCCGCCACAAAACATTGATGCACTGCGCCAGACAGTATGCTCATCAATACTACACCTCCCACAACGGCTGGTTGAAGAATGCGGAACCGCTCAGCAGACAGGCCTACCGCCTGAAGAACCTGACCAACCTTGAGATGTTCTTTGGCTCCATCGTCCACGATATGATAGAAAACGTAATGGACAATTATCTGAATACCGGCTGGATTCCACCCGAAGAAGAACTGCGCGGGCGGATCCGGACGTCGCTGAATGAAGGGTTTATTGATTCCACGCGCCGGATGGAACAGTGGAAGCAGAAGCCGAAAAAAACGACGATGTTTCACGAAATCTATTACGGCGGATCCAACCAGCTTCCCGAAGCAAAAGTGGAAAAAATAAAAGGACGCATGCAGACCACGGCCCATCATTTTCTGCAAAGCCGGACGATGCAGGAACTTGCCTATAATGAAAATATTGAATTTCTGGAATCTGAAAAGTTTCGCATTCTATATGTCGGACGTCTGAAAGTGTTTGTCGTGCTGGATCTTCTCTACAAAGATACAGAACGGAACAAATGGATTATCGCCGACTGGAAAACCGGAAAAAAGTCGGAAGAAGATCCCTATCAGCTGGCGCTTTATGCTTTGTATCTGCTTGAAAACTATGAAGTGGAGAATCTGGAGGATATTATTATACGAAATGAGTATCTGCTCGAAGGTGAAGCGGTGGAACATCAGCTGGATCATGTGACGCTTGAAAAGGTGCAGGAACTGATCGGAAGCAGTGTAGAACGAATGACAGAGTATCTGGAGAGTCCTGTGGAGAACCAGCCTCTGCCACTCGAACAGTTTCCGCAGACGACAGATGAGAGGGCCTGCCGGGTCTGTAATTTTTACGAACTTTGTTTCTCATAAAACATTTTTTCAGCGCCGGGTGCTTACAATCAGCTCGACGTCTCCGTTTATTTCCCAAGGACCGGTCGTGGCAGGAATAATGAAGTGGGCCCCTTTTTCCACTGAAACAGTCGTGTCTTCTGTTTCGACCGTACCTTCTCCCTGCAGGACACTCGCCAGGACGTAGGGGGCATCAAGACCCGGAACCAGACGTGTTCTGCAGTGAATGCGGTATACCTGGAAAAAAGGAGAGCGGACGAGCTGCTCGATTGTACCGTGGTCATCCTGCTGCAGAACCTCACGGGAGGAATTGGGATCAATATGCGGAACCGAAGCGGCTTCCAGTGACTTGTCGAGGTGCAGTTCCCGCTTTTCTCCGTCTGCTCCTGTGCGGTCGTAATCATACACCCGGTATGTTGTATCCGAACTCTGCTGGGTTTCCAGAATCAGAGCTCCTCCTCCAATGGCATGAATGGTTCCGCTTGGTACATAGAAGAAATCCCCCGCCTGTACCGGCACTGTGCGGAGAAGCTCTGTCCACTTCCCCTCGTTCATTTTCTTCTCCAGCTCTTCTTTTGTCTGCGCGTGATGCCCAAGAATCAGGGAAGCCCCCGGATCCGCCTGAACGACGTACCAGCACTCCGTTTTCCCAAACGCCTCCTCTTTCTCAAGCAGCTTCGCCTTTTGGTCATCGGGGTGAACCTGCACTGATAAATCATCGGCAGCATCGAGCAGTTTGACAAGCAGCGGGAATTCCTCCCCTTCTTCCTCTCCGAACAACCCGCCGTGCTCCTTCCAGGCTGTACGAAGCGTCTGCCCGCGCAGCGGACCATTTTTTATCGTGCAGTCGCCGTTGGGATGAGCGGATATGCCCCAGCACTCCCCTGTCTGATCAGATGGCAGAGAGTAGCCGAAGGTCTCTTTCAGTTTGGTGCCTCCCCAGATTCTTTCTTTTAACACCGGCTCCAGGAATATTGGTTCATGATACATCTGTCAGTCCTCCTGTTTTCTATCTTTTCTCTCGTATTGTATCATACAGGACATAACGTTTTTCATGATGAATAAGAACCTGGACACACCCTATCTCTGAAACCATAAAGGAGGCTGCCGCGATGGCACCGCTTTGTATTATTCCATGCGGGAAAAAGAAGATATGGGATCTCGACCCTGAAGCCGGGGCTGTCTATGCCAAAGACGCCTATCAGGGGACGCTTCACCGTAAATGCAGAACGTATGCCGAAGCAAACGGCTGTGACTGGACGATTCTTTCGGCCCGGCACGGCTTTCTTCTTCCGTATGATATCGTACCCGAAAACTATGACACCGGATTTCATTTTCCTAAAGACGAGATTATTGCTGATGAGACACTCACGCAGCAGTGGCAGGAGAAAAACCTGTATGCCGCCGACACTCTGGTTCTTCTGGCAGGAAAAAAACATGAGACAGTGCTGAAGCGGGTTCTTGCGCAGCCTGAACAGTATAGATGGCAGAAACCGCTCCAGGGGTGCCGGGGGATCGGCGAAATGCTGCAGCGTCTCGACCTTCTCTCCTGAACCAATCGATGAAGAAGTGTTCTGCAGGCTCCTTCTTTTTTATCCTGTATGACTCTGGCAAAAGCGCCCTGGAATAAGTAAAATAGATATAACAGATGTTTCTACCTGCTAGGAGGATACGCGTGAAAAAAGAAACCGCCTGGATTATCGTTAGAAGTCTTTTAACTATTGCCGCAGTCGCCGCTTTCCTTTGGCTGATTACTGTATTATTCAAATTAACCTATCCATTCTGGCTTGCAGCCTTCTTTACGTGGATGCTCAAACCACTGTCTTCCTTTCTTCACCATAAAGCTCGCTTTCCCCGTGGGATTGCAGCGTTGTCCGGCCTGATTTTCGGTCTTAGTGTCGTCGGCGGCATCATTACCGGCCTGACGTTTCTCGTCATTGACGGCATCCAGCGTTTTGCCGACAAAGTGCCGAACTGGACAGAGCAGACCTTCAGCAATATTCAGCAGTTTTTTAATGATACGGTTCTGCCGATGTGGCAGCAGATCCGAGGTGCCGCAGACACACTGAGCAGCGGACAGGGGCTGCCGTTCACAGGCGGAATATCAGAAATCGGTTCCCAGCTCGGGACCACAGTCGGCGAGTATGCCCAACGCCTGGCTGATGGTCTGACTCAGATTGTGTTGAACGTTCCTACCTTTTTGGTTGCGTTTCTATTTATTCTGATTGCGATTTATTTCTTCGGAAAAGATTGGGAAAAATTCACCCATGGCGCGGCTGATTATATCCCGGACTCTGTATTGTCCCGGCTTCATGCGTTTTATTATGCCTTCCGCTCCAGAGTATTTGGCTATATCCGCGCGCAGCTTATTCTGATGCTGGTCACCGGGATTATTGTATTTATCGGTCTCTCTCTGCTGCAGGTAAACGGAAAGATTCTCCTTTCCGTTATCGTGGGTATCGCTGAATTTCTCCCGTATCTCGGCACGGGAACCATTCTTCTGCCGTGGTCGCTCTATCTGCTTCTTACGGGAAATATCGGGCTCAGTGTCGGTCTTGCCGTATTATACGGCATCACCATGATTGTCCGGCAGACAATAGAGCCGAAAGTACTCTCTTCCAGTATGAACCTGAACCCGATTGCTGTTCTTGTTTCGATGTTTGCCGGTCTGCAGCTCTTCGGTGCTATGGGGCTGCTTCTCGGCCCCGTCCTGCTTGTTTTCATTGTTATCCTCATCGATATCGGTGTGTTCCGGGACATGAAACAGTTTATTGTATATGGGTTTAAAGACTGATTTTCCTTAGCAGCGGCAGATAAAACAGTCCGTCCCTCTCCCCTCGGGACGGACAATATGACCCGTTTTTCAAGCGTCATGCTCCCTCTTTATTCATTTCATATTCGTTAAAACAATCCCCTTAGATTATAGGGAGATTTCCCCTGTTTACATTCCTGTTTCAATTTGATTAAAACCCCTGTTTTCCATTGATTTCCCATTGTTTTGCTTGATACGATATGAATCGTTGAAACGCAAACAAAGGATGTATCAACAGAAAAGGAGGTTTATATTTTGAATATAAAACCACTACACCATACATGGAAACTAATTGGTATACCGGCTTTGGCAGCCGGCATTGCTTTGGGGGCGGCGCCTGCCGCAGCCGGTGCACAAGATACCGTGGACACAGATTTAACAAGAGGTGCATCAGGCAGTGAAGTCGAAGAACTCCAGACTCTCCTCGAAGACAGAGGTCTTCTCCAAAGCAGCGACGTAAACGGGACATACGATGAAACAACCGCTTCTGCTATCAAAGATTATCAAAATAAATACAACTTGAATGAAGACGGCATTGCCGGTCCTGTTACAGTAGGTTCCCTTGAAATTCTATCGCAGGGCGATGAAGGAGAAGCTGTTCAGTACCTTCAGGAAAACCTTTCAACGCTGGGACACTATGAAGGCGGAGCAGACGGTGTATTCTCCGCAGAGCTTAACGATGCCGTCATTGACTTCCAGAGGTCACAAAATATCCTGGTTGACGGTCTTGCCGGCCCTCAGACATTCGGCGCTGTCCATGCTGAAGTAACAGAAGCAGAGCAGGCAGAACAACGCCGGGCAGAACAGGAAGAAGCTGAAACATCAGAGAGTCATAACGAAGATGTTGCAGCGGAATCGAGCAGTTCCGAGCAGGAAGGAAGAACCATCCAGGTGAGCGCGACAGCTTACACAGCTGACTGCGCCGGCTGCTCCGGCGTGACTGCCACGGGGGTTGACTTAAACGCGAACCCGGGTGCCAACGTCATCGCTGTTGATCCAAACGTCATTCCACTCGGCTCCAAAGTTCACATTGAAGGCTACGGCACTTACACTGCAGCCGATACCGGCGGTTCCATCCACGGAAACAAAATCGACGTTCATATGCCAAACAAAAGTGCAGCCTACGATTTTGGACGCAGAAATCTCGAAGTAACTATCCTCAACTAAACACAACGAAACAAAAGGAGCAGCCCAACCTAACGGGCTGCTCCTTTTATATGACTGACTGCTGCTTAATGGTTTCCTTCTGCAGATAACCTCTTACTTTCTCAAGGTTCTGCGCGGTGGATGGTTCGTTGATGATAACAGCTTCCTGTTCATACTGTTCGAACGCTTTTTTGTAGCGCGGATCATAGTAGTGGGTCAGGAGATTCTCCACCACGTCTTCATACCGATGTTGTTCCAGTGCTTCATGGAGCTTTCCACGTATGTCCTCCGGCATGTTCTTTTCGATTCTCTTTACCGCGCGTACAATTTCGTCGTGATGAGAATCCGGATCGTACGTTTCCTTAATGACCTGCACCCGTTCTGTCATTGGGAGCTGTACATTCAGACGCGTGCCTGCCGCTTTGCCCTCCATTAAGAAATCCGGAAGGTTAATGTTACCGATCCGTCTGCTTTCTCCTTCCATGACGACATAAGGACTGTCACGCAGTTCTTCAAGCCGTTTCCACAAATCAAATTCAAACTGTTTCTGGCTTTTTTGTTTCAGACCGATATTACCAAACGCAGATCCGCGGTGGTTTGCCAGCCCCTCAAGATCGATGACCGGCCATCCTTCCTTTTGAAGCTGATGCAGCATAACTGTTTTGGCCGTTCCTGTGCCACCGGTGACAACGATGTAACGACGACTGCTCTGTTTTTCTTCTTCCAGTGCAGCCATCACCTTTTTCCGCCACGATCGTATCCCGCCCTGCAGCTGTGTGCAGGACACACCGAGCATCTGCATCGTGGAGACAAAAGAGCGGCTTCTCATGCCGCCCCTCCAGCAGTACACAACAATCTCTTTTCCCTCTGCGGCGGCTTCCACCTCTTTCATTTTTTCATAATGGTTATGAAGCTTCGGCCCGGCCATCTTCAGACCTTCTTTCACAGCCTGTTCTTTTCCGACTTGTTTATATGTGGTACCGACGTGTGCCCGTTCGTCATCTGTGAATAATGGAATATTGACGGCGCCCGGTAGCGCATATTCTTCAAATTCCGACGGCGAGCGCACGTCAATAAATTGTGTTTTTTCAAACATCGATGGTTCACTCCTTATAAGACAAGTTTATGCTTCTCCGGCGCTGTATACAAGAGCGGCGCTTGAAACACAAAGGTTTAATATCCTGCCTGGAAAGGAACAGAGAGTCATAGATTATGGTTACGACTCTAGAAAGGGGAGCATTTACATGGTATTAAAAGCACAGGCACCGGCTGATGGTGCCGTACTGGGTTCATTCGAAGAAACACCGGTTACCGAAGCCGGTCAAATTTTTGAAAACAGCCGGGAAGCCCAGCATTCATGGGGGGCTTTGTCCACCGTACAGCGGTTATCCTACCTCAAACGGTTCCGTCACGTGCTGGTGGATCTCCAGGAAGAAATCGCAGACATTATCGCAGCCTCCACCGGCAAGACAAAAACAGACGCGTTAACAACGGAAGTAATGGGGGCCGCCGATGCCCTGAAGCACGTGGAAAAAGAGGCACCGTCCGTGATGTCGAATGAAAAAGTGAAAACCCCGATCCATTTCGCGGGGAAAGCCTCCTATATCAACCGTAAACCACGCGGTACTGTATTGATTGTCTCGCCATGGAATTTTCCATTTCAGCTGGCTGTTTCTCCGGTCGCCGAAGCCCTCGCTGCCGGAAACACTGTCATCCTGAAACCTTCGGAGGATACACCGATGGTCGGTGAACTGCTCCGCCGTCTATCTTCTTTATTTCCTGAACATGTGATGCAGGTCGTCATGGGCGATGCGGATCTGGGAGAAGCGTTAACAAGCGAAGATCCAGATTTCATTCATTTTACCGGATCCGTTTCTACAGGACGAAAAATTCAGGAAAAAGCAGCACAGAAGCTGATTCCGACTATTCTCGAACTTGGCGGTAAAGACGCGATGACTGTATTTGAAGATGCCAACCTGCAGCGCGCCGCAAAAGCTGCCGTGTGGGGATCGTTTCATAACAGCGGACAGGTCTGCCTCTCCACGGAACGCGTTTTTGTGCAGGCCGGTGTCTACGATTCTTTTCTGACGGAAGTAAAGCAGGAAGCTGCCAAACTGCGGCAGGGCAAAGACGAGGACGCCGACATCGGATCGATGACCACCCGCCGGCAGTACGAACATGTGAAAGAGCAGGTGCAGGACGCACTCGACCAGGGAGCCATTCTTGAAACCGGAAGAGCGCCGGGGGACTGGGATGACAGCAGCCTTTTCATTGAGCCGGTTATCCTTACCAATATCAAACCTTCCATGGCGCTTTGGAGCGTAGAAACGTTCGGCCCTGTCATGCCGATTATGGCTTTTGAAACAGAAGAAGAAGCGGTGACCCTTGCCAACGATACTGAATACGGACTCGGCGGCAGCGTGTTCACAAGTGATATCGGCCGCGCGGAACGGTTTACCGGCAGGATGAGAACGGGGAACATGAATATTAACGAAGTACTGGTCAGCGTAGCGAACTTCCATCTTCCCTACGGCGGTGTAAAAAACAGCGGAATCGGAAAATACCACGGCCGCGACGGCATCCGCAGTTTCTGCATCGAAACATCGGTGCTGGCTGATAAAGGAACGGAAGACAATGAGATTATCTGGTATCCAAATGCCGGCAAATACGACCTGTTCCTGGATATGATATCAAACTTCTGGGGCCGGCGCCGCAACTGGAAATCGTTTATCCAGTCCTATATGAGTTTAAATAAATTTTAAAAACAACGTCGGACAAAAGAATACAAAGCAGCTGATGATCCGAACGAGACATCCCCTCGTTCGGATTTTTTGCAGGTTTCCTGCATTCGTGCCGGCGGGGAATCGCAGAGAAAGGCAAAAAAAAGATGCGTACCAGCCGAATGGATACGTTTACGATCCGAATGCCCTCATTTACATGCCAAATGCCGGGCAATACTGTCCGGATGATGCGTTACCGGCCAACTTGTACGTGTTACAAGCCGAACCGGACCATTTACATGCCAAACAAGCAGGTTTACAAGCGGGACGCCGGGACCGGGGCGCCTCAGTACCCTGCCATCATTTTGATACAGCCCCGTTTCACATGCAGGATTTCGGTCGGATTCTGTTTTATTGTTATGTATGATACACTGCTCAAAGTGACATAAACAGGAGAGAGACGACATGCGCCTGAAATCTATGATTAAGCACCTTCGTCCCCAATCATTTAAACAAAAATGGAAACAGCTCACCGGATCCACGGCAGATCCGATGGAAGCTCTAAGCCGGATGGAGCGCAGACGCCAGTTGAAAGAATCTAAACTGGACCATTACCTCTTCCGGTTTTCACTGTATGCCTTTGGCCTCATCTGTGCCCTTCTGGCCTTGATGCCGTTCATTTATTTTCTGCCGTGGGAGCAGGCTGCCGAGTGGGTTGTTTATTTTCTGCTCGGTGCTTTGTTTTTATCGTTCAGTTTATCAGCGGTTACGATCAGAAAACAGTCCCGGTACGTGAAGCTTCCCTATATGTGGGCGATTATGATTTTTTCCATCCTTTTGCTGCTTTTCTATTTGTTCATTCTCATTTATTTCCGGCTGCTGCTTCCATAAACAGCAGCCCGAAGATGAAACTTCTACATACCGCCTCCCATACCACCGGCTCCCGGCGGCCCGTTCCGCCGGGACTTTGCTTTTTCCTCTTCTCTTTCGACGGCTTTTTGTTCTTCGGTATAGTCCTCTTGATGGAACTTGGTTTTATTTTTCTGATGTCTTCTATCCATATAGAACATACAGGCGATAATAAGAATGGCTGCTGCAATCCATAACATATCTGAAACCAATTTTTCCCTCCTATCTTTTGTCCGGTATTTAAAATTTCTGCACGTGCCTTTCCTTGATACCTTTCCTTTTGTCATACTATTCAAACAACAGCTCTCTTATCCTGACTGTGTGTATTTATTTTTTCTGGACAAGCTCATTACCGTTTTCCCCGATTCCCTTCGATGTCGGGGACAACCCCTGTTCCAGCCATCCGCGGATGAACGAAAAGAAGGCGGTTCCGCCCGGATTTTTCCAGGGGGCGGAACCGCCTTCTTTTTATTGCGTTAGTCTTCTTTTTTGCGGCCGTAATACAGCAGGCCGAGCAGCATGAAGGCAACCATGAGCACCGTCACCACAATAAATACCGGGATAGCTCCAAACTGGTAGATGAACGGCAGCGCGGTGGCTGTTACCAGTCCCCCGCCGACCATCGGCTCAAATAAAATCTGTTTGTAGCCGAATGCAGTAAAAGCCGGTGATCTATTATCAGGATCGGCTACACGCATCAAGAGAAGTCCGGTTGCTGCGACACCAGTGGACTGGCCGAAATCACCGAGTGCTCTTTCAAACCAGTAGTTTGGTATCATGCGCGGAGCCAGATATATGAATCCGAGCACGTTAAGTGCAATTCCGGAAACAGCAAGAATAACAAACGGAATGAAATAAGTGCCAAGTACAGACAATTTCAGGCTTGCCAGTGCCGACACAATAAGCAGATCAAGGGACAGACCCTGAATGCGGTTAATCAAACCACGATCAATCAAATCATATTTGTCGAACTTGGTAAAACCGAGCTGAAGGATAATTCCTCCAAGCATGGCAAGGGGGAACAATGGAACGTATTCAAAAATGTACACATCACTCCATGCGCCCCACGTCACCGACTCAAACCATTTGAAAGCCTCAAGCAGGACATAACCAAGGAAAATGGCAATGGCAACCAACGCTGCATGAAATGTCAGCGGATCGATGGAAGTCGGAGATGTTGTCATATTCCCCGCCGGATCCCGCGCATCAAATTCGTTAATTCCCAGTTGAGCATCCACCGAAATATCTTCCGGCTCCTTCAGTATGTTTGATTTTTTCTTTCTTACTCCCCAGTTAAGCAGAATAATACCAGCGATAACTCCGGACAGCACTCCTACGGTTGCCAGCCCTATCGCCAAGTCATATCCTTCTTCGAATCCAAGCTGGGTGAACGTGTTCTCCAGCCCGCCTGCCGTACCATGTCCCCCGACAAAGCCGATTTCAATCAATGCGCCAGCCGCCGGCGGAAGTCCGAACACCGGGGTTAAAAAAAGCAGACACAATCCGATGCCCACCACGTACTGACCCCAGGACAGCGTATACCCAAAAGCAATTTGAGGGCCGCCGATGCGGAGTATTTCTTTAGGATTCGGGATGCGGAAACCAATAAATAACCCGGCGAATACCACACTAATTAATAGGCCGGGCATCTCACCCCAAACCTCGAAAATGTCAGCTGTGAACAGTCCGTTCTCCAAAAATCCCTGTCCGAACATGCCCTGCGTGATACGTCCTAAAACCCCCGGACCAAGCAGGAGGGCCAAAAATCCGCCGATTAAAGCACTCGGAAGGAACAAGCGCTGCAGTAAAGGGATACGGATCCGGATCCATTTTCCCAAAGCAAGCATGATACTGATAATGACAATGGCCATCCCTATCGCTTCAAAGGACATATAACTCCTCCCTTTCCCTTCATTTCAGAAATTGATTATTACATTCCATAATAGTATTTGATTCCCTATTTTACTATGTATTCAAACTGTTTGAAACGATGCTTCCCGTTTTCACAAGATGTTTTGGAGGAAGCAGAATGAACTTGCTATTGACCTGCTTCAGGTTTCATAGTAACATTTTTAACGAAATTGAGAATCTTTATCAATATATAAAGGGGAGGCAGGTTCAATGAAACGAAGCAAAACTTTTTACATAGCACTTCTCTCTGCTGTTATGGTGCTGGCGCTGGCCGCATGCGGCGTTGGATCAGACAACGGCAGTAATAATGACAGCGGTTCCGGCGGGGAGGAATCCTCGGAGAGTACAGAAGAAAGCAGCAGCAGTGAAACGATGACGGTGACCGATGCCACCGGGGAAGAAACACAGCTGGAGGAAACACCGCAGAATATCGTTGTGCTGGAATGGGTCTATGCGGAAGATCTGCTTGCTCTTGGCGTGCAGCCTGAGGATATGGCAGATATCGAAGGTTATAAAAGCTGGGTCAATATCGAACCATCACTGTCGGAGAGCGTGACAGATGTCGGAACCCGTCAGGAACCAAGTCTCGAGGAAATTGCCCAGCTGGAACCGGACCTCATCATAACATCGATGTCCAGGCATGAAGGCATCAGCGATGAATTGAATGAGATCGCGCCGACACTGATGTTCCAACCGTATCCGGAAGAAGGTCAGGGGAACCAATATAAAGAAATGGAAACAACGTTCCAACAGATTGCGAAAGCTGTAGACAAGCAGGATAAGGCGGACCAGGTGCTGTCCGATCTGGAAGAGTCCTACAGTGAACTCGAAACCGAGTTAACCGAGGCCGACATGGACGGTACAGAAATTCTTCTTTCCCAGGCTTTCAGTTCCAATGAAACAGCTACCCTCCGTCTATTCACGGATAACTCTATGGTGATGCAGATACTGAATAAGATTGGATTGAACAATGCTTTCGATGGATCCGACTTTGAGTCATACGGCTATGTCTCGGGTACCGTTGAAGATCTTGAACCATATCAGGACGCTCACTTCATGCACATCACCCAGGAAGATGACAACGTGTTTGAAAATCAACTGGACAAAAATCCCGTATGGGAGAATCTTAATTTCGTACAGGAAGACCGTATCTACGCTCTGCCCGGGGATACCTGGACATTCGGCGGACCACTTTCTGCTGAAGTACTTGCAGAGGAAGCGGTAATGAGTCTGACAGGAGAATAAAACATGAACGCAATGACGAGTATGAGCAGGACGGCCTCTTTGTTTGGCGGAGGGGCAGTTCTTCTCGTTTTTCTTATTTTACTGCATTTATATCAAAGTACCGGCAGCTTCCTTCTTGGCACCGTCTGGGAGACGCTGTTTCTGTCTGGAGACGAACTAAAACATCAGATTGTCCGCTCCGTTTATCTGCCGAGGATTGTGATCGGAATCCTGGCGGGTGCGGCGCTTGCGGCAGCCGGCGTCATTTTTCAAACGCTAACCAAAAACCCTCTGGCGTCACCTAGTACACTGGGTGTGCATTCCGGCGCGTATTTTTTCGTCATACTGGGCACGGTGTCAGGGGCCGCCTGGCTTGATGATCTTGGATTTCTACTCGCCTTTCTGGGCGGGGCCTTCGCGGCTGTTCTTGTGTTTGTCATGTCCGGCGGAAAATCGGCCACCCCGGTGCGGATGGCCCTTGCCGGTATGGTGCTGACATTAATGTTCTCCTCCTTCACTTCCGTGCTCCAGATTTTCTTTGAATATGAAACATCCGGCCTGTTTTTATGGGGAAATGGTACGCTTGTGCAACAGGACTGGCAGGGAGTACTCTTCACCCTTCCGTGGCTGGCTGTGTTGTTTCTTCTCATGATTTGGCTCGGAAGAAAAATGGACCTGCTTCTGCTTGGTGAAGACCAGGCCCGGACGCTTGGGGAAAAAGTCCGGCTGATTCAGGTTCTGATGTTTTTCACAGCCGTCGCCCTCACAGCACTCCCGGTCAGTGTCGTAGGCCCTGTCGCATTTATCGGACTCATTGCGCCTCATATTATCCGGCTGGCGGGATTCCAGCTGCACGGTATGTTAATTGGTGCTTCGATGTTGTGGGGAGCCAATCTTTTGATCGGTGCTGATATTCTGGGACGGTTTCTTGACCCTTCTCTATCGGAACTTCCGGTTGGATCGATTACAGCGCTGATCGGCGGGCCGTGGCTCGTCTGGCTGATTGTAAAACACAGGAAGACTCTTTTTGGGTCACGCTCGGAGGAAAGTATTTCCTCCGGTGGCAATGTATTGACTCTGCCCTATCCGTTCATCGTCAGTGCGGCGGCAGTTCTTCTTATGGTCTCCTTTTTTGCTGCTCTGGCCGGCGGCGGTGACGGATTTGCTTTTGTTGATACGTGGAACGCCCTGCTGGGAAGCGGTGCAGCCGGACAGCAGTATATTATTTTTGACCTGCGGCTCGGCAGAATTCTCGCAGCTGTGGCGGCCGGTATACTGCTTTCATTAAGCGGTCTGTTGTTTCAGGGAATTCTCCGCAATCCTCTTGCCGACCCGTCCGTCATCGGGATCACATCCGGTGCCGGTGTCGGTGTGCTGATGGTTATGTTTGTGTTTTCGGGACTGTCCGCAGCGTGGTTTCCGGCGGGAGCCATTATCGGTGCATTTCTTACCGTCGCGATTGTTCTGTTTTTCTCATGGAAAACAGACTTCGATCCTTCGATTCTTGCGCTGACAGGTATTGCGGTCTCTGCTGCAGGAAGTGCCGTGACACAGATACTGATTACCCGTTTTAACATGAATGCCGCATCCGCCTTAACCTGGCTTTCAGGCAGCACGTATGCGACCGGATACAGCGAACTCCAGCAGTTTCTCATCTGGCCGATTGTTATATTGATTCCGGTTTCCGCTTTTCTTCTAAACAAACTTAATATTCTCTCTCTCGGCGATCATACCGCCGTCGGTCTCGGGATAAGAACAGGGGCTGTGCGCTGGGTTACCGCCCTTACTGCAACATTTGCGGCGGCGATGGCGGTAGCAGCGGTGGGAACGATTGGTTTTATCGGTCTTGTTGCCCCGCATCTCACGCGCCTGCTCGTCGGCCAGGATTACCGAAAGATCCTGCCGGTGGCGCTGCTTCTCGGCGCTTCGCTGCTTGTTATTTCCGATACGGTCGGACGAATGCTGCTTGCGCCGAAAGAAATTCCGTCCGGCCTTGTCGCCGCTGTCATCGGGGCACCATTCTTTCTATGGCTGATGAACCGGACATCAAAAAAATAAAAGGATGGAACCTGGACTGCTGCAGGTTTCATCCTTTTTTTATCTATAACGGTATGCTTTTATTTGGTTTCACAGGAAGCGCTTCAAACCTCTGCCAGTGTCTGGTTGTTTGCTTCGTCGGGTACGGATTCCAAATGCCGTCCCACCAGATCATAGGTCATGCAGACCGGTTTTTTCGTACGGGGGTCTTCCACGACGTAAGCATCAATGCCGAATACTCTGCGCAGAACCGGCTTACTGATCACTTCTTCCGCGGTGCCGATATGTTCGGCTGATCCATCTCTCATCGCGATAAGATGGTCGGAAAAACGGGCGGCATGGTTCAAGTCGTGCAGCACCATCACAATGGTTCGTTTTTCTTTCTGGTTAAGCGACTCGAGCAGCTCGAGTATTTCCAGCTGGTGGGCCATATCAAGATACGTGGTCGGTTCATCCAGAAGCATAACTTCGGTCTCCTGAGCCAGAGCCATCGCAATCCAGGCCCGCTGGCGCTGCCCTCCCGACAGAGCATCGAGCGTCCGGTCCTTAAATTCCATCATTCCTGTATCTTCGATTGCTTTCTCTACCGCTTCTTTGTCTTCGGCTGTCATACGTCCGGCTCCGCGGCGGTGCGGATAACGCCCGAACGAAACGAGCTGGGACACCGTAAGAGTCTGCGGAATATCAGGGGACTGAGCAAGAATAGCCATTTCCCTGGCTACTTCTTTCGTTTTCATTTCATGTATATTGCGGCCGCTTAAATAAACAGCGCCCTGTGAAGGTTTCATAATACGTGACATAGCTTTGAGCAGCGTCGATTTGCCGCATCCGTTCGGCCCGATAATGGAGGTAATAACTCCCTCAGGCACTTCTATGTTCATATCATCAATAATATTTTGATCATTATAGGCGACTGCTATATGCTCGGTAGACAATTTCATTATGTCTGATACCCCTTTCGCTTTTCCAAGTCGCAAAACACCGTAACATTGATAATCATTTTCATTAGAAATTATAAAGGGTTATGTTCTTGTTTGCAACACTTATTGAAAAATCTTATCAATTGAGTCACACTTCACCTTATGATATCTTACGGACAGAGACGAAATGGAGGCTGAAACGATGGAGCGAAAAGAAATTGAAGAAAAAATCCAGAATCTGAAGATGGACTATATCCGTATTCAAGGAGATCTGGATAAATTGGAAACCGTGGGAGGCAATGCTGCCGGGGCCATTCGGGAACTCGAACTGATTGAAACGGAAATGAAAGAACTCAACCAGGCTCTTCAGAAAAAATGAAAAAAAGAGAGGACGGCCCAGCAGGGTCTCCTCTCTTTCATTTAATAAAAAGCCGGTACAGTGTTTGCGTACCCAGGGCTGTTTTGAATGAAATAAAAACCGATGAAACATAAGACTATAAGAATCAGGGAGATAACAAGCATCCGCTGGAACAATGGGAACTCTCCTTCATACAGCATTTCTTTTTTACTATTGTCTGAGATATTATTCCCAGTTGTCAATAAAGAAAAGAAAGAGAGCGTTTCTTATCTCTTCATGCTTTTACATGAACAAGCACTCCTTTGCGTCCCTCCTGCCAGATGTTTGCCCCCTTATAATACATGATGCCGTACTCCTTTTTCTGCTTCATCCTATGAATCCTTGCCTTCGTGTAGTAAAAAGGAGCCCTCCCTTTGAATGACCCGTCAATATATAAGCTGCACCGGTTGCCCCTGATATGAAACAACACCACCAGATGACCATGGATCCATGTATAATAGGTACCTCCCCGTAGTCTCACCATATCCTCAAGCTCCTCCTGTTTGTTCGTTTTATAGAATACATAAATAATATATAACGAATCAAACACCCTGAAAAGCCTTAAATATCTCTGTTTTTCGTTATATAGAACGATTTACGTTCTATATAACATATTTTCTCTTTATTCCTTCAGATTTCATTTTTTGAAAATTTATTATTGTTTTATATAATGAACAAAAGAATAGATGCAGGGGAGAAAGAGATATGCTGGGTTCTAAATTAAAATCGTACCGGAAAACACAGGGGCTTTCCCTGTCGGATTTATCGCAACAGACTTCTATCTCCAAATCTTATTTAAGCTATATCGAACGAAACGTAAAACAGAATCCATCCATTGATGTGCTGAAAAAAATTGCGGCGGTTATGGATATAACGGTGGAAGAATTGATTGAGGATACACTGCCGGAATTCCAAAACGAAGAAGTGCTGCTCGATGAAGAGTGGGTTCTTCTCATAGAGCAGGCGATTCAGGTGGGAGTCAGTAAAGAACAATTTAAACATTTTCAGGACTATATCAAATACGTGAACTGGACGAAGCAAAACAAGAACAACGGAGGGAAATTACATGAGCAGTAACAAGGAAACCCACCATTTGGACAGGGAATGGGTGGAGCTTATGGATGAGGCAAAGCATATCGGGCTGTCTCCTGAAGAAGTGCTCGTCTTTTTAACCGGCAGTAAAGAAGATTATTCGGGGTGAAGGGAATCCGGATCAAAAAAAGACACTTTATCCCGTTTAAGGATAAAGTGTCTCCTCACTTATTTTTAGAGCGCCATTTATTGAACTCAAGGAATTCTTTGAACTGTTCTTTTGTCACCCCGGAGTCCATGGCTTCCTGAACGATTGAACGCCATTCCTCATCGAGTTCGTATTCTTCCTGTTCCGTTTCATCTTTCAGCAGAGCGTCTACGGGTACATCGAGAACACTGGATACTTTTTCAAGAAACTGCACGGAGGGGTTCGTCTGAATGTTACGTTCCATTGCGCTTAAATAAGATTTCGCCACACCGGCCTGTACAGCGAGTTCTGTCAATGAAATGTCTTTTTCTTTACGGTACTTTTTTACTCTGTCTCCAATCATCGTCATGGGTGGACTCCTTTTTCTTTACCTGTATGCCATGATTATAACATATAACGAATGAATGTCTGTTATAATGAACGACAAAAACGTTTGAAATATATGGAATGACAGGCCGGAGACTGGTTTTTGCGTGCAGCCGGCGGCAGCAGATTCGTCTTTGCATAAACAAAGCCAACCTTCAGCAGATTGGCTCTTAGTTGTCAGGATTTTACGCTCTCTTTGTTAAGAAATGCTTTTACTTCTTCCGTCGTTAATCCCGTTCTTTTCGCTTCTTTCATCAGAATCACCCATTCTTGATCAAACTTCTCCGGATTCTGCATTTGATTCAACCCCCTAAAGCTTATTGGAATGCCTTAGGCAGCCCAGCCGCCGTAGTCACTGGATATGACGACAGGCCTGTGACTTTGCGTCCCTGTCTTTCGACAGATTTGCCTTTTTCTCAAGGTTGGTTTTTGTGCATCGGTGTTTATGGTTCCCTTCTGCAGTGCCGACTCTTTTGTCACACGTTCTTTTTTCCTATCGGACGATTTACATTGGCGCATCCGGTACAAGAAAAGGAATACGGGAAGGCAGATTATCAATAGCTGCCGGTGTTTTCATGTAAATCTCCCCGTCCGTATCTGCTTTCATTTGCTGCGGGGTATCAAGCTTTACGTGCCGGGCCTGATAATGTTTCACATCCGTGGGTTTAGGATCCCAGGCAAATGGATTTTTTGCCGTCAGGTATTCCCTCAGCAGCGATGCCCCGCCCTGGCTGACGATAAAAACATTGAACCAGCCGTCATCCGCAACAATTCCCGGAAACGGAAGCTGTGATGCTCCGATAAAATTACCGTTAACGATAAGAACCATAACCCCTTCGTCCTCCACGGTCTCCCCGTCGAGTGTTAACTCAAACCCAAACGGCTCGGGGTTCGTGAATGTTTGAAGCGCACTAAGCAGGTAACTTACTTTTCCGAGCTTATTCTTCCAGTCTCCATTAATATTTTCCGAAGTCTGTGCAATCAGGCCGATTCCGTAAAAATTAGCAAAAAAGCGCTCATTCATCGTACCGATATCGATGTATCTCGTTGTTCCATTCATCAGGCTTTCAGCGGCTCTCTTTATATTTTGGGGGACAGCCAGCATCCTCGCAAAGTCATTACATGTTCCACCCGGAAGAATGCAGACCTTTGGCGGGTGTTCCAGGGCAGCAAGTCCGTTCACGCATTCATGAACCGTGCCGTCACCGCCCAATATAATAATGAGCTGATACTCATGCCCTTCTTCCTGCAGCACCTCCTCTGCGTGACCCTTGTACAGCGTTTTTCGGATAACCATTTCTTCAATATGACTGGTTAATATCCCTGCTGTGAGCTCGATATTTTTTTGAATAAATGACGGCCCGGCATTCCCATTGATGAGCATCAGTGCTTTTTCGTACATTCCGTTCATCCTTCTGCAAAGTAATCTTCACTTTAATGTAACCTTCAAAATGATGTTTGTAAACTCAGTCGACCAGCTTCGACAAAAAGCTCCCATTCCACATAAGGAAATGGGAGACGTTATGGATATTTTCACCAGATGATATGTCTTATGGGATGTATTTTCTGCGGCAGAAGCGCTCTCCCGAAAGTGGATCGCAAGCTGTGAGCGTCCAGGATATGTCAGGAAAATTCTGCTCCAATGCGTGTACCGCGCGGAAGAGAAGATAATCCTTGTGCTCTTTTGTACCGTCGATAAACATCCATGCTTCTGCTCTCTTCTGTTCGTAAAGCATACACCCTGCAACGAGTACATCTTCCACCTGTTCCTGGAAGTATTCCCCGGGGAGAGGAAAAGCGGAGAAGAGTTTCAGCAATTCATCCATAATAACAGGAAGAGAAACTATATACTGATAAATATCAGAAAATTGGTCAACGGAAACGAGTTTCCAGTTTCTTTTCATCAAACGCAGCAGCTCAGCGGATGTACGTTTATCTCCGGCGGCAAGTGTCTCCAGTACCATGTTAAAATAGCTCTGCACGCTGCAGCCCGGGCTTTTCTGCATAGCATGCTGCATGTATTCCGGTTCCTCGTTCATCGGTATTCCTCCCCGGCTGATTATTGTGACATATTCTTGATTGCCGGACATTTCCGGCAGATTTCCTCTGAGTTTACGAGTGTTTTATAGATGGAACACCACGACCGCTTTGCGTAACAGACAGGAACGTTCTGTTCTTTTGCCTTGCGCTTGAGTTTGTCCGTCATGTTGTGATTGATAAAGTCAGTGAGAATCAATATCAGATCCACGTGTTCAGGAATGCTTTTATGCACCATTTTCACTTTTCTGCCGCTCACATGGGAAATATCCTGAAATCCCGCCTCCTGCAGCCGCTTCGGTATGGCACCCAACTTGTCCGCCCCTACAATCATTAACGTATCCAACGGAAAGCACCTCCGACAATAATGATAATCATTCTCAATAATTCTTACCTAAAGTCTATTGGTTTTCTTTTCCGTTGTCAACAAGAAAAGCGAAAGCGCCCGTATCTCAGAAAATCCTTGTACGGACGGAACGTACCGGCGCCTTAACATTCCTTTCTTACAAAAGAGTCTGGCACAAAAGGACATGAAGCGGTAGATAACACGAATGTTCCGGTTGCTTTCTGCTCCGAACAGCACGAGGCACGGGCTCTTTGCTGCGTTGGCCCGTTCGTTTTCCCGCTGAATGCAACGTAGATTCGTCCCTGATGACGTTTACGGGTGGACGAAACCCTCTAAAGTGCTTTATGAATCATGCATGATGACGTTTTGATGGGAGCGGACCCTCTAAAGTGCCTCATGAGCCATGTCCAGCGACGTTTAAGAGGCTGCATGATCCCCCAAAGTGCCTTATGACACATTCCCGACGAATGTCCCTACACCCAACCTGAACGCCACAAACAAACGCTTCCATTTTATACAAACCACCGTCCATCCAACCTGCCTTTTTCTGCATCCATACGGCCGGGATCGTCGGTTTCGACAAGCCGCTGATCCGATGCGCGGGGTCGTGCCCGGGGCAAAGAAAACACGGCGAATCGATGCCACCCTTGTGCTCCGGAGTAAAAGCGAAGCATGTTGGCGCAGCGGCTGGTCTCAGCTACGAAAAATACCGAACGATTTTTTTTAAATCGTTCGGTATTTTTCTATCTTATAGAAGTTTTGTCCCAAACTCGACTGTTATTCATCATGTTGTTCATGGGACGTTTCATTGGCTTCCAGCAACTTGACCGGCGGTACCATGCAGATAATCGTATCACCGGCTTCCGGTTTCAGCGGTGCCTCGCTCGTAAAGAAATCAAACTTGCCGGTAGGTTTAAAATTAAGAATCGGCAGTGTATCCGCCTGAATATCCTTCAGAAATGTTTTATACGTATACTGCTTGGAAAGCCTCGTCTGCACAAAATAGTATCCTTGTTCAATCTTGCGGTTCAGTTCGGTATAGGTAGCGCCTTTTTCAAACAGAATGCGTCCGCCGATCCGCAGGACCAGATCATCCGGATGTTCTTTGTCCGGATCGTGCCAGCTGAGCTGGAAAAGGTCATTCCGGCCGATATCCGGAACAAACGTCGTACAGACCAAAGAATTGTAGGAATCTTTATCCGTTGCAGCAATTAATTTTTCGTACGGGGTTAGATCCAGGTAATACTCCGTCTGCTCCGACAAAATTTCGCCCCGGTAATACGGTACCCCTTCCGCTCTTGCATGAAACAGCTGCTCAAACGACGTATCTGTGATAAGAACCGGAATGTTCATCGATTTCAACGTTTTGGCAAGGGCTGTCGTAAAAGCACTGCCGCCTACGATAATCACCCCGGGTTTTCCTTCCAGTGACAGCCCCAGCTTCCGGGCCAGTGCTCCAATGGAGAAACCATGCGCACATACCGTGGCGAACACAAGCGCAAAGGTCAGCGGTGTAACGATAGAAGCCCCCGGGTAGCCTGCCTGCTCCAGCACGTTTGCAAAATAGCCGGCAACCGTCAGCGCCACAATGCCGCGCGGGGCAATCCAGCCGACCAGGGCTTTTTCCTTAAACGACAGCTCCGTGTTGATCGTGGAAAGCCAAATCGACAGAGGACGCACAATGACCAGCATTAACAGGACATACGTCATAATCCTTGGATCAAACACCTGAAGCAGCGTGGCCCGGTCCAGGGAAGCGGTAATCATAATAAAGATTCCGGATAGGAGCAGCACCGAGATATTTTCTTTAAAGTGTCTCATGTCGCTCAGGGAAGCAATGTGCATATTTGCCATCGTCATCCCCATCGCTGTCACCGCAAGCAGCCCGGTTTCATGCATGACTTCATCGGCCACAGCAAAGCAGGCGATCACAACAGTAAAAACAATCGGTGACTTTAAAAACTCAGGCACAAATCCCGTCTCAAACATCCAGCCGATGCCGCGTCCACATGCCCAGCCTATGGCAATGGCAAACAGGGAGGCAAGAAAGAACAGGAGAAGCGCGCCTGCCGTTACAGAATCCACCGTTAGAAATTGAATGATTTCAAATGCAAAAACGGCCAGAAGCGCTCCCAGAGGATCGACTACCACCCCTTCCCATTTCAAAATCGCGGCCGGGCGGGCCTTCAGTTTGGCCTGGCGCAGAAGCGGGAGAATGACAGTAGGTCCTGTAACAATAAAAAGTCCTCCGATGACGAAGGAAACGGCCCATGATAAATCGGCCACAAAATAAGCGGTCAATGAACCGAAAATCCAGGCCAGAAAAGCCCCCAATGTAATAATCCGGTATACTGACTTCCCCAGACCCCGGATTTCCCTGTAATCCAGGTTCAGACTTCCCTCAAATAAGATGATGGCTACAGCTACTGATATAATAGGATTAAACAGCGTACCAAAATCCTCACTCGGCGTCATGACACCAAAAATCGGACCGACCAAAAGACCCGCCACCGACATGACGACAATCGCCGGCATGCGAAAACGCCATGCAAACCACTGTGACCCTATCCCAAGTACTCCAATCAGCATTAGGTGGGACAAAATTGAATCAAACATATCAGGTTCCTCTCTCTCTTTCGTGTGACATGAAAACAGCGCTTCAGCCGGCAGTTCCCTCTTTTTTTCAAGCGCTGCAGATACATCCGATATGCAGACAGCGGTATGCTGTAGTGCAAATGACGTGTTTATATGTGAAATGATATACGTGTATGTCGTTGTTCGTGTGATGATGCCCGAAACAAAACAATACAACACCAAAAGGGTTTTTTTCAATCCATTGGCTTTGATTCATAAAAACTTTACAATGGAGTGTAGATGAAATGAGGAGGTTGAGTAGTGGATACCGACTATATACTGAAAAAAACAGACGGTGCGGACTGCCACCTGGAAAACAGAATAGCCGGGACACCGGCGTTTGTTATTTTTCTCCGCCACCCCGGATGACCATACTGCAGAGATTTTCTCGCGCAGTTGCGTGAGCATGCAGACGATTTCCAGCAGAAACACGGTGTGAAACTAATTACCATTTTCCCGGCTTCTGTTACGCTGCTTTCCCAATTTGAAGAAGCGTACGGCCCTTACCCGTTTCCTTTATATGCCGATCCGGATAAAGAAGCATTCCAGGGCTTTGGGCATCAAAGCATGAACCGGGTGAAACTGCTCGGCAAGGCTGTTCTCGGATCACTCACCGGGAAAGTCAAAGATATGCTCCCCCAGGAGAAGGATAAACGAAAAGTTGTCAAAGCCTCCATGCAGAAATCAGACGTATTCATTCAGGGAGGCGCGTGGTTATTTGATGCCAAAAGCAGGCTTCAATGGAAGCATATTGATGATTCTCCGGAAAACCACGCTTCCATCGAAGAGCTGAAACAGGCAGCCGACAAATATATAACGTAAAGCGGGGCTTATCCCGTATTAATATTCGTTAATCTGTTCTTCTATTTTTTCCCCAAGATGACGTCCGGGTTCATCCAAAAAACAGGATATCCGGGCGCCTTCTTTCACTTCTTTAATCGAAACAGCCGTTCCATCCTCCTGCAGCATAAAGACACTCTCAGCATCCTGCAGCACAGCTGACAAACGAACTCCGCCGGCGTTCACCTCGATTCGTACCAGGTCGCGTTTTTCCATCTTCACCCTTCCGACAGGAACCCCTTTTGATTCCGCTCCATTGTAAACGATCAGTGTATCTCCGCCGCGTACTTCTTCGAGGTAGCGGGTGCTGCCCTGTTGATACAGGTATTGGTGCAGGCCGCCTGCGTTAATCCGGAACGAACGAGGCGGATATGTATTTGACTCCCGGTTTTCCGACAGAAGAAGCACGTATCCGTGACCGGTGTTGCCCGCCAGTACTCCTTCAGTCGGGGTCAAAATATCCGCTGTATCGATGCATACCCTTGTGCCCTGACCAATCGGCGTTATCTTTTCTACCGTTCCATAGGTTAAGCTCTCTTTGCTTTCTTCGTTCGGCACATCGATCTTCCTTTCTGCGTTTTCATGATCACGTAGAGTCCTGTTCCATTTCCCGGATAATACCGCGCTTGAATTCACGTACAACGACCACTGCAAATCCGGCTGTCATCAGGACTGTTACCATATCGGGTGCGCCGGCAATCGTCACCGCGAATGAAGTTAATACCTGAAACATCAGTAGAATAAACCAGATACCGGTCATGATTTTTAATATGTTTTTCACCTGTAATCACCTTCGTTATTCCTTTTTCAACCTATACACAGTATAACGCACCTTCTTTTATTCATCATCTTTTTTCAGAGAAAACATGACTGTTTTTTCCTTTTGTTTTCAGACAGATCAGGATGGACCGAGGATGCGTTTCTGGTTATATACCTCCAGTAATAACAGGCATTTGATACATGTTGGCACTGGAATAAAAAAAGAGCGGGATGGCAAGGATGGTCATGAAGGAGGACGAAACGATGTTTAAAAAAGGTAAAAGTCTGATCGCTGCCGCAGTGTTAGCCGCAGCTGCCGGATGTGCTCCGCCTGAAGAGGAAAGCATGCCGGAACAGGAAGCAGAAGAAGTCTCTTCCGACCACCCTTCTGTGCAGAACAGCCCCATCGCAGAAGCCGAAATGATAAATACAGAAGAAACAGAAATCGGGCACGTCCGTTTTTATGAAAAAAAGGACGGAGTCATGATGCAGGCTTCTTTTGAGAAAGGAGTTCCGGAAGGGTTTCACGGATTTCATATTCATGAAACCGGGCTTTGTGAAGCAAATGCAGAAGACGGGCCGTTCACCACTGCCGGAGGTCATTTCAATCCCGGCGGCACAAGCCACGGCTCCCACGTGGGGGATATGCCGTCGCTGTATGGAATGACCAACGGCTCCGCCTACCTTGCGGGCGCACTCGACCGGATCACACCGGAGCAGCTGGTCAACGAAAATCTTGCTGTCATTCTCCACGACGGACCGAACAATTTTGCCAATATTCCAGACCGCTACATTCAAGCTGAAACGGGTGAGCCCGGTCCTGACAAGCAGACGCTCATGACAGGAGACTCCGGCAGCAGAATATCATGCGGCGTTGTTAAACCTGCCGGCGCCTGATCCATCCACCCAGCCAATCCCCATCCGCAGCCTGCTCTGCGGGCGGGGGATTTTTTTCGTCCAATGACAAAGTGCGTCCGGCCGGGAGACCCAGACAAAAAAAGCCGTCACAAAAACCGTGACAGCTCAGGCCGGGGACCCTTTTTCATCATCGTTTTCTTTTTTACCGGAAAGAAACCAGCCGCCAAGCGCTATTAGAACGAGCACGCTGTAAAACGTAATTTTCCACGGGGTGGATTCGGCAAACGCTTCCGGCAGGACAGCCAGTGCCGGATGCGCAAGTGTGTAAATGGCAAGTTTAATGCCGACCCAGCCGACAATCATAAAAGCAGCGATTTCAAGCCCCGGACGCTGCTTAAGCAGTTTCACAAACAATGTTGCCGCAAAGCGCATGATGATAACACCGATCAGCCCGCCTGTTAAAATGATGATGAATTTGCCTCCGTCGAGACCGCCGATATTGCCGATCGGCGTATTCGGGAGGGTAACAGCAAGGGCGACCGCAGCGAGAATAGAGTCAACAGCAAACGCGATATCCGCGATTTCCACTTTCAACACGGTGCCCCAGAAGCCGGCCGCACCGGCTTTCTTTTCTTCGGCCTTTTCTTCCGGGGACTTATCTTTTTTCAGCCAGACTTTCCGTACGATATGATTTCCAGCCATGAATAAGAGATACAATGCGCCGGCAGCCTGAACCTGCCAGACATCGACGAGAAACGATATGACAAACAGCGACGCAAAACGAAACACAAATGCTCCGGCCAATCCGTAAAAAAGGGCTTTTTTCCGCTGTTTTTCCGGAAGTCCTTTTACCATAATTGCCAGAACGAGCGCGTTATCGGCAGCCAGGATGCCTTCCAGCACAATCAGGACAAGCAGCACCCAGCCGTATTCCATCAATACTCCTGCTTCCATAATCATCTTCCTTCATCAATACTCTCCCTAGGTTACCTTCTCAGGGTTAAGTTTATGCAGAGCAGGCGTATTAGTTATTCGTTTCTTCAAGCTCTTCGGCAATCATGGAAAGCTCCGTCCAACGTTCTACTGCTTCTTCAATTTCCGTCTCGAGTTCTTTTTGCCTTTCCATCCATTCCCGGGCCTTTTCAAAATCGCTTCCCGCCTGTTCTATTTCCGCTTCAACGGCAGCTTTTTCCTGCTCCAGCTCCTCAATTTTGGATTCGATGTTTTCCCATTCCTGTTTCTCTTTGTAGGACATTTTTTTACGGGACGCTTTCGGTTTTTCCTCTGTTTTTTGTTTCGGAGCGGCGGCTGCGGCGGCCTCCGCTTCTTTTCGTTCCTCCATCAATTGTTTGTAGTTGCCCTGATACCGCTCAATCGTGCCGTTCTCCTGAAAAACAAGGAGCGCATCCACGACCCGGTCGAGAAAATAACGGTCGTGGGATACGGTAATAACGACCCCCGGAAACTGATCCAGGTAATCCTCGAGAACACTTAACGTCTGCGTATCGAGGTCGTTTGTCGGTTCGTCGAGAAACAATACATTCGGTTCTTCCATCAGCACACTCAGGAGGTACAATCTCCGTCGTTCTCCGCCGGAGAGTCTGTAAATGTAGTTCCACTGCAGCGGACGAGGGAACAAAAAGCGCTCCAGCATCTGTTCGGCGGTAATTTCTCTTCCATCAGCTGTTGTGACGATTTCTGCTGTTTCCCGGATGAATTCGATAACCCGTTTATTTTCATCGAGATCTTCCTGTTCCTGCGAATAATACCCGATCCGGACGGTCGGACCGCGTTCGATCCAGCCCTCGTCGGCTTCTGTTTTGCCGGCAAGCACATTCAAAAGCGTGGTTTTGCCGCTCCCGTTCGGTCCCACAATGCCAAGCCTTTCTCCGGGTGTGACAAGGTAATCAAAATGAGAGAAGAGTGTGACCGAACCGTATGCTTTTGAAAGCCCTTCTGCTTCGATGACTTTTTTTCCGAGCCGGGTGGATCCAATCGCAAAATCAACATCCTTTTTCTTTTCCGGACCGGACTTATCTTTCATTTCCTCCACCCGGTCGACGCGGGCTTTCTGCTTCGTCCCGCGGGCTTTCGGCTGTTTCCGGAGCCAGGCAAGTTCGGTGCGGAGAATGTTCTGCCGCTTGGCTTCCTCCTGTTCTTCGCGGGCTTCCCGCTCTGCTTTCTGCTCGAGAAACAGTTCATAGTTTCCCTCATATACATAAAGGCTCCCTTGATCGAGTTCATAAATCCGGTTCGTCACCCGGTTTAGAAAATAACGGTCGTGAGTCACAAGGAGCAGAGCCCCGTGATAGGAAGACAGGTAATTTTCAAGCCATTCAATCGATTCGTTGTCGAGATGGTTGGTCGGTTCGTCCATAATTAATAAATCCGCCGGCTGAATCAGAGCTTTGGCAATAGCCACTCTTTTTTTCTGTCCGCCTGACAGTTCCTTTACTTTCTTCCGAAACGACGTAATGCCCAGGCGGGTAAGGACCTGTTTTGCCGTCGTATTCGCTTCCCAGGCCTGCTCGTCGTCCATGCTCTGCTGGGCTTTTATCAATTTATCCTGAGCTTCTGTACTTTCACTGTTCTCTTCCAGTTCGGCAAGCGCCTTTTCGTAACGGCGCATCGTTTTCATAACAGCGGATTCACCGTAGTATATCTGATCGATAACCGTTAATTCTTCTTCCAGTTCCGGTTCCTGTGGAAGGTACTCCACCTGCAGGCTGTTGGCATGAATCAGTTCTCCCTGTTCCGGTGATTCAATACCGGCGAGAATCTTTAAAAGAGACGACTTCCCCGTTCCGTTTACTCCAATCAGGCCGATCCGGTCCTGATTTTCAATAACAAAAGATATGTGGTCAAATAACGTCTTATCCCCGAACGATTGATATAAGTTCTCTGCTCTTAGTACACTCATTTTTCTTCCTCCTTCCGCCCGGCGGGACTGCGCGTTGTCTTATCATAACATGCGTAGGCCTGTTTTCTGAAACAGCGGCAGATCCTGCGTTCTACAGGAAAAAAAACCGTTCATTATGAACGGTTTTTCGGGCGTGGTTTACGTTTAGAACGGTCCATTCTCTTGTTGCTGCCACCGGCTGGTTTGCCGCCTTTTTTCTGCTTCGGACGCATCGGAGCCTCTTCTGTCAGCTGTACCTGCTTTTGCCCCGGTTCGCTTGTGTTCATACCGATTGCCGCAGCAGCAAGTGTAACCGCGTCATATTCCTCCAGCAGTGTCCGCGCGGATTGTGTCAGTTCATCCGGCATCTCTTGTTCAGCTGCTTCCTTCAGCTTGTTGACCGCCTGCTGATAACGGCCGTACCTTGCTTCTTCGAGCGTCGGCATATCCTGTTTTTTCATTTTCTTATCAATTGTTTTTTCGATGAACCGGAGGTGTCCGATTTCTTTCGGCGTGGAAAAGGTGACGGCGGAACCATCTTTGCCGGCTCTTCCCGTTCTGCCGATCCGGTGAACATAACTTTCCGGGTCCTGCGGCAGGTCGAAATTGTACACGTGCGTCACGTTCTGGACGTCAAGTCCTCTGGCGGCAACATCGGTTGCGACAAGAATATCGATGGCACCGCTTTTGAACTGGCGGAGAACTTTGTCGCGCTGCTGCTGCTTCAAGTCCCCGTGGATGCCGGCAGCGTCGTATCCGCGCTGCGTGAGGGCTTCCGACAGCTCATCTACTCTTCGTTTCGTACGTCCGAAGATAATCGCAAGGTCCGGCGGAGTGATATCAAGCAGATGACAGAGTGTGTCGAACTTCTGCTTTTCCGGTATTTCCATGTAGTATTGATCAATGTTGGAAACCGTCATACCCTTGCTTTTTACTTTCACTTCTTCGGGATTTTTCATGAATTTCTGCATGACGTTCTGCAGACGCTTTGGCATGGTGGCCGAGAAAAGCAGCGTCTGGCGGTCTTCAGAAACCGAGCCGAGAATCGTTTCGATATCTTCAATGAATCCCATGCTCAGCATTTCATCCGCCTCATCGAGAACGACCATATCCATGTGTTCCGGACGGATTGTCTTACGTCTCATATGGTCCATGAACCGTCCCGGCGTTGCCACAATAATCTGCGGACGCCGCTTCAGTGCTTTAATCTGCCGGGAAATATCCTGGCCGCCGTACACCGCCTGAGCTTTCACGCCGATGTACTGTCCGAGTCTGTTCAGCTCTTCCGATACCTGAACCGCAAGTTCCCTTGTCGGTGTCAAAACCAGTCCCTGAGGGGAATTTTCATCATCCGCCACTTTTTCAATCAATGGAATGCCAAATGCTGCTGTCTTCCCTGTACCTGTCTGAGCCTGTCCGGCAATATCTTGTCCCTGCTTGGCTTTTGGAATAACTTCTGCCTGAATCTGTGTGGATTCTTCAAATCCCATCGCATGAACAGCCTGTAGTATACGGCTGTCAAGCTGTAATTCTGAAAATAATGTCAATCTTTCATTTCTCCTTTTATTTAACGATACAGCTATATTTTTACCGGATGCGTGCAAATGATGCCACATTCACAGCGGAAAAAGCTGCAGCTTCCAGGAATATACTTCCAACGACCTAAAAAAACTGCACCCCGGTTTCTTTATAAGGGATACAATTTCTCCAACATGTACGCTATCCTTATGCAAAAACATCGCTACGTTTTATTATTATTTAATCATAACACAAATAAATCTTTCCCGCTACATCTATATTTTACACTTTGTAACAGATTTTTAATGTACTGAAACTTGAATTATTAAAAAATTAATTCTATACTGAAAATAGATTCATCAAGCTGATGTATCGATGGATACAGTGTTCAAAGATGGCATATATAAAGGAGGCCTGTTTATGGTGGGTAAAAAGTTCGCCTATCTTTATAATGGTACGGAGCGGCAGATTACTGTCGGCACTTCCGAAACTATCGAACGAATGCAGGCCGGTAATACCAACATTCATTACGCAGGAACGGAAGAAGAACTGGCAGAAGATGTGCACCCCTATTACAAGCAGGAATACATCGTCACGATGGCTAACCGGCTGCACGATTTTGAAGACAAATTATTTTTATAGGAAACGGCCTGTTTCCCTGTTGAGGGAAACAGGCTTCTTTTGGTTATCATTCTGTTTTTTTCTGGTCCTGCTTCAAAAGAATTTCATTGTATTTCCTCAAAAGTTGGAAAACGGATGATTTAGTAATATAGTCATCAGATGACCGTATCTGTTCTTGTAATCGGTGTCATTCTTGTTTACAATAGGATAATAGATTGGAAGAGAATGTGCGGGGTGTCCGCCCTGGTTAATACGGCGAAGGAGAACGGCACATTTTCATTTTACATGCTGGAGGATTCGAAGGAGGAACGAATATGTCCGACAATCAAAAGACAACCGAAGTTATCCTCATTGGTGCAGGTATCGTGAGTGCGACACTGGGAACACTTCTGAACAAATTACAGCCGGACTGGCATATCACCATTTTTGAAAAGCTCGATACAGCAGGAAAAGAAAGTTCAAATGAATGGAATAACGCCGGCACCGGGCACGCAGCTCTGTGTGAATTAAACTACACCGTCGAAAAACAGGATGGATCCATCGATATAAGCAAGGCGGTCAAGATTAACGAACAATTCCAGGTTTCCAGGCAGCTCTGGTCTCACCTGGTAGAGACAAATGACATCACAGATCCCAGGGAGTTCATCCGTCCCCTTCCCCATATAAGTTTTGTGTCCGGGGAAAAGAACACGGCGTTTTTAAGAAAACGGTATGACGCCTTGGCCGGTCATCCCCAGTTTCAGGGCATGGAATTTTCCGAAGACCCTAAACGTTTAATGCAGTGGATTCCTTTAATGATGAAGGACCGTACCTCTGAAAAACCTGTTGCGGCTACAAAGGCCGACCACGGAACAGATGTCAATTTCGGCGAATTAACGCGGCAGCTGCTGGGCAGCCTGGAACAGCAGAACAATGTCGATATCCATTATCATTGTTCGGTGGATGATATCAACCAACTGGAAAACGGGACGTGGGAAGTGAAGGCACAAAATACAAAACACAATACCCTGGAAGAACATACAGCTGATTTCCTGTTCATCGGTGCCGGAGGAGGGGCGCTTCCGTTACTGCAGAAAACAGGGCTTCCTGAGAGCCGGCATATCGGCGGCTTCCCAATCAGCGGCGAATTTCTCGTCTGCCATAATCCGGAGGTCGTCGCACAGCACGATGCCAAGGTGTACAGTAAAGAACCGGAAGGCACACCGCCCATGACCGTTCCCCACCTGGACCGGCGGCATATCGAAGGAAAAGACACCCTGCTGTACGGACCGTTCGCCGGCTTCACGCCGAAATTTTTAAAGACCGGTTCTTACATGGATTTATTGTATTCTGTTAAACCAAACAACACCTTTACCATGCTGGCAGCAGGCGCAAAGAATATGCCGATGATCAAATACCTGGCCAAACAGCTGAAAATGTCCAAGGAAGAACGGATGGAAGAGCTGCGTCAATTCGTTCCGAATGCTGAAAGCAAGGACTGGGATATCCTGGTGGCAGGGCAGCGCGTACAGCTGATTGCAGATACCGAGGACGGCGGCAGAGGCGCTCTGCAGTTCGGGACAAAATTGATTCATTCTGATGATCAGTCGCTGGCGGCGCTTCTCGGCGAGTCCCCAGGTGCTTCGGTGTCGGCTTCCATTATGTTGGATGTCCTTGAAAAATGCTTCCCGGATCACCTCGAAACGTGGAAACCGAAAATCAAAGAAATGATTCCTTCTTACGGCGAGTCGCTCGAGGACAACCCGGATCTGCTTGATGATGTTCAGGTTTCAACTTCGCGCATTCTTGGCTTAGCTGATTCCACGACGTGACAAAGTACTGCCTGGTTGACGTATAGTTTCTACATTATAAGCAGCTCCATCTGCCATATGCAGACGGAGCTGCTTTTTTCAGAAGAAATCCGTTATCTAACGCCGGGCTGTGATTGTGCCGGGCAAGGAGGAAATGCCGATAGAGAACCCCCAGCCTGCCCTTTCCCCGGACAGGCATTATACGATTTGGCCTCAGAGGTGTTCACGCTGAGGACGGATAGAGGCGGAGAAGCGGTGGGAAGATGGTCGTTAGCGCCGTCCCGGTGACTAATCGCCGGCTTAAGCGGCAGCGCGATTGGTCGTTAGACTTCTCTTCTGACCTATCCAACGGTGCTGCCGGCTGCGATTGGTCATGAGCTCCTGTCTAACGACCAATCGCGGCCAGAATTCAAAGCCGATTGGGCGCTGGAGGAAACCCCCAACCTCCCCTTCCCCGGAGAGGTATTATAAAATACTAAACGCTTCCGGCAATTCCAAAGGATAGCCGGAAGCGTTTATTTTAGCATACATGCCGTGCTTCTTATTCTTTGTTTTTCCATTTCTGCAGAGCTTCGGCGAGGGCCGGGTTGGCGATGCCATCGTCCTCCTGATTGTTCAGGTATTTATTCACGTCCTGCTTCGACGCTTTGTCCTGCTTTTCCTTATTACGCCGTTCCACAAAAGATGACTCTTTTTCTTTATACCCGCAGCGGCAGACGAAGATTTTTCCGTCTCCTTCCCCGCGCAGCTCCATTTTCTTCTTGCAGTTCGGACAGCGGGCATTGGTCGATTTTGCGATGTTCTTTTTGTACCCGCAGGAGCGGTCCTGACAGACTTTCATTTTACTGTTTTTGTTTTTTACTTCAAGCATCAATTTGCCGCATTCGGGGCACGGCGTTCCAGTTACATTGTCGTGTTTGAACGACTGCGAACTCTTTTTTATACCATCCACAATTTCTCCGGCATAGGATTTCATCTGATTGATGAATTCCTTCTTATTCAGATTTCCCTTTTCAATATCATCGAGCTGCTGCTCCCACTCGGCCGTCAGTGTAGCTGATTTTAGTTCTTCGGGAACAAGGTCGAGCAGCTGCTTTCCTTTTGAGGTAACATGAAACGCATTTCCTCTTTTTTCAAGCAGAAAAGAGTTCTGGAGCTTATCGATAATGTCGGCCCGCGTCGCGACTGTACCAATGCCGCCTGACTGCTTAATTGTTTGAAGGAGTTCCTTGTCTTCTCCCTTCATAAACCGGGCCGGGTTTTCCATCGCCGACAGCAGTGCCGATTCCGTCAGCGCCGACGGAGGCTTTGTTTCTCCTTTGTCGAGTCCACTTTTCACGAGGTTCAGTATATCCTGTTCCTTGACTCCGGATGGAATGCTGTTCTTTTCTTCGTTTTCTTCCGAATCATACACCGCTTTCCAGCCTGTTTCGAGCACCTTTTCTCCTTTTGCGGCAAACGGCTCTCCGCCGATCTCTGCCTGCAGGTCCGTCATCTCTTTTTTCTGCGGCGGGAAGAAAGCTGCGAGAAAACGGGTGACGACCATCTCATACAATTTCTTTTCTTTATCGGACATCTTTTGGTATACCGGCGTTTCTTCGGTTGGAATGATGGCATGGTGGTCGGAAACTTTGTTGTCATTAAACATCCGGCCGGCCATCTTCCATCCGTTTTTGTTAATAGTCAACACATTTTTCGAAAACGGACGGACATCAACAGCTTTCAGTCTTTCTTTCATCGTGCCTTTTAAGTCGGAGGAAAGATAGTTCGAATCGGTCCGCGGATACGAGAGCACTTTGTGCGTTTCGTACAGCCGCTGCAGGACACTAAGTGTTTCTTTGGCAGAGTACCCGAAACGCTGGCTGCATTCGCGCTGCAGTTCGGTTAAGTCGTACAGAAGCGGCGCATCATTCTTCTTCTCTTTTCGTTCCACCGACGTGACAACGGCCGGCTTGTTTTTCACTTGTTGCTCGAGCTGTTCCGCTTTTTCATTGGAAAACAGACGGGTATCCCCGGATTTTGGATGTTTCCACCAAAACACGGGTCCTCGTTCCGCCTTCGCATAAAGCTGATAAAACGTGTCGGGCTTAAATTCTTTTATTTCCTGTTCCCGGGACGCCACCATCGCAAGGGTCGGCGTCTGCACTCGACCGCAGGAAAGGGAGGCATTGAACTTCGTCGTCAGCGCGCGGGTGGCGTTCATACCGACGTACCAGTCCGCTTCCGCTCTTGCCTGCGCCGCTGCATAAAGCGAATTGAATTTCCGCCCGTCGTGAAGGTTTTGAAAGCCCTGTTTTATGGCCTGATCGGTTACCGATGAAATCCAGAGCCGCTTGATTTTTTTCTTTGTGTTAGCTTTATCGAGGATCCAGCGCGCGACAAGCTCGCCTTCGCGGCCGGCGTCGGTGGCGATAATCACTTCACTGACATCATCACGGGACAGCTGTTTTTTTACCGTATTGAACTGTTTCCCGGACTTATTGATAACAGACAGTTTCAGCTGCTCCGGCAGCATCGGCAGATCCTCCAGCCGCCACGTCTGGTACTTTGCGTCGTACGTATCCGGTTCCGCGAGGCCGACAAGATGGCCGAGCGCCCACGTTACGATATACTTCGACCCTTCAATAACACCATTTTTTTCGTTTCTGCATCCCAGCACTCTGGCAATATCTTTTCCTACCGATGGTTTTTCGGCAAGAATGACTGATTTACTCATCGATCAAAATCCTTCCTCTTCTGTTCTCTCTGCCTCTATCGTATCATATCTTGTTTTTTCAGGGTTGACGGATGCAAAGCGTCATCTTATGGTAGGATTCACACTGTTGTCAAATTTTCACCGTGGATAAAAAGGGGGCGGGGATATGCGTGTCAGTATTCAAACGAAAATAATAGTACTTATCTTATCCCTGCTCACATTTATCACCGTTATTTTATCAGGTTTCTTTGCCTACATGGAGTTCCGCGACATCGAAGATAGACTCGGAGATAAAGCTTTGAGCACAGCAACCTATGTCGCAGGTTCACCTGTTGTCCAGGAGGCCTTCCGCTCCCCGGAGCCAAGTTCAACCCTGCAGCCTTATGCCGAACGGATCCGTGAGCAGGCTGGAGCTGAGTTTGTTGTCATAGGAAATGAAAGCGGTATCCGTTATGCCCACCCCGATGAATGGAAAATCGGGAGACATATGGTAGGCGGTGATAACGCCAGAGCTCTTCAACATGGTGAATCCTACATATCCAGAGCAGAAGGAACACTCGGGCCTTCGCTGCGTGGTAAAACACCGGTTCGTAACGACAATGGCGATATAATAGGTATCATCTCTGTCGGTTTTTTAATCGAGGATCTGCGCAGTACCGTGCTGCAGCGCCTTGGAATTCTGGGGCTCCTTGCCTTTCTTGCGATTGGAATCGGAACCGTCGGCGCTGTATTCCTTTCCCGCAGCATTAAAAACGATATGTACGGCCTGGAACCGTACCAGATTGCTGATTTATATGAAACGCGTCAATCTACGCTGAAAGCCATCCGTGAAGGAATTATTGCTATCGATACAGACGGAAAGATTACGACGATGAATGACTCGGCTGTTGATATGCTCGGCTTAAAAAGTAACGCTGAAGGTGTGCCTATAACCAGCATTCTCCCCAATTCCGTTATGAAACGAGTGCTGCAGCACGGGGAACCGGAATTCAATCAAGAGCTGTCGATGAACGGTAAACTTTTCATTGTGAACCGCGAACCGATTTATCATAAAAACACTATTGCCGGGGTTGTCGCCACATTCCGGGATAAAACGGAAATGATGGAGATGGCAAATACACTCTCAGACATAAAAAAATATTCAGATGATCTCCGCTCCCAGAATCACGAGTTTTCAAATAAACTGTATGCCCTTGCCGGATACCTCCATTTAGGTAAAACAAAGGAAGCAGTGCAGCTGATTGAAGAAGAAACAGTTAATCAGGAAAAACAGGCATCCATATTATTTCATCAGATTAAGGACAGCGTGGTCCAGGCCATACTCACCGGAAAGGCCGGCCGTGCTTCGGAAAAGAAAGTAGATTTTCAAATCGATGAAACGAGTCAGCTTGACCCGCTGCCGCCTCATATCAGTCAAAGCCATTTAATATCCATTCTTGGAAATATTATTGATAATGCACTTGAAGCAGTATCACACCAGGACGCCTCTGTGGTCTCCTTTTTTGTGACCGACCTTGGCCGCGACATCGTATTTGAAGTCTCTGATAACGGCCCGGGCCTTCAGGTTGATGTCACGGATATGCTCGAAAAAGGCTTTACAACGAAGGAGGGTATTCAAAAAAGAGGGTACGGCCTCGCCATCATCCAGGAAACCGTTCATGATCTGGGCGGAATGATGGAAATCGAGAACGGAATAGAAAAAGGAGCCGTATGTACCGTTTATATTCCAAAAGAAGAAGGGAGTGCAACCAAACCATGATACGTACAGCTGTTGCTGAAGACGATTTCCGCATCGCTTCCATTCATCAGGAACTTGTGGAACGCGTCGACGGATTTGAATGCAACCACCGCGCGCTGAACGCTAAGGAGACGATGGAAATACTGGAACAGCATCCGGTCGACCTTCTCCTGCTGGACATTTTTATGCCGGATGAACTTGGAACAAATCTATTCAGCCGGATACGCGAGAATTTCCCGGAGATAGATATCATTATTATTTCTGCTTCCTCCAGTGCCACTCACGTGCAGAAATCTCTCCGATACGGGGTTTTTGACTACATCGTGAAGCCGGTGTCTCTGGAAAGACTGGAACAGACGCTGCAGAAGTATCTTGCTTTCCGCGGACGTTTAAGTGAGGCCGGGGAAATGACACAGTCCCATATTGATCAACTTACCTCCCACCGGCCTCCCGATCCGCCATTAGAGAAAGTAGAAGTGAATCCGGAGGAGCAGCTCCCTAAAGGTGTAGATCCACTTACTCTTCAATCCGTTCGGGAGAAAATTAAAAATATGGAATCAGGAGTTACCGCCGAAGAGATGGGAACATTTCTCGGGGCATCCCGCACCACTGCAAGACGCTACCTCGAATATCTGATATCAGCAGAAGAAGCAGAGGCGAAACCAATATATGGTATCGTCGGACGCCCGGAGCGTAAATATTTTCAAAAATAACCCCGCCGTGCAGAGCGGGGATTTTTATGGTTGTCAGACTACCTGCCGTTTCAGCTTCCCCCCTGCTTCCTTTCTTCCTGTATGTCATACTTTCCCGTGAACAAAATGAACATTATTAAGTTATTGTTTTTTATATCGTTTAATTTGAAAACGGTTACATTAACACTTGAATCTTTTATGATATGTACAGTTATTTAAACAAAGGGGGATCCTCAATGAAAAAATCATTGGTTTTATCGTTAAGTCTTTTCACTGCACTGGGTCTTGCTGCTTGCGGGACGGACAATTCAGGTTCAAGCGGAAATGAAAGCGCTTCTGGTTCCTCGGGACAGGAAAACTGGACGCCGGAGCAGTCCCTTGAAATCGTTGCTCCATCCGGAGCCGGCGGAGGATGGGATACAACCGCACGTATGGCTGCCGAAGGATTTGAAAGCGAAGGGATTATTGACAAAGGGATTGGGGTTGTTAACAAAGAAGGCGGAGGCGGAGCCATCGGCTGGTCTTATATAGCTGAAAAAGCCGGTAATCCTCATCATATGTTTGTTTCCTCCCCGCCCCTTCTTTTAGTCCCATTAAATGGACAGTCTCAGTACGGATTTGAAGATTTCACTCCGATTGCCAATATGATTTCTGATTACGGAGCTTTCGCCGTCCGGGATGATGCCAAGTGGGATAACCTTAACGAACTATTTGATGATATGAAAGATAATCCAGAAGATATCACAATCATCGGGGAATCTTCACCAGGGAGTATGGACCACATCCAGTTCGTCAAAATCGCCAAGGCGGCCGGTGTGGATCCTCAGTCCATTAAATACGTGTCAGCACAGGATGGAAGCAGCATGACCAATCTACTGAACGGCAATGCCGACGTCTATTCTTCCGGAGTGACAGAAACCGTTGAACAGGTCCGTGCCGGCGAGATACGCGTCCTTGGAGTTACCGCGGAAGAACGGCTGGAAGGCGAGGTAGTTGGTGAATTCCCAACTGCTAAAGAACAGGGCATTGATGAAACATTCGTAAACTGGAGAGGTTTCTTCGGTCCACCTGACATGACGGAGTCACAAATCAGTTACTATGAGGAAAAATTCAAAGCATTGAGTGAATCTGAACATTGGGCCGACACACGGGACAAATTCGCCTGGAATGAAATGTACATGGACAGCGAGGAGTACACCCAATTCCTTAAAGAAGAAAAAGAGTCCATGCAGCAGTTGTTAAATGATTTAGACATCTCAGGCGGATAAAACTTGAATCACTTGTGCCGTGATCGCATTCCGGTCACGGCATTGTCTTACGTATTACCATCATAAAGGGGGTGCTGCCGGTGCTGAAGCCGGTTCACCGGAAAGCCAGTTTGTTTCTCATTGCTCTGGCCGTTTTTTACTTAATTCTCGCCTATCAACTGGAAAGTTTTACAGCAGGTCCGATCGGCGCTGATACGATGCCGAAAATTCTCGGCTGGCTCCTTATTCTTCTGAGTGTCATTTTGTTTTTTTCCAAAGATGAGGAGACACAAGAAGAGAAAGAAAGCAGGCGTATCGCGAAAGACGATCTTATTAAGATGGCAGGAGTACTGCTTCTTACTTTCTGTTACATTTTTCTTTTGGAACGTGTCGGTTTTATTGTTACCTCGTTTCTATTTATCTGGCTCTGTTCCTGGTTCCTTGGTTATCAAAAACATGTCAAAAACATTGTAACGGCAGTCTTGTTTCCGGTTATCCTGTACAGTCTTTTTACATTCATGCTTGGCATCGCACTGCCATCGGGCATTCTGCCGTTTTAGAAAGGAGGACAGATCATGGGTTCATTGGAAGGTATATTAAGCGGAGTACAGCTTGCATTTAGTTTTCAGGGATTATTATTTGTGTTCTTAGGGGTCGTAGCAGGAACCCTGATCGGAATGATGCCGGGTCTTGGTCCTATCAGTGCGATTGCGATCATGATTCCGATCACCTATAACATGGATCCGGCCGTCGCTCTTGTTCTGATGGCTGGTGTGTATTACGGCGCCGTATTTGGGGGATCCACTTCTTCCATTTTACTGAATGCACCAGGCATTTCCGGCACAGTAGCCACGACGTTTGACGGTTATCCGATGGCACAGAGAGGAGAAGCCGGGAAAGCCCTTGCCATTGCCGCCATCTCCTCGTTTGTCGGAGGCACGATCAGCGTGGTCCTATTAATGCTTTTTGCCCCGGTGCTTTCCAGTATTGCTATCGTATTCGGTCCGGCCGAGTATTTTGCTCTGATGGTACTCGGTCTTACGGCGATATCCAGTCTGGCAGATGGATCCACCAACAAAGCGTTGATATCGGCGGTTACCGGCATCATGGCTGTTACGATCGGAATTGACAGCCAGACAGGGACGACCAGGTTCACGTTTGGTAACCCAAATCTTCTCGAGGGAATTGATTTTCTTGTCGTCGCTCTCGGGTTGTTTGCCATAGCTGAAGTATGTGCTCTTATTATCACTCGGCATGAATCACCAGAGCGCAACGGTTCCATTGGAAGTCTGAAGTTAACGAAAAAGGATCTGAAAGACATGAGCGGTCCAATGGGAAGGCAGTCATTTCTTGGATTTATTCTAGGCATTCTACCAGGATCTGGAGCAACAATCGGTTCATTTATCGGGTACATCACCGAGAAAAAGATTGCCAAAAATCCTGAAGAATTCGGCAAAGGGTCTGTGAAAGGAGTTGCTGCTCCCGAAACGGCCAACAACTCAGCAACAAGCGGTGCCTTTGTTCCACTTCTCAGTCTAGGTATACCGGGGTCCGGAACGACGGCGGTACTGCTCGGGGCACTGCTCGTCCTTGATATTCAA
This sequence comes from Salibacterium lacus, assembly GCF_042684865.1. NCBI lineage: Bacteria > Bacillati > Bacillota > Bacilli > Caryophanales > Bacillaceae > Salibacterium > Salibacterium lacus. Next base: position 48,215 of record NZ_JBHUML010000005.1, read on the forward strand.
CCCGGACCGCTTTTGATGACGGATCAGCCTGAACTTTTCTGGGGTGTCATTGTCAGTATGTACATTGGTAACGTCTTTCTGCTGATTTTAAACCTGCCGCTCATTCCCTACATTGCAAAAATACTGACGATCCCACGTCCTATGCTGATTTCCATGGTAATTATGTTTAGTATGATCGGGGTTTATGCCATCAGTTTCAACACATTTGATCTGTACCTGCTTTTGATTTTCGGAGCCATCGGCTACATTATGAGACTTTTCAAATTTCCAGCTGCCCCCTTCATTCTTGCCTTTATTCTCGGTGGAATGATGGAAGAATCGTTCCGGCAGGCGATGACGATGTCCAATAACGATCTCAGCGTCTTTGTCACGAAGCCGATTTCCCTCAGTCTTTTACTTATCGGCCTCTTATCGTTTATGGTACCGATCGTACAGAACACACGCCGCAAAAAAGCGGAGCAGAAATAGAACGGGAAACCGAAAAAGAGCGCCCCGGCCGGGACGCTCTTATTTCATTTATTTTGCTTCGGTGTTGATGGTTACTTCAATGTTGCCGCGTGTTGCCTTGGAATACGGGCAGACTTGATGGGCAGCGGCTGTGAGCTCTTCCGCTTCTTCCTGGGAAACGCCGGAAATCTCCACGTTCAACACGACGCTGAGTTTAAATCCGTCGTCCGTTTCGTCTTTGTTAAGGTTGACTTCACCGGTGACTGTGGAATCAATGTCCTTTTTTTGGTTCTTTGCGACAAGATTCAACGCACCGTCATAGCATGCGGAATAGCCTGCTGCAAACAACTGCTCCGGATTGGTACCTTCATCAGATCCGGTTCCCGGAGTGACAAGGTTTACATCAACTTTTCCATCTTCTGTTTTAACGTGGCCGTCGCGGCCGCCTTTTGCTGTTGCTTTTGCTGTATAAATCGCCATACAATCACCAATCCTTTTCTTATATTTTAATCATAAGTATCTAAGCTGCACAGTGATATATATTTCACGTCACACCGATATTTAAACATACATTTGATGATTTTCTTTCTATAAAGAGAAGAACCACTGAAAAAAATTTGCTATAATGTAGTTTAGATATCGGGGCAAAGGAGTCCATACATATGCAGAATCCCATTTCTTACCCAATCTCCATAGATCTTCTCATGAAGACTCTGGATGCCGCGGGTTCAGGTATTATCATTACCGACCCGGAAAAAAATGATAATCCAATCATTTATGCAAATGAAGGGTTTTTTCATGTTACCGGCTACAAAGCAGAAGAGATTATCGGCTTCAACTGCCGTTTTCTTCAGGGCACGGATACCTCTCAAAAGAAACTTGACAAAATCCGGCATGCTATTCAGAATGTGTCTTCTGTGTCTGTCCAGATTCTGAATTACAGGAAAGACGGCACCTCGTTTTGGAACGACCTTCACATGGAACCGGTTTACATAGAAGAAGAAGGTAAACATTACTTCGCCGGTGTGCAAAAAGATATAACAAAGCAGCGGTCCGCTGAAGACAAAGCCGCCGGCTACAACAAAGAAATTAAGCTGCTTTCTGCTCCCATCATCCCTATTGCTGATGATATTTTTGCCCTTCCGGTTATCGGTAATGTGGATGACGACCGGCTGCAGATTATTTTCGATCAGACCACCGAAACGATTCATTCCGCAAAAGTGGGAGTGCTTATTCTTGATTTGTCCGGCCTCACCAGCATGAATGAAGAGACGATCAAAGGTCTTTTCAACCTTAATCATCTTGTCCGTCTGCTTGGATCTGAACTTGTCATCACCGGCATCTCCCCTCAAATGGCAATGAAATCAAATCATTTGAACAGCGGGATCCGCAGCATCAGAATTTTTTCGACGATTAAAGATGCTGTGAAGGTATTACAGGAAAGTGGCTGATACTGCGAAAAATTTTTTTGATCAACGCTTGCATTTCTTTGCAAGCCATGATAAGATGAACTTGCTATTTTGAAACCTAAGATTAACGGAATGAACATTCCGGTTAATCGTAGCGTTTAGCAAGATAAGTAATTTATTTGGTATGCGAAAGAGCGTACACAGGAGGATCACATGGAACAAGGAACAGTTAAATGGTTTAACGCAGAAAAAGGCTTTGGTTTTATTGAACGTGAAGGAGCAGACGACGTATTTGTTCACTTCTCCGCTATTCAGGAAGAAGGTTTCAAAACACTTGAAGAAGGCCAGCAGGTTAGCTTCGAAATCGTTGAAGGCGACCGCGGTCCACAAGCTGCTAACGTAAACAAACAATAATGACAACAAAGATACGAAAAGAACCCTCCGCGGAGGGTTCTTTTTATGTTTACAGCCGGACGCAGAACAAGCAGCCGGAACAACATCCTATATGTCACAAGGGTTTTACTGCCCTTATTTTTCACCTGTTATAAAAAAACGGCCGGGGTCTTTCTTTTATGAAAAACTCCGGTCTTCTTTTTCTGCTTTAGTTTTTATGAAAGGTTTCGGAAAACAGAGCCGTAAACGCCTGCACGACTTCTACCGACTGAAAGGTAAACAGACTTAGCGCTGTCAGCGAAAACAATCCGACAGCAACAGCTCTGAGATGCTGCATCACATGTAAGACAACCATCGCGTATCCCTCCTGTATTATCTATTGTATTCCGGTATTCTCCAATTGAAAAGCGATACGCTCAGCTTTTGACTTCCCCGGCTGCCGCGCGCTGCAATACGCCCAGAAAGGCTTCGCCATACGTTTCGAGCTTCTGCCTCCCGACTCCTTTTATTTCCATCATCTCTGACTCCCGCTGCGGCCGGTACCGGCAGAATTCTTTCAGCGTCTTGTCGGAAAAAACCATATAAGGAGCGACCCCGTGCTGTTTGGCAAGCTCGAGCCGGAGCTGTCTCAACTCTTCAAACAGCGGATCTTCGCTGCTCACCGTTTCCGCCGTCAATGTTTCCTTTCTCATCACCCGTTCTGTGCCCCGCAGCACGTCTATCGCTGCGTTTGTCAGCATAAGCACCGGATAGGCGCCGTCAGACAGTGAAAGATAGGCATGAGCGGCAAGAAAATCAATAAAGGAGGCGACATCCTTCTGGGTTTTGTTTTTCATCAGGCCGTAGGTAGGGAGTGTATGCAGGTTCAGTGTACGGATCTTTTCATTGGACGACCCTGCCAGCACCTGGGCGGTTATCGTTTTGCCGAACCGCTCCCGCATGCGTTTGACACACGAGAACACCATCTGCGCTTCTTCCGTGACATCTTCAAGCGTCCGGTTATCGGTACAGTTCAGACACCTGCCGCATGGATCCTGCGGCTCTTCCCCGAAATAACGGAGCATTTCATTCTGCAGACAGTCCTCGGTATGGCAGTAATGAATCATCTGCCTCAGCTTGCGGTATTCCTTGTCTTTGCGGTCTTCGTCGAGGTGGGATTGATCGATTAAAAACTGATGGGTGCCTGCGTCCTGCGGCGAGAAAAGCAGCGTACAGTCCCCGGGATCGCCGTCTCTTCCCGCACGGCCCGCCTCTTGATAATAGGATTCAATATTTCTTGGCATGCGGGCATGAAGAACAAACCGGACATTGGATTTGTTGATTCCCATTCCAAACGCCGTCGTAGCCGCCATGACCGTCACTTCATCATACACAAAACGCTCCTGCGCCGTTTCTCTTTCTGCCGCTTCCATGCCGCCGTGGTATTTTTCCACAGCTATCCCCTCTTTGTTCAGCTTTTCCCACAGCTTCTCTACTTCTTTTCTCGTGTTTGCATAAATAATGCCCGGCTGGTTCTTGCGTTTTTTGACGTAATCGACGATATAGGCCTCACGGTTCTGGCCCTTCACGACAGAAAACGTTAAATTTTCACGGGCAAATCCTGTTTTCACCATCTGATCCGGCGGAATATCCAGTGCATGCGAAATGTCCTCTGCCACCTGCGGCGTTGCTGTAGCGGTAAGAGCGAGGACCGCTGTGTCACTGCCTGTAAAGGAGAGAAACCGTGGAATTTCCATATAAGCGGGCCGGAAATCATGCCCCCACTGCGACAGACAGTGAGCTTCATCCACCGCCGCAAGGGATACCGGAATGGACTGGAGTTGACGCAGAAACTCCTGGTTCGACAATCGCTCCGGCGCGACATAAAGAAGCCGGCACTCTCCGCGGCGGAGTAAATCCATCCGCTCCTGCATCTCGTCATAGGACAGGGAACTGTTGATGAAGGTCGCGGGAATGCCGGCTTCACGCGCTTCATCCACCTGGTCTTTCATCAGGGAAATCAAAGGGGAAATCACGATGGTAATTCCCGGCAGCATCAGGGATGGAATCTGATAACAGACTGATTTCCCGCCGCCGGTCGGCATAATACCGAGAACCGACTGCCGCTGCATGACGTGATGCAGTATCCTTTCCTGCCCATTCAAAAACGTTTCATAACCGAAATGGTGTTGCAGCTTCTCTTTGGCTTCGTCCAGCATAACCGTCCTCCTGTTCTATTGTTTCATTATAACCTCCTTTCTCTCTTTTGGAAAAGCCTTTACCGGCGATTAAAGGAAAAGCTGCACGGGAATAAAAGAGACAGACTTTATTTCAACTGGAAGGAGGCAAAAGGATGAAACGGCTGCTGACGATGGGATGTTTGGTAACGCTCTTTGCTGCATGCAGCCCCGCCGGAGACGAAGAGGCACAGGAGCAGGACACAGGTGATGAAAGTGCGCCGGAACAGGAACCGTCCGGGGAGGCAGAAGAAAGCACTCCGGACATGACAGAGCAGGAGAACCCCAGCGGGACTTCTTCTTTATCAGCCGAAACGATAACGAGTGGTCTGAATGTGCCGTGGGACGTTCAAGTGCATCAAAACTCCTTTTATATCACTGAACGAGGGGGAACGATTGTTCATGTGAACGAAGAAGGCGACAAACAGCGGCAGGAGCTTGAGCTGAGTGAGCCGGTGGCCGCTTCCGGGGAAGGCGGACTGCTCGGGTTTCAGCTGGCTCCGGATTTCGAACAGTCAAAGAAAGCCTGGGTGTATCACACATATGAACAAAACCAGTCCCTTGCGAACCGAATTGTTTCGGTGACACTTGAAGATGGAACCTGGCAGGAAAACAGCACCCTGATCGAAGATATCCCGGGTGGCAGCATTCATAACGGCGGGCGCCTGAAACTCGGCCCGGATGATATGCTGTATGCCACCGCAGGAGACGCCGGAAACGAAACGGCCGCCCAGAACAGAGAATCCAAAGCCGGAAGCATTCTACGAATGACACAGGAAGGCGGGGTACCGGATGATAATCCATTTGAAGGGTCCTACATTTATTCCTACGGCCACCGGAACCCCCAGGGCATCTCCTGGAATGAAGACGGAGAGATGTACAGCTCCGAACACGGCTCGAACGCGCGTGATGAAATCAACCGGATTGAAGCCGGCGCCAACTACGGCTGGCCTGATATCACCGGAGACGAAAGCGCTGAAAACATGCGCCCCCCGCTTATTCACTCGGGCTCGGACACGTGGGCGCCGTCTGGCTCAACGTTTAGTGAATCCGGTGCGTTTTATGTCACCGGCCTCCGCGGCACTCAACTGATGCGTTTTGATGTGGAAAATGAAACGATGGACGTCGTCTTCAGCGGCGAAGGGCGGCTCCGCGACGTGGTCCAGCACAACGGCTCCCAGTACGTGATCACCAATAATACGGACGGCCGCGGCAATCCGGATGAACAGGACGACCTGCTGCTGAAACTCGATGAAAACTCCTGATGGTGGCACCGGACGGTGGAGCATGCTGTTCCACCGTCCGGTTTTTTACGGCATTCGCCGCCCGGCGTGCAAGCAATCCGGCAGCTTACCAGCCAAACGTCTGCGTTTACATGCCGAATACCCTTCCATACATGCCAAATGACGGGCCATACTGTCCGAACCATGAATTACAAGCCGAACGGGGCTTGTTACATGCCGAATCAGCAGAAATACATGCGGACACCCCAAAAACACAGCCGCCTCACCACAACCGAAAAAAAGCGCCGGGCTCTCTGCCGCGGCGCCTTTCTTTTTTCAAAATATTTTCTGGCGGTCCCGTTCTTCTTTAAGCATCTCCACCGCTTCCCGGAAACGCTGGGAATGGACGACTTCCCGCTCGCGCAGGAACTTGAGCCCGTCATTCAGATCCGGATCATCACTCATATCAATAATCCATTGATATGTAGCCCGTGCCTTTTCTTCTGCTGCGATATCTTCATATAAATCCGCAATCGGGTCCCCTTTTGCCTGGATATAGGTCGCGGTCCACGGCGCGCCGGCAGCATTGTGGTAAAAAAGAGCGTTGTCATGGTTCGCATAGTGAGCACCCAGCCCCGCTTTTTCCATTTCTTCGGCGGTGGCGTCTTTTGTCAGTTTATACACCATCGTCGCAATCATCTCAAGATGCGCGAATTCTTCGGTGCCGATATCGGTCAAAAGCCCGATCACCCGGTCGGGAATCGAATAACGCTGATTGAGATAACGCAGGGCCGCGGACAGTTCCCCGTCCGCTCCCCCGTACTGCTCAATCAAATATTTTGCCAGCATCGGATTACAGGTGCTTACTTTCACCGGGTACTGCAGCTTTTTTTCATAAATCCACATACACAGCCTCCTTCATTATATCTGCCATGGCCAAGGTGCCTGATTCCAGTTCCACGGATAACCGCTGTAACTGTTGCCATACTGCTGGAGCGGCCCGATGTACTGTTCCACTTTCGGAACAAGCATCCTGCGGTGATAGGAGGCGTCATTAAACTGCTGAATCGCTGCATAATCGTCCGGATGGGTATCAAGATAAAGCGTCAATTCGACGAGGACAAAATCCACCACCTGCAGTTCTTCCATCAGTGGGTAAAACTCTTTTGGGAGCTGTACCTGACTGCTCATGACTCTTCCCTCCCCCAGTATCTGCCGTTATAAGGAGAAAACAGGGCCGGCCACAGCGTTCCGGCGTAAAGGGCCTGCTGCGGCTGGTATTGCGGCAGATTGTACGGCTGGTATCCAAGGTAAAGTTCAGGCGGCGTTTCGTACGATTTCACACGAATCGGCGGACACGGATCGAACGGGCTGACATACGGCCGGTAATACTTACGCTGAGTAAATTCTTTCATGTGCATACCTGCCTTTGTATAAAACGGATTACTTCACCTTATGCCGGATTATGTCCGCTTAGAATGCTTTTTCCATTTTTCTTTTCCTTTTTTCAGCCATTTTTGCACGAAGCTTGTCTGGGAAAGAATATCAAACGCAGTGCTGATGAGAAGACCGTACAGCACTACGCCGAGAATGCTGAGCAGCACGAGCAGAAAATGTCCTGCCCCGGTGACGGGATCAAAGTCCGACCGTCCGAAAAAAACGAGCGACAACAGGCTGCTGGAGAAAGCGTCCCAGTAACTGGTCAGCGCCGGCTCCAGATGATAGAGAGGAATGATGGTAATAAACAAAAAGCCGAATGCCGAAGAAGCGACAAGCGCCAGGTTCTGCTTTTTCAGAAAACGGATCAGCGGCATTGTATAATATTTTGTAATCGTCTTCAGACGGAGAAGGTGGAGGACTCTCGCAAAACGCGCAAACTGGAAAATGGCATCGAGAGGAATAACGGCAATGACAAGAAAGGGATTGGACTTGATAAACTGCCATTTGTTGTCCGCGCGCCAGATCCGGTAGACAAAATCCGCGAAAAACACGCCCCACGTTCCCCATATCAGGTAATTCTCCGCCGCGGTGTCATACCAAAGCGTTCCAATCGATAACGCTGCCAAAAGCACCATGATGATTTCATACGTGATATCCAGATTAGAACGCTCGGTGTTCGCTGCACTCATGTTCAGCCACTACTTTCTTTGGTATGTATGATGGAATAACCACTTTAAATCCAGAAACCGGAGCAGGGCAGCTCCGGTTTTCTTTACCCTCGATTTATCCAAGGTATTCCGCGAGTTCCTGGAGAAGTTGGGTGTAGACTTTCTGGCCTTTTTCAAACTGACTGAGTCTGTAAAATTCGTTCGGTGCGTGCATGCCTTCGTCAAAGACGGAATAGCCGAGTTGAATGGTATGAACATCGAGCAGCTGCTGGAGCAGTCCGGTAATGGGAATGGATCCGCCGATACGAAGTTGATGAGAGGATTTTTCCTCCACCTGCTGTACAGCCTCTTCCACGGCTTTCAATGCGGGATGATCTGCCGGCAGCATATACGGGTATGCTTTTCCTTCGAGCGGAATGACCAACGCCTCTACTTCTGCCGGTGCATGGCGTTCTACATGCTGCCGGATGAGCTCGATCACCCGCTCCGGATCCTGGTCGGGTACGAGGCGGCACGTTACTTTGGCGTGGGAATCGGCCGGAATGACGGTTTTCACCCCAATGCCCTGATACCCTCCCCACAATCCGTTAATATCAAGCGTGGGACGGATGAGCGTCTGTTCGCCCGGAGTATAGCCGGGTTCCCCGTACACCTGGTTCACCCCTGCATTCTTCTGAAATGTTTCCTCGGAGCTGAAGGTGGCATTGATGTTTTCTTTTTCCTCATCGCTGCGTTCGATCACGTCGTCATAAAAACCTTCCACTGCTACGCTCCCGTCTTCGTGTTTCAGTGAATCGAGAATCCGCGCGAGAGCCTGTGCGCTGTTTGGAACAGCTCCGCCGTACAGACCGGAGTGAAGATCACCGCCTGCACTCCGCACATCAATCTGCACACCGGCAAGCCCGCGCAGGCTGACCATCGAAGCAGGCTGGTCTTCTTCCCTCCGACCGGAATCAGCGCTGATGGCGGTATCGGCGCGCAGCATCTCTTTGTTTTCTTCCATAAACGAAGCCAGCGACGGACTGCCAATCTCTTCTTCCCCTTCAAACAGGAATTTCACATTCACAGGAAGTGTTTTCGATTCTTTCAGCCACGCTTCACAGGCGATGACCGGAAGCAGGACGTTAGCTTTCATGTCTGTTGCCCCTCTGGCATAAATCCGGCCGTTTTCGATAACGGGATCAAACGGCTGGCTGTTCCACAGCTCCAGCGGTTCCGCCGGCTGCACGTCATAATGCCCGTAGAAGAGGATCGTCGGCGCCCCTTCGGCATGAAGCCAGTCCCCGTAAACAATCGGATGGCCGTTTGTCTCCATCACCTTCACGTTTTCTATGCCGGCCTGCTGCAGCCGGGACGCCGTCCACTCCCCCGCTTGTTTCACACTTTCTTTGTACTCCGGCAGCGTCGAAATACTCGGTATCCGGAGAAACTCCGTTAATTCATCGATAAACCGTTTCTGATTGTCCGTTATATAGGAAAAATCCATGTCACTGCCTCCCCGTGATTTGATGTTTTTATTGTATCATGCCATTTCTAAAAAAAATATTTAAAAACCCCCTTGCATAATCAGGAGGGTTCTTATATAATAGAATTTGTCTTGCGGTTGTGGCGGAACTGGCAGACGCGCACGGTTCAGGTCCGTGTGGGCATAGCGCCCTTGGAGGTTCAAGTCCTCTCAGCCGCACCAATTTTAACATGAAATGCAGGACCTATAATACAAAACAGTGCTGGCTTAAAAGTCAGCGCTGTTTTTTTATGTTCTATGATACAAATCCAAAAACTTCTTCGAGCTTCTATTAACTACGCTGCCTCATTTAGATGTTGAAATTATACTTGTCCCACAATGCACGCATCTTATTTCTTAAAAATAAAGCTGAAATTCTAATAAATACGATACTTGCTGGGTTGCTTTTAACCGCTACTGTTCTCGGATGATCGTTGACCTATGAAGTCCAATTACGTCTGCAATGTCTTAAAGATTTTGCCTGACCACGAAGAGTTTGAGTCACCCCCAATAAATACCATCAGATAAGAGCGGTCCATCGTTATTCCCTCTGTTATGTTGGATTGTATTAGTTACCTTCATGATAATAAAATAACGATAACTTTTACTATGCCTTCTGCCGTTGCAAATGACTTTTAAATCAAACAATCATACTTAATTAAGGACACACAAAAATAATTATAGTATAATTATTTTATAAACGTGTGGCTAGATTTTATTACTTGTGATTCGCAAGTAGTGACAAAAATGGCTGGGACATTTGCTGTCGTCATGCCACCGGCTATCCGACACACATTGGCTGCCTTTGCTTCGCTTAATGAGTAGCCACACGTTTTTTACAAAGGAGATCTTTGAATTATATGAAAGAATTGCATAATATTAAAACACGAAATGAGCTTGCAGATTTTCTGAGAATACCTAGAAAAAAACTTTCTTATATATTGTATAAAAAGAAAGTTGATAATTTGTATCATTCGTTTGAGATAGAAAAGAAAAACGGTGGCGTACGAAAAATTGATGCTCCAATGAGAGAACTTAAAGATATTCAACAAAAACTTACTAAAACTTTATATAAACACCAAGAACAGAAATGGAAAGATAAACAAAATAACCTTTCTCATGCATTTGAAAAAAACAAGGGAATCATAACAAATGCAAAAATTCACCGGAATAAAAGATTCGTTTTAAATATCGATTTAGAAAGTTTTTTTGAAAGTTTTCATTTTGGACGTGTCAGAGGTTTTTTTATCAAGAACGCTCATTTATCATTACCTATTGAGGTAGCAACAGTAATAGCACAATTATCATCTTACCAAGGAAAGCTGCCACAAGGTGCACCTAGTTCTCCGGTTATTACGAACTTAATTTGTGAAATACTTGACCTCAGGTTGTTGAAAATTTCAAGAAAATTTAAGGTGGACTATACACGCTATGCGGATGATTTAACTTTTTCGACTAATGAAAAAAATTTTTCAGAAAAAGAATCAGATTTTCTTGAAGAAATAACTAAAGAATTGAAACGTTCTGGATTTAACATTAATGATAAGAAAACAAGATTGCAGTTTAAAGATTCAAGACAAGTAGTTACTGGTCTCGTCGTTAATAAAAAAGTGAATGTAAACCGAGATTATTATAAGAAAACTAGAGCCATGGCTAATACCCTTTACAAACAAGGAAAATTTGAGATTGATGGAGAAGAAGCCAGTATCAATCAATTAGAAGGAAGGTTTGCTTTTATCAATCAACTTGATTGGTATAACAACCATAAAATTGGAGGAAGTCCAAAAGATTATAATAATAGATTTGCTAATTTTAAAGCAAGTGAACGAGATTACCAAAAATTTCTATTTTATAAATACTTTTATGCTAATTCAAAGCCCCTTGTTATTACGGAAGGTAAAACAGATATTGCTTATTTAAAATCAGCTTTAAAGAATATGTATCGTGAATATCCTAATTTAATTACTAAAACAAAAGATGAAACGTTCGAATTTAAGATTTCATTTTTAAAAAAATCTAAAAGATTAAATTACTTTCTAGATATCAATAAGGATGGTGCAGAGGGGCTCATCAAAATTTATAACCTTTTTAGTGGAAAAGGAGGTGCTCCAAACCTTTTAAATTACTTTAAAGATAAAAGTAATACTTTGCCGCATAACCCTGTATTTTTACTGTATGATAATGAATTGGTTAATGGAAAGCCCTTGAAGAAGATTGTTAATCACGCCCAACTTGATAATGAAACTAATGAAACTTTAAAAAGTGAACTAATAGTTAATATTAGGAATAATCTATATTTATTAACTGTTCCATTAGTTAATGACAGACTAGAATCTGATATTGAAGATTTGTTCGAAGATAAAATTTTAAATCATAAAATTAATGGAAAGACCTTCAATAAAAATAATAAAATGGATACTGATATGCACTATGGAAAACAAAAATTTTCTCAATTTATATCACAAAACTATCGCAACATAAATTTTTATAATTTCAAATGTGTATTAAATAACATAAATAACGCTATTAAAGACTATAACAATCCTTAATACATTTAAAAAGAGACGATTTCTTACTTAGATGAAAAGATGAAACCCAGACTATAGAACTTTGCCTACCTTTTTGATCTAATAATTATAGAAACTAGTGATTCATCAATTCTTTTTCTTGTTCACGTACTCAAATTTCCTAATATAACATATCTTATGTTTATTCACTGAAATTCTAGGAATTCGATACCTTTCTCAACAAACGAAGTAAATAGTTTATAAATTTAGAGAACTAAGTATTTCGATCTTCAATCACTCTATCTTTCTCCGCTTCATCATGCCCGTCACAATCGGAGTGAAGACTCCAATCAGAATAATGGGCAGCATCCATCCCCCTGCCCCTTCTCTCCAGCCGAGTGCAATAGTGATCGATTCCACTGAAAGGAAGGCAAACATAATCAGGCAGATATTTTTCAGCTGGTTCACCATCTTCCGGCTGCTGCGGTAAAAATGGACGGCATTGGATGCATTCAACCGCTTGGGATAGTTATGGATTTCCGGGAACTTTTCAAACAGGGTCATCAACATAATAGTAAAAACCCCGATGCCCGGCAGAATCAGGAGCTCCCATTTCGCCCCCGTGCGGTCCACCTCCCCCGCTGCGTTATAATGGGCGGGAACCTGCTCCGGAAGTGCGCTCCAGGTCAGGAGCAGAAAAACAAGAGAACAGAAAAAACACAAATACCCGGTGAAATCCCACACTTTTTCGCTTTTTGTTTTTGGAATATTGATTTTAGGACGATCCTGCAACGCTGCCATCCATTCCTCTCCCTTTGAACAAACACTTCTGTGCTTTCTTCGTATTTTCATCATTGCAATCTGTTCTTTATATTTAGGATAATGGAAATTACAACAGCTCACAAGAAGAGGTGATGGCATGAGTGAACTGGCTGATCTTTTAAGAGAATCAAACCATACCGTTGTGATGACCGGGGCGGGCATGTCCACTGGAAGCGGACTGCCGGATTTTCGTTCAAATACAGGGTTATGGCAAAACCGCGATCCGGCGGCGCTTGCGAGTGTGGATGCGATGGAACACCACCGCGATGATTTCTTCGAGTTTTACCGCTCACGCATTGAAGCCCTGCATGGCGTGGAACCCAATGAAGGACACCGCATTCTGGCAGACTGGGAAAAACAGGGATGGGTGCAGAACGTGATTACCCAGAATGCGGACGGGCTCCATCAGCAGGCCGGCAGCCGGAACACGGCGGAACTGCACGGTTCCATCGCGGGACTGCACTGCCATTCCTGCGGACATCCTGCAGAGAACAGCCGTTATCCGGATTATGACACGGCCTGCCCTGTCTGCGGCGGCTTTCTCCGGCCGAACATCGTACTTTTCGGTGAAATACTTCCGGAAAAAGCCATCACAACCGCCCAGCAGGAAGCCGCCCGGGCCGATCTTTTCCTCGTTCTCGGTACCAGCCTCACCGTCGCCCCCGCATCGCATTTTCCATTGGAAGCCAAGCAGCAGGGCGCCCGGCTTGTCATCATCAATCAAACGCCAACAGAAATGGATGAGGAAGCGGATCTGGTCTTCCATGGAGAAAAGATCAGCACCGTGCTCCGTGAAGCAGATGCCTGCCTCCAGGACGGACCTTAATTCAGGGTCCTTTTTTTATGGAAGATCTTTTGTTTCATATCGATATGGTGCGGATGATGCTGGGAGCGGTGCTGCTGTTTGGCATGCAGGCCGGTTTTACTGCGCTGGAGTCCGGTCTTACCGGGTGCACTTGTCTACACTGTACTTTCTGCTTTTCAAGCAGCTATTGTGACTATTAGACGATGTCTACACCTCACTTTTTCGGCTTGCCGCTCCAATGGTGACTCTTACCGCTTTTCTACGCGTCACAATCGCAGCCTCTCTGCCGGATTGTGACGTTCAGCCATCCAAGCTGAACATTTTCCCCGATCATCATAAAAAGCGCACGCCCATTTTTGGACGTGCGCTGGTCTACGCTGCACTTTCTGCTTTTCAAACAATCATTGTAACTCTTAGACGTTGCCTAAACCACACTTTCTCGGCTTGCCGCTCCGATTGTGATTCTTACCGCTTTTCTACGCGTCACAATCGCAGTCGTTCTACCAAATTGTAAGGCTTAGCCATCTCCAAACCACGTGCTGCCTGCACAAACCACTCATACGTCAGCAGAACGAGTCTTTGGATTTTGGCACAGACAGTCCGAACAGCGGCCGGATAAAAAGGGCTACAAAGGTGCCGGCAAGGGCGAGAATGCCCCATAGATAGCCGTGCAGACTGAACGAGGCGATACCGGTGAAATACGCACCGATATTACAGCCAAAGGCCAGACGGGCGCCGTATCCCATCAACAGACCGCCGATGACAGCGGCGGATACGTTTTTCTTGTTCATGCTGGTAAAACGGAACAGACCGCCTGCCGCAGATGCGATAAAGGCGCCGAGAATGACACCGAAGTTCAAAACGCTGGTTCCGTGGGCGAAAACACTGGACTGCAGCGTTTCGGCGCTGCTTCCCTGCCAGTATCCCCAGCTGGCCACGTCGATTCCCATCGTTTGAAGAACCTGGGATCCCCAGAGGGTAAACCCTGACGTGACACCCCAGCCGCTGCCGCGGGTAAGAAGTGTCAGCGCGTTAAGGACTGCAAGCACGACAGCTGCGGTTATGAGCGGCCATGATCCGCGGAGAATTCTCTTCCAGCCTGATGCCTTCGGTAGTGCGGGCATGCGGGGCGGCTGTGTCTTTTTCTCACGGCGCAGGGTCCACCAAATGATGAATCCGAAAAAGAGAATCGAAACGACCCATGCGCCGAAGTAGCCGAGTCCGGTTGATGTTGCAAGGGATACCGATCCAAACGACGGCATTTCCTCAGACCAAAACGGCAGATGGTAGGCGCCGAGGGTCGCGCCGATGATGAAAAAGAGCAGGGTCACAAACATCACGGAGCGCCCCCCGCCGACGGCGTACAATGTACCGGATGCGCACCCGCCTCCAAGCTGCATGCCAAGGCCGAATAAAAATGCGCCGACGACAAGGCTGACACCAATTGGTGCGATGTTACCCGTTGCGGCTCCTCCGAAAAAAGTGACGCCTATTGCAAGAATCGGAGCGAACAGCGTAACGGCAACCGCGAGCATAACCATATGCGCCCGCAGCGCCTGCCCGTTTCCGACGGAAGCGAACCTCCGGAAGGCAGAAGTGAATCCGAACCTGGCATGGAATAACGTATAGCCAAGTAACAGCCCGAGAATTAAAAGGATTGGCTGGGCAGGCTGTTGTGTGACAGCCAGGAAAATGGTTAATATTGCCGATACAATAAGGGCACCGACAACAAGCGGCGTCTGGGCCGGGTTCAAACCGGGATCTTTGGCGCCTTCGTGTTGATGACTGGTAACAGCTTCTGCTTGAACCGCCATATTATCCACCTCTTTCTTATAATACCTATAGTAATAGTAGGGTTTTAATTCAAATAACATTATATACCCCTGTCATTCGGCTTGTAAAGTTATATGCTGTCATACATTTTCCCCGGAATTCCGCGCTGTGCCGCGCCTTTTTTCATTACACAAAAAGAGTCTGAGACAAAACTTCTATAAGATAGAAAAATACCGAACGATTTCAAAAAATCGTTCGGTATTTTTCGTTGCTGAGACAAGCCGCTACGCCAAAATGCTTTGCTTTCCGCGGGCACGGCTCAAGCCTCCTCGGAAGAAAACCGCTTCCTGCGGGGTCTTGAGACTCGTGCTGTTCCCGCAGGAGTCAAAGCATTTTGGCTCCGCTGCTATACAGCTTTTGATTAGTGAACCGGAAAATTCGTGTTATCTGCCGCATCATGTGCTTTTGTCCCAAACTCTCTTCTTCTTAATTTCGAATCATATAGTCAAAGGCTCCCAGTGCTGCAGCCGCACCGGATCCCATCGACGTGATGATCTGTTTGTACGGCATGTCCGTGCAGTCTCCGGCCGCGAATACGCCGGGAACATCGGTGGCACCTGTTTTATCCACAACGATTTCACCGAACTTATTCTTTTCAACAGTGTCTTCGAGCCATCCCGTATTAGGATCAAGGCCGATCTGGACAAAAACACCGGCGAGTTCGATGCTGTGCTCCTCATCGGATTCGCGGTCTACATAACTCAGCCCCTGCACCTTACTGTCACCGTAAATTTCAGAGGTGCGTGCATTGGTGATGACCGACACGTTCGAAAGGCTGTTCACCCGCTCCTGCAGCACACTGTCTGCATTCAGCTCAGGAAGGAATTCGAGAATCGTAACGTGTTTGACGATACCGGCCAGATCGATGGCAGCTTCAATACCGGAGTTGCCTCCGCCGATAACGGCAACGTCTTTTCCTTCAAACATCGGGCCGTCACAATGCGGGCAGTAGGCGACGCCTTTATTGGTGAATTCCGCTTCGCCTGGTATACCGATTGTTTTCCAGCTGGCGCCGGTGGAAAGAACAATCGTTTTGCTTTGCAGAGCGGCACCGTTTTCCAGTTCCAGCTCAAATTCATCTTTTTTCTCCAGTGATTTGGCGGACATGGCATCCAGAATATCTACATTATAGTCACGGACGTGTTCCTCAAGGCTCGCTGTCAGCTGCGGGCCTTCTGTATACTTGGTCGCGACAAAGTTTTCAATGCCTTTCGTATCCGCTACCTGGCCGCCGAAACGGTCCGCTACGATACCGGTACGGATGCCTTTTCTTGCCGCATAGATCGCTGCGCTCGCGCCGGCCGGACCGCCGCCGATGATAAGCATATCGTAAGGATCTTTACTATTGAGAGCTTCCACATCGACCGTGGTATTGCCGAGTTTTTCGAGAATGCTTTTCAGCGTCTGGCGCCCGTCCACAAAGGAGTCTCCGTTCAAGTAGACGGACGGTACGGCCATCACGTCTTTATTTTCCGCCTCATCTTTAAAGGCCGATCCTTCAATCATCGTATGAGTGATATCCGGGTTGATGACACTCATAAGGTTCAATGCCTGCACGACATCCGGGCAGTTATGGCAGGAAAGGCTGACAAATGTCTCAAAATGAAGCGGTCCCTGCAGCTGCCTGATCTGTTCGAGCACGTTCTCCTCTTCTTTCGGAGCACGGCCGCTCACCTGCAGTAAAGCAAGGACCAGAGATGTGAATTCATGACCGAGCGGAACACCGGAAAAAACAACCCCGGTATCTTCGCCGGGACGGTTGACGCTGAAACTCGGTACTCTTGGGAATTCACTCTGCTGCATCGTAATTTTATCACTCATACCGGTGATTTCCTGCACCAGCTCATCTACTTCTTTGGAAACATCATCGGATCCAAACTGTACTTTAAGAACAATATCGTTTTCGAGCAGCTTCAAATACTCTTTAAGTTGTGATTTAATCTCCTGATCGAGCATATGGACCCTCTCTTTCGCTTTAACTCAACAGTAAGGAAGTTCGACGCTTTAAAAAGCATCGAACCCCCTGAAAGCATCATGTCTTCGTCTTCTTCACGAATAATGGTTCTTCTCTTAGATTTTACCTACCAGATCAAGGCTCGGCTTCAGTGTTTCACCGGTTTCATCCCATTTGGCAGGGCATACTTCATCCGGATTTTCACGTACATACTGTGCGGCTTTGATTTTGCTGATGATCGTGCTTGCGTCACGGCCGATGCCGTCTGCGTTGACTTCCACGGTCTGAATGACGCCGTCCGGATCAATGATGAAGGTGCCGCGGTCAGCCAGGCCTTCCTCTTCGCGCAGCACATCAAAGTTGCGGGAAAGCTGCTGCGACGGATCACCGATCATGGTATACTCAATCTTATTGATGGATTCCGACGCTTCATGCCATGCCTTGTGCACAAAATGTGTATCTGTGGAAACCGAATATACTTCGGTTCCAAGTTTTTTCAGCTCTTCATACTGCTCCTGCATGTCTTCAAGTTCTGTCGGGCACACAAAGGAGAAGTCTGCCGGATAAAAAACGACAACGCTCCATTGACCTTTGAAATTTTCTTCAGATACATCGATAAACTCACCTTGATGAAATGCCTTGGCTTGAAATGGCTCTACTTCTTTTCCTATTAGTGACATGGTATAGGTCCTCCTTCTTGATAAACAATATTGGATGTACATTTTCTATCGTACCATTAACATTGCCATTCATGAAAATATAATGGTTTTTTTCTTATAAGAACTATTAAAAATTGTCATCCAATTATCAAACACATTCTTTATAACTACATGTTCTTTTCCCCCGATTAATCAGCAGATAAACACCAAACTTTATGAAAGCGCTTTATATGTCATTATTAATGTAAGCAGCTAATTGAGAACGGGAGACTCTGTCAGCGCCCTGGAATGGTTACAGCACCTTATCTCGACACAAATCGATTTCGCGTTTCCCAAAACCTGTAGAGATAGTCTCTAGCTTCTCCTGTGTTCTCAATTCCTATCCGGGGGCCCGAAGAAATCTCTGCGGGATTTTCACCCGGCACAATGTACAGCGGTTTTTCAGAAAAATGGCCTCCGTAATCATTCATTGTAATACCAAGTGCTTTCGTTAATTTTCCGGGGCCGTTCGTTAATTCTGTGTCCTTCTGACGCTTCCGGCGCGCGCGCATGAGCTCGATTCCTTCCACCGGCTCAAGCGCCCGGATCAACACAGCTTCCGGCCTTCCTTCCGGCTCGGTCACCACATTCACAAGACAGTGGGTGTGCATTTCAAATGTATACACATGTCCTGGGGCGCGGAACATAATTTCCGTTCTTTTTGTTCTTTTACCGCCGTAGCTGTGGGCGGCCCGGTCTTCAGGACCTGTATAGGCTTCGGTCTCCACAATTCTCCCGGCGGCGGTCCCTTCTTCTGTTTCTTTTACGAGCGTACACCCGAGCAGATCAACTGCTGTTTGCAGCGTAGATCCACAAAAAATTTTTTCGAAATCAAAATATCCCATTATTACGCTTCACCTCGTACATGTTGGTATTTACATCTAAGTCAAACACTATATATGCGGTTCAGGCGCCCTTGACAGGACGGGAGTACAAGCGATATAGTTTGTCTACAAACATGGATATATGACGGAAACAGGCACCCTGATTTTTTCTTTTTCAGAATGGCGTTAATCTGCCGTAGCTGCAGCCGGAATTTTCACTTCTTTCATAGGAAACACCGGCTGATCTGTCTGTTTTATGACGCCAAGCGGTCTGTTGGGAGACAGACAGGTGTCAGATGCACGTATCCAGCCGGGTATTTTTACTTACGCTTCTCCCGTGCGCCGTAACTGTAAAAATACCTTTTTTTACGGCTTTAATCTTTCATTATGGACACTTTATTTTACCAAGGAGGCACCCACATGGAAAATAACTGGACCAGCAGTACCCCCGGCTACCCGCGGCTGGGGGAAAACCGTGAATGGAAGCGGGCCCTTGAAAGCTATTGGTCGGAAAAAACCAGCCGGGATGAATTTCTGCAGACGATGAAAGAACTCCGGCTTCAGTATCTCCAAAAACAGAAGAATAAAGGTATCGCGCTTGTTCCTTCCGGTGATTTTTCCTACTATGACCACATACTGGATACAGCTGTCATGTTCGGAGTCGTTCCCGAACGGTTTCAAGGCAGCGGGAATACGCTGCAGACCTATTTCAACATGGCACGCGGCACAGATGAAGCACCGGCGTGTGAAATGACAAAATGGTTCAACACCAATTATCATTATATCGTGCCGGAACTCGGCGGAATCACCCCATCCCTTCAGGAAAACAAACCGCTTCAGGATTATAAAGAAGCCAAAGAGGAGCTGGGGATGGAAACAAAGCCGGTTCTTATCGGACCATTCACGTTTTTGAAGCTGTCCAAAGGCTATGACACTGCCGACTTTGAAGCGAAACTGGAGCAGCTTCTTCCGCTTTACACGAAGGTGCTGCAGCAGCTTCAGGAAGCCGGCGCCTCCTGGGTCCAGATAGATGAACCTTCTCTCGTGCCGACAATAAGCGAAGAGGAATTCCGTTCTGTACAGCACATCTACGAGACGTTCGCCGCAGATGTTCCGGAACTTTCCATTCTACTTCAGACCTACTTTGAAGGTGTTCATTTTTACGAAAAGGTAACAAGCCTGCCGACTGCCGGTATCGGGCTGGATTTTGTTCATGGATATGAGAAAAACATGGCTGCCTTGAAACAATTCGGATTCCCGGAAGAAAAAACGCTCGCCGCCGGCCTTATTGACGGCCGCAACATATGGCGCGCCGATTTGAAAGCAAAGGAAGAACTGCTGAAAGAGATTGACGAACTCACACCAGAGTCGGATAAAATCATTCAGCCGTCCTGCAGTCTGCTTCACGTACCGGTGACCAAAACATTGGAAACAAAGCTTGACTCCGTCCTTTACGGCGCTCTCTCGTTTGCTGACGAAAAACTGGAAGAAGTTGCTGCACTAACGGACGCCCTCAACGGACACGGAGCTGCAGAGACTATGGAAGAAAACCAGCAGGCGCTGAAAACCTTCGCCAACACGTACCGCCAGCAGTCGGCAGACTTAACAAAAGAGCGCAGGTCCCTGCCGTCCAAACGGGAACTTCCCTTTGCCGAGCGGAAAAAATACCAGGACGAGAAATGGGAACTTCCGCTTCTGCCGACAACAACCATCGGCAGTTTCCCGCAGACAAAAGAAGTCCGCGTGGCGCGTCAGCAGTTCCGTAAAGGAGAAAAGAGCCCGGAAGCCTATAACGAATTTATCCGCG
Organism: Salibacterium lacus; assembly: GCF_042684865.1. NCBI lineage: Bacteria > Bacillati > Bacillota > Bacilli > Caryophanales > Bacillaceae > Salibacterium > Salibacterium lacus. The sequence continues at coordinate 68,765 of NZ_JBHUML010000005.1, forward strand.
GCAAAATCAAGGAATGGATGGAACTGCAGGATGATATTGGTCTGGATGTTCTTGTACATGGAGAATTTGAGCGCAATGACATGGTCGAATTTTTCGGGGAAAAACTGAATGGATTTGCCTTTACAAGCTACGGCTGGGTGCAGTCCTACGGATCGCGCTGCGTCAAGCCGCCGGTCATTTACGACGATGTCACGTTTGAAGCGCCGATGACTGTGGAAGAATCCCGTTACGCACAATCGTTGACTGATAAACCGGTAAAAGGTATGCTGACTGGTCCGGTGACGATTCTGAACTGGTCGTTTGAGCGGGACGACATTCCAAGAAAAGAAACTTCTTACCAGATTGCCGTGGCCCTCAGCCGAGAAGTGCAGGCACTGGAGGAAGCCGGCATCGACATGATCCAGGTGGATGAACCGGCAGTACGGGAAGGTCTCCCGCTCAAACGGGAGGAATGGGACGAGTACCTGGACTGGTCCGTAACCGCGTTCCGCCTGGCCACGTCCAATGTAAAGCCGTCTACACAAATTCATACGCATATGTGTTACAGCGAATTTCAGGACATGATCGAATCCATCCGTGCGCTCGATGCCGATGTCATTTCCATCGAAACATCCCGCAGCCACGGCGAGCTGATCGAGTCCTTTGAAACAGCTGTATACGAGAAAGGAATCGGCCTCGGTGTTTATGATATTCACAGCCCGCGGGTTCCTTCTGTCGACGAAATGAAAGAAATGATTGACCGTGCGTTGCGTGTACTGCCGGCAGACCTGTTCTGGATCAATCCGGACTGCGGCCTGAAAACAAGGAACACACCGGAAACGGTCGACTCGCTGAAACATATGGTTCAGGCAGCAAGAGAAAGCAGAGAAGCACGCCAGATGCCTACGAAGTAAAACAGCAGAGGGGGCCGCTGTACAGCCCCCCTATTGATGGAGGAATCAAAGTGACAGTAATTACGAAAGACAACGGCAACAGGGAGCTCCCTTTTGACAGGGATCGTCTGAGCCGTTTCATCGACGACGTAACAGCCGGCTACCCCAATCTATCCGTCCTGGACTTCAAAAATGACGTAACCACCAATATTGAATTCAAGGACACGTACGCGTCCGAACAGATCACCCATCTGCTTGCGTTAAACGCATCCGAACGGATTGACCGCAACGAACCGGACTGGACGTATGTCGCTGCCGGTATTTACCTGCGCCGGCTGTATAAAGAAGCATCAAAAAACCGTGCATACGACACAGATGAAAAATACGGCTCCCTTTACGGTCTGCTGAAAGTACTCGGCTCCAAAGGTGTTTATGATCAGACCCTCCTGCGCGACTACTCCAAAGAAGAAATCATGGAGCTTGAAAAAGCAATCGAGCCGGAACGGGATAAGCTGTTTACATATGTCGGGATTCTTACACTTGCCCACAAGTACCTGGCAAATGATAAAAACAACGATGTATTTGAGCTCCCGCAGGAACGCTTCATGATTATCGCGATGAAATTGATGATAAATGAACCGGCCGCCAAGCGTCTGGAACTCGTAAAAGAAGCTTACTGGGCCCTGTCGAACCTCTACATGACCGTAGCTACACCGACGCTGACCAACGCCGGTAAAAACACCGGCCAGCTCAGTTCCTGCTTCATCGATACTGTCGATGACAGCCTGCGTAACATTTTTGATTCCAACACCGACGTTGCCAACCTGTCGAAAAACGGAGGCGGAGTCGGCATCTACTTTGGCAAACTCCGCAGCCGCGGTTCGGACATTAAAGGCTATAAAGGCGTCGCCGGCGGTATAATGGGCTGGATGAAACAGTTGAACAACACCGCCGTATCGGTCGATCAGCTCGGGCAGCGCCAAGGCGCGTTCGCCGTTTACCTTGACGTATGGCATAAAGACATTTTCGAATTTCTCGACGCAAAACTAAACACCGGCGACGAACGCCTGCGCACCCATGATATTTTCACCGGCGCCTGCATTCCGGATCTCTTCATGGAAAAAGTGGAGAACCGCGAAGACTGGTACCTGTTTGATCCACATGAAGTGCAGACCGTAATGGGCTGGTCTCTTGAAGACTTCTACGATGAAAAAGAAGGAGCCGGTTCCTTCCGTGAAAAATATCAGCAGTGCATCGACCACCCGGATCTGAGCCGCGAGCGCGTGCCTGCCGTTGATATCATGAAACGCATCATGAAGTCGCAGCTTGAAACCGGCACGCCGTACATGTTCTACCGCGACACCGTGAACCGGGACAACCCGAACAAGCACGCCGGCATCGTGTACAGTTCCAACCTCTGCACCGAAATCATGCAGAACATGAGCCCGACAACGGTGAAAGAGGAATACCTGACCGAAGAAGGAACCATCATCACCGAGAAGTCCCCGGGAGATATGGTTGTCTGCAACCTCTCCTCGATTTCGCTTGCCAAGTCGGTGCGTGAAGACGTGCTGGAGCGTCTCGTTCCCATCCAGGTCCGCATGCTTGATAACGTCATTGACCTGAATACGATTGACGTGCTGCAGGCACGTTACACCAACGAACGGTACCGCGCCGTCGGACTCGGCACATTCGGCTGGCATCACCTGCTTGCCCTCGAGGGGATAAGCTGGGAGACAGACGAAGCCGTAGAGCTGGCTGACCGTTTGTATGAAAAAATCAATTACCTGACGCTGAAAGCTTCCCGCGACCTTGCGATAGAAAAAGGGTCCTATCCATTATTTGAAGGAAGCGAATGGCAGTCCGGGCGGTATCTGGAGCGTACGTACCGCACGGAAGCAGAAGGCTGGAGCGATGACGCGTGGCGCGAACTGTCCGAATCCATTCAGGAAAACGGACTCCGCAACGGCTATCTGATTGCCGTAGCACCGAACGCTACGACGTCCCTGATCGCCGGTTCCACCGCGAGCATCGATCCGGTCTTCCGGCAGGAACACGTGGAAGAGAAAAAAGGCTTCCGCTCTCCTGTTACAGCACCGGACATCAGTTCAAAGACGATTTGGTATTACAAATCGGCGTTCAACCTCGACCAGTCGTGGAGCATTAAGCAAAACGCCGCCCGGCAGAAGCACATTGACCAGGCTGTCAGCTTCAACCTGTATATTCCCCGCAGCATCAAGGCCAAAGACCTGCTCGGTCTGCACATGCAGGCGTGGCATTCCGGTCTGAAAACGACGTATTACACAAGATCCACCTCGTCCGTCGTAGAAGACTGCGAAAGCTGCGAAAGCTGATAACAAAGCCGGAAAGGAGCATAAAACATGTCGACCATTCATAAACGCGAACTGTATGACACCCAGGCACCGAACAAATCTACCGGAATTATTAACGGACAAAGCTCCAACATTCTGAACTGGGACGACACCGCCCGCAAATGGGCCTATCCGATGTACAAGAATATGCTGCGCAACTTCTGGATTCCGGATGAGGTTCCGCTTGTTAACGATAAAAGCCAGTACGAAACCCTGACAGAAGACGAGCGGGAGGCGTTCAACAAAATCATCGGCCTGCTTGCTTTTCTGGACAGCGTACAGACCGACTTTTCCTCCAAAGTGGCTGATTACCTGACGGATTCGAGTCTGTCCGCCCTCATGTCGGTTCTTGCGTTCCAGGAAGTTGTCCACAACGAATCCTACACGTACGTGCTGTCGAGTGTAACCGACAGCAAGACGCAGGAAGAGATTTTTGAGTACTGGAAAACCGACGAAGTACTGCTGGAGCGTAACAAGTTTATCGCTGACGGCTACACCGAGTTTACGGAGAATCCAACCAAAGAGAATTTCGTCCGCGCCATCGTTTATGACGTGGTCCTTGAAGGGCTGTTTTTCTACTCCGGGTTTGCGTTTTTCTACAACCTCGCCCGCAACGAAAAAATGCTCGGCACCGCTAAGATGATAAACTTCATCAACCGCGATGAGCAGCTTCACGTCCGGCTGTTCTGCAACATTCTCAAAGAAACTCTTGAGGAGAACCCGGAACTCAACACCGATGAATTTGCCCAGTTCGTGCATGACACGTTCCTGCGTGCGGCCGAACTCGAAATTAAATGGGGGAATTACATCATCGGCAACAAAATCGAAGGCATCAACTCCAACGAGCTGGAGAGCTATATTAAATTTATGGCCAATAAACGTATTAAAGAACTCGGTTTCCCTCACGTTTTTGAAGGCTATACAAAGAATCCAATGCGCTGGATTTCTGTCTATAACGACAATACAACCGGCAAGGCCGATTTCTTTGAAACGACCGTTACCGACTACAACCTTGTTGATTCCGATAACGACTTTGACTCCCTGTAATGAAACGTAACAAATGCAGCAATGCCAAAGAGGCCCGGTTTCCGCGGGCCTCTTTCTTTTTGCACTGGAAGAAGGATGGAGATACATATGAACGAAGAAAAAAGCACCTGGATGACGCCCAAAAATCTGATACTGGTGTTCGGTATTATTTTTGTGGCGTTTAATTTACGTCCGGCCATCACGTCGGTCGGTCCACTGATCGGCATCATCCGCGAAGACACCGGCATCACAAACGGGGCAGCTGGTCTATTGAATACACTGCCGCTCCTGGCGTTTGCCGCCCTTTCCCCTCTCGCGCCTGCGGCCGGAAAGCGGTTTGGCAAGGAACGGATCGTGTATGCCGGATTACTGCTTCTCACGGCGGGCATTGTGCTGCGCGCAGCTGACATACTCCCTGCCGTTTACGTTGGAACCGCCATGGCCGGCGGGGGTATCGCGATTGGGAACGTTCTGCTTCCCGGCGTGGTGAAAGAGCGATTCCCACAGCATGTCGGCACGATGACAGGGTTGTACACGACATCCATGGTCCTTTTTGCAAGTGCCGCTTCGGGGCTCAGCCTCCCTCTCACCAATGGGTTGAATCTTGACTGGCATATGTCGCTCGGTTCGTGGGCGCTGTTATGTGTGCCCGCTCTTCTGCTTTGGCTCCCGCAGCTCAGGCAGAAACCAGAGTCTGACAGCCGGGGCTTATCAGTGGAAAATGAAGCATCGGTCTGGCGTTCCCCACTCGCCTGGCAGGTTACGCTGTTTATGGGCCTGCAGTCATTTTTATTCTACTGTCTGATCACATGGCTTCCGGAAATGCTGCAGGCGCGCGGGCTCGATCCGGCTGCAGCGGGATGGCTGCTGTCCATCATGCAGTTTGTCAGTCTTCCGCTGTCCTTTTTCATTCCGGTTCTGGCCGCCCGTCTTTCCCATCAAAAAGGGATTGTGGCCGGAATCAGTCTTCTTTACATCATAGGTCTCTCCGGGCTGTTTATCGATGGACCTGTCATTTTACCAATTATCAGCGTTTTGCTGTTCGGACTAGCCCAGGGGGGAGCACTCAGTCTTTCATTAACGCTGCTCGGACTGCGGGCGCGTACGGCATCGCAGGCATCGCGTCTTTCCGGTATGGCCCAGTCTTTCGGTTATCTTCTCGCTGCCGTTGGTCCTTTTTCGACAGGACTGCTGTTTGATATGTACCAGAGCTGGATGCCCGCCCTTATCATTTTTGTCATCGTGACAGCCGGTATGTTCTGGTCGGGAACAAAAGCGGGAGAAGACCGTTATATTCTGCCCTCTTGATTTGCTGCGGCTGTGAAGGTTTCTTTCAGAAGAGCCAGACGTTCCAGCTTATTTAAGCCAAAGCAGTATTCCCCCGTCATATCAAACGAAAAAGGAATCCGCGGTGTTTTCACGTAACGAAGCGCGTCCATGGAGGTGAACCAGTCCTTCCTCCAAACGCGGGGCGGCTCTCTGTCCTGCCAGACCGTGCCGAGTTCCGGGCTGTACAGCCGCGGTGCATCCTCTCTGATTTTTTCAGCGATCATCCGTTCTTTCAGATATGAGGTGCGCCCGCGGGTTGTAAACAGACCGGGCCAGTAGTCACGGCGCGATCCGGAATGAGACACCTCTTTCATCCACGTGTTCACCCCGTCCTGTACCTCTTTTATACCGAAAAGCACCGCATACATCCGTTTGCCGGCTTCAATTCGTTCGGACAACGATGCAAAATGTTCAAGAGTCAGCCCGGCGAGACGGATGCTGCTCCCTTCCCGGTACGGAAACACGACCTGAGTCATCTGCAGCAGTTCCTGCGTAATAAAAGGAAATGTCTGCAGCACACGTTGTTGAAAAGAATCGCTTTGGATGACCCGTTTTTCAATATAATGCTGTTCATTAATAATGAGTGCTGTCGTGAGCAGCGCCGGATCACGGTGAATCCAGAAGTGATCCCAAAACGGCTGCATGAACCGGGAGACGTGAAAAGACGGAAGCAGGTGAAAAAGATTCCGTCCCCGGCGTTTGCCTTCCTCGTACAACAACAGCTGCGGATACGCATCCTGAAAGATGAGGAAATTAGCCGTTTCATACAAATCAAACAAGTCGTTTCGTTTTTCTTCGGATAACAGCTCCGGCAGCCATTCTCCTTTTAAGTCCGTCATGCACCAGCCGCTGCTGCGCGACACCATGTGGGCAAGCAGCGCCCAGTGCAGTTCCTCGTTTCGAAGATACATACGGCGGTAGCATTCCGTGCGTGTAACGTTATTACGAGCCCCCTCCCTTGTCTGACCTTTGATGCGTTCCACGATGTCTTTTTCTTCCGGACCAGCCGCCTGTCCCCCGCGTTCATGCTGCTGCAGCTTCCGGCGGATGTCCGCTCTGCTTTCCGGTGTAATCCGGAACATATCCCGGTGCCGCTTTGCCCTGAAATGACGAACCATACTCCCCGTCTTCGACTTCATCGGAAAAACCAAACGCCCCACTGGATGCAATCCCACCCCCTCCCTTCCTGTTTTTTAACAGTATCATTTTCATGGAATGCTTGTGTCAGGATAAAAAAAGCTTTGCTGCAGACACTGAGGGTTGGAGGTGATGATGGTGCTGTCGCTGCGGAGTCTGTTTCACAACATCCGGTCCAACTTTTTGTATGTTCCATCTCTTTACGGCATCAGTGCCTGCGTGCTCGCTGTTGTCAGTGTGTACCTGGATACCCGCTTTCTGCCGCAGGCTGTACCTGCCTGGATTCCTTCTCCGCTGTTTATACCAATCGAACTGTCGCGGACGATTTTAGGTGCCATTTCAGCCGCACTGCTTACGATGACAACCATCACCTTTTCGACCATCCTTGTCGTCTTAACCACCTACCTCTCTGAATTCTCGCCGCGGACGCTTCAGAATTTCATCAGTGATGCCAAAACGCAGCGGGTGCTCGCTTTTTTCACAGCCGGTATCATTTATTCCCTTCTGCTCCTGTTGTTTCTGCGTGGTGGAGAAGATGCTGTCTTTCTGTCTCCTTCCCTCGCTGTATTTTTTGCTATCATTTGCGTGTTTATGTTTGTTTTTTTCATCCATCACGTTTCCAGCTGGATTCAGGTAAGCAGTCTGCTCCATTACATTACAAAAGATACATTGGAAAAAATAGAGAAAGAACTGCCGGACGCACCTTCATGGGCTCCGGCTGCTCCGTGGGAGGACTGGGAAAGCGAGGATATCAAAACGGTGGAACCAGCACCGGTGCGCTCCGCGGATTCCGGTTATATTCAACATATCGATACCAAGGGGTTGATACGCAGGGCGGCACGTGATGACTGCATCGTGCGGATTAACGCCGAAGTCAGTGATTATATCGAAAAGGGGGCACCGTTTCTCTCGGTGTGGGAGCAGGGAAAACAGATCCGTTCCGGTCATTACAGGCCTTTTGTGACCCTTGGTGCGGAAAAGTCGTCGAGTGACACGATCGAACTGGCCTTGATCAAAATCGTGGAGATTGCCCTTCGCGCCCTTTCTCCCGGCATTAATGATCCGAACACGGCGGTGGCCTGTATCAAAAATCTAGGCAAAATCCTCGCCCGGCTAGGCCGCAAGCAGCTGCCCCGGACCTTTCATTACGATGCCTCGGGGGACCTGCGCCTGATCATGAAGCAGCCTGCTTTTTCGGACTATCTGTACACGTCATTTCATCAGATCCGGCAGTACGGATTTCAAGACCTGGCCGTGTTGTCAGCTGCGCTGGATGCCTTCATTCTTATGGCCGATGTCAACACGGATGAGGTGAAAAACATCATTTGGGAATTCACTGAATACGTATTGGAAGGGCTGCAGCGCGAAGATCTGCTGACTCTCGACCGGAAACACCTGAACCGCAAACTCCGCACACTTGCCTCCATCTGCCGCCGGAGCCGTCAGTTCAAACCGTTGTGAAATAAGCAATGCACGCCGCTTGCAGCTTATACGCTCTAACCCACACATTTTCTCCTTTATCTGCAAAAGTACAAACTTTAACACATGAACCTACCAAAAAAAAAAGACCCTGCAGCTGAAGGGTCTTTTTACGTCCTCGTTTTTATATTTTTCAGGTTTCAGCGTACTTCGACTTCGACGGTGCCGAGGGTGGTTGTTGTTTCTCCATCCTTTTGATTCAGATAAACCTTGGCTGCGCCTTGGGATTCTCCGTAAAGAGTGATGTCATAAGCAGACGGCGTATCCGCAGCATCCAACGTTTTGGTCATCGTTTTTTCGCTTTCATCCAGGCTTACAACGTTTGGATTGCTGACGCGCAGGACAAGCTCGCCCGATGCTTCATTAATATACGAGGGATCATCCACACCGAACATCTCTTCTACAGAAAGCGTGAGTGTATCGTTCTCCTCATCGAAACCTTTTGTGCCATCTATTGTATTCAGTCCGATATTATTGATTGCTTCTGTCTGCTCGGAGGCCATCTGCTGATCTGTCGTGTAATAATTTTGTATGATTTCATTCAGAGAAAACGAGTCCGTGGATGCATCCGTTTCTGCAGCTGCTGTATTTCCTGCGGACGCTGCTGCTGCAACAACCGCTGTCCCGATCAACGTTCGTTTTATTATGCTGGAGACCCTTTCTTTCAACATGTTTGGTTCCTCCTTTGAATGGATTCGTCTCTGTCGTTCTATTTAATGAGTTCCTTTTCTCCGACGTTCTTAAACATAAAATTAAGAAAATGTTACATTTTAAATACAATAAGATTACAAAGAAAAAGGAATAATAGAGACAAAAAGGAGAAAACTATCGTAAAAAAGGGGGAAAGGGTGTGGAAACGATCACTGAACTTTTTATGGTAGCCGGGCGCATCATCACCATTCTTCCTCTGCTTTTGCTGATGGCCCTTTTTATGGGGAAGCGTGCCATCGGGGAGCTGCCCGTTTTTGACTTTCTGATTGTACTGACGCTCGGTTCCGTCGTCGGTGCGGATATCGCCGACCCGGATATCAAGCACATTCATACAGCCGCCGCCATCGTTTTGATTGCTCTGCTGCAGCGCGGCGTGGCATTGCTTAAAATAAAAAACAGAACGATCGGAAAATACATTACATTCAAGCCGACCGTCGTTATTCAAAACGGCACGTTCATCCGCCGGAATCTGAAAAAAATACGCTATTCCGTGGATAATGTGCTGGAAGCCCTTCGTGAAAAAGATATTTTCAACGTGGACGATGTAGAAACCGCCGTCATTGAAGCGAACGGAAGCCTCAGTGTGTTAAAAAAACCGACTAAATCCACTGTGACGATTGAAGATACACCGTATCTCAAACAGTCTTCTGCAATTGCCTTTCCCGTTGTCATTGAAGGCGTCATTCAACACGACGTGCTCCGCAGTCAGAACGTCGATGAAACATGGCTGCAAAATGAACTTGCCACACAGGGTATCACCGATATCGAGGATGTTTTCTTCGCTTCGCTAACCCGGGACCTCCAACTGTACGTATCCCTGCACTATGCTGATACCCTCCCATTACCCCCTATTCTCCACTAAAAAACCACCTGATAGGCTGCAGGTGGTTTTTGCATTATTTTTCGATGAACATCTGCGTCCAATACTTTCCATCCCCTTCATATCCGATGCCGATATGGGTGAGGTCTTCGTTTAGAATATTTTTTCGGTGTCCTTCGCTGTTCATCCAGCCTTGAACCGCCTGCTCCGGAGTGGTCTGGCCGGCGGCGATATTTTCAGCTGCCGTCTGAAAATCGGCTCCGTATTCTTTCAGCATGCGAAGCGGAGAGCCGTAAGTTGGTGACTGATGGGCAAAATAATCATTAGCTGCCATATCTTCAGATTTTGCCTGCGCTGCTTCAGCCACCGTCCCATTTTCCTGTAAAGGATCAAGTCCCCGTTTCGTGCGTTCCTCGTTCGTGAGTGCTATGACTTCGGCTTTGAGATTTTCCGAGCGCGGATTCCCCTGCTCTCTCTCCTGTTTTTCCTGATTCTCCATCTGTTCTTCCTGTTCTTCCATTTGTTCCTTCTGCCTCTTTGTTTCAGATTCCTGTTCGTCATCCGGAAGCAGGTCAAATGGGGAATTTTCTTCTCCACCTTCCCTTTCATCATCAACGATGGTAAGCGGTTGATTGTCCCCGCCGCCCTGTTCCTCCTGCTGGCAGCCACTGATGAAAAGCAGCAGGCATGCCGCCGTGCAGCCTAAAAAACCTTTCATGATTTCCCTCCTTTTCTCATACCATGAATGAACTACTATTACTATGGACCAGCCTGCTTGATTTTAACCGTGCAGGCCGGCAAAGGAGTGTTTTTTTTGAAAATATGCGACTTCCCTGTTTCCATTCAGACATACCGCCTCATGGAAGAACCGGTGTTTTTTCCATGGATCGTTTATCCCGGCGCAGAAGCCGTCAACCAGGACATATTCTCCCGCGTGTACGGTATGTTTCAAACATTGCAGCAGGATGGGTATTACCAGCCTGGGGTGACAGACGTTCAAGGATCATTCCGCGTCAAAAACAATCAGGACTGTATCGCCAGTTTCACGTTTTCTCTGTTTGCCAATTCCCCGAAGCTTGCGCATCCGGTGGAATACATGGATTCGGTGACAGCGGACGTGTCCCGGGATAAGGTATATTCGCTGTCAGAGCAGTTTCAGCCGGGCAGCAATTGGCAAGAGAACGTGAACCGGATCATTGAAGCGCAGATAAAAGAACGTGACATCCCTCTTTTGAACGGATTCCCGGGAGTCAGTCAGGATCAGAAGTACTATCTTGCAGACAAAAGCCTTGTCATTTATTTTGATAAATACGATATTACTCCCGGCTACGCTGGATTTCCGATGTTTCCTATCTCCGGATACTCCCTGCAGTCCGTCGTCCGCGAGTCTTCTCCGCTTGGAATGATGTTAAGCGGCGGATGACATGATATAATAAGATGACACAACAAGTACATCTGGAGGTTCTATGCTTACATTCGAAGAAAAAATGGAAATACTTGATGGATTCCCTGAGCTGACGAGTAAGGAAGTATCGCTCGGCCGGGTGAATTACCAGTACGAAGACAGTGTGATTGATAAAAAGAATGTCGTCTATCATCTTCATCCAAACGGAAACGGTTTCGTCTATGCCGGGCAGATCAAAGGCATGAAGACGGATGAAAAAGGGATGGTCAACATCCGCGAATACAGCGCCCAGGAACTGCGGGAGATTGTGTCGGCAGCGATCGAATCAATGTCGCCGCAGGAGGACCCGGAAGAAATGATGATGGAAGAATGGACGAACGAAAACGACCAGATCCTCGTCATGATGAAAGAAGACGGCGGCTGGAACATCTACGCCGGGCTGGAGCTTGAAGGAGCCTTCAACACCTATCCGGAAGCTGCGGACTTTCTTGAAAAAGAAGGATTCACGAAAGCGTAGAATACGAAGGATAAAAAAATAATCCGAACGAGAAATACGGCATGCTGTGTGCTGCTTCCCTCGTTCGGATTTTTTCGCGGCTCTGTTCAAATGGAGTACTTTTTCATCCGCAGCCCTGCACGAAAGCGGATGGAGCGTTCGCTTTTCATTTAATGGGGTTTTATGAAGGTTACAGACAAGAGGCGCGGAGAAGTGTCCATAACCTGAAAATAAGGGACAGGTTGAATCGCGTGGCACAGAAAAATGTCCAGTATATATAAATAACAGACACTTTCCGCCAGCAAGTCCAGTAAGTGTCCCGTAAAATAAAATACTGGACACTCTGGAGCTGAATTTGTCTATAAAAACCATCCCAGGCTTTCAATAGAACAGATACCAGCGTGAATGGATGCCTGTGCGTTCTCCGGTGACTGAGGCTTGCTGTGTTACAATCTCATACACCAAAAGACCCGAACAACGAATCGTCCGGGTCTTTTTTTATACTTGGACTTCTTTTAGATTCTGTTCTTTTTTGTCCTTGAGAAAGGCTTTTTGGTTCACAATCAGACAGGCGGTGCTCATGACAGCGAGAAGAATGAAGCCGATGGCGTAGGCTCCGGTCATGTCGCGCACGACGCCGAGCAGGATCGGCGGGAAAAATCCGCCGAGACCGCCGGCCGCTCCGACGATACCGGTGACGGTCCCTGTGGCTGCCGGGAAAATACTCGGCACAAGCTTGAATACAGCGCCGTTTCCAATACCGGAAGCTGCAGCAAGCAGGAGGCTGGCTGCTGTCATCAGGATCATGTTTTCCCCGCCGGCGGCAATGCCTGCCCCGCCTGCTACTACAGCGAGAAAGACCCCTGTCAGAATCGGTCCCGGAGCTGTTTTATCCGCGGCGTATCCACCGAACGGGCGGATAAAAGTAGCCAGTATAATAAAACCGGCCGTCCGCAGCCCCGCATCCACCGCCGACAGGCCAAACACATCGGTGAGCAGCGTCGGCAGGTACACACTGAACGTCACAAAAATACCGAACGTGACGAAATAAAACAGCGACAATGTCCACGTATGTTTATACTTAAGCACCGACAGTTCGCCTTTGACGGTGCGGGACGTATCCGCACTCGGCGTTTCCGGAGTGAAGAACCAGAGAAGAACAGCCATTGCCGCAATCGGAAGAATCAATGACCAGAACACCCACTCGAGTCCGGCGGCAAGTGCAATCGTCGGCAGAGCGAGACTCGCTGCCGCCGTCCCGGCATTACCTAGCGCATTAACACCAAGCGCGGTTCCCTGTTTTTCTTTCGGCGTCCATTTTGAGACAAAGGTCATCGACACCGCAAACGACGTCCCCGCCATTCCGAGGAAAAAAGCACAGACAAGCAGCGCCGCATAGGAATCAACGAATCCCGCCGCGGTGAGCGGCAGAATCAGAAACAAAAGCAGCAGGGTATACACTTTCCGCCCTCCGTATTTTTCCGTCAAAATGCCAAGCGGGACCCGCATCACCGAACCGAGAAGCACCGGTACCGCGGCGAGCACACTTTTTTCTGTGGCGGACAGGTTGTACGTCTCCCCAATCTGATTGATCAGCGGAGAAAACGCCCCCCACACCATAAAAGCAACCGTCATTCCAATCGTCGTCAAAAGCAGCAGACTATTTCCAGCACGTTTTTGTTCCACTGCCGGATCCCTCCTTCCATTTACTCCGGCTCTTTACTTATAGAGTCTGCCACAGTATTCCGGAGCTGTAAGGGAATTAGGAAGGTTTTCTATCAAATAAATCTGCATTCAGAGTACATGTTTTACCCTGACCGCTGAACCACCAGGTCCGTTACAGAAAAGCCTGCCGGATGTCCGGCAGGCTTTTTTCATTCTTACGGTATTCCATTATAGGCATCGTATTCTTTTACAGCTTGTAATTTTTCGGAAAATCCGTCCGTGTCAATATAGAAGTATTGCCGCATAATGGTTTTCCCATTTTCCAGCTCATAAGCTATACTCACAGATTGTTTGGATGCTCCTTGTTCCTCTTCAGGACGCTGCTCAATAATCGCCTGATGCAACTGCTGAACGTCTTCCAGGTAAGCATCCGATGTACTGTACAGATTTTGATAATCCTCCGGCTCTGATATATATTCTCCAACATACACACTCTGTACGAAGTCCCTGTCCGGGATCGTGGATTCATAGCCAAACGCATCGTAGTGCAGCATCGCACCTGCGATGATAATCACAACAACGTACCCGCCGTAACCGATGAGAGCTCTGCCCCGGAACACCCTCCATGTTTTTTTCAAAATCATTTCCGCGACGAAATACCCGGCGGCTGATCCGAAAATGTATCCAAAAATCATCCATCCGGTATTATCATTTTGAACGTAAAAGAGACTGAACGTCATCATGGCACACAATGTCACGCCGTACTTGAATATAGGACGCAGCACACGAAACGTGATCGCCTCCGAAGCGGTTTCAATCGGCCGCAGTTTATAGAGTACGAGTGCAGCAGCTCCAAATAGTACAGCAGCAGCTACATACCCCGCTAACTGCCAGGAGGTATATTGCATCTCCACAATATCAGAAATAAACATAAGCGGTGAAAACAGTAGAAATTTATCACTGACAGTGTTAAAAGGCGGCAGACCATATAAGTAAAGAGAGATATTACTATAGATAAGCGTGTACATCGCCACCGGCAGTACAAGTAATATCAGTGTTATGATACCGGTCGCGATCGACATTCCGACAGCCATACCTACAAATACTGTAAAGAGAAAGAAAAAAACACTCATGATGAGGAATGCCCCGGCCCATGACCAAATCGTCTGAGGGGATAACTCACTAAATTCTGGATACATCCCGGCAATCACTTGTGCCGCTCCTGCAGTAATGAGTAATGGCGCAATGATCAAAACCAACCCGGTCAAAACCTGATTGAAAAAAAGACTTTCTCTTCGTACCGGCAGGCTGTGCATCATGTCGGCTGCATCAGGAACCTGCAGGTATCGAAACAGAAAAATACCAGTTAAAATGCTGCCGCCGACAAGGACCGGAAGTTCTGTTCCATTGGAAATCTGTGTCATGGTAGTAACATCTTCCGGGCCATACCAACCGTCGGTAAGCCTTATCATTTGCATGGGAACGATGAATATCCAACCGATTAAAATAACAATGCCAAGCCAGCCGTGTTGTTTGAGATTCTGCTTTTGAATCCCAGGATTAAAGAAGGACACTTTCGATTTCATAGCCGATGCCTCCCATCTCATAAATGAAAATTTCCTCGAGCGTCAGCGGCAGCATGTCAAAGACGCGCGGGTGATACGGCTTGATGTGCTGTTCAATCTCTGCCCGGTCCCCGCGGACGATAAGCAGATAGACGCTTCCGCGTTTTTCTTCGTGAAGAAGGTTCAACCCGGTGGCAGCCTCTTCTTTCGTTTCGTCCGAATCAAAGGCCACCTGTACTTTATGTGTGTCGGTTTTCAGTTCGTCGAGTTCTTTTTCGACGCGGAGGGTGCCTTCATGCATGATACCGACCTGGTCGCAGATATCTTCAATTTCCCGGAGGTTATGGGAGGAAATAATCACTGTTACTTCCCTTTCTGCGATATCCTGAAATAACAGGTTTTTGATTTTATGGCGCATCACCGGGTCAAGCCCGTCGATCGGTTCGTCGAGAATGAGCACTTCCGGCATCGCAGCAAGTGCCAGCCAGAAGGCAGCCTGCCGTTTCATTCCTTTGGACAAGCGCTGGATTTTTCGTTTTGGATCAATCTGGAATACCTGCTGCAGTTTTTGATACCGCTCTTCGTCCCAGTTTGGATAAAAGGAACGGTAATAGGCGGCCATTTGTTTGATGGAGGCCTGCGGCAGAAAATACGGGTTATCCGGGATAAAAATCACTTGCTGTTTCTTTGGTACATTTTCATAGACCGGTTCCCCGTCTATCTGAACCGTTCCTTCGTCCTGCCGGTAAATGCCGGCGAGTATTTTCAGAAGTGTTGTTTTGCCGGCCCCATTTGACCCGAGCAGACCGTAAATATGCCCCTGTTTCACCGACAGATTCAGATCATGGACAGCGTCTTCTTTTTCAAACGTCTTCGTGACATGCTGCACGTCAATCACGATGGTCTCCCCCTTCCTGTTCTGCTTCCTCAAACCAGCGCAGCAGCTCTTCTTTCGTCAGCCCCATGTAGATGGCTTCCTTGAGAAGAGGCCGGAACTGGTCTTTCATCTCTTCCAGCTTGCGGTCATTGGATATCCAATCGGTCGGTGCCACAAAATACCCCTTTCTGCTTGCGGAATACAGAAATCCCTGCCGCTCCAGTTCGCGGTAGGCTTTCTGAATCGTATTCGGATTGACCGTGAGTTCCTGTGACACGTGACGCACCGACGGCAGCTTTTCATCCGGCTTCAGCACACTGGTCACAATCAACTCTTTGATATTGTCCATCAGCTGTTCATAAATCGGCTTCCGGCTCCGCAGATCAAGCTCAAACAAAACATCCCCTCCTCTACTTTACCGATTTTTATACATGGTGTGTTTTCTGTATTACTATGATTAATACAATTGATAGTATAATCGTTCTTTTATCTGTTGTAAAGATATAATTTCCATTTCATTTCAGAAAAAAGTTGATGACTCATCACCAGCCGGCGGCAACAGTTGATCCGCCTGCAAAATGTGGGCGCAATCGGTCGTGAGGCGCGCTCTAGCGACCAGTTCCAGACTAAATCACAGCATAAACGGTCCCTGGGCTTCCCCCAGCGACCGTTTCCCTCCTGCTCCAGCGAGTAACTAGCTCTTTGCAGCGCCCTAGCGACCCATTCATTCCCCACTGGCACGTACTTTGGTCGTTGACAGTAACCAACGGCCCGCCGCCTGCGCAAGGAACTAATCCAGCTGACGATTAGGTGGCAATCGGTCGATAAAGGCTTTCTATCGACCGATTGCAAGCTCCATCACAGCACAAACGGTCGCTGGGCATCCCCAGCGACCGTTTCCCTCCTGCTCCAGCGGACAATTAGCTCTTAGGTCTGTTCTATCGACTCATTTTCTCTCCACCTGAACGTAATATAGTCGTCAGCAGCCCCCTCTGAGCAATCACCAAAAAAGCCCCGGCCGGAACGCGGGGTTGCACGTTCCAGCCGGGGCCGGGCATCAGGCGTTAGCTTTCTGCATTTTACGATACAAGTCCTGGTAGGCTTTCGATTCACTTTCGCGTCCGAGATCAAGATAGATTTTGGAGAGCCAGCGGACGGGTTCGGGGTCGGTGGTGTTCATTTCCATTTCCCAGCTGAAGCAGTCCACCGCCTGGTCGAGCTGGTTGAACTCATACAGCATCTCCCCTAGTTCACGCTGCTTTTCCGGATCATCGTGGTACGCCTTCATTTTTTCAAGCTGCTGGATGATCGGGGAGGACTCCGTTTTCTCCCGGATCGGCGCCAGCCATGTCAACACGTCCTGAAGCGGACGGTCAGAAAGAAGTTCGTTCACACACAGCTGCAGAATTTTTTCTGCTTTCCGGGGTTGATTGTCATACATGGATGCAATATAAAGAGGCAGATCATCGAGTGCCACCCCGGATGTTTTCAGATCCATCGTCCCCAGCATTTCCTCCAGCGCAGCCTCCTGCTTCTCCGTGAGAGATATGTCGTGCTGCTGCAGAAGCCGCAGGGCGTTCTCCAAATCATGACGGGATAAATAAATCGAAAGCAGATCCTGAGGAAGCCGCTCGAGGGATGGCACCTTGGCATGCAGGTCGTTCAGAATCAGCTGCTGCCCCTCTTTATCGTAATACAGGTGCAGCCACTGCAGCAGTTCTTCGTAATAAGCATCGCCGCCTTCGCGCTGGATTTGATCAATCATCAGCGAAAACGCGTCAACCCAGCGCTTTTCTTCTTTCAAAAACCGGAGAAGCTGCGCTGCGTTTTCCGGATCTTTGCGCGCGTAATAACAGGCCTTTTCCATATAAAGAGGGTCTCTTTCCCATAATTCCGGTGCCATCCGCTGATACATATCCTTAAAAGTGGAAAATTCCATCTCGTTTGATAGCTGTTTGACCCAGCTGTGATTCGGGGTGAAATCCATCAGTACACGAATGATCCGGTAACCGAGAAACAGCTGGCCGGTGCGGCGGTGCTGGTAGTAAAACGACTGAATATCCTCAAACAGATCCTTTTTGGAAACAAACGCATCAAAGAAGGTGAGCATGCGGGCCGTTTCCTGATAGGTATGCTGGCTCTGGAATTTGCCGCGCAGTTGACTCAGGCCCCGTTTTGGAAATGACGTCCTGTCCGAGAGCACTTCCCCGATAAACGGATGCGGCGCCTCGTAGACAGCCCCGTGCTTCACTGCTTTTTCGAGAAAGGAACGGCGCCGCACATGGTTTGCTTTCATTGTCGTTACATACTCATTTTTGAAAAATATCATGTAATACACCTGTCCTGTCTTATCCCAGGCCTCTACCATTTTGCCCTGCAGAAATACGATTAACGCCCCTGGACGCACCGTCGTCTGTTTTTTTCCGTCGGTGATGACACATTCGGTTTGGTTCATTATGAAAACCTCCCTTAATATAGTAAACCTCGTACAAAAAGAAGCAGCCGCGCGCTGGACTGCTTCTTTTTTCGTCACGTCTGCAGCTGGTCCGCATCAAATACAACGCCCAGGTCCCTGCGGATCCGGTCGGTCTGACGCATCACCATCTGTGAATCGTGCCAATGTAATGAAGTTGTATCGTTCGTTTCGCAGGCCTCGATAAATCGTGCTGCTTCATAATACATATCCGGGTTCGTCTGTTCAATATCCACCGTTTCCGGCTGCCCTTTTACCGGAACAAACGTCAGATGCTGCACCTCGTGAATCGTATCGATATAGAGGGTTCCTTTTTCACCCTGAATCTCACTGGGGCTGTTCGACGACGTGATTTTCGAGTAGGCCGCTGCGGCGTCCATGCCGTCATAGGAAAGAAGGACATTCGCCGCTCCGTCTACACCGCTTTCCAGTACATGACCGGAAGCTTTCACATCCCGCGGCTCCCCGAACAGACGCTGGAGCGGGTGCAGGCAGTACACACCAATATCCATTGTCGCCCCGTTCGACAGCGAAGGCTTGAACGCATTCAGGACCTCTCCGTTCAGGTAGGCATCATAGCGGCTCGAATACTGAGAAAAATGGAAAACGGCCTTGCGCACGGTGCCGACTTTCGGAAGCATTTCCTGCAGCTTTTGAAAGCCCGGAGTATAAAGGTTTTTCACCGCTTCCATCAGCACAACGTTGTGTTTCCGGGCGGTTTCGATCAGATGACGCGCTTCCTGTTCATTGCTGCAGAGCGGTTTCTCGCAGATGACATGTCTGCCGTGCTCCATCGCCGACGCGGCCTGCTGTGCGTGATACCGGGTCGGGCTTGCGATGTAGACGGCATCCAGTTCATCGTCCCCGAACATGGCCTCAAAATCGGCGTAATATGTATCAGCTTTTGTTTTGGCCGCAAATTCCCGCGCCCGTTCTTCATCCCTGGAATACACGGCATGCAGATGGAACGCATCCACGCCGCGCGCCGCATCGATAAAGGCCTCAGTGATCCAGTTCGTTCCGATCGTTGCCATATTCACCGCCGACGTCCCCCTTTTTCCTGTTTGTCCTTATTATACTATACTCAAGAATGTTTATCACGTATTCTTCTGTATTCAGCGTAACGTATTTCAGGTTCATGTGAAAGGGGAAGGGAATCAGCCGCCGGTCTTTTGTGATGATAGAGGTGGTAACATGAAAAAGAATAAAATGAATCAAAACGAAGATAACGAGAGAAAAAAGAGACTGCTGTTGGATAATATTTTTACAAACGGCCTCTTTACTTTTTTGACATTTCCGGGTAGGGCAGTGGAAGATCCTAAAGAGTTCTTTACCATCCTGCCTTTTTTAGGCGTTATGTTTTGGTTGATTCCTATCCTCTGGTAAGCGGGGTCAGCGTAGTGTATTCAGTGAGAAAATAAAGTACGAGATATAGAGAACGACACCGGTTAAGAGAATCTGGATGATGAGGAGCGGTACGAGAAAAAAGATAGAGTAGAACGTACTGACCCATAGCACAATCAGTGCGGTCCACTTGGTTTTGAGCGGAAGCGCCCGCTGCGTCCGGTACTGGTGGATGTAGGTGCCGAGCCATTTCGTGCGCAGCAGCCGGTCGTACAGCTTCTGCGATGATTTCGCGTAGCACCAGGCCGCCAGCAGCAGAAACGGCGTCGTCGGCACGAGCGGCAGGACGATGCCGATCAGCCCGAGCACGACACAGACACTCCCGCAGAGTATAAGAAGTGTTTTTTTCATCGACTTGATCATCTTTTTACCCCTTAACATGTATTTGTAATACATATTATAGAGCGGCGCCGGCGTTTCGTAAACCAAACAGCAGTTAGAGACATTTTTCTTCTCCTTTTGTCCGTAACCCGCGGATTATGGACACTTTGCCTCCCATGTTGTCCCGTATCTTTTTTTACTGGACACTTTTCCCTCAAACGACAGGAAAATGTCCGGTATCCTGATATAACGGACATTTTCAAAATGAAAGTGTCCGTAAAAAAACCTGCTGCCCGGGAGGCAGCAGGTTCAGGTTATAAAGAGGGGAGAAGCGCGTCGAGAGTGGTATCCTCAAGCGAATCCAGCCGGCGGTCATGGTGCCCGAATGCCAGGGTTTCGGTAACTTTATTCGGTACAATCACGCAGCGCATGCCGGCGCGTTCGGCAGCGAGGGCGCCGTTGACGGAGTCTTCAAATACAACGCATTCTTCCGGCCGGACGCCGAGGCAGGCGGCGGTTTGTTCGTACAGCGCCGGATCCGGCTTCACGTCCTCCACATCATCCGAGGTCCGGATGCAGGAGAAATAGTCAAACAGCCCCAGGTTCTTAAGGTGCATGGACACCCAGTCCAAGTCGGAACTTGAAGCCAGGCCTACCGCCAGTCCCCTGTCCTGGGCTTCGCGGATGCGGGCTTCTGCTCCCGGAAGGGCCGGTTCTCCGTTCACCCGGTCCAGAAAACGTTCCTTAAACTGCTCGAGAAACATGTCCTGCTGCACCATCTTCCCCGTACGAGACGCCAGATAATCGGCCGGCGTGAATCCCGTCGACGTGCCGATTTCCTGCTGCCACACCTCGAGCGGCAGATCGGTGCCGTACTCTATGAACAATTCCTGCAGCACATCGAACTGCCTCGTTTCGGTATCCATGATCAATCCGTCAAAGTCAAAAATAACTGCTTTTACGTCTTGTCCCATGGGTTACACCGACTGCGGGTGGTTGCCGCTCACCATATCAAGATCGGCCGCTGCCGCGTTAGATGCGACCTGCTCCGGATTTTTACATCCCGGAATAACGGTGGTTACCGCTTGATGTTTCAAGCACCAGGCGAGCGCCCACTGTGCCATCGGAACTCCCTCCGGCACTTCGTTTTTCGCGAGTTCTTCGACCATTTCAAGCGTACGGCGCGTCTCGTCCTTATCGTGGCGGTGGCGCACGTCATTATCCGCAAATTCAGCACCCGGCTTGTACTTACCGCTCAGGTAGCCGCTTGCCATCGGCACACGCGCGAGAACGCCGAGATGTTGTTCTTCGGCAGATGGCAGTACGTCTTCTTCCGGAGAACGGTCGAGCCGGTTGTAGATGACCTGAATGCTTTCCGCCCCGGTATCTGCTGCACGTTTCGTCTGATAGCTGTCTTCTTTTTTCCCGATGGAAAGGCCGATGTGCCGGATTTTTCCTTCCTGCTTCTGCTTATCAAGCATCGTCCAGAGCTCATCATTGTCAAACTCTTCCCCGACACCTGTATGCATCTGATACAGATCGATGTAGTCGGTGCGGAGCGCGCGCAGGGAATCCTCGAGCTGCCGGCGTACGTCATCCGCTGAGAAATGACGGGTCCGTTCATACAAATCGTGAAACTTGTGTCCGAATTTCGTCGCCAGCACCCAGTTTTCCCGGTCTTTCTCTGTGGCACGTCCGATGAATTCTTCCGACAAATGATCGCCGTAGCATTCAGCCGTGTCAATCAGGTTGATCCCTGTTTCTCTCGCCTTATCAAAAATAGCATCGACTTCCGGCTGGGTGTAGTCTCTGCCCCATTCGCCGCCGAACTGCCACGTTCCCATGCCGATGACAGAAACATCCATGCCGGTTTTTCCTAGTTTACGGTACTTCATGTATGAATCCTCCTTTTTCACTCTTGCTTTTTCTATTATAAGGCAAACTGCCGCGAAACGACAGTCACGGCATCTAGCTGGTTTATGGCCGGCAGCCGTTGGATGGTGGAGGGGAGCAGCGCGGGAACCGTTTGTGGTATCTACGGAGTGCGTAAACGTCACTCGGTATCGGTCCCAGTTACGTTTGCACCACTCCCGGCTCCCATAAACGTCCTCATGAGCTTATCCGGGTTACGTTTACGCCTCTTATCCCAGTACAAACGTAACTCGGCAGCCCCTGCCTCACGCCGGCAGCCTCTCTGCATGCAATGATTGAATGGCTAAGTTCATTTTAGATTGGCTCCAGCGACGTTTACCGCTGCTCTGCGACCTCTAAACGCAACTCGGTATCTGTCCCAGTTACGTTTGCACCACTCCCGGCTCCCGCGAACGTCCTCATGACCCTCTCCGGGTTACGTTTACGCCTCTTATCCCAGTACAAACGTAACTCGGCAGCCCCTGCCTCACGCCGGCAGCCTCCCTGCATGCAATGATTGAATGGCTAAGTTCATTTTAGATTGGCTCCAGCGACGTTTACCGCTGCTCTGCGACCTCTAAACGCAACTCGGTATCGGTCCCAGTTACGTTTGCACCACTCCCGGCTCCCGTGAACGTCCTCATGACCCTCTCCGGGTTACGTTTACGCCTCTTATCCCAGTACAAACGTAACTCGGCAGCCCCTGCCTCACGCCGGCAGCCTCCCTGCATGCAATGATTGAATGGCTAAGTTCATTTTAGATTGGCTCCAGCGACGTTTACCGCTGCTCCGCGACCTCTAAACGCAACTCGGTATCTGTCCCAGTTACGTTTGCACCACTCCCGGCTCCCATAAACGTCCTCATGAGCCTATCTGAGTTACGTTTATGCCTGTTACCGCGGCACAAACGTAACTCGAAAACATCTGGCTGCCCGCCGGCCGTCACACAGAAAAAGGTGCCCCGTCACTCCGGGGCACCCACCTGTCCTTCAGGATTTACTTGATTTTCCCGCATCCGCATCCTTTGGCTCCCTTTACGAGCTGAGGTTTGCGGACGGTTTGGTGCTTCCCCTTCCGAACCAGCACCTTTGGCGTCGGTTTTATTCCTGCCATACTATTAACCCCTTTCCCTTTCATCATACGAAACAACCGCAAAAATGCGTGGGTAGCTGCGGCAGGATCCAGCCCGATTATTTACGAAACGAAAAAAGTTTGTACCAAAGCGGCGGCTGGGACTCCGGCTTTTTTTCCTCCCCTGGTTCAAAGACGCCTTCAGATGCGTGACCCGTTTCCCGGCTCTTTGTTTCCTCTGTTTTCGCTTTCATCCGGTGAGTGGAGACAGGATTTGTCGGAATATGACTCGGTCGTTTTACATTTCCGGGGCTTGTGTCCTGTTCAATCAACTGTTTTAATTGCTGAAACGTTAACTCCCCTGATGCAGGAAAAGAATCCTGCCTCTGGGTCACAGCGTCCATCTGCTCCTTTAACGTACCTACTTCCTCTTTTAACTGCTGGATTTCTTTTTCATGGGTCACGTCCAGCATCACCTGCCGTTCTTTTCCCTCTTCAACCAGCTGAACCAGCTCGTCGGGAAGTGTGATGGGTTCGTTCTCTTTTTCCAAAAGAATCTGCCTCATATGCCGGACCTCTCCCTCCATATTCTGCAGCAGATGTTCCGTGCGGTACTGCTGCTTCTCCTGGTTTTCGCTCATCCTGCGAATCACCTCCTCCTGCTGAAAATATCTATTGAGCAGTTCCACGTGGAGTTTTTTCAATTGAAGGTAATGGTACTTTACTTCTTCCTCTTTCATGAGGATCACCTCAGACCTGCCTTTCCATTAGTGTATGCCTGCCCGGCGGATGTGTTCCCGCCTGCTACATTCCGGCATGTGGGTCAGGCCTTCGACATAAAATGAAAACAGGAAAAATGTCTCTTACTGGGATATATGAAAGGAAGGGGCCAAACATGAACGATGATTCAAAAGTACAGCAGCTCGAAGAAGAGATCGAGGCGTTCAAACAGGAGAGCCGTGATTTTTATACCGCGCTGGAAAAGCGGTTCAAAGGAACAGGATCAGAAAATGACGCACTCGTACATTTTTTTTCCTACTCCGTGTACCTCTCTACAGATGATGTCATCCTGCTTGGCTCTTTCACGATAAAAAACACGGGGAACACCGTGCAGAACGTACCCGGTATCTGTCTTGTTTTTCACCTGCCGAAGAATTTCAGCTTCACCGGAAAATTTGTCCGCAGCGAGGAGTCCGTCGTCGAAAACAACGAAGCTGTATGGAGAATGATGCCGGAAAAAAAGGGACAAAAAGAGGAGATCTGGCTCGAGCCGAGAGAGCCTCTGGAGCTGGTTCCAGGCTCTTCCATCTCGTTTGAATCGTTTCAGCTCGTCTGGGAATGGAATGATGCTCATGACGCGCTCGTGTACGGATACACGTATCAAAAAGAAACGGAAGAAAGCAGTGCCTCGCTTAACCACATCCATATCCAGCGGGAACAAACCGCGAAAAAAAAGAAAGGAGCGTCCAGCCATGACCCGGCATAACGAAGACCTCTCCCTGCGCCAGCTCATGGATCAGTACGTCCAGCAGACGGTGGCCGCCCTGGAAAAGCAGCAGACAAAGGAAATAAGCCGGGACGATTTAGCCCTGTTGTATGTATGGTCGATGCTTGAGCGGGAGGAAGAAGCCCCGTCTCCATTGATTTCTTCGCTTCTCGACGACATCCGGCACCTGAGGGAGGAGCAGAGACAGCTGAGAGAGTCCCTGTTCAAAGACAGTTAAAACTGCACAACAGCCATTTCATGGCCGCGGATTTCCGGCAGCTGGAAGGCAAGCCTCCCGTCCTCATAAGTAAAAGAAAGCTCGGTTCCGGAGGATGCCGCGTACACCTCCCGCGGCGCTTCCTTCACCCGGTGGGAAAAGGTTACATTATACAGCGGAATCACATCTTCCAGCACATCGAGCCCTTCCGCCCGGCGCTGGTGAATGTAATGCAGCACGTGTATAACCCTGCGCCTCTTATCAGGCTGGTCCTGGATGGTTATCTGCGCCGTGGAAGGCAGGTTCGTCTCCAGCAGCGGCTCCGGCAGCAGTTCATCGAGGCACCGAGCCGCAAGCTGCTTGTAAGCCAGACTGCCATGCCTGCGGTACGACTCGAAAACGGGGTGGGCAAGATACATCACCGCACCCTCCCGGACGACCGCCGGATCCTCTGACACGCTGTCCACCGGCGCATGAAAATGCGACATATACGTCGTCCGGGTCCGGTTAAAATAAGGACGCTGCACGTAAGCTTGAACCTCCGCATCAGAAGGAACTCTCACTCTGCGTCCCCGCTCATAAAACACCTGCGCCGTATCCGGAAGTCCTCCAAACGCCTCCGACAGATTCACATAATCCGGCGAAAACGGCAGCTCTCCTTCATCATGCAGACCAGCCGGAACCTTCCGCTCCTCCGCCTCATTCAATCCGGAGCGGTAAGAAAGAAGAAGCTTTCCGCCCTGTTCAAGGAACGTCTTCATTTTTTCCGTAAGATGGTCTGAAAAAGGAACATGATCCGGTGCGATGATCAGGGACACGCGCGAAAAGTCCGAGGCTTCATCCATAAAACAAAACGGACGCTGAAGTTCCGTCAGCATGCGCATCGCCCCTTCATCACTGAAACTGGACGGCTCGTTTGCCACCCCTTCGGACACCTGGGACATCAGCACCCCAATCTCATCGACAGGACGCGTGTCCCGGCACCATTCTTCTTTTTCCGCCACCTGTTCGTAAACGCTTGCGATGAGGCGGTACGTCTCCTGATCAAGCGTCCCGCGCGGGTGAAGCTGGTCCCCAATCGCGCAGCCTGCGCCGTGTGCCAGCATCAAAAAACATTCGTATTCAAGCGCCGCCTGGTTTTTCAGACTGCCAAAATCCCCCCACATTTTATGAAACCGGCCGGTCATTCCGGTAAACGGCACGCCGAGGGTTTTGTAAAACGCGGCGTACAACGGAAAATGATGGTGCCCCCAGAGACCGCCGGGGAGCGATTCAATGTCTACATGCGTCATCCATGAAAGCTCCGGACGGAGACCTCCTTCCGGATCCAGATCGAGCCGGACCCGGCCGTTGAAAAAAATCGGGAGCTTTGGTTTCATGCGGTGCACCGCCTCTTCCAGGCGCTGCATCGTCTTTCTTTCCGTCTCCAGGCTGTGCCGGAGCAGATCCTCTGTATCTTCCGGATCCAGTCCCAGCTTCTCCATCTGCTCGATGCAGTACGGACACACGCATCCCGGTCTCGTCTGATGAACAATATCGAAAAAGACCCCGTCCAGATCATACTCTCTCACGAACTCTTTTGTATGCGCTTCCAAATAATCAACATAAGGACTGTTCATACAGAGCCACTTCCAGCCGGCGGCATCACGGTTATCCGCGCTGCCAAGAGGCGTTCTCCCAACGAGCTTTCCATCCCTGTCCACCTGGCGCCAAGCATTGTTCTCCGCCGCCAGCTCATCCCAAACCACCGTCGTATAAACCGGAACCCGGATACCGCGCGCATGGCAGGCCTCAATCATCTCCCCCAGCATATCCTGATGCAGCGACGGATGCTGCATTCCGGTGCGGGTTGGATAATAGGAATACCCGTGATGGCATTTCGCAAACACCGTTACCGATTCGACAAAACTATCCTTCAACTCTTCTGCAAAAGCTTCCGCATCAAAATCCCGACCCACATCCGGAATGTGCGGCGACGTATGAAAATCCAGGTGCACCTTCCGGTAACCAGTACTCATTCCACCCACTCCTCTACCATCTTTAACGTCTCTCATTGTATTTATTCGACATACCTGCTTTATTTCCTTCAGCAAAACAGGGCAGGCGGGCCATAATGATTCACAGAAAAAAGGAGACAGCAAATCAACGATCCGCCGTCTCCTTATTCCGCATGGCGTCAAAAGCATCATAAAAGAGCACGATGGAAGCCATGATTCCCATACCGAGCACAATGTAGTTAAGGCCTGTTTCGACACCACCGGCAGGCAGTGTGGTGGTCGTACTTACAGTAAGTACCAAAAGACCAAGCGAGATTTTGGCCGGAGCATCTTCGTTCTGTTTTTTGGTGAAAATCCCGAACTTTTTTTGAACGAAGGTTAGGAAAAGAACCACAATCACCAGTAATACAATCACGTGCTGTTCCCCCTCTTCTTACATCTCCCTCTTATATCTCATGTATATATTAACATGAATTTACTTTGATGGAATACACTTGTGGTTATGGGATGGGGAAATAAAAGCGTGTCATGATAAATCAAAAGCAGAAACGAACCACACAAGGCGGCGCGTCTCTGCCTTTTCTTCTATTCATCCAGCCACCTGCGGGTTTCTTCGAGTCCCTGCTCCAGTGAATAAGCCGGACGCCACCCTAGCTCTTTTTCTATAAACGCCGTATCCACGACCCGGCGTTTTACAACATCCACCGGCCGTTCCGGCTCATAGCGGATCCGGCTTTCTCTCGTTTTTGCTGTCTTTTTCACGAGGGCTGCGAGGGTATTGATTGTCGTCTCCCGGCCTGTGCCGATATTAAATACTCTGCCAACAGCTTCCGGTCTCCCCGCCGCCAGAACCAGCGCAGACAGGCCGTCTTCGATATAGGTGAAATCCCTCGTCTGCTCTCCGTTTCCAAAAACCGGCATGTCTTCCCCTCTCGCGCAGGCGTCGAAGAATGCTGCGACAACACCGCAATAAGGGTTGGAAACGAGCTGCCCGGGACCATACAGGTTGGAAAAACGAAGCACGGTCACAGGAAATTGATACGTGTGAAAAAAGACGTGACAATACTGTTCCATCCCGAATTTACTGGCAGCATAAGGAAGCGTCACATTGTGATACCATTCCCCGGTAGGAAAAACAGAGGCCTGGCTGTACACCGAAGCTGTCGAGGCATACACGAAACGCTTCAACGCCGGATTGAGTTCGTGTGTTTTCTGCAGCAGCTTGAAGCCTCCGTACAGGTTGACGTGAAAGTCTTCCTCCATCCGGGTCACCGACTGTACTAAATTCCGGCAGGCCAGATGAAAGACGTAATCCACCTGCGGCAGAACGTCGTCCAGTACGGTGTCATCGGTGATACTTGCGCGGTAAAACGTGATGTTCGGTGCATCCGGCACAGCCGATTCGTTACCGGTGGTTAGATCATCAATGATAAAAACGCGATCAGCCATTGGCAGTATTTTCTCCACGAGCATAGAGCCGATAAAACCCGCTCCGCCGGTAACCAGAACGGTTCCGGATAACGGTTGTTCTGCTGCCATCATTGTTCTTCCCCTTCTCCACCGGGAATCTTTTTCTCCAGCAGCTGTTTGTTAAACAAAATTTTTTCATCTTCCGGCCGGTACTTCCGTGCCATTTCATTGTGCTCCCAGGCCTTCTGAAACTGATGGAGGTTGTAGTGGCAGACGCACAGCTGCAGATGGGGATACCAGGTGGAATAGGCAGGATACGTGAAACTCCATTTATTTGGATCGACTTTCAGATTCACAGCCGTTTCATACCAGTAGACGGCAAAAGAAAATTCTTGTTTCTGCTGCAGGTTATACCCGATGCGGCTGCACGTTTCCGGCCGCGGAATGCGCGAAAACCGGAACGATTCAAATAAAGAGGCCAGTTCTTTATCAAGGTCACCGATAAATCTGTAACAGTCCCCCCGGTTCAGGCAGGCATACACTTTATCCTCCACCCAGCCTTCTTTCATTTCGATATTTTTGGTGTAGCTCTCTATCGCTTCCTCCGGGTACCCATTTTCCCGCAACTCATTGCCGTAATAAAAATAATCCCGGGCGCCGAATGTCTCTCCCTTTGCTATTTTTTTCGAGTAAATATCCAGGTTTCTTCCTGTCGCGTGACTCGTTTTCTTATGCGTGACAGCGATATCCGAATTAATGATATGGCCGGAAACGACGAGATAATTATGCACATCCCCCTGCCATTTAAAATTCCGGCTCGTTTTTAATAAACGATTCCGACGGTACTGCAGGGTGATATTACCAAACTCATCCATCCCGGCATTATAATACATCGAGACCGAATCCACCGCAGGATCCAGGTTTTCTTTCAATGCTTTCAGTTTTTCACGGTCTTTCTCAAGCAGCACATCATCGGCATCCAGATACAGGGTGTACTCCTGCGTAGCATAGCGGAAGGATTCATTTCTGGCTTCCGTGAAACTTCCGGTCCATTCAAAATAAAACACGCGGTCGGTATAGGATTTGGCTATTTCCACGGTACGATCATCCGATCCGGTGTCGACAATATTTATTTCTTCCACGAGGTCTTTGACCGTATCCAGGCAGCGGGCCAGCACCTCTTCTTCATTTTTCACGATCATACAAAGGCTTATCGTAATCATGCCGGACTCCTTTCTGCTTACGGTATTCCTTCGTAGGTATCGTATTCGCTGCAGCGCGGCATTGATTGTTTGATAACCTATAAGGGACGGAAACATTCATCCGTTTTCTTCATGAAAAAGAGCTGCCCCAATCGGGACAGCTCTTACCCTGCTGCGTATTATTCTACTCTGATAATACTCAGTGTCGCACCGGCTCCATCCTGCAGTGTAGCTGCTCCAGCTAATCCGAACAGCTCGAGTGTAATTACATCACCAGCTGTTATATCAATGATCAGATCCGTATTGAAACTGCTGACAGTTATGGCTGGTGATATGACGGATTGAGGAATAGGCGCACCGTTTAATAATAGTCTCGATTCTACTAGCAGCGCTGCGGTTAGATTAATCGTATAGGAAAGATAGTATCTGCCGGTTTGGTTAATCGTAAACTCAGTATCTGCTCCATTCGGTACGATATCATCATCCAGGTTCTGTGCATCCGGCAGTGGAACCTCTGTACCACCCAGTACTACCGCTATGACAGCACCATCTGTGTTAGAGGCAGAACCGGATACTTCCGTAACAACTTCAGCCGTCGGTCCTGTGGGGCCGGTCGGGCCGGTTGCTCCGGTTGCTCCGGTTGCTCCGGTCGCTCCAGTAGCTCCCGTTGGTCCCGTTGCTCCGGTTGGACCGGTCGCTCCAGTAGCTCCTGTCACTCCAGTGGCTCCCGTTGCTCCGGTCGCTCCCGTTGCTCCGGTTGGACCGGTCGCTCCAGTCGGCCCGGTCGCTCCAGTGGCTCCCGTTGCTCCGGTGGCTCCCGTCACTCCAGTTGGACCGGTCGCTCCAGTCGGCCCGGTCGCTCCAGTGGCTCCCGTTGCTCCGGTCGCTCCCGTCACTCCGGTTGGCCCGGTCACTCCCGTTGGCCCGGTCGCTCCCGTTGGTCCCGTCGCTCCCGTTGGTCCCGTCGCTCCCGTTGGTCCCGTTGCTCCGGTTGGCCCAGTCACTCCAGTTGGACCGGTTGCTCCAGTCGGCCCGGTCGCTCCAGTGGCTCCCGTCACTCCAGTGGCTCCCGTTGCTCCGGTCGCTCCCGTCACTCCGGTTGGCCCGGTCGCTCCAGTGGCCCCTGTCGCTCCCGTTGGTCCCGTTGCTCCGGTTGGCCCAGTCACTCCAGTTGGACCGGTTGCTCCAGTCGGCCCGGTCGCTCCAGTGGCTCCCGTCACTCCAGTGGCTCCCGTTGCTCCGGTGGCTCCCGTCACTCCGGTTGGCCCGGTCACTCCCGTTGGCCCCGTCGCTCCAGTGGCTCCGGTCGCTCCAGTAGCTCCTGTCACTCCAGTGGCTCCCGTTGCTCCAGTAGCTCCCGTCACTCCAGTTGGACCCGTCGCTCCCGTTGGTCCCGTTGCTCCGGTTGGCCCAGTCACTCCAGTTGGCCCGGTTGCTCCAGTAGCTCCCGTCACTCCGGTCGGCCCGGTCGCTCCAGTCGGCCCGGTTGCTCCGGTCGCTCCAGTAGCTCCAGTAGCTCCCGTTGCTCCAGTCGGTCCTGTCGCGCCAGTCGGTCCTGTAGGGCCGGTCGGGCCGCCAGCTCCGTTACCTTCCACTTCCAGTACGGCCACGTCATCTACAAACACAGCTGGCGCCGTAATGGCACTGATTGGTTTTCGAATGACAATTTCCACCTGTGTCGTACCCGCCGGTGCTGCTTCGGTCGTCTGATAAACCCCAAGCCAGGTATCCTGTTCCTCATAAGGCAGACCACCAAAATCTATTAAGGTCTGTAGTCCCGTTCCAATCACCATATCTCCTGCATCCAGATAGAAGATTTCCACATAGATGATAGGACTATTCTTTGTTAAATTTTTCGAAAGGGATACCAGAACCTCATACATCTGCCCAGGGTCTGCCGGCGCTGTCTGACTCAGCGACGCCGCCACCGAACCGTGGGCAAACCGGGCCGTGAACTCCCCTGTGTGAGATTCCGAGGGGACCACGGTCGTGTTCACCGCATCCCAGTTCATGAGAGTTCCCGACTCAAAACCGCCATTCAAGATGATATTATCAATGGCCAAGGCTCTCTCCTCCTTTTTCAGTAAGATGTTTCAATAAAGCAGAACTCTATTGAAACTCTTGATATGGTATGTCATGCTCTACAGCTTGTTTGGATATTTATCACCTTTCCCCGCCCGTTGGAAGGAAAATGTGCTGCAAACTACAAGAAAATGTATTGTTTCAACCTTTTATCATACATTCAGGAAGAAAGGAGTGTTTGATATGGACAGCAGTAACGTGCGGCGCATCGTGCGCCATTTCTTCCCTGATACCGTCCCTTTCACAAAAACCTCTCTCCACAACCTTGAGAAAAAAGCACCCCATTCCGCCTCGTTTTATTTTCATCATGCTTGGATGGAATTGGAGGAATCGAACCGTAAAGCGGCGGCCTGGTTATGGTGCTGGAGAGGGCTGTACCACCACCCGGACAATACCTCTTTGCTGCTTTTCTATTCGATTCTTTCCTACGCGTCCGGCAGGGAAACAGAAGCATCGCTTGCGTTTCAAAAAGCGGAAAACCTCGACAAAACGATATCCAGTCCTTTTCCCCTTTTTGAAAAAAAGCATCCTGCAGGCGTTACCTATCCCCGGGTACTGCAGGGGACGATGGAAATCGCCAACCAGATGAACACCATCGCCAAAGGATTAACCCAGCAGGGATACATCAATGACACGCTGAATTATTATCCGACGTATCTCGGATACTCCTCGGACTACGAGTGGAAAATATCCAAAGAACGTTCTCCCGTATCTCCTGCACTCCGGCGTTTGGCAGAAACACTCATTCCTTCCTATGACATGTTTCACTTTCATTTTGGCACATCCTTAACAGACACCCGTGAAGATCTCGCCTTGCTTCAACAGGCAGAAAAGTCCGTCCTGATGCACCACTGGGGGAGCGACGCGAGAATTCTCTCCGAGGCGGAAAAAACGAATCCGTTTGCCGTTGTCAAAGTGGATAGAGAGTACGCGGTGAAACAAAACCTGGAGACGCTTGGCAAGACCATCCCGGCCTGTATCGTGGCGGATCGGGAAATGTACCAATACGTGTACCCTTTTTACAGCAAGGTCTTCATCGTACCGTTGATGATTGACGTGGATGCCTACCCGCCGCACGTCCCGGACGACGAGGACAAACCGCTGAACATTGTCCACGCTCCCACATCTCCAGCTGTAAAAGGCACTTCCTATATTACTGCGGCGGTGTCCCGGCTGCAGCAGAAGTACAACATAGATTTTCAGCTTGTGCAGGGGGTCTCGCACGAAGACGCCAAAACCATCTATCAAGGCGCTGACATTATCATCGATCAGCTTCATATCGGTAGTTACGGGCTGCTGGCGGTGGAAGCCATGGCGATGGGAAAACCGGTTGTATGCTGGATCAGCGGATTTATGCGTGACGCGTACCCGGATGACCTTCCCAT
Source organism: Salibacterium lacus (assembly GCF_042684865.1). Taxonomy (NCBI): domain Bacteria; kingdom Bacillati; phylum Bacillota; class Bacilli; order Caryophanales; family Bacillaceae; genus Salibacterium; species Salibacterium lacus. The sequence goes on from NZ_JBHUML010000005.1 coordinate 101,478, forward strand.
CGTGCCGGCGAATCCGGAAACGGTGGAAGGCAGACTGGAAGAGCTGATCCGCCGGAAAGACCAACTCCCCCATCTTGGAAGACAGGGGAGGCAGTTTGTTGAAAAATATCACGATTTCCGCATCCATTCCGGTAAAATACTCGACATTTACCGTGAGCTCTCCAACCCGTAATGCAGCGGTTTGGCTCGTATTTCCACTCATTTGGACAGTAAATCCTTTCCTTTGGACAGTAACGGGCGGTCAACGGCTGGTAACGAAAGGATTGGCACGTATTTCTTTCTGTTTGGCAGGTAATCGACAAATCTTGGACAGTAAACGCACGATCCCGGCATGTAAGTGCCTGTTCCCGCCATCCATGTGCTTCCTGCGCCCGTCCGGCTCCCCGGGGATACCACTTTATAACCTGCGGGCGGGGCTGCCGACAACGGTGGTTCCTGCTTCCACGTCTTTTGTCACCACGGCTCCCGCCCCGACAACAGCATGTTCACCAATCTCCACACCGGGGAGCAGGGTGGCGTTGTTCCCTATTTTACAGCCTTTTTTAAGGATGGGTCCCTGATGCTTGACCTGTCCTTCTCCCATATATTTATCGTTGGATGTGGAGACACACGGCCCGATAAACACATCGTCTTCAATCGTCATATCAGCGGTCACATACGCGCTTGTCTGGATGGTGACCCGCTGTCCAATCGTCGTATTGTTTTCCACCACGGCATTCCGGCCGATAATACTGTCTTCTCCGATCGTCACCTTCTCCCGGATGCTGGCCAGGTCGCCGATCAATACACCACTTTGCACGTTCACCGCTTCATATAAGACAGTGCCGCTTCCGATGCTCACGTGATCACCAATGACAAGGGGCGGCAGTCCATCTGAAGGCTTACGTGCCATCTTTTTATTGGAAAGCGGACGCTGGCCGGCCACAGCACCATCTTTGATCACCACGTAATCTCCGATGATCGTATACTGCTTTATCACGACCAGGTGGCCGATACGCACAAACGCTCCTATCGTCACATCGTCTTCGATTACGGTGTTCTCCCCCTTTTCCATCTCAGATCTCCCTCTCTTTCATCCAGGACGTGGCAAACTCCGGAAGCGGAAGCGCTGTGCTCCGCCCGGTCCCATGAGACTGGTACATAGCAAATATCGTTTCCAGGGCCCGCTTTCCTTCCACCGCGTTGACGAGAACCTCGGTATCATCTGCTGCCGCTTCGAGAAACTGTTCATACATCCATTGGTGTTCCGACTTCTCCCCGGGCGCCATGACGGGTGGAACGTTCTGCCCCGAGCCGTCGACATGCCACCGTTCGATCTTTTCCAGCCCATTTCCGCTGAAAGCAATCGTCCCCCTTTCGCAAAACAGCGACAGGCTGTACCCGAGATTATCCGGCTGGGTCATGGTATTGGCTTCCACCACCCCCGCAGCCCCGTTTTCAAACGATAACACAGCCGCTGCCACGTCCTCGGTCTCTTTGCATGGCAGGGCCCGGGACACCCTGCCATGCACAGCTTCAGGATTGCCAAACAGCCACACGAGCAGGTCAATGACATGAATGCCCTGGTTGATCAGCATGCCCCCGTCCTGATCCCACGTCCCTCTCCACGGAGCCGACTCGTAATAATCCGGACCCCGGTGAATACGGATCGAAGCGGACCCGAAATACGGCTTCCCAAGCACCCCTTCTTCCATTAATGCTTTCACGTGCCGGAACAACGGCCGGTACCTCAGCTGATGGCATACCAGGACTTTTCGATTAAACAAACGCGCATGCCGGATAATAGCATCGGCGTCCTGTATCGACAGCGCCATCGGCTTTTCAAGAATGACATGTTTCCCGTGCTTGAGCGCCTCTACTGCCATCGCAGCATGCAGACTTGACACGGCTGTAATAATAATGACATCAAGATCTTTTTGGAAAAAAAGATCGCGGCAGGTTTCCGTTGTCTGCACGTTCGAGTGCACGGCGTGATGCTGAAGGAACGCTTCCATCTTTTTTTGAACCGTATCGCTGACTGCGGCAATCTCCAGGTCCTGCAGCTGACGTATGGCTTCCGCGTGTTTGCCTGCGATACGGCCGCACCCAATCAGTCCTGCTTTCATCATGCCATACCCCTCCCCGGTCCGGTCAGGACAGCTGTTACTTCATCCTGCTCGTCATCTGTCATGCCGGGAAACAGCGGTATCGCCAGAATACATTCGGACACGCCTTCGGCTTCCGGCAGATCCCCTTTTTTGTACCCAAGATGCTGATAGGCTTTTTGCAGATGCAGGCAGCACGGGTAATACACACCCGAATGAATCTGGCAGCTGTTCAATGCATCCATCCATTCCCGGCGCCGCCCGGTCTGGATGCAGAACAAGTGGTACACCGCCCGTTTTTCTTTTGAAACCGGCGGTATCTCCACATCAGGAAGATGACGAAGCGCCTTTTTGTACCGATCTGCCAGCCTTATCCGCTCTTCATTCCATTGATCAATATAGGACAGGTTCGTTAATAAAAAAGCCGCATGCAGTTCATCCAGCCGGCTGTTGTATCCAATCTCGCGGTGATAATACTTTTGATCGCTGCCATGAACCCGGAGCGTGCGGATTCTTGCCGCAAGCGCGGCATCGGACGTCGTAACCATGCCCCCGTCTCCAGGCGTTCCCAGATTTTTTGTCGGAAAAAAAGAAAAGCAGGCCGCATCCCCGAGACTTCCGGCCGGCTGTCCCTTGTACGCTGCCCCGAATGCCTGACAGGCGTCTTCGATCACGAGCAGACCGTATGTGTCGGCAAGGGCTCGAATGTCTTCCATATCAGCCGGCATTCCAAATAAATGAACAGGCAGGACCGCTTTCGTGGCGGCTGTTATTTTTTCTTCTATTTTCAATGGATCTATCGTACACGTTGCGGGATCAATATCGGCAAAGACCGGTACCGCTCCGACCGAAGAAACGGCTTCAGCGGTGGCAAAAAACGTAAACGGCGTGGTAATCACTTCATCCCCTTCCCCAATCCCGCACGCGCGCAGGGTGAGGATCAAGGCATCGGTTCCGTTTGCGACAGCCACCGCATCGGATACCCCGAGCCTGCCGGCGATCTTGTCTTCCAGCTCCCTTCCTTTAGGACCCATAATATAAATCCCGCTCTCCAGCACTTCTTTCATCTGCCGGATCCACTCTTCTTCCACTGCTTCAAACTGTCGTCTGACATTCATTAAAGGGATCATGTTCCCCCTCCTTTACCGGGTGGTGTTCCTCCTTACGATATGGAGCTTTGTGCCGCCGGGACACGGCAGTTGTCACTTTGTGCCGCCACCCCGTCTACCGCCTTTTTTCCCGGACAGCCCGGCACTTCTTTATGAAACATGCATATAAAAAAAAAGAGAAAATCAAGACAGTAGAAAGGATCCTGATCATGACAAAAGGGAAGGAAACAGCAGGAGTGGTGGGGCTTGGATACGTCGGGCTGCCGGCAGCTGCTGCCTTTGCTGAAAAATATCATGTCACCGCTTTTGATATAGATGAAAGCCGGATTGAACGGTTAAAGGCAGGGGTGGATGACACGGGGTCTGTCCCGCCGGAGGAGCTGAAGAAAGCTTCTATCACGTTCACCGCAGACCCTGCCCGCTTGAAAGACTGTCAGTATATTATCGTTGTCGTACCGACTCCCATCAATGAATACAAGGAACCGGACGTAACGTATCTTGCGAACGCTTCAAAAATAGTAGGAGAAAATATGGCTCCCGGCACGAGTGTCATCTATGAGTCCACCGTGTACCCCGGGGCGACAGAAGAGCGGTGTATCCCCCTTCTGGAGCAATATTCAGGAATGAAAGCGGAACAGGACTTTTACGTGGGGTATTCTCCGGAACGCATCAATCCCGGAGATAAAGAGCATACGTTCAAGACGATTACAAAAGTGGCCGCCGCTCAGAGTGAAGCGTCGCTGCACCGGATCGCCGCCTTCTATCAGAGTGTTATGGAGGCCGACGTCCACAAAGTATCCTCTATCAAGACAGCCGAAGCTTCCAAGGTGGTGGAGAATACGCAGCGTGATATCAATATTGCTTTCATGAATGAGCTTTCCGTTTTGTTTCAGTCCATGGGAATTAATACCCGGGACGTGCTCGAGGCAGCACAGACCAAGTGGAATTTCATCCCGGTCACCCCGGGTCTGGTGGGTGGTCACTGCATCGGAGTCGATCCCTATTACCTCATCTACCGAGCCAAACGGGAGGGAAAGGAAGCCCCGCTGCTTTCGACCTCCAGAAAAATCAACGAAGACATGACAGACTATATCGTGACGGCTGTGATGCAGAAGATTATTTCCCATAACCTTGCGCCGTCCTCGCTGAACATCACGATACTCGGGGCTTCCTTCAAAGAAAACATCGGTGATACCCGGAACTCCAAAGCGCTTGAAGTGGCAGAAAAAATACAACATCTCGGGCTGTCCCTGCAGATTCACGACCCGCATGTTCCGTCGGCAGAACCGTTTCCGGTATCGGACATGAAGGATCTCACTCAGGCGGATATTCTGCTCATTCTTGTTCCGCACGCAGAGTATCAAACACTCGATGATGCCGCTTTAGCCCGGATCGTGAAAAGAAAAACCGGCATTATTTTTGACATCAAAGGGGTGCTGGATAAAAAGTCCATCACGGATTTCCCCTATATTTATCAATTATAAGGTTCCGGCTGAAGGTCTTCCTTTTCCACGAAAAAGGGGGACCTCTTTGTATGTGCCGGAATCAATACGATACACCCTCGCCTCGATATTCTGCTTATAGGATACAATCACCATAAACACAGCGGGATCCGCATGGTGCCGCACATCCAGAGACGAAGGGACCGCTTGTGTCACAGGATGGGTATGGTACACAGCAAGCGGTGTTTCCCTGCATTGTTCTATCTGATGGAGCACATGGGCTGTATTTTTTTCCGAGACGAAAAACGAGTGGGAGAACAGGCTTTCGTTTGCCAGCGGCCGGCAGCGCATGGCATAACCGTCCACCCCGGACAATATTCCACACGCTTCCCGGGGCAGACTTTCTCTGCCGTGAGCCGTCATCTGAAGGTAAGCTGATTCGTCCATATACAGCGCCCGGCCTGTCACTGCATCTTCTCCCACATCGTTTTTAAGAGCGATCTTTTTTTGGACGGAACAGGCGGCTCCGCGGGTGGTGCTTCCTCAGAGGGAGCTTTCGTTACATGATAAAAATAAGGTTCAGGAAACCGGGTCTCTTCTTTTTCCACAGGGTCCTGCTTCTTCTCCTGCTCCTCGTTTACCGGCGCTTCCGGTTCCGGCTGTTTCTCTTCATCCTTCGTCACGGTTCTTTTTTTTTTGGTTTCACACGCTGCTGCAGATGGTGTTCTTCTGAATTGCGGGACACCGACCGTTTGCTCTGCTGGTTCTTGGACGGGGCGGTATACACCCGGTCTGCGTTCTGTATTGCCCTGAACGTGAAATCTCTTGGACGCGGCGCAGCAGGCTGAGGCTGGTCTGAGTGGTTTTCTCTTTCTTTTTCAGAAGGGCGGCTGTCGATAACCTCCTGCAGCAGGTGTTTTATTTCCGTCATCTCCCGGCGCAGTTCTTCGATGTCCGTTCGTGTCGTTTCTTCTTTTTCAAACTCCTCGTGATCCATCATCGGGACACTCCTTTCTCCGCTGATAACCCCGGACATTTATAAGCAGATTATGTGGAGAAACACCTAAATGTGATGAGTTTCGGCCTAAAAACCTTTCATCCGGTAACATGGATCCCTTCCCGGTCATACCTTGAAACAGAAGATAACAATACTATGAAGGAGTCGATGTTGATGGAAAACAAAGCATTGCAGGGCGGGCAGGAGCTTCTATGTATTAACGCAGAGAAAGTGTACGACTGGGTTATCCTGCAAAACGATGTGAATCAGAGTGTTCTTGCCGGCGACTTAGGTGCGCTGCCGATTGACCCATGCGGTCCTACAGTCAGCAACTTAACCGCAGACTGCTTTATTGTAGATCCGGACAGCGGGGATCCGCTTCCTCCGAATGCCGAAGTTCCCGTAACGGAAATCGGCGAAAGAGAAAACCGTACCTTTATCATTGACGGCGCTCAGGTTACCCTTCAGAAGGTAACGTTCATTAAGACATTGAGTGTCGTTGTGGAATTCAGCGGATTCGATGCCACTACGCCATTTGTGGAACGCACCGAACCGATCGAAATTGAAATCCCGGAATCCATCTTCCTCTGCGCCCCCGAAGGAACAAGACTTGTGGTCCGTTTAACCGATGTGGAATGCAGCGTGAACACAAACTGCACCAACGGCGAACTGGGAAGTGTTGATGTTGTCTTGAGCCTGTGCCAGAGCGTTCAGGCCGTAGCCGACGTTACACTTGAACTCACAGCAGACTTCTGCCAGCCGCGCGATATTCTCATCGACCAGTGCCCGACCCCTGTTGTACCACCGCAGTGCCCTGTTCTGTTCCCTGGTGAAAACGGGGACTAACAGAAGCAGCACCACATCAAAAAGCAGCTGCCGGCTTTAGGCCGGCAGCTTTTTAACGTTCATTTGAAAGAAGAAGTAATGGTTCATCTCCATCGCAGGAGTGACTGCTTCTGCCGGGGACTTCTTCTGACACATCGGCGGTATTCCCATTTTTATCGGCAAAAGGATATTTTATATAATTCCCTGCATCCGGAGAATGATTTCAGCGATGAGGGCGGAGCCGATGAACGTGCCGAGAAACACGCAGGCGGCGACAACGAAGCTTCTCCAGCCGAGCTGCACGAAGTCGGCCCAGTTGCGTCCGATGGAGATCCCGGCGTAGGCAAGAATCGGTGTGGCAAGAGCGAGCAGCTGAATACTGGACGTCCACTGCACGACATATTCCGATCCCGGGAACCACGGAGTCGAGACGAGAATGCCGAGAATACCGATGTAGCCGACACTCGGAATGTTGACCGGCACCAGTTTCTGCAGGATCAGGCCGGCAAGGCTGATGAGAATCAGGACAAGAATGCCGAGCAGTCCGTCGACCGAAAGCATGCCGTAGCCGATCCAGTTCCCTAAATAAGCCGTCAGGCCGAATATCGCAAGCAGCAGGATCCATTCCTGAATATTTTTGAGCACCGTTTATTCCCCCTTCGTCTGCACCGCGTTATCCCCGCGGCGTTTTTGCATCAAGCGGTATAGTTTTTCCGTCAGCGGCAGCCCGACAAATATACTTAAATACATGCCGGTGGAAAGCGACAGGAGATTACTGGCGCCCGCGTAGGCCGCGATCTGGTTCTCAAGCTCCGGAAACGCCGCAATCAGGGAACCGCTTGCCGCCGTCATCATACTGCCGCTCCCTACTCCGGATGCCATCGCAAACGAGAGCACATTGAGCGGCGTAATCGTCGCTAGCAGCCCGGACAACAGGCCGAAAAACACGGCCCCGAACACCGTTCCGAAAATATAAATCGCCATGACGCCGCGGCCTTCCGGACTGTTAAAGGAATACTTATCAATAATCAGGCCGACGTTTGGTTCTCTTGCAATCGAGTGGGTCATACCGATCGACTCCCGTTTGAACCCGAGCAGTACAGCCACCGGAAGCGCAATAAATACTGTCGCCAGATTCCCCAGTTCCTGCAGCACAAGCGCCGGTCCCGCTTCGATAATGGTTCCGATATCCGGGCCGATAATCACGCCGATCTTGGCGATCAAAAGCGTGACGCCGAGCACGATAAACGGTTCCGCGTTCTTCGCCGATGCTTTTTTCACCAGCGGGGTAAAATAAAGTATCAATCCGATAATAATGGCATAAAACATCGGCAGAAATAAAATGACCCCGGGCCCGACGCCGATTTCATAGGTCCCCACCCACTCTGTGAGAAGAACAATGAGAAGCACCAAAGCATGCAGGCGCCAGTCTTTCACCAATTCCATCTGCATCCTGCTCACCCTTTCTGTTGCTCGTGTTTATACATTAACGACACGGCAGAACTGTCCATCTCCCCCATGCCGGCAGCCGCGGCCTCGTCATAGAGCTCTTTGATAACCGGAGCGGCCAGTAGAGAAATACGCTCCTTTGTTGTGAAATCTTCCAGAAACGACAAGTCCTTTGCCATATGCTGAAGCGAGAATTTGACTTCATCCTGCGTGCCGGCGACGATGTTTCCGCCAAACACGTCCATCGCTTTCGTCGCCGCGGAACCGCTCTGCAGCACTTCAGCCAGCACCGAAGAGGGGATGCCGTACGTTTCGCCGGTATGAAACGCTTCGGACAGCACCGTAATCACCCCGCTCACCACCAGGTTGTTGCACATTTTCACCACCTGGCCGCTGCCGGATGGTCCTAAATAATAGATGGAAGCACCCATCTCCCGCATAAACGGTTCCACTTCCTTGAATTTGTCTTCCCTGCCACCACACATCATGCTCAACGTTCCGTTTTTGGCACCATCCGGCCCGCCGCTCACCGGACAGTCGAGAAAATGAATTCCGGCTGCTTCCGCGTGCTCATTCAGTTCTTTTGTCGTCGCAATATCGGTCGTCCCCATGTCCAGAATATACGCACCCGGCGCAGCGGAGGGGATCACACTGTTCACAATGACATTCTCCATGATGACCGGAGAAGGGAGCGACGTGATGATAACGTCGCACGCTGCGGCGAGCGCCGCGGTGTCCCCGGCCGGCAGCGCCCCTTTCCGGCGCAGGTCTTCGAGTCTGGCCGGTTCGGTGTCATAGATGTGTACGTTGTAGTTTTTATGAAGAAGATTGCGGACGATGCCGTCTCCCATCACTCCGCAGCCGATCACACCTATCTGCTGCATAGCCTTTCCCCCTTTCACGCTTTCACATAGACGGTCTTGTAGTCAGTCCAGAAATCAAGCGCGGTACTTCCCTGCTCCCGCGGTCCTTTGCTGGAATGCTTCTTCCCGCCGAACGGAAACTGGTTTTCAAAATACGTCGACGGCATATTGACATGCGTGACCCCGGATTGAATATTCCGGATAAAATCAAACGATTTTTTCAAGTCATTCGTATAAATCGTCGAGGACAACCCGTAATACGTCTCATTTGCGACAGAAAGGGCTTCTTCATAGTTTTTCACCTGAATGACGGCAATCACAGGGGCGAAAATTTCTTCCCGGGCGATTTTCATATCCGTTGTCACATTCGTTACCACGGTCGGTTCAACAAAATATCCGCTGCCCAGCCCGCCTTCGGTCAGCCGGCGGCCGCCGTAATGAATCACAGCCCCTTCCTCCTTTGCGGAAGCGATGAACTCCTCATACTTGGCTGTCTGCTTTTCATCAATAATAGCTCCGTTATCCACGTTATCTCCTCTTCCTTCTCCAATGATAAGAGATGCCGCTTTTTCCGTCAGCTTATCGACCACCTCCGCGTAGATGGATTCGGGCACAAGCAGCCGGCTCGTTCCGGTGCAGCGCTGGCCGTTATCAAGAAAGCCGCTCGTCACAATGCTGTCGACGGCCTGATCGATATCGGCATCTTCCAGAATGACGGCCGGATTTTTGCCGCCCATTTCCGCCTGCACTTTGCCGCCCCGGGCGGTCACGGCCTGCTCCAGCTCTTCTCCGACCTGAGTCGACCCGGTAAAGGAAACAGCTTTGATGTCCGGATGCTCACCGATCGCCTTACCGATGATGCTTCCTGTGCCTGTAACCATGTTCACCACCCCCGCCGGCAGTCCGGCTTCCTCGAGCATTTCCATGATTTTTACGCTGACGAGTGATGCATTTTCCGCCGGCTTAAAAATCACAGTATTGCCGGCGAGAATGGCCGGTGCTATCTTCCACAGCCCGATCCCGAGCGGAAAATTGTACGGCGCAATCACACCTCCCACACCGAGTGGTTCTTTGATGGTATAGCCGAACAGTTCCGGATCCATCGTGGGAAGCGTTTCGCCGTCTATCCGGGAGCCTTCTCCGCTGAACTGTTTCATCGCCTGTATTGTTTTTTTCACCTCCCCGCCCGCTTCACGGAGAGATTTCCCGATTTCTTTTGTAATCAGGTCCTGGAGTTCCTCCGCCCGGCGCTCGAGGATCGGCAGAAGATTGAAAATGACATCGGCCCGCTTTGGTCCCGGGACCGCTGACCATTCCCAAAATGCGGTTTGGGCTGCCGTTACGGCCTGATCCAGATCCTTCGCCGAGGATTCCTGAAAATGGCCGAGTACCTCCCCGGTATCTGCCGGATTAATGCTCGAATACGTGAGTCCTCCCGATGAAGACACCCAGGTGCCGGCAATGTAATTCTCGTATGTACGCACAATCCATCCCTCCTTGTTTTGTTAGTATAATTCTAATATTCAGATTTTTTAAAAGAATGATGGGGAGTCACAAATTTAATCACTTATTTTTGTGGATCTCTCCCATTCCATTGAGAAATATCCACCGCCAGTCTGACGTCCATCCAGTCTTTTTCTTTAGAAAAATCGAGCTGCAGCTGCTGCTGGATTTTATTCAGGCGGTAATAGAGGGTGTTCGGGTGAATATGCAGCCTGTCCGAGGTTTCTTTATGATTCTGGTTACAGGAAATATAAGTCCGCAGGGTGTCATACAACGGAGGACTTCCGTGCAGGAGCGGACCCAGCTTATCTTCCACAAACACAGTGAGGCTTTTTCGGTCCAGTTTCTCAAAAAAACGTTCAAATCCAAGATCTGAATACCTCACCACTGGTCCGGACGTTCCGGCCTTGGCGAAAGCCACCGCCTCTTTCGCTTCCTGAAAAGAATAGCGGACCGTTTCAAGCGGTGTCTCCCGTCCAATGCCTGCTGCCATATCGGCATAGACACGCAGCGTTTTCTGAAGCTGATGGGTGATGGTGTGCAGCAGCTTTTCTCCCTTCGCCGGCATGACCATGATCACCTGAATGCCTTTTGGCACTACAAACGACGGGACTCCGAAGGAAGACGCAAGCTGTTCCACTTTTTGCAGCACCTGATGCTTCACCATCGTCCTGTCGACTTCCCACAACGGGTGATTCCTTCCCTCGATCACCATCACCTGGAACGTGTCGATAGTGTCCCATCCCATCTGACGGGTCAGGGTTTCGATCTGATAGAGCGGATCATCGGTCAACAGTTTTTCAAACCATTCTTCGCGCAGCGAAAGTTCCTTGTCATGAATAGCACGGGCTTTCAGCATCTCCAGTGCCAGCGCCGTTGCTCCGTGTTCCAGGGCGCTCTGTTGAATCTCACTCAGCGACGAAAGCGGCTGCTCGAGCTCCAGGCATCCGATATACTCCTTGCTGTGGACAATCGAATACAGAGTGTCTTCTCCTTCCGGCGGAAGAGGATCTTCGGCTTCATAAAAATGAACGGACTGTTCCAGAATCTGTTCCAGTTTCTGCAGCAGCCGGCCCGGCCCCGCTCCTTCCAGCACTAGTCTTGTGAAATCCTTGTGAATCGATAGGGAGGAATTCAGCAGCTGATTCTTTTCTTTCAGCGACTGGATCAACCTGGAATTCATGATTGCAATGGCGCTGTGGTCGGCCATGATCTGCATCTGATTCCGATCATTTATCGTAAAAGGCATTTCCGTTTCGAAATTGTTCACTACCAGCACCCCTAAACACTGGTCATGGTAAACGAGCGGTACGGCAATGGAACTTTTGATTTCGCGGTGATAGACCGCCTCCTGGAACCATTTTTTGTTAGAAGGCTTCATCGACGTCATGAAAGCCTGCATCTCCTCCCGTGTACACAGGTACGGTGTTTTCGTGCGGAAACAGTGACCGGTTAACGATTCTTCCGGAGAAAACGCGACATGCTCAAGCCTATCCTTTCTCACACCGAGCCCCTCAACGAAATGCAGGTACCCCGTCGTGTCGTCATGCAGGTACAAAATAACCGTATCGCTGTCCGCCATCAGCTCAAAGGCCGCTTTCGTGATGGTGGAGAGCACGTCTTCGATTGTATGAATGCTTGTCATCGTCCTTGTGATGTGCAGCAGGTATTCCCAGTTTGATTCCATCGATTCCGGCATGACAGTCCTCCTCTCTTGTTAATGTTTTATTGTATCATGAAAACAACGGCACACAATAGAACACTATCCCTCCCGTCTCGTCCTGGACGATTGCCGAATGAGGAGGCTTGAAGCGTGGCAGATGAACAACATCACGACGGCGCATGAATTCTCCTTCAAACAGCAGATAAAAAAACCTTCGTTTCCTGCTGGAAACGAAGGGAATTATCTTTGTCCGGCTGGATAGGATAACAGTGTATCATGCAGCATCGTTATCGTTTCATCATCCAATAATGGCCTTTTCTGCTGGAAACGGCTGATAAACATGTGGCGCTGAATGAATTCGGCCATCTCTTTGTGATGGATCAAAATCCGGCTGGAACTGCTTTTCCGCCAAACCGGTGCCGTGTCAAAGGTGGATGGGGAAGAAAAAACGGCAGTAGAGATAAGGTAGTCATGATACTGTACCGGAATGCTGGACTCTACCCCCTGCTTCCATTCCTCCATTTTGCAGAAGGGGTTGGATATCTCCCTGGTTTCATTGACATACCATATGTCATCTTCCATATCAGCCTGAACATGGCCGGAATCAGTAAGTTGGTTAATAATATATATACCGCACGGAGAGAGGATCATACTATCAATCGATGACGCACCGGATGCACCTTGCACGGAAACATTACCCACATACTGTATCGAATACGAGAGCTGCTGCAGGTCGTCTTCGATTTCCTTCATCATAATCCGGCGCGCATCTTTCTTTTTTTTCTGAAATATATTCTGAAACTTCATCGTTATCCTTCCCCTTATCCACTTCTTACTCTTATTATCGGATTTTTTCTTCAACATTTTATAACAAACTGACACCGGTGGGATTTTGTTTTATCGGCGATGCAGTCTGTAACTGATTAAAAAGGGACCACTCCATACAGGAGCAGTCCCATTCTGGTTTATTTGATCCGGATTTCGGCGTTAACATTTCCGGCATTTTTTGATTTTACAGAGAGGCCTTTTCCACCCTTTGTCTGCACGGCTTCAAAGACCACTTTTCTTTTGACACCTGTTGCATCAATGGTATACAGCTTTCCCTGTTCCGGTGTCAAAACGACAGAGTTGGTCTTTTGCCCGTCGTGATAGATGGGCAGCGGTTCTTTTTGATCATCATCTTTGTCGAAAGCATTGATATGAAGCTGTCTCGTTTGATGATTGACACTATCATTCCGTAATCTTACTGTCATTTCATTCTTCCCGGGTTTCACAGGGATAGAGCTTCGCGACACATTTCTTTTTGCCACGTTATCCCTCCTGCTTATTATTTAAAGCTTCCATCACGTCAGATAGAATCCGGCTTTTGTTATTGTCTTCCTTGCTTAGTACATTCAGCGTTTCTGTTAATCGATTGATCATGCTGTTCAGATCCGTTTCATTTCCGCTCATCGCTTCCAGCAGAGCCAATGTTGAAATGGCAGTGGCTATGGTTGTAACTCCGCTGTTTGAAACATTAACCATCGTATTGTTCCCGGTCTTGAGCGTATTGCCGCCGGCTTCGGCTTTTATCTCGTTATCATCGAAACTGGTTTGAGATTCGGACTCAGCTTCTGCTTCGGCCTCGGCTTCGGATTCCGCCTCAGCCTCTGCTTCTGCCTCGGCTTCTGCTTCCGCCTCGGCCTCCGCTTCTCCATCGATATCTGCTGCTGCGTCAGCATCGGATTCTGCCTCAGCTTCGGATTCTGCTTCGGCTTCCGCTTCTGCCTCGGCTTCCGCTTCTGCCTCAGCTTCCGCTTCTGCCTCGGCTTCGGATTCTGCTTCGGCTTCGGATTCCGCCTCTGCTTCGGATTCCGCCTCTGCTTCGGATTCCGCCTCTGCTTCCGCTTCTGCCTCGGCTTCGGATTCTGCCTCGGCTTCCGCTTCTGCAATTCCTATGATTCTGGAATCGACTTCGGACTTGGATTCTGCTTCCGATTCGGATTCCGCCTCTGCTTCTGACTTGGACTCTGCTTCCGATTCAGATTCCGCTTCTGCTTCTGACTCGGACTCCGCTTCCGATTCGGATTCCGCTTCTGCTTCTGACTCGGACTCCGCTTCCGATTCAGATTCCGCTTCTGCTTCTGACTCGGACTCCGCTTCCGATTCGGATTCCGCTTCTGCTTCTGACTCGGACTCCGCTTCCGATTCGGATTCCGCTTCTGCTTCTGACTTGGACTCCGCTTCCGATTCGGATTCCGCTTCTGCTTCTGACTTGGACTCTGCTTCCGATTCGGATTCCGCTTCTGCTTCTGACTCGGACTCCGCTTCCGATTCGGATTCCGCTTCTGCCTCTGATTCAGACTCTGCTTCCGATTCGGATTCACTTTCTGCTTCTGCTTCCGCCTCAGCCTCTGCTTCAGCCATATTTTTAACGAGCAATTCCAGCTCATTTAATTTTTCCAATAAATCTTTTTTGCGTTTTAATAAATGTCTCATATTCTTTTCATGCTCTGAAATGAATTCTGACATACATGCTCTTCCCCTTCCCTGATTTTATAAAAAAACATCCATCTATCTGTTGGATTCGGCTTCTTCTTCAGCTATACGCTGCTCAATTTTTTCCAGCTTTTTACGCAGACTCTCCAATTCTTTTTTCTTACGTTCCAGCTTCCTGCTGTTCATTTGAAGCATCACTCCTTTCTAAGTGATACTACATTATAAGGAATATTAGTATTTTTGTTGTGGGGGCTTCTACCAATCCATCCGTGGAATTATGGAAACGTATAAAGGAATCCAGAAATCGTTATACTACATGCGTAAAAGGAGGTGATACACCGTGGATGTATTACGCGCCTGTGATATTGCCGATTCTCCAGTCATGGCGGATGTCACCTGCGATGGTACCCCTGTCTACATTCAACATGTCGATGAGGACAACCAAACCGCCCGCATTTACCCCCTTGATTATCCCGATGAAGAATTAACTGTTTCGCTGGGGCAGTTAATGGAGCATTAAGAAAAAAACGTCGTAGAGAAGGTGCTTTTTCACCGTATTGCCTTCTAATAGTATATCCACAAAACTCACCTGAACTTGGGTGACCTTTATGGATACCTGCGCCGACACAAAAAACTCCGCTTCCTATTTGGAAACGGAGTTTTCCTGTCTGTTTTCACAGCTTTATGACGACATACTCTGCAACACTTCTTTCAGCTTCCCGATCTCTTCGGTGCTGAGCGTGACGCCTTTACCCATTTTCTCACGACCGGGCGCCCAGTCCCGCAAGTCATATTTCGGTTCGCGGTCGTTCCAACTCACCCGGTTCAACTCTTTCGTCCACCCTTTCGGCGATTCGGAGAGAACGCCGATATGTTCGATAACCTCATAGTTAATGTCAGCCATGGTTATGTCTCCTTTTTTCTTTATTGTATCCCATCATCAACCGGAAGGGAACAGCCGGGCACTGCTGACGTTTACGTGTTTCTTCCCGTACAAAAAGGAGGTATGCGCCTTTCTATGTGACGTTTTCTCTATTTCTCAGTACGAAAAAGAACAAAGGACCGGCAGGCCGCTGACACTGAAGCCGGAACATGACTTTTTCCACCTCCGGACATAGAAAAAAGACCGGGAACCGTGTCCCGATCTTTTCGTTTACTGGTTTTACTGACTGTCTGCCTCGAATTTACGCTTGCCGAGTTCTTCTTCAAGCATGAAGAACGCGTTGCTGTCACTGTCGATGCGTTTCAGCTTTTGAATAAGGTCGTCAAACAGCGACTCTTCCTCAATCTGTTCTTCAATAAACCAGTTCAGGAAATTCATCGTCGCGTGCTCACGCTCATCCAGCGCCAAATCCGCCAGCTTATAAATGCGCTGGGTAACATCCTGTTCCTGCTTCATTCCTTTTTCAAACGTATCAAGAATGGAAGAAAACTCATTGTTTGGTTCGCTGAAACCTTGAAAAGAAGCACGCGCACCCATGTCATTCAGAAAACGGTAGAATTTCATGCCGTGAGAACGTTCTTCTTCGGCCTGTATCAGGAAGAAATTCGCAAATCCCTCCAGGCTTTCCGCAGAGCAGTACGCAGCTGCTGCCATGTAGGCGTGTGCCGAATAGAACTCATAGTTCATCTGCTCGATTAAGCCTTCTTTCAGTTTATCGCTGAAAATATCAATCCCGCCTTTCAACGTAGTGTCATAGATTTTTCACATATATTATCATAGCATGGCACAGATTCCCTGTACACTTTCACGCTCTGCTTTTGTTTTTATCCTTCAGAACGGCTGGCCTGTACTTCTTTTTTGGCTTCTTCATGGATTTCCTTTTCTTCTTCTTCCCGGTATTCCCAAAGAGTGCTGTACACGTCCTCCAGGCTTTCTTCAGGCAGGCTGTCAATCAAGGCGTGAATGTCCTCCCTCAATGTCATGGTGATGCTCCTTCCTATGTACTTTTCTTCAAAAGCCTTGATCCCCTTTATCAGCTGCGTGCTTATATCCCCTGTGTTTCAATACAATTACCTGCTGGAATGATTTTTAAACCCTGAATTAATGTGTCATAAAATCTTCATTCTTTATAATGTGAACTATTTCACATTATATGTTATCATTTATGTGAACCATTTCACAAAATAAGGAGGATCTTTATGGCAATCAAAAACAACCGGATTGTGATTATCGGCGCGGGGGCTGTCGGATGCAGTTATGCTTATGCCCTGCTGCAGCAGGGTCTGACCCGGGAGATTGTACTCATTGATGTAAATGAAGAGAAAGCGGCCGGGGAAGCGGGCGATCTACGGGACGCCGTTCCATTTGCCCCGGTGCCGGTGACCATTCGAAGCGGCGGGTACGAGAACTGCAGGGACGCCGATCTTGTCGTCATCACCGCCGGTCTCGCCCAGAAACCCGGCGAAACCCGGCTCGATCTGCTTGCGAAAAACACAAACATTTTTGAAACGATCGTAACCGAGGTGATGGCGCGTGGTTTTGACGGAATATTTCTTGCTGCGACGAATCCGGTCGATATTTTAACCGACGTTACACAGCGGGTATCCGGCCTTCCAGAAAAAAGAGTGATCGGCTCCGGCACGGTTCTGGATTCCGCCCGCCTGCAGTCCGCATTAAGTGCTTGTTTCCATATCGACTCACGGGATATTCACGCCTGGGTTATCGGCGAGCACGGGGACACCTCTCTTCCTGTCTGGAGCAGTGCTGTTGCCGGCATGAAAGACATTCGGACGATGGCCGCAGAAGAGGGGCAGCAGCTTGATTCGATTTTTCAACAGGTGCAGTCGGCTGCCTACGATATCATTCAGCAGAAAGGCGCCACGCATTTTGGCATCGGCATGTCTTTGGCCCGGATTACAAGAGCGATTCTCCAGGATGAAAGAGCGGTGCTTCCTGTTTCCGCCCGGCTGAACGGAGAGTTTGGAGAAAACGATACCTACATCGGAGTGCCCGCCGAGATCGGACGGCACGGCATTCACAGGGTGATCGAAATCCCGCTTGATGAGACAGAAAAGAAGCAGTTTGCCCATTCCGTGCGTACATTGAAAGAAACGCGGGAGGGCGGCAGGTAACCGGGCTTGTTTGATGTTTGGCATGTATTCCTGCTGCTTGGCATGTAAATCTCCCTTTTTGGCTGGTATTTCCTGCTGCTTGGCATGTAACGACGGATTCGGCCGGTATTTCCTCTTGTCCGGCATGTAAATAGCAGCATTCGGCTTGTAAATGGGCGCTCCCGGCGGGTACGAACCTGGTTTCGTAAAACCTGCTGCCCAATAACGAAAAAATCCGAACGAATCTCCCCATGCTTTTTGTCAGCACGGAAGTCATTCGTCCGGATTTCTATATAATCTGCACCCTGATGTTAGTCTCTGCTCAGTCTGTGCTCCAGTTTCTTTTTCATATGGTGCACCTCCTGTTCATGGTGCCAGTCTTTCACCGCCAGCAGGTCGACCCCGCTTTCCACTTTAGAGAGGCGCTCCTTGATTTCGTCCTGGCCTTTATCCAGCTTGTCTACGTTGACTTCCAACTTGTCAAAACGGCTTTCCAGCTTATCAAAACGGCCCTCCAACTTTTCAAAGCGGCCTTCCAGGTTATCGAACCGGAGCTCCAGCTTATCGAACCGGCCTTCCAATCTTATCATGCGGTCATCCAGCGACTTGACGCCGGCGGTAATTTCTTTCTGACCTTCCAGGAGAGCGTGCAACAGCTGTGTCGTTTCTTCCGGCATAGCCATCGTTCCTTTCTTCGTGGTACAGCTATTGTATCACACAGCCGGCTGTCTCCCTACTATTTTTCACTCTTTGCTGTCCGGCATACTTACCTGGATGCCCTGTTCGATGCGGCGGCCGGCCAGGTACAAAAATGCCACACATGTGCCTATGGTGAGAAAAAGAAACACGAGGACGCTGAGCGCCATCACGAGCGCGCTGTTTGTCAGTTTCAGCTGCAGAAGCGACGCGGCCGCAGACGCACTGCCTCCTATGATGCCGCCACCTGCGACTTGTTCAAACAGCCCAGCGCTTTCCGCGGGAACAACGACAAGCAGCACCGGGATCAATGTCAGCACCACGTACACATAGGACAGTGCCAGCATCAGGAGCGATGGCGCGAACTGCAGCCGGTTCTGCGGGTTGGAAGGATTGTATTTTCCGCCGATAGCGCCGGTCCAGATGCCAAGCGCGCTGAGCGCAGGACTGATGAGCGCGCTCAGCACCAAGCCAAGGAGAAAGAAAGACACCGGCCATCCGAGCAGAATACCAGCCGTCATCTGCAGTACCGATACGGGAAGAAAGGGAATAAGCCAGCTCATCCACAGCTTTCCGCACGCGATCTTCACACCTGTCAGCGGCAGTACGTGCAGCATCCAGGTCGAGCCTGCCTCGCGGGCGACGAACGACGCGGACAGACTGCCGTTGAAAAACGCGTAAATAAAAAGCGCAGCAACCTGCACCGCAGTCCAGGAAAGAACCGGGTCCAGCTCTCTGAATGCCGCAACGGATGAGCCGCCGGCCGTGTAACCAAAGCCCATAAAGATGAACAAAAACACAAACGGCATGAAAATGAGCCATTCCCTGATGTCGCGCTTCATGTAGCGCCATTCTTTCCATCCGATTTCGGCTACGGGCGATCCGACTTTGAACCGGCGCCCCTTTTCTCCGGCTTTTTTCTTTTTATTTTTTCCTTCATTTAATTGAATCCAGCCGCTTCGAAAACCTTTCTCCACGAGAGCGGAGGCGGCAAAAGACAGCCCGGCGGCAGCAACGGCGAGTCCGGCCGTCGGAAGAAGGAACGATACTTCTCCTGCCATCGCGCTGGTTAACGCGGACGCCCCCCAGCTCATCGGCAGCCAGGCCGGCATCTCAGGCAGCAAACCGGTTGGAAGCGCCATGTCGGAACCGGGCTCCGCGAGCAGGTTCGGAAGCTGGAACATGCCGTATACGAGCACGCCGGACACCGCGCTCATCACCGTCATCAATTCATTGGCGCGCTTGGCTGGAATAATATGCACGAGCCCCATATTGATAAAATAGGCAGCCGCCACCCCGAGCGCCGGCATGGCCAGCGTCACGATGAGCAGGGCGGGATAAAAATACCCGTGCACCCCGGCGTGAAGCCCGTAGGCAAGTCCCGGCAGAAACGTCACGACAAACAGCGCCGCCGGTATATTGAGAAAACTTTGTATGTATTTCACCCAGAAAATGTGACTTACCTTGATCGGCAGGGTGAACAAAAACGTTAAGTCCCGCGAGGCATACAGATGCTTGAACACCTGCGGCACACCCATCAAAAGGATCAGCCCGAGCATCATCATAAAAACGTACGAAAAGAGCAGTTCCACCAAGCCGGCATCGTACGCTGCCGGCAGCGACGTGACAATATTCAGAGCGAACAGAAGAAATAGGATGACGACAAACCCAATAATGACGTGCGACACATTCGTGCCGGTCTTGTTGGTTTCCATCGTATGTTTCAGAATCTTGGCCTGGACGCCGAGCAGGGTACGGATCATGGCGCATCCGCCCTTCCACCGGCGAGTTCCCGGATCAGTTCCTGCTGCTCCTCATCGCCGGTCAGCTCAAGGAAAATATCCTCAAGACTCGCGCTGCTTTCCCCGCGCAGTTCTTCCATCGTCCCAAGCGCTGCAATCTTCCCGTCCCGGATGATGCCGATCCGGTCACACATTTCCTGGGCGATTTCAAGAATATGCGTCGAGACAAATACGGTCGTGCCATCGTCGCATAACTGCCGAAGCAGGTCTTTCAGCGTCTTCGCGCTCTTTGGATCAAGCCCGACCGTCGGCTCATCGAGAAAAATAACGTCCGGGTCATGCAGCAACGCGCCGGTCAGCGCCATCTTTTGCTTCATCCCGTGGGAATACCCTTCAATCAGTTCATCGGCCCGGCTTCCAAGCGAAAATAAATCAAACAGCCGGACCGCTTTTTCCTCCGCCTGCCGGGCGGGAATGCCGAAAACAGAAGCGATGAAGCGGATGTATTCCCAGCCCGTCAGCTTCTCATACAGCGTCGGATGATCCGGCACGTAGGCGATCTTTTTTTTCGCCTGAAGCGGCTGTTTCCACATGTTGATGCCGCCGATCTCAATCGTACCGTCCGTCGGCTCAAGCAGCCCCGTCATCATTTTAATCGTCGTCGTCTTCCCCGCCCCGTTCGGACCGAGAAATCCGAATAATTCTCCTTTTGGGATCGTAATTGATATGTCCTCGGCTGCTGAAAAGGAGCCGTACTGTTTGGATACCCCGTTCAGCACCACAGCCGGTTCTGTCATGTCTACCACCTCTTTCTTCCTGCATGTACGCTGCATCAGGAATGCTGGTTTCATCGTACATCAAAATCCGCCCGGCTTCCACCGGACGGAAAGGATCTGCTCGTTACAGCTCAACAGCTTCCGCGTCTGATTCAAGTTCGCGTTTCAGCCTCTCTTTCACATTTTCAATCTGCTCCTGGGAAACATCCATTTTCTTTTCGGAATCTTCCAGTTTCTTCAGCAGATCACGCTTATCGTTTATGTCACCGAAGCGGCGCTGGTATTTTTTATACGCTTTGCTTTCAGCCGCGTAACCCGTGCTGTAGATGACCGCCGCGTACCCGTACGTGTAGCGGAGGCGTTTCGCTTCGATACGAACGTCATGCAGCGCCTTCAGTGCAGCTTTTGACGCCTTTCCTTTCTCCGCAGCCGTTTTGTGGTACGTCTCTTTTTTCTCCTGAAAGGTCTCTTCAAATTCCTCCAGCCGCTTCGGCAGATCGAGCGTCCGCACAAGGTGCGGCAGTTCACTCACACAGAATCTGTCCCAGTGCTGCTGGAACTTGGCATTAATGACTTTTGGCAGGTTCCTGGCGAGCTTTTCCTGCTCTTTCTCCCGTTTCTGCCTCACCACCCCAGCAGCTTCGTGAAAGACCGCGGCTTCTTCCTCACTTTCTGCATTGGCGGCCCGCTCTTCCACGGCCTCCATAAATACGTCCCGCTCCCGGATCCGGCCGAGCCGTTTATGCGCATCATCCAGCCGTTCGAACAGTTTATGATCTTCATCTAAACCAAGAAACTCAAGCATCGTCCGGAGCCGGCGCCCTTTCACGCGGGCCTGGTGAATCTCCTCCATATCAGCGCTGGATACGGCTTTCTCCGAGTAGCCGATGTAATCGCCTGCCACTTCCTGCAGCACGTCCTGCCAACGCTCGCTCCACGCCGTCCCGGCATCTTCCATGCAGCTCCGGCACAAAAACCGTCCTTTAATTTTGACAAGCGATTCCCGGCTCTCACAGACCGCGCAGTGTGCCCCTTCTCCCTGTAGAAGGACACCCTTTTGCTCCGACTGAATTTCGATCTTATCCCCCTGATTCCAGTCGAACTGCCGCCGCACCTCTGCCGGAATAAGCAGCCGCCCCTGTTCATCAAGAACTTTATGCTCTTCCTCTTCATCTGTTTCCACTGCCTTGAACACCAGCACCGCCTGCCGGTTCGCCTCATACTGCAGCGCAAGCGGCTGCTCCGGCAATGTCAGGTCGTCCCGGATATCTTTGGGGATAACAACACGCCCCATCGCATCCACCTGTCTCGTCTGCACCTTCTCTGCCATTTTACTCCCCCCGCTTTTTACCCATTTTCTAACCCATTCCCTTTTATCCGATTTCCAAACCCTCCATTACATTCAAAGAGAACAAGCATACCACCCCTTATTCACCATATGTTTACCATAGCAGGAACCTCCTGCCAATCCCTCCCTTTTGAGAAAAAAACAGGCACAGAACGCGCAGAAGTGTTCCATGTCGCGCAAATAAAAAAAAGACCGGAAAACAGATTGTTTGGGCTGCCTGCAGACGATTGGTAAAATAGGGATGCAGAAATAACCAGCAGAAAGAAGGAACGATAAATGAGTCACGTATTCGAAAACACCCGCTACTCCGTGCTCGACCTTTCTCCGATTGTAGAAGGTGGCACCGCTGCCCAGTCGTATCGAAGCACCGTCGATCTCGCCCGGCGCGCAGAAGAACGCGGATACGAACGCTTCTGGCTCGCCGAACACCATAACATGCCGTTCATCGGCAGTTCAGCGACATCCGTATTGATCGGCCATGTCGCCGGCGCGACGTCATCGATCCGGGTCGGCTCCGGCGGCATCATGCTCCCGAACCATGCGCCGCTCATGGTCGCCGAGCAATTCGGAACGCTTGCGACGTTGTATCCAAACCGGATTGACCTCGGTCTCGGCCGCGCGCCCGGGACCGATCAGCCGACGATGCAGGCGCTGCGCCGCAGCAGCAAGAGCGACGGCCACGATTTCCCGCAGATGCTCACGGAGCTGCGTCAGTATCTCGATTCCCAGCTCGCTCCGGACCATCCGCGGATCCGAGCCATTCCAGGACAGGGGACGGATGTTCCGATCTGGCTGCTCGGCTCCAGCGGCTTCAGCGCCCAGCTCGCCGGACAGCTCGGACTGCCGTTTGCCTTTGCGAGCCACTTTTCCCCGGACAACACGATTCCGGCGATGAACCTGTACCGCGAATCCTTTCAGCCGTCGCACGTGCTGGATGAACCGTACGGTATGGTGTGCGCGAACGTCATCGCCGCCGACACCGACGACGAAGCGGATTACTTGAGCACGACGATGATGCAGCAGTTCCTCAATATGGTACGCGGCACGGAAATGAAACTGCAGCCGCCGGTCGAGAACATGGACCGCATCTGGAATGAAAACGAGAAATTCTCGATCCAGCGTCAGCTCGGCTCCTCCATCGTCGGCGGCCCCGAGAAGGTGAAAAACGGGCTCCACCGCTTCCTGCAGGACACCCAGGCCGATGAGATCATGATCAACGCCCAGATTTATGACGCGGAGGCGCGCCTGCGCTCGTACGACATCGCTGCCGATATTATGAACGGGCAGAAATAGAAGAGAAGAGGAAGCTGCCGGATATCGGCGGCTTCTTTTTTTCATATACAGCAAGCGGTTGGGCGGCTTGGCAGGTAAATCTGCTGTTTTGGCATGTAAATGGTTCCATTCGGCTTGTAAAAGGGGTGGTTTGGCATGTAATGCAGCAGTCGGACTGTATTGCCCTTTATTCGGCATGTAAATGACGGCTTTTGGCAGGTAAACGCCGCCATTCGGCAGGTAAAGCATCCCCTTCGTTTCACCACCGGCATTCTGTGATGAAAGGAGGAAAATATGGGCAGTAAAAATTAGAGTTGTCATCCAAAAGAGCGGCGCACAATGAGCGGCACCGGATCTCAAAGGATGCCAATCGTCCGCACCATGATAGCAAATTGACGTTGCTGCCTTTAGAAAAACTCTTTTTTCAGTTCTTTTTCAATGTGACTGTGGAGAGGTTGCAGTTTCAATCCATATACTTCTTCGGCCACTAACTTAGCAATCTGGACAGCACCTTTTTCTTGGAAATGGGTATTATCTTCTGATCCATCTGGATAGTTCGAGTGTTCTCCTGGTTCAAGCCACATAAATAAATCCTTGCTGTCTTCCGGTCCGACCTCATTATACAATGCCATGCTTTTCCCGGTCATATCGATTACAGGGACATCTTCCTCTAATCCCAGTTCCTTCATTGCGCTTGGGTAATTGCCATGGGAACGTTTTGCCTCACCATCAACCGTGAACCCTCTTCGTTCAACCGGTGTAAGCAGCACTGGAATGGCTCCCTTCTCACGTGCTCCATCAATATACTCTTTTAAGTAACTTTTATATGTCGTATCTGGATCGGTATAACGGTCCGGGTCATCTGATTTAGAGTCATTGTGCCCGAATTGAATAAATAGATAGTCTCTCTTTTCAATCTCCGCAAGAATCTCATCTAAGCGGCCTTCATCTATAAAACTCTTCGAACTTCTGCCGGGGGCTGCTTCATTATGGACCTCGATTTTTTTATCAAACATACGATCAAGAACTTGTGCCCACCCCATACGCGGAGCGCGGGCTTTTTCGTAGTAAGAAGCCGTAGAATCCCCTGCTACGTAAATCGATACGGTATTTTGGTTATGGTCCTTTCCTTTTTCGAAGGATGAATGAGAAGCTATGGCAGAATGACTCCCAAATGCCATGCAGATAGAGATCAATGTGGTCATGAATAACCTTCCTTTTTGTTTTTTTTCATTATATTCCTCCTTATTTTTTATAATGATAAGGCCCTATCCTCTTTTCTCTTTAACACGTATTACATTACAATATAGCATAACATATTGACGGAATATTTCGTTTTCTTGTCTTGCTTTTTTGTTTCTATTCCTCCTTCTTATGCCGGTTCCCGTTTCACCACCCTCATTCTGTGATAAAATGAAGAAAAATGCGTGAAAGGATACATAGACATGCTTCTCATTGAACCACAATTATACAACCTGCTGACGGGCAGCCTTCTGCCGGAGGAAGTGGACATGCCGGAGAGTGACCGGCTTCCCGGGACCTACGTACAGCAGGTAGCCGATCAGCTCGATACGATGCCCCGCTTTTTCCGGCGCAACCGCCACACGCTGACGTGCCGGGCGTGCGGCCACCGGGCGAAATACAATATCGGACAGCCTTTGCTCGTGCATGCTTCCGTCGATACCGCGACCATCATTCAACAGGATATCAGCAAACTTGATGTACAGTTCCCGCTTTATTTCCGGTGCGGGCACTGCAATGCCGCGGAAGGCTGGGATTGGGGCGAGCGGCTCGAACGCGCCCTCACCGAAGGATTGCTTGGGAGTACAGCCAGTAAAAATGATCCGTCCATGCCGGTGAACGGCGAATCCCGCCTGTTTGACGGATACAAGCCGGAATGGGCCGCGGACGGGGAAAAACGGCTCCTCGCCTACATCGAAGAAGAGCCGGACAGCGCCTTTCTATGGTACAAACTCGCCGTGCTGTACTACCGGGGGCACCGCGCGGATCTTGCGGCTGCGGCGCTGGAACAGTCGGTGGCGCTTGATCCGAAGCACACCGAAGCGCTGTACACCCTCGCCCAGCTGCTCGACACTGTGAATGCCGAAGCGTCGCATGACTTTTTCCAGCAGACACTGCTCAGCATCCCGCATTACGACGGTCTCGACGCCGAAACGCTGCGCGACGTCGCGGCGCACAGCCTGTGGGAACTTGAAACGCTGCAAAACGACAGCGGCGCGGCCTGGCTTCCGTCCGCTGAAGCAGCTCCAAAAGACGCGGACACGGCTCTGCGTGACTTTCTCGCTCTGCCGGAAGAACAGCAGAAAGAACAGCTTCGTCTCGTGCAGGGAGAAGAGGAAAAGGACCTTTCTTCGTTTTACCCTGTCGCGGAACTGTTTCTCGGTCGTCATGCCGAAATGCTGGATGAACTGGAAAAGACAAACCATCATCTGCTGCAGCCCGAAGTGGTCAAGCAGCGCAGGGAGCAGCGGGAGCGCTACCAGGACTTCCGTCAGACCGGGGTGCAGCTGCACGGCGATATGTTTTCCTACTTAATCGAACAGCGCGGACCGCGGACGATGCGGGATATCGGGGACAGACTCGGGGTCCCGTTTGAGGACGATGCCGTGTTTGATAAAGACGCGATCGCCGATACCGGCATTTATGACGAGGTACTAGACGGCAGGCCGCTCATCCGGCAGTACGACGCGCAGCACGAGGAAGACGGAAACCGGCGTGCTGTCCTTGACGCGGGACTGCGGAGTCACGCCTCGCTGTATGAAGTGACCGGCGGCAGCCGTATCGACGGACTCGTCCGGCTCCGCGACGTTTTCGGCGGCGGGGAATGGACGATTATTGATACGAACTTCAGCAAAAGCGCCGCCAAAGGCGACATCCTGTTTGCGCGTCTCCTGCCGTTTGACGATTTTTCGATGACATCCGGGGTGTTCTTTCTGTTTCCAGCCGAGCACCGCAGCGTCGTCGAACGCCGGATGGCGAGACACAAAAGTACGGCCAAGGCATTCCAGGAAGCGTACCGGTTGTACCGGAACGAAGGATACGGGGTGAACAACAATGGCAGATAATGGACAACGCCGCGCCGATTTAAAGGCAGGCATGGAAGTCGATATCGTCCTCAAGCAGGATCAGCGCTCCGGGAAGCGGACACGAGGTATCATTCAACAGTTTTTAACCAAATCCGCGTCCCACCCACACGGCATCAAAGTCCGGCTCGAAGATGGAAGCGTCGGCCGGGTGAAGGAGATTATCAGCGGATGACCCGGGAAAGCCATCCGTTTGAAGCGTGGACCGCGGTGCAGGAAGAGCTCAAACAGGCCCGCGCCCACAGCTCCCGGCTGATGGCATGGTGCGAGGAAGGCATGGCGCTCCTG
The DNA here is from genome assembly GCF_042684865.1 of Salibacterium lacus. Taxonomy (NCBI): domain Bacteria; kingdom Bacillati; phylum Bacillota; class Bacilli; order Caryophanales; family Bacillaceae; genus Salibacterium; species Salibacterium lacus. Next base: position 128,171 of record NZ_JBHUML010000005.1, read on the forward strand.
CCGGACGTGTTGCCCCATTTCACCGAACCGCCGCGCGCCATCGCCTGCCGCGACCTGTTGATTCAGGCACTCGCCGCCCGGGACGAGTTCGACCGTGCCCGGCTCGTCATCGAACGTGCCGCGGAGTCCGGAGCCTACCGTCCGGAGCGGAAGCAGGCAGCACTTGAGCGCGTGGATGAAATGGAGAAAGCAGCCGGAGCCGTACACGCCTGCATCAGAGACCATCCCGGTCTTTCCGGCAAAGAAGCCTATGACAAAGCCTCATGGTCCAGCGACGCCGGTGCGGTCCAGTGGTACATCCAGCACAGCCGTACGATCCGCAGACTGCCCGGAAGCGCCGGTTATACGTTGTCGCTGCCTTCTTCCACTGGAAACCGTACGGTCAAGGCCGCCATCGTCGACGTGGAAACGACCGGCATGTCCAAGTCCAGCGATGAAATTGTAGAAATCGGCGTCATGCTCTGCCGCGTGGACGAGCAGACCGGGGAAATCGTGGAAGTGCTCGAAGAAGTAAATAACCTGCATGAACCGTCGTTTCCGATTCCACCCGGTGTCATCAAGGTCCACGGCATCCGCGACCGCGACGTCGCCGGTAAGGAAATGGATAGGCCCCGGCTCCGCCGGCTGTTCGCCGAAACCGACGTGCTGATCGCCCACAACGCTTCCTTTGACCGCGGCTTCGTGCAGAAATACTTTCCTGAAACCGGAGGCATGACGTGGCGCTGTTCCGTGAAGAACGTGGCCTGGAAGGAGTACGGCTTCCCCACGAAAAAACTGCTCGACCTCTGCCAGCGTCACAGCATCACAGACTCACAGAACCACCGCGCCCTCGACGACGTCAAACTCACCGTCCGGCTCCTGCAGCAGCAGAATCCGGAAGGCGAGTATTATATGAAAGAATTGCTTCCGTATTAAGAGCATGTCCGCATGTGGACGACTGGGTACCGAGCCAAGTCCCGCATTGGCAGGTATTTTCGTTGTTTTGACTGGTGAATCCTCTGACACATCTCAGCGGTAAGCGGAAGGAATTTCTTTAAATGCAGAACGCTCTGTCACCGGCGAAACAACAACCATGACATGCGGAGATGGAGACCTTGCCACACCAGCTCCCCCATTAGTTCTGCAGCTTCTGTAAAAGCAGCGGATACGAGTATTCGCTGCTTCAGAATGCTTCGGTACATAAGCTGTAAACGACATGCTTGTTTCATCCATCAGTTTCAAAACATCTTCTTCCGCCATGCTGTCTTCAATTGAAAATAACGAACATTAAGGAAGGGGATTTGATTCGGCTTTGTTATTTGTAGATGCTGCCTCTCGGACCTATATCTAAGACAAGGATAAGCAATTCGTCATTATGTATCCGGTATATTAAGAAAAGCGCAAGCACCCTGGGCAGCCGCGACAGGTTCTGGATCGGGCGACTTCGGGCAGCCTGCTGCCCGAAGTCGCTATGGCCAGGAAGTTCGACTAAGGCCGTCACGTCCTGTGAAAACGTCGAACTGACTCACATCTTGTGATCCTCCGAGCGGCTGGGCGCTGGAACTGGATCTCAAAAACGCCAAAATTTAAAATTAGCTGACTATAAACGAAAATCTCCAAGCCGGTACCTGTAGGTTTCAAAATCACTGCCCTTTACAGGCTTCACATTCCCTACACGATAAGGATCGACTTGGAGCTGTTCTATAACTTTCATTATTTGTTTTTTTCGGATGACATCTTGTTTTTTTATAAATTTTTCTGCTTTCTTTTCAATGATTACTCTATAATTTGAGGTCATCTTTTAACTCCGCAAAAGTAACATATTCTCCGTTATTTATATTGCTTTCCGCTTCTTCTACTGCTTCTTTTTCCTCTTTTGTAAAAGGAGAATCATCACATTCCACAACGGTCCCATCAATCACCGTGAATTCTCCCTGAACAAATTTACTCAAAACGTCATAAGCCGTTTTATTGTGCTTCTCCTTGATTTGTTCCACTAAATCATGCAAATCTTGTTTTTTTACACTCATGGGATTCACCTCTTCCTGCTATTATACAACACTTACATTGACATTACACACATTCCATTCATTTTCCGCTTGAATTAACGCGTGTCTTGTGTCCACACCACCAGATACATACGGACAAGTTTGAAAAAAGCGCGGGAAGTTGGCGCTTTTTTTCTTATTTCATATGTACTTTTGGAAGATCTGGTCAAAATACAGGGTAAGAAAGAATGTCGGTCTTACAACACAGGAGGAACGTGATGGAGGAGCTGGATTTGCACCATATTTTTTCGCTGGGTCTGATTTTGGTAATGATTGCTGCGGGAACGACGGCGATCGCGAAGAAGTGCAGCCAGCCGTACCCGATTGTGCTCGTTATTGTCGGCACAATCATCGGTCTTATCGATATCCCGGTCATGGAACCTTTAATTACCTTTATCACCGAGGGGGAGGTCTTTCACTTTATCGTGATCACGCTGTTTCTGCCGGCCTTACTCGGTGAAGCGGCGCTGAAGCTGCCTTCTTCCCAGTTAAATGAAAATAAAAAACCGATTATCGCGTTAGTACTCATCGGCATCCTGGTGTCCTTTGGCGTTATTGGGTTTTCGTCCATGTGGGTGTTGCAGTTGTCGATTCCCGCGGCATTTGTATTTGCTGCTGTGATGAGCGCCACGGATCCGGTCAGTGTGCTTTCCATTTTCAAAACCGTTGGCGTAAACGAGCGGTTGTCGACGGTGATTGAGGGCGAAAGTTTATTCAATGACGGGGTGGCTGTGGTTCTTTTTAATATATCCGCCTTTTCCCTGCTCACGTATACCGATCTGGGGATGATTGGAGCGGCACATGGTTTGTGGGAATTTGTGAAAGTCGTGTCTCTTGGTTTCATCATCGGCGGTGCCCTGGGATATGTTGTCTCCCTTCTCACCAAATATTTTGATGATTATCCGCTCGAAATACTATTCAGCCTCCTCCTTTTTTATGGTTCGTTTATACTCGCGGAAACGATTCATGCCTCCGGTGTCATTGCCGTCGTGACGGCTGCACTGATTCTGGGGAATTACGGGGCCGAAATCGGGATGAGTCCAGCCACCAAATTAAACATCAGCAGCTTTTGGGACGTGGCGGCCCTCCTTGCCAACTCGCTTGTCTTCTTAATGGTGGGGCTCGAAATTACCCGGATTGACATCACGGACAAATGGGGCTTGATGTTTGCCGCGATTGTCATCGTTCTTATCGCCAGAAGTGCGGCGGTATACGCCAGCTTATTCTTTGTGAAAGAAGCCCCGCCGCGGTGGATGCACATTCTGAACTGGGGCGGTTTAAAAGGGTCGCTGTCCATCGCTCTCGTGCTCAGCCTTCCAAGAGACTTCACAGGCCGGGAAGAGCTGTTAATCATGGCGTTCAGCGTCGTTTTATTTTCCCTTGTCGGACAGGGGCTGACGATTAAACCGCTGATATCCCGGCTCGGAGTGAATAAAAAAGAGGAAGGCAACAAAGAATTTGAAGCACTCCTCGCCCGTGTGTACCGGTATAAAAATGCCGTTGCCGAAATAACCAGAGTGAAGGAAAACTTATTTCTGACCGACACCGCAACGAGAGAAATGTTGGATGAATACGAAAATACACTGGAGACACTGCAGGAAAAAATGGAACATCTTTTCCAAACCCATCCCCACCTGAAAGAAAAGCAGCAGGCCACCCTGCTGCGGCATTCCCTGTATGCACAGCATGAGGCCGTGGAACGCTTGGTAAAAGAAGACATCATTTCGAATGAAGCGGGCGAAAAGGAACTCGATATCATTACAAATAAGCTCGTGGAATTAGAAAGTGAGTAGGTGCTGAAAGCAGGAGAAATAAAATAATGGCTCGAGCAGAAGGGGGAGGCCTGCCCGCGCCACAGGGGGTTACTGCGTGTCCATCATGAGGCGGTTGTTCGAAGGAAGAACGTGGGTGGCAAGATACATGTGAAAATAATATTCGCCTAAAGCCAGAACCGCAGCAGCGATGGCCGCTCCTGCTGCGGGGACCTCTACTCCAGGGATAACGGCCCCCGCTCCCCACAACAGAATAAACGCAAGCACAAAATCCGCCAGCACCGCAGGAACATTCTGGATTTTCGGCAGAATAAACATATCTCCAGGGTAGGAAACCGCCCCCACAATGACGGTAAGAAGCAGGACCGATAAGAACGAAACGCCGTATATAATGCCAAGAATCAGAAACAGCACAATAAGAGTCATTATTCCTTTTATCAAAAGCGCTTTCGCGTGCTCCATAAGGAACCTCCTTTCGTTCTTTATAGTTTCCTTTTCCCATATCCTGTATTCGTTCAAACCGGTCCCGGTGAATCCACGTTATACGACAAAAATTTCTGTGCGCGTCACCATAACGTTCTGGACCAGATTATCCTGCATTCGAAAATAAAAAAGACATTCCGCAGAAGAAATGCCTTTAATCTTCAATCAAATCGTGCAGCGGCACGGTCAGTTCATGGTCGGGATCCCCAAGCGAATAGATCCTTGCTGTATTATCTTCATCATGGACGCGCTGAATATAGACCGGCGTTCCGTCGTAAGTGACGCCTGCCATAACAGGTGATTCCGAAATTTCCTTTGCACGTAATATATCCATTGCAGGCCCTCCTTTGTTCTTCTGTCGTTAGGGTAAGCAGACCTGAAACATTTATGCGGCGGAATGATTGATTTTGCTGGAAAAGATACAGAATAGTAAACGTTGGCGGTATTTTATGTAGAGGCTTCCGCCGGGACAAATTCCATTGAGGACACTATGCCGCCATATTGATTATTTAGTGTTCTCTCCCCTCTCCTCCCACCGGCTTCCAATAGTTTCTTCTATAACAGTGCATTCATCGAGAAAGAAAGTGACATAATAACAAATGCGAAAATACTGTGGCATAATCTTGACTTTTTTGTTTCAGATAAGAATTTCATGTGGTGATGTGGCAGAAGTTGCTATGTTTCTTACTGGTATGGTCAGTTATTCTCTTCACAACAGGAATATGATCGAAACTTTTAACACAGATTTTAGCAAGTTTTATTCTTATACATGAGGGAAAAATACTATATGCTTCTTAAGAAAGGTGGAGAAACATATGAAAATGAAAGCTGCCGTCACACCAGCCGAAAGTGCTCCGTTTGAAATTGAAGAAGTAGAGCTTCAGGAACCACAGACAAACGAAGTATTAATAAAAGTTGTCGCTTCGGGTGTCTGCCATACCGATGCTGTAGCGCGGGACCAGGAAGCTCCCACTCCTCTGCCCGCCGTTCTGGGTCATGAAGGCTCAGGGATTATTGAAAAAGTCGGACCCGGGGTGAAGTCAGTGGAGGAAGGAGACCATGTTGTTCTTTCTTATGTATCCTGCGGTCAATGTGAAAACTGCTTACAGGGCAACATTGCTTACTGTGAACGAATGACCCCATTGAACTTCGGCGGTAAGATGCTGGATGGTTCACAGCGACTGTCAAAAGACGGAGAACATTTATCCTCCTTTTTTGGCCAATCCTCGTTTGGCATGTATGCCGTCGCAAATGAGCGCAACGTTGTAAAAGTTGACAAAGATATTGATTTGGCTGTTCTTGGACCGCTGGGCTGCGGGATTCAAACAGGAAGCGGAACCGTGCTGAACAAATTAAAACCTCAATTCGGTGAAACAATCGCTGTCTACGGATGCGGCGCTGTAGGTTTAAGTGCCATCATGGGTGCCCGGTTAACCGGTGTTTCTAAAATTATGGCCGTGGATGTGCATGACAGCAGACTGGAACTGGCCAAAGAACTTGGAGCCACCCACACCTTTAATGGAAGTGAAGTAGACGTTGTCGAGGAAATTAATAAAGAAACAGACGGCGGCACTCATTATGCTGTAGAAACAACAGGCGCAGCTAAAGTAACAAGGCAGTCACTGCAGGCTCTGCGTCCTATGGGCACTTCCGCAGTAGTGGGAATGACACAGGATATGAGTTTTAATGTATTTGATGACGTGATGGCCGAAGGAAAATCGCTGTCCGGAGCTATAGAAGGAGAATCCATACCTCAAATATTTATTCCCCGGCTGATTGATTTTTATAAAAAAGGGAAATTCCCTTTCGACCGATTAGTGAAATATTACAATTTAGAAGACATCAATCAAGCTTTTGATGATTCAGCAAATGGATCAACCGTTAAACCGATCGTAAAAATGGATCATGCCTAATCGAAGCCGGTCATACGCCGGGTCAAAGGGGCTTCCTGCATCAGGACAGCCCCTTTTTCTGTTCGTTCGAGCAAATGCATGTTCACGATGTAAAGGGAATCTTTCGAAAGGGACACTACGAATGAAAAAAGCGGCATAGTGTTCTCCGAATCCATGCCCGTGGGCACTATACGGCTGAAGGGCTGTGTTAGTGGTTCCCGTTTTCTGCGGGTGGAAACTATTCATAGATAATAGAATGATAGTGTACCCAAAACTCACGCTGGAAAACACTAAGCCACCATATCAATCACTTAGTGTCCACTCCCTTTCCAGCGCCACAAAAAGATGGAAACCCGGCCGGCTTCCATCCTCTGCCCTATTAAGACTGTCCGATTCTTTCTACCACACGCTGGATGCGGCCACCGTCCATTTCGTACACCTTTCACGCCCTGTTTATCCAGTCCGTTCGTCGGTTCATCCAAAACGACGACGCTCGGCTTCTCCATAATGGCCTGCGCAATCCCAAGGCGCTGCTTCATGCCTAACGAATACTTCTTCTGCTGAGTTTCGATTTATTGCTTTGATATTATTATCATAATATGGTACAGTTAGAGCATAATAAAAGGCAGGGACAGCGGAAACTGCCCCTGCCTCTTGAACGATGCAGACGGCCCTTCAAAGAGGGCAACAATTTCAGTAGGTTATGAAAACCCCATCCTTTTTAGAGTTGCCTCTCTAATGTAAGGATGGGGTTTTACTTTCTGCCTGAGATCATGATAAGCAATACCGTCAAGAGTATCATGATGACCTCAAAAAACAAAAATGGCCCACTCTTCATGAGAAATCCCGATGGATATAGCTAGAGTATTGATTATGCAGCCTCAGCGTTTCCTGAAAAAACTTATTCGGACCGGGGATGTGAGGTTTGGTTTAAAAGGATCACGCTGATTATACCGGCCAGGAATGGTAGCGAGGACATGATGATGATTTGACTGTTCAGCGTCCCCTCTAAAGAATGAAAAATGGCAAATATGGAACCACTCACCAATCCAACCATTGCTGCATACGTTGCCGCCGGATAATTCGCGAGAAGGTAACGGATGAGTTTACTTATAAACAAAACGCCGGCTACCATCCCGGAACCGATGGCAGCTATAATTGGCAGGTTCAGCGTCATCAGTGCCTATCATCTGTCCTATATAAAAGTCACCGGTCCTCACATAACTAATCACAAATCCGCCTCCGAAAACGATTAGCAGATTAATCGAGAACAGTAGTAAACCTGCGTTCTTCTGCATCTTTGCCCCCTCTTTCTATTTATCCTGCTCTTATTTTACAACCCATAAATTCACATTTCTACCATCTTCATATGTATACTAAGGGACACTGCGATGGAAAAACAGTGGCATAGTGTCCTTCCATCCTGCATCCGTGGACATTATGCCGCGGGAATCCGGCGCCATTGGTTCCTCTTTTTCACCGGTGGATACTAATCGCAGTAAACAGAGGGATGTGTCCACAACCTGCCCTTGCATGGACACTAGCACATGAACTCATTAACTTAGTGTCCCCTTATTCTCCCCCATCCCCGCAACGCAAAAAAAGATGGAACCCCGCTCGCAGGATTCCATCCATCAGCATCTTATTTCTGCACCGGCGCGCTGTTCATGACTTCCACCAGTCGTTTCATGCCTTCTTCAATCAACTCCGGTTCGGCGTTGGTGAAGTTGAGGCGCATCGTGTTCTGGGCGGGCTGGTTTACGTAGAACGGGGCGCCGGGTACGAAGGCGACGCCGTTGTCGACCGCGTCGTCGAGGAGCGCTTTCGTGTTCACGTATTCCGGCATGGAAACCCAGAAGAACATGCCGCCTTTTGGTTCGTGGTAGCGGATGTCGATGTCATCGGCGCGATCGAAAATGTCTTTCATGACGTGCATCCGTTCTTTATACGTGCGCTGCAGCGTGCGGATGTGGGCGTCGAGATCAAAGTCCTCGAGCAGCTTCACGAGCGCGTGCTGGGTAAGCGAGTTCGTGTGCAGGTCGGTCGCCTGCTTCGCCTGGGCCATCATCCGGAGGATCTGATACGGCCCCGTGATCCAGCCGGTGCGCATAGCGGGCACGACGGTTTTCGAGAAGGTGCTCGTGTAGACGACGTATTTGTTTTCATCGAGTGAAGCAAGCGGCGCCACGGTTTCTGCTTCATCGAACTTGATGTCGCCGTACGGGTCATCTTCGAATACGATCGTGTGGTACTTTTCCGCGAGCCGGAGCAGTTCTTTTCTCCGCTCGAGCGACCAGACTTTTCCGTCGGGGTTGGAGTACGTCGGAACGATGTAGATACACTTCGGCTTCAGCTGCTGGATTTTTGTTTCGAGATCCTCTTTTGTCATGCCGTCGTTGTCTGCGTCCACCGGCACGATGTTCACTTCATAGGACTGGAAGACCTGAATGGCGGCAAGGTACGTCGGATTTTCGGTAAGCACGATGTCGCCGGGATTGAACATAACGCGGGCGAACAGGTCAATCGCCTGCTGCGAGCCGGAGGTGATGAGCACGTTTTCCGGCATGCGGTGGATTCCCTTGTCCGCCATGCGTTCCGTCAGTTTTGACCGGAGTGCCGGAACACCTTCCGTTTCGCCGTACTGGAGTGCTTTGGCATCGGTGTCGAGCGCTTTGTTGAACGCCTCCCGCACTTCTTCGACCGGGAACAGATTCTCATCCGGAAGTCCGCCCGCAAATGAGATGACATCCCCGCGATTGACGACTTTTAAAATATCCCGCACCGCCGAAGACTGCATGTGGTTGACCCGTTTTGCAAAACCGTATTTCATGAGCGTTAGCCCCTTTATCGTGGATTATTACGCCTACTTATTATAACACAGCGGCGCGTAGAATCCGATACGAAGACAGAATGTTCAGCCATCTGGATGCAGGATGACTTTGCTGAACGGTTCTTCCTGGTTGATGATGTTTTCAAAAACGACGGGGCCTTCCTCGAGAGGCAGGCGGTGCGAGATGACGGGGGCCATCTCGAGGGTTCCGTCCGCAAGAGCCGCGGCGGTTGCGCTCCATTCGCGGCCGGGAAACGGAGCGGAGACGGCATTCCATCCGCCGAGGACGCGGAGTTCGTTGCGTACAATGCGTTCAAAGTAGTAGCGTTCAAACGTGATATCATTGTACGGAATGCCCATGTAGATGACATCGCCGCCTTTTTTCGGCAGGGCGAGCACCTGGACAGACGTGACCGGGGATCCGGCGGATTCAACGGCGGCGTCCACTCCCTCTCCGTTGTATGCAAGCAGCGCTTCTTCCACGTTCTGCTCTTTTGGATTCAGGCAGACGTCGGCGCCGAGGCGGGCGGCGCGTTCGAGCTTGGACGGATCGATATCGATCGCATAGACGTTATCTGCGCCGAATTGTTTGGCCCACTGGATGCTGAGCAGCCCAATATTGCCGCAGCCAAGCACAGCAGTTGCTGCGCCCGGCTCCAAAGCCGAGCGGTACAAGGCGTGCAGGGCGACCGCGGACGGCTCCATCAGCGCTGCCGCGTCCATCGTTACGCCTTCCGGTACCGGCACAACGTTGGCGGCGGGTAGTTTCGTCTGTTCGGCAAAAGCGCCCGGCCGGAAAGCGCCGAGCACCGTGAGTGCCTGACAGCGGGCCGGGTTTCCTTTTTCGCATTCCCGGCACGTCCCGCACGGAAAGGCGGGGCATCCGGCCACCCGGTCCCCCGGCTTCACGTGGGTGACACCTGTTCCGACTGCAAGCACCGTGCCTGCGAATTCATGGCCGAACGTCATGCCCTTCACATACGGGCCGAGCTTGGCATACCGGGACAAATCCGACCCGCAGATGCCGGCGGCCGCCACCTGTATCACGACGTCATCCGGCGCGGTCACTTCCGGCAGCGGCACGTCTTCCATCCGGAGATCCTTCTTCCCGTGCAGCGTCAGCGCCTTCATCATCATGACGACGATTCCTCTGTGTTCCCGCGGCCGAACCGGCGCCGGAAGATACCGATGGATGCCGCTGCCACGAGAATGGTATTAATCCACGTCTGGTTCGCCGTATACATATCAAGTACCGGATTCAACGGACCGAGCATCGTTTCCACCATCGATTGAATCATGTATTATCCCCTCTTTCTTCCATATTGACAGGCGTCAAGGACACTTTAATGCCTCCGCCGTTTTTAATCGCGTCGTACGCTTCGTCCCACTGCGTGATATCGAATTCGTGGGTAATCAGAGCCTTCGTATCAACGGTTCCGCTTCGTATGAGTTCCAGGCTCGGTTCCCAGTCGGCCGCTTTCTGGCTGCGGGTGCCGGTCACCTGGATTTCTTTCTGGATGATGTCGCTTGCATTCAGCGAGACTTTCTCCTCCGGAAAAATACCGACCTGGACGTACTGTCCTTTTTTCGTCAAGAGATCCAGTCCCATATTAGCCGCCGGCGGAGCGCCGGTGCATTCGAAAACAAGATCGGCGCCGTATCCGGACGTGCGCTCCAAAACGATATCTTTCACATTCTCTGTTTCGATGTTGATCTGCTCATCGATGCCAAGTTCCTCCGCTTTGGCAAGCCTCGTCTTATCGTGGCTGAGACCGGTGATGATGACCGAAGCGCCTCCCGCCTGGAGCACCTGCGCGGTCAATAGGCCGATCGGGCCGGGGCCGAGAACGACCGCGGTGTCCCCTTTTCCTACCTCTGCTTTTTCTACCGCGTGATACGCACAGGCGAGCGGTTCGGTTAACGAGGCTGCTTCATAATCGACTTCCTCCGGCAGCACATGGATGCTTTCTTTACGCGCAATGACGTAATTCGTCCAGCCGCCATCCTGCTTGGAGCCGAGGCCGACGCGGCGGGGACAAAGGTTGTAGTCCCCGCTTTCACAGTACCGGCACTCCCCGCAGATGTCGTACGTCGTCTCGGTGGTCACCCGGTCTCCCGGGCGGCATTCGGTGACATTGCTTCCTATTTGCACGACAACTCCGGAAAATTCATGACCGAGAATAACCGGTGTTTTCACGTTATAATGCCCTTCGTAAGCATGCAGATCCGACCCGCAGACACCGGCATATTTCACTTCGATTTTCACCTGGTCCGGTCCGGGAGCAGGTTCCGGTACGTCTTTGACGATGAGATGGCCGTACCCTTTTTGTTCTTTCACAAGCGCCTGCATCACGCGTTCCTCCTTTTTTCGTTAATTAAAGAGCGAGAAGAATTTGTAGATGACGTAGTTGATCATGTTGCCGCCCTGGTCGAGACTCGAAATCTGACTCGTTCCTTCCGGCATATCGAACTGCGCTGCTTCGCCCATCTGGGTATGAATCTGGGCGACATCGGTTGCCATGTAGAGCGTGAGTGCGATCATGACGGTGCCGACAATGACGGAGTGAATGATGTTGCCCCGCGCGGCTCCGACGATAAAGGCGACGATGAATGGAATCGTGGCAAGGTCCCCGAACGGAAGTACATTGTTACCAGGCAGCACAATCGCAAGGGCCACCGTAATCGGAACGAGGATGAGTGCCGTCGCAATAACCGCCGGATGACCGATTGCTACCGCTGCGTCGAGGCCGATATAGATGTCTTTCGCGCCGAATTTACGCTGCAGCAGATCACGCGCCGACTGCGATATCGGCATGAGCCCTTCCATCAGAATCTTCACCATCCGCGGCATCAAGAGCATCACGGCAGCCATTGTAATACCGATGTTGAACACTTCCCCAAACGGATATCCTGCCAGAATGCCAAGCGCGATTCCGAGAAACAGGCCGATGAAAATCGATTCGCCGAAGACGCCGAAGCGTTTCTGGATCGTCTCCGGGTCGGCGTGGAGCTTCTTGATTCCAGGGATCCGCTGCACCAGCCATACGAGCGGAATGCCAAGCGGTGCGTAGGAGGCCGTGCTTCCGGTTGCCACCGATACGCCGGGCAGATCGAATTCGCGCTCGAGAATCGGCGCGGTCCAGTCCGCGATCTTAAGACACACAATTTCAAACAGAATCGCCGCAATCAATCCTTGAATGATGCTGCCGCTCATCACATAAACCATGCCTGCCATAAACGCGAAGTGCCAGAAGTTCCAGATATCGACGTTCATCGTTTTCGTTGTTTTTGTAACCAGCATGATAACGTTTACAAGAAGGGCCAGCGGAATAATAAACGCGGCAATCGGGATTCCCCAGGAAATCGTGGACGCCGCCGGCCAGCCGATATCAATCACGTTCAGTTCGACACCGAGCCGCTCCACCATCGCTTCGGCGGCAGGCCCTAAATTATCGACAAGCAGTCCGACGACAAGGTTGATGCCGACAAACGCCACCCCGATCGTCAACCCGGAACGAAATGCCTTACCGGGCTTCTGTCCGAAGCCAATACCGATGATGAAAATAACCACAGGCAGTATAACCGTCGGACCGATATTCAAAAATGCCTGAAAACCATCTATAAGTCCCTGCACAATGTTTCCCCCTTGATAAATAAATAATTATTTATTCCATAATTAGTAATAAATGTATAAATGATAAATAAAAGTACACCCCTCCCGGACGCCGGCCGTTCCGGGAGGTTTTAGTTTTTTACTGCTTCAATGCATCCAGAATCTCCTGCTCTGTTTCTTCGGTTCCGATACCGGTTAAAAACGCGCGGGCGTTGATGACCGGAAATGGATAGTCTTTTTTCGTCACCGTTGTGGTAACTAATAAATCAGCGGAATCTTCGTATTGTGCTATTTCGGAAATTTTGCACTGGATGACTTCTGCTTCAATATCGTGGTTCTTGCACATATTTTCAATCGCATCGTTCACGACCGTTGACGTGGCAATACCTGTGCCGCACGCCACAAGCACTCTTTTTTTCATCTTGTTTCACCTCCTTGCCGGGATAGTGAGAGCGTGTCTATCAGCGCCTCTTTCCGCTTTGTTTTGTCTTTCGTATTTTTATAAAAAGACAGCTGTGTTTCGTCCTGAAAAATACTCATCAGCTGCTGCAGCATTGATAACTGCGAATGTTCGTCATCCATGGCGAGCATAAAAACCAGTTCCACCGGGACCGTCTCCTTTTCTTCGCCCATGATGCCAAACGCAACCGGTTCATCCAGCACGCCGATACTGATTGTTTTTTGACGGACGTGCTCTTTGCTCGTGTGGGGAATGGCCACAGCCGGCCCCTTCGTCGGCAAACCAGTGGGGTGTTCGTGCTCCCGGTCGATGACCGCCTGAATATAACTTTCTTCCACAAGTTCATGATCGTACAAATTGGCAGCCATCGTCCGCAGCACGTCGTCGGCGTCTGCGGCCTGCATGTTATCCAGTATTAAAGTTTCGTCGATGTGTAAATCACTCAAGGCCGGCACTCCTTCTGCTTGTAGTCTTAAAAGGCATATTTCTGCAGGATCGTTTGGATTTGATCGGTCGTTGCTGCATTCCTTAAATTTTCTATATCGCTTTGGTTCTGGGACAATTTCATAATCTGACGCAGCGCCTGCAGGTGGTCGTGTTTATCCATCGCGGCGATGACGAAAATGAATTGGGCCCGGTGCGTGTCATCAAACGACACGCTTTCTTCCAGTTTCAGCAGGCTCATTCCCATCTGCTGCACCCCGTTTTCCGGGCTGGCATGGGGGATGGCTACGTGGTTTCCGAGTATAAAATATGGATCGTCCTGTCCCTGCGCCAGCATCGCCTCCACGTATTCTTCGGTAATGCTTGCTTCTTCCACCAGCGGCCGGGCTGCCGCCTGCAGGGCACCGGTCCAGTCCGCCGCTTTAGGAAGGATGCGGATTCGTTCCGGGGTGACCATTTCATACAATTGGGGTTTACGCTGAACGGCTGGATCAGCATCCGCCGACCCGCTGTCCCGGTGCACGTATTTCTCAAGCTCCTGCTGCAGGGCATCTTCATCGGACACATGGGCGTGTTTGTGCACGATGTCCAGCATCGTTTCCACGCTTAAATGTTCCGGGGTATACCCGTGCAGCTCCGACATCACCTGCCGGCGCAGCCGTTTTTTCTCATCGGGGTCCAGCATCTTGCTTACGAGAAACAGCGTCGCCTTCGTTTGGACAAAGACCGGGGAAAACACGACGTCGTATTCCAGTTCATATTTCTGGAAATCCCGGACCGATAACGCGTCCAAAAAGACGAGTTCCGGAAATACATCGCGCAACTCCCCGAACAGAAGTCTTGAAACCGAGACACCGTGCGGGCAGACGACGAGCGCTTTCGTCTTGCTGTGAATGCTGTCCCCCTGCCTGGTCAGCCAGCCGCCGATTAACATCGTAATGTACGTTGTTTCGTTGTCCGGCATCGGCTCTCCAATCAGCGTCTCAAGCGGTCCGGTCGACTGCTTCACCAAGTGATGCAGTTCCTGAAATTCTTCACTGATCCCAAGCTCCCATTCATTGATGTCGGTCAGCTTGTATTTCACCCGGTAATAGGCGGGTTTCACGTGAAGCATCAACCGGTGGAGCAGCTGCTCTTTATTATGCAGATGAATACAGGAATACGTTTCAAACAACCGCACCATGTCTTCAAGCGCTGTGAGGAGATCCGGAATGGCATCTTCTGTCAGATCCTGCGCCCAGTACACATTGGCAGTGAGCAGATGGAGCGTAATAAACAGGCGCTCCTCCACCGGCACTTCCGCCCGTCCTTCGAGAATTTTTTCTGTTGCTTTCCATTCTTTTGTGTCCATCACTTCTTCATAATGAATATAAAACGAATCTATACAGTGCCCCTGGCTTACTCTGCGCAGCAGAAGCGACAGCACGTAAGGCATGGATTCCATTTTCTCGTCAGTGAATTTCAGCTGCAGGCTGTGCTCGATGTCCTGAATCACCTCCTGAAAAAATGTGATCTCTTCTTCATGAAGCTCCGTCGTCTCAAGGAAGCGTCCCTTTGCCCCGGAATGCCCCATGATGCGGGCCACGGTGTGGAGCAGGACCTGACGGATGGCGAATTCCTTCCCTTCCAGTTCGTACCCGGTCCGCCTGGAATACGTGACGGTGACGTCGTAGGGTGCGAGCCGTTCCTGCACTTTTTTCAGATCATTCAACGCTGTGTTTTTGCTGACATCAAGCGCGCTCGTGAAATGTATGAGGGACAGCTCTTCCGGGCCGCCCAGGAGCAGAAGAAGCAGGATATCCTCCCTCTCTTTTTCTGAAAGAACGTTGTCTTCCTGCTGCTCTTTCGTTTCACCTCCGAAAAGCGTGGATGAAACAACCGGATCAATCAGGAACAGCCCCTGTCTCGTCCGCTCAATGCAGGGCAGATTTTTCGTTTTCAGCCAGCCGTTGATTTTGTCAAAACTGTATTTCAGCTGGCGCCGGTTCAGGTTGTACTTGACCTCAAGATCTTTGCTGTTCAGACCGGGATTAGCAGCCAGTTCATTCAGTAGATCACTGCTCCGCTGGTCAAGCTGCATCGTCTCCCCCCTTTCCATATGTTCATTCTATCATCGGAACAAGCTTTGATGTATACGCTTTCATCCCAGTCTCTTGCACGTTCGATTGTCACACACTGTGATGGTTTTATGCAGGGGGCGTCCTGATGCTGTTTGCATGCGGATCGATTGGGAAAATCCGGGAATCGAGGGAGAAATCCAGAGAATCGATCGAGAAAAAGAGAAAAAGCCCGGGAATCGATGCAGAAACGCACGGATTGATGCAGAAATCGCGGAAATCGAATCATAAAGGCGCAGCCGTTTCTCCCGGAATTCCTTTTCACCGGCCGGGGATTTCTGCAATCAATGCCTAGGATCCGCTAACGGTCATTTGTCTGCCTCGGACGCCGGGAATTGGTCCTTAGACAGCGTCAAGCGACTTATTCCAGTAGGGAGCGGCGGTGAAGTGGTCCCTGGAGCGTTCTAACGACCAATCCGGCTTTCGCTCCAGCATGCAATCGGTCGCCAGGACTGCTCTAACGACCTTCTTCCCCCTGACCAGCCAGAGGAATCGTCGTTAGCGCGTACATGCCCCAGGGGAAAAGCGTTGAATGGGTGTCCGGGGGAAGGGCGGCCTGGTGCTCTTCCCTAACGACCAATTTTCCATTCCGGCTGGCGGGAATCAGTCGTTAGCTGGGAGTCAGCGGCCAATTTCAGCTTAGGTCAGCGGTGTATTGGCCACTGGAGCGTTCTAACGACCAATCCAGCTTTCGCCTCGGCGTGCCGTTGGTCCCCAGACCTGCTCTAACGACCACTTCCTCCCTCTCCCGCCGGTGAAACAGTCTTCAGCGCAAAAAAAGACAGCAGAGCGTATCTGCTGTCGGGGGGGGGGGAGCTCTCTACTTTGTTTGGTTCTCATGATTCGTGATTTCAACGACCTGTCCGGTTTTTGCGGATCGGAGGGCGGCAGCGGTGATCTGCTGGGTTTTGAGCGCATCGCTGTAATCTGATTGGATTTCAGAAGTATCTCCGCTTTTCACCGCTTCGATAAAGGTTTCATTTTCTTTTTCATACGGGTCGTCGCGGTCATTATATTCTTCCATCACGCCGCCGCTGTCATGCTCCACACGGTCCGGCTGCCAGCTTAAAATGCCGTCATCGGTGTAGAAGGTGATGCCGATGTCGTGAACATGCGGCGGCAGGACACACGTGTTGGAGAAGTTCGCAATAATGCCGTTTTCAAGCGTCAACGTTACTGCGCCAACATCGGCGATGGATACATTATTTTCGTCTTTACCCAGGATTGTGTTCGCAAAGACAGCATACACGCTCTTCACTTCCCCGGCAGTGAAACGAAGCAGATCGACCAGATGAATCGTCTGCTCATTGAACTGCCCGCCGGACCTTTCCTGGTCGGTCCACCAGGCCGTCTGCGGAATGCCGCTCATCCAGCGTCCGGTAATCATCCCGATCTCCTGAAGCTCGAGAAAGTTCTTCATCGTCTGCGTATTCTGCTTGTACCGGAAATGATAGCCGACCGAGGTGATCAGCGATTTCTCCTCAATCTGACGGGCAAAATCAGCCGGCATGTCCGCTTCGTTGCTGAGCGGTTTTTCTACAAAAAACGGAATGCTGCGGTCGATCAGCTCCTGTTCAATCGAGCCGTGCGCCATCGGAGGAACGCACACATAAGCCGCATCCAGCTTTTCGGTATCGAGCATTTCCGCCAGATCGCCGTAACCGGTGGCTTCGTACTGCTTCGCCATCCGCTCCGCCTTCTCCTGACTCGTGCCAAAAAATGCAGCAATATTCACGTCCCGTCGGGTGGATAGAATGTCGGCATGCTTTTTACTGAAATTCCCGGTTCCCATGAATCCAATATTTATTGTCATGTCCAGTCTCCTTTTCATGCTTTATTCTTATTCTACCACTTCTGCCCCTGTCCCTTCATCTCCTTTATTGATTCCTGATTTTTTACGAAGCAGCTGCTACGGTGGTTGTGGACATTTCAAGCGGCAAAATGTCCAGTATCGGCCGGTTACGGACATTTGGGAGGGAAAAGTGTCCAATATCCTGAGGTTACAGCCATTTTAACAGCCTTCGTCCCTATTTTTGTCCGTAATACAGGTTTTACAGACATTTTCTTCGGTAAAGTGTCCGTAAAAACCCTAAGCAGTATATGAACAAACAATATTATGAGAGAAAAGCACTATCCCTGCATCGAATTTCCTGTTTTTATCTTTTTTTCCACACCCTCTTTCTCCATACCATTTCTTTTTGTATGCTGGATCATGTGTGGAAAATCGTAACAGAAGCAGGAGGTTATTATGAAACAGATATTTTTCTTGATTTTATGTACAGTGACAGTAACCGTCATGGCTGCGTGCGGCAGCAACGGAGAGAATGCGGAGTCTTCGGCAGGAGCCGAAGAGAGCGGAGCGGCTGAAGAACAGCAGGAAGAAGCTGAAAACAGTCCGGAGGAAACGGCGGCATCAGAAGAAACGGACACCGGTTCTGAAAGTGCTGATTCGGAAGGAACCGGTGAAGATGAGGCTGGTGGAAGCGCCGACGGAGAAAACTACGAACCGTATGAATATGAGGAAGTGTGGGCGGATGTGGGACTCGAAGTGGAATCCTCCAAAGAAGCCCTGCAAAGCGATTATGAGAAATTGGTCAAAGCCTTAACAAATGAACATAAACAGCAGTATGATTCTTACGTAAATGGAGTTACAACCGCCATTGAGGCAGAGACAACCATTGAACTTCACTATAATCGTTTCATGAATAACGTTCCTGATATACTTATGGACACAAAGCGCGTGGAGCTGGAAACAAGAGAGATTGATTTTGTCCGGCAGCAGCTTATTAAAGGAATGGAAAATATGATAGACGCGATTGAGCCGATGGATACCGAACTGGAAGGGAAGACTGCGCAAGAAGCGTTGGACGAATTGAACAGCGCGATTGACGAATCCAATCATTATGATGCTTTAGGCCATGTCCAGCTTCAGCGCATTCTGGAGGAAACCGGTGCCCTTAAACCTGAAAACGAAGATGATTACCTTGATTTTATCGACGAACAGCTGAATGAGGAGAAACTGTAAACATAAGAAGGAGCTGCCCCGGATGGCACCGGGCAGCTCTTTTACGTGTTTTCTTCTTACCGCATCATCTGTTCTGCATCCCGCAGTAATGAATCTGCGGCTTGTTTGGAAATATGCTTTCCCCGCTGCGCGTGAACATGATTGATGAAAGGCTGGAGATTATCCTGTTTCAGCTTCGCCTGTAAGCTGTTTGCTATTCCTTTGTTTTTGATCAAACCTTCGTCCGTAAATGTCGTTACATCCCGGCGGAGGGTATCCGGGGTAATCGATCTGGTGAGGGCGATATAGTCTAGTTCGGCATAGCTGCTCCCCTTTTCGAACGTGATCGTATTATCCCCTTCGTTTAACTCAATCTCGGTCGTTTTCAGGTTTCTTGTACCGAAATTGGGAACATCACTCATCCATCCCCCCGAATTCTCGTACGCTATCTCCGACGATTGTCCGCCGTTCACAGAAAGAGAATGGGTGCTCTCGGCATCTGTTCCGTCCGCATAGCCGATTTCCATCGTGTATGCGCCGCCGGCCGGCACTTCGATATCAAAGGTCACGCTGCTGTCATCATAGTCAATATTGCCTACAAACTCTCCATCTGAGGCATAGCTGGAATGATGGGTTACAGCATTTTCAATCGCAGCATTCTCTGCCTCCGCGCGGAGATGGAACGGCCCCTCCGGCTTCGTGCCAACCTGAAGGTAATCGACGTCCACCGTGCCGTCCGCCGATAGACGTATAGTGTTGCTGCCAGCATCGAGATGAGCTGTCGTGCGGAAGGTTTCATAGCCGGACCTTGGCGATTCTGAAAGAGCGATATCCCGGGGAGCTCCATTTATCTCCAGCTCCTGCGCTCCATCACCATCCGTTATACCTGCATACCGCAGCTCTATTTCATACTCCCCGTCTTCCGGAGCATTCACCTGAAAATCAAGACTGTCATCCTCGAGAGCCACGTATTTGTTATTGGACACATAGGTCCCGGCATCTGCCTCCTGACCCGGATGTTCAGCAGCATGTTCTGCTTCATAGCGTGACGCGTCTTCTCCAGAGCTCGTGATGGTCAGGTTGTAACCGGATGACTCTTCCATATCCGTCACTGGAATCGTCAGGCTGTCACCGGTGAGCGTGAATTCTCCCTCAAACACGGTCGCCGGTTCACTTAACGGCGTGTCTACTCCGTGCCACGACGCTTCTTCCACCTTCACGTGGGCGGTATCATCCAGAAACGCGGCCTCATCCAATCCGTCGATGGAAAGCACGCCGTCTCCGTCATGACCGCCGAAGATTCCCTTTATTTCTTCTTTGTCCTGACTGATACTCACCGTCCCTTCGAGTCCGGCTTCGTCTGTGGCGGCAGGTTCTGTCATCACCATGTTTCCTGACATGTCCCCGTACCACTTGTACGTCCACCATGCACCGTTTGGTTCCATGTCACTCGTTAATAAATTACTGAGACGTCCGGGCCGGTACCAGAAAGCCAGGTTGGCCGTATCCACGCCGGCTCTTTCAAATGGTGCAATGTACTGGATCATCGCACCCGGCACCGCCTGCTCGGACTGGACACCGTACTCATTTATACTAATGCGGAGCGGCTCGATACCAAGCTCTTTCTCAAGCGCCCTGTAGTCCTCTACGTGCGATTCAATCGCCCATGGTGCCGGTCCGTTTTCATGATTGCCTTCCGGATTCCCGAGCTCATGCCAGCTCATTATATCGGGCAGGGTATTCGTATCTCTCGCGTGAATTAAAAATTCCCGGAGCAGCGGTTCATCGTACTGGGTGAAACTGGGGCCGATAATGTCTGTTTCTGTGTCCATTTCTTTGATCAGATTGTATGTTCGTTCCCAGCCTTCCAGGAAGGGCCCCGCCGCTTCTTCATCCCACGTCCATTCCGGTTCATTCCATATTTCATATCCATAAATGTTGTCTGATTCGGATTCCTTCGTGTCCTGAACGATTTCTCTCACTTTCGTCTCCCAGTCATTCCACCCTTCCCATTGATAAGGAAAGTCCGGGTAGATATCAGGCATCCGGATCGTGACAGATGCCTTGGCCTCTTCCGCGATTGGCGCCACTTCCAGGGAATCTCCCAATACCTTTGTTTCCCCATTTGGAAAATGAGTGCCGCCCGGAGCCATCTGTGTAAACATTTTAGGCTTTGTCGGATTCACCAGTTCCTGCGGCGGATATCCTGCTTCGCCCAGCCCGTAAAGAGCCCCTGACGCTACCTGGGTAACCGGCCGGTATTCATGACCGACATCCACCCGCAGTGTTTCCACGTCACTGGTTCCGTTCTCCTCTGCCTTCACGCTGTCCGAATGCGACGGAACGCCCGCGCCGGTACCGGCAACAATGAAAAGTCCCGCTGCTGCCAACCTCAGCTTTTCTTTCATCCCCTATTCCTCCTTGATGAAAATAGAATGGTAAAAGAGCCAATCTTCCGGATAAAAAACCTGTCCCCTGTGTTCCGACACCTTGTGTAAGCGCGATCATTTTTTGTCGCTGTAAAGATGTCATGGTTTTGCTGTTACTCAAAGGATACCATTCTATATCCATGAAATCGGTAGCTGGAACAGAAGAATAGGTGGAACATTCTTACTTTATTTCATAACCTGTCACAAAAAAACATGGGAAGCTTCTATGGTCTCCCCGAGACGCAGGAGACCGAAGGAGCAGTACGGAGCTCGGCGCCGGTATAAGAGCGATCCCGGGTTAAACAGCAAGGTTTTGCCGCTGTAGCGGAGGAGCGGCTGATGGGAGTGGCCGAAGATGAGAATATCGGGCGGTTCCTCGAAGGCTTCAAGTGCGCGTTTTTCAGTTGTTTTTTCCCCGCCGTGACCATGGACCACACCAAGGCTCCAGCCCTTTTTTAGGAAGTGTTGTTTTTCCGGTACAAGCTCTTTCATGTCCTCTCCATCTACATTCCCGTAGACACCGGTGACTTCCCCGTACTGCCTCAGCTGGTCATACACCTCCGGCACCTGCCAGTCCCCGGTATGGATAATTTGATCTGCCGTTTTTAATTCCTCTGTTAATTTACCCGGCAGAGAGTACTCTGGTTTTCGTATGTGGGTATCCCCAAGCACAACGATTCTCGTCATAGCTGCTTTCTCCTTTTTTTCTTCTATTATACCTTTTACACATAGAGGTTTACATCCCGGACAAAGGAGGAAACCAAAGAAAGGAAGCTTTATGTAAAGGGAGTCATAAGATGGCAGAGTTAAAAGCATTATTCCTGAATACCTCGTTAAAAACGGGGGACACTACATCGAATACAAGCGCACTCCTGGAAAAAGCCGGAGAGTGGCTGAAACAGGAAAACGTGGCCGTGGAAGAAGTACGGACCGCGGATTTTGACATTCACCCCGGCATAGCACCGGATATGGGAAACGGGGATGAGTGGCCTCTCATTAAAAAAAAGGTGGAAACGGCGGATATCGTAGTGATCGGAACCCCGGTCTGGCTGGGAGAACGAAGCAGCCTTGCCGTTCGTGCAATTGAGCGGCTGTATGCCTCCAGCGGGGAAACAAATGAGAAAGGCCAGGGCATTTACTATAACAAAGTAGCAGGCGTGGTAGTAACAGGAAACGAAGACGGGGCGAAAAGTGCAGCAAAACCGATATTATATGGACTCCAGCACATCGGCTTCACGATTCCACCAAACGTCGACGCCTACTGGGTCGGGGAAGCAGGACCCGGGCCATCTTATATCGAAGCCGGGCAGGATAGTGAATTCACGAAGAAAAACACGAAAATGATGGCGCATAACCTTGTTCATTTTGCCCGGATGCTGCGGGAAACCCCGATACCCACGCGGGGCAACAGCAGCTGAGCAATATTTTTTACAGTACCGGGTTCCGTATTATATGATAAAACCGCACATTGATTAAGGAGGACGATACCATGGCAGATAAAAAGGTACTAATGGTGGTTACCAACCACACCACAATCACCGACGATCACAAAACAGGATTATGGCTCGAGGAATTTGCGGTTCCATACAATGTATTTAAAGAGCAGGGCTATGACATCAAAGTCACAAGCATTGAAGGCGGCGAAGTTCCGCTCGACCCAAACAGCATCGAAGACCGTGCAGAGTGGAAAGAAGCAGAAGGTATTCTGAAAAACACCGTGAAACTGAGTGAAGAAGACAAACACGGCTATGACGCTATCTTCCTTCCGGGCGGCCACGGCACGATGTTCGACTTCCCGGACAGTGACGTGCTTCAAAACGTTCTGCAGCATTTCGCGGAAGAAAACAACGTCATCAGCGCCGTCTGCCACGGCCCGGCAGGTCTGGTGAACGCCACATACGCCGACGGCACACCGGTTGTGAAAAACAAACGCGTGGCAGCATTCACCGACGATGAAGAAATCGAAATGCAGCTGGATGCGCACATGCCGTTCATGCTCGAATCCAAGCTCCGCGAAAAAGGCGCCAATATGGAACGCGGCGAAAGCTGGAGCGATTTCTCCGTCGTGGACGGCAAGCTCGTCACCGGCCAAAATCCGCAGTCCAGTAAAAGCACCGCGGAAAAAGTCGTCGAAACGCTCGAATCCTAAAACATGTTTTCATCATGATGAAAGGGGCTGTACCACAAAGGTGCAGTCCCTTTTTTGCGTACTGGATAAGGAAACCAGTAAAGGTTCCTTCATACGCCGTGGACACTATCACTGAAAAATTAGAACGCAGTGTACACGGACCATCATGTCGTGGACACTATGCCGCTTCATTCAGGAATTAGTATCTTCCGGTGAAAAGGAGTAGACACTATCTATCCGAAGTATTCTTATAGTGTCCATCGACACTACCTCCGTGGACACTATGCATGCTGCCGCACAATGTTAGTGTCCACGGAGACGCCCCGGCCCCCGGCAGTCCCAGCGTATACCTTCTTTATTCTTTCACAGCTCCGGCGGTCAACCCGCTGATGATGTAGCGCTGGAGCACGACGGATATGAGAACAATCGGGATGGTTGCGATCACGGCAGCGGCTGTCATCTGTCCCCAGTCGAGGGAATGAACGCCCTGAAACTGCGAAATCGCGACCGGTACAGTTCTTGCCGATTCGGACGATGTAAAAATCAAAGCAAACAGGAATTCATTCCATGCGAGCGTGAACGCAATGATGCCCACCGTCAAAATGCTGGGGATGGACAGCGGCAGAAATATTTTGACAATCATCCGGAACACCCCGCACCCATCCATAATCGCCACCTCTTCAATCGACGGATGAATCGTTTTGAAAAAGCCGGTCAAAATCCACACGACAAGCGGGGTGAAATAAGCAACATACGGCAGAATCAACGCAAAATACGTATCAATGGCACCGATGCTGCGCAGGAAATCAAACAACGGACTGATAATAAATATCCCCGGAAAAATCGTAATAAACAGAACCAGCATAAACAGCGGGTTTCGGAAGCGGAAACTTAGTCTTGCAAACGAATAAGCAGCCGGAACGCCTATCAGCAGACAGACGATCGACGTTACGCCGGATACGACAAAACTGTTCCAGATATTCGACAAAAATCCGCTCTCCAGAATAACCTGCACGTAATTATCTATAATGAAGGGGGCCGGAAAAATCCCCGCCTCAAAAATTTGGTTCTGCGACTTGAAGGACGTTAAAACCGTCCATAGATAAGGAACAAGATTAATCAGCACAATAAGGATGAAAAAGGTCCAGAATAACGGTCCCAATTTCTTTTTCATGTTTCCCCTCCTTTCAGCCATCCATATTTTTGCTCATGCCGCGGACATAAAATCCTATCAATATGCCGACAACAATCACTCCGATAACGGCCATCGCTCCGCCTAAACCGAAGTCCAAATATTGAAAAAACACTTTGTAGTTATACAGAGTGAAAATTTCCGTCGCTTCTCCGGGTCCGCCGCCGGTCATCACGTACACGATATCTATCACATTGATCGTCTGCAGCGTCGTAAAGATGAGTCCCAGCATGATAAAGGGCTTAATCAGGGGGAGCGTAATATGAAAATACTTCTGCCATGCACTCGAACCATCCATATCCGCGCTTTCATATAAATCTTTGGATATCGTCTGCAGCCCCGATATAACGATTAACGTTAACAACGGAGTGGTTTTCCAAATATTTGTCGTTACGACACTGAGCATGGCAAGGTTATCCGAAACAAGCCATGGAATATTTCTCTCAATAAGACCAATCCCCGATAACACCTGGTTTATAATGCCGAAATCCGCGTCATACATGAACTTCCACGCCTGTGCCGCAACGACCGGAGCCACTGCCCAGGGAAGCAGGATCGACGCACGAAACAGCGACCGTCCTTTAAATGACTGATTCGCGAGCTGTGACGTGATCAAAGCAAGGAAAAGCATGCCGGCGACACTGCCGAGAATATAAATGAGACTTGTCACAATCGAGGAGCGGAATCTCTCGCTCTGAAACAGCGAGATATAGTTTTCCAGTCCGACAAAACCACTGTCCGCATTCGGATCAGACAGCTGATACGACTGAAAACTGTACGTCAGCGTTGTCAAAAGTGGTATGAACACAATAACGATAATCATGACGAACATAGGTACCAACAATACATAAGGTAAATACTTATACCGCATGTTACAACCCCCTTTCGGAGCTGTATCAAAAGGTGCAGCTCCTTTTCTGTAATATAGAAAATTCACCCCAGGCAGAAGCGGAAGGCGGCGACGCCAGCGGGAAGAGCAGCAGCCGAAGATCCCATCAAACGGCGGTTTTACCGTTTGATGTAGCTGAGGCGCTGCCCGCGGCAAGCGTCCGCCTGCAGCGGATGCCTTAACGTTTAATGGCTTTTGATACAGCCCCTTTATTTTTTACTCCGACTGTTTAGTTTAACTCTTTCAGCTCCGATGCCAGGGCATCCAATGCTTCCTGCGGGGACACGTCTCCATTCAACGCTTCGTGAATATGGGACTGCGCGATATCGGAGACCTGGGCATACTGCGGGTGGGTAGGTCTGGTTGAAGCATCGTCAAACACTGTCAGGTATTCTTCGAGATAAGGGTTTGCTTCCAGCACTTCTTCATCTTCATACAGGTCAAGGTGGGTACCGACCTGGCCGCCTCCCATTAATACCTGTTTCTGATTTTCAAAGGTGGTAAACCATTGTATAACTTCCCAAGCTTCCTCCGCATGCTCGGTATGATCAGCAATAGCGAAGTTCCATCCGCCTACAGCGTTGGCTTTCTGTCCGCCTTCAAAACCTGGATTGCTTGCGACCCATGTTTTATCTTTCACCGGGGAATCATCGGCCTGGTTCACGCTGTATACATACCCCCAGTTCGGGTGGAACACCGATTGTCCCTGCGTGAACGGAATCCGGGCGTCATCCGGCGTGGAATTGCCTATCGCGGACGGGGAAACGACTTCGTACTCTTCAATCATGTCCACCATAAACTGCAGGGCTTCCACCGCTTCCGGACTGTTTATCGTGACATTCCCCTGCTCGTCAAAGAAGCTTCCGCCTTTGGAGTGCAGGAATTCGGTAAAACTTACAATCAGCTGCTCGGAACGTCCCCAGTGCATGGAGAACCCCTGCATTCCTTCTTCTTCCTGAATCAATTGAGCGGTTTCTACTGCTTCCGTATACGTTTCCGGCACATCACGGTCGTATTTTTCCAATAAGTCCTGTCTGTACCAGAGAGGGTGGAGATCATTAAACCAGGGGACCGCCCAGATATTACCGTCATATTTCATTGCTTCCACCTGGCGCTCGATATAGTTGGACTGCATGTCTTCGGTGAACAATTCATCGAGCGGTTTCAGCCAGCCTGCTTCGGCGAATTCCGCCACCCATACGACGTCCAGGTTCACAATGTCCAGATTGTCGGACTTGGCTGTCAGCTGCGTCACGGTCTGGTCGTGCATTTCCGACGCGTTGTTCGACATTTCCACGTATTCCACCTGGATATCATCATGTTCTTCGTTGAACCGCTGCCGGGCTTCTTCCATCATGCCGTTCGGATCGCTTTCCAATTTCGCCATATGCAGCGTCACGGCGTCACTGCTGTTTTCTCCTCCTTCATTTGCCCCGTCGTTTCCAGCATTTGATGAACATGCCCCGGCCACCAACACAACGACAAGAAAGATGACAACCATTTTCATTGTACGCATGATAACCCTCCTTTTTTAGTCGTCCTTCGCTTCCCGGAGCCAGACTCTCATCTCCCCCGGCGTTCGATTGGCCCATGAAAAATAAGGAACAGCTTTAAACGTAACCGGTTCTCTATGAGGACGGCGTGTCGTGTACAGCGCATCGCCGTGCAGCGTTTCGCGGTACCCCCGCCCGGTAATCACGTTGACACCGCCAAGGTCTCCTTCTTCAAACGTCACGTCACAAGGGCTTTCGTCCGACACAAGAATTTCCTGTAGTTCACTTCCGTTGTCGTGTTCTTCCAGGCAGTACACCATCGGTCCCCTCTGCAGCGCTGTTTTTCCGATGTTCTCCCGCACTCTTGTGTCCGCGCGGATCCATTCCACTTCCATTGGCAGAAACAGCGTCACGTCATCTGCTTTTTGCCAGTATCTGTGCACTTTGGCATATCCGTTTTCTGTGACGTCCTCAAGGTCCACCGTTTTCCCGTTCACTTTTAATTCCGGATTCCGGCACCAGCCCGGTACGCGCAGGGCCAGCGTCAGCTCCACACCCCCTTTGTCTGAATCTATCGTAAAGGATACGTGTTCCCCCCACGGATACTCCGTCGTCTGCCGGACACGGATGTTTTCCGTATCTGTTGAAAATACTGCGTCCCCGGCGGCATACAGGTTGACCTGCAGTTCCTTTCTGTCCTCCTTCCAGGCGTAGACATAATCTCCGAACGAACTGATGAAACGGGCGATGTTAGGCGGACAGCACGCGCACACAAACCAGCCCTGACGCTCCAGTTCCGTGTCGGATAGATCATTCCGTGTTTTCACCGCTTCGGGCCACACTTCCAGCGGATTCACGTAGAAATACTTCGTACCGTCCAGCGACATGCCGGAGAGGAGACCGTTATAGATGGTTCTCTCCATCACATCCGCGTAAGAGGCATCCTCTGTCAGTTTCAGCATCCGGTCCGCCCAAAAGACGAGCCCGACGGACGCGCACGTTTCGGTATAGGCCCTGTCGCTCGGCAGGTCGTAATCAAACGAAAACGATTCATGATAATGGGACGAACCGATGCCGCCTGTCACATACATCCGCTTATCCGTCATATTTCGCCAGACGCGTTCACTTGCTTCCACCAGTTCAGGGTCCCCCGTTTCCGCCGCCAGTTCCGCCACCGCTGTATAGAGATAAACAGCGCGGACCGCGTGCCCTTCTATGCTCGACTGCTCTCTGATCGGAAGATGAGACTGGCAGTAAGAAGGCGGGGTTCCCTTGTTGTCGCTCCGCTTCGCGGCTTCCCATTCAAAATAGTGCGGCTCGTTTCCTCTTTCACCAATAAAAAATTTGCTACTATTCAGATATTTAATGTTGTCCGTTGCTTTATACAATTTCAGCAGTGCAAGCTCTATTTCCGGATGACCGGGATATCCCTTCATTTGGTTTTCCCCCGGGCCGAACAAGTCTGAGATGAGATCGGCGAACCGGCAGGCAACGTTTAAAAGTACTGTCTTCCCGGTCGCGTCAAAATAGGCAACAGCCGCTTCCATCAGATGTCCGGCGCAGTACAGTTCGTGGTCATCGCGGAGATTCGTCCACTTTTTATCAGGCCTCACGCACTGATGGTACGTATGGATATAGCCGCTTTCCTCCTGCGCGGCCGCGACTAAATCAATCGCTTCATCCGCCTTTTTTTCCAATTCCTCGGTCCGGTGCATCGATAACGAATACCCTACCGTTTCCAGCCATTTGTACAAATCACTGTCCTGAAACACCATGCCGTAATACGTCGCGTTTGAAAGTCCTGCAGCTATCCTGAAGTTTTCGAGCGTATGACTTGGTTCCACCCCGGGAACATTGTCATTCAGTGTGTCCCACTGATAAGGGATGACCGATTCTCTTATGAGCTGCTGTCTCTTCTTCCATAAATTATCTGAAAATGTTATATTTGATATTGATAGCGCTGTCATTTTTGCCATTGGGCGAATCTCCTTTCGAGTAATAGATATAAGAATAAGTGGAATATAATGACCCGGACAGTCACCGGATTCCAGGCGCCGCCGTACCTGGAACCCCCTGATATGTCATTTCAGCTTATCCTTCTAACGAAATCATATCACTACCGTGTGACGGTGTCGGTAGTTCATATGGAAGAATAGGTGTATTTTTCTTACTATATGTGCAAAGGAGAATACGGATGCATATCAAAACAAGCACGAAAGAACCACTGGAATTTATTTCAGCCGGGCAGTTTATCTCAAGTAAACCATGGACGCATGAAAAAAGAGTCATCGACAGTTACGAGCTGATTATCGGGGTCAACGATACCTTGTATATGGAGCAGTCGGACCAGAAATACAACATCGATCCCGGACAGACAATGCTCGTGCTGCCGGATCAGATTCACGAAGGATTCTGTCCGTGTGCCCCGGGGCTTTCGTTTTACTGGGTCCACTTTGTATCCCCCTCGCCGGTATATCATATCAGCAATGAAGAAATGGATCAGGAGATCTCCCGCTTAAGAAAAAATCCTGATACCCAAAGCTCGATTTCCGATATTTACCTGCCGCAGTATTTTCACGGTGCTGTGTCGGACCGCGTCAATATTTTGTTTCAGCAGCTGCTTCATATCGACAACTCCAATTACTACACCTCAACGAGCGTCCATTATTTACTGACGTCCCTGCTGATTGAGCTGTCCGAGCAGAATATCACGAATTTCTATTATGATTTGAAAGACAATCAAATGGATCATCACCTGGTTAGAATCATGGAGTGGACGCGGGTTCACGCGTTTGAGGATATCACGGTGGGAAAAGTGGCGGAGCAGTTCAACTACAATAAAAACTATTTGTCGCGGCTGTTTAAATCCAAAATCGGCATGAATCTAAGCGAATACATCCATCTGCTTAAGATTTCCAAAGCAAAAGAGCTGCTCAGCCGCACGAACAGTGGTGTGAAAGAAATCGCGGCAGCCCTTGGCATTGAGGATGAAAAATACTTCATGAAGATGTTCAAAAAATATGAAAACATGACACCGACTGAATTCCGAAAAGCATTCTACCGCACGCATATGAATAATACGTGATCCACAGCACATTTTTCATCTATTTTTTCTCCTTCGAATGTGATTCTGATTTTTCGTACGATTTTCTTCTTTAACGTGTTACAATAGGGTGGAAACTTTTCAGGAGAAGGAAGGGATAGTCATGAGTATTACATCAACAAAACCTCCGTTCCGCGCCGATCATGTCGGCAGTCTGCTTCGGACGGAACCTATCAAAGACGCGAGAGAGCGTTTTGAAAACGGGGATATTGATAAACAGGCGCTGCGCGACATCGAAGATCAGGAGATTACGAAAATCGTAGAGAAGCAGAAAGAAGCCGGTATTCATGCTGTGACCGACGGCGAATTCCGTCGCGGCTGGTGGCATTATGATTTTCTCGCCGAACTCGACGGGGTGGAAGAGTATGAAGCCGAATCCGGTATTCCGTTTAAAGGCGTTGAGACGAAAGCACGTGCCATCCGGATTGTTGGAAAAATCGATTTCAACGAGCATTCCATGGTGGACGATTTCCGTTTCCTCAAAAGCGTTGCCGGTGATCATGAGGCGAAGATGACGATTCCGAGTCCGAGCATGCTTCATTTCCGCACCGAATTCGCCGAGAGCGCGTATGAGGACCTGGCGTCGTTTTTCCACGACCTGGCCCAGGCTTACAAAAAAGCGATTCAGGCGTTTTATGACGAAGGCTGCCGCTACCTGCAGCTTGACGACACGTCCTGGTCGCACTTCTGCTCGGAAAATCATGACGCAGAGATTTTCGGGGAAGGCGTTGATCCCGAAGATATTAAGAACTGGTACGCTAAAACCATCAATGACGCCATCGCGGACCGTCCGGATGATATGACCATCACGATGCACATCTGCCGCGGCAACTTCCGCTCCGCCTGGATTGAGTCCGGCGGCTATGAACGAGTAGCGGAGACCATTTTCCAGAAGCTGAACGTGGACGGGCTGTTCCTCGAGTACGACACCGACCGTGCCGGCGGCTTTGAACCGCTCCGCTTCGTAGAACGCTCAAACCTCTTCATCGTGCTCGGTCTTATTACGTCGAAGTTCGGCGAGCTCGAAGATCCCGAGGACGTAAAGAAACGTATCGACGAAGCGGCCGATTACGTGAACCGGGATCAGCTCTGCCTGAGCCCGCAGTGCGGCTTCGCCTCCACCGAGGAAGGCAACATTCTGAGCGAAGAAGAGCAATGGGAAAAACTGCGCCACGTCAAGCGCATCGCCGACGACGTATGGGGCAGCAAGTAAAATATAGAGACAGGGCAGGAGAAAGCACGGCGCTTTCCCTGCCCTTTTTTTATGTGCTGAGGCTTGGGTTTTCTACATCGCGTTTGCCCGCCGGAACCGTTTAGTAGAGTGATGGGTCGGCTAAAGTGCTTTATGGGTGGATCATAATGACGTTTGAGGGGGAGCTGGAACCTCTAAAGTGCTTTAGGGACTATTCATAACGACGTTTTAAAGGCGGCGCGAACCTTTAAAGTGCTTTAGGGACTTTTCCTCCCCCTTTTCACGCAGCGGCACGAGCTCCAGGTTACGTTTGGCCGTTCATTTTCCCGCTGAACGTAACGTAGAATCGCTCATGATGACGTTTAACAGGGCGCCGGCCCCCCTAAAGTGCTCTGGGAAGCTTTTTTAACGACGTTTGACCGCCTCCCCGCTCCCTAAACGCAACAAACCTCGGACCCGTCCTGGATTTTCCATGCACCGCCGTCTCCCCTCGTTCTTAAAAAGAGGAGAAAAAATCATGGAGAAAGTCGAAGAAAATTCGTTCCGTCGGCAGAAGCTCCCGTTCCTTCGGTGTGATCAGACCAACGGTGCGCGTGACATCCGGGTTTCGGATTTTCTTTTTCACGGTATAGCGCGGCGTTGTATCCACCAGGGTGACTTCCGGTATCAACGCTATGCCAAGGCCCGCCGATACCAGCCCTTTTAACGCATCCACATCATCCCCTTCAAAGGCCGTCTTCGGTTCAAATCCCTGTTTCCGGCACGCTTCAATCACCAATTCCCGGAAATGCATCCCTTCCGGAAGCAGGATAAACGATTCTTCCCGCAGCTGATGCAGCGTGACATGCGGTTCGTCGGCAAGAACGTGATCCTGAGGAAGCAACGCTATCACATTTTCGGTGAACAGCACGTGTCCGTAAACGTGGTCATGGTCCTCAGGAACCGGAGCAAGCAGTCCCATATTGAATTCGCCGCTCATCACTTCTTCAATCACATCATAGTAAACATTCTGCTTCAAATGGAAGTTGGCATCCGGATAGGTTTGGCGGAACGAGGAGATCGCGGTCGGAAGCGTATACGCCGCCATGCTGATCGGATACGTGATCCGGATGGTTCCGCGGTGCGGATGCAGGTATTCCTGCACTTCCTGCGTCGCGTTTTCCAGCATCTGAATCGACTTTTTGGAGCTTTCCAGAAACACTCTTCCCACCGGTGTTAAACGCACCCGTCTTCCCTGCCGGACAAACAAATCAACACCAAGTTCCGCTTCGAGATTTCCGATCTGGCGGCTCACCGCAGACTGCGCAACATGCAGTTCTTCGGCAGCTTCTGTAATATGTTCCCGTTTGGCTACTTCCATAAAATATTTCAACTGTCGTATTTCCACGTTGGACTCTCCGTTCATCGCATTTTGATATAGGTTCTATCTTTTATTTATATTGATTAGAACAATCCTGCTCTTTTACAATACACCTGAATCGTTTCCTTTACAATGATTCAACATAGTACTGTCTGGGAAAGGAGAAATTCTTGTGAACAAAGCATCCTGGAAATTATGGCAGAAAGAGGTCATACGAGAAGATTACACGAAACCGGAGATGTCGGAGTCCCTCCGCAGAAAACGGATAGAACAGGTAAACCGGAAATACGGGACGAACCATGTGCGTCCTGTGGCTCAACCCGCATCTGACAACCAGTAATCCCCCCCTCCTAAGCCGGCCGGCTGTCTATTACATACATCCCCCATTCCCTTTATTTCATTCTTATCTCATAAAAGCATGAAACCAATCTCTACTTCGTATTGTTTTGATTGAGCTATTACGTATAAAATACTTTGTAACAGATTTTTCAGAATAAACACATTAAACTGTCTGTGTTGAAGAGAGGTTGGGATAGTGACATGGTGACTGCCGTAAATACGACGCAGACTGACATAAACCGTGCACAGCAATACGTAGACAATGTATTTGACACCGTGACAAAACGTAATCCAAATGAAAATGAATTCCACCAGGCCGTGCGTGAAATCGTTGATTCTCTCGTTCCAGTCCTTGCTGCCAACCCGGCATATATGGACCATGGAATCCTCGAACGAATGGTGGAACCCGAACGAACGATTTCCTTCCAGGTTCCCTGGGTCGATGATCAGGGGAATGTGATGGTCAACCGCGGATTCCGGGTGCAGTTTAACAGCGCGATCGGGCCGTACAAAGGGGGTCTGCGTTTCCATCCGACCGTAAACGCCAGCATCATTAAGTTTCTCGGCTTCGAACAGATTTTCAAAAACGCCCTGACATCTCAGCCGATCGGCGGCGGTAAGGGCGGATCTGATTTTGATCCAAAAGGAAAATCGGACGCCGAAATCATGCGCTTCTGCCAAAGCTTCATGACCGAACTGTCCCGTCATATCGGTCCGGATACAGACGTACCGGCCGGCGATATCGGCGTCGGACCCAAAGAAATCGGGTATATGTTCGGGCAGTACAAAAAGCTCCGCGGGCGTTTTGAAGCCGGCGCGCTGACCGGGAAAGGACTGCCGTACGGCGGAAGTATCGGCCGGACAGAAGCCACCGGCTACGGCACGGTCTATTTCATGCAGGAGATGCTCAAAGATAACGGACTATCCTTTGAGGGACAGACCGTCGTTGTATCCGGTTCGGGAAATGTATCGATCTATGCGATGGAAAAAGCGGCTCAGCTCGGGGCATACGTTGTGGCATGCAGCGATTCAAACGGGTACATTTATGATCCCGGCGGCATTGACCTGCAGACCGTCCGGGACATCAAAGAAGAGCGGAAAGAAAGCCTCGCCGAGTACGTGAACGAACATCCCGATGCCGAATTCGGAGAAACAGGATCCGGCATATGGTCTCTCCCCTGTGACATCGCCCTGCCGTGTGCGACCCAGAATGAACTGGATGAAACAGCGGCGAAGCTTTTATCCGCGAACAACGTAAAAGCAGTGGGAGAAGGAGCAAACATGCCCTGTACGCTGGATGCCGTTCATGTTTTCCAGGATAATGATGTATTATACGGACCAGCCAAAGCTGTCAACGCAGGCGGCGTCGCTGTATCCGCCCTCGAAATGGCCCAGAACAGCACAAGGCTTTCCTGGACATTTGAAGAAGTAGATGAAAAGTTACAGGATATCATGAAAACCATCTATCAAAACAGCGTGGAGGCTGCGGAGAGATACGGTCAATCCGGGAATCTGGCCGCCGGTGCCAACATCGCCGGCTTTCTCAAAGTCGCCGGCGCCATGGTAGACCAAGGGGTCGTTTAATATTCAGGAGCATACAATAAAGCCGGATGTCTATTTGATAGACATCCGGCTTTATGATGTATGCCGGGAACAGACGGTTTATTGGCTTTATGTTACGTTTATCCGTTCATTTCCCGGCTAAACGTAACCCGGATTCGTTCATGATGACGTTTAGGGGAGTGCGGAACCTTCTAAAGTGCCTCATGCAACATGCCCAACGACGTTTGAAAGCCTGCGTTACCCCCTAAAGTGCTTTATGGACTATTCCTCTCCCTTTTCACGCAGCGGCCAAAGCCCCGGGTTACGTTTATCCCTTCATTTCCCGGCTAAACGTAACTCGGATTCGTTCATGATGACGTTTAGGGGAATGCGGAACCTTCTAAAGTGCCTCATGCAACATGCCCAACGACGTTTGAAAGCCTGCGTTACCCCCTAAAGTGCTTTATGGACTATTCCTCTCCCTTTTCACGCAGCCGCCCGAGCCCCGGGTTACGTTTATCCCTTCATTTCCCGGCTAAACGTAACTCGGATTCGTTCATGATGACGTTTAGGGGAATGCGGAACCCTCTAAAGTGCTTTGGGAATCTTTCCTGATGACGTTTAGGGGGACGATGGATCCTCTGAAGTGCCTTATGACCCATTCCCAACAAACGTGCGTCCCCCTGCTTTCCACACAACCTGAAAGCAACAAACGCCTCCATTTTCTACATACCGCCGTACATCCGCTCTGCGTTCTTCTGCGTGCGCGCCGCCAGATCTGCTTCCTTTTCCCCTGTTATACCGGCAAGCGTCGTGATTACATCATGGAGCAGCTCCGGTGTGGTTTCCGTTCCGGCAAACGGGCCCTGGAACGGCCACGGACCGTCGGTTTCGACAAGCAGCTGGCCGGGCGGTACCACGGCCGCGAGCCGCTGGTCCCGTTCCCGGTAACAGACTTCGGGTGTGACCGACACCATATATCCTGCCTTCGTGATACGTGCCACTACGTCTTCCGGTGCTTTCAGCCAGTGAAAGTGGGCGGAGACAGACGGCGCTTCCCGGCGCAGAATCTCAAACACGATTGCTGCTTTGTCATGCACCGCGTGCAGCGCAGCCGGCAGTTTCAACTCCCGCGCGATAAGCAGGCACTCCACGAAAAATTCCTCATATGCTTCGAGCGGCGACAGCAGATACTCAAGCTCATAATGCGGCAGCCCGATTTCGCCGATGCAGGCGATGTGCTCCCGCTCGAGCTTCACGAGACGCTTCCACTCTTCCCACTCCGACGTCTCAGGCAGCGGCTGTTCCGGATGAAACCCGCACCCCGCCCTGACAAAATCCGGATAACGCTCCTTGATTTCGAGCGTCCTGTACGACGAGGCGAGGTCGTTGGACACCGCGGTTACCTGCTCCACACCGGCTTCGCGCCATCGTTTTATCCGTTCTTCCAGGTTATCGTACTGTTCCAAATGAATATGCGCATCAAACACGACTCCCGCCTCCTGTTTCTTTTTTATACTCCGTATTCCCTCTGCGGTCCACTGCAAACCCTTCCCGCTGTGTTTTTCACCGAAACAGAGAGGGTATCATTCCTCTGGCAGCACAACTTTCAACAGAGAGGCTGGAATCAATCATGACAACCACCCATACAGAAAAAAACGAACAAACCGAAGCCGGTGCCTACATAGACCGCGTGTATCAGCAGGTGGTCGAACGCAACCCGGGCGAAGATGAATTCCATCAGGCCGTGCGGGAGATTTTCGATGCGTTGGAACCTGTGTTTGAAGCCCATCCGATGTACAGGAAGGAAAATATTCTCGAGCGGATGGTCGAGCCGGAGCGGATGATCACCTTCCGTGTCCCGTGGGTCGACGATGAGGGGTCCGTGCACATCAGCCGCGGGTTCCGCGTGCAGTTCAACAGCGCCCTCGGGCCGTACAAAGGCGGCACACGCTTTCATCCATCGGTGAACGCCGGAACGATTAAATTTCTCGGATTCGAACAGATTTTGAAAAATGCTTTGACGGAGCAGCCGATCGGCGGCGGTAAGGGCGGGTCTGATTTTGATCCAAAAGGAAAATCGGACGCTGAAATCATGCGGTTCTGCCAGAGTTTTATAAATGAACTGCATCGCCATATCGGTCCGGATACCGACATTCCGGCCGGTGACATTGGTGTTGGTCCGAAGGAAATCGGCTATATGTTCGGTGAGTACAAAAAACTGCGCGGCCGCTTTGAATCCGGCGCTTTCACGGGCAAAGCGATCGAGCACGGCGGTATTCTCGGCCGCACGGAAGCTACCGGGTACGGCGCCGTTTATTTTATGAAAGAGATGCTGAAAGATTACGGGCAGTCGTTTGAGAATCAAACCGTCGTCGTGTCGGGTGCGGGTAACGTCTCGATCCACGCGATGGAAAAAGCGGCCGAGCTCGGCGCGCACGTCGTGGCGTGCAGTGATTCGCGCGGGTTCATTTACGACAAAAACGGCATAAATATCGAAACGGTGCGGGACGTGAAACAGAGGCAGGGAAACAGTTTGTCCGCCTACACCGCCTATCATCCGGATGCCGAGCATCACGACAATCCGTCCGCTATCTGGCAGACAGCCTGCGACATCGCCCTGCCCTGCGCGACGCAGAATGAAATCAGCGAAGAAGCAGCGAAGACGTTAACGGCGAACAACGTCAAAGCGGTCGGGGAAGGCGCGAATATGCCGTCCACCCTGCAGGCGATCCGCACGTTCCAGGAGGCGGGCGTCCTGTTTGCTCCGGCCAAAGCCGTCAACGCAGGCGGTGTCGCTGTATCCGCTCTCGAAATGGCCCAGAACAGCAGCCGTCTGGCATGGACCTTCCAGGAGGTCGACGACAAATTACAGGACATTATGAAAACCATCTACCAGAACAGCACCCAGGCCGCCCAGTCCTACGACCGTTCCGGCGACCTGGCCTCCGGCGCCAACATCGCCGGCTTCATCAAAACAGCCGACGCGATGATCAAGCAGGGGATCGTATAATAGAAATGTAAAAAAACGGAGCCCGGGCTCCGTTTTTTTGTATGCAGCTGCCGGCCTCGGCCCGTATTTTCTGGAATTCAGCATGTATTGCTGCGGGGTTGGCATGTATCGCGGCCGATTTGGCATGTATTCGACACTACTCCGCCTGTATACAGCACCATTTGGCTGGTAATGCGCTCCCGGCACCGACAGTTTTGTCTGTTATGCCGAACTACTTCGTGGATGTCTTTTCCTTTTATTATAGACGCACGGATGCAAAGAAAATATGAATAATTGGTTGAAATGCAGCGACTTCAGAGAAGTTGATTATCCATGAGATTCCTTACTTGTTTCCGGGTAAGAAGAGGAGCGTTTGGTCCATTTTAAGGATAAGAGATAAGTGAGAATTAATATCCCATAAATGGAGGATGTTATCAGATAAATGGTTTGATATGACGTCGCCGCCGCCACCACGCCAAGCACCAGGGATCCTCCCCCAATGCCAAGGTCAAAGAAGTTGAAAAATGAAGCCATCGCATTTTCATGTTCCCGATCCCCTACCAGATCCAAGCACCAGGTTTGGATAGCCGGGAAGATGGCGCCAAATCCAAATCCATAACACACCGCGGCAACGAGGATCACCACGGTATTGGTTGTGACATAGAGCATCGTTAATCCGGCCATGGCCAAGAGCGCCCCGGGTACGAGAATCACGGGGGGACCGTAGCGGTCGAACAATTTCCCCGATACGAGACGGACAAGGAAACCTGCGGCGGCAATTAAAAGGAAAAATACCCCCACATGAGAGAAATCATTTTCTTCCGCATAAACCGAAAAGAACGACATGATTCCTCCAGCGGCGAGACCAACCAGGAAAATCAGCAGGGCGGGAAACAACACCCGTTTTTCCACGAACGTAAAGGATACCTTTTCATGTTTTTCGCCTTGTTGAACGTCCGGATCCCGTTGAATAAAGAGAACCATAAGCATCGTAAGCAGCATGACAGCCATACCGCCGACAAACAGCCATTGAAATCCATACAGATTCAGGACACCGATCCCAATCATCGGACCCACGGAGATCGCAACAGTTTCCCCAACTCCAAAATAACCGATTCCTTCTCCGCGACGTTCCTTCGGGATGATTTCGGCAGCCATTGTCGTAAAGTAGGTGACGGTTAAGCCAAACCCTGCACCGTGGATCAGACGAATGGTTAACAAGGCATAGACCGTGTCGGCCAGATAATAGCCGCCGGTCGAAAGCGCCATGATCAGGAGTCCCAGCATCAGCAGCCATTTTTTATCCATTTGGGCTGCCAACATTCCGGCGAACGGCCGGACCAATATCGCAGAAAACATGAAAATCCCAGTAACCAACCCAATGTGGGCGGCGTTTCCTCCCAACGCATCTACAAACAACGGCAGGGTGGGAAGCAGCATTTCAAAGATCATAAACACGAGCGCATTAGCCAGAGTGACAACAATGAAAGAAATGGACCAGATTCGTTTTTGGGCGTTCATGATGTTCGCCTCCTTGTTGTTTTATTATAGGAATAAAGTCATAGTCATGGTTGCGTCGAACGAATACGTAAAACATCTTAAACCTTCCCCTTAGGGTAAGGTCAATATTGAAATAACAA
Source organism: Salibacterium lacus (assembly GCF_042684865.1). Classification (NCBI taxonomy): domain Bacteria; kingdom Bacillati; phylum Bacillota; class Bacilli; order Caryophanales; family Bacillaceae; genus Salibacterium; species Salibacterium lacus. Next base: position 167,112 of record NZ_JBHUML010000005.1, read on the forward strand.
ATTTTCAGCTGAAAACAGGGACAAGTGATATTACGGCCATACAAACATTCAAAAACGGCTATCGGCTAAATACGGAGAGCAAAAAAAGCCGAACCCTGGACAACAGGGTTCGGCTTCTTCCTACTAAAGTTCTCACGTCCGATAAATGGGTGACTCATGAACCGGGAGTTGGATTTCAGTCAGATGATCGTTCTCATCGTGGGAAATATAATGGTCGACAATGGTTCGTTCGATCGCATCCCCCGCTAGATGCAGGTTATTTTCGCGGAGGTATTCGAATAACGTTTTGTAGTGTCGGGACGCCTGCTCGTGTTCGCCCCGATACAAAAGCGTCGCATACGTGCCCGCAGGAAAATGAGTGATCAGCTCATTGGGCGCCGTTTCCTTTTCGAGGTATAAAAAAATCGAGTTATAGGTGCTGGAATCTCCCTGCCGAAGGGCCTGCTGGTCGACCGTTAATCCTACGCCGCCGATAAAAATGGAGGAATGCAGGCGGGAGAGATTTTCTAATTTTCGAAGAGACAATTCAATCTCGTACTCTGATTGAATATCCTCCATCAACCGGACAATGGGCCGGTCGCCCATGGTTTTAAGCTGGACCACGCCCAGCTCCCCGGCCGTAACTTTTGTCGCTGCGTGAAGGTCATCCAGCCTGTGCTGAAAACGAAGCTGAATATTTTGGAGCTCCTGTATTTTCTGTTCGGTGGAAGCTTTTTGGGCTTCCAGCATACTGATCATGCGGTCAATACTTCGATGATCGAAATGATCTTTAATCGTTTTTAACGAAAAACCCATGTCTTTCAGATACTGGATGGTATTCAGCTGTTCAAATTGTTCCGTGGAATAATACCGGTAGCCGTTATCCGCATTCACCCAAATAGGTTTCAATAGACCCAGATCGTCATAATGGCGCAGGGTTTTGGTACTGACATGATGGATCTTGGCCATCTCTCCAATGGAAAACATGTTTTGCAACGAGCACCCTCTCCTTTGCTGCTATGCCGGGATCAGTAGAAAAATCATCATTGCCCCCGGCTTGTATAGATTGTGGTTGAAAGCAATACTGAAAGCATTTCCCCGTGTGATTTCCCGGGTCCTTTTTAACCCTGCATGCAGCTTTTATATCTATTTTTGAAAAATAATCCTGTCGAACAAGCAATAACACCAGTCAATTTTCTATCTTTTGGCAACGTAAGAAGATGGTTCATGATAGAACAATTCATGAAGAAATTCACGGCAGCCACGGCCAGGCCATGTTGTTTGACGAAAAAAGATGACTTCTCTACAATGTTGTTTCAGAAATGATGGAATTGGTTTTCAGATTACTCATGTCCATCATCCAATCATAAGAAAGGAGGGAAATCAATATGACTATCCATCACATCGGTACGTTGTTTTTGCGTATCGTTTTAGGCGTGATATTTTTTGTCCATGGATGGGATAAATTCCAATCCGGTATAGGAAACACGGTTGGCTTTTTTGAAAGTGTGGGCCTCCCAGGTTTCTCCGCTTATGTCGTGGCAATTATTGAACTTATTGGTGGAATCGCCATGATTTTGGGACTGGGTACCAGAATTATCGCCATTTTATTTATTCTTATTATGGCCGGGGCCATTGTTACCGTGAAGGGGCCGGCCGGTTTTATCGATGGCTATGAGTTAGACCTTGCGCTGCTGGGAATGTCCGTGTATATCGCTTTAGCCTTGCCCGCGCCTTTGTCACTAGACCGTTTTATTTTCTCAAAGCAGCCAACCACAAAGAATCATCCAGCATAAAAAACGTTTCTTCACCAAAAGAACGGTTTAGTTTCGGATAGCCACGTTGGTCCGCAAGAAGTCCAGGTCTTAGAACGCCTGGTCGAGGATCGTCATTATGGTAAGCAGCTATTTATAAAGATTATACGGTAGATGAAAGTATAAAACGAAAGCGTTGGGTTTTCTGCCTTTCCATCACATCCTGTGCGTTGTTTCTGCAAAAGTTGGCAGAAACAACGCTTTTTTGTCCTTCATCCTTCAAATTCTGCGGGGTTGGCATATATCGCGGCGGACTTGGCACGTATTCGACACTACTCCGCTTGTATATAACACCATTTGGCTTGTATCACGTGCTGCGTCCGGTCCTATTTCCCTTTGAACTTCATAGACATATACATCTGCCAGATGACGACAGCCATAAACAAAACCGGGTACAGTACAGGAGGCGGGCCCAAAAAGAAAACAATAATATGCGGCACGTTAAACAGCACAGATAATCCCATGACGACAGCACTTCGTTTCACCCACGCAATAAAGAATAGAATCAATGCAACAGACAGCAGGACCCAGAGATAAATAACATAATAGTTATAGAAAAATAGATCGAGCGGTCCGCCCGGTTCCACCTCCAGCATAAAAAGACCTCCTGATATATTGGCGAAGTGCTGCCGGCCCGTGGTGCGTATTTTCTAACATTCGGCATGTAAGTCTGCGAGTTTGGCATGTATCGCGGCCGATTCGGCATGTATTCGACACTACTCCGCTTGTATGCAGCACCATTTGGCCGGTAACGCGCCCCCGCAAAGAAAAAACGTGTCCAGCCCTTAAAATGACAGTGTAGAACATTTCATGCCGCCTACCACTTGGAGTCCTCTATAGCAGAATAGCGCCGATTTTGGGGCTCGGTTTCCTGTTTTGGCAGAGGGTCAGGTTCCGGCAGCAATACGTGCAGCGTGAACATGAACGGCACGGAGAAAAAGGCATGGCGGAAAATGCTGATTGTTTCAATATTGTTATGTACGCCCATGAAGTCATAATAGTCGTACCAGACTAATGGAAGCATGACGACAGTTGTGAATAAGATGCCTTGAAACCATTTACTTTTGGGAAGAGTAAAACAATAAAAAGCAACAGGAAAAATCCACATAATATAGGCTAAGAGAGCGTCTCCCCGCACAATAAGACCTTCCTCATAAGAACCGCCGAGATGGGATTGGTAGTAATGATGTAAAGTTGGCAGGATATTGTCCAGCAGTACTTGAAGAAGAAAACCAAGAAATACGATTCCCGCAATACGAACCGTCATCGAATCCGGGTATTCTACAGGTTTCAGGCTGCTTCGTTTCATGCTATACCTCCCTCTTTGTAATCTGTATACGTGATTAGTGGTACATTCATCGCACCACGGATTTGTAGGTTCTGTCTTTTTATAAGGCTGTTTTCTCAAAGATTGTTGTTTTATTAAATATTTTGCTACTCTTCATTTTTTTGTTAAAATTAGTATATAATTGAACAAGATAGTTACGTTGGGGGATGCGTGTTATGAATAACTCTGATGGATATACGAAATTTCAAGTAGGCTTTCATATCTTTATAGTCCTAATTGCTTTAGGTATCATTGCTTCTTATGCACTGAATGATTTTCAAGTTTCTTATGTCATAATTGGTTCCGTTATAGCAATTGGTAGTATATATCAGCTTTATAAGTTGATTAAGAATACTAAGTCTGTAAATGAGAAAAGCGATTAAATTGCTATTTTTAACCGGCTTCTTCATGGCGTATTAGTCATATCGTTGAATGTTCTACCGTAATCCTTGCGTAGATAGCGTTGTCGAGAATGATACTTACCATTACGCTTAACAGAAATACTCCCGCAATGAACACAAGCCACTCCAGAAGCAAATCGTGCCTCATGAATGGTTTTGAGTCGTTTTGTGATTTTGTCTGGTCTTCCGGAAACAAGCCCCGCTTCATTGCATCAAATAAAGCTGCCTGCTCCGTTTTCGTTAATCCGCTGAACCCTCCATATACATCTTTCCACATACGGACATCCGGTGTTTCTTTCATTATCTGGTGCATTTCTGTTACAATAATTGTCATGAGAAGGTCTCTTTTCGCTTTGTATTTGCTTCCTAGGCATACATCGATGATAGAGGACCTTCTCTTTTTTTCCAATCATCAGCCTTCGTCGTTACCGAGAACTATTTTACACATACTATTGTTATTTCGGATTTCCTATAAATTGGAACAGGAAAACTCATATGAATGGAACCAGGATTGTTTCATAGAATGGGTACAAAAGGAGGGGACAACCTATGTCGCAAATACGACCACTTCTTGATGTACCCCGCTTTCTCACGGCCTTTGTTTTTATCGTTTCCGGTTGCATGAAACTCCTTAACCCCGGCATGCTGAGCGGAATGGAGCTTCCGTTTCCAACCGCCGTCATGACCGCTGCCGCGTGGGTGGAAATCGGATGCGGAGTCCTTCTCGTACTCAACAAACATGTGAAAAATGCCTGTATACTGCTGCTGGTGATTATCCTGGGAGCTATTATTCTGACAAAAGTCCCTTTGATCGAATCCGGTTTTCTCCTTTTTTTATTTGAAGCCCGTCTCGATATCGTGATGCTCAGCCTTCTTGTGCTGCTCTTCTATAAACATCCGGGATGAGGCCCTATAAAACATAGGACTTTTCATAAAACACCTTTCCCTCTTCATCAATGTGCGCCTTCAGTGCAGATTCTACGATCATCTCATAATGAAGAACATCGACATAATAAGGGATTGGGATCTCTTCATTTAATACCGTACTCAACCTCCCTCTCACCTTTTCTGTCACCGCTTCGCCTGCCACAGCCAAATCAATATCCGATCCTTTTCTGTAATAGCCCATCGCACGGCTCCCGAATATATAAACGGTTTCTATTTCAGGGAACTGATGCAGGGCATTCTGAATAAGATTATAACTTTTGTCTGTAATGCCGAACGAATTATTCATCATATTTCTCCTTCAACATTCGAAAGGTTTGAGTAATAGCAGGCGAAAATTCATTTTTAATTTTTTCTACAGCTAAATAAAATCGTTCTTCATTATACGTATGTGCCAGAATATTTCTGCTTTCCAGCATTTCCAGCCAAATTTCACCGTTATCTATCAGATTATATTGATAAGCCGTTTTCAGTACATCTCTAGGAAATGGAACGTCTACTCCCTGGGCTTCCAAAAAGTCCTTCAGTGTTTTCCAGGCTAATTCAAATGTATATTCGAACCGTTGAATCATGCCTTCCTTCTCCAGAGTGCTTAACGCGGGGTACTGTTCTACTGCCTCCATAAGTGTGCGATAAGCCCTGCTGAAATTTTCGAAACGCTGGCGCCATCTTACGTCCTTTCCTCTCATCATCATTCTCCTTCACGTATTTCTGTTTCTTTAATTATAGATGAAATACCGTACAGAAAAAACGCCCTCTTCCGGATGGAACGGAAAAGGGGCGTTCTCGTGCTGCTTTTCTACAAACATCCGGCGTGAGAGAGGTCAAACCGTCGTTCTTAAAGACACTACAGCACAAAAACAGAGCATTAGTGGGTTCGAACGGACCCTGGAGAGCTCTATCGACACCTGATCACGTGATAGTGTCTTTAAGAAGAAAAGTGGTGGACGTTACGAACCTTATTTCGATCACCTACTGGCCACACAACCGGCGCTGGGTGCCAAAACGCCGCTGCCCGGCTATAAAAAACCGCCCCTGTCTGCAATGCAGAACGGAGCGGTTTTTAGTTAGTCCATCACTTTGACAATGTCGTTCGTGAAGGCAACGGGATCTTCGACCGGCATGCCTTCAATGAGCAGGGCCTGGTTGTACAAGAGGTTCGTGTAAAGCTCCAGTTTGTTCTCGTCGTTATCGTACGCGTCTTTCAGCGACTGGTAAATGTCGTGGTTGACGTTGATTTCCAGCACTTTGTTCGCTTTAATGTTCTGATTGTCCGGCATCTGCTGCAGGATTTTCTCCATCTCGATGGAGATTTCGCCGTCGGCAGCGAGACAGACCGGATGACTCTTCAGGCGCTTGGACGCGCGTACGTCACTCACCTTGCCGTCGAGCTGGTTTTTAATCGCTTCGAACAAGTCTTTGTTTTCTTCCTGTTCGTTCTTTTCCTGCTCTTCTTCTTCCTCATCCTCAATACCGAGATCGCCGCTTGCCACAGATTTGAATTCTTTATCTTCATAAGATGACAGCATTCTAATGGCGAATTCGTCGATGTCTTCGGTGAAGTAGAGGATTTCATAGCCTTTGTCGCGGACCATTTCCGTCTGCGGCAGCTTTTCAATGCGGTCAACCGAGTCGCCGCTCGCGTAATAAATGTACTGCTGGTCTTCTTTCATGCGCTCCACGTATTCGGCGAGACTGACCATTTTCTGTTCCTTCGAAGAATAGAACAGCAGCAGGTCTTTCAAGTCATCCGTGTGGCTGCCGTAGTCCATCTGCATACCGAATTTCAGCTGACGGCCGAACGATTGGTAAAAGGTCTCGTAGTTTTCGCGTTCATTTTTCAGCATGCTCTGCAGCTGATTGCGGATTTTGCTTTTAATGTTTTTCGCGATCAAACGGAGCTGGCGGTCATGCTGGAGCATTTCCCGGGAAATATTCAGGGAAAGATCCTCTGAATCCACGATGCCTTTGACGAAACTGAAATAATCCGGCAGCAGATCGGCGCATTTTTCCATGATGAGAACACCGTTGGAATAGAGCTCCAGCCCTTTTTCAAACTCGGCGGAGTAATAATCAAACGGCGGCTGCTCCGGAATAAACAGAACGGCCTGATAGCGGACCTGGCCGTCGATGTCCAGGTGGACATGTTTCAACGGCTTGTCGAAACCATAGCGGCGTTCCTGGTAAAACGCTTCGTAATCCTCATCCGACAGCTCGTCCCGGTTTTTCTTCCAGAGCGGAATCATGCTGTTGATGGCTTTTTCTTCGGTTACTTCAACGGTTTCTTCTTCATTGTCTTCCTTCGGCTGCTGCTCCGTCACGTCCATCAGAATCGGATAGCGGATGTAGTCCGAATATTTTTTGATGATCGACTGCAGGTGACTTTCATCCAGGTATTCTTCGTAACTTTCTTCTTCGCCGCTTTCCTTCACTTTAATGTAAATCTCGGTGCCGTGGTTTTCTTTTTCGGCCGGTTCAATCGTGTAACCTTCCGCACCGTTGGATTCCCATTTGAACGCTTCCTGGCTGTCGGCGGATTTCGTGTACACGGTTACGTTATCGGCAACCATGAACGCGGAATAGAATCCGACACCGAACTGACCGATGATGTCATGGCCGTCTTCGATTTCATTTTCGTTTTTGAACGCAAGCGACCCGCTTTTCGCGATCGTACCGAGGTTTTCCTCGAGCTCTTCGCGGGTCATGCCGACGCCGGTATCCTCGATTTTCAGGATACGGTTGTCCGCATCGGTGCTCACTTTAATGTAGAAATCATCCGGGTTGAACGTGATCGAGTCATCGGTGAGTGCTTTGTAGTACATTTTGTCAATCGCGTCACTGGCGTTGGAGATTAGTTCCCGCATGAAAATTTCTTTCTGGGAATAAATCGAGTTGATCATGATATCGAGCAATCGTTTCGATTCGGCTTCAAACTGCTTGGTTGCGGTCATGCTTTGTTCCCTCCTGACAACTTTCGTCAATTTTTTAGCACTCTTTCCTTACGAGTGCTAATTCATCCAATTTATATTGTAACGATTCACACGGACATGTCAAGCTGAACAGTCAGCGTCAGAATATTAACATAAATATAATTATTTCTTCACACTGCCTTTATGTTCCCCTATTACAATGGAAGATGATTATACATAAGAGGGTGGGAATGATTATGAAAAAGTCAGTAAGTGCGCTGCTTGGTACAGGACTGCTGTTCAGTGCGGTCCTTCCGTATCAGGCTGCGGCGGAGCAGCCTCCGTTCATGCAGTACGGGGATCAGGAGCTTGATGTATCACAGATTGCGCAGTATGACAGTATGGCTGGTGAAGGCGGAACCGAAATTATGGTGTACGATACGGAATCCGAAAAGTCATTTGTTACAAACGGAGCCGAAACCAGCATCGACATCGTCCATCTCAGCAGCCTCGGGGAACAGAATTATCAGCATCTGGAAACGTCTAAGCGCGTGGCGATGAGTGATTTCGGACTGGAAAATATATCGAATATCACAAGCATCGCCTCTCATCCGTCCGAAGATCTAATTGCCGCTGCGGTGGTGAGTGATCCAAAAACCGATCCCGGACACGTTGTGTTTTTAACAAAAAACGGGGAGTATGTTCATGACGTACAGGTCGGCGCCCAGCCGGATATGGTCACGTTCACCCCGGATGGTACAAAAGCACTCACAGCCGATGAAGGCGAACCGGCTTCGGATTACAGTGTAGATCCAGAAGGTTCCATTTCCATGATTGATGTGGCGGATGGTGCTGTCGAAGCCGGTGGGCTGGAGGCGCAGACACTTACTTTCTCCGAAGACATGCTCGATGAGAAGGTAAGAACCGGTTCCCGCGGCACAGTGCTGCAGCAGCTGGAACCGGAATACGTCAGCGTTACCGACGACAGCAGTACCGCTTATGCCGCACTGCAGGAGAATAATGCCATAGCTGAAATCAACCTGGAAACCGCTGAAATCGAACACGTGCAGGGTCTTGGTGTCAAAGACCATTCCGTGGAAGGAAATGAACTGGACGGCGCGAATAACGGCCGTACAGAAATTGAAAAACTGCCGCTGCTCGGCCTTTATATGCCGGACGCGATTGATACGTACACCGTAGACGGCCAGTCGTATATCGTCACTCCGAACGAAGGCGACGCCCGCGATTATGACGCTTATTCTGAGGAAACAGACATTGCTGATATCACGGATAATGTGGACTTGAACGCGGACCATTACGAAGGGTACACCCAGGAAGAACTGGATGCTGTCGTTGACGACGGTATTCTTGAAAAAATGGGAGAAACCGTCATTACAAATGAAAACGGGCAGGTAGACGGCACGTATGAAGCGATTTACTCCTACGGCGGACGCAGCTTCTCCATTTTCAACGCCGATACAATGGAACTGGTGTATGACAGCGGTTCGACGATGGAAGATATCACCGCCGAAGCCATGCCTGAACATTTCAACACGGACAATGACGAGATACAGTATGACGGACGCAGTGACGCCAAAGGTCCGGAACCGGAAACGTCGGTAATCGGCGAAATCAACGGCACCACCTACGCTTTCACTGCCCTGGAGCGCTTCAGCGGCGTAATGGTGTATGATGTGACCAATCCGGCGCAAGCTTCCTTTGTCACCATGATCTCCAGCCGTGACTTCACGCAGGATGTTGCCGGGGATGTGGCACCGGAAGGTCTTGCTTTCATCCATGCTGATGACAGCCCGACCGGCAATGCCGTGCTCGGCGCGACCCATGAAATGACAGGCACCGTCGCTTTTTATGAATTCACCGCAGCCCCGGGTGAAGATAACAATGAAGACAGCAATGAAGAGGGCAGTGAAGAAAATGACCAGGTATTCAAGGATGTAAGCAGGGATTACTGGGCGCAGCCGTACATCCAGAACCTTCATGACGCAGGAATCGTTCAGGGCCGTCCAGACGGCACATTTGGTTCTTCCGAGAACGTGACGAGAGCCCAGTTTGCCGTCATGCTGAGCCGGATGCTCGATCTCGATACAGCAGACAACGGGCAGGCATTTGAAAACGTTCCGGCATGGGCCGCGGACGAAGTAAATGCCCTGCACGAAGCTGGTATCACCACCGGCAGGGAAGACGGCAGCTTTGACCCGCAGGCTTCCATCACAAGAGAACAGATGGCCGCGATGGCAGTGCGCGCTTATGAACATGAGGAAGACAGTGCAGAAGCAGCCGATGTCTCCTATGAAGACAGCGAGAGCATCAGCCCCTACGCTCAAAACGCGGTCGAAAAAGCAGCCGCCCTCGAACTCATGACCGGCACTGAAGACAATCTTTTTCAGCCAAAAGAAGACAGCACCCGCGCGCATGCAGCCAAAGTCGTCTCCATGCTGCATGACTCGCTCGAGCAGTAAGCAGCTGCTCGTTCCCCTCACCATACAAAATCTCCCGGCTGTCTCCATGATAAGCCGGGAGATTTTTTGCTGCTGCAAACAGGCAGCACTACCCTTTTGATAGAAAGCATCTGTCCGTTGACCAGAACAAAATGAAACATTCCTGTTAACAATCCAACTACCGGAGAGATATAATGTAATAAATTCCTAATCAAGGAGGGCGTGTATTGAGTGCAACAGCAAAAAAGAGTTTTCTGATTCTATATTGGGTCATACTTACCTGCGGTGCCGCTTCCTATGCCCTTTTTTATCATCCTGACATGATCATCTTCAGCATCACCATCCTCCTATGCTGCAGCCTGAGCACGATGCTTATTGCCAATGCACTGAAAAACCGGAGGCTGCTTATACAAAGTATTATGTTACTCATCAGCCCTCTTCTTGTTTTAGGCGTGTGTGTGTTGATCACAGAGTTGTTTAATGTAGAACCACCGGATATGTATAAGTGACTACTGCTTTTATTTCCTCATGCTGGATGAAAATATAAAACTCCAGGGACGAGAAGAACTGCCCGGATCTGATGAACATAACATAAACGATGAGTAATGCGGACACCGCTGTACAGCTCCTCCAACTATAAGTATAAGGCCCCCTTTTCCTTCGCTGAAAAGAGGGCCTTTATTTTATCCATGCTGCAGCACTTTACGCACGAAGCCGTCCAGCCGCGACACATCGCTGATATTGCGGTTGCACTGCTCACTGTCGATGCAGATATGGTGACCGAGCGCCCGGTAAAATTCCGGATTGTCCGCATCCGTCTCATGCGTTTCAAAGGTGACGAGCATCACCGGTGCCAGTTCCCGGCAGAAATAGCAGTAATCCTGCCGTTTCGTCGGAGTGTAGCGCCCTTCCATCCCAACGATCTCCCCATCAAGATCGTAGACGATGAACTTTTTGCGGTGGCCCCCGTCATTCCAGCCAATGTACGTCCGGTGCGCAAAATCGACGTCCCCAAGATCCGGCATCTCCATTTTCTTATGATGCGGAAACAGACGGCCGATTTGTTCTTTATCAAGAAACGGAAAAGGCTCCACATAAGGCTGGAGCGACCCGATAAACGCCTCCACCCCAATGCTTGTCTCCACATCCGAAAGCGGATCAATCACATCCTCCTGCTCCTCTGTCAATACCGGCAGCGCCTGCTTCACATGCTCGGCGGCCTGCCCTTTCACAGCCTGCATCACCCCGGAATCTTCCACATCCCGGAAGCTCTGCTGAATATAGCGTCCCTGGTTCTTGATGAGATTCAAATGATGATTTCGAATGAAAGGTTCGGTCATTCCTTCGACTCCCTTCTGTTATCTTTGTGCTGCGTCCGGCTGTTCACTTTTTTATATGGTACCTTGTCCACACCTCCATCAGCAAGCCTAAGGACTTTACTCCGCCGCTGCGGCGCTTCTAAACGTCACAATCACCATCCTCCAGCCCGATTATAACTCTTACCATCCATCTAACACCCACAATCCCCATCATCTCACCTGATTGTGCACCTTACACGCTTTCTAACCATCACAATCCGGCTCCCAACCAGGAAAAGTAACCCTCAGCACCCGAATCGACCCACACCCAAACCATGCAACGAGAAAAAAAGCCGCCCCGGGGTTCCGGGACAGCTCATGGGTTACTGCATCATCTGTTTAACAATTCTTTTATTCTTGTCTTTGAAGCGTTCATTGTGGGACGAAATGAGTCCAGCAGCCGGCGCTTCCGGTTGTACGAACTGCTTCGCTTTGTTGACCGCATTCGCCGCATCCTGGAAGGCGCCCGCGATCAAGTTCAGCTTGCCGTCATGCTTCAGGATATCGCCGGCGGCATAAAGCCCGTCGACCGAGGCCTCGCCGTTTACCGTTCCGGCGACAAACATCTCGTCGGCCATCTCAATCGGGAGACGGCTGTTTTCAAGCAGTTCGGCATCGCGTTCAAAGCCGTGGTTCACGATCACATCGTCCACTTCGACTTCAACGACGTCGCCCGTTTCGTGATTGGTCAGCTCCACAACGTCGATCATTTCCTGATTGTCGTCGGCCTGCAGCCGGCTGATCGACGAATGGAAAAAGCATTCAGCCGAGCTTTCCAGCAGCTGCGACACCTGGGCTTCGTGCCCTTTCAGATCGCCTTTGCGATACGTCAGGTATACTTTTTCTGCCACCTGCTCCAGCTCGTTCGCCCAGTCCACCGCGGAGTTGCCGCCGCCTGAAATGATGACGGTTTTTCCTTTGAAGCGCTCGAGCGATTTAATTGTGTAATGGAGGTTGGAAATCTCGAACGTTTCCGCCCCTTCCACATCGAGCTTCTGCGGATTAAGTATTCCGCTGCCGACAGCGGTAATGACCGTTTTGGAATAATGTTTGCGCCCGGACGTCGTATGAAGCACGAAATGCCCGTGACGGTTTTTTGTCATCGACTCGACCTTCTCATTCATCACCGTCTCCGGGGAGAACGTCATCGCCTGCTCGACAAGCTGGTCCACAAGCTGGGCCCCCGGTGTCGGCAACAGACCGCCGACGTCCCATATCATTTTTTCAGGGTATACATGAACTTTCCCGCCAAGGTACGGCTGGTATTCGATGATTTTTGTCTTCATTTCGCGGAGCCCGCTGTAAAATGCGGAATACAGCCCGGCCGGTCCGCCTCCGATGATCGTCACGTCAAACAGTTCTTCCTCGTTCATGCGGTGACCCTCCTGATCCGTCTCTAACTTACTTTTCATTCTACCGCAATTGAAAATCATTATCAACACTGAATTTTAAAAAAACAGCGCCCGGTTACGGACACCTTCCACCGCAAAATGTCTCTAATATATCGTTACTGGACACTTCTACGAACAAAATGTCTATAAAATAAATATTACGTACACTTTGCGCCGTCGCACCCTGTAAAATGTCCATTATTTCTACATTACAGACACTTTCACCCGCAAAATGTCCGTAAACGCCAACGAAACCCCACAAAAAAGCGTGCTCCCCACTCAGGAGAACACGCCGATTTCCTACGCTTTATCCGGTCCGTCGTTTGATTCGCTGTACGCGTTTTCTTCTTCCGGTACATCCGACGGGGTCTGGGACGTGCCGTGGCCGCTGACCGCCTCCCACGTATCTTCCTTGTCATAACGGTCATCCTCATCCCCGCGTTCCGGGCTGACGGTCGAATCGAGCACTTCCTCTTCGGCCATTGCTGCATTATCTTCCAGTTCCGTGTCTGCGTGTTTCACGCACCGCAGCGTCTCCGGCACGAGTTCCAGCCGTTCATACGGAATTTCTTCTCCGGAAACTTCGCAGATGCCGTACGTTCCATTCTCCATCGCCGCAAGCGCACGGTCAATCTGCTCATTCTGCGCCTCGGCCTGCTTATTCAGCGCCGCATCGGTCTCACGTTCGGCCATCTCGGTCGCCTCATCGGCCGGATGATTGTCGATGTTCGACAGGTTTCCTTCCCCGTCTCCGCCGACCGCTTCACTATTCTCACCGCGCAGCACTTTATTGTTTTCTTCTTTTTGCTCGAGCAATTTGTTTTTCAATGTATGGAGTTGAGCTTCTGTAAGCATAAAACATCCTCCTCGTTTTCATCCTTCCCTTTTTCCATTCACAAATTCAGGCAAAACTAAACATAGGAGAAAAGGTCAAAGGAGAAACGGCTCCGCCTTTGGCCCGGCTCCCGGTAATTCTGCATCGATTCTCATTCAAACCGCGTCACGTGAACAAAAAAAGCCCGGAATGATGTGATTCCGGGAGTCTGTCAGAGCTTATGATATTTTGGGCACACTTTGCAGCAGGAGCGGCCGCCATCTGTTTCATAGACAAAGCAGCACGTCTGCCGGACACGGACGTCCGCGCCGCGCCGGTTTTCGAAGTTCGAGGTGTAGAACGGGCGCAGCGGGTTAAACGATGTATCAAACACCTCGCCGGGAGCCTCCTGCACAATGGAAGACAGATCCCGCTGCAGCTTCTCCGGAGCAGGGGCATCCTCCGCCGCATTCAGTTTCTTCTCATACAGCGAAAACACACGGATCGCGGTGTTTTCCCAGAGAATCGGCATCGGGACACGGCTCACCGCGTGCAGTGTACGCCAGATCGGCGTAAGGTGGCGGGCAAATACTTCCCGCAGCATATCTTCTTCTCTGGAAGCTTCCAGGGTGCCCCCTGGTTCAAAGACCGGGCTCCATTTTTCGGCGCTCCAGTCCGTCACAAGCTGCGATTCACCGAGTGTCACAAGCGGCTTTCGTCCCTCGAGCGTCATCGGGGAAAAAGCGGCCTGGACGACGAACCAGGCGTACCGCTTTGAGAACTGGGAAGCGGCTGTCAACAGCGACGGCGCCTGCATCTTCTGCTGTACTTTCTCCAGATAACGGCGGCAGGCTGCTTCGTCGGTCAATGTATGGGCGTGAAGAGTTTCATTCCGCTCGGACAGCAGAAACGGTTCCATTGGCATTGCGCCCCTTTCCGTGTGGGATCACCATCGGCGTGCCGAACAAAGGATCAGCTGCGACGTGGCAGTTCATCTGAAAGACGTGCTGCACGAGGGATTCCGTCATAATATCTTCCGGACGGCCCTCGGCATACACATCGCGGTCCTGCATCGCCACAAGATGGTGGGCATAGCGGCACGCCATATTCATATCGTGAAGGACCATCACAATCGTACGCCCTTCGGTTTCATTTAATTCGAACAACAAATCAAGCACATCCACCTGATGCGCCATATCGAGATATGTCGTCGGCTCATCAAGCAGCAGCGTATCGGACCCCTGTGCAAGCGTCATCGCGATCCAGGCGCGCTGCCGCTGCCCGCCGGACAACGCGTCCACCGGCTGGCCGCCGAGATCCTGCATGGATGTTGCCGTGAGCGCTTCCTGCACCATCTCTTCGTCCTGCGGCGACCACTGTTTCAGCCAGCCCTGATGGGGATACCTTCCCTGCCGCACAAGCTGTTCGACGGTTAGTCCTTCCGGTGCGGACGGCCCCTGCGGCAGAATGGACATTTTTTTCGCGACTTCCTTTGTTTTCAACTGGGAAATGCCGGCTCCGTCAAGCAGCACCGTTCCCTGCTGCGGCCGCAGGATACGCGCCATCGAGCGCAGCAGCGTCGATTTCCCGCAGCCGTTGCCTCCGATGAACACGGTAATTTTGCCCTCCGGCACGGTCACCGACAAGTTATCCAGAATCGGTGTATCTTCATACGAAAACGTCAATTCCTTTGCTTCCAGCGTCCCCATCCGGTACGCCTCCTTCCAGATCCATTTCCGTCACTCTACACACATGTATGTTCTGTTCCTATTGATAATGATAATGATTTTCACTCTTAAATACATTGTATCGATGAGCGGAGTGCCCGTCAATGACATTCCTTGAAAAGTGCATCTATTCTAAAATAGAAGACAATCCGCTCAAAAATGGTTTCGGTTCCGGTACAGGAGAAACAGGAAAAACGGAGCGCCCACCGCGGCGGTAAACACGCCGGCCGGCACATCAACCGGATAAAAGATCGTTCGGGCTGCAAGATCCGCCCCAAAAAGGAGCAGACCACCGACAAACGCCGAGGCGGCAATAACCGGTCCGAATGTGCGCCCGATCAGCGTCCTGGCTATGTGCGGCGCGATTAACCCGACAAATCCGATCGCACCCGCGGCAGCAACCGCCGCACCGGCAAGAACAACGCTGATAAAGAGCAGAATAAAGCGGTGGACCTGGATTCTTACACCGAGACCCGAAGCCGTGTCATCTCCGAACTGCTGCGCATTCAGGCTTCCGGCAAACAGAAGCGCCGCCGGAGTCAGCACCAGCACAACCGGAAGCATCGCAAAAATATCCTCCCACGACGCGCCGTAAATACTGCCGGTCAGCCACAGGTACGCCGAGGAGGCGGTAACCTTCGAACTGACAACGATCATAAAGGTCGTGAGCGCACTCATGACCGCCGCGATTCCGATGCCGATCAAGACGAGCCGGATTGGTGTCACGCCTTTTTTCCACGCAAGCGAATACGTGAGCGACGCGACAACGAGCGCCCCTGTGACCGCTGCACCCGGAAGCCAGCCGATGCTGACACTGCCGGAGGCGTACGTTAAAAACGCAACCGCCGCCACCGACGCTCCCCCAGTCACGCCGATAATATCGGGGGCAGCCAGCGGATTACGGACAACCCCCTGCAGCAGCGCCCCGGATACTCCGAGGGCCGCTCCGACAAGAATCGAGACAAGAGTACGTGGCAGCCTCGAATTCATGACAATAAATTCATTTGCCCCTTCTCCATCTCCGCCCATCGCGCGGATCACCTCAAGCGGGGACAGCATCGTATTGCCAAGCGACGGCCCAAGCATACAGGCGGCCACGGCCGCAAGAAACAGCAGCAGAAGTACCCGGTTCGTCCGCGTCTTCAGCGAAAAGGTACCAAGGGGAGCGTTTCCAAGCCGTTTCATACGCTGGACACCCCTTTTCTTGCGATGAATACAAAGAACGGCCCGCCGATGATGGCGGTCATCACTCCAATCGGTACTTCCTGCGGCATGATCAGAAGGCGTGCCACGACATCCGCCGCCGTCAGGAGCACCGCCCCAAGCAGAGCGGCATAGGGAAGCAGCCAGCGGTAATCGTTGCCGGCAAAAAAGCGGGCGATGTGCGGAATCACCAGGCCGATGAAACCGACCGCGCCGATAACAGCGACCGAACTGCCGGCAAGGAGTACAATCAACACACCCATGAACGCTTTCAGCGCAGCTACGTGCTGCCCCATGCCTTTAGCAATATCGTCCCCTGTCACAAGCAGGTTCACGGCTCTTCCGATCAGTAGACTTGCCGCAAGGGCTGTGATGATAAAGGGAAGGAGCGGCAGCAGCATCTCAAGCGTCCGTCCGCTCACGGAACCGGCGAGCCAGAACAGCACATCCTGCAGTCCCGCTTCATCGAGCACGAGAATCCCCTGGGTGTACGACTGAAACAACGCGCTGATCGCCGCCCCGGCCAGTACGATTTTTACCGGTGTGAGGCCGTCGCGCCCGATCGAACCGAGAAAATAGACAATAACCGCTGCCACAGCCGCTCCGGCGAAAGCGAGTCCCATTAAGGACAGAAGCGACGAGACGGAAAAGAACACAACACCGATGACGACCGTGAATATCGCGCCCTGGTTAATCCCGAAAATACTCGGAGAAGCGAGCGGATTTCTCGTAAGCGCCTGCATGAGCGCTCCCGACACCGCTAGCGACGCTCCAGTCACAGAAGCAATGACCGCACGCGGGAGCCGGTCCGACCGGACGACGATGTGTTCTGTCGAATCATCGTTATAAGACAGAAAAGACTGCGCCGCCTGTTCCATCGTAATAGGCGTCTGTCCAAACACCAGACTGGCCGCAAACGCCAGTAGAAGCCCCGTACAAAGGAGCAGTAACACAAAACCCTTTCTGTCTTGTAACACCGTCATCACACGTCATCCTTTTTTCTTCCTTACTCTTCTTCCACATCAAAGATATCGTACAGATCATCCACCATCCGGTTCGCTGCGATCACTCCGCCGCCGGCATTCCATGTCTCTTCTTTCACCATGTGCACCTGGTCATTCTGAACGGCTTCAAGCTCCTGCCAGAGCGGATGGCTGGTCCATTCTTCATACGTCTGTTCAATCTGCTCGGTCTCCGTTCCGGAATTGAAGTTAAAAATCACTTCCGCGTCGGCTTCCGGAATGCTTTCTTTAGAGGACAGCTTTATGCCCCATTCGTCCGGATTGGCGTGTCCTTCCGGCCGTTCAAATCCGGCATCGTCCAGCACCCGGCCGGCAAAGCCCATGTAGAAAATACGGGCATGGTCGGCGCGGAAATTCGTGATTGATGCTTCCATCGGAAGCTCGTCTCCCATTTTTTCCTTAAAGGTGTCGATACGCTCGTTGTAATCAGCCAGCAGCTGGTCGGCTTCGTCCTGCATGTTCAACGTCCGCCCCATCAAATCGAGCGTCTCTTTCCATTCGTACACTTCTTCTCCCACCACGGTCGGGGCAATGGCCGACAGGTCTTCATATATGTCTTCATGGCGCGTGATGGTCGAAATAATGACGTCCGGATCCATCTCGGCGATTTTCTCCAGGTTCGGCTGCGTTTCCTGCCCGACAATCTCGGTGCCTTCCAGGTCATCGCGTAAGTATTTATAAACCGGCTGCTCCGTCCACGACTCGACGATGCCGATCGGTTCTATGCCAAGCGCGGCCGCCGTGTCATTCGCCCCTTGATACAGCGTAACGACTTTCTCCGGTGTGCCTTCAATCTCTGTCTCCCCCATCGCGTGCTCCACGGTTCTCGTTTCTTCAGCGCCGGATCCGCCGTCCCCTTCACTGCTTGACGCCTCCTCTGACGTTTCATCCTCTTCGGTCCCGCAGGCTGCGGCCAGCAGCAGAAATAATAACGGAATCACCCGAATAATATTTTTCATGAATATCTCCCCTTGTTTAATTGATAATGATTTTCACTATTAACCGCATTGTATAATTGAAAATCATTCTCGTCAACAACATTCTGAAAAATATCGGCTGATGGCAGTGCGGGACGTGAGATGTCCGGGGGATTTCTATCAAAACACCCTCGTCCTGCAAATGACTCCCTACTAGGCGTTGGTATTCAATCTGTAAATCATATATCGTACTTTCCAGTAAATACAAGGGCACACGGCGGATTTTTAAGGTATAATTGAGTAAGTGATATTTTATGATTTTCGAGGGAGTTTCTATATTTTATGTTTTATGATTCAGACATTAATGCACACCACAACTATTTACAGCTTGCATTTCATCATATCTCGGACATGGTTTTTTTGATACATAGAGATGAAAACGGCCGGTTCCGATACAGTACAGCCAACCATAAAGCGGTGGAGATGTTTTCTTTTCCCGATAACTTCCAAGGTAGAGAGATTTCTGAGATTATGCCACATTCCTCTGCCTGCATTATTCAGAAAAAATACCAGGAAGCGATGGAACAGCAGCAGACCATTACTTATCAATCCAGAATAGAAACTCCCTCCGGGGATAGCGGAGAATCCCCGCGCACCTTAGATGTGGAATCCAAAGTAACACCTATCATCGATGAGTGCGGCCGTTGTGACTACTTGATCGCGGTCACAAGAGATGTCACCTCCTGGGTGGAACAAAACAAACAATTTAAACAGGCATTACAGCAGGTGGAACTGATGTTCAATCACACTGCAGATGCCGTGTTTATGTTTGACAAGGACGCCCGCTACACCAAAGTGAATCAAGGGTTTACAAATATTCTCGGCTGGACAGAAGAGGAACTGCTGCGGGATTCATCGATCAGCATTCTTCCGGCAGAAGATTCCGGCTTTCCGAGCATCTGGCATCAATTGCAGCAGGGGCATGTCATCGAAAACCATTATGACAGAAGAATTGCCAAAAGCGGACGTATCGTCAATGTTCTGGCCTCGTATTCACCGGTAATGGAAGATGGGAAGATGACAGGCGGGGTCGCAATGTACAAGGATATTACGGAATTAAAACAGGTGGAAAACCGCCTCCGGGAAAGTGAAGAAAAGTACAGGGCCATCGTCAATCATACGAACGATTTAATACGTGTTCTGGATGCTGAAGGATTTGTGCAGTATGCTTCTCCTTCCCACAAAGACGTGCTCGGTCTCCCATCGGATTTTTTTGTAGGAAAATCTATATTGTCCTTCACCCATCCTGATGATATGGACAAACTCCAGAACACGATTAATGAGATCCTCGAAACCGGGCGCTCGGCTGACATAGAGTACCGCCGCTACCATAAGGCCGGCACCATCATATGGATCGAAGCCCAGTGCACACCTGTCTTAAAGCACAACGGCACCGTCGAACAGATTGTCCTTGTCGCCAGAGACGTGTCCAACCGCAAGAGCAGGGAAGAAAAACTGAGGTCCATGGCAATGTATGATGACTTAACCGGACTCCCCAACCGCCGCTTTTTTTACCAGGAACTCGAACAGACCGTCAAAGTAACACAACGTTATATAAGCAGTTATAAAAGCCGTCCTGCGCTGCTCACTCTCGATTGTGACAACTTTAAAGCCATTAATGATACACACGGCCATGATATCGGTGACAAAGTCATCAAACGTTTTGCTGAAAGAGTGCAGCAGTGTCTCCGGGACGCCGATTTATTTTCACGGGTCGGCGGCGATGAGTTCCTTATCCTTCTGCCTAATGCCGAAAAGGAGGCGGATGTCACTATGATTGCCAGACGCATACTTCATGCCTTGGAAGAACCTTTGCCTATAGAAAACAACCTATTAACCTTGACAACCAGCATAGGCGCTGCTTTCTATAAAAAAGAAAACAGCGTGGAGCAATGGGTAAGAGAGTCCGACAAAGCACTGTATAAAGCGAAAACAAGTGGTGAAGATTCGTTTAGATTTTATTAATTTCTTAATGATTGTTCATAACCGGGATAAAGAAGAGTATGCAACACTTGATAAGGCCCGGCACATATAGATCAAATACCGGACGGCACGCGGGAGGTCTATGTCCTGACAGACAGCTGGTGTGCTTGCACCTCCTTGATGGCCTAAAGAGATATGCAAGCTCCAAAGTAAAATATTCATTCTATTGGATATTCCTATTAGTTATTATGCAACTTCAGAGTTAAATAGTAACTAACTGTACCTTAGAGTTATAGATATAGAACGAAACTCCAATCACATGATAACCCATAATTACCGCCATCAGGAAGTCCTTTAACAAAACTAATGATTAAAGCATGCGTTTCTACATCGATTCTCCTTCGTTTTCCGTTTTCTCTATCAATCCGCGCCTGCCCCGCATCATCTCCGCTGGTACATAAAAAACCGAACCCCTTAAAACGAGGTCCGGTGTGGGTGCACCCTGTTAGAGCTGTTTTTCTTTCAGTATGGCCGGGATACCGGAAAACTCATCGACGAGTTCATCGGCAATGGAGACTTCTTCTTCACTGCCAAAGCCGAAGCGGCAGCCGATGACAGGCAGCCCGTTTTCCTTTCCGGCTTCGATATCGGAGGCGCGGTCGCCGATCATAACCGCGTCTCTGCCCGCGTCATCGAGGATGAGGCGCACGAGATTGATTTTGCTGACGGCCTGGTACTGCTGCACGGAATAGATGCCTTCAAACAAATCCGTGAGCCCTTCCCGTTCAATGGCCGACGGGACGTATTCGGCGTTGCCGTTGCTTGCGACATACAGGCGGTACCCTTCGTCTTTCAGCTGCCGCAGCGTTTCCGGCACCCCTTCGTACAGGCTGCCTTCCCCGTTATCCATCTCATGCAGTATGAAACGGTCGAGCACGGGCTCCAGCATCTCCAGCGTCTCCGCCGATGCTTCCGGAAGCAGCCACTGGAATGCGTCGTAAAACGGAAGACCGATTACAGCGACCCGGTCTGCTTCCGTCCAGCCTTTATGTTCGTGGAGATTTTGTTCCACCGCGTACTGCAGGGTGTTATCAATCGCTTGGTTCAGCAGCTGCCTGCTGTCAAACAGTGTCCCATCCATGTCAAAAATCAAAACGTCTCTCATGTACGCGCCACCCCTCTTCCTTTTACCTCCATTTTATCATACTTTCTCTCAAAAAGAATTCCCTAAGGAAAGACTTTTATTACAGTTTGCCTGAATATCATCGGCCGGGGTGCTGTGTTATCATGAATTCCAGCCTATGTTGATAAAGGAGGATTATATATGACACAGACCATTCAGGAATTGGAACAGTTTCAGTCGACGATTGCATCTTCGGACAACGTCATCATTAAATTTACAGCCGGATGGTGCCCCGACTGCCATAGAATGGATGCTTTCTTCCCCGAGGTGGAAGAGGAATTTGAACAGCTTCCTGTTTACGAAATCAACCGCGATAACTTCCAGGAGCTCGCCGAACAATATGAAGTAATGGGCATTCCGAGCCTGCTCGTATTCAAGGACGGAGAGAAAATCGGCCATCTCCACAGCGCCGACGCCAAAACTCCGGAACAGACCACCGAATTCCTCTCCAGCTACTTCAGCTGAACGTACACGCCCCGGTATCCCTCCCGAAGGAGATACCGGGCTTTTTTTGATGTCGTCTTTCTTTCCATAACAAGATGTATTACGATTTTCTTAAGAGTTTAGACGAAGGAGCGGACAGTCATGGATAGAATTGCGGTTTTTGATATCGGAACGACGGAGGTAAAAGGGGTATTGATGCGAAAAGACGGCGCGGTTGACACTGAGCGGAGCATTCCGGTGACCACCCGGGAACTGGAGGACGGGCGCATCGAGCAGAACCCGGAGGAATGGTGGACCGGGGTGAAACTCATTGCCGACGATTGGTTCCGCCGGCTTGAATTTTCGCCGGAGACGATTCAGATGGTGACGCTGACCGGGCAGATGGAAGATGTTATCTTGATCGGCGCGGACGGAACAGCGGACCGCGCGATACTGTACTCCGATATGCGCGCCGGGGAAGAAGCGGCCTGGATCCGGGAGCAACTGCCGGAGCTTGCAGGCATTACTTCCAATGCCGCCGCGGCTTCCACCCCCGCTGCCAAACTGCGCCAGCTCGCCCTGCAGGACGAAACGGCGGCGGCTGTCGTGTTCAGCGCCAAAGACTACATTATCTATAAACTGACCGGAGCTGTCTGCACCGATACCGTAACAGCTGCCACGACAGGACTTATGGATATCAGACGCAAAGCGTGGCACCCGAATGTACTGGAAGCGCTCGGAGCGGACCGTTTCCCTCTGCCCCAGCTGCACGAACCCGAGGATACGGCGGGTGTCGTCACAGACGGGATGCCGGCGGGATTCGCCTCCGGAACCCCTGTCCTCTGCGGCGCCGGAGATGCCGGAGCCGCTACGATGGGAGCGGCGGCTGTTCAGGAACGCGACAGCTATTTTTATATCGGCACGACCGGATGGACCGCGGTGCCCGTGCAGAAGCCAGACGCAGCGCCGGACGGCGTTTTTACCCTGCCCCACCTCATACCGGACCGCTATATTGCCATCGCTCCGCTCCTGAACGCCGGAAGCGTGTACGACTGGGCTAAACAGATCTATATGCCGGATGCCTCGTACGATGCCTTTAATGAAGCCATCGCAGCCGCCCGGCCCGGCGCAGGCGGTGCGCTGTTTCTGCCATACCTGCACGGTGAGCGGTTTCCGGTACAGGACTCCGGCCTATCCGGCACCTATTACAACCTCCGGCCGGATACGACGAGAGAAGATATGATGCGCGCTGTCGTGGAGGGGCTCACGTTCTCCCTCCGCTATATCGCCGAGTCCCTCACCGGTGGTGTCCCCGGCAGTATCACCCTGATCGGCGGCGGCACCCGCAGCAGCGCATGGTGCCGGATTCTTGCCGATATTACCGGGCGGAAGGTGCGCGTTCCGGAAGAGAGCGGCTACCTGACCGCCCTCGGCACGGCCGCCACTGCTTTTTGCTCCCTCGGCTGGTCGAGTGGATACGAAGCGTTCGCCGACGACCACCTGCATCCGCGGGCGGCTGCGGTGTATGAACCGGACCCGGACGTACGCGCACTCTATGATGAGGCGTACGCCGTATTTCTCGAGACCTCCCCTGCCGTGCGGAACCAGGAGTGAAAAGCTGCAGGTCATTCAACTTTCTTTCTTAAACGAGCGCATGCTCAGCAGCGTAATCGTTAGTAAAATGACAAGCATACCAACGACCTGCACCGGGCTGAGGAGCTGTCCGAGAATGAGGTATCCAAACAGGGAGGCGGTGATCGGCTCCATCATAGCGACAAGCGAGGCATTCGTCGGCGACGTCCGCCGGATGCCGAACGTGTATAAGATGAAGGAAAGGCCGGCGCCGCATAACCCGAGCAGAATAAACCAGAAGATATCCCCGGACAACGGCACAGCAAGCAGAGCGCTGCGGTCCGTAAAGAAAAACAACACCACACTCAGCGTCAAAAAAGCGATAGGTAAAACAATTTGGGGACTTCTGTAGTTGGTCGCATTTTTAAATCCAAAAATAAACAGCGAATAGGACAGGCCGGCCATCACACCTGTTACAAGACCCGCCACACTTATACTTTCCGCGCCGATGTTATACACCTTCGTTAATAAAACAATACCTCCAATCACAATAATCACTGCCGTCATCGTGGAAAAGGTAAATCGTTCGAGGCCGAATAAAAAGGAAATAATAAAAACGAAAACCGGGGCTGTATACATGAGGGTGACGGCGACAGCCACGCTCGATTGTTCAATACTAAGGGCGTAAAACGTGAAATTGCCGGCTACCCCGATGCCGGCCGCTGCCGCCCATATGATAAGCTTCGCGTTCACGCGGCGGTTTTTTTCGCGTCGTACGATATACCAGAAAAAGAAACAAAGAAAGCCGATGAATCCCCGGTAAAACGAAATAACGAGAGGATCCCAGCCCTTGTTCATCAAAATATCGGAGAGACCTCCGGAGATCCCCCACAACACAGCCGCTGACGCGATTAATAGAATACCTGCCATACCATGTCTCCTTTATTATCTTTCTTTTTTCTATCTTTCAATCGGCGCAGACTACTGCTTTTCCTCCGTCTTAAGCCGGGCGTAGTAGCGTCTTGCTTTAGCACGATTTCCACAGATGTCGGGGGAGCACCAGCGTCTGCTTTTGTTTTTCGTGACGTCGAGAAAGAGCCAGTCACAATACTGATTCTGACACTGCTTGATCCGGGCTCCCTTGCCTTCGGTCAACACCGCTTGAAAATGATGCAGAATCGGCCACAGCAGGGCGTCCGGGTCCGGTTGGTCCGTATCATACGTCTGCTTAAACACCCCGGGGTCGGTCTGCGTCAGAATAAGGTGTTCGTTCGCTTTTTTCAATTCTTCATTCAGAAGATCCAAGCTTTCTGTATCTTTTTTGCCTGCTATGGCTCTCGTGCACACATCATACATCGCCTCTCTCACCGTAAGCACCCGCTGCAGTGCCTGGTCGTGTTCCCCGTCGTCCCGGGGAACCTTTTTGTGATCAGGCCATCTCTCCGTAAGTCCCACATACGCGGCCCAGTCCAGAAAATCATCGTAACGCTGCAGCCATTCCTGCTGATTCGCTGCTCCTTTACGGTTCGACGTATTCACAAAATCGAGGCTGAGATCCCCTCCCCGCCGTCTTAAATGTTCCATATAATACGTGGAATCGGTCATCGTCTTCTCCTTTCTTTCTAACGGTCTAAATCGAAAATAAGGGTAAAAATAATTACTGTCAATATGAAATATAGGATGAGGACCTTCCACTTGGACCGAAGCTGTCTTAGGTTACCATGAAAAGAAGACAGGGGAATGAAAGCGCCTTCTATTATGTTATGATTTACTAAAATGAAAGCCGGGGGAATGGGTCTGATGAGTAAGAAAGAAGCTACATTAACTAAGCTTCACCAGCAGATACGAACGAATAAACAGCTTATCGGTGTCGCCGCCGGTTCCGGTCTGACCGCCAAAAATGTTGAAAAAGGCGGCGCCGATTTTCTGCTGGCGTTAAGTTCCGGACGTTTCCGCCAGATGGGGGTCAGCTCCCTCGCCGGATTTCTGGCGTATGCCAACAGCAATGACGTCGTGATGCATTTCGCATCCACGGAGCTTCTCCCCATCGCCCGGGACATTCCTATCTGTTTCGGCCTGTGTGCCACCGACCCAACCATTGACCTTGAGGATTATATCGAGCGGATTAAACAAACCGGCTTTTCCGGTGTGAATAATTTCCCGAGTGTCGGGCATATCGACGGTGTATTCGGCGAAGCCCTGGAAGAACGCGGTATTACGTTTGATAAAGAAATTGAAGCGATACGGATCGCAAGTGAAAAAGAGCTGTTCACGGTGGCGTTTGTTTTCAATGAAACCCAGGCGGTGGACATGGCGCGCGCCGGAGCTGACGTGATATGTGTGCATCTGGGACTGACAGAGGGCGGCGCGTTAGGCTCGAAAAAGATCCTCTCGCTCCAGTCCGCCAAGCAGAAAGCCCTCCGCATCTTCGAGTCCTGCACACGCGTAAATCCAAACGTAATCCAAATGATTTACGGCGGACCTGTGAATAAACCGATCGACGTCCAGTTTATGTATGACGGAACAAACATTACGGGATACATTGGCGGATCGGTATTCGAGCGGATTCCGACCGAACAGACTTTCACGATGATTACGGAATCTTTCAAACAGACGAGCGATTTTCAGTACGAAGAGCTCATTCAGAAAATCATGAACGGCATGGGCAGCCGGGCGGAATACGTCAGTTTTGTCAAAACGTATATCCGGTCGTATTACATGTACGACATTACGATGCAGGAACTCGCGCAGATGCTGAACGTCACCCGCCCTCATTTAAGCAGCCTGTTCAAGCAGGAAATGGGACTGCCGTTCAAGCAGTATTTGATTGAATTCCGCATCAGCCGGGCGAAAGAAATCATCCAGACCGATAACCTCCCGCTTCACGCCGTCGCCGAAATGACAGGGTATCAAGACTATTTTCATTTCAGCAAAATCTTCAAAAAATACACCGGGATGTCCCCTGCTCAGTTTCAACACCTTACGTAACGACAAAAGAACCATACAAAACAACATTATAATACCAAAAAGAAAGCGTTATCATGTAGTTAAGCATCCATGGTAATGCTTTTATTTTTCCAACCCCGGGTTGCAGAAAGGAGAGAACGATTTGAAAACAATTGCGGTAGCGGGGACATTTGATTCAAAGGGACAGGAATTTCTCTATGTGAAAGAACAGATCGAGTCGGCCGGGTTCGACACGCTGATGATTCATACGGGGGCGTTTGAGCCGATGTTCATCCCTGACATTTCAAACGCCGACATTGTGGCGGCCGCCGGTGAAGATATCCACGAGGTCACAGCAAAGCAGGACCGGGACTATGCGACAGAATATTTGTCCAAAGGCATGCAGACCTTTCTGCCTCAACTTTACGAAGAGGGCCGGTTTGACGGTATTATTTCGCTCGGCGGATCCGGTGGAACGTCGATTGTAACAAGCGGGATGCAGGAGCTGCCAATCGGCGTGCCAAAGGTAATGGTATCCACGGTCGCCTCAGGTAACACCGAGCCGTACGTTGGAATCAGCAACATTATGATGATTCCGTCGATTGTGGATGTCGCGGGACTGAATGTCATTTCCAAAAAAGTATTCTCCAACGCAGCCGCAGCAGTCACGGGTATGGTGTCATCGGAAACCGCTTCGTCCGAAAAAAATAAACCGCTGATCGCCGCGACAATGTTCGGTGTCACCACCCCTTGCATCAATCATGCGAAATCCGTTCTCGAAGATTATGGATATGAAGTATTAATCTTTCACGCGACCGGCATCGGAGGCCGGACGATGGAGCATTTAATTGCAAACGGATTCATCGACGGCGTGTTCGATGTAACGACGACGGAATGGGCGGATGAACATGTCGGAGGTATTCTCGCGGCCGGTCCGAATCGGCTGGACGCCGCCGCTGCCCGCGGAATACCACAGGTGGTGTCAGCCGGGGCACTGGATATGGTGAACTTCGGACCGTACGACACCGTGCCGGAACAATTCGCGGGACGCACCTTTTATAAACACAACCCGACCACGACGTTAATGCGGACGAATGTACAGGAAAATAAAGATATCGGAAAAATCATTGCCGGGAAACTGAACCAGGCGCAGCAGGCGACGACCTTCATGCTTCCGACTCTCGGTATATCTAGCATTGATGTTCCTGGACAGCCGTTTCACGGAAGCGAAGAAGACGCGGTGCTGTTTTCCACCTTACGAGAGCACGTCGATACCAACCACGTCGAATGGATCGAAATGGACACAGACATTAACAGTGAATCGTTCGCAACAGCCGCGGCCGAAACATTACACAACCATATGGAAAAGGCTAAAGGAGAGAAAGAACATGCTGACACGAAATGAGATTATGAGACGTTTTCACGAGGAATTGAACCAGGGCCGTATTCTTCTCGGTGTAGGCGCCGGTACCGGCATGACCGCCAAAAGCAGTGAAAACGGCGGGGCCGATATGCTGATCGTGTATAACTCCGGCCGGTACAGAATGGCCGGAAGGGGATCGCTTGCCGGCGTTCTCGCTTACGGCGACGCCAACCAGATTGTGATGGAGATGGGAAATGAAGTCCTCCCTGTTGTGAAGGATACTCCGGTACTTGCCGGGGTAAATGGAACGGATCCGTTTAAAGTAATGCCTTCTTTTTTGAAACAGTTGAAAGATCAGGGCTTCAACGGCGTGCAGAACTTCCCCACCGTCGGACTGATTGACGGAAACTTCCGCGCCAATCTGGAAGAAACCGGGATGGGATATAACCTCGAAGTCGATATGATAAGACAAGCGCATGAACTGGACCTTCTGACGACACCTTACGTGTTTGACGAAACACAGGCCCGCCAGATGGCAGAAGCCGGCGCCGACATTCTTGTCGCGCACATGGGGCTCACGACAAAAGGAACCATCGGCGCCCAAACCGCGTTGTCCCTCGATGACTGCGTAGAACGAATCAAAGGCATTATAGAAGCGGGCCGAGCGGTTAACCCCGACATTCTTGTCATCTGCCACGGCGGCCCGATCGCAGAACCCGAAGACGCTTCCTATGTCATTTCCCAGGTGGACGGGATCGCCGGATTCTTCGGCGCATCGAGTATTGAGCGGTTTGCCGCCGAAACAGGCATTAAAGACCAGGCACAGGCATTTAAGGGCATCAGCACCTGACACCGCTGTTTCCTTAGGGCGGCCGGTATGTCCATCCAGAAACCGCCGCCCTGTTATTAAAATTTGAAGGAGGAACGAATCCATGAAATTCAGTACATCGATTGGAATCAGTGTAGGCATACTGGCTGGATTATGGACGATCGGAAGCAGTTTAGCAGGACTTATCACGTACGCCGGCTTTCTCTCCTGGGCGACTTATTACGCGGCCGGAGGCAAGGCGGAAGGACTCAAAACAACGTTAATACTGAATTTAAGCGGAGTGATCTGGGGTGCCATCATCGTTGGCATATCCGGTCTGCTGGGCCCTGTCATCGGGTCGACCGCCGGACTCGGCGCAGGCGTTGCCGTCGGTGCAGCCGGGATGTGCTGGCAGGGGAAAATATCGTGGCTCGGCTTCATCCCGGGTGCCTTTGTCGGCTGCTCAACGTACTTTGCCGCGGGCTTTGACTTCACCGGCTCCATCATCGGCCTTGTCTTCGGCGCCGTGCTCGCCTACTTCTCCGAACAAGGTGGTCATCTGCTGGAAAAGAAAGAAGATAAAAGTACCGTGCATACAACCGCGAACGAAGCTTAAAGAGACTTGGCGGGAAAAACCTGAGCGAAGCAGGCGGTGTCGTTCAGGTTTTTGCTGCTGACCTGTTTGCGGCAGAATAAAAGTACATAACTCAGCAGCCTGAAAATACACAACAGCCGATATTAAAAAGCCTTGCCAGTCATCTCAAATTCTATGAACCCCCTCCATGTAAAGACCAATAAACATAGGAAGGAATGAAAGATTGCCGGCAGTGGCTTAAGTAGAACATATCCATTTTCTGCGGGATGATGAAGGAATACCCGCTTCATGCTTCAGCCAAACATGCAGGTATTAATTGGCGAACGGCGGGAAAGTATGCGGACCAGGAGGACTGGGGTCGTGAGGTCAAGCAACATATAAAGAAATTTTCAACCCCGGACCCTGTTTGAATATTATCGAAGCATGGCTGATCGAAGACACGCCCCGAAAACGGAAACAGCACTATACACCTATCAGCGTAGGGGAGCCGCAGTCTCAAACGAGGAGCAAACAATCAAAGAAATATAGTCAACCTGGTTAGATGCGATCCGAACCCGCTTCCTACCTGCCGAGGATTTGCAGTTGCTGGATAAACTCATCCAAGTACGCACGGCTGTTTATTATCCAAATATAGGAAGCGTTTCGTTGGACTCCGCCCTTCCTGCCCGCTTTCACCCTCCGGGCACAAGAGCGACATCTGCTCGAACTCCCTTCGGTCGTTCTCCCAGTGTCTCCTTAGCCGCAGGGCGTCGCCTCAGCTGCATACCTGAAGGAAGATCGGCTAAGTCCGGCACCTTCTGGCGGGCGCCGATCTGACTCACAACGCACGAGCCTCCGGTGATCTTCGGCTAACGCTTCTCCCTCTGGAGCCTGAGCAAACGGCTCCGTCCAACGAAAAAGAAAGGGGAATACATGCTTTGATCACAGATGCCCCCTCCTCATAGAACCCTTTCCTATTCCTTTATATGGTAAATCAACAAGCGTGCCAAGTACGGTTTAGTCAGCATGTGATGCCGAGAAAAGACTTTCTCACCCATGTAAAAAACCTTGGATTGCAATAATAAATGCAACAACAACCGGAATTCCATTAATTATAATTATATAATGCTGGTCCATTCTGTTCATAGAATGTCAAACTTCTTTATTCTGTCAACTTTATGGATTCGGAGAATAATTTTCATCATAACGATAAACCATATTATGAAGAGGAACATATTCTTTTTGATCGCTGTTATTTTTTAATATTAATAGCGGTCTAATTTCTAAATTTTTGTTTTTATTTGGCATATCAATTGTCCAATCTACTTTAACTTGAACACTTTCGCTAGGTTCTATTTTGTATTCATCATCTACTGAATACTTATTTCCCTTGTTATCTAAGATAGTTATATCGCTGGTTGCATATGAAATATCAGGGTGGTTTGCTAGAATATTTTTAATCTCTACAGATTTCTTCGAAGTATTTTTAAACTGAAATTGTATTGGTTCTGATTGGAAATTAACCCCTCCTCCCTGCATGAGGGCAGTAGCATCAGACTTTGAACTTCCGATATTTTCTATCTCAATATTTTTTAAATTGAACTTTAAAGACGCTTCAGATAGATCCATTTCCAAGCTTTTCACATCTGTTTCTCCCTCATTTAAACCATTAAAATAAAAAAGGAAGGCACCTCGTTGAACATTAGGATTATCAGACGGATTCTCACCTATCTCCATACTGTCCATTTCTACAACAGAATTATTATTGTTATAATTTAAATTAACATCTTCAATATTCTCCGGATTAAAATCACTCTCTGTGGGATAAGAAAATGGAATATTTACAACAAAACGATCCCCCGACAACGTATAATACTTACTTTGGTTCTCCATTACATCTATATCCATATTTTCGGAATTGTTACTCATACATCCCGTTAAAAAGCACAAAACAATAAGAATTTTAAACTTCACAAATCTCAATAAAATCACCCACTAGCAGCATTCCATAGGATTTTAAATAATTTTACGTAAAACAAAGCTGGTCTAAGTATAATGACCAGCTTTGTTTTACAGGGATTAGAAAAGTCTTAATATTATATTATACTTCATCTAACCACCATGTAACATGGCCCGTAGGTCTATTTACAGATGCTGTTTCATTAGGTAGAAAGGTTCTTTGCCATTCCCCATTCACAGACCAAAGCGATGCACTTGCGGACAACTGAAATTCAGTATTCGGAGGGACGTCTATCGTGGTTGAATATGATTCTTTAGCGGTATTAGAGGTTTCATATCCTAACGAAGCTTCAAACGCATCTTTATATCCAGCGCTAACTTCTGCACTATAAGTGGTTGATTTCTCATATTCTTCAGTAAAGTTATGAGTTGCTGTCTCACTAGTATTGTTATTGAAGGTACTAATTGCTTCTTTTATACTACATGCCCCACCCTTACTGCTAACTGCAAAACTACTCAGTGTACCAACTTCATCAGAATTTTGCTCAGCTTGATATCCGTTCTCTTTGATATCTGAATCATTGTATTCATAATCTTCTATCCAATTAATTTCGTCTTCATTCGTGCTTACTTCTTGAGTATTAATAGAAGCAGTCCCTGAACCACAATAGTCATCAGTGTGTCCGTCTGCAAAAGATGAATTTGGCAGAATCAAAAAAGAACAACTCAAAGCACCGACAGAAAAAAATCCAAACAATTTTTTAAACATTTAAAACACTCCCCCTACAAAATAGAATGACTAAATATTCTTTTTAAACCCTAACGTAACATTATATATTTTTGAACAAATATATAAAATTTTTATGCCTGAATCCATGGTACGTTCTTTCGACATCCCCCCAAACCTTGATAAAATAGGCGCTATTATACGATTCATCTTGTTCGATGAATGCACCCGGAAGGTGAAAAAATAAAACGTCGATTTGATATCCAATGAACGGATAATTATCTTATATCTGCCCAAGGGCTTTTCTTAATAGGATATCTCCTTCAAACTTACATAAACGCCTCCATTCCTTATCCATGCCCGGCTTAACATCGTCTCCCGCCATTCCACATGGCGATGTGGTTTATAGCTATCTTGGGCTTCTCTCTCAAGGGAAAAATGTTTTTGACTGGATTGAAGAATCCTGTGGTGATGTCTTTTTCCAACAATCCCTCGGTCTTCAAGGAGTCCCGTCTTCCCCGACATTGCGGCAGCGTTTTATTCAGCTGGCGCGGCATCCGGAAAACCTCCTGATGATATCACCCGGTTCTTAAAACAACGGTCGTCTTCGCTTACTCCGACGGTTGTATCAACCGATACAACGCAGAAGGCGGACGATATGTCTCTTATTCCTCTCGATGTGGACCATTCGGGATAACGATGGCTTGTACTATCCTTTTATCTGTTGCATTTCATTTTACAATCAAGCTTTCAAATTTAACTAAGATTAGAACTTATAAATCTACTGTGCTTTCACCGAGCATTTATCAAACATTATAACTAATTTTATCTACCTCCTATAATTAACACTTTAAACAAGTCAACCCATCAATTTATGCTACGTGTATTAGAACATAAATTATCAAACATTTTAAAGACTTTCTTCAAAAAAAAGCATTATTCGACAGAATTTGCAATTTATAATTTTGCTTATCGATACTGTTCTCTTGTTTTATATACCACCTGAATCCGTGATAAAAGGGGCTATTGTTTGAGGAAGGATTTGCTTTAACTCCATAACTCGTTTCTACTTCAGGAATACGCTGGAGGCAAAGAGGCATCCGTTGCAGGCGGACGTTTTCTTCACTCCAGAGCACAAGAGCGGGCATCGGTTCGCCGGGGCTCACCGTGTCTTCTTTGCCGCGGGCAGCGCCTGCGTTTGATAGGATCTTCGGCTGCTGCTTCGATGAACAGGATGTTCCAGTGTCGGCATCCGCCACTGGACGTGACTGCTTTTAGCCGATGAACCTTCAAATGTCGCCGCCTTCCGTTCCGGCCTTCATTTTCTTCTCTTTAGAAAAGGGTGCTCTTGCAGCAACACAAAGAAACCTACAGGGATTCTATAGGTTGGCTGACTGGTAGGACAGGCTGAAGTAAAAGAGGGCGCGTTACCTTTTTATGTAGGAGTATACCGATGGAATAAAACGGATAAAACAGTTTTTCCAGGGGGACCGCGAAATAGGGAAAGACGGCGGCCTCGTGCATGGTGAACCATGCGTGCAGCGAACAAAATCATATGCTGGATCACCGTTTTTAAGCGCTGGCGGAAAACGTTTTTCGAAACAGGAAGATCGTTACCACTCTGTACATCCTGACCAATAGAACGAAGGAGATTGTAAGCCAGAGATCCAAGAGCCAGCACCAGTTCATTCGTAGCGAACGTTCCCGAGGGAAACCTTTCTAAATCTACATCGGTTTTCAATTCACTGTGACATTGTTCGTAGGTTCCATGCTGTTTATAAAGATGGATAATAGTTTCGGCCGGCAATCCAGCGATGTCCAGAAACTCTGGAAATCAATATCCGGAAAACGGCATAATGAATAAAGGAAGCAGCTGAAGTTAATAGTTGAACAATTTTATTATTTTCCATTCAATGGCTTTCCTATAACGAAGTGACCCTCTCCAACAATAGACAAGAAAGAAAGTCTCGACGATACGCTGCAGTGAATTGTAGCCGATGAGAACCGAACTGTATGTGCTTGAAAAGGGAAGTGTTTTACAAAGCAGCGGATCGTGCAAAACAGAAATTCCGAACGATTCACGAAAGAGTCGCATGGGTTTGGTGTACGGAGCTGCGTTCTCCCGGATGCAGTGGATGAGGGACGGTATACAAATGAACACCGGGAGCAAGCATACAGTTGTCCCCCATCCGGATCGCGGCGTTATCAAGAAATGTACGATCAAAATTGGCAAAAATCATCTCCAACATGTGTATGACACCCGTACTCAAAGCGGATATTCGGCTCTACGGATATGTTCCCAGCAGTTGATGAAGCGTGCGCGTCTGTTTCTTTTTTTCATCCGGCCTAGAGTGATTGTATGTGATGACAAGCTGCCGGACTTTTTTCCATTCCCTCACCAGCTCCGGGTCCTCCGGATCGTACATGGCCGATATCATGTTCTCTTTTTCTGTTAGCATAAAAGCCTCCCAACGTTTGTCATCATTTTGTCTTAGCACAAATCTTTATCCCCGCCTATATTCCATCTTCGGACCTATGTTTAATAAGAAAAAGGACGGGGAAGATAACAATTATACCTATATAAGAAAGGTTGGTAATAGATATGGGACGTTTACAGGATATGAAAGCGTTAATCACAGGTGGAAGCGGCGGCATCGGTAAAAAGACCGCCGAATTTTTCCTGAAAGAAGGAGCCGATGTCGCGCTGGTGGACATGAATGAAGAGGCACTCCAACAGGCAAAAGACGAGCTGAAAGAATTCGGCGATGTGCTGGCCGTCACCGCCGATGTGACGAATGAAAATGAAGTCGTGCATTATGTCCAGAAAACCATCGATTCCTTCGGACGCATCGATATATTCTTCAATAACGCCGGCATCGAAGGCAAAGTCGCACCTATTACGGAACAGTCGGTCGAAGATTTTGATAAAGTCATGGGCGTCAACGTACGGGGCGTATTCCTCGGGTTAAAACACGTCCTGCCGCACATGAACAAGCAGGAAAGCGGCAGCATCATCAACATGTCCTCGGTCGCGGGACTCATGGGTTCCCCCGGCGTAGCACCTTACGTCACCTCTAAACACGGTGTCATCGGGCTGACTAAGACAGCTGCTCTGGAAGGCGCGCCTTATAATATCCGCGTCAACTCCGTCCATCCGTCTCCAGTGAATACCCGCATGATGCGTTCGCTGGAACAAGGCATGAATCCGGAAAACGCGGAAGCGGCCAAAGAAGAACAGACCGAAGCGATTCCGCTCCACCGTTACGGCGAAAGCCAGGATATCGCCAACCTCGTTCTCTTTCTAGCATCCGACGAAAGCAAATTTATCAGCGGCAGCCAGTACCGCGTCGACGGCGGCATGGCAGCCACCTAATCGACAAACCCCGATGCAGTTTTGTGCTGCATCGGGGTTTTTTCTGTAGGATTCCGGGGAGTTCTGCATCGATAGCGGGGATTTCTCGATTGATTCTCCCCATTTCTCAATCGATTCTCCGCATTTCCCGATCGCTCTCCCACTTTTCTGCTTCGATTATCAAAACTGCGGCATCGGGGTTTTTTCTATATAACCCCAGAGCGTTCTGCATCGCTTCCGCGTATTTCTCCATCAATTCTCCGGATTTCTCGATCGATGCTGTTATTTCTGCATCAATTCCCGGGCGATTTCTGTTTTTCTCGATTGTTTCTCCTGATTTCTTGATCAATTCTCCGCTTTTCCCGATCGCTCCCCCACTTTTCTGCTTCGATTATCAAAACTGCGGCATCGGGGTTTTTTCTATATAACCCCAGAGCGTTCTGCATCGCTTCCGCGTATTTCTCCATCAATTCTCCGGATTTCTCGATCGATGCTGTTATTTCTGCATCAATTTCCGGGCGATTTCTAATTTTCTCGATCAACTCTCCGCATTTCTCGATCGTTCCACCACTTTTCTGCTTCGATTCTCAAAACTGCGGCATCAGTTCACGCAATACATTCGGCTATTTACAAGAAACGCTTTTGTGTTATACTTATATACATAACTATATAACCATATAACAAAAGGCTCTACAAAGGTGGTGAGTTTCCAGTGAGTAAGGGGCTTGAGGGCGGCAAACCGATTTTTCAGCAGATACGGGACCGCATCGAAGACCAGATTGTAAATGACCAGCTCCAGGAAGAAGACCAGATTCCTTCTACCAACCAACTTGTGCAGTTTTACAAAATCAATCACCTGACAGCAGCCAAGGGCATCAATTTACTGGTGGACGATGGAATCATCTACAAAAAGAGAGGGGTCGGCATGTTTGTCGCAGCAGGCGCCAAATCGAAAGTAACAGAAAAACGCAAGAATGCTTTTTTTCATGATTACGTTCTTCCGATGGTGGAAGAATCACGCAATCTGCAGCTCTCGGAGGAAGAAGTGAATACGCTCATCCAGCACGCGAAAGGAAGAAATGCCGATGACATTTGATGTGTTATTCAAAAACGTTTCCCTTACCTATAAGAAGACGAAGGCCCTTCATGATGTATCTTTTCATTTGGAACGAGGAAAAGTGTATGGACTGATTGGACGAAACGGAGCCGGAAAAACATCCTTGCTTTCACTGCTGGCTTCGTTCCGGCAGCCAACGTCCGGAACGGTTCAAATCGATGGCGTCACGCCCTTTGACAATCCGCGGATCATGCCCTATGTCTCCTATATTTTTGATGAAGATTATAAAGATGAAAGTGATAAAGCAGAACATCTTATCGAGCGGACCTCCCGTTACCGCCCTCATTTTGACAAGGCCTATGCCAGGCATCTGGCGGGGCGTTTCCAGCTTCCCCTGGATATGCCTGTCCAGCAGCTCTCCAAAGGCATGCAGTCTGCCCTGCAGGTCATTCTCGGCCTTGCCGCGCGGTCGCCGGTCACCATTTTTGATGAAGCCTACACCGGAATGGATGCCCCGGCCCGGGAAATTTTTTACGAAGAAGTGCTGGAAGACCAGGCCAGGTCCCCGCGCACGATGATTCTATCGACCCACCTCGTATCGGAAATGGACTATTTGTTCGATGACATCGTCATGATTCACGAAGGCCGGCTTGTTTTGCACGAAACAAATGAGGAACCGATGAAATGGGGAGCCTGGATCACCGGCGGCGCTGACCTGGTGGAAGCCTTCACACAGGACTTGACGCAGCTGAATGTCCAGCGCCTCGGCGGTACGACATCGGTGATGATTCAAGGGGAACTATCGGAAGAAGAACAGCATCAGGCGCAGAAACAGGGCCTGGACATCACACCGGTGTCTCTTCAGGATTTATTTATACACAAAACGAAGGAGGAGAATGACGGTGAAAAACATTCAATGGAAGCTGACCGCTGATCTATTGAGAAAACAGGCAACATGGACCGTCTCGCTGCTGGCTGCCATCGCTGCGTTATATATTGTCATGATTGTCGTTGCCGCACAGGGGAATACTCCCGCAAACTTCCTGACGTTTTTCTACGAGCCGGCAAAACTGTTTATGCTCGTGATTGCGATTTTTCTTTCTTACTCGTTTCTGGATACGTACATCAAGCTGGGGGTGACGCGGAGGCAGTTTCTTACCGCCAATGGCATGACAGCTGTGCTGCTGGCGGCAGGTCTGACTGCCGCCGCCGGGGTTCTTACAGGCATTCAGTACGCTGCGATGAATGGGATGGGGTGGTCTTCGATGATAAACACGAATACCTTCATGAGCCTGGATATCGGCATGGCTGCTGCCCTTCCTATCTGTTTTCTCAATCTGATCATGTATCACTTCGTCGGCTGGCTGATCGGAGCAGGATTTCACCGCTATGGATGGCTTCCGGGCATAGGATTTGCCGCAGGGGGGATTGCTCTCTCAGCCGTCTCTGATATGTTATGGGGATTCGAAACCATCGAGGTGCTCTCCGTGTTATTATCCCTGGAATCGGGAGCGGTCGCAGGCGTCCTTTCCATCACAGCCGCCGTGCTGTTGATCCCCCTTGTCTTTTTCTTCATTTGGCAGATTACGAGGAAAGCAGCGGTTCGTTCTTAGGAAAAAAATAAAGGGAACCCCGATGCACGCATATGACGCTGCGGCATCGGGGTTTTTCTCGATCGATTCTCGTGATTTCCTGATTGATTCTGTTATTTCTCGATCAATTCTCAGTCGATTCCTGTATTTCTCGATTGATTCTCCCGATTTCTCGATTGATTCTCTCGATTTCCCGATCGATTCTCCACATCTCCGCTTCGATCCCCGACTTTATCTACCTGGATAGCAGCTTGCTCTTCATAAAAGGAGAGTAAGGCCGCCGGGACCAAAGCGTGTCCTGCCTTCATCCGCGGCAGTTCCCTCCAGAAACGAAAGCACCCGCCTCCGCCGTTCCACGACCTGCTGTGTAAAAGTCAGTCATGTTTTCTTCTCCAAGTTATGATTATTTGGTTATCCCGGGGTCGGGGGCGGATTCAGTCTATTCCGGTTGATTTTTTTCTTCCGATCCTTCAATACCCTGTTCCACTGCCATCTGCTTTGCCACTCTGGGAGCCAGCCACAGCACAGGCAGCATAATAATCGATACCGGAATCGCGGCGATAACAACGAACGACTGCAGCGCATCAATTCCGCCTTCTCCGATATTAATCAGAATAACCGCTATGATTCCCATAATAAGGGCCCAGAAAACGCGGACCGCTTTTGGCGGATTTTCTTCCCCCGTCACTCCCATGGACATCGAGTACGACATCGAGTCGGCCGTTGTGACCACGAATAAAATCGTCATAATCAGAAAGACCGTCGGCATCAGCCACGCCAGCGGCATCTGCTGGGTCACCGCGATCATGGCAGCAGGGAGGCCGGCTTCATTCAACGGGCCGCTGACAGAGCCGGGATTCTCCATTTCATAATGAATGCCGGATCCTCCGACGACGGTGAACCAGAAATTTGAAGTGACTGCTGTCAAAATAGATACAGCCACAAACACCTGACGGATCGTTCTTCCTCTTGAAATCCGCGCCACCAAAATCGCGACAAGCGGGCCGAAACCGATAAACCAGCCGAAGAAAAACAACATCCAGAAGCCGAGCCATCCTTGATCCTGCCGGTGGGTATGGATATTCATAAACTCGTTCAGATACGTGCCGTACGACGAAACAAAAGAATTAATAATAAATCCTCCAGCACCAAACACGACCAGAAAGCCTGCAACGATAATGGCGGTCCATACATTCAGACGGCTCAGACGCTGGATTCCTTTATGAATCCCCGTCACCGCCGAAATAATGACAATCGCGATCAACGCACCAATAACAATCATCTGGGTCATAAACGCATCCGGAATCCCGTACAGCGCATTCAAACCATAACTGACCTGAAGGCCGAGAAACCCGATCGGTCCGATGGTTCCGGCGGCCGCTGCAATGATACAAAACGCGTCAATGACCGATCCCCATTTACTGGTTTCAAGCTTATCGCCGAAAATCGGGTACAGCATCGTCCGCGGCTTCAGGGACATCCCTTTATTGTAGTGGGCGTACATGATAATCAATGCACTTACCGCCCCGTACAGGGCCCATGCCGTGAAACCCCAGGACATGTAGCTCTGAGCCAGCGCCGGTGCGATGGCATCCGCTGTTCCCGCTTCAATACCGCTGTGCATCGGCGGCACTTCCATGAAATAATACATCGGCTCCGCTGCCGCCCAGAAGACGCCGCCCGCGCCCAGCCCCGATACGACAATAATGGATGTCCATTTGAACATGCTCATTTCCGGGGTGTTCCTGTTCCCCAGTTTCACTCTGCCGTACTTGGATATCGCCAGAAATACCCCAACGAAAAATGTAGCCAGCAGAAGAATCTGCCAGTACGCACCAAAATAATTAACAGAAAAATTGAATCCGGATGATACAAATTGCGCTACGGCGTCAACGTTAATGAGTGCAACAAGCACAAATACCGTTAACAACCCTCCGCTGATGGAAAGAACGGGCCAGTCTATCCGCTCTTTGACCTGCTGCCAGGAATGACTGCTCATCTTTTCCTCCTCCTTTATTTCCCATTTATTTCAAACGGTCCTTTAACACGAAAAACATTCTTTATGTTCAAACAGTCCTGCATATGTACCACTTCCCCGGCAAAATCACGAATCCCGCCGGAATCTTTTCATCCACCAGCTCCTTTTCTGCATTAAAATGGGAGGCATGCACAAAGACATATCCAGCCCGGAAAAACAGCCTGCGATCAGCTTTAACTGATTTTCGCTGTCCATCCCAAGACCTTGTGGCGGCGTGTACGGACAGGCGCCAGATCAAATAAATTTTTCAGTGCCCCGGTAAACGATCCCTGAAAAATCGGCGTGCCGATAATATCATAATCCGCCACCTTCATTTTCTGAATGACGCGCCGGGTATCGCCTTGATACGCCCATGAGCCGCGCCCGTCGCAAAACGGAAGTTCATAATCCTTTACGTTCAGAAATTCCCCCTCGATATGCGAATCATGATATTTTACCAATTCCAATGTTTTCTGTACAGCGTAAGCGCCCTGGGCAGCCACGAGTGGCTCTACGTCGCACAGAAAATGTAAGCGCCTCCGTCCGTTCTCAGGAGAAAAATAAAGAAAACCCCGATGCACGCACATGACGTTCGCGGCATCAGGGTTTTTCCCAATCAATTCTCCAAATTTCCTGATCGATTCTGTTATTTCTCGATCGATTCTCAGGCGATTTCTGTTTTTCTCGATTGATTCTCTCGATTTCTCGATCGATTCTCCGGATTTCTGCATCGATTCTGATTCTTTTTGCATCACTCCCCCCCTTTTTTACCTGTGTCCCCTTATATAACAGGAAAAGGGGGAACCGCTATGGAACAGATTCAATCCGACGCCCATATGGAAACCGCTGTCCGCTATTCTTATTTTTCCTCGATCGACCAAATGGACCGGCACGTCAAAAAGCACCGCCGCACGCTCACCTGGCAGTCGACGGAGGACGCCGTGCTCTGCCTGCTCGCCCGGCGCTCACTCTCCTACCCCGGCACGAGCTGGATGAAAGTGAAAACGATCGCCGCCGCGGTCGGCAAAAGCCCGCGCACCGTGAACTACGCCCTGGCCGCCCTTGAGGAAAAAAAGATCATCCGCCGCATCCCGGTCATGCGCGAAACAAACGGCGGAAGCAGCAGCAACGTCATCGCGATCCTCCCGTATGCCGCGGATTGCAGCCCGTCTCCTGCAGACCGCCAAAACGCCGGAACCCCTTGCCGCGCAGGCGCTGAAGCGTCGGAGGCGTCCGGGGAATCAGTTTCTTTAGAATCACTTAAACAAGAAAAATATAAATATATGAGCTATTTGAATTTTTCCTGGTTAATTCATCACAAATGGAAAGACAACTGCGTGAAGCACGGCTCGGCTTATATGGAAAAAGTCGTCGAGTCGTTGATGCGGGAATATGAATACCGGCAGATGAAAGAACGCCTCCGGAAGCCCCGCCCGCGCCGCATGCCGCGGCCTGCGTTTCTCGACTATAACTGGCTTGAGCATTAATCGCTTTTCCGTAAAAAAAGCGCCATCGTTACGTTTGCCGTCTTTTTTCCCCGACAAACGTAACCATGGCGCTGTCATGATGACGTTTTTTCATCAAAAGCCGTCTCTAAACGTAAGGATGACACGTTCATGGTGACGTTTAGCTGTCTTCGGACAGGTATAAACGTCACTTAAGAAGATGTCCGCTGGACCGGGATCCAGATTTCACTGCGGAAGCTGGTGGATGTCGTGTCGCTGCTTTCATTCCAGAGAATCTCCGGACCTTCCGCCGCTTCATAGCCGGAGCCGGGAAACCATTCGGAGTAAATCCGGCCCCAGACGTCCTGCAGCGCATCCGGAAACGCGCCGGCGGCTTCAAATACCGCCCACTCGGACGCCGGGACGCGCAGTTCATCCCAATGCACGGGCACATCGTTTGTAGTCGCCGCGCCGATGTAATGATCAAACGTCCCGTTTTCCTCCATACGTCCTTCAGAAAAATGGGTGGACGCACTGATCAAGCCGGAAGGTTCGGTGTTGGACAAGGCTTTCAGCTCCTGGATGTTCGCTGAATCAAGCGACTGCCACATCTCCTCAATCTCCGGACTCACCCCGTGGAACTGCACAGCCACTCTTTTTTTCAAGCCGGCGATGGAAAACGATTCTTTTTGTACGATACGATACTTCATGCTTTCTCCTCCTTGGATTGTCAGCTGGAAGGTCATCGGAGGATAGGCCTGCAGCGGTGCCCCATCCTTTTTCGCGCGGGAGGGGGAAACTCCGTGCTGCGCCTGGAACGCCCTCGTGAAAGCATCCGGCGAGTGGTATCCGTATTTCACCGCGGTATCCACGACTTTCGCACCGCCCTGCTGCAGCTCAACAGCCGCCAGCGTCAAGCGGCGCCGACGGATGTATTCGCCCAGTGTCATGCCGGCGAGAAACGAAAACATCCGCTGGAAATGGTAAGCCGAACTATAAGCGGTCCGCGCCGCTTCTTCCATATCAATCGTGTCAGCCAGATGCTCCTCCACATAGCGGAGCGCGTCATTCATCCGTTGCAGTGAATCCACACGATGACCTCCCTCTTTGTAATCCTTTCTCCTGTATCGTATCAACAACAGCACCCGGCTTCCCGACTTTTTCTGCCCGATGCCGCAGGATTACCCTATAGAGCTGTGGAGATCTTTAATTTATTCGGCTGATTCATAAAGTACATTTCCATTTTGACCGTAAATATTCACTTTCCAATCCGCTTTGAGGTTCATATCCTTTTCGTTCCTATTATAA
This sequence comes from Salibacterium lacus, assembly GCF_042684865.1. Classification (NCBI taxonomy): domain Bacteria; kingdom Bacillati; phylum Bacillota; class Bacilli; order Caryophanales; family Bacillaceae; genus Salibacterium; species Salibacterium lacus. Next base: position 209,687 of record NZ_JBHUML010000005.1, read on the forward strand.
AACATTATGAATCCTCGTTTATCTTTCACTAATTTTGATACAGTTTTACCATCATTAAAAACCACTTCTACTGTTTCTGCGTTTTGAATTAAATGTTTGTCATTTATGATAACGAAAGCGTGAGGAGCACTTCCTGTACTAGTCATCCCTGTGGATATCTTTCCCTGCCCATCACCAGACCAACTCGAATAGTTTTCTGTTATTTCCCCGTTACTTTTTGTAATTGTATACAAGCTGCTTTTACATAAAATAAAAGTTACGCCTCCGGTAGTTTCGATGGCTAAAGGCTCAATGTTCTTCTTTTCTATCATTTGTTCAATTTCCTCTTGTGATGGTGCAGAATAGTTTGACCCCTCCGCACCATTTGAGCACCCTATAGTTATTGATAAGATTATAGCTGAAAAAATAAATTTAGTGAAATGCTTCATAAAGACCCTTCCAAACATTCAATTTATTAAGCTGTATAAAACTTCCCTTTGGCCTGGTAGATAAGCAATATCCTATCTATTCGACAATTTGAACCAGTGGAATAGAGACTCTGTTCATCATGGAGAAAAAGCTGTACAACCCCGTGCCCATTAAAAACAGGACACAGGGAACGGCGCTCAAGAGATACGTCCGCCGTCCTCCCGGGATGCGGGTGCGGTGCCACATGACGGCGAGGTACGCATAGTGAAGCACCGGCAGGAGAAAAATCAGGATGCGGTAGGAAGGAAACATAGTGAGGGTTAAAACTATAACGATGTGCACCATAACATACAGTGATTTATCTATGTATTTGTGCCGCTTATTAACATAATCGGGATCAGACGCCGGAAGTTCTACAATGCCGCCCCGGCGCAGTATGTATGACAGGAATTCACTTAACACAGCAATGCCGGCTATAAGGGCAACTGGCAGCAGCATCGTTTCGATTCTCTCCTTTTCTCTATCGATACTCAAAAGGCCGGTATCGCTTGTTATTCGGAATACGGCACACTCCGCGCCCGGCACCACTGCCGCATAAATTCGAGATACCCATCGAGCCGGTAAGCGTTCCAGTCTTCCTGAAGGCCGAGCTCCACGACGCGGTCCTGAAAACGTCGGAACCGGCCCGTCCCGGTCAACTCCCGCTCGAGCATCGTCCGCATCATCGGGTTGGAAAGCTCCCGGACAAATGCCTCCATCAGCGCGGACTCATCCACCTCGAGCCGGTTCGGCAGCGGCAGGTAGTCATCCTCTGTCGCCGCCACTACATCAGCGGCCGCGCGGAATTCCTCGTCATCACGCGCATCCGGCGCCTGCAGCTGCGCCCGCCGCAGCACGTCATCGCTGATCCGCAGGACCTCTCCCGTCTTTCGGTGCAGAAACATCGTCACCCCGTCCGGCGCATTCCGGACCGCTTCGAGCAGAGAGGATAGATTCACAGACTGTTCCACCTGCATCTCCTCCTTTCCATTATGGTTCGCTGTACTATTTTAATCGTCACGTATCAAAAAACGCGGAACGACACGTATATAAACGAGTTCGCTGACAAGCTCTATCATCGTCTGGGTAATAACAACAGCAGCCACGATAGTGCCAATTTCCGGTATAGTCAGGGCAATAGGCAGCACAACGAGCGAATTCCGCGTGGAACAGCTGAAAATAAGAGCCCTTCCTTCGCCCGGCGCTAATCCAAACCACCGCGCCGCGTACTTCGCCACAAACGGCATCACCATCATAAACACGATATATAACGGAATGACTTTTACAACCTGATCCGCATAATCCGGCAGTTTTGTCATTTGAGACGCCGTCACGACAAACAGCGTCAACATCATAAAAGGAACCGGCAGCCACGCCGAACCTCGCAGCATCTTTTCACCAAATGCCCTGTTTTTCCCGACAAACTGTAACAACAGCGCTGCCGCGAGTGGAAGGACGATCAACCCAAAAAACGCTTCAAAGAAAGGAGCAGGCTTCACCATCGCGGCAGCATCCGCCCCCATAAACAGCCACAAATACACGGGCAGCAGAACCATCTGCACGACGAATAATATCGGGGTCGACGTTAACACCAGGTTCTCATCTCCTTTTCCTAAGGAGGTAAACACAATGACATAATCAATACAAGGCGTTAACAGCACCAGGTAAAATCCAAGCAGCAGCGCAGGATTCTCAGGAAGCAGCTGGGATAACAGCCAGACTACGACCGGCACCAGGATAAAATTAACCAGAAGAAGCGCCTGGATATACGTTCTGTTCCGAAAAGCCTCTCTTAACGAAGCAAACGGAATCTGGGAAAACATACTGTACATTAACAATGCAATGATGATTGAAATCACAGCACCCAGGCGCTCCGCGTAAGATGGCAGCAGAAATCCGAATCCAGCCGCCATGATGAAACTTATGATATACATCCCCACCTGCTTCGTTTCCAGCTGCTCCTTCGTGACCAATATCCTTCCCTCCCATTCTTCACAGACCTTTTCCAATAAATTATACAGAAAGACACCCCATTTTCACAAAAAACCAACGATCCTTCAGAAAACAAACACCGCTTTCCGTATTTCTACCGGATGCGGTGCTGCTTCTCTTTTTCCACCCAACCTGTGGTATAATGATAAAAACATCTCCACGCAGGAGGACAGGCCATGGAACAAAAAATGGACGCTGTCATAGATGCGTTCAACGCATTTCAAGAAAAGTTCGGCACGCATCACCAAGGGATACTAGAACGAATGAAAGCCTTAATAATATTGAATACAGTTGCTACATTTTATTACTGATCTCACAGGGTTTTAAACATTGCATAAAAAAATTTCCTCGCTTCACATTAATTTAACTCTCTTTAGTTTACGAAAACATGTTCCTTTTGATATAATTTTATATGTCAAAAACATTCCCAGATAAATTCCTGAGAGGCTGATTAACGTGATTAAGGAACATAAGGTAACAAAAGTTGGACAAATGAGGGAATCATTAAACCTTTCGGTTAAAGAAATTGCCCGTATTCTAGGTAAAAGTGAACGGACAATATATCGATGGGAAAAAGGAGAGGCCTCCCCACATCCACAATCTCTATATGAACTGGAGACACTCTACAATAGAACTTTTGAAAAAAATTCAGGAACTGACAGGTTGTTTACTTTTATAGATCTGTTTGCTGGGATAGGAGGGTTACGGAAAGGAATGGAGTCAATTGGAGGAGAATGTATTTTCACAAGTGAATGGGACAGTGCTTGTAGAGAAACTTATCGAGCCAACTTCAATTGTGATCATCCACTCGAGGGAGATATAAACAGTGTTCCCATTGGTGAAATTCCCTCACATGACGTACTTCTCGCTGGATTTCCATGCCAACCTTTCTCAATAGCCGGGGTCTCAAAAAAACAATCGCTGGGAAAAGAAACCGGATTTAAAGATCTTGCACAAGGTACACTTTTTTTTGATCTTGCTCAGATACTTGAATATCATCGTCCCAAGGCCTTTGTTCTTGAGAACGTTAAAAACTTAGTTAGCCACGATAAGGGTAACACTTTTGAAGTTATATGGAAAACCTTGACTGAGGATCTTGGTTATAACGTGGACTATAAAGTTATTGATGCTAAAGGGTGGCTTCCCCAGCATAGAGAACGAATTTTTATTGTAGGTTTTCTAAATGAAACTGATTTCTCTTTTGAAAATATGAATATAAAAAATCCGGCAACAGGGCCGACACTATCCTCAATTCTTCATCCAGAGGATGGAAGTGAAGAGCCGGAATCTCCATATACGTTAGAAAAAAATGCTGAGGTAAATAAAAAGTATACTTTAACGGACAAATTGTGGAGTTATCTTCAAAATTATGCAGCAAAGCACAAAAAAAAGGGAAACGGATTTGGTTTTGGATTAGTAGGCCCTAACGATACTGCCAGGACACTTTCTGCCCGTTATTATAAAGATGGATCTGAAATTTTAATTTATCAAGGTGAAAATACCAATCCGCGTCGCTTAACACCAAGAGAGTGTTCCAGGTTAATGGGTTTTGATGAACCTGAAAAACCACCTTTCCGTATCCCGGTATCTGATACTCAAGCCTATAAACAATTTGGTAATTCAGTTTCAGTTCCCGTTGTGAGAGATATTGCTAAATTTATGTTGCCGTATTTACTAAAAGAGCTTCGCATCAAAAAGTTTAAGCAACTCAGTCTCATAGAAGCTGAGGAAATTAAGGAAGCAGAAGAATATGTCTGATATAATGTCTGATGAATTGCGCAGCAAGGTAATGTCCCGGATTAAAAACAGCAATACTAAACCTGAGCTTATTATCAGAAAAGGTCTTCACGCTTTAGGCTTTCGCTACAGGATTAATGTTAAAAATATGGCTGGAAAACCTGATTTAGTTTTACCAAAATACAAAGCTGTTATCTTTGTAAATGGATGTTTTTGGCATGGCCATGGTTGTTCTCTATTTCAATGGCCAAAGACAAAAATAGAATTCTGGGAGAATAAGATAACTTCCAATATCAATAGAGATTTAAATAACACACGTTATTTAAATTCAGTAGGTTGGAAAGTTGGAACCATATGGGAGTGCTCTCTCAGAGGAAAGTACAGAAAAGATACTGATGTTGTAATTAATAGCATATCCAAGTGGGTAAAGCAATCAGATGATAACCTTGAAATCAAAGAACACGATCATTAAAGGCAGGCTAAGTAAATCTTTTATTCTATGGGTGGTGAGTACAGTATGAAACAGGGATATTTATCACAATATTTTCAGGGAGTCGTATTTAAACGTTTGAGCAGTGTTGAGATTAATCCCAGCAGCTCAAACCAGCATGAAATAAATGGAACGATAAAGTTAAAAGAGATATTCGGCTCGGACAGAAAAGATTTCAGTGGTTATTTTTTTTGGATAGGCTCTGAAAATGAAGGTGCTTCAGCAAACGGTAGCGTAACTTGGTATGATGCACGGGCCAACCATCCAACCAGATCAGAATTTAGACTTTATTACAGTGATAAAGAAGTTGTTACTTCTTGTGATCCAGGCGACCTTTTAGTTATAGCTAAACGTTCTGATCAAGAAGTTCTTTTCTTAACAGCTCCTGAAGGTAGTACTACTGAGAACCAGTTGCTTTGGCTTTTCGATATATCGTCTACCAGTTACTCCTTTAGTTATCAAATATTTAATAAAGAAAAAAGCACTGAAATGGACTTCGTTTCTCGTTTTATACTAGAGGAAATGGGAATAGAAATCCATGAACCTGAAACTGATAAAATAGATAAAATCCTGGAACCATACTTATACCGAAAGTTTCCACCTACTAAGAAAGTAGCTGAACTGGCACGTGAAACAGCGCTTACTTATTCTCCAGTGCACAATCCCGACGTTACATTAATGACATGGGCAGATTACGAAGAACGACTTTTTCGCAGATTAGAACGTTATGAATTAAGTGAGCGCTTAAAAGAGGGATTTTATGATTATCAACACGACGAGAGTGACGTAGATGGATTTATCAGCTACTCTTTACGAGTTCAGAACCGTAGAAAATCCAGAGCTGGTCTTTCACTTGAACATCATTTAGCTCATATATTTGAACAAAACAACATTAAGTTTTCTCAAGGTCAAACAACAGAGAATAAGTCCAAGCCCGACTTTTTATTTCCTGACATTGAAACTTATCAAAATACTAGTCAACCAGAAGCTAAATTAACAATGCTTGGAGCCAAATCCACGTGTAAAGATCGGTGGCGCCAAGTTTTATCGGAAGCCGACCGTATCACAAATAAACACTTACTAACTCTCGAACCAGCTATAAGTGAGCATCAAACCAATGAAATGATCAACAGTAAATTACAACTTGTTCTTCCTTCAGCTCTACATGAAACTTATACTGAGAAGCAAAGAGAATGGCTTATGACCCTTCACGAATTTATTGACATGGTAAAAGCCAAGGAAATAAAGTGAGATTTGATGCCGCTTTGACCCATTGTTGGGCTTTTCTATATATATTCGTTGTTTACCAGCACAACTGTTATTCAATCCTTGAACGAATTGTTTTCCAATCCGAATCTTGTTCATCTATTACAGTTAAAGCTTGATTAACTGGCATTTGGTGAAACAAACCTTTGTGTTCATTGTATAAACCCAAATGATGTAATACTCCTGCGGATTGAAACCCTTTTGAAACAAGCGGCGATAGATTAAGAATGTCCTCGTCCAGTTGACGGTGGGGTTTGAAATAGAAAAGATATTCATATACAATTTGATTTATTGATGCTTCATCGTAAAGTTTAAATTCACGCGATCTCAGTGATGGACGAAGGGGTGGCAAGTACATTTTTTCTCTCCTTTTGTTAAACTGGTCCTGTAATTAACGAGGTAAGATATCATGTATAATACGATTCTTTATTATCAAATGAATCAGGGACAAAGTTCAGAGACTATCATTCCATATATGGAGCAGGTTATCTCAAAGATTAAAGAACTACCTGCCCATATACATGGGGTATTTATTGACGCTCCTGACGAGTACAAAGAATTTGAAGAGCTTATTGATAAACCCTTGAAACATATTGATTATATTTATCTAAACAGACAATTAAAAGATCCTTTCTATCACACAATGCTTGAACAAGTCTTAATAAATGAATCTGTGTGCACAAAATATTTTGAGCTATAATACTTTTTCATACTAGAATGTGCCTATTGTCACGCCTGTTGATTTGACACAAATATCCATGAAAATATGTACAAAAAGAGACATCCTCATCTAGAATGGCGTTGCGACACAACATTCAAGAAAGGATGTCTCTCTTGAATCATCGTATAACATTCCCGAACTTACTCCAAAAACCAGATCTGGATGATAAGCTACAGGAGCTCTTAGAAAACCTTCGGTTATATCGATACCGGCCGCAAACTGACGGTCTTTACCCTGCTTCACTACGTAACGAATGCTTCGGCTCATGCATGGACGGGCTACCGCCAAAGTGCTTTGGAAGGGCCCCGGCATGAGCTGCCGGAGGTGGGAACATTCCTCGCTTTCTAAAAAAGCGGGAGATGTTCCTTATACGATTTTTAAAAAGCTGATCCATACGTTGGTATCCATGTGCAACCGCCCTACCCGCCGGGCTTTGAACCTCGATAAGAATCTGCTTGTTATCAATGCCACGATGATCACCGCAGGGGAAAACCGGCTACCCTTGGCGCTTTATCACAGCAGGCGTTCCGGCGTGAAGCTTCATATAGCCTATACACCTTCTACGGGACGAGGAGACCGGGGCGCGAAAACATATCGGCCCATCGGGCCATCGTTGAACCATCGTGGTTCGATTCTTGTCGAAGACCGCGCTTATTTTAAGATCCAGCGCATCGATTCCTTTTTAGGGGAGAAGCAGTCATTTGTCATCCGAATGAAAGAGAATGTAGAAATTGTCCGACCCAAATACTTAAAAGCGCTGAAAACCAAATACTCCCGTGTCACTCGTGATATCACCTGCCAGCTCGGTTCTGCTTAGGTTCGCTCCCAGCAACGACATCGCGTGGTATTTTTCCAAGATGACGATGGGAACGATATGCGCGTCGTGACGGACCTCATGAACATATCGGCGGAAATCATTGCCGACATTTATCGGAAACGCTGGCAGATTGAATTTTTTCCGCTGGACCAAGCAGCATTTGAACATTCCGACGTTGTTTGGAACAACGCCAAATGCCGTGTTCCACCAACTTTACGCCGCTTTGATCACTTATATCCTGCTGCGCTGGTTATATCAGCGTACCTCCAAAGGAGAAGTGATGGAAACGCTGTCCTTTATCTCCTTCACACGCCATTTTCTGGCTCAAAGTCTACCGATTGACTGGCTGAGTGAAATGGCTGCTTCCTTAAAAAGATGGAGGCAGGCTCACGGGACAAATATGTTAAATGGTGGATAATAAACAGGCGTGATGTGTGATATCTCTGCCATCCCTTATAACATTTTATTGATGTATGACGGCCAAGAAAGGCTCCTACAAACGGCAATTAAAATCACTTAAGAACTTATCATCTATTAAAATTTAAATCCACTATTTTCTATAATTCTAAAAATAACTATGAAACTGAACCAATTTTATCAAGTAATGACATAAAATATTCCCCTTGAATTTTAGAGACTCCTGGGGGAAAAGCATTGCCAATCATCTGTGCCAAAGAAGTCTTATTCTTTAAAACAGGAAACCTGTAATCAATAGGAAATGTCTGAAGTAGAGCGGCTTCTCTTGCTGAGATACTTCTGTTTTGTTCAGGGTGTAAAAACCTCCCTTTAGACGGGCTTAAACAACCACTTGTAATAGTTGATGATAACTGATCCCAACTAAGCCTCCCATATACATCTGAAAAACCTACGCCCCCCTTCTTATGGCATTCAAGCCAATATTCTTGAGGCAGGTCCTTTCGACTCCCACCATCACCAGGGATTAATGTAATCATTTTCTTTATTCTGTCATTATGCTTTGAGTGAATAGAATGTAGTGAATCATCAGTTTCTTCAGGTTTTTCTAAGCCATATATGCAATCTCTAACAGTTGTTTGTTTAACTGAATCCCCTATAGGAACCTTTATATTTTTATTAAGCAAAGAACCCATTAAAACTAATCTTTTTCTTCTTTGTGGCACTCCAAAATCAGCCACATTAATAATTTGATAATCTATCCCATAACCTAAATAGGTTAACTCCTGAATTGCTTCATTAAAATGTAAGTAATCTTTCAGCCCTGGTACATTTTCTACCATAATAAAAGTAGGCAATAATTCTTTGACGATTCTAATGAATTCAAATATCAATTCATTTCTTTTATCTTTCAAACTATTCTTTTTCTTTTTTGTTTTGAGTGTAGAAAACCCTTGGCATGGTGGACACCCTGCAATTAATGTAACATCCTCTCCAATTTTTTTAATCAGTTCTACACCACTTACTTCTTTTATATCTTTGTTTACTAATTTCGTGGATGGGTGGTTTTCAATGTAAGTTTGAGATGCAGTTTGATCTATTTCAACTGCTCCTCTAACATCAAAGCCAGCCTGTTTCAAGCCTTCACTTAACCCTCCACAACCCGAAAATAAATCAATTGCTACTGGTTTCAACATTCTCCCTCCCATCTTTCAATACATCTTTATTTATCATACCAAGAAATTCATCTAAAATCGCATATATTATATTATAGTTAGAATCTTTTTTCTCTATCCAATTATTAATTAATATGTTTTCCATAGTGTCCATTGAGTTTGAATCTGTTTTTCCTATATGATTTTCGCAGGCCTTATATATTTTTTCTTTATTCGACTCGGCATTAGAAACATTTATATGTTTCTCTTCACCAATTAATGATTTTATAAAGCATTCATCCCAAATTATATCTTCTGGAATTTGAAGAGGAAAATATCTAACATTAGATTTATAAAAAGATATGTATTTTTCTTGTGCTTCAACTATCTGGTCTGACCGATCTTCTCCTGAACCTCCATCTTTAGTAAAAAATATATCAATATTAGTGAATTCTTTAATTTGATTACTGTAGAAGTCCTCGTTCCTATTACCAATAGAAACAGAGTTAAGGTCAATAATTTCTTCGTCGGGCTGTTGATCTCCATCTAATATTACAAAATTATTTTTATTAACGTCTTGAGAGTAATAAGTAATTAGGTTCTTTTTTATATAACTTTCTCCACCCGGACAAAAAATAACATTTATATCCTCAAATTTATCTTCTTTTTCCAAAATGATCTTTAAAATCTTCTCTGCTAATTCATCTTCGACAGTTATGGTGGCATTATTATAGGTAGAGGGTAGTCCAAGGAACCTAAATGCTTCACTTGGAAAACACTCATTTATAATATCAATCTTTTTCGTTTCTGGATTCCTCATAAATCTTTTAATGGCTCTTCTAGGTAATCCTTCTGTAAAAGCAGGGGAATGAGTTGCAATTACTACTTGATGTCTTTTTCTTTTTATTTGTTCTAACAGAAAAGACATCAACTTTTTTTGAGCTCCAGGATGTATAGAAACTTCCGGTTCATCAAGGAGTATTAAACTTTTTTCTTTTGCTCTTAATACTTCATAAACTAATTTAACAACAGATATTTCTCCACTACCTGCGTGTGCTTCTGAGTAAGTTAATTCATCTGTATTTAGTATTACTGAAGTTCCCCAGTCATAAAAAAATTTGTGCTTAATTACTTTTCCAGAAGTATATTTTTCTTGTAAAATAAAAGAAATTGCATTTATTTCTTCTTTTGTCAAATCAACTACCAATTCATTTTGTTCTTGATTTTTCAATTTATAAACCTTTCGATTATCAATTGCATTTTTTAATTTTTTAGATTGATTTCTCAAATAATCTTTTTTTGCAGCTTTTTTCTTTTTCAAAGTAGACTGCCTCAATTTAACTTTTGATTGAGGTAGACTGCCAAAATAAAAATATTTATCAAATGCACTTAACTCACCTTTAAAGTCAAGATAAACTACGTCTTTTTTAATAATATTACCTCTTTTTTCAGAAGTATCCATGCCATATTTCTCTAGTGGTTTACTAGTCTCCCAGTAATCATAATCATTTCTACCTTTATGAAAAATTCGATGGTATAAAACCGTTTCACTAGTATTTCCGTCTTGATATTCATATATGAAACTATGTTTTTTATCTTTGTCGGTATCACCAAATTCTTCAATAGGGTCTAAATTTGTTGAAAACCAAAAATCACTTATAGATAGTAACTTGGGTGCACCATATAAAGAGTGTAGAACTGAACTTTTACCTGATCCATTTTTACCCACCAAAAGTGTAAGAGGAAAGTCAAATGATATATCGGTATCAAAAGTGAAATTTTTATATGATGGATATCTTAGACTGGTAATAAAACTATCAAAAACTTGAAGCTCAAACAGACGTTCAAGAGTCGATATCAAGTCTGTTTTTTCTTCCAATTTAATCCCCCACAATAACGTATAGTGCTTTATTATATGATAAAATACTCTTCAAATCCGTAATTATCTTTTATTTTACCATTTTTCTTCTTAACTCTAAAGTTGCATAATCACAAACAGGAATATCTAATAGGATGAATATTTCACTTTGGAGCTTGCATATCTCCTTAGGCAATCATCAACTCTTTTTCAAGAGACTGCAGGGACACGCCCTTTTGGGCTTTCTGATAAACATAGAGCAGGAGAGAACGGCGTCTTTCCTTGTCAGCCCGCCAATATCCTGTAGAGAATTCCTGCTGGTAATGCTGCGCGATAAATGTATAGGCAAGTTGAAGTACCAGCATGTACCGCTTAATAGCAAAAAGGGATCGCAGCCTGTAATCCCCCATATAAAGTTTGTCTTTCGTTTCCTGAAAAAAGGTTTCGATGTTCCAGCGTTCAGCGTAGAAAAGCAGGATCTTTTGGGCGGTTAAGCTGGAATCTGTGCTGAAGAAATAGCGAACCGATGATTCGCTGGGTGCTGTATTCGTAGGCCGGCACGCCAACACTGTTCCCTGGAGTCCGCCTTTCAGCGCCCCGTCATAGCGATGAACGTAGTAGGAAGCATCTCCTACGGTGACGATGCAGGATGTTTGGTCTTCCTTTTGTTGCGCCCATTCCCTGACGGGTTGAGAAACGCGGTCATTCAGCAGAACACGGTTGCTTTTCAGACCTCCGATGAAATGCCATCCACGTTCTTGAATGTAGTCAATTAGGAATGTGGCAGCATACCAGCTGTCTGTCAGGACATAAATGTCCCGCGTGCCGTCCGGTATTTGATCCATATGGTCCCGGGCCATATCAAGTTTCGAATAGTCTTCTTTTACATAAGGCGTCATGGCAAAGGGTAGAAAGGAGCCGCGGGCTCCTATCATCGTCGTTACCCACTGATGAGCGTAAATAGGTTTTTCTTGTTTGTGATCAAAGGGATAGGAAGCTCCTTCTGTCGGTTCCAAAGCCTGTGACGAAGGCTTGGTTTTTGGACAGATGCTGTCATCGATAATAACCATCAAGGGATCCTCGGAAGAGGATATCTGCTGAACCTGTTGATAGATAGACCTCTGCAGCTTTCGCTGTACGCCCTGCTCGTTCCACTACCCATATTGAAAAAATCGCGTTACGGATGGGAGGTGGCGGTGCCAGAAGCTGCTGTTCCGTAGTACGGTCATACTACCATTCCGTCGCTCTTGAATCATCCCCTGCAGGAGGTGGGAAAGATGCCGGTATGCCGGTTTTGGTACATGGAGAGACACATTAATACGATTTAAGAAATTGTCGATAGATGATGACTGTGCTACAGTAGACATATGGCAGAATCCCTCTGTGTACGTGATTGGTGGTACATTCATCGCATGAGCAGATTTGGAGGATCTGTCTTTTTATAAACATTTATGGAATTTTTTTCTATTAATTATGCAACTTCAGAGTAAAACATTGTTCGGAAAACCGGATATCGCCATAAAAAAGTATAAGGTTGTAGTTTTCATTGATTCGTGTTTCTGGCACTGCTGTCCCGAGCACGGCAACTTCCCAAAAAGCAATCAGGATTTCTGGAAACAAAAGCTGCAGCGCAATGTGCAGAGAGATCAAGAAGTGAATGATTATTACAATGCTGTCAACTGGAATATAAAGAGGGTATGGGAACACGAGGTGAAACAGGATTTAGACCAAGTGATTGATGAACTCAGCGGATTTATCGAATCCTGTAAAAATCATTGATTCATTCTGAACCTTATTTCAACGTTTTATGCACCATTTAAAGTGGCGCACCCCATTTCTCCCCGGTTTTTTAGTACGACATCCCTCGCTGATTCAATAACTTCTCCAGCATTTCTTATTTTAATTACGCTGATATGTCTTATGTATACTAATAACCAATCTATAAACCCCCGCTCCTCCCAGATAGGCAGCGAGGTCGAGCGGATCGCTGGTACTTCCCGGGACGTAAAACGGAGCCGCGTATTCCCAGAACAGGCCGGCACCAGCTGTGACGGCGATCTGGAACGCTCCGTTGTAGATAAGCTGGTGCGGGCGGTAACGGCTGATACCAGCGAGAATCTGCAGAACCGCGATCATGAACCAGCCGGCGAGCGCATCGTTGGCATAGAACTGGTACCACGACGGAAGATGGGTGTCCCCCATCCATTCATGACAAATATAAAGTACAGCTATCAGCAGCAGCGACACGCCGTTTATAGAAAAGATGCTATGATAATGGCAACAACAACGGCTCCTACAATACCCCAAAACCCCAGGCCCTGTCCTTCCCGTTCCGGTCGCGGCGGTGGCGGTGGTGACGCCTGGTTTCTCAACGGATGGCCGCAGTTCGGGCAGGTCCTTGCCTGCAGTGATACGTCGTGATCACATGCCGGACATTTTGTTAATTGGTTCTGACTCATTTGGTTCACCTACTATGTAAAAATCGGTATCATACACATCTTACCAGATCAATTGATTGGTGACGATTCTTTTAAAAAAGACGTTTAAACGATTTTTTAAAGGGGAAAAATATTTTAGATCTGTTTGGTTTCATTACCTAACATAACTATTATTACGTTGGAGTGTCAGTTATGGATGTTGTTTATCAGGAAGGGCAGAATATACGGGCGTTTCTGGAAGCGAACCAGAATATATTTGAAGAACAACTGCTGCAGGAAGCGGGGGATGTCCGGGAAAAGATTGAGGAAATTCAGCGGATTGGGAACATTGATTTGATTGCGAATGCGCATAAACTCGTGCGTTACATCATCGATCAGCACGAAGAGGATTTAATCGCTTTTTCGGAACAGGAAGGCGAGGCGTGGGCGAAGTATTCGCTGACGCTGACATTCAAACTGGAATGGGTGCAGGCCATCCGCCGGACGATTTGGCGTTTTGTCGAGCGGTACGAAGAACTGCTTCCGGAACAGCGGGAGACAAAGGATTTTTTCGCGCTCGAGAAGCGGATTAACGATTTTGTGGACAAGTTTTTAAATTCATTTTTCCTTAGTTATTCGAGGTATAAAGACCGGCTGCTGGAATCGCAGCAGCAGCTTGTCGAAAATCTGTCGGTACCGTTCATTCCGGTAAGTGCGTCCATGTGTGTGCTGCCGCTTATCGGCAAGCTTGATCTGGAGCGGATGAACATTATTGAAGAAAAAGTTCTGATGCAGATCAGCGACCAGGGGATTAAGATTCTGCTTATCGATCTCTCCGGCATTGCCCATATCGAAGGAGATGTGGCAGAGCGCCTCATCCGGGTCATCGACGGCATACATATCATGGGAAGCCAGGCGGTCATTACAGGAATGCGTCCGGAAGCGGCCCGGAAGATGATAGAGTTGGGTATCAATTTTGAAGGCAAGGTGGAAACAAAAGGAAGCCTGCAGCAGGCACTCTCCGATTACTTTGTTTCAACAGCCGAAGAACTGTAATAAAAGCGGCGGGTTGTGCATTAAACACAGCCCTCCGCTTTTTTCTTCAGAGAACAAGGAAATGGTTCACCTTTCCTCATCGAGAAATATGTGTTTAGCCGTCACGTTGGCATAGTATAATCCAAACAAATATAAATAAATGAATATATTGGAAGACGTATAGTAAATATATATGCCAATCGCTGCAAGAATAACCGTTATGATATTTATTGTATGTTTTATCATTCTTTCCAACACCTTAAACATCCATGATAAGAATGGTGATGATGGTAACAAAAATCCCCAACGCCATATACAGAATCATCTCTTTCCATTGTTTTTTTCTGTAGGACAGAAAAATTAATACAACAGATGTCATGAAATAAATGATATTCATCGTAACGTAATCCTGAGTCTCCTCCATCTGACCAGCGGAAGAATAGAGAGCTGTATAACCTATAAGAACTTGAGTGACAAACAGTAAGAAAAAAAGAAACATAGCAGTACTCCTATATATCAAAGTTGGCGGTTTAAACCGCCAACTTACATTTTATCAAATTGGTAGTACTAGTGTAATAGTTTTTGCAATGATATCTGCTGCCCATTTAGGGATTGCAGAAGTATCAGTTATTGCGTTAGAAATAGCTTCTTCAACACTCTCTACAATCCCTACATAGTGTTCCATTGCATTTATAATACTAACAATTGACACTGTTTCTTTCCAATTTTCTTTCACTTTGTCTTTGACAAATGGAATTTTTTCAATTCCATCATCTATTGCGTGGTCAATTTTAATTTTATTCTTTTTCATGTAATCTATAGCTGCTTTAACAGCTATACTGCCTTTACTTTTAGGCTCAATTTGTGGAGGCTCTTTTTCAGCTTGAATGTGTGAATTTAATTCTTCAAATGATTTTTCAGCTTCGAGTGCATCTTCTTTAGTCATACCTAAAGAAATTGCTTTGTCCACATTGAATTCAAAACCAGAGTAGTTAGTTTCAAGACTCATTGAAACAATTTCTTCTTTTGAATAATCCATAGATGCATTTTGTGCAGCTGACACAGTAGGAGTCAAAACGGACAGCATCATGACAAAAATCATAAAGGATACGGCCAATCTCTTACTGAACAATGTTTTAAAGATAACAAATCCCTCCTTTATTTTTTACATTTAAATCCTATCAAAGAATTTTATTACTTTCAATACATTTAATAGAATATTATTGTTTTTTTACAAACTATATATGATTTATGATAGTACTCTGATCTGCAGTTGGCTCCGGCTCCCTATGCCGCCTCGGTCTCCGTATTCCGCTTTTATTCCTTCACAACACAAACAACAAGATACATACCAATCCCAATACCAGCGTCAACAGGGTCGTCACCGGGTATCTTGCATCCCGGAGGAAGATCTGCTCCATCACAGCCTGGTAGAGAAGCAGCACGGTCAGAAATCCTGTCCAGAATCCAGGACTTTCCCGTCCGGGCTCAGACTGCAGGACAGTGAAAACAATCACAATTCCCACCGCTGCTATAATGCCGATTCCTGTCAGATAAATCATTTTCCCTGACGTCTCTTTTATTTTTCTACGTTCTTTTCCTATCATCATTCGGCCAAGTATTTCATACACGACGGCCATCACGCCGAGGACCACGGTGATTCCCATAGATTACTCCCCTCTCCTGCGTTTCCGCGGACTTTCCTGCTGTTATGTATTCTCGGAATCTTTTATTGTATCGTTCTCCGCACGTGTGTCACTGTCGAATACGTCACCATAGTGATCCCGGGGCCTCTCCGGAATGCCAAGTTCTTTTTTGATAATACCAATCTCTTCAATAATAATCCTTGTGTTGATCCAGGCGGCGATGGATCCGGTAATAGCAAGAATGGCAACCATCGTAATGATCACATGGAACATAATATCCCCGCCCTCCTTTTAAACAGTTACAGAACGAAAAACAGAATGTACACAAGCGCCGCAGCCAGGGTCAAAAGCGTGACGATGTAATACCTCGGGTCCGGAAGATACAATCGCTCCATCAGTGCCTGATACAGCATAACGCTGATCATAAGAAGCGTCCCGAATGCGATATCTGCTTTCGCTTCCATAGCAGCAAAGACAACTAAGCCCGTAATCACCAGTACGGTGATGCCCGTATAATAGATGGTTTTTCCGTCTGTATCACCGACATTTTCTCTATCTTTTCCCATTACGGCCCGGGCCAGTGTCTGATGGACAATTGGAACTATCGTGATAAGCAGGCTCCAGGTCATACCAATCCTTCCTTTTCCATACGGATTCCATATTTCATTATTTCAGCAGATGGCTGGAAATTCAATATCTATGTGGAAAAGGAAAAATTCGTGGAAGAAAAACACATGTGCCATTCATTCCTAATACATTTCGTTTGAAATTTTGTTGTAGGGTGGTAAATTAGTTTGGTCCTCAGTAAATAATTTACTGAAAATCACCAATGAACAGCAATCGGAATCAGCTGGATGGGTGTAATGATTGCATTAGCCAATTTCCAAAATAAGTTCAATACGTGGAATGGTGCAGATAATTCTACTATTAAACGGGTGAATGAAGATATTGCGACAGATATGCAGCGAAATGTTAAACCGCTCCAGCTGCCGCAGCTGTTTGGCATTTTAGGAATTGGGATGGCAGGTTCTTATATCATTCGTGTACTTGCAGGTATGGACTTTATTCCAAAAAGTGATATTATGAGCACGTCCACCTGGTCGTTTATTATCATTACGGCTGTTGGAATCGCTCTTTCCTTCACAAAAGTAAGAAACCTCGAATACTACGGGGCCAGTAAGATCGGTTATTTAGGAATATTTTTATACTTACCCGGTATCGGGGCACAGGCGAATTTAGCAGATATTGTGCAGTCCCCGCAATTCCTGCTGATGGGCGTAGTTTGGTTGTCCATCCATATCCTTTGCATCTTTGGTGCTGCCAGATTATTAAAAGCCCCGCTCTTCTTCGTGGCTGTCGGATCCCAGGGGAATATCGGCGGAACCAGTTCTGCCCCGATTGTGGCTTCGGTCTTCCAGCCGGCGTTGGCGCCTATTGGACTACTCATGGGTATTTTAGGTAACGTTGTCGGAATCTATGCCTATGCCGCCTTACTATGTGGACAGCTCGCACGCATGGTCGCAGGAGGCTAGGCAGAAAGCCGCCAGCTTATCGAGTGATTCAGCCGATCACTAACAAAATGATCCCGTAATCATGGAGACGGCCATGATTACGGGATCGTTTTTTACGGCTTGGTCACGATAACATGAAACACATGACACCCTCCCCTATTTCACCTTCTCCCAAGGAAAACTCCTGTCTGCAAAGAAGAATCCGGCCTTAGCGAAGGGCGTCATCCATACCAAACAGCAGTCCCATGATCATAGGCACCAGTAAATAATAGAGACCCAGGAGGAAAGGAGACCCGATTCCTATATATTTTTTCTTCTCCGGCTCCCCTCGGAAAAGGGCTGTAAGTCCACTTATAAATCCCAAAACCATCAAAAATAAACCTAACTTAAACAACCATTCTATCAGAAAGGCGGTTAAACCTTGTGGTACATCCGGCGCTGCGTAGCTGAGCATATAAAAAAAGAAACCCGTTATGCTTGTTAAAGCAGCCCAGAAGCTGTACGTTTTACTGCCTATCATCCCATTATCCCTTCCCCAATCCGCAGAATGTACACCAGACCGGTGGCATATGTCAGCAGGCTGAAAGTATTCCCCGCCGTCTGCTTTTCTTTCCCTGCCAATACACGGCCCATACCCTTGTGCACCGCCGTCCTAACCGTAAACATCCGTGTCAGATTCATGCGTTTTATTCTTTTTCATATAGTGGTTTCTTCCAATTGTTTCAACCCTTCCGGTAACAGTCAATGACCATTCTGAGGTTCCATGACTGCTGTTGGGAAAGGGTGCGGGGGGGCCTGCGGTTATACCTCTATATCGTATTCCATTCTCTTCGCTGTTTGTTTCGCAGCCGGTTTCCCGATAAGGCGGGACACCACATGAAAAGACATATTTATTCCTGCTGAAATACCGCCGGACGTAATAACAGATCCTTCATCCACGTACTTCACGTCACGCACGACCGATACGGCAGGAAACTCTTTTTCCAACCTGGCTGCGTCCATCCAGTGTGTGGTGGCCCTTTTCCCATCCAGAATTCCCGCTTTGGCAAGAAGAAACGCTCCTGTGCAGACCGATATCATCATTTCTGTCTTGGATCGCTGCTGCTGGATCCATTTGATCACGTTGGGGTTATCGATTTCAATCGCTTCCGCCCCGTATCCTCCGGGTATAGTGACAATATCGAAGGCAGGGTGATGGTCAAAACTGTAATCCGGCGTCACCTTCAATCCGTTTCTGGCGGAAATCATGCCACCGTCTTCCGAAACAGTTTTCACGTCAAATGCGTTACGATCAGAATCAGCGAAAGCCGCCAGCGAAAAAACTTCAAACGGCCCGGCAACATCCAGTACTTCCACCTCGTTAAACACAAAAATGCCTACCGTACGTTTCAACATTTTCATCCTCCCAGGTCTATGTCTGCTGGTCCTCTGACAATGTAGTGATAATCGGGCCTTCCTTCGTAAGAATAATGGTGTGTTCGTACTGGGCTACAAAGCTTTCATCTGTTAAAAACGTCCATCCATCGTTCGATTGATACACTTCTTCTTCATCCGTCGAAATAAAGGGCTCAAACGCGATAACCATGCCGTTTGTTAACAATTCGTCATCCCAGCGCGAGAAGAAATTAAAAATGTGCTCCGGTTCCTCATGAATCGAGCCGCCGACACCGTGTCCGGTCAGGTTTTTAATAACGGTGAAACCCTGCTGCCTCGCTGTTTTGTTGACCATTCTTCCAAGCCCGCTTTTTTTCGAACCTGGTTTTGCCCTCTCCAGTCCCGCGTCAAAAGCTTCCCGGGCCGTTTTACATAGCTGATGCAGCGTCTCATCGCCTTCTCCGACGACAAAAGAAACACCGGTATCCGCGAAGTACCCGTTTTTCGAACCGGAAATATCGACATTTACCAAGTCACCTTCCTGAATCACCCGTTTCCCCGGAATGCCGTGCGCCACTTCTTTGTTCACGCTGATGCACCCGTACCCCGGAAAATCATATATTTCTTTCGGGGCCGAATGAGCTCCTTCTTTTTCAAACATCTCCCCGGCTACGTCATCCAGCTCTTTTGTCGTCACACCAGGTGTGGCCCGCGAAACAAGTTCATCGCGGATTTTCCCGCAGATGCGGCCGATTTCTTTCAGTCCATTAACATCCTCTTCTGTCTTCGCAATCATTTGTTACCCCCGCTTTTCCTGTATCTTCAGAGTCGTACTCTCTTTCATCTCCCTTATTTTTTCCAAAAAAATTTTTGAAATGTGGTTGATGATCGTACCAGGGAGATCTCTTTATACAGTATAACGCACCACTGCCTCACAAGCATGCTATGCCGCTTCTTTCTATACTTTCTTCCCTCACTGCCTCCTCTTGATATCCACAAATCTGTACCGTCGTTCTTTTTTTGCCTGCGGGAATGGATGAGCAACGGCCAAAGGTATTTACCAGCCAAACGTAGATGGGTACGAGCCGAATCCCTCCATTTACATGCCAAATGAACAGCAATACGATCCGAGTCGTACGTTACCGGCTGAACGCGGCCTGTTACATGCCGAACAGAGCGATTTACATGCCAAACAAGCAGGTTTACATGCGGAGTAACATTGTCTCCCTATTTATTTCGCTTCTATTTCAATAGGATCCACCCGCAATTCGCTTTGGGCGGCGTTTTTAGGTATCTCTCCCATATCATCTGTGACAGCCTCTTCATTCCCTTTTCCTTCTATATACTCACCATTTACCTTGAGAGAAGTCGTGGAGGCCGATACGTGCTGCGTTCCCGATTTTTGGACGTCAAAGGTTTTTTCCGCTTTCATCTTACCGCCGGGCTGCAGGGTGGATTGTATTCCTATATCGTTATATTCATTCGCTCCCTCTTCCCCGGAATAAGACATCCTTATAATAGGTTTGCCGTGATAAAGGTCAATCTCCTCGTTGCCGTGATACGTTAACACAGCTTCCACCTGCATCGACCCTCCCACTTCCACGGGAGCGGGAGCACCACTTCCAGTGAAAAATCGGAAACTTCCACGCTGCTTGTTTTCCTTTCTTGAACACTGTCCTGCTCTGATTCTTTTTAATTACTGCATCCGGTAATAAGCAGCCCCATGCATAGGGATATGATATACGTTTTACTCTTCATGTTTTCTCCTTTTTCTATAATAGAATGCGATGCCTGCGGCAAGAAGCAATAATGGTACGAGGACCGAGGACAGGCCGATGAGAAAGACGGCGATGCCGGATGCGGCGCTGACGATTCCGTTCAATGTCTTCGTGAACAGCTGCTGGGATTTTTCCCATGTGTTCAGATCTCCTCCGCTCTGCAGCGAAGCGGCTCCGCGTTCGTGCAGGGTGATGTCGACGGTAGCGTAGTTGGCGTGGTTCTCGAGGTAGTTCATTTCGCCTTTAAGCTGCTCGATTTCCTCCTGCACGGCGGACAGGTCTTCCGAGATCTGCAGGAGCGCGTCGGTGTTCCCGGCTTCTTCCATAAATGCTGTCAGCCGCTCTTCCTGGGTTTCTTTGGAGCGAAGGCGTGATTCGAGATCCACGTACTGTTCGGTGACATCTTCCCCTTTAGTGGAGCGGTTCAGCACGGTGGTACCTGCCTCTTCTGCCGCGGTCATAAACGAGGAGAACTGCTCCTGCGGAATGCGCACCGAAAGCGAACCAGTCCGCTCATTTCCCTCCCCGCTTTCCACACTCGATTCAACGATGTAGCCACCCATGTTCTCCACCTGGGTCTCGATGGCCGAGCGCGATTCGTCGTAGTTTTCGACTTCAAGCGAAAGCGTTCCGTTGTAAATCACCATCCGGTCGGACGTTTTTGTGTCGGTTGCGGCTCCTTCCTGCTCTCCGCCGCTGCCGGTGTTGTCTGCTGAAGAGCTTCCTGCTGCCTCTCCGCCCGCTTCCTCTGTGGCAGCCGAGTCCCCCGCCGCGTCGCTTGAAGACTGCGATGCCTCGTCTGATCCGGATTCACCGTTATTGCTGCAGGCGGCTGCGAGGAGCACCATCATTATAATCAGCACCATCTGTATTCCCTTTCTCAATCAAGACCCTCCCTCGATTTCTTTTTCTGACCTGTTCGTCGTGATGAACGAGCTAGGTGTTTCTTTTTTCTGAAAAAAGTTTGTAACATTTCCTCTCGAAAAGATGGATGCTTGCTGCATTTTTCGTGATGATGGATATAGAGAGAGGAGAGAGTTCATGAGACAGAAGTTGATGGTGATCGGAACCGGTATGAGCAGTCTGCGCCTGATGGAGACCGTGGCGGCTGAAGCGCCGGGGGCGTATGAGATTCATGCGTTTGGCGAGGAGCCGTTTCTGCCGTACAACCGGATTAAGCTGTCGAGCTATCTCCAGCAGGAGCATGGGGAGGGCACGTTGTATCCTCATGGAACGGAGTGGTATGAGAAAAACGGCATCGTGCTGCATGCGGGCAAATGCGTGACAGCTGTTGAGCCACAAAAACAGTGTCTCTGGACGGAAAACGGAGAGCGCTGGGATTTCGACAAGTTGGTTATTGCTTCCGGGGCCTCGCCGGCACGTTTGAATATCCCCGGGGACGGCAGAGAAAATGTGCACGTTTTCCGGACACTTGAGGATGCCCGCAGGCTGAAAGAAACCGCCGCTTCAAAAGGCAGAGCGGTTATTGTCGGGGGTGGATTTCTCGGGCTTGAAGCCGCGTACGGCATGGCAAAAGCGGGCACGGCGGTGGAGGTCGTGCAGCGGGCAGACACGCTTTTGAATCCGCAGCTTGATGACACGGCGTCCCGTTACCTGCAGCGGGAACTGGAGAAATACGGGATCTCGTTTCATTTCAACACGTCCGTCCGGGAAGTGACCGGAGAAAGCGCGGCGGACGGAGTGATTCTTGAAAACGGAACGGAGCTGTCCGCGGAAGCTGTGCTGTTTGCCGCCGGTATCCGTCCGAACACCGGCATTGCCGAAACAGGGGGAATCGAGACGCGGCGCGGGATTGTTGTTGATGATTTTATGCAGACGAGCGCGCCTGGAGTATATGCCGTTGGAGAATGCGCGGAGCACCGCGGCAGAACGTACGGCCTGGTGCCGCCTGTGTATGAACAGGCGCGCACTGCCGCCCTTCACCTCTGCGGCAGTGCTCCCGCTCCCTACCAGGGGTCTGCTTCCTACAGCCATCTGAAGATTGCCGGCATCGATCTGTTTACCGCCGGTTCCATAGAAGAAACGACAGACAGCCACGTGCTCAAGCAGGCGGACAGCACGAGGCCGCTGTATCAGAAAGTCGTCATGACGCGCGACATGATCCAGGGCGCCGTGCTGTTCGGCGACACCGCCACCGCCGACGATATCTCGAACCGGATCCGGAATCAAAAGCCCCTTTCCGTATCGGAGAAAAAATATCTGTTTTCCGGCGAAGGGAAAACGCAGAAGCTCGTGCAGTGCGCAGCAGAAACGACCATTTGCAAGTGCAATCAGGTGAACAAGCAGACGATTCTGCGCCATATTGCCGTCACCGACGAGGCGAGCGCCGCCACGATTCAGGAGGACACCCGGGCTTCCACGTCCTGCGGCGGCTGCGCCAACGATGTGAAAGGCCTGCTGCAGGTGTTTGATCAGTGCCGGAATCAGGCGGCTCCAAACGTGTTCTGTTCCTGTACGGAGATTGAAGAAGAAGAGGTGCGGCACCGGATTTTCTCCGGAACATGGCAGTCCGCCGAAGACGTGTACCAGTCGCCGGAATGGAACGACAGCGGCTGTGACACCTGCCGTCCGGCGCTTTTGTATTACTTTTCCCTGACCGGCCGCGCGGAATGGGAGAAAGCGCCGTGGATCCACGCAGAGAAGGACGGAAGCTATAGTGTCATCTCCCTGCCGCTTCATACCGGAGAGGCCTCGGAGGCGATGCGGCGCTGGATGGAAACCGAGCAGGAGATTCCCGGTTCCCGGCTGACGTTTGAAGCGGGATCCCGTCTTCGTCTTTCCGGGATTCCGGAAAACGATGTGACGGGCGTCTGCCAAAAGACAGCCGTCCCGCGCTTCGTCCAGCCCGGTGCCCATCTCCTTCCGTTCACATTGGAAGCGGCGCAGCAGCAGATGATGCTGGCAGATCTGGAAGAGAAGCTTTTTCCCGTATCGTTTCCGGCGTCCTTCACCATCCGGAGCACGTCTGCTTTTTCAGAGGAGCTGCCCCGGTACGAACTGGCGCTTCTCTGGCAGGACAACAGGTGGGAAATGCACGCGGAAGGCGACGGCGGCCGGATGATTATCTATGCCGGACAGGGGCCTGAGCTGGAAGAGATGTTGAAAGCTGTGCTGCAGTACTACCGAGAAACCGCGTTTTTTAGAGAAACGTTTGCCGACTGGGTCCTCCGGCTTTCTCCGGCAGTCATCCGGGAAACGCTGCTCGACGAAGACAGCACCCCGCTTGCCGGGATGCTGGAGACCCATATGAACGCCGCGGCACCGGAAAACACCGTGTTGCAATCGTAATTTCTCAGTACGTCAGAAGGAGGAAAACAGATGAGTGAACAGATGCTGGCGACATTCCGGCAGCGGCAGCAGACCGCGGCTGAAGAAACGGTTTATCATACCCAGTGCCCGTTCTGCAGTATGCAGTGTAAAAAGAAAGTGCTGGAGGAAAAGCAGGGCTCGCGTCTTCGGTACCGCACGATTGGTGTCGATAATCCGACGACGAAAGGACGGCTCTGCGTCAAAGGCAAAAACGCCTACCAGCATGCGGTTCACCCGGAACGAATCACCTCGCCGCTGATCAAGGTGGACGGCGCATTTCAGAAAGCGGACTGGGACGAGGCCCTTGCCGTCATTCAGGAAAATCTGGAGAAGATTCAGGACACGGGAGGCAGAGATGCTGTGTCGTTGTACGGCGGCGGATCCCTCACGAACGAAGAATCGTACCTGCTCGGCAAACTCGCCCGCGTCGGACTCGGCACGAAATACGTCGACTATAACGGTCGTTTCTGTATGTCCTCGGCTGCATCCGCCGGCACAAAAACGTTCGGCGTTGACCGAGGTTTCACAAACCGCATAGACCAAATTCCGGACGCCAAATGCATCATCCTCGCCGGCACGAATGTGGCGGAATGTCAGCCTACGTTCGTTCCTTACCTTGAAGAAGCCAGACAGAACGGCTGTTTTCTGATCGTAATCGATCCGCGGGAAACGGACACCGCCGCCATGGCCGATCTTCATTTAAAAGTAAAACCCGGACAGGATAAACAGCTGGCGCGTCTGATGGAGCGGTATATCGTTGAGAATGAGCTTCACGACGAAGCTTTCTGCCGGGAACGCACGAATGGATATGAAGAACTGCTGCAGCAGCTTGAAGACGCGGAGCTGGATGCGGGAGAAACCGGGCTTCGGCTTGAGGACATTGAAGAAGCGGCCTACCGCTTTGCTTTTGCCCCCACCGGCATGATCATGACGGCGCGCGGCATCGAGCAGCAGGTCGACGGCCACGATACGGTGCGTCACTTTCTGCATCTGCTTCTTCTCACCGGCAACATCGGGAAATACGCGTCCGGCTACGGCGCGATCACCGGGCAGGCAAACGGTCAGGGAGGCCGCGAACACGGCCAGAAAGCAGACCAGCTCCCGGGCTACCGCTCGATTGAAAACCCCGAGCACCGCCGCTGGATCGCGGATGTGTGGGGGGTGCAGGAGTCAGATCTGCCGGGAAAAGGCGTTTCCGCTTATGAAATGATGGAGCGGATGGATGAGGGAGAAATTCAGGCTTTGATCCTGATCGGCTCCAATCCGGTCATCTCCAACCCAAACGCCAACCTTGTGCACCGCGCCTTTTCTTCCGTGCCGTTCATGGTGGCAGCGGAGATGTTTATGACCGAATCGGCCGCCTATGCCGATGTGGTTTTGCCGACAAGTTCGTATCTCGAAGATGAAGGAACGCTGACGAATGTGGAAGGCCGCGTCACACTCCGGGAAGCGTCGCGGGAACTGCCGGGACAGTGCCGTCACGACTGGCAGATCATGATGGCTGTGGCAGAGGTGATGGGAAAAGCAGACTATTTTGCCTACGAAAAGGCCGAGGATATTTTCAACGAACTCCGGCTCGCCTCCCGCGGCGGCAAGGCCGATTACTACGGAATTTCGTATGAACGGATCCGGCGGCAGTCCGGCGTCTTCTGGCCCTGTCCGTCCGAATACGCAGACGAAGTGGAAACGCTGTTTGCCGACACCTTTGCGACGGCCGACGGACGCGCGCAGTTTCTCACCGAACCAACAGCGGTGGAAGGGGCGAAAGAAACCATCGATGCGGCGTACCCGCTTTATCTCACGACCGGGCGCACAATGAGCCATTACCTCACCGGCGAACAAACAAGGCGGAGTTTCCGGCTCGCCGCCCGGGAATTTGAATCGTACGTTGAAGTCCATCCGGACACGGCGCGGGAACACGGGGTGCGGAGCGGCGAACTCGTCACGCTCGCCTCCCGCCGCGGCACCGCCGTTCTGCGCTGCGTCGTGTCGGACGAGGTCCGGCGCGACACGCTGTTCGCCCCGATGCACTGGGGCGGGCGCCAGAACATCAACCGCCTCATCGACCGCACCCTCGACCCTGCCTGCCGCATGCCCGGCTTCAAACGCGCCGCCGTCTCCCTGCACGCTGCTGCCGCCGGAGATTAGGGTAGTCTACGGTGCACCATGCCAGCCGCTGGATGACATTGTTACCGTTAGATGCGGGCTAAAAGACACATTGTTGTGCCGAGAGGTAAAAAGTGTACCTTAGCGCCGAGCTAAGGTACACTTTAGGTCGTCAAGGAGGCAAATGTGTCGGTTAGAGGGAAGGTAAAAGACACAATCCAGTTCTGGAATGGCTGAAGGGCACTTTAGAGTGGAGCCGGAGGACACTTTTTGCTGTCCGGCCTGGAAGTGTGTCGGTTAGAGACATTTTGCGCGGCGGAATGTCTCTAAAACGGGGTTACGGACACTTTCATCGGTTTTTCCATAATATATGTCCAGTAAAATAATGTACTGGACATATCAGGTATGAAAATGTCTGTAAAAATAAGGTTAGAGCCATTTTGGCATCCAATGTGTCCGTACATCAGTTCATGTCTAAGGGGCATATTTATTGGAGACCCTCTTCTTTTAAACTGCTGGACGATTCGTCGATTAATAGAGAGTCCAGTTCTGATAGGGATTTTTCAAAGGTTTGAAGGAGACGGCCTTTGTCAATTTCATTGGGGTTACTCATATCCCTTCTTTTATAATGAAAGGATTCATCAAAGGAACTCATTGCCTTCTGGAGAACCTCGAGCTTTTCAGCATCCATGTTATCCACAGATTGCTGTATCAAATTTCTCCCATTAGCCCACATGTCATTTATCGTATGATAAGCGTTCTTCTGATCTTGATTTAGGTGAGCTATCTGTTTTTCCGGGAGCCAAAACCATCCTGTCGCCTCCGTAGATGTTGTGTATTGCAAAGAGAGCACAAAATGCCCCGCCCATTCGGTCCATGCTACATAATCCGCATGGACCATGTTGACGGTTGATTCCTGTACACTTTCATTTTGTATTTGTGTTATCAGCTCTTCTATAGATTGGATGGTTTGTTGTGTCTCATGTTTACGCAGCAAATAATTTGTCATGACCTCGCTATTGTCCTGAAAATGATTCATACGGTTCGTCTGATGGTTGATGTGTACCTGCTGCACCACATTAAACACGATAGAAACGATACATATAATAAGCAAAATAATCGTCACCCGGGAGTATTTTTTTATGAAGGTTTTCATATTGGTTTCCTTTCTGAACATATCCTCCGGCGAAGTACAAGAGGATGAACATAAACTATCAACCATGATAACAAGCAGGACTTGATTTGTTCTACGGCTTATGGTGTAAAAATTATGTAAAGACATAGAAATTTTCCTATCCAAACATAAACGCCCGACTGCGGCGCCGCTTTTTCCGCTTCTTTGCCTTACGTTTTCGGTGTACGGAATGATGGATGTCAGCCGGGGGTTAAGTGACACAATGTGGTATCGTAGTCGAAAAAGCGTCGGGTAGTGGGAAGGTAAGCGTCATACTCCAGTTCTAGAATGGCTGAAGGGCACTTTAGAGTCGAGCTGGAAGATACATGCTGCTTTCCGGGCGGGGAGTGTGTCGGTTAGAGACATTTTGCGCGGCGGAATGTCTCTAAAATGGGGGTTACGGACACTTTCCTCGTTTTTTCTATCGAAGATGTCCAGTAAATAAATGTACTGGACATTTCGATCAGCAATATGTCTTCAAAACTCCGG
The DNA here is from genome assembly GCF_042684865.1 of Salibacterium lacus. Taxonomy (NCBI): domain Bacteria; kingdom Bacillati; phylum Bacillota; class Bacilli; order Caryophanales; family Bacillaceae; genus Salibacterium; species Salibacterium lacus. The sequence goes on from NZ_JBHUML010000005.1 coordinate 237,443, forward strand.
TTAGAGCCATGTTGGCATGTAAAATGTCCGTAACCGCAGGAGAGTACAGGAAAAAACAGCCGTATGTTACCCCGGCATCAAGCAGAACAGCAGCCTGCGGGTGACATTGTGACCATCAGCCGGCGTCTAAGGGACACAATCCAGTGCCGGATTGCTTAAAGTGCATCTTAGAGTCGCGCTTAAATACACTTTTCACCTTCCGGGCGGCCATTGTGCCGGGTAGAAACTTTTCTGCCTATTGGTTCTACCGGATCATATCCGCCGGCGGCTGGGATTGTTCGGCTTCTTTGCGGATTCTTGCCGGTGTCTTTGTCACGTACGTCCCGGCGATAAAGTCGTGGATCGCTTTGCGGTCTTCGCGGAGCCCAACCATAAACGCGCTCACGATGAGGCCGATGCCGATTGTAAATACGTAGATTAACCATGCCACGATTTCACGCATCACCATCGTGATAAGTGTCACATCCTCACCGGAGTCTTTTACAATGCGGATCCCAACAAGCCACTTGCCGATTACGTAGCCGTGCCAGAACACCGGCACCAGAACAAGATATAACAGGCTGAACAAATCGGTGATATTCCATGCTTCCCGGTAAAACTCCCCGTATATCAGCCATGTCATCATGCTGAACACAGCCCCGAGAATCAAGGAATCAAGAAGAATGGCCCCCAGTCTGATCCAGAATCCCGCTCGTTCGTCCATATCTATCATCCCTTCTGTTTCTCTATTATGTAATCTTTTGTTTTAAACCTTGCTGCTTCACATAGAGGCGGACATCTGTGTTTTTGCATTATTTTTCACGGATAAACTCTTCTTATTGTTTCAATATTCTGGTGTTCCTTCAATGATTTTATTTGATAAATGTTGAATGTATTCGAAACAAACCATCCTTTTCTAACGTAGAACGAGGTAGAATGGTGTATGAAAGGAGTCGAAGCAATGTATTCGTCCAAAATTGAGCAGTACACCGATTATTATGACACGTTGAAAAAGGCGCTGCGCTGGAAAGTGTTCGATAACCTTGTGGTGATGACGACGGCGTCGATGTATGTGATGAACAACCGGGAGCTGGATATCGGGCGGTTTCTTGATCTGGCAGAGCGGCTGAAAGACCGGGGCGGTATTTTTTCATCGATGAAGTCCCACCAGCGCTTCACGATGGCGGGAATGCTGGATGTGACGATGGATGATCCACAAGCAGCGGTGCCGGAGCTTTTCCGGATTTATCAGATTCTGAAGGAGAAAAATTTCAAAAGCGGGGCTCCCACGTACATGGCAGCGTTTACGGTGATGAAAAACGACGCGCCGGCTGAAGGTACCGCGGAGCGGACGATGGATCTTTTTCAGAAAATGAAAAAAGAGCATCCGATGCTGACCGATGCGAATGATTATCCGCTCGCCGTGCTGCTGGCGATGGAAGAAGAAAACGATATGGCAGCGCGTGTGGAGACCTGTTATGATGCGCTGAAGCGGGAAGGGCTGACGTCCGGCAATCATCTGCAGTTTCTCAGTCATATTCTCACGCTCGGAAGCGGCGGGCAGCCGCAGCAGGCCGCGGGTCGTGCGGCAGAGGTGCTTGATAAGTGGAAACGGACGGGGTTGAAGGCGAAATCGATGTATTATCCGGTCATCGGGATGATGGCGCTGCTGCCGGAGGAAAGCCTCGATCTCGAAACGGTCCATGATACGGCGGAACAGCTGAACCGGACGAAAGCGTTCAAGTGGAGCAAAGATATGAATATTTTAGCTGCTGCGTCGTTCTTTGTGAGTGACCACCTCGAAGAAGGCGGTCTCGCAGAAACGAGCCTGAACACTTCCGTGGAAGCCATCATCCAGGCGCAGCAGACCGCGATGATAGCAGCGGTTTCTGCCGGTGTCGCAGCCTCGTCCGCTGCGAATGCGGGGAATTAACTTCCCTGCAGGACCAGGCAGGTTGTGGACACTTAGATTTCGAAAGTGTCTCGAATCGCAGTTTTACAGACAGATGGATCGCTGATATCTCCAAAAGTGTCCAGTAAAAATTTTTACCGGACACTTTTATGGAAAAACCGATGATGGTGTCTGAAAACCTCACTTTAGAGACACCCTGCCGGTGGAAATGTCCATAACCTGTACGTTTCACACCTTCCAGCCCCACTCTAATCTAAGATGCACTTAGGGCATTCCGGATCTGGATTGTGTCTTGTAGACTCCGTGTAACATCCACAACCCCGGGCGCCGGACAGCATGGTGGCGCGCATCCCGCTTGCCTTCCTTCATTGTTTTCTGGAGAAATAAAGGCTGCCGTTCTGCTCCATCTCGGCATAAAACACATCCGACACGCCCTCCAGCCCGCCGCGTTTCATCTGATCGAGTACTTCTTCGTGGGAGAGCGCCAGTTTTTCCATATTGGCTCTGTTCCAGCGTCCATCGGAAATGATTTCGGTCGGGAGCATGGGGAATTTGGTGGAACCGGCGGTGCGCTCCGCATCTTTTTTCTTCATGACGGACAGGTTGCCGTCGGTTTCGAAAACAGCATAGGCGACTTCCGACACCGCAAACGCGTTTTTCTGCCGCAGCATGGCTTTCAGCGCATTCACATCAAGACGGGCACGGCGCAGCGCATGCTCCATGATCTCCCCTTGATGAACCAGTATGACGGGCTCCCCTTCCATGATACGGCGTGCTTGGCGGGAGCGCAGATCCATCACACCGAACAGAATCGTCAAGATGGACCATACGACAAGCGCGGTCATCCCGTTCGTCAGACTGAACGTGTCACTGGCGATGAGATCGGCGGCAATGGAGCCAATGGCAATGCCGGATATGAAATTGAAAAAAGTAAGCTGCCGCAGTTCCTTGCGCCCCATGATCCGCGTCAGAACAAGCAGGGCGGAAAACGCAAGCACCACACGCAGCAGAAGTTCTGGCATCGACACTATAACCGCTCCTTTTTCTGCTTAGTCTGGCTGAAAGCAAGGTAAACCATACACCCAAACCGTTTGGATGCCAACATGGCTCTAACCCGACGTTTACAGACATTTTAATGGCTGATATGTCCAGTAAACATTTTTACTGGACATATTTTATAGAAAAACCGGAAAAAGTGTCCGTAACCCCCATGTTAGAAACATTCTGCCGCCCAAAATGGCTCTAACCGACACAATCTCCGCCCCGCCGGCAAAGTGTGTCCTCCAATCCCGCTCTAAAATGCCCTTCAGCCATTCCGGAACTGGATTGTGTCTTTTAGACTCCGGCTAACATCCACAATCCCGGCTGCCCGAAAAGATTGTGACTCCTACAACGCCGCACCCCTTCCCAGCAGCCCCAAAACCTCATAAAAAGACTGCTCCGTCCGCCGGCAGGCCCGTTTCTCCATCAAGCGAGGTATTTCCATCTTATAAAAAAGGTTTCGATTATCTTGTTTTGATAATCGAAACCTTTTTTTAACATTGTTCACTTGTATCCCAAACTCCTGACTTTTTCTACACATCTTTACACAGAATGATGATATAGTTACCTATTCGAGCGTTCCCGTACCTTCTAATTCACTCATATCCAGAGCATTATCAACCGCCTCTTGGGGAACTTCTATATCATCAATGTCATTAAATTGAGAAAGGGTAAAAGAAGCAGATTGAGAGAAGCTCATTGTCTCTCCTCCTTCTTCCACCTCCATGTCAATATCGATATCCATGTCTTCGGTAAAGAAAGTGTCTTTGTTAATAGATACTACATAATTCAACGTTTCAATATTCATGGCCTCCATCATTTGCTCCACTTCGCCTGCTTGTGCCTCTGTGTTTGTTCCCATTGTTGCAAACTCTTTTCCTATCTCTAACAGATCATCCCCAGAACCGTCTACACTCAACACGTAACGATCTTCTTCCTCTTCCACTGAAATATTTTCTGTGCTTTGTTTTATGAGTTCCAACTGTTCTTCCGTTGACACTCCCGTTGTTTGTGTTAATTGGTCTATACCTGTGAAGTCTTCCCCGGCTTTTAACCATTGGTCCTCCTCGGCCATGTACATATAAAGTGTTCCTTCTTCATCTAAATATTGTTCCATACTCATACTTCCAGCTCCCATTGGATTTGGAGCATTTATGTCTTGGTGAATCTTGTATGGATCTTCACTAATATCTGCAGATAGTTCTAAATCCATTGGCATTTCTTCTTCCCCGGCTGTAATTGTTTGTTCCATCTTTCCTTCCATGTGATAACCGTTCACATCGTTCATCGCATCAGTCGACTTCGTAATAATCTCTTCAACAGACAACTCTTCCTCTTCTGCTTCACTGGTTTCACTATCAGTATCGGTTTCCTCTGTTTCTTCAGTCTGCTCTGCCCCTGCATTCTCTTCTGTTTCGTCTTCCCCGCAAGCGGTTAACACCCATGTACAAGCGCATGCTGCTAAACCCCACTTTAACTTTTTCATCTCTATTCCTCCTATACACATATGCACCATATTTGTTTTTATTTGTTATGTAAATAACGGTACATGTATGAAAAATTTATCCAAAGAAGATTTTATCCTTCTACACAAATCTTGTAAACCCAACAAAAGGTCCGATACAATGGATCTATGTTCATCGAATATACTTTAGTAGTTTTAAATTACATGATAAAAGATACATATAATTTAATACATAATATTCTTTTTTTTATAAATAATGTATCGTATCATGACATTTGTCGAAAGGAGCAGGATTATGAATTATGTGTACATAATTATTGGTATAGCCTCGTTTATAGGCATGTATTTATTTGTAGATTTCCTTATATCGTTACATGACATTTTTATTCTTTTTCCACTTATTCTATTACTATGGTGTATCATTTCTACAGTGATTAATTCTTCAAAGAAACGTAAAGATGAGGAAATAGAATCCTCTAAAGATGGAGAAGTTGCTGCGACAAAAAGGGAGGTGAAGGGAATTGGTGGTTGGTTAATAATAGTAATTATAATCCTGGGTATTAGTCTAATATATTCATCCTATATAGCCATTACGGATGGGAGAGTTATGTTGAATCCTGAAATGTGGCAGGAAATATCACAGCCTGATGGATTATTATACCATCCACTCAATGGATCTCTTATCATTTTTGAATTGATTTTTCATGTCATGTTGGTCGTATTCACTATTGTTCTAGTAGTACTACTGTTTATGAAAAAAAAGATATTTCCCCGACTAATGATAATCTTTCTATTGAGCCGTTTCATTATTGGGGGCATTTTAGCTTTTGCTTCTTATAACGTGTTAACGTCTATTCCTTATTATGAAATGAACCAACTAAAAACCGACTTGTATTCTTCCCTTGCAGGAGCAATAATAGGCTGTGGCATTTGGGTACCTTATTTTTTCGTATCTCAAAGAGTTAAAAATACGTTCGTCCAATAATATAAGGGAGATTATTAAAGCTTAGGCGGCGGCTTTGATGGTTTTAGTCGTATTGGCGGAGGAGGTTACTAAGTACAATAACCTTAATAGTTATACGGCAGATCGTTATCGTGGTCTGCCCTTTTTCATTATTTAATTTGGTTTGGTTATTCAGTCCTTCGATAGGACCGTTGATAGAGCCAAAGGGGAAACTGTTTAAAACCTTCGTCTGCCAGTTCTTAAGGGTTTGGGCAGCCTTTTTTAGTACGAAATTGTTTTAAAATCCCAACATTTATTGTAGAGCCTTTCTATGAATGAAAAGGGCTGCTCCATCTCTGGAACAGCCCTTTTGTGTGCGCCTAATCACCCATTATTCTAAAATCAGATGGTCCATTCATCATTCACAAGAGCCACAAGCTTCCATTCCCCGCTGTCGTCCTGTTTCATGACAACATTCAGAGCCGACCAGTTCATGCCCGCGCTTTCACCGGAGCCTTCCACGTAAAATTCAACGACCGTGGCATCCGGGAAGGTCTCCTGAATGTTGGGCAGCATGTTGCCGCGCTGCGATGTTTCTCCCACGTTGATTTCATCGGGGTCGCTCAGCCCGGGGTCGTAGATATACTCTTCGTAATACGAACTCGGGGTCATCTCGATCGGACGGCCGCTTCCGTCCTGCGTGCCCCACACGTACTGCTGTTCACTTTGAAAAAAGCTTTCGATGTCTTCCGCCTGAAAGACCTGGGCCTCGTTTTCGTCCACATGAATATACGGGGAAAAGAGCACCCCTTCTTCCGGATGGACGAGCTCGGAAAGCCGGGTCAGATCCTGGCTGATCAAATAATCCACGACGGACTGCGCGGCGGCGGCCACGTCCTGCTCCCCTTCGCCGGCGTTATCTTCCGCGGTATTGCCGCTGTCGAGTTCGTTCGTTTCGATCTCATCGACGATCCACTGGTTGCCGTCATAGACGGCGTTATAAATCATTTCGACGTGTCCTAGCATTTCGTTATCACGTTCCTGCACAATCCGGACGTGATCCCGGGCTTCCTCCTCCAGAGCAAACGACTGGTCTTCCTGAAGCCATGTCGGAGCATCTTTGGCAATCACGTAAATGCCATCGTCCTCTTCCCTGAAATAAGAATCGGTCATCCACTCGGCCAGATCCGTCGACATCACCTCCTCGAAATGCTGCTGCACCTCATCCAGTGTTTGATACGACTCGACGCGCTGGCTGTCGGTGTCATTAATCAGGGTTTCAAACGATTCCCTGTACGCGCTCATGACCTCAAGCGCCCGCTCTTCGGTAAGTTCCGGCGGGGCCTCTTCTTCCGACTGTGACGGCGCTTCCTGCACTCCGCCATCCGGAGTCTCCTGCTCTTCATCACCCGGAGCCGTACCTGAGCCTTCCGATCCTGGAGCGGTGCCCTGTTGACTCATGACGAGAAGGGCCGCAATGCCGGCTGCCGCAAGGGTCCCGCCAAACGTATAGATCCGCTTCCAGGACGTTTTTTTCTTCGATTTTCTTTCCACGCCCTGAATAATCTCGTCCGGCGAGACCGAGGGCGGCATGTTTTTATAGCCTTCTTCAAGCTCTTTCATGCGCTCTTCAAACGACTTACTCATCAGACACTCCCTCCTTTTCCATCAGGTATTTCAATTTCTTTCTGGCCCGCATCACCTGGGATTTCACGCCGGACTCGGACGTTCCGGTCACTTGACTGATTTCAGCGTACGTCTGATGGTGAAAATAATGAAGCACCAGCGGCACACGGTATTTTTCATCGAGTCCCTGAATCAACTCATGCAGCTCCATCGCTTCTTCGCTCACGTTCAGCGTGTCATACGCATGATCCGGCGTCGTTTCTTTTACTTTCTCGACTTTCCGACGCTGCCGTTTCTGCTTACGCATCATGTCCCTTGCGGTGTTGAGCGTAATCGAATACAGCCACGTCGTGAACGTGCCGCCCGAAAAACGGCCGATCGAACGGTACACTTTCAGAAAAACTTCCTGGGTCACGTCATCTATCTCATCGGGTTGCACTCCAATCTGGTAAGCGAACCGCTGCACCGTCTGATAATACGTGTGCACGACATCGTGAAAGGCTTCCTTGTTTCCGCTGCGGGCAAGTTCCACCGATTCTTCACCGGTCATGACTCTCCCCCCTTTATTTTCTTGTTCTACCTATGTAACGACACGAGAGCGGAAATGGTCCCATCTTTTTTTACTTTCTGTATCTGTAAAAAAAGGGACCCGTTCCTGTACGGGCCCCTGTCTGTGCGGTGAATCGCTTCGTATTACGATGTTTTTGTGAAAGAGGGTAGTTCTTCCACCCCGGCGGTGCGGGCATACGTGAAAAGCTGTCCTTTGTGATGGATTTCATGGTCAATGGCATTCGTTAAAAAGAAATGGCCGGGCTCGTTCATACCCATTATATCAAACGTCTGCTGCAGATCGTCGTCGGATAGCGCCTGGAGCTTTGCATCGGTTTTTGCCGTATAGTCTTTCACATGTTCGAGTACGTCATGCATGGTCTCGAATGAAGGGGTATCCGCCATTTCCGGGGAACCGCCGCTGACGAGTTCTGCGAACATGTGCGTGGAAGCTGCTGTATGGGCGGCGAGCTTTCCGAACGTCATCGCACCGTCCCAGGGAGCAAAGTTCACATGTTCATCTGCGGATGCTTCCACCAGTTCTTCCAGTACGCTGCGGTGCCTCATCCACCTTGCTCTGATTGCTTCTGCCTGACTCATCGGTCAATCCTCTCCTTTGGTTTCGTGCGGTATGATGTTCGTTCCCCTTCTTATGTTCCACTTTGTATCCGCAGAAAAACGTCCTCTTTGCGCTTTGTTGTATTGGTTTTCTTTCTCGTTTGAATCACATCGTACTTAAAATCCGGCAAAGTGAAGCATGTATCCGCCGGCGATGCCGAGGAGGACGATCATCCAGGCGGGGGTTTTCCAGACGTTTAACAGGGCAAATAGGACGAGCCCGAGGGCGAAGTCGGCGGTGTTAAAAATGGAGCTCTGCACGACGGGGTCGTAAAAGGCGGCGATCAGGATGCCGACGACTCCTGCATTGACTCCCATCAAAACGGCCTGGAAGGAGGCGCGCCGGCGCAGTTCGTTTAGAAATGGCAGCGCGGCGGTGATGAGCAGAAAGGATGGCAGAAAGATGGCGATGGTCGCTGTCACCGCGCCTCCGATGCCCTGCATCATCGTGCCGAGGTAGCTGGAAAAGGTGAACAGCGGTCCCGGTACGGCCTGCGCCATGCCGTAGCCTGCGAGAAATTGGTCGGCGGAGAGCAGTCCCTGCGGCACGAGTTCGCGTTCGATCATCGGCAGGACGACGTGACCGCCGCCGAATACGAGCGCGCCGACGCGGAAGAAGATATCAAAGATGCGTACGAGCGGGTTTTCCACGGCAGCGGCGAGTACCGGCAGCAGGACAAGAAGGGCCGCCAGAATGCCGAGTGAGGTCACGCCTGCTTTTTTTGAAAGTCCTGTCTCAAACGTTTCCAGGTTGGTTTCGGCTTTGTTTTTAAATAACGTCCAGCCTGTGATGCCGGCTGCAGCGATGACGAGAAGCTGCACCCAGGCGGTGGGAAACAACAGCATCACGACCGCTGCAGCTACCGCCATCGCGCGCCGCACGCCGTCCGGTGCCAGTTTTGCCCCCATGCCGAGAAGGGCATGCAGTACCACTGCCGCCGCGACTACTTTCAGGCTTTGAATGAAAACGGCGTCCTCGAGCGAAAAGGTTTGGTATAAAAGCGCAAACACGACGAGTACGATGACCGAAGGCAGCGTAAAGCCGAGCCACGATACAACCCCTCCAAAGAAGCCGCCGCGGAGCATCCCGATTGAGATGCCGACCTGACTGCTCGCCGGGCCGGGAAGAAACTGACAGACCGCAATTAAATCGGCATACGTTTTATCATTCAGCCATTTTTTCCGGTCGATGTATTCGTCTTTAAAATAAGCCAGATGCGCCACCGGCCCGCCAAACGACGTCAGTCCCAGTTTCACGGACGTCAGCAGGATTTCAAGCAGCACAAAAAACCGGTTTTTCTCTCTCATTCTCTTCTCTCCCATCACTTGATTTCTTTGAATAGTTCATACGCTTTCGCGCGAGCTTCTTTCATGACTTCGACCCCGTGCCCGGTGGCTCCGTAGTATTTGCGGATATGGCCCTCCACCTTGACTTCTTCTTTGTATAAAAGACCGTCCGCTTCCATCTGGTGCAGCATCGGATACAGGGTGCCCGCGCTGATGTCATAACCGTGTTCCCGCAGTTCCTCGAGCATCCACGATCCATAAATCCCTTCTTTATCGGCGTGGTAAAGGATATGGATATGGATGAAACCGAGAAACAGTTTCCGTAAAATTTTGTTATCCAATCTGTCATCCCCTTTTGATATCGGAATCCGATATCGTATTTCGATATCAGTGTATAACTTTCCTTTTTTATTGTAAAGATGTTATAATACGTTCATTTCTGCGGGCTGTAAGCAACCGTTCCGGAATGCTTATATTGGCGTCCCGGCACCGTTTCTGTTATGGTTAAAAGCAGAAAAAACAGGGAAACTTTGTGGAAGGGGTGAAGACGTATGGCAGATGAACAGAAAAAGGAAAACGAGGAATTCGAAAACCTGGAAGAAGAAACAGAGCCGGATAAACTGCCGGTTGAAGACGAAGAAGAACAGGACGAAGAATCGGAGGAATCCGAAGAAGATAAGGATGAGGACAAGGACGAGGAAGATGAGGAAAGTGAAAAACAATCGTCCGGACCGGATGTCGGCAAGTCTCTGTTCACTATCGGACAGCAGGTATCCTATAAAAACAAGGCGTGCACGGTAATTAACGAATACGAGCGCAGCCTTTGTATCGAATATAATCATTTCCCATTTGCAGATGAAAACGAAGAAGACTTCCCGTACCGCCGGGAAATCATCCGTAAAGGCGAAGCCGAAGCACCGGTGGAATAACCTTTCCGGGGTAAAATCAGCATATGATGGAAAAGGCCGGGCGATTTTCATCAATCGCCCGGCCTTTTCGTTTTTTCCCGCGGATTAGTGCTTAGCAGGAGAAACTGCCGCATAAATCCGTTCATAGTGACGTTTGGCACACCCGATTCCTGCTGAACGTCATTATGAAGTCCGCATAACGACGTTGGAATGAAAATGTGGTGCCTGAACGTCAGTAACACCCTATCACTCTACGCCGTCCGTTTTCTCCTCCATAAGGATAATTCCAGAACGAGCAGGCAGACGACGAGCCAAGAGAGACCGAGGGCGAAGCCGCCGATCACATCGGTAATATAGTGAACGTTCAGGTAGACGCGGCTGAATCCGATCAGCAGGGTAAGCAGCACAAGGGCGCCATTGAGCAGCCATTTCGCGGTGCCGGACATCGAACTGCGGAACACCAGGTAAACGATAAACCCGTAGAATACAATCGGTCCGGTGGAATGGCCGCTTGGAAAGCTGAAGCCTGTCCCGTCATGCTGCTGCAGCACGTCGGGGCGCTGCCGTTCAAAGGTGAGCTTCAGCGTTTTGGTCAGGATGCTGATGCCGATCATCGCCACGGCAAAATAAAGAAGGCGCCACCATTTCCGCCGGTACGCGAAAAATATGCAGACCGCAAGCAGAATCGAACCCGCTGTGAGCCAGGGGACCGATCCAATTTCGGTAATGACCGCCATGGCTGTGTCCAGCCATCCAGTTTGCATGGAAGCCACAGCATCCGCCGTCCTTCGGTCCAGCGCGAATTTCTCCTGCTCTGCCACCTCATCAGCAAGTTCGACAAAGATGTAAAACGAGACGCCGATCACAATCAGCGCCAGCGCGAGATACAAAAGAGCCTGCACGCCTCGTTTTGGAAACTGGTTGGAAGTAAAGGACAATACCATACCGTTCCTTTCTCTGGATAACTAGTGTACCGTTTTATTTTCCGCCTGCCCCGGGATTTCTGTTATTTACCTCATCCACCGGCAGCAAATCGAAAATCTCTCCGGATTCCATGGCGCCGACGAGTTTTTGCAGCCAGTAACAGTATTTTTCATACTCGTTCAGCTGCTCGAGGTCTTTTTCCGCCCGTCCCCGCAGATGTTCCTCTATGTTTCCTTCGTCCAGCACATCCTGCAGTTCTTTTTGCGCCTCATGGATGGCAAACAGGTTCAGCTCCGCTTCTCTTTTCCATTTATTCCCGAAGAAACGGGTGAAATAATTAAAAAAGTCTTTCTCCGCTGTGAAATGGTCTTTGCGCGACCCTCTCTGCCAGGTTTTACGTACAATCTGGATGTCCTGCAGATTGCGGACCGCTGTGCTCATGCTCGGTTTGGTCATCCCGAGTTCATCTTTCATTTCATCCAGCGTCATCGAATCATGTTTGAAGTACATCGTGGCGTAAAGACGGCCGATGGACGGGGTGATGCCATACAAATCCATGGTTTCGGCGATGGCACTGATCACTTCATTTTCGGCGTCTTGTACTTTTGATTCCGCGGATTGTTGTCTCACTCGAATCCCCCCATCGGTTATTGTATCATGATGATTGTTTGAGTGCTCTTCTTCGTTCGGTTTCCTCGTCCCATTCCTCGTCGGTCGGCGGGGTCGTACGCTTGAGCTTGAGCGAAAGCAGGAGCGCACCGGCGGTCAGAACAAAAAGTACACCAAATGCCACTTTCGCTCCGAAAATATCCGGGTTATCCACCATGGACCAGCCCTGCGCCGACTGAGCGGAGGTTGTCATCGTCGTCACAAGCAGCGCCGTTCCGATGGAAGCCGCGAGCTGACGGGTCGTGTTCGTGACCGCCGCACCGTGTGGAATCAGTTTAGACGGAATTTCATTCAAACCTTCCGTGTTGACCGGCATCATAACCATCGAAAAGCCGAGCATTCGCACCGCATACAACACAGCGAGCAAAACCATCGGCGTTGTCGTCCCGATAAACATGAATCCGGCCGTCGACACCGCCATGAGAACAAATCCGGGAATGGCAAGCGCCTTCGCTCCGACTTTGTCAAAAATACGCCCTGTAATCGGCGACATAAGTCCCGCGATTAACGCGCCGGGGAACAGCACAAGCCCCGATTCAACCGCGGTAAAATCACGCATGTTCTGCATGTACAGCGGAATCAGTGTCTCCAGGCCGATCAGCCCGACAAAGCCGACCATACAGATAATCGTGGAATACGTGAAGATACGCTGCCGGAACACCCGGAACTCGAGCATCGGATGCGGGACGCGGAGCTGCCGGCGGATGAAAAAGTAAATCAACGCGAGCCCGGCAAACAGGGCAATCAGCGTCAACGGATTGGCCCAACCGTTATTCCCCGCACTCGTAAACCCGTACAGCACACCGCCGAAACCGAGCGTGGAGAGCGTGATGGAAATCGGATCGACTTTTGGATTTTTCAGCTCTGTCACGTTCCGCATCACAAAGTAGGCAACGACAATCATGATCAGCGCAAGCGGCACAATGCCCCAGAACAGAAGACGCCAGTCATAGTTTGTCGTGACCCAGCCGGACAAGGTCGGCCCGATCGCCGGCGCGAACGAAATAACCAGACCGATATAGCCCATCGCCGCCCCGCGTTTTTCGACCGGAAAAATAAGCAGGAAGATCGTCTGCATGAGCGGCAGCATAACGCCCGCCCCGGCCGACTGAATCACCCGGCCCGTAATCAGAAACGGAAAATTGGTGGCCAGGCCCCCGACCACGGTTCCTGCGGCAAATACACTCATCGCCGTCAGAAACAGCTGGCGGGTCGTGAATTTTTCCATCAGAAATGCTGAAACCGGTATCATAATCCCATTAATCAACATGAACACCGTCGTCAGCCACTGGGCGGTGTTTTCACTTATGTTCATTTCCTGCATGATCGGCGGAATCGCCGTGATCATGAGCGTCTGGTTCAAAATAGCCACGAAAGACCCTGCGATTAACAGCGCAGCAATCACCACGCGATTGTAGCTTACTTCCTCACTCATTCTACCAGTAACTCCTCTTAATCGTTCTTTTTACGTGAATCATTTATTATACGCTTGTTGGATAAGAGTAGCAAATAAAGGCACTTCTCTTCCACCAACTCCATGTTATGTCATAACTCCCACCCCCTTTTTCCCTTTTACCCCTTATATATAACGTGAAAGGAGGTGAGAGCCGATGGCTGAAATGATCAACTCCCGTCTCACCCTCGAATTCAATGCCGGAATGGATGAATCCGGAGAGACGGTATTCAAGCAGAAAAATTTCAACAACGTCAACCTGGAAGCGGCGGACCCTTCGCTTTTGACCGTCGCGACCGCCCTCGGACAGCTGCAGGAACTGCCTGTCACTGCTGTCACACGTACGAATGAGTACGACATCACGGAATAATGTTTCGTGAAAAAATAAGGAAAGGAGGCTGCGCCCATGACAAAGCGAATCGAACTTCGTTTTTCCAATGAAGAAGGCCGGAACGTCACGGTTGCTGTCGATTTTCCGGTGGACCCGGTAGATCCGCAGGCCGTGGAAGCCGCGATGGATGCGGTTCTGAACGAAAATGTTTTCTACTCTTCCGGTGGAAGCATTGCCGCCAAACGGGACGCCCGTATCGTGGAACGTACCGTCGACACGGTGTTTGAAGCATAAGCTAAAGAAGACCGGCTGATGGGGCCGGTCTTTCTTTTTGGAAAGGAGGTGCCGGTATGGATATGTGGCTCAATGCTGTCGGGGAATACGGTATCAGCACGGTGATCGCGTTCTACCTCCTGCACCGGATGGAGAAAAAACTCGACACCCTGATCTATGTCGTCCAGGCCCGGGAGCAGGCAGACACGGCAGCCGTCCGCCCCGTTACTCTCGAGTCCCATGAAAAAACAACGCCGCTTCAATGACAAGCGCTCCCGGCCGGTTGGTCCACCGTCCGGGAGTGCTTTGTTTTGTTCTACGGGACACAAGGAGGCGGGCTGCTGCACATTGTGACGCCTGTACCGGCGCAAACATCCACAATCGTGAGCTTGGGGCAAAAAGTAACGCTTAAGCTCCATCTAAGCGTCACAATAACGAAGTATTTTTTCCAAAGTGCACTTTAGACAAAAAAGAACCCTTTTACCGACATTTTCCGCCGCAAAGTGTCCACTATGTTGGTTTACCGGACACTCTGCCCGGCAAAATGTCCGGTATTTTTACATTACAGACATTTTCCCGTCTGAATCCCGTAAAAATGTTTCTAATCCTGATTTTACGGACATATCACTTGTCAAATTGTCTATTATTGTGACATAGCGTGCGCTCCACTCCAGCTGTCAAAGGACATAACTCCCGGACGATTAAAAGCTGAGCTGGATGGGAAAGCTTTTCAGGTCGTTATGAATGAAATGATACCCAATATAGTGAAAAGAATATAGATGCCTGCAATAATGGCAAGTGCAATGAGAATTTTTCTAACCATACAATTTTCATCTCCATTCATCTATTTCAGAACCACTTCCGTAACGTTGATCCATCGCCCCTTAATTCATCCGTCCGAATACTCTGATACTATTTTCCATGCCTGCTTTATTCTGTGGTTGTGACCTGCTGTACGAATCCTTCGCCCTGCACGTCCAGCTCTTGGGGTACTTTCAGCAGCAGAGCACTGTAGCCGAGGTTCATACGGTCCCCGTGCCCCAATCCATCGGACTCATCGAACGGCACCATAGGAAACGCTTTTTTAAAACCAGCGTAGGTTCGTTCATTATCTTCTCCTGAATTCGTAAGGACAGATAGAATGTCTTTCTGCTGTTCGAGGACCGGCGCGTATCCGGCCTTCGCCTGCTCGCCGTTTACCGTAGACGGTGACTGGTAATAAGCGGCTGTCGGATGATCGTAGGTTCCTTTTACATAATAAATAGGCAGATCGCTTATTGCCGCATTTACAATCAGTTCCTCCTCGACCGATTCCAGCTCCCATTCTCTCTGCAGGTAATTGTCATCGATGGCGTCCAGGTTGCCGGTCTTAAACTGGTTCCGCAATGTCTCTGCCTCACTCTGCACATAGGACGGGGTCAGGGTTTCTTCGGGTGACGCCGCCCCGGTTAAAAAGATACTGTAATGCGCGGCACTGATAAGGAGCACGAGCACGTAAGCGCCGAACACCAGGAATACTTTTCTACCGGTTACCCATTCTTCCGATAGAATCCGTCTGCTGGTGAAAAAGGACAATAGAATCAAAAAAACCAGAGCGATAATTCCTATCATCATTGTCTCACCTCCAGACGTTTTGCGAGCAGCAGACCGGCGCCGAAGACCAGCACGAGTATCCCGAGCACTTTCAACGAAAACAGGGGAAAGGAAGATTCAAGGTAGAGAAAGGCTCGAAGTTGTACCGCAATATTTTCCAATCCCCGCAGCGACATCAAACCGATCCCAACAGCTGGCAGGATGAGCTTGAACGCGCGGTGCCACTGGATAATGATACCGGCCAGGTACCCTGCCGCCGCGGACAATAGAACATAACCTGCCGCAGCAGCCGTTCCCATCAAAAACAGCCCGGGGCTGGGCACCGTACTCATTATCACGTTGTCATGAATATAAAAAGCGAGCACACGGATGAGAAATCCGGATAAAGCCGCCGTGACACCGCCTGCTGCACTGACCGCACATAAAAACAAAATGGTCGAAAGATGGCTCGTGAGCCTATTCGTCACAAATAGAAAATCGTCTTCCCGGTACGCTTTCGTTGTAATATTAAGCGAACACAAAAATCCCCACAGCATCGTAAATACAATCACGTAATCCGACGAGTACGTGTCCATCGTGATATCGAATCCCTCTTGAAACATAGACGTTGTCACCGCGCTGAAGATAGTGGACGACAGCAGTACAGCAAACAGCTGCAACAGAAGCAGCGCACTCAGAATTTCCGTGAAAGCACGGCATTTGAACGTAAACAGACGGCCGATTGCCGTCGTCATGTTAACGGCGTTCGAGGACATCATCAATGCTCCTTTCTTTTTTCGCTGTTAGATAAACGGCGGCCTGGACAGGAGGCACGGTGGAGAGCGTGATACCGTTTTGACTCATCTCCCGGCGTTCCGCTTCAGAAAAATCATTCTCCACGATCACGTATTCCTCTCCGGCTGCGGCCGATGCCGAATGCAGCACCTGATGCCGCTTCGTCCACTCGGTCAGAAGTGTTTGTTCCCCTGTCAGCCCGATCAGCTTCTCCCGCATGTCATCCATGGAAACGTGCAGCTGAATGCGTCCCTCATCAATCAGGATGACATCCTCCAGCAGTTCTTCCACTTCCTCCACATGGTGGCTCGAAAGAATGATCGTGCGGGGATGAGCGATATATTCTTTCAGCATCACGCGGAACATATCCGAACGCACCGCCGCGTCCATCCCCGTCATCGGTTCATCGAGCAGCGTGACCGGACAGCGCGCCGCCAGCCCGAAGATCATGTTGAACGTACTCTTCTTTCCTTTGGATAGTTTTTTATGTATATCTTTTTTGTTCAGCCCAAAGTAATCAAACAGCGTTTCCGGCAGCGTCTCATCCCAGTTTTCATAGAACCGTTTCCCTTCCTGAAGCAGTTCGCCGAGCGACAGCGCCGCCGGCCAGTTCATCGACTCATCAATAAAAATACTGTTCGCCGACACCTGCAGGTTATCAAACGAAGGCTCTCCATCAACGTGGAGGCTCCCCGCACTCGGTCTTATAAATCCGGCCGCCATTTTCAGCAGCGTTGTCTTACCGGCACCGTTGCGGCCGATCAACCCGGTAATCGTGTGTTCCGGTATCGAAAACGACACGTCATCGAGCGCTGTCTTTCTGCGGTAGGTTTTGGTCAGCTGCTCTGCCTGTATGACACTCATTGTTTCTTCCTCTCCTCTCTCACCATCTGCATCAGTTCCTCCTCCGGCACATCCAGCCGGTCCGCTTCCTGCACGAGATCCGAAATCATCGTTTTCAGCGTATGCGACCGGCGCTTCTCGATGACTTTCTCCCGCGCCTCTTCGGCGACAAATTTGCCCATGCCGCGCCTGTCGTACAGAATGCCTTCCTCCGCCAGCTTCGTCAGCCCCTTCGCCGCCGTCGCCGGATTGATTGTGAAGCGCTCCGCCAGTTTGTACTGCGAATACACGTGGTCGTGCGGCCGCAGCTGTTCTTTCAAGATCTCCGCTTCAATCCACTGGGCAATCTGTAGATAAATCGGTCTCGAATCGTCTGATGAAAAAATCACAGCCTCCCCTACTTTCTAAGTCAGTGCATTAGTCATGTAATGTAGTATATAATAAATGGAAAGAAACGTCAATCCTGTTTCTCTAAAGGAAACAATGAGGAGCGTTCTTGAAAAAAGTGACGCTTAACGTCCTTCTAACCCCCACATTTCGGGGATTTGGACAAAAAAGTAACGCATAGAAATGATCTATGCGTCACAATGCCCGGATGCTTTTTACAAAGTGCACTTTAGACAAAAAAAGAAACCTTTTATAGACATTTCCCGCAGCAACGTCTCCGTTATTTTTACGTTACAGACATGTTGATGCCCGGATTCCATGAAAATGTCTCTAATCCGCATTTACCGGACATTTCACACGCCTAAGTGTCCATAATTTCTGCCGGCCCGTGAGCATCTCCTAATAGAAAAATATGTAATCCTGTGTTACCATGCGAATATTGATGCTGTTTGCATTTTTCAAACAAACGAGGTCGCCGACATTCACTTGAGAAAGTCCCGGCGGTCACCCCCTTTTTGCCAGCATGGACCGGGTGAGATACCGGAACATCAGAACCCCGCCGGTGAAAATAGAAGCGGTGACCGCCACCGTGACATCGCGGCCGAACGGTTTAAACCAGGAGCCGTCGTCTGCGATCAGGACGTTCCCGAGAAAAAGCGACAATCCCGCGCTCAGCACGAGAACGGGAACAATCGCGCGGATGTCGGCATACGACACGGCCGCTCCGGTGAGGAGCAGATAGATAAAAACGCCCGGCATTAAAAACGAGGCCTCCTCCCCGGCGAGGTGCTGCGTGTATTCGTAAAAATGAAACAAAAACCCAGCCGGCACGCACGCCAACACGAACCCGGCGGCTGTAATAAACGTTTTCATGATGTATCGTTCTCCTCTCTTATAGCAGCAAAACCACCCACGGACTGAGAAGAAGCGCCAAACTGACAATCCCCAGTTTCCAGCTGAGCAGCGCCGCGGCTGCAATCATGGAAAATACGCCGCTGATCAGCGTCAGCAGGATGGTTATGGCAAACCCGTAATCCTGCGGCCAGAACCACCATGATACCAGGCCGACCGCGAAAATCAACCAGTATACAACATACGGAAGCCACCGCATCCATCTCACTCCTCTCCACTCTGGTTCATTCATTTTAACATAATCACCTTATCACTTATTTACAGTATGATGAAAGTTTGGTAGGTTATTGATGAAAGGTGGAAGAAAAGATCGAGATGAAAAAAATGATAAGATTCGTTATTGGGCTTAGTTTTATATTTTACCTGTGTGTCATCATCCTGCTTTTGTTTATAGAAGCCAGGGGATATATGACCGCATCGGGTATGAGTTTTCTGGAGTATGCCGCAAACTCCTCCAACATTATTCCCTTTAAGACAATAGGTACATATATACAAGCCATGTTCACCGGCAGCATGAACATAGATATTCCGGTTAAAAACCTTATCGGTAACGTGTTGGTGCTGCTGCCGCTTGGCTTGTACCTGCCGTTTTTCATAAAATCATTAAGAAAAATCGGGGCGTTTACCATAACTCTTACCGCCGTTTCTTTTTTGATTGAAATTCTGCAGCTGGTAATGAGGAGAGGAACATTTGATATCGATGATGTGATTCTTTATATGCTTGGCGCGTGGCTGGGATTTGCGCTTTGGAAAACGAATCCGGTGAAGATGATTGTCCGGTATCTCGAAAAAAAATGAACGGCAGATGGCGCTAAGGGTCACAATGGGACGTGTAACGGAGAAATGTGCACTTTAGCGCGCTGCTACCCATCACAATCCGGCCAGCGGGGCAGAAAAGTGACCCTTAGAATCTGTCTAAACGTCACAACCCCTCTTTGTTTGCTTCAAAGTACACCTTAGAGACGAAATCCGAGCTGATACTGGACACTTTCCATCTAAAAATGTCCAGTATTTTTATGTTTAAACCATTTTTCCTATCGGATCCTGCGAAAATGTCTCTGCCCCTTCTTTACCGGACATTTCCCAACCCGGCCGTCTGTGTTTATACAAAACTAAAAACAAGGACAAGAGCGGAACAAAAGCACAGCACAGATGATACAACAATCCATATCGGTCTGTTGACAGGACGATCGCTGTTCCTTCTCTCATTGAGTCCCCTCATCAAACTGTCGGCACATACAATAAACACTAATAATGGTACAGACCAATCACCATCACCAAAAAACAGATTGAATAACGCGATAAAGAAGAGAATCAATAAAATAAAACGTAACACCTTAACACCCCCTTTTCTCCATATTTTCAGGCACTATCATGTAGAACACTAAACACTTCACAAAACTACGTTCCATACGTGTATAATGGCAACATTATCATTCTAACAAAATTTAACATTACAATAAAAGGCAAAAAAGGAGGACAGGGGATTAACCCCTGCCCTTCTTTTTACTGAATTTACTCTTTTTCATAAGCCCCAAGATCCGGCGCGCTTCCTTCATAGGAAAGACCGATGTCTGTGCCGGCGTCAATCAAATCGCTGCCGCTGTCCAGCTTCAGAAAGTCAGTCTCAGGCAGACTTCCATCTGCACTGCGCGGTCCGTCCGCCTCATTGTCATTGAGGCTGATAAAGTCGGAATCACTGACATCAACGCTCAGGTTCCAGCTGTTATACTCATCGTCCACGTCATCCATACTGGAGACCGGGCCGTCATGGGAGACGTTGTTCCGTAGTACGTGTTCCGCCTCACTGTCGGAAAACTGGAAGTTGTTTTTCCCGCTGTCCAGCGTAGCGTTGGCATAAGCAGTAACATGATAGACATTCACCGCTTCAGCATGCTTATTGTGGTTCACTCCGTTCCCGGGGTTTTCCCAGATGAGGGCCCGTTCGATGGTATGATTGCCGTCACCGCGGCCAAGCTTGATTCCGTTTCCATCTCCCTGAAAATCAGAATCTCCCCACGTATTCACACCGTTTCGGAACACCCAGGTATCTTTCACAGTGATCGCGGCATTGGCTTTCCAGAAATCATAACCGTCGTCCGAGTTGTTCCATGCCCTGCATCCTTCAAACACATTGCCGCTTCCCGTATCAAATTTCGCAGCGAATCCGTCGGCATTCTCGCCGTGATCACCAGGGTCGTAGTTGTAATAGGAGTCGACATTCCGAACGGTATTATCGGAAGCTCCTGTATGCAGCTGAATGCCTGAATCCTGATTTTCCCGAACATCCAGTTCCTCTATAAGGTTATTGGAACCGTCTACAAACATACCGTTGTCCCCTGCTCCCTGTACGGTAAATCCTTTCAAATGCCAGTAATCACCATGAACTTCTATTCCCCGGTTTCCATCGTCATCCTCCATTTCGGAAAAATCAAGAATCGGGGACTCGCCGTCGTAAGCAAGCAGGTGATAGCCTTCGCTGCTTGTCCCGTCTGCTTCCAGATCAATCGTCTCACCCAGCTGATACGTTCCTCCCCGGAGATAAATGGTGTCCCCCGCGTCTACTGTATCCACCGCATGATCGATTGTCGCAAATGGATTTGATTCAGAGCCGCTGCTGCTGTCACTTCCATCTACAGCTACATAATAGGCATCTCCGCTTCCGCCGCTGTTGTCATCGTCGTCTCCGTCATCTCCTGAGGAATCGTTCTCGATCCATAGATGATCGATATTGGCACCGCCCTCCTCTCCGACGCCTGTCAAACGTATGGTATTGCTTCCTTCCTCCAGGTTGGCATTAAGACCGGTATATCCCCAGTCCCCCCAGCCATCTGTGGGAACAAACGCCAGATTCCTGTCAATGAGAGAGCCATTCACCTCCACTTCAGCGGGACGGTCCCCATCCGATCCGCCATGCGCATAGCGGAAATGAAGCCGGTACGTACCGGAGGATGGAGCGTTGATCTGCCATTCAATATATCCTCCCGGTTCATTCGGCGTGTAATCGACAAAACCACTGCCGGTATAGCCATTGTGTTCAGCCGCTGTTTCCGCATCCTGAAAATAAGCATCTTCCGCTTCATACGTCTCATCAAAAGCCAAAGCAGAGGAAGGGCTTCCCCAGACCGCAAAAACAAGAGCACCAGTACCCAGCGCATAGGTCAATCCTACCGTTTTTTTCTTCCTTTTCCGCATATCCATGATAACCTCCCGTTTTTCATTTGATTCAAAAGAAATTTTGTATGCGCTTTCAAAAGGCTGAAGACGACGGTGTCAGCTGGTCACCTCCCGTGAAAGAAATACTATCTACACATTTTCTGCTTGAGAAAATGTAAAGACCGCAAAAATGAGAAATAAGGATAAGAATAAGGAAGAAATAATGTTTAAAAGGGAATGAATGTATTTGATAGGATTTGGTTGATTTGGTTTAATATTGTTTTAATATGTTGTATTTCCATTTATTATAATTCAAAACAATTAAAAGTACAAGTCTTTTATTGATAGAAAGTTCCAGTTATCAAGCTGTCTATGATAGATTTCACCATCGGAGAGCGGCGGCTCCAGTGAGAAGAATATAAATGATAACCGCCTGGATCGTAGAGTTGTTGAACGGTATTTTTGGACAAAACAGTTCATAGAGTGTCTATAATTGCATGATACCGGACACTTCCCACTGGGAAATGTCCAGTATTTTTATGTTACAGACATTTTTTCTGCAAATCCTGTAAAAGTGTCTCTAATCCTTATTTACCGGCCATGTCCCGCGCCAACATGTCCACAACCTGAATGTTACGGACATTTTCCATCCCAATGTGTCCACAAAAAAAGCCCCCGGCACTGGCGTAGTGCGACGGGAGCCTGCACTCTGATTACATCATATTCTGCATCCACTGCGGATACGGGGTGCGTGGTTCGCTGATTTCAGTGAGCCGGTCGTATTCGTCCTGCGTAAGCTCTATTTCGGCTGCTTTCAGGTTGGCTTTCAGCTGTTCGGTTTTTCTCGAACCAATCAGCACCGAAGACACAGCCGGGCGTTCCATAAGCCAGGCGAGCGCCACTTCCGCCGGACCGACGCCGTGGTTGCTCCCGATTTCGGTCAGGTTGTCGACAATCTCATTGGCCACTTTTTTGTCCGGGATTGGGGGGAAGTCCTGCAGATCCGAGGTGGCAAAGCGGCTGTCGCTGTCTTCCTCTTTTCTGTATTTTCCGGTCAGATAGCCGCCGTTCAGCGGGCTCCAGACAAGAATACCCATGCCTTCTTCCTCGGCAAGCGGTACGACTTCATGCTCGATGTCGCGGTTGATCAGGCTGTAATGCATCTGCGCCGACGCGTAGCGGGGCCAGCCGTTTTTGTCGGAAAGGCCGAGCCCTTTGGCAATCTGCCAGGCGGCATGGTTGGACATGCCGATGTAGCGGACTTTGCCCTGGTTGACGAGATCCTCCAACGTCCGGAGCGTTTCCTCCAATGGCGTGTTCTCATCGAAAGCGTGCAGCTGATACAAATCGATGTAGTCAGTACCGAGCCGGCGGAGGCTGTTTTCCACCGAATTCATGATATGAAAACGACTCAGGCCGCGGTCGTTCACGTCATCACTCATCGCCCCCATTACTTTTGTGGCAATCACCAGATCCTGGCGCCGGTTTTTCACCGCTTTGCCGAGCATCTCCTCCGACACGCCGTAGCTGTACACGTCGGCGGTATCAAACAGGTTAATGCCGGCATCAATGGACATGTCGACCATCTCGTCCGCCCGCTTCTGATCTTCAAAACCTATGTTCCAATCGTCGCCGAACGTCATTGTTCCAAAGGACAGTGCGCTCACTTTCAAGCCGGTGTTTCCAAGTTTGTTATACTTCACAACACGACCTCCTTCTATTTTGGAAGCTGCATGATGATTCTTTCCCAAAATTATCAGAAAAAAACACCCACCCCAAACATCCTGCTCACTATCTTGTAAAAAGGAAATCGCTGACGCCATAGATAATCCAGCAGCACTGTGGTACGGTAAGATTGTGTAAATATTTATGTAATAATCAGATGAACAGACAGGAAGGGAGGCGCATAATGAAATACGCTGTATTTCTTTCAGTGTTTGTTTTTGCTTTGTTACCAAGCTGCTCCACCACTTCCCAAAATGATGAAGAAAGTAAAACAACGTCAGGAGCAGGATCCGGTTCTTATCAGGCCTGGGTAAGAGTGAACGGCTCCCTCTATGTATCCCTGGGTGTTGAAAATGACGGGAGATATACAAAAGAAGAAAAAGTGGGAAATGTCCAATACAAACTGCCATTCGACCAGTCGATAAAAGAAAATTTCGCATCAAACTATTTGGAAGAAGGGGCAGACATTTTCGCCACCCAGGAAGAAAAACCTATTCTTCTTGGGGAAACGGAGGAAGGAACGTTTGAGATAATGGAAAAAGAGGACGACTAACTCTTGGTTCCCTGACATCGAAACAATCAGCCGGAACACAACGTCCTCCACCCTTCAATAGTGAACATTCCGTCATGAGCTCAAAAAAAAAAATAAACCAGTATCTATAGAAACCGCAGATACTAGTCCAGTCTTTCTTATTCCTGTTTTACAGTCATTTCCATCAGCTTTGTATCACAAATTCCATGTCCCTTCCGCCGTCACAAACACATGACCACCTACTTGAATGGAAAAAGAGCTTTCTTTTTCAGCGGCGACGTGCAGCAGGGAGGGACGTCCCACAGGCAGGCCTTGTTCCACTTTATAGTTCAGGCTGGTGTTTTTAAAATAACTGTGTTGGAGCAGCCAGGCGGCGAGATTGCCGTTGGCGCTGCCGGTGGCGGGGTCCTCGAGATGTCCGGAAGTGAACATAAATACCCGCACGTACAGATCGTTATCCGCGTGTACCGGCTCCGGGGCAAACACGAGAAGGTTCGCGTCCCCGATCTCATCAAGAATCTCATCATACAAACGATGCTCCACGCGGCAGCGGTCGACAGCGTCCCGCGTGGCGAGCGGTACAATGATGCTTGGCAGCCCCGTTGATACCGGCTGCACCGGATACCCTGCCTCAATATCTGCTTGACTGATATGCAGGGTATCGGCGAGGCGGGCGGCATCCAGCACGTCATGAAACGCCGGCTCGTTCTGCGTCATCCAGCCTCGTTCCCCTTCAAAAACAACCGGCACCTGCCCGACGTTGAGATTCAGCAGCACCTGATCCGTATAATGGTCTTCGATAAACCGGCGGATCACATACGCCGTGCCAAGCGACGGATGGCCGGCAAACGGAATTTCTGCATCCGGGGTGAAAATTTTCACATCATAGCCGCCATTCCCTCGGCGTCCCGACATGATAAAGGTCGTTTCGGAGAAGTTCATTTCTTTAGCAATCTGCTGCATCTCTTCCTGACTGATGTCAACGTCCGACTGAAACACCGCGAGTTGGTTGCCCTGGTACTTGTCTTCGGCAAACACATCCACGATATGAAAATGCATCAACAACTCTCCTTTCCCCGCCCCCTTTATACGGAGGCGGTACGGCATAATGATAGAGATTCCTTAACAGAAGAAAGCATGGACGAAGGTTAAGCAGTGAAAGTAGACGACCTGCAGCACCTAGCGGAAGAACAGGAAGGATGTCAGGATAAACGCTGCCGGGATAACAATCAAGCCTGCTTTGTCTGCTCTCGAATACCGCTTGGACCCTTTTCCGGTGATAAAAGGCAGAACCATCGATCCTGCGATTCCCGCGAAAAGAAAGCCGGCCGCCAGAAAGACATACCCCATGGCTTCAAATCCCCGCGCGACCAGCAAGGCATACAAAATAATGATAACAGCCGCCGCCACGGTCACAAGAGATGCGGTATAAAAACGACCGCTTTTCCTGGCGAGAATCAAGACAAAGCTGAAGAGCAGCAACCCAAGAAATAGTCCAACGGCGAAAACAGCGTACACAGCATCTTCCTCCTTCGTTTTTTTACCCGGAATAAACGATCCGGGTGTTGACTTTTTTCCATAAATACCAGACCGTATAGGCGACAAATAAAAGCCAGATGCCGTGGTGGGCGGCAAAGGTCCAGAAGCTCCAGAACAGGCTTTCCACAAAACCGGTTCCCGACATCACAGCGGTGATCAACAGAAAGAGGAAGGTGAACATGGAAAAGACGTAATGCACCACGAGCGAAGTCGAGCGGTTTAACACCGATGTCACCCAAAGCAGCGCGGCGAACACGGCCGCCGCTGCCACGAGATTGACCGCCAGTACAAAACCGGGGGACAACCCAATCACCGCGCCGGCAGCCGGATCATATCCTTCCAGTTCGGTGCCCAGGTATTCCTTGAATCGGTCATGGGCCATCCGCCGCCTCGCACCGACAAAGCCAAGCACCATCCAGACGAGAAGAAGTACCGCCGCGGTCATCCGGAATCCCGCGCTTGAAGACAGCGTATCACGCATCCTTCATTCATCCCTTCGTCGTATGTATCGGATAGATTCCGTGCTTCCAGCTATATGCGCCCGGATCCCGATAATTGACCACTCACGTCTTCTATTTTTCCACGCTTTTCACCCACCGTACCAGCCAGTACAAAACAATCCACGGCAGAACAAATTTCGTCGACCATTCCACTATAATGATCACCCACAGACGTACATCGACGCCTGCTATCTGCAAAAGGACGAAGAATGCTGCAATCAAGGCAGCATCTATGATAATCCATTTTTTCTCCATCGTTATCCCTCTCATTCCCGTTCCACTTTTTCTATGATAGGATACCCTTATCAAAATTTTACATGAAGAAAAAACCCGTATCTTTCAAAATCTACGGGCAGGAAAGAGGTGGTACACCTTTGGAAGTTATCACAGGAAATGAATCGCTGCTTACCCTGCTGACAATAGGAAGTTTCCTTATTCTAAACAAACTCATTACTTCTACCATTCTACGAAAGATGAAAGCAGACAAAACAAAATGGTTTTCCAGTACTTATTTCAATGATTTTCACCGTCAAGCCGGTATCATTCTCAACTTTTTACTGGCCTTCGCTTTTTTCTGGATTTTCGCTTTTGGTGAAGTGTATCCTGTATTAGGGTCAGCTCCGCTTGTGGTAGTGATTCTTTCCATTGTTGGTCTGACCGCTTATATGAAGTGGCGTCACGCCAAAAACCGTGCCAATTACAAAGCGTACCTCCTAAATGTTGCTTTCACCGCTGTTTTTGCGAGTGTTTTTGTGCTTTTCGTCATACAAATCATATCTTGATGCATGCTGCATTTTGGCAGCAAAAAAGACCACGGATCAGTTTCGAATGTTTCAAGCGTGCACTTATTCTATTCTTCCTGCCCAAAGTGCCGTTTAGGCGTGCTCTAAGGTACACTTTTCCCCCTTAACGCAAAAATGTGACGAGTAGACAACGGCTAACCGTCACATTTTCCCTGTTTCGATTACATTGTGCAGCTTTGGCTGCTTATTAAGCCGCATATATCACTTTAAACCGTTCACACACGACCAGCATGCCTTTTTGAAACGTGAGACCGCGGCTTTCAAAAAAACCATCATGTCATTCTCTATAACTATTGGCACACTGCCCTCCTGAAACATATAGACCAGTCTTCTCCGATTTTAAAACCTATTAAAGAGATTTTTTTACAATGCTCTTAAGGAGGAGTGCAATTTGGTTCAGATTTCAAAAGAATTGATGAAGGGAAATATTGATACGATTATTCTCGCATTGTTGAACGATCAGGATATGTACGGATACGAGCTGGCTAAGTACATTCGAATAAAGACGATGGATCAGTTTGAATTGAAAGAAGGCACACTCTATGTCTCTCTCAAGCGGCTCGAAAATAATAAATTGGTGCGTTCTTATTGGGGTGATGAACAGGGAGCAGGTGGACGAAGGAAGTATTATACGTTAACCAAAGCAGGAGAGAAAACCCTTCGCGAAAAGAAAAAAGAATGGAACTTGATGAGCGACATCATGAATGGATGTCTGCGGGAGGTGACTGACCTGTGAGACAAGTCGATACGTATGTGGAACAAGTCTTTCAAGAACGGAACAAAGATAAGCAGGAAATTAAGGAACTGCAAAACGAAATGAAAAATCATTTATATGAATCCGCGGCTGATATCAAGCGAAAAGGATTTTCTCAGGAAGAAGCGGAAGAAATTGCGATTCAGCGATTTGGAGGAGAAACGATTATCCCCCGCATTTTGGATCAAGTGTCAAAGCAGCAGAAATCTTTTGCGGATAAGTTGTTATACGCTGGCATTATAATGCTTTGTTTGTCACTCGCAGCCGGACTGGGTTTACATTATTTTAGTGTACATATGGTCACAGAACAATCGAGGATTGCAGACAGCGCGTTGGATATTTTAGGAGAGCAGGAGGAAATATCCGGTGGGATGGAACAGCAAATTCAACAGGAGATAGACAGCCCATATCTTGAAGAACTTTCCGTGTACCGCATCAATGAAGAACCGATTGATGATGTTGTTTCCAAAAGAGTAGTCGAAACAGAACCGCGTTTTGCTTTCAACCAGAGTCCTTCAATAATAGGAAGCATCTTTCTTACTGGAGGGAAAACAGAACACCGAACTCCTTCCTGGAAAATAGAAAGCCATATCAATAACTTTTACACTCTTTCGGATTACATTATTTACACAGGACTCCTATTATATTGGGTGTTATTTTCCATATGGGGAACCATTCGTGCTCATCATAAAAATCTATCACCCTGGCGGTGGGGGATAATCTTTCTTCTCTCCAACGTTGTAGGTTTATTGATCATGCAGTGGTTTCAACGAAGCGTCCGGAAGAAAAGCAGCTAGAATAAAAGGCGGCAGCAAATAAGGAAAATAAATAGTGCCGCCCCTTCCCACTTCCGGCCGGATTCACCTGTACCCCCGTTTCATCAGCGTTTTCCGAAATCATTGGCGGACTGCCGTCGAGAGTTAACGAGGATATTCTTCAGTATGATCTTTCAACCAACCGGCAATCTCCGTTAACGTGACTTCTCCTTGAGCGGCAGACACCGTGAAATTCTCGTTCTCCGTGTCATTTTTTTTGATTTTATAACCGTTCTTCTTTAAAAATATATCAACAGCTGCAAAAGCGGTTCGTTTGTTGCCGTTATGAAAGCAGTGATTCCTTGCCAGCGACTCGAATAATGCTGAAGCTTTTTCAAATAATCCCGGGTATGCGTCTTCTCCAAAAGCGGATTGCTGCGGGCGGTGGACAGCTGATTCAAGCAGTCCCTGATCTTTTATTCCGGCCTGCTCTTCGTCTTTGAATTTTTTCATCATCATAAAATGCAGCAATGCGACGTCTTTGGTTCTCAAATATACAACCGCCATCTATCTATCCTTCAAGTTTTCAAAGACATCATGGTGCTCTTCAAAGGTTTCAGCAAGCATATCCAACATCTCTGCATCCACTTCCTCTTCCCACTTCCGCTTTTTCGTTAACACCAGCTGGTTATCATGAACCTCGAATTCGATTTCATCACCGCGTTTAATCTTTAAAGAATCGGTGATGGATTTTGGCAGGCCGACACTAAGACTGTTGCCTGTCTGACTTACTTTACGACTTTCCTTCCCACTCATAGAATCACATCCGCTTCCTGTCTATTTTTACTCACTATGGGATTTCTTTCAAAAAATATATACATACCAATTTTCAATGTAATTACATCATAACTCATCATGAAGAAGAAAACAAGCAAAAGGACTATAGCAGAAATACTATAAAAGCGGGGGTTGAAAATTTTCAAGATGTTATTCAATATTGTAATTACAGTTCAAACACGGAGGCCGCTGCGATGTTAAGTTATTTTAAATTCTTCTTATTCATGATTGCTGGTCTTTCCTTATGGCAGGTGCTGTTTTCATCGTTTGACCAGCCAATAATCGACATCATTGGCATCTCCTGTTTTGCAGCGTTTTTCAAATGGTTATTCGAACGGGTGGTGGAAAGAAAATCAAACAGCTCAGAATCATCCTAAAATCACCTTCTTATCATAGAGAAATATAGTGGGGTAAGCCAATATACCCAAAATCAACTCCATAACATTGGAACTCATTTTACGCGGACCACATTTTCTGTCCATGAACATAACCTGATAAACGGTTTCTATCCGCCATACACCACGTTGAATCGTTCGCAGACGACGAGCATGTCTTTTCTGAAAGGGAAGCCATAGCTTTCGAGAAGCTCCGTGAAAAATGTTTCATGCGCGTTCCACCAGTCCTGGTAGTCTCCTTCCCCCTCTGCGAGCGCAAAGGTCTCCGGGACTTCATTCATCGGCATCATCGTTACGTCGGTCACCTGGATAACAGCAGCCGGATGCTCTGCCGCGTCGACAACAATACTGAGATCCCCTTTCTCCGGCAGAGGTTCCTCTTCCCATTTATATTCTGCAAACGCCGAACAGGTCGCCGTCTTTTTCCCCTGTTTCACGAGATCCGCCAGCTCATCCGCCGCCGTTCCGAAAGAAAATACCTCCACCGCCTCACTCGGGTCAACTCCATGCTTTTCACAATATTCGTTCCAGAATTTCTCTACCTGCTTGTTCATTTTTACGCCTGCTCCCTTTCGTACCTCTTATTAACAGTTCGTTTTTCTATAAGTACTCTTTAATGAAAAATCAATTCGGACGGAGGTGCTGGAAATATGTTTAAATGCATACCTCAACGGCAGCATATCAAGGGTTTGGTATGATACAGTTTACTCCCGAAGCGACAGGTGGTTTCCATTAATCGTCACATGACCGTCTTCCTGCCACTGCACTTCAGCCTGCCGGGCATGGGTTTTGGAGTACACCGGCTTTGTGAACCACAGCGGCCCGTTTTGCTGCGCGCGGATGCCGTACGATCCGGCGGCTCCGGCATCCCAGCTGTAAATATCCAGCGCGTAGGTGCTGTCAGGGGACTCAACCGTCTTCATGTGCGTTTCTTCTCGTAAGGAAAACATACTTGTGAGAAGTATTTCAGCTGTAAGCGCAAAACACAGCAGCACGGAGATGGTCAGCGTAAGCAGGGCACGTGCCTTGCTCCAACCCCGGCCTTTTCGGATGGTATCCATCACACCCAGCACCAGCAGACCCATGCTGACTGACAACAGGATGAAATCAGCAGGAGCCACCTGCCATGTACGGCTGACATACGAATACCAGGAATACGACGTTAACGCCGCCCAGCACAGAGTGAAGAAAAAGGAAACGATGTAAACGTGACGCACTCTCCATCCCCCCCCTTTTTAGTAGTCTAATCTTATGTTATGACAATTTTACATGAAAAAGGAAACACTGGGTAGAGATGCCCTGCTATAAAGACCGCAGACCGGGTGCTGGATACGTGATGCGTTGCAGGCGGAAGGAGGAAGCATTCGAGCGAAATCATGTCGATTTCGAGCGAAAAGATGTCGGTTGCGGGCGAAACGATAGCGGATTCGAGCGAAACCCGCCCATACCTCCTATACGTCCGCCCTCCCCCAAGCAACCAGATATGAGCGCAGAGCTTCGGTATCCTGCTCGGGATCAGCGAGAGCGATGTATCCGTCCGGCCGGATGAGAAACATGGCGTGTTTCGGGATGCCGGCTTCTTTTCCGGCTGAGGTCCATGCCGGTTCATGAAGCGGTAGTCCGAGGTCTTCGGCTGTGCGACGCAGTTCCGTCGAGGCGCTTCCGTACACATGCAGCTGCCAGTCCGCACTCTGCAGCAGCCGGAAGTTGTCTCCATTTTCTCCGGGAAGCCACGGCAGACGGTCCCCGCCCTGGACGCGTCCGGCTTTTCCCGAACTGAGCCCACTGTTACGATAGTGAATGCGGATTTGCGACACCGTTTTGAACACCTGGCGCTTCACCGGCAGATTCTTTGTCATCCACGGAATGACGCGGGGGATCATGACGTTTCGGACGAAATCCGACGTCATCCCGTCCCCGGCTATCCTTTGAAAAGCCTGGTCCGTTGTGGCGACCAATCGTTCAGCAAACGATCTTCGTTCCGTGTCATACGTATCGAGCACGGAAGCGTCCATGTTTCCCTTCACAACAGCTGCCAGCTTCCAGGCGAGATTCACAGCATCCCCGATTCCTGTGTTCATCCCCTGCGCTCCGGCGGGGCTGTGGATATGAGCGGCGTCCCCGGCTAGAAAGACTCGGTTTTCACGGAATCGTTCACTGATACGGTGATGAACCGCGTATTTGGAAAACCAGTGAACATGCTCCACGTCAATCCCTATCTGTTTTTCCAGAAAGGGGAGGAGCCGGGACGCATCAACTTCCCGCTGCGGATCCAGAAAACGTTTCGGCACCAGGCCGATCAGGCGCAGCGAACCGGTCGTACGAATCGGAAACACGAGGCTGAACGTATTTTCAAACAAATGCATCTGCCCGCTCTCCACGTCCGCCGGGCTTTTCACATCGGCCACGTAGAACACGTGGTCATTGGTACTGCCCGTGAACGGCACGCCGAGATTTTCCCGCACGGAGCTGTGCGCCCCGTCACACCCGCACACATACGCAAAGCGGGAGGTTTCCGTGCCGTCTTTTTTCTCCATTACGACATCCACATGCCCGCTGTCCTGGTGGAAAGAAGGAAGCTCCGTGTTCCATTCGACCTCGATGCCTTTTTCCTTCAATTTATCAATAAGAAGACGTTCGTGTTCATCCTGCGGCAGTATCAGGACGTATGGATACGGACTGAGTCCCCGGCCCATTTCGTGAAAATCCATAGCGGCGCGCTGCTGTTTCTCCCGGTAGATCTGAAGCTGCGGAAGAGGATAGCCGTTTTGAATAAGAAGGCGGGCCGCGCCGAGCTGTTGATATAATTCCAAGCTGCGGGCATGAACCGCCATCGCCCGGGATTCCTTTCCCGGGCCACTGCTCTGGTCGATGATGCGAAATGAAATGCCGTGCTTTTCAAGTGCCAGCGCCATCGCCAGTCCCGTCGGCCCGGCCCCGGCAATCAGAACCTGTGGTGTCATAAACGTTCTCCTTTACGGTGGATTTTTTCTCTGAATTCCCTCTCTGTGTCTTTATTAATCCTGACTTCTCCTTACAGCCAATCCTATTTTGATCTATAAGGGGGTGGAGGTTTAGACATTCTCTATACCAAAGTGTCCGGAAATCATGGATAGTGGACACTTTTAAATGAATGATGTCCATTACTTGCAGGAAACCAAACCGGATGATTCGTATGTTAGAAAAACGGGATAAAGGGGTAAGGGTTGGCGTATGCTAGGAAAAGAAAGGAGAGAGTGACGATGGATCCTCTTTCGCTGATTATACTTATTGTGATGATTATCTTTTTATTCCCGCTCATCATGCGCGGTGTCGGCTGCGTGCTGCGGATCATCGCAGGCGTTGTGCTCATCATCGGCGCGATTATTTTGCTGGGAGTGCTCTTGTAACGGAAAGATTTACGCACTAAAATAAAGAGTTTGGGACAAAAGCACATGATGCGGCAGATAACACGAATGTTCCGGGTCACTAATCAAAAGCTGTATAGCAGCGGAGCCAACATGCTTTGACTCCTGCTCAGAACAGCACGAGTCACGGGGACCCCG
>NZ_JBHUML010000005.1:270485-571607 GCF_042684865.1 Salibacterium lacus
GAGCCCCAGCGAATCGATGTCGCCCTTGTACTCTGGAGTGCAAAGAAGACACGATAAGCGCCAGCGAATCGATGCCGCCCTTGTGCTCTGGAGTAAAAGCAAAGCATTTTGGCGTAGCGGCTTGTCTCAGACTCTTTATCAGCGGCGTTAACGTTCAAGAAACGGTTCCATTTCTTCATTATCCATTTCGTCAGGAGTAATTCCTCTTGCCTTACAATATTCATACAGAGCGCGGACCTTCGCTTTTGGCTCTTCTGCAGCACGCGGGACAGCGAAAACGCCGTCTGAAAAGCTGAGCAACTTTCCATATCACCCTGCTAGTTTACGATGCAGGCGGTAAAATGCGGAAAACGATAAGAAAGCAACGAGAGATCCGGTAAACAGCGGGATGATGAGAGGGAAAACATAGAGGCTGATATACAAGATTACCCCGCAGCTAAGCGCAACCGCAAGAAAGACCAGTGGACTGCCTATGGTAATCAAAAAAGCGTGTTTGAGCCCCCCAAAAAACGTCATCTCATAATGAACAGCAACCGAGAAATAGTTCACTGTCCATACAAATAAGAGAATCCCCATAATCATAAATAGGTACATCAATGCTTCATTATGGCTGGAAAAATAATAGATATCTGCAATTAACACTCCCCATATTATTACAAACACTATACCGCCGATGAAACTCGTTTTGTAGTTTTCCTTATAATAGCCGACATACGACCGGGAACAGCCGCCTGTGTATTCTTCTTCTCTCACCCATTCGCGGGCTTGGGCAAACAAGGCTGTCGTGGCGGGGAAAAACAATACCGGCACGAGCAACACCAAAGGCGCCGTTAAATATAACGCAGAACCGGCACTCTCTTCTATATATAATAAACTGAGAAGAAGGAGGCCAATCGGAACATTGAACAGAACCCAATACAGATTAGCCACGGAAAAACGCATGATCCATTCGCTAATAGCGTAAAAACCCCCCATAAAACCTGTACCATTATTCACGATTGACCCTCCCCTTTCACGAGTAACTATTAAGCCCACCACATATCAGCAGGTGCTTCTTCTATATTGACAGCTTTCAAGTTTTTCACCGCCTGGCCGAATCCTTCATCGATAGACATAATAGGATCTTCGTGCTCGATGCTGATAACATGGTCGTAACCGTACGTTCGCAGCGCACTCACCATATTAGACCACTCCTGACTCCCATGTCCGTATCCAACCGTTCGGAATGTCCAGGCTCTCGTTTTCACGTCGGAATACGGCTGCATATCGGTTAAACCGTACATGTTCACATTTTCCTGGTCAATGTACGTGTCTTTCGCATGAAAATGATGAATCGCGTCGGCATTTCCTAATATTTTAATAGCAGCCACTGGATCGATACCCTGCCACCACAAATGACTTGGGTCAAGATTCGCCCCAATCGCCTCACTGGTTGC
Organism: Salibacterium lacus; assembly: GCF_042684865.1. Classification (NCBI taxonomy): domain Bacteria; kingdom Bacillati; phylum Bacillota; class Bacilli; order Caryophanales; family Bacillaceae; genus Salibacterium; species Salibacterium lacus. Next base: position 271,922 of record NZ_JBHUML010000005.1, read on the forward strand.
TTCGCGCAATTTTAACATCGTATGAGGCGTATGTACGAGAAATCCAGCGTGCAGTTCCAGACCGATTCGCACTCCATGTTCCTCGGCAAATGCCCCTTGTTCTTTCCAGTAAGGAATCAATTTCTCCTTCCACTGCCATTCCAGCACATCGGAATACTCCGCAGGCCACGGGGTGACCGGCCAATTGGGTGACGTATCGGTCTCAGAACCCCCCGGCGTTCCGGAAAAAGTGTTAACAACCGGTACACCTAGGAGAGATGCTAATTTCACCGTCTTCACGAACGCATCATGGGACTCGGCCGCAAACGTTTTATCTGGCGAAATAGGGTTGCCGTGACAGCTGAAGGCACTTATCGTCAATCCACGGTCCTTTATTTTTTCCATAAATGCCGTCCGTTTCTCTTCGCTTTCAAGCAATTCCTCCACATTACAATGGGCAGCGCCGGGATACCCGCCCGTACCGATTTCAACGGCTTTCAGACCGGCATCTCTCACGTGATCAAGCATATCTTCCAGTGATTTATCACCAAAAAGTACTGTGAAAACACCTAGTTTCATCGTTAATCCTCCACTCCAACGGATGCTAATTGTATACTCGAACCCGTTTCACTGCTTTGATAAATGGCTTCCATAAGCTGCGATACGTTTAACGCCTGTTCTGCTGTAACAACAGGTTCTGCTTTCCCTAAGCAGCAGTCCACGAAATTTTTTGCCTGGGCCAGCTCCGGACTAAGCTCTTCTTCAGGCAGACGGACTTTTGTATCCTGCAACGTTCCGTATTTTGCCTGATACAGTTCAAGCGGATACACATCCATTCCGCCGTCTACACCGGAGATGCTTAACGTCGTATGATCTTCTTTGATATTTGCCGCCCAGGAACATTCGAATTGCATCGACAAGCCATTTTCAAACGTAATGTAGCTGGTGACGTGATCATCCACATTAAACGTTTCCGGGTCAATCGAACCCCAATCATTCACTAGTCCCGGCGTTTTGCTCAAGCGGTTATAGGTTTTCCCGATAACTTCGACTGGTTTTGGGTCATCCAGCAGCCACAACGCAAGATCAAGCAGGTGACAGCCGAAATCTATCAGACTGCCGCCGCCTTGCAAGTCTTTATTGGTAAATACGCCCCATCCCGGCACTTTGCGGCGCCGCATCGCTTGCACCCGCGTGACGAACGGAGCCCCGATTTCACCATTCTCCATCAACTCCTTCGCCACTTTCGCTTCCGGGGTATATCGATAATGATAACCGATGGATAAGTGCCGGTTATTGCGGTCCGCTGCTTCTATCATCGCCTCACATTCTGCAGTGGACATAGCCATCGGCTTTTCACACAGAACATGAACGCCTGCGTCCAGCGCGGCTGCTGCTATTTCAGAATGAAACTTATTTGGTGTAGAAATGGTAACTGCGTCCACCATCGTAAATAGTTCCGTGTACTCTTTGACAACGTGCGGGATCTCAAAGTCTGACGCCACCTTGTACGCACGCTCCTCATTTACATCCTGGACAGCCGTCAGTTCCACTCCCTCTGTATGAGAAAAAGAAGGAATATGGCGGTCCCGGGCAATAGCTCCAACACCGATAAATCCTATTTTTAATTGGCTCACCGTTATTCTCCTTCCCTTACTCCGGAACGTTGGACGCTTCTTCTGATTCTAATGCAGCTAAAATGACTTCAAGAGAACGCTTGCCTTCATAACCATCGATCAACGGCTGCTTGTTGTTCACAACCGAGTCAACAAAGTGATCAATGACATACGTATTCGTCTGCCCGCCTGCATCATTTGACTGAATTTGTCCAAGTTCGTATTTCACGACGTCCCCGTTTGCATACTGCACGACGAGAGAGTGCACCGGATCTTCTTCCAAACGCAATGTTGCTTTTTGGGCATATATAATCGTAGAATTGTCTTCTTGTGGAACATACGCCCAGCTTGCTGCCATCGTGCCGATAATCCCTGATTCCGTGCGTAAAATGCAGACCGCATTATCATCAACAGTTATTCCTGTTTTCGCGTTATTTTCTATAAACCCGGCGACATTTACAAATTCTTCGCCCAGCAAATAACGAAGCAAATCGGCTTTATGTACACCGAGGTCTCCCATGGCGCCAATAAAGGCTTTCTCTTTTTCAAAAAACCAGCTGTTCTTCCCATCAGCACTCCAACCTTCCGGACCTCCGTGACCAAACGTCGTACGGAAGCTGTATATCCTGCCGACTTCTCCTGATTGAATCAAATGATAAGCTCTTTCATGGGACGAAACGAACCGCTGATTGTGCCCGATCATTAATTTCCTGTCACCTCGTTCGGCTGCGTTGATCATGGCCTGCGCTTCCTCGCTGGACGTTGCCATCGGCTTTTCGCATAATACATGAGCTCCAGCTTCCAAGGCCGCAATCGAGACCGGTGCATGCAGAGCATTCGGCAGACAAACACTCACAATGTCTATCTCTTCTTTTTCCAAAAGCTCTTTGTAATCTGTATATGCAGCAGCGCCGTACATGTCTGCTGTCTCTTGAGCGCGGGTTTGAACGATGTCGCAAACCGCTGTGATGCTCACTTGTTCATTTGCGTCATATTCCAGCAGATGACGATTTTTTGCTATACTCCCGCACCCAATGACTGCCGCTTTTAATAGTGTCATTTTATACTCCTCCTATTTTTCAGAAATATTCTCTATCGGCTGGGCATTACCGTATACGTGTGTTGGCGTTCCTTCATTCTGCGCCCATTTCACACCATTTTGAATGACCTGCTGCACCTCTTTATTGTAATAGGTCGGATACGTCTCATGACCTGGACGGAAATAGAATATCTTCCCGCGTCCACGTTTAAACGTCGCCCCGCTCCGGAACACTTCCCCACCTTCAAACCAGCTGATGAATAGAAGTTCCTCCGGGGTTGGGATGTCAAAATGTTCGCCGTACATTTCTTCTTTCTCGATCTCAAGATACTGGCCCAGTCCTTCTGTAATCGGATGTGCGGGGTCCACCACCCACATCCGTTCCCGGTCGTCGGCTTCGCGCCATTTCAAATCACAACTCGTGCCCATCAGTTTCCGGAAAATCTTCGAAAAGTGGGCGGAATGCAGGACAACCAGCCCCATTCCTTCCAGAACACGCTGTTTCACTGCTTCTGCAACATCTTCTTCCACTTCATCGTGAGCTTTATGCCCCCACCAGACGAGCACATCCGTATTGGCAAGCACTTCCTCAGTCAAACCATGATGTTCTTCATCCAGGGTAGCCGTTTTCACGTTGTGACCATCTTCTTTTAAAATTCCGGCAATCACTGTGTGAATGCCGTCCGGGTAAATGTCCGTAACGACGGGGTTTTCTTTTTCATGACGGTATTCGTTCCATACGGTAATATTCATAACTCTCTCCTTTTTTTATGATATTAGCTGATTTTTATTTAACGGCTCCTTCTGAAACACCCTTAATAATTTGTCTCTGTGCAAAGAAATAGCCGATAATGACAGGAATGATCGCTATCGTTAATCCGGCGAGCGCTAAATGCCATTGCTTCGTATATTGACCGAAGAAATAAAACATTTTCAAGGGAATCGTTGCATTGGACTCACTTAACACAAGGGATGGCAGCAAATAGTCATTCCAAATCCAAATCACATTCAAGATTCCCACCGTGACACTGATCGGCTTAAGCAGCGGGAAAATAATGTACCAGAATAACTGCAGACGGTTCGCTCCATCAATAATAGCCGCTTCATCCAATGTCCTGCTCACTCCAGTCATTGCTCCGTGGTACAAAAAGATGGATAAGCTGCAGCCAAAGCCAAGATACATAAATATCAAGCCGCCGGCGTTTAACATATCCACCATTCCAAACAAGGAAACGAGCGGAATCATCACAGATTGAAACGGAATTAACATCGCGGCAACGAAAATGAAGAAGATGACACTGCTAAGCTTACTTTTGTTACGGGCAAGCGCGTATCCTGCCATTGAAGAAAACATAATGATAAAAAGAATACTAAAACCAGTGATTAACACAGAGTTAAACAACGATTTCAGAAACTCTAAATCGATAAACGCCTGCACGAAATTTTCGAATTGAAATGTTTCTGGAATCCCTAATACCCCTTCAAAAATAGCACGTTTCGATTTAAACGCGTTAACGATCATCAGATAAAACGGAGAGATCCAAAGCAACCCAAGTACAATACCTAGAACTTCTATAGATATAAGATTTCGTTTTTCTTTATCCTTTTTCATTACATTTCCACCTCCCGCTTCTTGTTGTAGTACACCTGTGTCAATGCGATGACGGCAACGATAAAGAAGAAGATGACTGCTTTAGACTGAGCATACGCCATTTGATTATCAGAAAAGGCCGTTCGTACGATTTCCATCGCAACCATCTGCGTTGAATTAAAAGGACCACCGTTAGTCAGCGACAGGTTCTGGTCGTAAATTTTGAACGCCATGGACAAAGTTAAAAACATACTAACCGTAAAAGCAGGAGCTACAAGGGGGAATGTAACATTTTTGAAACGCTGAATCCCATTTGCTCCGTCTATTTTTGCTGCTTCAATTAAGTCTTTTGGAATGTTCTCCAAATACGCGATATAAATAATCATGATATAACCAGCCATCTGCCAGGCTGTTAAAATGACAAGTCCCCAGAACCCGGTACTCGTCGTGGAGAGCCAGCCCTGCATACCCTCAATGCCAAACATGCTCCCTATATCCCCAAATACACTGACGAAAATAAACTGCCAGATGAAACCTAAAATCAACCCGCCAATTAGGTTAGGCATGAAAAATACCGTTCTCAACAAGTTATTGGTTTTTATGTTTCGAGTAACGATTAAGGCAAGTCCGAGACCAAATATATTCAGCAGAATAACTGTGACCACAGCGAATTGAATCGTAAACACGATCGAATTCATAAATTCATCTTCTTGAAAGAGATTAATGTAATTTTGGAATCCTAAAAACTCTGTAGCAACAAGCCCGTTCCAATTCGTAAACGAGAAAACAAAGCCGTAAACAAACGGAATAACAACAACGATACCAAGTCCTAAAATGACAGGAGTCAAAAACACCCAAAACCAGAAGCTGCGATTCTGCATATGCATTTCCTCCAATGCTGTGTATTGCATGTGGGTTCAAATCAATGGAGCCGAGCAAGAGCTGCGGTCAGCTCTTGTCAGCCACTGTTCTTACTTATTGACGAGCTTCTTCCCAGGCAGAGGTTGCTTGCTGTTCTACCTCTTCCCATGTAATGTCACCAGCGATATATTCCTGCATTGCGACGCCTAAAGCATCTTCAGTCCAAGCGGTTGGCGCTCCAAGAAATACCCAGCCTTGTGTATTGCCTTCGCTTGCATAGTTATAAATTTCCTGAGAGATAGGATCTGCAATTTCCAAGTCCTCATAACCTTCATAAGCTGGGACAAACTTGAATTCCTCTGTTACAAACTGCTTCCCCGCCTCTGATGTGTACATCCAGTCCAAAAAGTCTTTACTGGCTTGGACGACTTCCTCTTCCATTTGTTTATTAACGACCCAGTAGTTTGGTACACCGACAGGAATCGTTCTCTCGTATCCTTCTACCGGAATAGGAAGTAAGCCCACATTCTCTTCGGCAAACTCAGGATCCATCGACTCAATCGTGTTATACACCCAGTTTCCCTGTTGAATCATTGCGACATTTCCAAGAGAAAAATGCTCTTCTACCTGCTGAGAATAATCGAGGCTCAGGGTAGGTTGAATAGAATATTCATTTTGCAGATCAAGGAATCGCTTCATTTGATCACCCATCTCAAAATCAACTGTTTCCGCCTTATAAGCTTCCATTACATCATGATTGAATTCATCTGCTAAAAATGTGTTGGCAAGATGATTCCCCATCACCCATTGTTCTTTCGCGGGAAAAGCAAATGGAGCTTCAATTCCTAGCTCACCTTTCTTACTTTCCAATGTTTTTACTGCTTCTTCCAAATCTTCGTATGTCTGAATTTCATCCGCGTTGATACCTGCTTCCTCAAACACGTTTTTATTGTAAAGAAGTCCATATCCTTCTTGGTTAAATGGAAGACCTAATATTTTATCATTTCGTTTTACACTCGTTAGCGTTCCATCCAAAGCCGCTTCTGCCGCTTTCGTATCAGATACATCCGCCAAGTATTCTTCGTACTCTTCAACATCTGTCGGTCCGCCAACGTTGAATATATCCGGCTCTTCGCCTGACGACATGGATGATTTTAGTGATGCACCATAATCATTACCGCCACCTACGGTTTTTACGTTAATTTCAACATCGGGATTTTCTTCTTCATACATTGCTACTAATTCTTCAAATTGCTCTTTAAACTCTACTTTAAATTGAAAAACATCAACCGTTACCTGATCTCCACTTCCCGAGGATGATCCATTATCTGCACTGTTTGATGAGTCATCATTACCGGAGGAAAAGGAACATCCCCCCAACATGATCGTTGATGCCAGCAATGCTGTTCCAACACTAGAATAAAACGTTTTCCCCTTCATATAACCCTCTCCTCTAATGTGTTTTATTTAACAATTATGAATGCGCTTCCAAATCAATCAAAAACTATATAAGCTTCCCATACTACCACAGCTTGAGGAACCTCGATAATTGATACGTACTAAACACTGATACGATTTTGTAATCGATTACTCAATAAGATAAATAAAATAACTATCTCTTTATTCTTCAACCTCATATAATACAACCTCCTTCCCTTTTTTAAAACAGTACATGCAAAACATGATTAACAACATTTAAATTTTATAAGTAAACGATTACAACTACAATTAAAATCTTATAGGTGAACACTATCATTGTCAATCCTTTTTTCTGAATATTTTACCTCCATTTTATACTTCTTGCGCTGCTCTCTTCCCCTTAGTTAAAACCGTTTAATTGACAAAACAAAATAAATAAAATAAGATAAAAACAAACATGTAGTAATCGTTTACATTTAAAGAAATGCGGGGATTGTGTCTTATGCCAACAATCAAAGATGTGGCGAAACAAGCGAATGTCTCGGTAGCAACTGTTTCGAGGGTTTTGAGTAAAGCTGATACCGTTTCAGAAAAAAACACACAGAATGTGTTAGACGCTATAGAGAAACTTAACTATAAACCCAATGCACTTGGACGATATTTAAGGACAGCTCATACAAAGACTATTTTAGTCGTTGTTCCGGATATCACGAATCCTTTTTTTTCCAATGTAATGAAAGGAATTCAAAGCTTGGCCAATCAAAAGGAATACGATGTACTGGTTATGGACGCAGAGCACGCACACTTTGATAGTATGAAATGCTTTGATATGTTAGAACAGAAACAAGTGGATGGTCTCATCATGCTCACTTCAAGGGTTGATCAGAATAGTCTTTTAGAACTTAGCAAAGAACACTCCATCGTTCTCGCCTGTGAGTATTTGGAAGGCACTACGATTCCGACGGTTTCTATTGATAATGTGAGCGCTGCCCGTAAGATGACGGAATACCTGATTGACCTATCCTACACCAACATCGCTCATATTACCGGTCCGATGGAAGCAGTTTTAGGAATTGACAGACTGAGGGGATACAAGCAGGCATTGCAGACAAAAGATATACCTGTCAAAACATCGTATATCCAGGAAGGGGACTTCAGCATCGATTCCGGCTACAACGTGATGTTGAAACTGTTATCGATGGAAGATCGGCCCGAGGCTGTTTTTGCTGCGAATGATGAAATGGCGATGGGCGCTGTCAACGCTGCAAAGGCTTTCGATTTAAGAGTTCCGGAAGATATCGCCGTTGTCGGTTTTGATGATATTAGAATGGCTTCCATGTTCACCCCTCAGTTAACGACAATTTCACAGCCAACCTTTGAAATCGGACAAAAATCAATGAGTCTTTTATTGGATTTATTGAATAAAGAACCTTTGACACAATCCCAGTTTGTCTTGGACGACACATTGATGGTCCGCGATTCGTGCGGTCATTCCTTAACATCAAATATGGATGAGGAAAGCCCCGTCCAGCAATCGAAGTAATGTCGTCACCCAAGCGTTGTGCTTATCATCGGCGCGGTGAGTGCTGGGAGCGCTCTTGTAGACACATTTGCCATACGGGCAGAAAGGTACCGTATACGAGCGAAAACACCTCGATTGCGGGCGGGAACCCCATACACCACATAGAAAAAAGCCGGAGAGCGCATCTCCGGCTTTTGTTGAACCGATTCACAACCCAGTTTCCCGGTTGTGTGAATTGGCCCGCAACGACGGCGGACAACGTGAATTGTCTTACCATTTCTTATTGTAACACCGGCTTTCACTACATATCAAACATCCACTTCATCCTTGATTTGATCCGCTCCAGGTCCTTTTCTCCGACTTCACCGAGGTGTCTGCCGAGCCGGTTTTTGCTGACCGTGCAGATGCTTTCGGCTTTGACGGCTGAGGTTTTATCAAGAAATGGATACTCGTTTTCGTGCAGCACGTAATGGGTGCGGATTTCCGGTGTCTGGACGGTGCGCCCGCGGCGGTTTGTTTTTGTCACGGTTTTCACCTGTCCGGTGAGCGGCAGTACCTGCACGGTTCCGCTCGTTGCGTTGATGCGGTTATTGGATATAATGAGCGCCGGACGTTCCTTGTTCAATTCGTTACCTATGTTTTCACCGAGATCGCAGACGTGAACAGCCCCCTGCACGAAACGGCGTTCCATCTGTTCGTGCAGGTTATCGATCCAGTGCAGGGCGAGTCGTTCTTTTTCCGGGTGCCATTCCCGGAGCCGGCGTAGTTTCTCGTCTTTATTTTCTGAAGCCATCGCATGTCCCACCAATTTCTTTTTCTATCCTCTGCTGTATTCCCATTTTCCGGCTTGTTGACACATGTTTCTTTCCTGCAGGAGGTATGATTGCCTCCAGGAAGGCACAGACTGGTTTCCAGACCTTGAAAACCGGGAATGACAGATATTGAAATGAGGGATTCATGATGATAACCAATCAGGCAAGATGTGTGTTGAAAAACGGGATTGTGCTGCTGCGCTGGATTGCCGTTGTCTCATCAAGTGTGGCAGCCATTATCTCCACGATGCTTCCGTTGTACGGAGAAATCCCCGGTGGATCGTGGGGAGGGTTATTTCTGCTGCTTCTTTGCAGCGCATTTTTGATCCACGGGGTGCTCACGCATCTGTTGAATGACTACACCGATCATCTGTCGGGGACGGATGCTCACAGCCCGGCCATTCTCTCCGGTGGAAGCCGTCTCATCCAGACCGGCGAGGTACCGGCAGAAACCATCGGCCGGATGGGAAAGGGGCTTGCCGCCGGGCTTGCTCTGCTTTCGGCGGCGCTTCTTGTAACAGGCTTTGTCCGCCTCGGCGTGCTGCTTGCCATTGGTGTGTGGGCGGCTGTCTCTTATTCGCTGCGGCCGTTGCGCACGAGTTATTACCCGGTGGCCGGCGAATGGATCAGTACGTTTCCATCCCTGTTTTTCCTCGGTCTCGCCGGTCCGTGGCTTGCGCTTGAAACGGTGCCGGAGTGGGCGCTTCAGAATGCGCTTGTGAATGCGCTTATCTGCATTGCCTGGGTGATGGTGCATCACATCCCCGATCTGAACGCAGATGCCCGCGCCGTCCCAAAGAAAGTGACGTCCGTTGTGTGGGCGTCTGAGACATTCGGCCTGCCTTTCGCCCGCCTGCCGGCTCTCCTCTATTACGGCTTGGCGGGTGCCTGCGTGTTCTGGCTGGGGCTCGAGCGCCTCCCCGCCGCGATCGGCCTCGCCGCTTCAGCCGCTGCCGCCATGTTTCTCATTATGAAAATGAACTTGGAGGACCCGGAAGAGGTATCCTCGGTGGAAAAATGGCTGCTTCTGCTTGCGATGAGCACCGCCGTCTGGCTCGGTATCTTCGTCTAGATACCGGCCGGGCGGTTTTTTCTGCCGATACGGACCGTTTCTGCATCGATTCCCGGAATTTCTGCATCGATTCTCTGTTTTCTGCATCGATTCCCGGGGCTTTTTGATATTTCCCTATCAATTCTCCGGTTTTTCCGATTGATTCTTCTGATTTCTGTCTCGATTCTGTTCCTCCATACGGAAGGCGGCAATGCTTTCCTGCATGGATTCAGCGACGTGGCTCAGGTTATCGGCGGAGGCGCTGATTTCTTCCATAGAGGCGTTCTGTTCTTCGATGCCGCTTGCCACCTGCTCCACATTTTCTGCGTTCTGGCGGCTGATCTCCTGCATGTCCCCAATCTGGCTGCTGGAGGCTTCCGTTTGTTCTTCAATTGCACCAAGCGCATGGTTAATCGCGTCGACGTCGGAGGCAATCGAGGTAACAGCTTCTTCAATCTCATCAAAAGTAGCGTCGGTCTGCTGGGCGCGTTCATTGCAGTTCGCCGCTTTGTCATGATTTTCGTTCATCGCCGCGGCGGAACGCTTCACCGTCTCCTGAATCTCCTGAATCAGCCGGTTGATATCCGACGCGGAGGCGCTGGAGCGCTCTGCCAGTTTCCGGACTTCTTCGGCGACGACGGCAAAACCTTTCCCGCTTTCCCCGGCCCGGGCTGCTTCAATGGCGGCATTCAGGGCGAGCAGGTTCGTCTGCTCCGAAATATCAGTAATGAGTGACACGATATCGGTGATCTGCCCCGATTTTTGTTCAAGTTCCTGAATCTCGCTGTTCGTGCGGGTCGTAAGCTGCTGGAGTTCTCCCACTTCTGTCGTAAGCGTAGAAATTTTCTCCTTCCCTGTTTCGGTTTTTCCCTTTGCAGTTGCAGTGGAGCTCTTCGCCTGATCGACCCGGCCGCGCATGTCCGACACGGTCGTATTAATTTCTTCCATCGCCTGATTGGATTCCTCTGCTGCGGCTGTCTGACGGTACGACTGATCGTTCACTTCCTGTACCGACTGCGACATCATTTCCGCCGCTTTTGCGTTTTCGTCTGTGGTGGCGTTCAATTCTTCCGACATCGCCGACACCTGCTGGGCCGAATCGTTAACCGATCCGATAATCGAACGAAGCGATGCTTTCATATGGTCGACCTGGGCGGCAAGCGATCCGATTTCGTCTTTTCTGTGGATAGACAGATCCCGGTCGCTTAAATCTCCGGAAGCCACCTTCTGCACCTCTTCATTGAGCTGTTCCACCGGCCGGGAAATCCGCCGTGCGAAGAAATAGACGATCACCGCTCCGATGACAAGCGCCCCGGCAAGGGTGAACAGCATGATACTGAGCACATTGGAAGCGCCCTCATTGTAATCCATCATATAGGAGCCTGCGGCAATCACCCAGTCCCATTCCTGGTCATATTCGGCGTAAATGATTTTTGGTTCACTGACATCTTCGTTGTTTGGAAGCGGCCATTCATAGTTGACAAAACCACCGCCATTTTGTGCTTTTTCTACCGTTTCCTGAATGAAATATGTACCATTATCAGACTGCGAATCCCAGATGTTGTCCCCCTCCTGGTTCGGGTGGGCAAGCAGCGTTCCTTCGCTGTCCATAATATAAAAATAGCCGTTCGGTCCCAGATCTATATCTCCGGTCACCGTCCGCTCTCCGTCTCCTTCAGACGGTCCGAGAAGGCTTTCTTTCACCTGTTCACGTGCCTGTTCTTCCGACATGGATCCATCAGCTGCTGCCTCCTGCATCCGGTCCGTCATTTCTGCCGCCATACCAACGTAGTTCTCCAGACTTACTTCGCTGGCAGCGTTCAACTCCGATTTTGCGGTATCGTAACTGATCCATCCCAGTACAGCAACAGGAATCACAAGCAGACTGAGGCAGTACACAAGCAATTTAGCCTTAAGACTCATATTGAGCCCTCCTTTTGTCGTGCAATCATTGATAAAACTAGTATAATTGATTTATAAGACGAACAAAACACCATCCGCCAATTTTTGATGAAAAATTTAGAAAATAACGAATTTGACATTCCTGATTATTCCGGCACATAGTAATGTAAAACATGAACCGGCCTTATGTTATGGCGCGGTTCATGTCTGGGAGTTTATGAGCTTTCTGCCGTTTCTTTTGGATTCGGCCCGTATTCATTCGTCCCTTCCTGGCTGTCCAGACACATGAAGACCAACAGAATAATCGAACCTATGAACGGGATTAATTGGATCAAAAACCACCATCCCGTGCGGCCGGTATCATGCAGACGTCGGATTAAGACTCCCAGTGAAGGCAAAAGCACAGCAAGACCATAGATGGAGGTCAGCACAGCAGGAATCGCCATCATTGCTTCAATACCAGTTAGAATTAAGGCAATAAGAAAGTTAATAAGCGTAAACATCCAGTATTCCGTCCGTCTCGCTCTTCCGCGGAAGACGGCGTAATTCGACAATACTTTCGCGTACCAATGCATCGTTTCTCCCCCCTTTTGCAACTTTCTCAGTGTATCATAATGTTCCCCTTCTGTACGTTCCATCATTTATTCACGTTTCACTGCCGGCATAACTCAGATGACATAGAACAAAGCAAGAAAAACAAGCACGACCCATACCGAATACGTCGCCGCGAGTTCCGCCGCTTTCGTCACGGTATCGTTCTGCTTCATCCGCTTGAAAAAAAGCGAGAACACCCATAAAAACAATAAAAGCAGAAAATACTGATACAACACAATAACGACCCACGGATCAGGAAAATTATTGAACGCCACCTGCCACACGGCCAAAGCAGCGAACGACACGAGACCCGCCGTTCCAATCAAAAAAGGTGCCCGCTTCCATATGTTTTGGTAAAAAATATGATTTTCTTTATGCAGTTCGAATAACGTCAAAAAGTAAAACGCAGTAAGGGGAACAGCAACCGCCAGAAGAACATCAAAAATGGAAGGAACGGGGCCGGTGCTTACCGGACCGAATGTCGAAGATGTATCCATCCACCACGCCCCAAAAGAGGTACAGACGCCGAGAATAACGAGCGTAAGCGCCTGAAATATTGTCCATATCACGTTTCATCCCTGCTTCCTTTTCTTACGATTCTTGTAACACAAAAAAACTCCGTGCTAAAATCATATCAGAAATGAAGAGGAAAAATCAGTATGAAAACCAATTTCATAGAAAAAATATACATGCAGTTGGAGAGAAGGAGAGTCTGTCATGCACGTCTCAAACCCCGCCGGTATCTTTCACCGCATCGGTGCGGCCCTGATTGATATTGGTATCATCTTCGTGGTGACAAGAATTCTGGCTTACGTGTTGTACGGGGATTTTTTTGTATCCAATTCAACGTTTTTCACCATTCTTGTCACGTTGTACTGGGTGATGATTCCCTCGATCTGGAGAGGGCGCACGATTGGAAAATGGACGTGCGGCTTAACCATCGCGAGTGTGTACCGCGAAGGGGCGGGCTTTGGCACGATGCTGCTCCGGTATACCGGCCTCAGCCTCATCTACCTGCTGACACTCGGTGTCGGGCTTATCGTGAGTGCTGTTATGATTATCTGGCGGGACGACCGCCGAGCCCTGCATGATTTTGCGGCTGGGACTTACATTACCTACGATGCGCCGGAGCGGCTTGAAGCACGCACGATATTCAACAACCGCCGCGCGCTGGCTGTGTTCACCGTTCTGCTGATTGCCGGCGGGCTTGCGCTTGACCGCTTTGAACATACAACGTACGAGGACGAAGCGTCGGCGATGCTTGAGGACATCAACGGGCCGGTGGATGAAATCAAAGTGACGCGGAGCAGCCGTATAGCAACGGATTCATCCCGTTATGCCGTTTTATCGGGAGACAACATCCTTCAAACGCTGAAAGACGCACCGGAAGAAACGGTCCACCTGCGCCGAACCGGTAATACGATTTATCCTCAGTATGACATGGAAGTGGGCGGCCGCTCGCTTATCCTGGGGGAAAACGGAATATCACTCAACGGGCAGGCGTATACATTCATCGAAAAAAATCCCACCCGGGAAATAATCCATCGTTTCCAACCGGAGTGGGAAGAGCGCTGAACCGTGCTTTATGTCCCGGCGATAATGGAGATTTCTTTTTCACTGATCTCGTGTCCGGTGCTTGCTTCCAGGCTTCCGCCCCATTTTTCCACGGACAACTGCTTTTCCTGCGTATCGTTGTCAACAAGATCCCAGTATTCCACCGTCTGCCCCGGGGAAGCTCCCACGCGCCCCTCGGCTTCCTTGATGGAGGCGGATCCGTGTTCTTTCACCTGATACGTCGTTCCTTCGTACTCAAACGTGCCGCTCCCGGGCTCTTCAGGCGGCACACTCGTTTTATCATACATGCCGATCACCCATTCATCGTCTTCCTCAAACGACAGCCAACGGTTCGCCGTTTCCCCGGCCAGATGGTACACCGTCCACTCGAATCCGCCATCTTCGTACACGAGCTTTCCTTTCACTATGTAATCTTCCAGATCATACGACACAATATCTTCAAGCTGCATCGTCTGGATCGTACGGGTTACCGTCCCTTTTTCCTCGTCGACATTCCGCGCGCGGAACATTTCTTTCACTCTATTAAAAACACCCATTAAAAGTCCTCCTTTAATTTCCATCAGTATAGCATATTCAGGGTTTTGGTTGAAATGAATAGATAAGACCGTCCGGGAATGATAAAATAAGAAAAGACCGAGCAGACGTTATATGGAAAACGGAGGGAGAACCATGGAGTATACAACTGAAGGAACCCATGATATCGCCGATTTGTGGGGATGTTCCTTTTCCATTCTAAATGATGAAAAGCGATTGACCGCCTACATAAAAGAAGCCGCGGCAAAGGCCGGCGCCACGGTGCTTTCCGTCCAGTCCCACCGCTTTGACCCGCAGGGGGTGACGGTGCTTGCGATGCTGTCGGAATCCCATATGAGCATTCACACGTATCCGGAAAAAGGATTTTGCGGCATCGACTGCTATACGTGCGGCGCATCGATTGACTCCGGAGAGGCTGTTGCCCATCTAAAAGCCTGCCTCGCTCCTTCGGGCATGCAGCGCCGCCTCCTGAAACGCGGCGGCGGAGACATTATTGAATCCGAAGGGGTGTCCTGATGCACATCCTGAAACAGATTTATGAAAAAGTAATTCACATCGGCAACTGGTCGCTGTTTTTGTTCACCCTGCTTTTCATCGCAGTGTCCGTTCTCGGCATTCTCGCGATTGAGCCGGAAACATTTACCGTGATGAGTGCCCTCTGGTGGGTGATGACGACCTCAACGACCGTCGGATACGGCGACATTTCTCCGGTTACAGCAGGCGGCCAGTGGTTTACGATGCTCTTTGTCTTTCCGCTTGGAATCGGAGTCATCGGTGTTGTCATTTCCAAAATACTCGATTCTGCGCTGCACTATAAACAGGCGAAGGAGGAAGGCAGATTGACGTTTAAAGACTCGAATCACGCAGTCTTCATCGGCTGGGCCGACGGGAAAACAGCCAGCGCCGTCGATGAAATGCTTACCAATGAAAAGAAACAGGTCGTTCTCATCGACCGGAATCTGGAAAAGTCCCCGTACCAGCATGAACGGTTTCATTTTATCCGCGGCAGCGCCACCGACGAAACCACCCTGGAAAAAGCGAATATCCTGCAGGCACGAACCGTAGGCATTTTCGCCCCGCAGGATATTGATGACCTCGACCTGGCAGATGGAAGAACGTATCTGATCGCCTCCACAATCGAAGCCTACGGCGAAAAGCACGGGACGTCCATTTATACCATTGCCGAACTGCTGTCGGACAAGCATGAAGCACTGTTCACCCGCGCCGGTGTGAACGAATGCATTCCGTCCTATCAGTCCGTGTCCAATCTCATTGCCAAATCAATGGAATACCACGGATCCAGCACGTTCTTCATGCAGCTCTTAAGCAAACAGTACGGCGACGACCTGCATCTGATTCAGCCGAAGAGCAGCTGGACGACCTACCGCGACGCGCGCGACGCGCTGGAACAGCAGGGAGCCATCCTGATTGCCAACGACACCTCCTTCATCACCGAAGGCTGGGACGACGCGATACCCACCGGCACACAGCTCGCCGTCATCTGCAGCCAGGACACGTATCAGAAAATAAACAGCGTATCCTTCCAGTGAAAGCGCCGCCCCCCCCTATAGAATGAAAACCGCGTCCCATTATCCGGGCGCGGTTTTTTTTTGAAGAAACGGCTGCGCCTTTATCGATCGATTCCTGGAGTTTCTGCATCGATTCTCTCGTTTCTCGATCGATTCCAGCGCTATTGTTGAATTTCTCGATTGCTTCTCCGGGTTTCTTGATCGATTCTCCGAATTTCTCGATTAATTCTGCCCAATACTCAGTAGTATCTTCATGCTTCTTTCCACCAAAAACATCTAAAACAATAAATTTTTATTGCAAATCAATAAATTATGTATTATTATACCAGTATCAACACAGAAGTGAGGTGCTTTGGATGGGTCGGGGAACGACACTCTTTTTAAGGATAGCTGTTTTTCTTATCGGGATGACGGTCCTTGTTTTGTGTATATTCTGGCTGCCATGGATGGCAGATACAACGGCAGAAGGGTTTCCAGCGTTTGCTTACCTGAAATATCCCGTCTTAATCGGGGTATATACCACAGTAATTCCCTTTTATTTTGCTTTATATCAGGCTTTAAAGCTTCTAAACTACGTCGGCCGCAGCCAGGCTTTCTCGGAGTTGTCTGTAGAGGCTTTGAAATGGATAAAATATTGTGCAGTTACCATCAGTCTGCTGTACGCCGCCGGCAGCATCTACCTTTTTTCACAAAACGCTCTGCATCCGGGAATAGCACTGATCGGCTTTGCTGTTATTTTCACTTCTATTGTCATTGCGGTGTTCACGGCGGTTCTTCAAAAATTATTAAAAAGTGCGTTGGATATCAAATGGGAGAATGATTTAACAGTCTGAGGTGAGAGCATGGCGGTGATCGTCCATATTGATGTAATGCTGGCAAAACGAAAAATGAGTGTGACCGAACTATCCGAAAACGTCGGCATCACGATGGCGAACCTCTCCATTTTGAAAAATGGAAAAGCAAAAGCGATACGACTATCCACGCTGGATGCCATTTGTAAGGCTTTGGACTGCCAGCCCGGGGATATTCTTGAATATCAGGAGGACTATGACACGGATGAATAAGCTGTACGGGGAAAGGATGTGTGGGAAGCGTATGAAAAGATTGCTGATTTTATCCACTTTCACTCTGTTTGCTGTCGTTTTGACGGCCTGTCATGATAAGCCCGCAGGACCGAAGGAAAATACGATGATGCTGAGTTTCAAAAATAATGCTGATTTTGCGTTTCACTCCATAGGAATCAGTACCAGGAATATCTCAGGTGGAATACTAAACGCCGATGGTTCCCCTGTCGAAAAAGGGCAAATACTGCGGAAAGAATATATAGATCAGACAGATATTGACCTGGAGGGGGAAGCAGCATTCAATATTGCATTAATAGATAAAGAAAAAAACCGTATTCCATTGAAAACCAAGATTCTGAAATTGGAGGAGAACAAAGAATACTTCTTTGAAATTACCGGGAGCTCTGAGAGCGATGCAGCTTTGAAAAGAATAGACAAGGCTGGTGGATAATAATCATTCCACTCTTCTATCACCCAATTCAAGTATAACTCTCCATGGACACTACCCGATGTACTTAAGCAATTAGTGTCCCTTCCCTGCCCGTCCGTGGACACTACGAGGTCTGCTGCCGGCGATAGTGTCCCCCGGCAAAAATGCGTGGACACTAAATCCGCCCGCCGGCAGTTTAGTGTCCATGCACCCCGGACCAGCCGATGAACAAAAATTAAAAAGCATGGAGATCAGTAGTATCTCCATGCATCGTTGTACAACTCTGTCAAAATGGGGTGATTGATGGAGTTTTCCTGGTAGGTGAAGCCTTCGATATCTGCGTTTTCATCCTTGGCGAACTGAAAAAGTCCGGGGAGCATTCCCTCCTGCAGGTACTTAGTGTGCGCTGCTTCGGGTATGGAAACGTCGGCGGGATCAAACGGCTGCTTGGCGGCCATGGTGAATCCCCAGTTGCCAAATGACGGCACATTGATGTGCAGGTTGTCGACGAAAAAACCGGCGCCTTCGATTGTATCGGAAATAGTCCAGTATGCTTTTCTCGAGAAAACAGGACTGGTCGACTGCACGACGACCACGCCCTGCGGAGCCAGCCGTTCATACATCAACCCGTACATTTCCCTCGTGTAGAGCTTGTTCAGCTCCAGCGTGTTCGGGTCCGGCAGGTCGGATAAAATATAATCGTACGTCGTGTCGTCTTCTTTTAAGTAGTTGAACGCATCCCCGTGCACAATCGAGACACGTTCATCCTCAAGGGAGTGTTCATTAATATCGGTCAAATGGGGATTCGTACGGGCGAGCTCCGTCACTTTCGGATCCAGATCAACAAGCGTGATGGATTCCACCGTATCATAGGTCAAAAGCTCCCGCACCGCCAGACCGTCGCCTCCCCCGAGAACGAGCACGTTCTTTCCTCCATTTTTCTCCTGTTTCTGCTGAAGAAGCCCCATCCCCGGGTGGACAAGCGTTTCGTGGTACCGGTATTCATCGGATTCGGCAAACTGCAGATTGCCGTTCAGGTACAGACGGAAATCGCCGGGCGCCTGCGTGCCGATGATTCTCTGATAGCGCGTCTCTTCATTGATGACGACCGGGCTTTGGTACAAGTGCTGCTCGAGAACCTGCGCGTAACTGTTGCCGAAGATAAAGCCGAACCCAAGCAGCACGAGCAGCACGGCGCCGATGATCTGGGCCCGTTTCGGCTTATGAATCTCATGCTTAAACGCAAAAGTGAGCCAGAACGCCACCGCCACGTTAATAATCCCGACAAAAAACGCCGTCTGGATAAAACCGAGCCACGGGCTTAATAGAAGCGCGAACCCAAGCGTTCCGATCAGCGAACCCGCGTAGTCGCTGAACAACGTGAGGGCGGCGCTTTTTTTCAGTTCATCGCCGCGTTTCTCCGCCTCCCGCATTAAAATCGGGAGTTCCATCCCCGTCAGACAGCCGATTAAAAAGATGAACAGGCAGAAAAACACCGATGCTGTATCGCTTCCGACCGTGGAAAACATCATGTAGATGAACAGGGTGGAAGACGCGCCGATGGGGCCGATGATGTACTCAATCCCGATAATGCGGTTCACAAGGTGCCGGTGCAGATACCCGGACAGCATCGATCCGACCCCCATCCCGGACAGGCTCCCTCCGACCGCGATGGCGTAGGAAAGGACCGAACTTCCCATTAAATAGGAACCGGCCGCGCCGAGCATCATCTGATAGATAATGCCGCATATTGATACGACAAAGGATGAAATATACAAAAGATTGGTTGGTTTTTTCCACTGCTGCAACAAGGTATATTCCCTCTTTCAAAAGAAAAAGGACGCTTCGAGCGCCCCTTTAGATAATCGCAATTGCTACGGCATGGGCGATCACGACGGAAATCGCAAGCGACATGATCCCTACCGCTTTGTTGTCTTTTGCCAGCTCATCATCCACTTTAAAGGACGGTGTCAAAAATTCGAACAGGAAATATCCGACAATCAAAAAGACAAACCCGATGACACCCCAGGCGAGCGCTTCCCCGAGGTTGTACGCATTTTCTGCGGATATTTTCATAATGTAGCCGAGAGCGTAAAGTTTACCCGCCAGCGAAAGCGCCACCGACACGTTCCCGGCCTTGATTTCTTCTCTGTCCTTAAACTTCGTCACCTTTTCGAAAATAAAGGCTGCAATAAAAATGACGGCCATGACAATGACAAACCATAGTATCGATTCCCAAAATATTGACATATCCACGTGTATTCCTCCTTATCGTATGTAATTATTACTTTCCAAAGCCGAATCCGCCGCCGCGGGTTCCTGTGGAATTGACAGATCCTGAACGGTTGGACCCACGCGTGGACGGGTCGCGGTGATAGTTTCCATTCGTGCCGACATATCCTTCATACTGCTTATCGCGGGTCCGGACCCCCATGTTGTACAGATTCGACATGATGCTGAACATGGCATACGTTTCCAGCATGGACGGGCTGTAGTTGTTTTCTACAAATTCCTGTTCCGACACTTCCACGAGCGAATCGCCGGGCTGTTCTGAATCCTGCATGACCTGGATGGTACGGTCGTCATAGACGAGAAACATCCGTTCTTCATCTTCTGCTGATACCTCTTCCGGGCTGCTGTCTTCCCGGATGGTCGCTGCCGCTTGAGGAACGGTCGTATCCGGTGCCTTGTAGACGTGGGATTCATTTCCCGCCTCGTCTTCCATGACATTTTCCAGTTCGTAATGCTGAGACACGACTCCTCCCCCGGATAAGCAGCCCGTGAGCAAAAACACCAGAGCAATCATAATGATGAATACTTTTTTGTGCAACACCTTACCTCCTTTCCTCCACCGGTTGACATCAATCATACACCACTGTACGGCTGCGGCACAGTGTTCGTTTCATTTCCATTTTTAATCAGGTGAACGTCTTTCATTTTACGAGAGTCTTATCAAATTGAAAAGGCGAACGCGGTTTTTTTCACAAATAGGAATTTGTTTTAAAAAATGCACGTCTCCAGTATAATAGAAATAGAAGTGAAAGATGTCTTGAACTTTAAGTTATCAGGAGGGTTCCTATGAGTATTTTTAAACGGCTGAAAGATGTCACCCTATCGAACATGAACGCCATGCTGGACAAGGCGGAAGATCCGGAAAAGCTTCTCGATCAATATTTACTTGACATGGAAAAAGATATGAAAGAAGCTGAAACCAACGTAGCCCAGCAGATCAGCATCGAAAAGAAATTCAAGAAACAGCTCGATGATGCGGTTGAAATGCGGGACAAACGGCAGGAACAGGCGGAAAAAGCCCTCGAAAAAGAAGATGAAGATCTGGCCCGGCGTGCGCTTGAGGACAAGAACAAGCACCAGGAAAAAGTCGATGAACTCACCCCTACCCACGAAAACGCCAAGCAGTCCAGCCAGCAGCTCCGCGATCAGCTGCAGGACATGAAAGATGAATATGAAAAGATGAAAGCGAAGAAAGAAACGCTGAAAGCGCGGGCAAGCTCCGCCAAAGCACAGCAGAAAATCAACGAATCCATGTCCAGCTTCGGTTCGGAGAATGCCTCCGCCGGCTTCGACCGGATGTCGGAAAAAGTGGATGAACTCGAGGCCCACGCCGAAACAAGCAAAGAAATGCGCGATTCCGGCAATTCCCTCGACGATGAACTCGACGAACTCGACAAAGACGACGTCGATGACGAGCTCGCCGCAATGAAAGCAAAAATGAAAGAAAAGAATAACGGGTAAAGAAAAGGAGGCGGCCGATCCGGACCGCCTCCTTTATCTATGTAGAAGGACCCCGTCCGTGCAGGCCCACCGTCCTCGCCGATATATGGGACTGAACCGCCGATATGTCCGAACGCAGCAATCCCCGCTCCACTCTCACCGCAGATTGTCTGCATTGGGAGCCCGGTGGCGGTTCTTGCGCACTTCCTCAAACACATCCGGCGCCCCGCCGCTCTCGCGCGGCATCGTAATGCTTCCTGCCATCATTTCCTTGAACTGCCCCACTGTCAGCGGCTTGGCGTCTTCCACCAGCTCATACCCGAGCTGGCCGTTCGGTTCAAGCGTCGCTGTCTTGACGTCGGCAATGCTCGATATTCCCTGTTGGCGCAGCCGCATCTCGAGCGTATCCACCGTGAAGCGCATCTTCCGCAGCGTCTCATACTGGGGCACTCCTTCTTCAATCACCACTTTTGCCTTCCCGGTCACAAATCGTTCCACCCCGTTAAACTTCATCTGCAGGTACTCAATAAGCACAAGCATCAGCACAAACATAAGCGTGGCCACTACCGTATTCCATATGCTGTCTTCAATAATCGGCTGGATAATGATCGACCCGATGGAAATCATCACGACGGTCTGCGCAAGCGACATCTGCGAAATCGACTTGCGCCCGGCAATCCGCAGTATAAGAATTCCGGCCGCCACAAGCAGCACCGATTCCCAGATTACATCAACATTCATAACTCCGTATCCTTTCTGAATTTTTACTTAGTATGAGAAAGAATACCCGGGGTTATGCGGCCCCTGGTTCCATCAGCGCAGGAAAAGAGCATAAACGGCGTAAAGCACAAATAGCACGACAATCAGTACAAGGAACCCTTTCCATCCGAGCCCGCGCAGGAGATCAGACGCACCGCCGACCTGGGAACGGTGGTATCCGTCTCTTGCATTTCCCACCGCATGATGACGCCGCTCCTGCTCCTTCATTTTTTCCTGTTTTCGATCCGGACGCTTTTCCTCTGCCATCGATCGTCCCTCCTTTTTCTTCCTCCCATTCTACCGCAACACCCAAGCACCATCCAACACCGGCCTGGAAAATAATGATGGGATGTTTTCTTACAAATATGTAGATGGCGCGCATATTATATGCGACACTACACTTAATCACATATTAGGAGGGAACAACGTGAACAGATACAGAAATCCCGGCATGCTGGCGATGATGAAACTGACGTATGTTGTACTCTTCCGGTAAACGGCGCGGTAACAAAGAAAGAACCAATTTTACAATGATACCCGGACGCTTTCTGCACAGAAATCGTCCGGGCTTTTTTGTGCTGCGGACGCCCGTGCGGAAAAATACTCTGCTGCGGCCTTTGGCATGTAAATGTGTCTATTTGGCATGTAAATCACCAGATCCGGCATGTAACGGACCTTATTCGGCAGGTACCATGCGGCTTGGACTGTATTTCCTGTTCGTTGGCATGTAAATCAGAGAATTCCGCATGTAAACAGACACATTCCGCTTGTAAGTCCCTGCCTGACCCTCGTTCTCGCACCAGGCAGAACGTGCACCGTAACACATAGCCAACCCCCGCAGCACACCGTTTTCCTTTTCTGTTGGAAGATAAGGACTTTTCACACATATCGGATGACCCCCAAATTCAAAGCAAAAGGGAGGAAAAAAGAGATAAAGCGCTTTTTCACGCGCTTTCATAGGAAATGTTGTCGTTTTCATGGGATTTTCACGACGTTGTCTGTTTGCATGGCTGGGAGTATGATGCAGATAGAACTTAAGCGATAGGGGGAACGCAAGATGAAGCGCGTATTTAAAAGTGTCCTCAATTCCATTTATGAATCTCAGGAACGTAAAGCAAAAAAAATGCTCGAAAACCGTACGTTCATCGACTAATGCAATGGACCCGGTGACAGGGTAAGATATAAATACTCGTAAAAACGTCCGGAAGCACCGCGCTTCCGGACGTTTTTTTTACCCTTTAATACCGGTGAAACTGACCCCTTTGACAATTTGTTTCTCAAAAATGAGAAACGCGATTATAACCGGCAGCGAGGCAATCGCATTCACCGTCATTGGCAGCATATAAGTCGTGGAATACGTAGAGTTAAAGGACGGAATACCGATTGGAAGCGTATACAATTCTTCGGATACAATCGCCAGAAACGGCCACAGAAAGTTGTTCCACGAACCGATAAACGTGAAGATCGCGATAGCGGCCATGGCCGGTTTGGCAAGCGGAAGTACAATATTCCAGTACAGGCGCCAGTGCGAGCAGCCGTCGATTTTCGCGCTTTCCATCAGCTCATCCGGGACCCCGTCAAAGAAACTCTTAAGAATAATCACCCCGATCGGGGACGCGGTCATCGGCAGGATAAGGGCCGTATAGGAATCAAGCAGGTTCATGCTTTTTACGATTTCAAACAGAGGAATAATCGTCGCTTCCCCCGGTACCATCATCCCGGCGAGAAAGAACAGAAAAATGGCCCGCCGGTAGCGGAACTTAATTTTGGAAATCGCAAATGCTGCAAGCGACGTCACAATTAAAGTAATGACCGTCGTCGCAAACCCGACAAAGGCGCTGTTGAACAACCAGAGCAGCACATCACTTTCTCCCACCACTGCAGCGTAGTTGGACAACGTATACGGCGGTGTAAACCAGTTAAGCGGAGCGGTGATCGACATGTCTTCGGGCTTCACCGAGACAAACAGCATCCAGATAATTGGAAAAAGGAAAACGCCTGCCAGAATCACCCCGATGAGAATCTTGATGCGCAGGTAAGGATCACGATTCCGCTGCAGCAGCGTGTTTTTCGTTTGACTCATTTTGATGTACCTCCCTTTTAGATCATACGGCCCTGTCCGCCGCTGCGGATCTGGATAACCGAAAAGATAAGCAGAATAAAGAACAGCACGTAAGACATAGCCGCCGCGTACCCAAGATCATATTGTTCAAAGCCCATCTCGTAAATATACTGAATCAGCGGACGCGTCGAGGTCCCCGGACCCCCGTCGGTGATCAGTAGAATTTGGGCGAACACTTTGAATGAAGCGAGCACCTGTAATAGAAAAATAACCCGGGAAATCGGAATGAGCTGCGGCAGGGTCACATCTTTAAACATCTGCCAGCGCGTGGCCCCGTCAATTTCGGCTGCTTCATAGTACGAATCCGGGATATCCTGAAGCGAAGTCAAAAACAAAATGAAGTTGAAACCGACTGTCCACCATAAGGTGACCCCGACAATGCTTACCCAGGCGAGCACCGGGTTGGCCAGCCAGTACACCTGCCCTTCAAATCCAACGGAATTCAACAGATTATTCACGATGCCGCTGTACGGCTGAAGCATAAAAATCGCAATATAGGAAATAACCGAAACCGACAGGATACTCGGAATAAAGTAGGACCCTCTTAAAAACGTCCGCATTTTCGGACCGACATTAATATTGGCAAGCAGTGCCAGCACCAGCGCAAGCAGAATCATGCCCGGCGTGGACAGAATCACAAACAGTGTCGTATTCCAAAGCGACTGCCAGAAGTCCGGGTCCGTAAACAGCGCCGTGTACTGCGAAAACCCGGCAAACTCCCCCTGCTCAATCAGCGACCAGTTAAAAAAGCTCATCTGCAGCCCTTTGAATATCGGAAAAATCGTAAACACTACATAAATGAGAAAAAAGGGAAGTAAAAACATGCCGGCGATCATGTCATTTCGCAAAGCCTGATTTTTCATTCGTCTGCCCCTCCTGTTCTATATTTATTTCACCAGTTCGTCGAGTTCCTGCTCCAGGTTTTCAATGCCTTCCTGCGGTGTCACCCGGCCGGCCCAGATCTCATCAAGGTTTCTCATCATAACGTCGGTGGACATGTTCGAGTAAATCGTTCCCGATGGCTGCTCCACGTCTTCTACCACGCCGGCATAATCCGGACGGTACGGCATCTCATTAAATTCTTCGGAAGCTGCTACTTCATCGTTGGCCGGAATATGTCCTGCCTGCGCCCACTGTGCCTGATTGTCGTGAAGATAGCTCATGAAAGCTGCCGCGCCGGCCGTTTTTTCATCGGTGGTGCTTTCTTGTTCCGGAATGAAAAGTGTATGGGAATCGCCGTACGTTGCCGGTTCCTCAAACAGTGTTGGAATCGGCTGCGCGATAAATTCAAACGACTCATCCGTTTCCCACACTCCAGTCCCCCATACTCCTGTTATAAGACTCAATGCACGGTCGGTCTGAAACTGCTCGTAAGGATCGGAAATATTCGGAGGAATGAATCCCTCTTTTCCAAACATACTTTTCAGGTATTCTGCTGCTTCTACCGCCGTTTTGTTATCCATCGTAACGTCCGGCTCCTGAAGGTCATCGGAGTAGATGTCACTTCCGCCCATCTGATGATAGAACGCCCACCACAAGGTGAAAGCATCATAACCGACCGTCGGCACCGCTAGTGGTATTGTATCCGGAAGCGCCTCTTCGGCCCGCTGGTAAAAATCAATGAATCCTTCCGGCGTCTCTTCCATATCCACTTCTCCAGATTCTGTTAACAGTCCCGCCTCTTCGAGAAGGGTTTTATTGAAAAACATCACAGTCGGGTGAGTATCGATAGGAAACGAATGAATCTTGTTGTCTTCCATCTTCAGCGTTTGGAGAATGTTTTCGTTCACTTCCGTCAAATCAAGATCTGCATTTTCCGCCGGTTCATCAATCGGCTTTGTCAATCCAAGGTTGTAAAATTCCGGGATGATCGATGCGTGAGCAACCGCCATATCAGGACCGCGGTTGGCAGCCACACTCGTCACCACTTTCGTATAATGATCAGCCGCTTCCGACGGTGCCGGCATGACCACTTCATACTCCTCCTGGCTCTCGTTAAAACCGTCTATTAAAGACTGCATATACGCCTGATCTCCTCCACTGAACAAGGACCACATCTCCACCTCCACCGGACCAGTTTCCGCGCTGGAACCCGCGTCCTGAGACTGACATCCGGCGGCCATGAGCAGCAGTACCATTCCTGCATAAACGGGTTTTTTCATGTTTCCTCCTCCTTCCCTTAATTAAAGCGCTTTCAAAAATTCTTGTTCGTACATATGGATAAAAAAATAAGAAGCACTACTTACTTATACGTATAAGTTACAATAATTATAAGCGTGGGAGGAAGAAAAGGCAACAGTATTTTTACAATTTTGGAAATATAAAAGAAAAATCCCCTGCCTATGTGGCAGAGGATGACAGTAACCTATCAGGAGATATCAAGGACAACAACAGACATGGGTGGAAGCCGGAGCTCCGCGGCCCCGCCGTCTGCCTTGTAATCCTGGAATGCTTCCGGTTGAACGCGTTCCGGATCTTCAAACGTGTTATGGTCATGTTTATGTTCCGCGGTCAGGATAGTACCGTTCCATGTCACTTCATCCGGCAACCCCCGCATATCAAGCGTCACGTCCGCATCTTCTTCCATATCAAGATTACAGAGACTGACATGCACCGTCCCATCATCCTGCTTTGAGGCCGACCCGTGAACCTGGGGGTACGCCCTGTTTTCTCCGCTCATGTCACTGTCCAAATGAAGCGGGAGCAGTGCCGCGTCCTGATGCACCTGGTACATATGAAACACGTGATACGTCGGCGTGAGAAACATTTTTTCCTCCTCGGTATGCACCATGGCCTGCAGCACATTCACCATCTGCGCGATATTAGCCATGTGGACGCGCCCGGCATGACGGTTAAAAATGTTCAGGGTAACCCCTGCCACCACCGCATCCCGGATCGTATTCTGTTGGTAAAGAAAACCGGGATTTGTCCCAGGCTCCACGTCAAACCACGTCCCCCACTCATCGACAATCAGGCCGACCTTTTCCTCCGGATCATAACTGTCCATGATCGCGCGGTGCCGCGAAATAAGCGTATCCATGTGAAGCGCACGCTCCATCGTGATGTCCCATTCTGCCTTGTCAAAATCAAGGGCCGACCCTTTTCCTTTCCAGAAATCACCCGGAATCGTGTAGTAATGAAGACTGAGTCCATCCATAAACGGCGCCGCTTCGCGCATGAGCACCTCCGTCCAGCGGTAATCGTCGACGTTCGCTCCGCCGGCGATTTTATACAACCGGTTGCCGTCGTATTCCCGTACGTACGTCTGATACTGCCGGTACAGATCCGCATAAAACTCCGGCCGCATGTGACCGCCGCAGCCCCAGCTCTCATTACCGACACCGAAATACGTCACATTCCACGGATCCCGGCGGCCGTTCTCACGACGCCGGTCCGCCATCGGAGACTCCCCGTCAAATGTCATGTACTCCACCCACTCCGACATTTCCTGTACGGAACCGCTTCCAACATTGCCGCAGATGTAAGGCTCTGTCCCAAGCATCTCACACAACATAAGAAATTCGTGGGTACCGAAGTGGTTATTTTCCACCACACCGCCCCAGTGCGTGTTCACCATCCGTTTCCGTTCTTCGCGCGGACCGATACCGTCCTTCCAGTGGTATTCATCGGCAAAGCATCCCCCCGGCCAGCGCAGTACCGGAATGTTGATATTTTGAAGCGCTTTCAAAACATCTGTGCGAATCCCGTTTGTGTTGGGAATCGATGAATCTTCCCCTACCCACAATCCTTCATAAATGCACCGCCCGAGATGTTCCGCAAAATGTCCGTAAATATGACGGCTGATCACCGCTTCCTGCTGATCGGTATTTACTGTTACGTTATGTTTCATATCTCCGCCTCCCTTGTTTTGAATCAGCTTATACGTACAAGTAGTGTAAAGTAATGGGAAAAATATGTCAACTTCTAAAAATGCTGGTGGTATTGTAGACACTTTTCCCCCGATCACCTCTTATGTTGTCTCCTATCCAAAAATACTGGACACTTCCGCGCTGTTTCACGCAAAAGTGTCCAGTATCCTCAAGTTATAGACAGTCCGCCCGGCATGCTGTCCACAACACCCGCCATTTTCTATTCCATTGCCGCCCGCACCTTTTACGTCTGCGTCGGTGCAGGAATAATACCGGAGACGAGCAGCGGATAGACTTCTTCAGTCCAAAGCGGGCGGCTGAAGTAGAAGCCCTGAATCTCATCGATTCCCAGCGACCGCAGCGCCCGGCATTCTTTGTCACATTCAACGCCTTCGGCCACTACGTTCATCCCAAGCGAGTGTCCAAGATACACTACCGTATCTGCAATCGGTTGATACCCGGCTTCTTCCGAGACACCCTGGACCAGCGAACGATCCAGCTTCAAGGTATCCACCGGGAACTTTTGCAGGTAAGACAGTGCCGAATACCCGGTGCCAAAGTCATCCAGCGCGATGCGGACCCCGTGTTCCTGCAGGCTTCCCAGGATATCCCGGGCGGTCGATTCATTTTCAATTAACATACTCTCCGTGATTTCGAGTTCGAGCCATCCCGGCAGCACATTGTATTCCTGAAAAATGGACAGAAAATGAGGAACAACGTTTGTCTGCAGCAGCTGATTCGCCGACAGATTGAGCGATACGGGAACAGGCTCCAGTCCTTTCTGCTGCCACAGCCGGATCTGACAGCTCACCGCACGCATAACCCAGTCGCCGATGTCGTTGATCCAGGTCGTTTTTTCGGCGAGCGGGAGAAACTCTCCAGGAGAAATGCTTCCGTATTCCGGATGATCCCAGCGGAGCAGGGCTTCCATACTATGGATCGTACCGTCGGCCGGATTCACTCTCGGCTGGTACACCATATAAAATTGATCTTTCTCGAGTGCCTCATCCAGGTCATTCTGCAGGGAAAACAGATGCTCTGTCTCCTCATCCGCTTCCGCGCTGTAAAGACGATATTCGTTCTTTTGCTCCCCTTTCACGCGGTACATGGCAAGATCGGCATGACGCGTCATCGTCACGGCATCACGGCCGGATTCCGGATACACCGAAGCTCCGATACTGCCGGTCACATTCAGCTCATAATCGTCCACGAGAAACGCCTCCTGAAACCCGGACAGAATAGCTTCAGCGAGAGTTCTCAGTTCCTCCACGTTCTGCATCTCCTCCAGAATCACCGCAAATTCATCTCCCCCGATTCTGGCGGTAAAACCGTGATCTCCCGCGATGCGGTCCAGCCGCTGCGCCACTTCCACAAGGAGCTTGTCTCCGACGAGGTGACCGAGGGTATCATTGATGTATTTGAAGCCGTCCAGATCAATGAGCATCATCCCGAACATTTCTTCTTGTGCTTTTGCCGTTTCTACTTTGGAATGGAGGGTTTCATCAAACAGACGGCGGTTGGCAAGCCCTGTTAAATGGTCGTAATACGCCATATGCCGGATGGTTTCTTCATTTTTCTTATTGTCGGTAATGTCATTACGAATGGCAAGATACTGATACGGTTTCCCGGTTTCATCCTTCACTGGAACAATCGTCGTCTCCACCCAGTAATACGACCCATCTTTCGCCTGATTACGGAATTCCCCCTGCCATACATTTCCGGAACCGATCGTACGCCACATCTCTTTGAAAAATTCCCGGTCATGCCCTCCCGAGTTCACAACGCGGTGGGTATTTCCGATTAATTCTTCCCTTGTGTATCCCGAAATCTCACAGAACTTGTCATTCACGTATGTAATGCGGCCCTGGCGGTCAGTGATCGCAACGATAGAGGATTGATCCAGCGCATACTTCATATCCGCCAAATCTTTCAGAGTATCCTGGAGCTTCGTTTCGATTTGCTGTTTCTCTGTCACATCCACCATAAATCCCATGATCTTTCTGCTGCTTCCATCTTCCACCAGCTGCGCGTACAACTCCATACTAATCGGCCCGCGGCTGCCGGTGCAGGCTTCGGTGTAGAAATGAATCCGGCGGTGCCGGCCTTCCATCAGCTTCTGAAACTCCTCTGCCTTCTCCTTCTCGACACTCTCCCGGATGACCGGCAGAAACGATGCGTGTTCCAGCGTAGACTGCTCCGCTCCAAGCATGGCTGCCACATCTTCGCTGCAGTACGTCATGTGTCCGTCTTCGATTATGTAGATACCCTGCCGGGAGGATCCGTTTCCCTTTGATTCCTGCATGATATCCTCTATCATTCGTGCCTCCTCCTTCCACAGCTCCATACTGGTTACCATTGTACTATGAATGAAGGGGCAAAAGACACATGTAAACCTGTAAAGAAATAAATGGGACGAAACTTTTAGGAAAGGTCTGATTTTTCCTTTCCCGTTTTCCGGACAAATATGAAAAAAGGTCCCCCTCTTCTGACATGCCGCTCCTTTTCTTATGCTGCAACATCCACCCAAAAATAAAAGCCCATCAACGAAGGTGCACCTCCCCTCATTGATGGGTCATTGGACTGTTCACAGCACCCCTATCCGTTCGAAACGGGCGTGCTTCGGACCTTTGTACCGGGCAGATACCGCAGTTTTTTAAAGGCCTTGTCGGCCAGCCACATGATGAGGTAACCCGCGCAGCTTGCCGCAAAAAAGGGAATAAAGCCGGGCGCGAACAGCATCAGCTCCTGCAGACCGTAGATCCCCACCCCCATCGCAAACACGTAGTGAGGATAAGACATGGCTATGAGCAGAGCCGTGCGTATATAATGCACCGGCTTCAACTCAAAATGAGCATACGTCGGAAAAATAAACAGGAGAATCATGGCGAAAAACACGCTTAACACAAGGAACACGTAACGCAGGATCATCATCCACCACTCCGGAGCCTGCACCAGTTGAAAATTCACATAAAGCAGCGTGCCAATCACAAAGAGGACCGCACCCAGGGCGTTGGATTTTAAGAACTCCGTTTTATACGTTTTCCAGAAAAACCGGAAGACCTCCACCTCCCTGTTTTTGTGAATCCACTGGCGTACGACCGAAAACATCGCCACCGTCGCCGGCATGAATCCAAACACCACAAGGCCCGCTAAAGTAAAAACCAGCCAAAGCACATTCACATAAGCCATTCTCGAGATAAGCAGGCTTATTTTGTAAAACCCTGCCATCAGCCCGTTGAATTCCATGTTCCTCCCCTTCCTTTCCCTATCCGGTGCGGTTGTTCCAGTGCCTGTTTCAATATATCAAGCGACTGCTCCTTTTGATCACTGTACACCGGGATCACCGCGATCAACGGTTTGTTTAACGATACATCCACGTGCTGAAGCAGGGGCGCATCTTCACGAATAACCGCGGCGTACAGCGTATCTTCCTCTTTCCGGAACGCTGACGCTCCCAGCGTGCCGCCATTTTCCTCTGACAGTTCCTGCAGGGGATGCAGACCTTCCGGTTCCAGCGCGGCTTTGAGCATCGGTTCCTCCACGATGAAAATGTCCCCCTTATGACCGGCCACTTCCACGATAAATTTTTCAACCAGGGACGGGTAGACATGCACAGTTGTGTTCTCCGGCACGGCTGCCTGTTCGGCGGAACTCCAGCCCTTTTTCACGTCATCGGCGTACACCTGAATATCCACCCCGCTGTCTCCCCGGCCGCAGCCGCCAAAAAGAAACAGGCATCCAAGCACCACAGCGCCAGCTGTTATTCGTTTTTTCATGTCGTTTCTTCCTGACCCGCGTAGTGAAACCAGTCAAAGTCGGCATGATTCGTGCTCTTTTCCCCGTTGCTTGATGTGAACATGCCGAGATACGCCCCGGTGAATCCGCCCGCTTCGTCTGTGCTCAAAATTCTGCCGTCCGCATCTTCTGCCACCGGTTCGAGCGCCTCTTCTTCCTTTCCGGCGAAAAAACTGTACGACTGCCCCCGGGCTGTCACCTGCAGAAACAGCCGTTCTCCCGTGTACGGCATACTTCCAAGAACGGTCTCTTCTCCGTCTTTTCGTTTTACGACCCGGACACCCGGCCCGTTTTGAAACTCCCCGTACTCCAGCCGGAACTGATAATTATGATTCTGCAGGAGCAAAAGACCCGCCGTTTCCCCGTGCTGTTTCGGCTGGAACTCCATCCCGGTTCGTGCTGTCATGTTTTGATGCTGCTGCCGGCGCCCGACAAAACTTGGGTTGGCCACCTCGGTCACCGCTTCTTCTTTCGTCTTCAGCCGCAGAAATCCAGGCCGCTCGTCAAGCGACCAAAACGTTTTATGCGGCGTCCGGATGACGTTCCAAATAAAATCCAGGCTCTCTGTATCAAAATCATCGAAAGACTGCTCTGTCTCGACCGGTGTATCCGGCAGATCAGGTCGTTTCATCTCCTGGTCAATCACGCCTCTGCCCGGGTGAACGAGCGGCCACCCATCCTCCCAGATGAACGGAACAAGAAACGTTTCCCGGCCGAGATTTCGGTATTCTCCGCCGTACGGCCGCGATGCAAGACAGACCATCCACCACTCCCCGTTCTGCGTCTCTACGATATCAGCGTGCCCGACGTTTGTGATTTGTGCCAGTCTGCCGAGATGTCGGTGCGTCAAAATAGGATTCCGCCTGCATCCCTCGTACGGGCCGGTGATGTCACGGCTTCGCGCCATCGTCACCGCGTGGGTGAAGCCGGTACCGCCTTCTGCGATCATCAGATAATACCAGCCGTGTTCGTAGTAAAGATGCGGGGCTTCCTGGGCATGGGCGGTTTTGAGCGCCCCTTCCCACAAGCTGTAAATCTCACCGGTCAGCTGCTTTGTCTTTAGATCCAGCTCCTGCATCCATATCTCATTGTGCTTAGGATACTCCGGGCCCCGCGGCGGCTTGCGGTTGCCCGTGTAATACACCCTTCCATCCGTATCAAAAAAAAGCGAAGGATCAATGCCCGGAGCGCCTTCCAGCCAGTTCGGATCCGACCAGGGGCCGGCGGGGTCTTCGGCGGTGACGTAGAAGTTCCGCCGTTCTCCTTCACGGCTGACAACAAACGTGGTAATCATATAGAATACTCCGTCATGATAGCGGATCGTGGGTGCGTAAATGCCGCGCGACGGCGGTGTGCCCTCAAGATCGAGCTGCGAAGGCCGGTCGAGCACGTGGCCGATCTGTTTCCAGTTCACCAGATCTTTGCTGTGAAAAATCGGAACCCCCGGAAAATACTCAAACGTCGAGGTGACCATATAATAATCTTCTCCCACGCGGCAAATCGATGGATCCGGATAAAACCCCTGCAAAATTGGATTTTTGAATGTGCTCATAAATTATTTTCCTCCTTTTTTTGAACATACTGCATAGTGCTTCTATCCTTTCACAGACCCGAGCAGGGCTCCTTTGGCAAAGTGCTTCTGCAGGAACGGGTAAACAAGAAGCACCGGTATCGTTGCGACGACGATGACGGCCATCTTCACGGATTGTTCCGGCGGCGGCACATCCATATAGGTGGATCCGTCATAGTTCATGCCGCTTGCAAGCACAACGATCTGACGCAGCAGCACCTGTACGGGCCATTTCGATGCATCCTCCAGATACAGAATCGCATGCATATACGTATTCCAGTACGTCACCGCATAAAACAGCGAAATCGTCGCAATGGCCGGCATCGAACAAGGAATCACGATGCGGAACAGAATCCCAAAATCATTACAGCCGTCCATTCTAGCCGATTCCTCCAGGCTCGCCGGCAGATTCTGAAAGAACGTTTTTAAAATAATCATGTTGAACGCATTGATCGATACCGGTATGACGAGCGCGAGCAGAGAGTTCAGCAGTCCTGTCTGCTGCACGACAAGAAACGTCGGGATCATACCGCCGTTGAACAGCAGCGTAAACACGATAAAAAACATGATCACCCGCCGGCCCGGCAGGTCTTTACGCGACATGCCGTACCCGGTAAGCACCGACAGCAGCATGCTCCACAGGGTCCCTCCCGCCGTCACGAAAATCGAAACGAGCAGCGCACGGAAAATCGTATCCGTCGAGAAAATATATTTGTAGGCATCGATACTCCATTCCGTTGGAAAAATCACAAATGCTTTTTCGGCAAGTTCTGCGCTTGTCGTAAACGACCCGGCGATCACATGCATCAAGGGCAGAATACAAAGCAAGGCGAAAAGAAGCAGCAGTGTCGTATTTACGACGGTAAACAAGCGCCCGCCGGCTGTTTTATCCTCTATCATTTTCATCCTCCTCCGGACACTCTAATAAACACCTTCTTCTCCTGCTTTCTTGGCGAGCCAGTTTGCGATCACAACCAGCAGCAGACCGACCAGTCCTTTAAAAAACCCGACGGCCGTGCTGTAGCTGAACTGCCCCTGCTTCAGACCCGCCGTATACACATACGTGTCAAAGATTTCGGCGACTTCTCTGTTTGAAGCATTCAGTAAGAGATAGACATGTTCAAAGCCAAGTTCCAGCACGTCCCCGATTTTCAGGATAAGCAGAATGACAATAACGCCCTTTATCGCCGGCAGCGTGATATGCCACATCTGCCGGAACCGGCCGGCGCCGTCGATTTTGGCCGCTTCATATAACTGCGCATCGACCGCCGCAATCGCCGC
This sequence comes from Salibacterium lacus, assembly GCF_042684865.1. Taxonomy (NCBI): domain Bacteria; kingdom Bacillati; phylum Bacillota; class Bacilli; order Caryophanales; family Bacillaceae; genus Salibacterium; species Salibacterium lacus. The sequence goes on from NZ_JBHUML010000005.1 coordinate 306,568, forward strand.
CAGGAAAATAATCGTGCCCCAGCCGGCTTCACGCCAGATCACCTGCAGAATATACATAGGCCGGAACCAGTCCGGGTTCAAAAGGAAATTGACTTCCTGAAAACCGGCCTGCTGCAGCAGGCCGTTCACCATCCCGCCATCCATCGTGAGAAGAACATAGCTGATCGACACGATAATGACCCACGACATGAAATGGGGAATGTAAATCAGTGTCTGCACCGACCGTTTCAACGGCATGCTCCGCACTTCATTGAGCATGAGCGAAAGAATGATAGGAACCGGAAAGAAGATGATCAACTGTAACCCGAACAGCACAAGCGTATTCTTAAATATCATCCAGAAATCAGGATCGGCAAACAATCGCTTGAAATGTTCCAGACCCACCCACTGGCTTCCCATAATTCCCTGATACGGTTTATAGTCTTGAAACGATATGATCAACCCGTACATCGGAATGTACTTGTATACGAAAAAATACAACAGACCCGGAAGAATCATCAGATAGATCAGTTTATTTTTTTTGATCCGTTTTTTGATCAGTTCCCATTTCTCGTTTTTGGAGAGAACCTTCCCCGCCTTCGTCTCTGTCTGACTCTGCATTCGTTTTTCTCACCCTTTCTGTATAGGAGGAGGGTCGGCCGTGTGCTGCCGCAGAAATATAACTTCTGCGGCAGCACACGGCCTTTTTTTCGGGCGTTGACACCTGTTTACTGCGATTCCTGATAGCCCTCTGTGTACTCCTTGATAATCTGGTCTCCTCCATTGTTTCTCCACGTCTGGACGGCCTGCTCGAAGCCTTCTTCATCCAGCTCACCCAGGATGAAGTTGTACGTTGCGTCGTTGATGCCCTGCTGCAGTCTTGTACCCTTCTGCAGGTCCGTCTCCGAATCCAGCGTCAGCGTAGGATCCTCGATGAGAAAATCTTCGTTATCTATATTTAGTTCTTCTGATTTTGCTTTTGGCGCGTACTCCGCTTTCAACTGATAGCTTCCATTCGTTGCAGGCTCCCCGATTTCCAGCGACTGGTACGGTTTCACTTCTCGGTCGAATTTCTGGCTGTCTTCGGTCATGACCGCTTTTCCATCTTCCACCGCATAGTGTTCACCTTTTATTCCCCAGGAAATAAGGTTGGCCGTTTCAGGGGCCATCAGTTTGTCAAAGAAACCTAGGATTTTACGGAGTTCCTGCTCTGTTTCCACGGCCGATTTCGGGAACAGCTGCAGGGAACCGAAGCCTGGAATGGACCATATACCGTATTCCCCGTCCGGACCCTTGACCCGGTTGTGCACATCATATTCCACGTCCGGGTTAATATTTTCTGCATCGTTGTAAAGAGTTCCAACGTCCCCCATCGAGCCTACATAAAGACCCGCGGTTCCGTTTTTGAACATATCCTGCTGGTCGGATTTACTCGTCACCGGGAAGTCCTGGTTAATGTAATCGTTTTCATGTAACTTCCTGAAAAATTTCATCGTATCCACGTATTCCGGGAACATGAACTCCGGCCGGATTTCCCCGTCCTGAACGCCCCAGTCATTCGGCGTGCCAAACCAGGAAGACACGGTTTTAAACGCACCGTACACAAGATCTTCGCGGTCGGTCAGGCCGATCGTGTCGTCCTGTCCGTCCTGATCCGGATCCTGCTCGGTGAAAGCTTTGGCGTATTCAAAGAATTCCTCCGTCGTTTCCGGAGGTCCGTCAAGGCCCAGCTGCTCCGCCCAGTCTTTTCTGTAAATCAGACCCTGACGCGACAAAGGACGCCCTTGATAAATCGCATACAACTTCCCATCCACACGGGAATTATCGAGCACATTGTCTTTCAGCTTACTCAGGTTTTCGTATTCATCAAGGTATGGTCCGATTTCCCAGAACTGGTCATCCCTGATCGCATCCTTGAATTGATTATAATGATTAAAATTGACATACACGACATCCGGCAGGGTTCCCGTGGAAAAAGCGGTATTGAGCCGGTCGTTATAGTTGTTATCAGGAACCCAGTTGATAGACAGGTCAACACCGGTCTGCTCCTCGACTTTTTCTTCAATTAAAGGTTCCGGCACTTCCGGTGTATGCAGGTTCGACATGATTTCAATCGTCCCGGACCCGCCGCCTCCTTCATTCCCTTCTTCATTTGAAGCGCTTTCATTATTGTTCGAACAAGCTGCCGATACCAACCCAATCAAGCAGAAAGCTACCGCGGTACGTTTCATTTTCAATTTTCATACCCCCATTTAAAAAATGAAATCTGCCAAAAGTCCAGGTTCTTCCATCCCCCTTTTTTGTCCCTCCTTCTTTTTTTCGTTCCCAAAAACAAACACTCCACTTCCAGCAACGTCGTATTGCTTGATACTATCCTACACCGGCACGGTTGTAAAAAACATAATCATTACATTACTGCCACCCCAAAACGGCCCGTGTACAGGCAGATGTGAAGCAATGATTACAGTAAATATAATTAAGTTATCTGAAAAAAAAGCCCGGGTTCCATAGAGAGAAACGCAGGCTTTAAAAAAGGAGAATCCCCAGGTGTTCAGGAGGCGTTTTTGTATTTACGCCGGTATTCTCCCGGCGTCATATTCTCCAGTTTTTTAAACGACCGGATGAAATTCTGGGAGTTTTTGTACTGTAGCTTCTCCGCCATTTCTTTAATTGTCATATCGGTATCCAGCAGCCATTTCTTCGCCATCGAAAAACGATACATCGTTAAATAATCACTGAACGTAAACGTCGTCTCCTGCTTAAAAATGCTGCTTAAATAGTTCGCATTGTAATGAAGCCGCGCCGCGCAGTCTTCGAGGCTGATATCCTTATCGTAATGTTTATGGATAAGATCAATCATCTTTTCGGATATATTTAAATACTGCGACCGGCTCCGCGCCTGGAAAACGTGTATGAGCGGCTCAATCATCCTGCTTTTGAACCACTCTTCCACTTCATCTCTCATCTGCAGCTTTAATACTTCTTCGTAAAAGGAAGCATTGAACATCTCAAGCTGCTCGAAGCTGATGCCGTTCTCCTGCTTCAGAATAAGCAGATTGTTCAACAGCCGCATCATCGATATCTGGTACTCCCGCGGTGACTGCGAGTTCTGGAAGGCCTTTTGAATCCATTTGTTCAGGAGCACCCCGGCTTTTTCGGATTCGGCCATCTTCACCGCATCGATCAATTCTTCCTCGGTCCGTTCCGGATAAGAAAAAATCACCGAATGCTTCCCTTTGTGGATACTGTTAAAATGAATAACGACCCCTTTGCCGAGCTTAATCCGGTGTTTCAGTGCTTCCATTCCTTCCAGGTATCCCCTTGACGCCCTTTTAATCTCATGAAAGGCGGAACTGATGCCGATACTGGTGGATATATGAAGGGTCTCTTTAATATTTTGCTGGATACGCTCTGTGATTTCGTACATACATGTTTTGGCCTGCTGAACCGGGTCTGTTCCGGATCCAACGAGGCTTACCAGGGTTTTATCGATCCATACCGACGACAGTTTGTTTGCTGCCGGAATCGATTCTTCGACGATGTTGGTTACGGCAAAGTGAAGCAGCTCTATGTCTTTCCAGTCATAGGAGGAATGATCCAGCGCATCAATCTGGAGCGTGAGAACATTCATATCCTCCCACGTCTCCACGCGCTCTTTTAGTTGAAAATAATCCAGTTTTTCTTTAATTTCTCCTGTCGTGTAACTGCCAAGGTATAGTTTGCTGATGAATAAATGTTGAATCTGCAGTGTATGGTCATGCAGTTCCTGCTTTAAATCAGAATGCGTGGAAAACATCTCGTGGAGCCGGTCTTCGATGTACTGCAGCTCATTTTTTGTGGACAACGATTTGTCGTCCGGCCAGGTTTCTTCGATATTTTTCACCAGTTTGTTGACCGGAAAGTATAACTTCCGGCTCACGATAAACACACCGGCCAGGCTCACGGTGATCAAGAGTATGATAATAATCAGGGTAAACCAGCCGATATTCTGCGATTCTTTTGTCATTTCTTCAATGGAATTAAAAGATAAATAAGTCCAGTGATTAAAATCCGATTTGTAATACGTCACGGTGCGGGGTGTTTCGTCTGTTACGATATCAAATTGTCCCTGCTTTCCCTGGATGGCGTCCGTTGATTCCACGTAACCGGTCTCGGTCAGTGTCCTGCCAATCATGGACGGATTGCTGTGCACGACAATAGTATGGTTTTCATCGGTGATCATGACTTCGTCCGAGAGATCATCCATGTTAATCATCTCAACCAGGCTGCACGTTGGAATCTTGGCAATCGCCATGCCGAATTTGTCCGTTCGTTTCGCCGGCAGCTTCTTGATGAGGCCGATGCTGTTTTGGCAGCCGCTGTAGCTCAGCTGCTCCTGAAAATCTTCTCCCTGCATCAGTACCCAGCTGGAATCAAATTCGAGGTTCCGGTAGGACAGATACTGCTCCTCATCCGGGTGTTCCCTTAAAGCCTCCACTCCTTCATTCTGCAGAATCCAGTCGTGTCTGAAATTAAGAACCACCACTTCTTCCACTTTCGTTTTGTAAGAATGGAGTTTGCGTATCGATTCGTTCAGATCCCTGTAAATCTCAAAATCCCGGCCCGACATACTGGACGTGACCGCCTCTTCCATCAGCGGATTGTTGGTGATGTGGTTCATGCTGTGGTCAACCGTCAGAAGCACCTGTTCCACATTGGAGTTAATCTGCCGGATCATCTGCTTTTTTTCATCGTTTACTTTCTCCTGTATCACCTCCGAAGAGTGACCGTAAGAAAAAAAACCGACCAACATAACCGGGACAATACTGAAAATACACCCAAACATGATTAATTTCGTTAACAGACTTTTTCTCATGTTTACCGCGGCTCCTCTGTATTCATGTCACTGCCCGTTTTTTAACCGGGGAGGTCCGGCGTGAAGAGAACCTCCCCTTTCCTGTTACAGTTCAGGCTTCCATCCGCCAAGCACCTGTTCGGCCGTATAGTCCGCCGCTTCGTCTTCCCTTAATTGAGGCCGCTGTTCATTCACTACAGCCCCCGGACCGTCATTGTTGTATTCATAAAACCTTGCTTCCTCCGGAGGGAACCCTCCCATTTCGGTCCAGCCTTCCTGCTTAATATGCGCACCCAGGGTACTGTTTTTAAACACGACGGAGGCGACCGCTTCCGGATTTCCTCCCGGCTGCCACGGCCTGCCGAGATACACTGTTTCTGCCGGAGCGTCACTTGTCAGCTCACTGTTCAGAAACAAGAAACCGTAAGGATGCTCGGTTACTGTGCTGGCAGCGGTGATATAACCGTTGTTCGAATCCGACCCCCGGTCCAGCGAATGCACCGTCGTATCTTCAAAAACAGCGCGGGCTCCCCCGAAGATGAAATCAACGTCCCCTTCGATATAGCTGTCGTGGTAATAATGGGTACCGGAATTCGCGAGCAGCGTATCCTGGTGCCCGAGAAACGCCACATTATCAAAAATCAGACGTTCCCCCCGGGCATTCACCGCGACAGCCTGACGCCCTTCTACACCATCTTCTGCGGGAAAAGAGTTTTCAAACGTCAGATCCGCTGCTTGAAAGTCATCCGCTTTAATAAAGACGGACGCACTGGCGCTGGTGCCGATCGTTCCACCCACGCCGTTCGCTTTGCCGGCATGGTTATCATACGTAATAATCGTTTTGTCCCGGCTTTCGCCTTTCAGGGTGATAAACGGTTTCCCCGCCGGCACCTCGACGACTTCTTCATACGTGCCGTTTTTAATCTCAATGGTAACGGGGCTGGTGTTATCACCCGGTACCGCATCAATGGCGGCCTGCACCGTTTCATAATCGCCGCTGCCATCCTTGGATACGGTGAGCGAACTGTTTCTCTCCTCCACTTTTTTCGAGTAATCGTTGATTTTTTCAACATCTCCTTCCTGCAGGGTTCTGTCCCACTGGTCGACCGAATTGGTTTCCTGGACCTGTGCGTAAACATTCCCTTCAAAATACCCTGTCTGTCCGGCCGTGTCGAGCAGCGATTCCGCGTAGTTCCCGGCCCACTGGTAGCCGTCCCGTCTTTCTTTTTCAATCTCCTGGATATCGTGTTGGATCACGCCGTCTCTGCCGGAGAATATCGGCTTATTGGTACCGATTTCATAAAACCTGTACCAAAGGGTTGCTCCCGGTTCCTCTACAAAGTATTCATTGTTCTCATTGCCGCCGCTCACGTACCGCATGTCTTCTACTCTAGCTTCTTCAAACCACCGCAAAGCTCCTTCCACCGCCTGCTGAATTTTTTCTGTCTGGTTATCCCGCGACATTAAAAAGCGGATAACAGGAACAGATTCGGATCCTGAAATGGAAGGATGTTCATAGCTCCGCGCCTGCACCGGTTCATAAGTGAAAGGATCATGCTGGGCTCCCCAGGCTGTTAACGTTCCATCAACTTCAATCTGCGCGTTCAGAATATACTCAACAGCCAGATCAAGGGAATCCTGCAGAAAGGTACGGTCCTCCTCACTCATCAGATTTCCCTGAAACGGGTACTCCTGTTTTACCATGTCGTCCATGAGATCCAGCACCCGGACCATGGCATTGTCGTTAAAGGTGACGGCGTCCGAGTAATTGCCGCGTCTTGGATACACCTGGGCAAAGCCGCCGGTGTCATACTGCAGGTCCATGAGAAAATCCAGACCGCGCTGCACTGCTTCTTTATACTTTTCTTCCCCAGTTGCCTGATACACTTCCGACAGAAAACGAATTTCTTTCACGGTGGCATTGTTGTCGATCATGCCAAGCCCTTTGCCGTCTTCTTCCCATTCCGACCGTGGTTCTTCCCCGTCCCACGGCGCACTGTAGTCGATGGCTTTCGACCAGCCCCCGTGTTCCATCTGCCACGTCAGCATGTTATCCGCTTTTTCCACCGCATCATCTAAGTTACCGGAAAAAGAAGGCTCGGTTTCTTCCGGGAAAAACGCTGCCCCGTCCTGCAGTTCATCCATACTCTTCATGACAAGCACGGTATTTCCGAACGTATCGGTGGTTGCGGCCGCTTCACTGATCCTAAGCTCCTGGTTCAACAGCGGCGTCAGGCTTTCCCATTCCCCGGCTGGAATCGACACCCCGATATCATTTACCTGCACGTCGGGTATCGTTCCATTCAACGTCACCGCAATAAGGTGCGGGGTCAGCATATCAGCTTTGGCCACCTGCACGCTGCCGGTGTTTTTGTCCGAGTGATTGGTGAGTTCCCTCGCGAATGTTTCCGCTTCAGCGAACGTCATGTCGGACGGTATAGCGGGCTGGGATGCACTGCCTTCGTTCATCCAGCCTTCCCCGGCGATACGTCCCATCATTCCAGGTCCTTCTTCGTTATCGGGAACAGCGTCCAGCAGATCCGCTGTGATCAGTGCGGTTTCCCGTTTGGTGATGGGTTTGTTCCATTGCAGCTGCTCATCCAGATGATCCGGAATATAATGATGAGCCCGCGCTGTTTCTTTCACGTAGGCGCCCCACGCTTTGCCGGTCTGCCCGCCGTTTCCGGTGTGCGGCATGTCACGCTGATCAAACCCAAACGCCTTATTGATCAGCGCCGCAAATTCCAGCACCGTGACCGGATCATCCTGTTTTTCCTCGATGTCCGCCTTCATGCCGATGTCTTCCATCTTTTTCACGATCACACCACCGGCCAGCTGCTCGAGCGGCACGTTTTCTGTGTCCACCTCTTCGCGGCCGTCACCGGTATCGATGGTATTGTGAATGCGCAGGTGATCAATATTTCCTCCGCCTTCTGCGCCTACCGCAGTTAAACGAATCGTCTGCGTTCCTTTATCCAGATTCACCTGCATTGATTCGGTTTTCCACGCGTTCCAGGCGGGTGTCGGGGGAAAACGAAGTTCTGCTTCTGCCACCCCGTTCACGCTGATTTCCGCCGGCCTGTCACTGCCGCCGGCATGGGCGTATTTCACATCCAGCGTGTACTCCCCGGCAGACGGAACATCCACCGTCCACTCCACGTAGCCGCCCGGTACATTAGGATTAAAATCCGTAAACCCTTCTCCTGTGAAGCCGGTATGTTTGTTATCAATGATGACGCCGTCATGAACGGCCGTTTCGGCTTCTTTCACTTTATCCACGGCAGGACGCACAAGCAGGTGGTCGATATTGGCTCCGCCCTGGGCAGCAGCTGCGGTCAGACGGATCGTGTGGGACCCTTCCGTCAGAGAAACCGCGGCCTCGGCGTAGTTGTAATCATCAAACTGCCCCGTCGGCTCGAAATCCAGTTTCCCGACCCTTTCTTCTCCATCGACCTGAACGGCCGCGTGACGATTCTCAGATCCCCCGTGCGCGTACCGGAACCCGAGCCTGTAGTCCCCTTCAGACGGCACGTCGATGTTCCACTCTACGTATCCCCCGGGCTCATTCGGATCAAAATCCACAAAACCGTCGCCGGTGTACCCTTTGTGTTCGGTATCCGTCACAATTCCTTCGCCCTCTGCCGCTTCGGCTTCATACACGTTTTTGTCCGCCGGCTGATTCTCAGACGCAGCCGCGTGTGGCGCGATCAGCAGAGCAGCTGTTACGGCAGCGGTATAACAAGCTGGTTTTTTCACTGTTTTCGTCCCTCCTTTAGTTGGAACACCCTTTCCTTTTTGTATGCGCTTTCAAAATTGTGTGCCCTCCTTTCTTTCAGCAGCGCTAAAGGAAGTGTTCTCTCCTTATTATCCTGTGCCCTGCCGGCGCTTTCGTCTATAATCATCGTCTCAGTATACGACAGTATCAGGCACTCTATGTTCTTTTGAAAAGGGGACTTCCGAAAAGAACCGTACAAATGATTATTCTGGTTACTGCTGGAAAAAGTATGTTTAGCTTATGGTGAAGTGGGGAACATTCTAATGGGTTTTTATTTCGAAGAAAAAGGAGCGTTAATACGATGTCAGCTATTCCTTACATTCAACTGAACGATGGAAACGATATCCCCGCCGTCGGCTTCGGCACCGTGATGCTGAACGGAAATCCGGGCGCAGGCGCCGTCGCAAGCGCCATCCGTAACGGTTACCGTCTCATTGATACAGCGTACAATTACGAAAATGAAGGAACGGTCGGGGAAGCCCTCACACGCACGTCCGTCCCGCGCGAGGAACTGTTTATTACATCAAAGCTTCCGGGCCGGTATCACAGCTACGATAAAGCGCTGGTTACCATTCAGGAATCTCTGTACCGCGCCGGTCTCGATTATTATGACCTGTATCTGATTCATTGGCCGAATCCGAGCCAGGATACGTACGTCGAAGCCTGGCAGGCCCTGATTGATGCGCAGAAATGGGGACTTATCCGCTCCATCGGTGTGTCCAACTTTCTACCGGAGCATCTTGACCGTCTGAAAACCGAAACCGGCGTGCTGCCTGCGGTGAACCAGGTGGAACTGCATCCGTTTTTCAACCAGCAGGAGCAGCGGAAGTATCATGACGACAACGGCATTATCACCGAATCCTGGAGCCCTCTGTATCAGGCCAAAGATGTGATAAATAACGAAACCCTGCAGGGCATTGCCGGTAAACACGGCAAAACCGTGTCACAGATTATTCTGCGCTGGCACCTGCAGATCGGAGCGGTGCCAATCCCGCGCTCCACATCGCCTGAGCGCCAGCTCGAGAACATCAGCATCTTCGACTTCAGCCTTGACGGTGAAGACATGGAGACGATCAACGGCCTTACCCGCGCCGACGGCCGCATCTTCGACGGCGACCCGGCTGTGTATGAGGAATTTTAATGAAAACGAAAGACTGCTGCGGCAGTCTTTTTTTATGGATGCATGGCTTTTACGGGATGCGCTGCGCTGTCGTTCCGCCGGCTGTGGACACTACGCCGTTCCAATCAGGAGTTAGTGGGCGCCGCCTGCAGGCAATGGACACTATATACTGGTGCAGGAAACCTTAGTGTCCCCCGACGCTTCTTCCGTAGACACTACGTATGCTGCCGGAGGGAGTAGTGTCCACGGAGCTTTTTTTCAGAAAGACGCTGTTCTAGTCGTCTTTTTTCAAATGATGAACAGCATAACGCAGCGGTCCGGCAAACACCAACCCTGCGGCGGCTGTGCCAAGGAACAGAGGCACATAGGATAGCCATTCGATGTCTCTTCCCAGCCCGTAATCGATTCCTATCCGTAAAACGGTGATGGCAGCAGGTATTCCAATCGTCCAGGATAATATAACAGGAAGACTTTTTGGCAACGTTTGTCTCCTTTCTTTACAAAAATGGTGATGCTCTCCTTATGACTCCTCTTCGATCCACGAGGCCGCTTCCTGGTGCGCTTTTTCACTCAGCACCGCGCCAAAATGGCCGAGTCCGTCCAGCAGACGCACATCGGCACGGCGGGTATCAAAGACCTGATCATATTGATCGGCATGAAATGATTCGTCCGCGCTGCCTGCGAGCACGAGTACGTTTTCCATCGCAGCAATGTCCGACGCGTAGTCATCCCGTGGATGCATTCCCTTCTGGAGCCGGTAGCTGTAGGTCAGCGTTTCGGTGCCGTCGCGGACGCTCTCCGGCATGTTGAACGAAATCGCATCCAGCCCGTTCAGATAGCCGAGCCCGATTGTGTTCAGCATGCTGAGCCCGGCCATGCGCGGCACATTCACATTTGCCCAGCCGCTCTCTTCGCTTTGGTTGGTCGGCGCGGTGTGGTGGATATAAGGAGCAAGCAGAAGATACCGCTCCACCGCGGGATGAGCTTCGTCTCCCCCAGCCGTCCGGATCACCGTTCCGCCGCCGCTCGAGTGCCCGCCAAGCACGATCGACGCCCCCGGATGACGGCGGCGGACCTTGTCGATCAGATCATGAACATCTTTTTCCAGGCGGCTTAACTGATCAATATCCCCCCGCGTCCCGGGGTCCGGCCCGTGGCCGCGCAGGTCGGGCGTGTACACAGACGCCGTACCAGCTTCTGCGAGATGGGAAGCAAGCGGCTGCAGATACGCGCTGTGATAACCGGAACCGTGAAGCAGCACGAGCACCCGGTCCGCGTCTGATTCATAATAGCGATACGATAACGTCGAACCATCGCGCGCCTCATACGTTTCAAGCGGCGGAAGTTCGTCCTCTTCGGTTTCTATCTCCCCGATATTCAGGCTTCCTCCCTCTTTTGCCGGCGGATCCACAGCAGAAAACAGCGCCAGACCGTGGGCCAGGCCGAGGTAAATCACCACCGTCGAAGCCGCCGTTATCCCGGCGATGCGGCGTACCTTTTTCACCTCATCCCCTCCCTTACAGGATGTATTTTCCGACCATTACAAACTTTCTGCACCTTCGTTATTTCCCATTTTACTTGTTTGTTATGAAAATTCAAAAACATCCTGTTTTTATTCGTTCTTGGAAGCTTCATACTATATAATAGACACAGGAAGATACAAATGCTTTTGGCAGACTGAAACGTTTGCTGAACGAAAAGGTTGCTGTATTGGAGGTGAGAAAGATATGAAGAACCATCCCATTTATGTGGAGATACCGATACATACGAACATAGAAACGTTATGGGAAGCCAGCCAGGATCCAGTTTTGCATGCGCAGTGGGATCTTAGATTTTCTTCTATTACGTATGTACCCAAAAAAGAATCGGAGCCGCAATTATTTTCATATAAAACAAAGATGGGTTTTACGGCCGTAGAGGGATGGGGGAAAAGTGTCGGAAGTTTTCACGCAGAAGACGGTTCACGCACATCGTCGCTGCATTTTGGAACCGACCAATCCCTTTCCCCTATCCGTGAAGGAAAGGGATATTGGAAGTACCAACCCAAACATGATGATACGATCACTTTTTTAACACAATATGATTATACCCCTGGATTCGGCCGAATCGGTGACTTTGTCGACCATCTTATTTTCCGGCCATTGATGGGATGGGGAACTGCCCTTAGTTTTGATGTGTTAAAAAAATGGTTGGAACAAGGAGAGACACCGGCCTCTCAATATGTAAGGTTCTTTAGTCACTGGATCCTGACGTTCTTTTTCTTCTTTATATGGATATATCATGGTCTTATTCCTAAACTTATTTACAGGCACCCGGGTGAAATGGAGATGGTCCAGGCTTCTCTTCCCCTTTCGAATACGCAAAGCTTGTGGGCAGTGCTGATTATAGGAATGGGAGAAGTTATATTTGGATGGATATGGCTGTTTTATAGAAAGAAACGGCATTTATTTTTTCTACAGATGATTCTTTTACCTCTTCTCACTCTTTCTGCCGTGCTGGCTGATCCACGTTCTCTCGTTGATCCATTTAACCCTTTCACCTTTAATCTGGCGTTATTTGTTCTATCGATGATGGGGTACTTCATCAGCGCTGCAGAACTACCAACTGCCGCCAACTGTAAAAGAAAGAAAGAAGGAGCTTGAGATGACGATTTACAAACGGGTTCTGGGAGACGAATTTCATCGATTACATCCAGCTCTGCAGCGAAGATATGAGTTACTGGATGGCAGCCGTTTTGAAGGCCAGGGCGTGATGCGGACCATAGAGGGTGGTCCAAAGTGGTTACTTCCCTTGTTCGCACTAGGAGCCAGGTGGAAACTGCTGTTTCCGGAACGCGGGGAACATATTCCTTTTACGATAAGGAACACCCGTAGAACAGGTAATGATGGGCAGGAGGAAATTTATTGGGAAAGAATTTTTCATTTTGAGAAAAACAAAAGGTTCTTCCATGCTGTCATGAGCCTTGATAAGAAAAGAAATATAATCAAGGATTATTTGGGAGAACCCCCTATCGTATACTCCGATTTATCGTTTTCTGTTTTACGAGACGGCGGGTTACATATCACATCAGAGAAGCAGCGGTTGATACTCGGGAAAATGGAAATTCCTATCCCAAGACCTTTCCAGGGCTCAGCCTCCGTAACCGAGAATTTTAATGAGAAACATCAAGTGTTTGAAGTAAAAGTCGTTGTTGAAAACCCTTTGATTGGCACGCTTTTCTCCTATGAAGGGGAATTTACAAGGGTCGACATTCCGCAACGTTGGCTGCTTTAGTATGTTGTAATTTCTCGTTATCATCGTATTTCCAGAGGCAACCGGCTGGCGTGTTTATACTTATAAGTTTTCCTTCCCGGTACACACGCTTTTTCCATCTAAGCAACCTGGAAAAGTTGTTTGGCTATTACTGTAGTCCGACTTTTTCCCGGAAGCTTTCGATCCGCCCCGATTCGTTGGATTTGAATGCTTTCACAATTTCTTTTTTCCGCACGCTCCAGGGTTTTAGTGCGTTTTCTTCTTCGTAGGTTTTCAGCTTATCGATCATGAGCGTTTCCTTATAGCCATTTTTTGCATATTCCTCCCAGTACTCCGTCTCAGTGAGATTCTCTGCTTCCATGGTGTTACGGATATCTTTCCATGTGGGTTCCGCATTATCTATTTTTCCGTTTTCCAGTTTACTCCTCACATTATTGGACATCTTCATCGCTTCTTCCTCTGTGACTTCTATTCCGACCTCCTGTGCTCTATTAACGACCGCAACCCGCTGCACGAGATGATCGAAAGCTTCCTTCTCTGCGCGTTCTTTTGTCATTCCGTTGTTATTCTGCAGATTTTCGCTGATCCGTTCATATGCTGCAACACGCAGTTCGTCATTGATCGGATTCAACGTCTCTTCTCCGCCGGAACAGGCTGTCATGACGAGCATGAGCAGCAGCATCCATCGTTTCATGCCTTTCCCCACTTTCGTATTTCCTGTATGATGATACTGCCATCTTATCATAGAGAGGAGCCCCTGCTTCCATTTTTGGAAAAATCATAAGAAACGGGGACCCGGGTGTTTTCGTACTATACAACAGAACGAAAAGGAGGTCTGCATCTTGGAATCATCGCTGCAGCAGCCCGAGCGCCGTCTTTCAAAGAAAGCGGTACGCGTCTGGGTCATCACCAGTATTCTCGAACAATTCATCAATATTGCTGTTCTTGGAGTGCTCTACTACCTCGATCAGCGGTTCTCGTGGCCGGATTGGGTAAACTGGATCCTCATCGGACTTGTTGTTCTTATTGTTTTAAGTGCAGTCTGGTCTATATTTATCAGCCCTTGGCTCACGTACAGGCACTGGCGGTATGATGTAAACGACGAATTTCTCCAGCTGAAGCGCGGTGCGATAAGAGAAGTGCATCACATCGTGCCGATGACAAAAATTCAGTCCATCGCGACGAAACAGGGACCGTTTCTGCGGAAATACGGGCTGCTGACGCTTACGATCAAAACGTTGAACTCCGAGCATGAGATTCCGGCGCTTCCGGAGGATACCGCCATCGACGTGCGGAATCTTATCGCACGTTTTGCGAAAATCAAGGAGGTGGAAGAATGACGCACGCCAAACGCTACCACCCGCTTGTGCTCGTATTCCAGCTGAAGAACCTGATCCGCAATATGATAATTATCGGGGTTTACCTGTTTGTGTTCAACGCCGGTTCCGACGACGCCTTCTACACGTACGCCCGTTACATATTTCTCGGGATTTTCGGCCTGACCGCGTTATCGTATGTCTATAAATGGTTCACTCATACGTATAAGCTTGATACCGGAGCGTTCCAGCTGTACAAAGGCCTTTTCGCCAAATCAAGACGGACCGTTCCTTTTTCCAAAATCCAGAACGTGCAGCGTCATACGTCCTGGCTCCACCGTCTCTTCGGCATGACGTCGATTACATTTGAAACGAACATGGAGGATCAAGACGATTCTGTCACGTTCCGGGCCGTGCCGCCGGCGGAAGCAGACCGGCTCGAGGATGTTGTGAAACAGCACGAATCGGAAGCAGAAACCGAGGAGACAGAAGCGGATGCCGCAGAAAGCGATGCAGAGACGGAATCGTCCGCCCCGGCTGCGAAAACTGTGCATTTCCGTCCTGGAACAAAAGATCATATCAAAGCATCGTTTTTGTCCCTGAGCTTTTTTGCCTTGATACCGGTGATTATTTCTCTCGTGTCGAACGTCGACTCCACCGACACATTCAATCGGGTGATGGAAAGCGGCTTTGTATCCATTCTCATCGATGCCTGGTGGAAAATCACCTTGATTGTCGTGCTGTTCGCGGCGGCTGCGGTTATATTCGGCGCGGTGCAGACCATTCTTCAGTACGGCCGCTATGAAATTGCGTCCGATGACGAACGGATCTACATTACGAAAGGATTCTTCCAGACCTCATCGTTCTCTGTGCAAAAAAGCAGAGTGCAGGCGGTGGAATACCGGCAGCCACCCATCAACCGGTGGCTCGGCATGACAGAGATGAGGCTGATCAGTGCCGGCGGAGCAAATGCCGCAGGCGGAACGGAAAACATCACATCGCTGTACCCGTACATGTCCACCGCCCGCGCCGCCGGATTAATCGAAGAAATCCTGCCTGTTTTCTCCATCACCGGTGCCATGACTCCACTGCCGCGCCGCTCGCTTTTCGTCCGGCTCGTGCGGCCGAGCTGGGTCTGGCTGATCGCAACCGGGCTTCTCTTTTACTTCGAGCCGTCGCCGTTTGATATCTATATTCCGTGGTGGGTACTGTCAGCGGTGCTGCTCGTTCTCGTGATACTCTCGCGCCTGCTCGATTTCGCCCACACCCGCTACGCCGTCCATAACGAATGCATCCAGTGGAGAAAAGGCGGCTGGACCACCTTTTTGTTTGTAACAAAGCGGGAAAAAGTGTCGGAAATGACATTCAAACGCGGCATTCTCCAAAAACCGACCGGCCTCTCAACGATGGTAACGATCAACCGCTCCAATCCGGTCAAACACACCGACATCGACGACATCCCCGCCGATGCCGCGCGAAACATGAAGGACTGGTACAGCCGGCGGACCGGTGATATCATAACCGAATAAAATTGCGGCACTTCATTGGAACCGGGATTCCCCCCGGTTCTTTTTTGTATCAAGGGGGTCAGCAGCGGCTGTTTCAAGCCGCGACGGCTCCGTGGACACTACACCGCCGGGCAGCATGTTTAGTATCCATGGAAGTGCAATTCGGGCACACTAAGACTTACGGCACCGGCAGTTAGTGTCCATCGATCTCTACCGCTGCCCACTAATTCCTGATTGCAGCGGTTTAGTTTCCACCAAATGAAGACCCGTGGACACTACACCTTTATTTTTCGATGATAGTGTCCACACAGCTGCAGCCCTTCTTTATAGAAAACATATGAATAAAACAAGACATACTGTTCAAGCTAGGTATAAGAATGCATGCGGCACAGGAAGCGGAGGTTAGAACATGCCGGGATACGAAGAGCTATCAACCGATATAAACAGGCAGATCATATTGATTCACGATCAGATGATGGAATTATGGAAAGAATACGTGTTATTCGACTGGCATTGGTGGTTCGGGGTACTTATCACTCTTGTCTCCATTTTGGCGTGGTGGTTTTTTCATGACCGAAGAAACCAGGGAAGCCTTCTCTTGGCCGGACTCACTGCTGCTGTCTGCTCCGCCACGTTCGACACAGCCGGACATTACCTCGGCTTATTCGATTACCATTATGGCGTTATCCCGTTAATCCATAATTATATCCCGTGGGACTTTATTTTCATCCCGGTTCTCGTCATGTTTACAGTTCAGCTTTTTCCTACCCGCTCCTTTATTCTGCGGGGCATTGTTCTTTCTGCTCTGATATCGTTTGTAGGGCTGCCGTTTCTTCATTGGATTGATATTTATCAATTGCTGGACTGGCGGTACGTGTACTCGTTTATCTCGATGTTTATCATTTTTCTCGTCGCTTACGGCATGAGCCGGATCCGGAACCGCTCCGATCTGTGAAAAAGTTATTTTCTACGCACCCGATGTTTCTATTCATCGGGTGCTTTTTTTCGTGGATTTCCAGGTTTTATGATTTTCTCCATTGACCGTATGTAAGTGTTAGTGTACTATATAACTAGAACACTAACACAAAGGAAAAAGGAGAGAGAAAACATGCAGGGTTGGGGAAGTTTGTTGAAAAAAGAACTACGGCTCGGGTTACCGGCGTTTTGGATTGTTGTTGGCGCTCTATTATTTATCGGTGGAATTGCCTCTTATTTTGGGGGACAGAACGGGGTATTGAATGAAACATTGTTCATTTTCAGTGCAGTAACGTTTCTCGGGATGGCCCTGTACCTCGGCTTTTATTTTATTTTCAGCATGACGGCGGAAACGAAACGGCTGCATTTATGGCTCCATCACGCGCGGTCGGCATCTGGATTGATTTTCGCGAAAATCACGTCCGGCGTTATCTATCAAGTAATTATAATGTCGGTTCTTATTGCGGTTGTTTTCATCACCGCCACGCAGGTACAGTGGGATGTCTTCTCAAACGATTGGAATCTTGGAGTAAGCGCAGTTGTAGTCCTAAGTATCCATATCGTGCTGTATTCAATCAGCATGAGCATTGGTCTCCTTTTTTTCTGGATGATTTTTCTATTGATGAAAAAAGCCATGCCGACGATTCTCAGTATATGTTTGACCGTGCTTGCTGCCATCGCCGCTCTCATTGCATTTGGATGGTTTGCCGATACGACGTTTTATGCGGCCATTACGGAGTGGGGAGCAATTAATCTGGAAAGTCTATTCTTTTGGATTAATTTCTCGTTTCTTCAAATAGAGACACCGGTGGTCTTTATCGGCTCTTATGTATTTGACATTCTCTTGACCGTCGTCTTATTTCTTGCGGCAGTCTGGATTCTGGATCGAAAAGTTGAGGTGTAGTCTATGAGTCAGGAATTCGAATCGAATACGCCGATTTACATGCAGCTGGCGGACCGGATCAACCGCCGGATTCTGCGCGGCGAACTGCATCCCGGCGAAAAACTTCCGTCGGTTCGGGAGACGGGCGTGCAGTCGAATGTGAACCCGAACACGGTGCAGCGCACCTATCAGATTCTCGAGCAGTCGGGTATCGCGGAAAGCCGGAGAGGGCAGGGAACGTTTGTCACAGAAGACCCCGCCATCCTCCAGTCGATGCGCGAACGGCTGAAGCGGGAGGAAATCGCTTCGTTCGTCCGGGTCATGAAAGATATGGGATATGAAGCACGCGAAATTCAACACGGAATCCAGGAGTTTTTAGAGGAGGAGAATGAATCATGATTGAATTGCAGGGAGTAACCAAACGATACCACGGAAAAAAAGCGCTAGACTCGGTGGATTTGACGCTGGAACCAGGTAAAATTGTCGGGCTCGTCGGAGAAAACGGAAGCGGAAAATCGACGACACTGAAACTGATTGCCGGGCTGAACCATCCGACAAGAGGGCGTGTCACCGTCGACGGGCACAAAGCCACGCGCCGGATTGCGGACCGGGTCGCCTACCTGTCCGAACTCGACGACTATTATCCCTTTTTCACGGTCGGCGGCATGATTGATTTTCACGCTTCGCAGTTTCCGGACTTTGACACGAAAAAAGCCGATGAAATGCTGTCGTTTATGAATCTGGAACGCAGCAGCAAAGTCAAAACCTTGTCCAAAGGAAACCGCGGCCGCCTGAAAATCGTGCTCACGCTCTCACGTAACGTGCCGGTTCTGCTCATGGATGAACCGCTCTCCGGTCTCGACCCGATGGTGCGCGATTCCATCGTGAAAAGTCTGATTTCCTTTATCGACATCGAAAACCAGATCGTGCTTATCACCACCCACGAAATCAAGGAAATCGAAGGCATTCTCGACGACGTCATCGCCATCAAAGACGGACATATTATCGGCCACCACAACGTCGAGGACCTCCGCTTCGAACACGGCAAAGGTATCGTCGAATGGATGACCGATGTGTATCAATAAACCAGAAAGGAGCTCCGGCTCCTTTCTTTTTTTGATGAGAAGAGATTTCTCGATCGATTCCCGTGATTTCTCGATCGATCCGCCTGTTTCTCGATTGATTCCAGCGGAAAACAGGAATTTCTGCATCGATTCTCATCATTTCTCGATCGACTCTCCACATTTCTCGATTGATTCTCCAGAATACTTGCTTTTCACAACAGGAACATGTATTCTATAAAGGAACAAACGTTCTTGATGAAGGAGGGGTTTATGACGATTGATCACGACCGCCTGTTTAAAGAGATCCTGACCACTTATTTTGAAGAATTTATCGCGTTGTTTTTTCCAAAGGTGCACGAAGCCGTTGACTTTTCGGAAATCCAGTTTTTACCGGAAGAAGTGTTCAGCGATGTGACCCAGGGAGAGAAATACAAGGTGGATGTCCTCGCAAAAACGAAGTTGAAAGACGAAGAAACCGTCATCATTATCCACACCGAATCCCAAAGCTATCCCCAGCGTGATTTCAATGAACGCATGTTTATTTACTACGGCCGACTGTACGAGAAATACCGCTGCCGCATTCTGCCGATTGCCCTTTTCACCTATGATCAGAAACGAAGCGAAACCGATGAATTCACCATCCGCTTCCCCTTTCACGACGTGCTCCACTTTCAGTTTCTTATGATCCAGTTAAAACAGCAGAACTGGAGACAATTTATCCACACAGGTAACCCGGCAGCCGCTGCATTACTTTCCAAAATGGGGTATAATGAAAAAGAGAAAGTACAGGTTAAGAAAGAATTTCTGCGTATGATGGTGCACATGCATATCAATCGAGCGCACACCACCCTGTTAACCGGTTTTTTCGAAACGTATTTAAAACTGACTTCGTCCGAGGAACAATTACTAAAAGAAGAGGTGAAAATGATGAGAAAGCCGGAAGGAGACAAAGTAATGGAGATTATGGTGTCCTATGAAAAAGAAGGGCTGGATAAAGGGTTGGAGCAGGGAAAAAAGCAGGGAAAAGAAATGAACAAAATCGAAACGGCGACGGCCATGCTGAAAAAAGATATGGACGTTCCTCTCATTGCAGAAATCACAGGACTCCCGCCCGAAGATATTCTGCGGTTAAAAGACAAATAAAGATAAAATATGGACAGCTGCTGTCTTGCGCAGCGTCTTTTTTTCCAGTAACAATTGCTCTGGGTTCCCCGTTCATGTCGACGCCTCGATACAATTTTTCTATATACAACACGCACCCCAATTGTTAGAACAACAATCAGGGTGCGGTATTCTAAGGTATTTCCACCGTAAACGGGGCAAACTCTACATTTTTAAGTTCGCTCATATCTCCATTTAACGCCGTTTCATTTCCATCCTGCTCCAGTTTTACCCCTCCTCCATCACTCGGTAACTTGAGGTAAGGTGTTATCGTTAATTGTTGAACATTTTCTCCAATGGGATCAAATAACTTATTACCCGTTGAATGAATGCTGCCATTTTTCTTTGTTCCTGAGCTACCGCCCGAGTAGGAGGTGACTTCTTCTCCATTCTCATCAGTTATACGAAATTCAAGGTACTGTGCCGGGATGCGGCCGATACGGCCGGGTGCCGGTGAAACTGTTTTATAATTCAAACTGATACCAGATGGACTTATCGACATGTCGGAAACATGTAAATCAATGTTCCCCGCCGTTTGGTCATGATTTACCGCAAATGTCTTTAAGCCTTCTATCGTTTCTACAGGAAAAGAAAATTCCCATTGTTTCCCATTTTTTGCTTCCATGAATAGGTCAAAGTTAAATTGATCAGGAGCTTCATTTCCTATATTAAACTCCATTATCCCTGTTCGTGAGGTTGGTGAAAGAGTTGTGTCCTGGTGACTGCCTGAACTGCCTTCCGGAAATTCTCCGTTTATTTTATATCGGAAAGAATCTCCTGAAAAGTAGTATTCCCCAAGAGCATCCTCGGATTCTAGAGAATAACTAATCGTCAATCGTGAGTTATTATACAATACTTCCTCAATTGTAATAGATGTCCCATCAATGGTCTGGGTTTCACCAATCGCATTTGTTAACTCCTTCTCACTGGCCTGTTCCAATCCGGGTCTTCCGTTATCACTAAAGATAGAACCGACAACAGGGATATTTGAAACGGCATTCGCAAACGCCGGTGAAAAATAGGCAGTTCCCATAAATAAAGCAATGAAAACAGCTGCTGCACCCGCCATGTACAGTATTTTACCCTTCACAGTTTTCGATATGGGAGGCTTCTCTATAGTTGTGTGCTGCTTGTTTTCCTCTTTGCTTTTTCCTTCCTGCATTCCTTTAGAAATAGCTGCAAATACTTCTTCTTTAGGAAAGTCCATTTCATTATGCTTATCAGGCCCATTCTTCATTTTTGCACTCTCCCCTTTCTATTTGTTTTTTCAGCCTATCCTTCCCTCTGCGTAAGTACGTTTTCACCGTTCCCTCCGGTTTTTCCATCACTTCTGCAATCTGTTTGATCGGGAGGTCATGGTAATAAAACAGTAAAATTGCCGTTTGCTGGGAATGTTCGAGCTTATCCACCGCTTCGGCAAGACGTGCTTCCCGCCTGGTTGTTCCCTTAAAGGAGTCAGCCATCCTTTCTTCAAACTTTTCTTCCTCAAAGGGAATTGTTTTCTGCGCTTTCTTTAAAATTTTATAGCATTCCCGGATAAGAATCCTCACGAGCCACGTCGAAAAGAACTCAGGTTTTTTCAACTGATGAATAGACAAAAATGCCTGGCATGTTGCCTCTTGAATAGCATCGAGGGCATCATCCTTGTTTTGTACATAAGACATCGCAATAAAATACAGTTTTTCACTTTCAGATTGAAGCAGACTTTCAAAAGCTTCTTCCTCTCCATTAATGGCTTGTTGAACCAGTCCTATATCATAATTCATCTCTTCTCTCCCCCCTTTCACCAATTAGAGAAATTTCAGCGGGGCAAAAGTTTCAAAACAAGAAAATTCTTATGCAGATTTTGAAATATGAAAACCGATCCGTTCTCTATCACTTCTATAAGCCGCTGACTTCTGCATCACTTTTGATATTGGGGTATAATGAGAACAGCATAGCAATCTGAAGAACCGAATTTCGACTGTAAATGCCACATTCGGTGAGGGCACCGAACGGCCCTCCCCAGCCTGTTTTACACATTTGACCGGTTTTTTCGAAACGTATTTAAAACTAACTTCGTCCGAGGAAAAATTACTAAAAGAAGAGGTGAAAATGATGAGAAAGCCGGAAGGAGACAAAGTAATGGAGATTATGGTGTCCTATGAAAAAGAAGGGCTGGATAAAGGGTTGGAGCAGGGGTTGGAGCAGGGAAAAGAAATGAACAAAATCGAAACGGCGACGGCCATGCTGAAAAAGGATATGGATGTTCCTCTCATTGCAGAAATCACAGGACTCCCGCCCGAAGACATTCTGCGGTTAAAAGAAAAATAAACACTCTTCTATTCCGCTGCCATTATCGTGCAGCGTTTTTTATCCATCCATTTCCCGCCCGCAGAAATGGGTGGAACACTGCATGGAATTAAGACCGGTAATCGTCTGCCATAACGTCCTGAATAAAAGAAATGAATGTAAGCTGAGGGATCATCCTCGTTACCGTCTGTAAAAAATTTGTTGTCTCCCTGTTTGATGTCCGTCGTGGATCCCATCTCCCCTCCAACCATGTACTGTTTATGAGCTGCATTCATGACTGAGGTCGCAAAACGGCTTATTGCCGGAACGGCCGCATCCACAGAGAGAGGCGCGGAAGCACTCTATTTCTTCATGACCATCTGTAATGTTTAACGGTCCCCGGACATACATCACATCTCCAGAGTCCACTTCAACTGTCGTTTCATCGTTTGGCTGTTCGTTATCCGCCCCATCTTTTCTTACATATTCGAGGGCTCCGCTTGGACATGTTTCCACCACGTCAGCAATTTCACCGGCTGCCGCACCATCTGCATTCACCCAAGGACGTTCTTCTACATCAAAAACCTCCGGCAGCCCTTTCACGCATCGGGCGGCATGGATGCAGCGTTTGGGATGAAACAGCACGTCGATCTTTTCTCCCGTGTACCGTTTAGACGTATTATCCATTACACGCTTCCTCCTCTTTATAAAGTGTCTTATGATGAAGGGTTCCCTGTTTTTTTACAATACAGACGTTTTGACATATGTTTGGTTTAATTTTAAACTGACCGTAACAAAAGATAGAAAAGGTGACAACATGCCTAAAACAGTCGATGATTCATCCTACTTGACTTCTAAAGATAAACGGCTCGGGCTTTTACTATGGTTTCGTTTATCCCGATTCTTTAACCAGAGCATCCGCCGGAGTAATCAGCACCTAAAAGAATGGGAACTATCCGCCTCCCAATTTGATATTTTGGTTCAAGTTAAGACACACAAGCGCTTAACCCAAAAGAAACTCGGAGAAAAAATGCTGGTCACAAAAGGCAATATCACGCAGTCGATCACCAAATTGGAACATAGAGGGCTGGTGCAGAGAGAGCGGGACCGGAAGACAAAATATCTCTCCTTAACAGAAAAAGGACAGCGGCTTTATGAAGAAGTTGTTCCCGAGCAGGAACAATTTCAGGCGTCCCAGTTTTCCAATTTAACCCGGGAGGAACAAGTCCAGCTTCTGGAACTGCTGAAAAAACTCGGTCCTCTGAAGTGATACAGCCTGTCTCTATCCACCCCGCAGCGTCTCTTTTTTATGGTGGTGTAATCGGCACTGCAAGAGAGGCTCTTTTTTAGTACCGATTACGCCCCCTCAGCTTCTTTCCTTCCAGCATCCAGGAACGCATAAGCCGGAATCGTTCAAAACTCTCTTCATCCACCGAATCGTCCCGGACGCCAAGCAGGGCCGCCCCGAATTCCTTTGCTCGTCAGAAGAATATGTGGTATTCAAAATGTCTTCCCCGTCTTCATCCGCAAGCTAATACACTTCTTTTTTGCCGCTGTGATGATGGATGACAGTAGTATAAATACCGTCACGGTTGTTAAAAGTCATATTTTCCCAACTCCCGGGAATTCTTCTTCATGCATTCTCATGTTAGACCTTCTCCTGTAGTCGTTACGTTGTATCTCGGCTGTGAAAGGACAGATGTGATATCCCTTAAAAATACTCAGGTGTAAACTGTGTCGTACTCCGCGTCGTGTCAATCGGCCGGACAGATGCTTCAATTTCTTCCCGTTTTGGTTCCAGGGCAGGAGGAAGTGCCAGTTTTTCTCCTAATGTTTCGTAAGGTTCATCGTCCATAAACCCAGGGCCGTCCGTTGCAAATTCAAACAATATCTGCGGAGCCACTTTCACGTACAGGGACTCAAAATAAAAACGGTTCACGTACCCGGAGTTGGGGAGTCCGGTTTCCGACATCCGGTTGATCCACTCTTCCAAAGCGCTTCTGTCCTTTACGCGGAAGGCGGCGTGGTGCACTGCACCGTACCCTTGACGTGCCTCGGGAAGCGTATCGTTAAATTTAACAATAACCTGTCCCCCGTTTCCCCCGTCTCCTACTTCAAACAAGTGGAAGGAATCTTCTGTGTCGATTTCG
This sequence comes from Salibacterium lacus, assembly GCF_042684865.1. NCBI lineage: Bacteria > Bacillati > Bacillota > Bacilli > Caryophanales > Bacillaceae > Salibacterium > Salibacterium lacus. Next base: position 330,856 of record NZ_JBHUML010000005.1, read on the forward strand.
TTAAATAGAAGGATTTTCTCCATCATTTCTTTAAAATAGTCGATATTATTAACGCGCACGTGCAACGGTCCGAGCCCCGTGATTCCGTATTCTTTCGGCACCGGTCCGTGCTGCCATGGAATACCTGGACGAACCCCTTCGATTCCTTCGTCTGACACCAATTCGTACGCTTGATCATCAAAATCCACAAATGGAAGCACTTTTTTGCCGAACCTTTTCTGAATCCCCTCATGTGTCACGTCATAATGATCGAAACGTTTCACCCAGTACTCCAGCGCCTCATCACTCGGCACACGAAAAGAAGTCCTCGATATTTCATTCGTTCCGTGGGTGCCCGCCGGTACGCCCGGAAAGTCAAAGAATGTCATATCCGTGCCTGGATTTCCTTCATCGTCGGAAAAGAATAAATGGTACGTTTGAATATCATCCTGATTCACTGTTTTCTTTATTAGACGCATACCGAGGACATACGTGAAAAACTCGTAATTTTTTTCGGCACTGCTTGTGATGGCTGTTACGTGGTGGATTCCCAGTAGTTCGTTCATTCCACACCCTCCTGTTTATTAGTAAAATGCGTGTCATACCACTCTATCGCTGCTTTCACTTCTGTTTCCAGTAACTCATGTCCTCCATCCGTCAGATGAAGCTCCACTTCGGCTCTTGTGTTTCCTGGAATTTTTTCCATTCCATCGATACCCCGGGCAGCACCATAGAATCAACGGCCCCCGCACTGATGAATATATTCATCCCCAATAGATCCGGCAGGGGGCATTTCTTCGCGGCACAGCAGGGTGGAACAGAACCTCTCCTTTTAAAGCCTGTTCATGCTGCATCAACAAGTTACAAGCTATATTTGTCCCATTCGAGTAACCACGGGCTATAACATCCTCACGGTGAAAGTCATGCTGCTTCGATGCTTCCTGGAGAAAATCGTATCATTCATGCGTTTTCGTCACTAAGTCCGCTTCAACCATCGAACCATCCGCCAGTCAGTGAAAATAGCGCCATTCTCCGTTTTCCTTCACGGTTCTTTATCTTGACACATTTTTCAGTTTAAAGCTAAACTGATTATAACAAAATGAAACACAATCCACAATAACCTTGGAAGAAGGAGATAGCATGAGCCTGAAAGGTAGTCACCACGTATCCTCCCTACAGATAAGGACCCGGCGCGTCTCGGAGAAACCCTTGCTCTGCCCCCGTTTTTGGAATCAAAACGAGAAGAAATCGAAGCTAAACTAAAACCATTGCACACTCGTTAAATAAGTGTCTGAATAGGCTGAAAACCCCGTATCCTTAGAATGCTCCAGGATACGGGGTTTCTCTTTCTTGACCGGAACGCGCCTGTCTGCGGGGATTATCTCTCCCTTTTTACATAAGTACGCGCTTCAAGGAGGGTGCTGCGCCATGTGTTTTTTCCTTCATAGCGGGGCTCTTCTGCTTCGGTGGTGACAGCGTCATAGATCCGCTGCTTCGCGTCTTCCGGCAGTGCGCTCGAGGAAACGGCTGCGGCCTGTTTCAGAAGCTCGAGGCTGTTGTTGATAACAACCACCGGTTCTCCGACTGTTTCGTCGAAGGAATCCAGCGCGTCCACCACGGTACCAAGGACGACCAACGCCCGCTGCACCGCTTCTTCGATCCTGCCTTCTGCTGCGTGTTCCTCTACTTTTTCAAGCACCTGGTGTGCGCCTTCAAGTGCCATGGGAACGTCTCCGGCGGCGATGCTTCCATCCTGAACCCGCGCATCGATATAAGCCTGCACTTGTTTTTGGGCGGAAACAAGAGGTTCTTTGTTTTGATGAAAAAGCGCGAAAATACGGCTTCTGATTTCCGGATACTCCGATGCAGCGCTGCGCAGCAGATTTCGAAGATCGACCTGATCAAACGACGCGAGTGCTGTTTCCACATCGGGCCCCTCCGGATCCGGAACCGGCTCCTCTTCTTCTTTTTCTTCGCCGAGGGCAATCAGCGCCGCAGCGGTATGTTCGCAGTATCCGTCATTCTCAAGGCAGTCGCAGAACGTGCGCACGACCTCCAGAGAGTCGTCCAGCACCACGTCCACACTGACATTTCCGGCCACTTCCACGACAAAGTGGTGGCGGTACGGCTCGCTGATTTTGGTCACTTCATCTTCAGCCATGTACATCATACCGCGCGAAAACGTATCCTCGTTTATCTCCTCTTCCATATCGAACAAATGCATGAATGCTGCCTCCCCAATCATTGTCATCTCGTGTTCCACAAACGTGAATGATTCATGAATACGGATGGCAGGCGCCGCTATCAAGTCCGCCTGTTTGAGCCCGCTCATATTTTTTTATTCCATTTTCTGTTTACTCAATCCTGCCGGTACTTCGCTCTGGAAATACGGATAAGCCTCGGCCCGCTGCCATATTCCATCTGTTTTATGTAAACCCGGTGGAAACTACACCAAATCGCTCCTCATATCTTTGAATTCTGTATCGTTTATCATGTCCCCTCCTCGTCCTCTTCTCCCTTTCATTTTAACAAAAAAAGTCCCGGTAGTTTTCACGGAATGTTTGGAACGACGAACAAAAGGAAACAGGGTATTACCTGTATTATAGAAAAAGGAGAGCTGTATCTTATCACTGCTGGCATTTCTACTACCATTTTTATTGTTTCCGCTCTCATATCCGCTTTTTGTGCGGTCCGATTGTCCACGTACGCCAACCTAATCAGCCAGCACACAAAAATAGGCGGTCTTGTAGCCGGCACCATGCTGCTGGCAGCCGCCACTTCGCTTCCGGAACTGACCGCAACGGTTTCTGCCGGTATCATTGGGAATGCTGATATTGCCGTGGGGAATGGACTCGGAAGTATTATTTTTAATATCTTCTTTTTGTTTCTGCTGGATGTTCATTTCCGTCACCACCGCCTGTTCTTGAACGTCTCGGATCATCACCTTTATACCGGTGTAATCGGCCTGCTGTTATGCGCCATCACAAGCGGCGGGATGATTCTCCATCTCCCGCTTTCTCTTTTCTGGATCAGTCTCATCAGTATACTGGTCGCAATGGTGTATGCTGCCGGGATGTGGTACATTTCACAAAAACAAAGCGTCACGTCAGTACCATCTACTACCTCTTCCGGCGTTGAAACGATACATGTTCCCCGCACGATTCAAAAATTCATCTTCTTTGCCGCTGTGATTTTCGTTTCAGGCAGCATGTTGTCGATATCAGGAGATAGTATGGCTGGGACAACAGGAATCAGTGCTACAGCCGTAGGCAGTATTTTGGTCGCGACGGCAACGTCCATTCCGGATGCTGTCAGCGTTTATGTTGCCCTCCGATTAGCCAACGTGAACCTCGCTGTCGGCACCATTCTCGGCAGTAACGCCTTTAATGTGCTCATGACAGCCATCGGAGATCTCTTTTATACAAACGGAAGTATCTGGAAGAACACGAGTGATCAAACCATCATTATTGCTGTGGCCGGCTTTGTACTGACTGGTATTGTAATGGCCATTATCAAAAGGGATCATACCAGAAATACGCTCACGTATGTCGTGCCGTCACTGATCATCGTCGCGAGCTACATTGTCGTTATTACTTCGATTTTATTCTATAGTGAAAGTAGTTAAAACATACGGCAGGACCGCTCCTACACAGAGGAAGGCTTATTTGGGGGAAGAAGCTTCGAAGTAAACGTCATCGTCATGTCCCTCGTTCTCCACCATATTCATGATGCAGCAGACATTCTGCGGCAGCTGTTTCGCGTGTTACGACAAGGCGGGCGGCTGCTGATCGTTGATTTTGATAAAGACGAGACGATGGATCAGCATGACCATATCCACAAGACGCTCTCCCATGACGAGCTGACAGCGTTACTTACCGAATCCGGCTTCTCCTCCACAAACATCAGAACATTCCATCACGGAAAGGGCCTATTTAACGAACAGGACGCCTCCCTGTTTCTCGCGGACAGTGTTAAAGAATAAACGGCGGAAAAAGAGACTCTTACGAAAAGAGTCTCTGCATCGCTTTGGCGATTTCATGTATCGTATCTTCGGCCTGCGGGTAGCCGCCGATTTTATCAATATACCCGTGATCCATGCCCTGGTACTGGATACGCGTGACAGGTACCCCGGCAGCGGCAAGCTTTTCGGCATACGCTTCCTCTTCCAGCCGGAGAAAATCATATTCGGCGCTGAAGATGAGCGCCGGAGCCATCCCGCTCACATCCTCCGCTGCCAGCGGGGATACATAAGGGGTGTCCGGGTCTGTTCCCTGCAGATACGAGGAACGGAACAACGGTCCCAATGCCTCTAAGGCACGTATTCTCTGTTCGACAAGCTCCGGGTGATAGTTTATCTGATAACGGTCCAAGCTCCATGTGTAATGCTTTGACTCGGCGTATGTCAGATGAACGACCGGATACAGCAGTGCCTGAAACGCGATCATTCCGGTGCCGCGTTCGTTATCCAAGAGCGCACATACGGCAGCCAGGTTACCGCCGGCGCTGTCTCCGGATACCGTTAACCGGTTCTGATCCGCCCCCAGTTCCCCGGCACGGGCATGCACCCATTCCACCGCGGCAAAACTATCGGTCACCGCCGCCGGATAAGGGTGCTCGGGAGCCAGCCGGTAATCCACCGCCACGACGACCGCTCCGGCTTTTTCCGCCAGCGCTTTACACGGATTCGCTACGGCCTCCACACTGCCGCCGATGAACCCGCCTCCGAAAAAATACACGACAACCGGACGGGGCCCTTCTTCCTGCGGAGTATACACCACCGCGGGAATCATTCGATGTTCGGCAGGTATCGAGATATGTTTCTCTGATACCGTTCCTCTCGTCACGTCTTGATTCGGCCGGCCCATGTTCTCCCGTATCGTCTCAATAGAAGGTACTTCCTCATTCTCCCTATCCGGCATATGCTCCGCATCGGCAAGCACCCGCGGATCGAGATCCCCTGTTCGGTCGAGATCCGGAATCCCTTTGTATACCTCATTCACTCCATGGACCTTCTGCTTTTCTGTCATCTCTGCCAACCGCTGCACCATCGTTTCATAAGATGCCATACGTGTGTCCTCCCTCTTTTGGTTTCTTCTGCCGCTTAGAATATTCCCCGTGCTACCGACAGAAGAAACATCACGCGGCACCGGTCCCCAGGACCAACCCGAATCATTACAGCTTGATAGGTATCGGAACATTCCATACAGCATCTGCCATTCTTTCATGCTATGATTAAATCAACGCAGGTAATCTCCCATTTTTCAAAAGGATGGTCCTTCTTATGACAAAGAAACGCTGGATGTTTTTCCTTCTGATGACAACTGCCGCAGCGATTGCGGGAAAAAGCTATTACGATACCAACGTGTTCCTAACGAAGTACGTCACGTTCACAACCAGGAAACTACCGGCGGATAAATCAATCCGACTGCTCCAAATCAGCGACATACATAATAAACAGTTCGGCCGGCATAACAAACGGCTTATCAACGCGGCCATGGAAGCCGAGCCGGACATGATTGCCGTCACAGGTGATCTCATCGATGAAGACACACCCAGTATCACGCCTATGCTGCACCTGATGGAAGCGTTGACTGGTGTAACGAAAAACATTTATTTTGTTACCGGCAACCATGATTGGGAGCATCCAGAGGTAAAGTCCTTTCTCCACGGCCTGAAAGAACGCGGCATCACGGTTCTGGATAACAGGAACACAATGGTCGAGGTGAACGGCGCCGTCATTAAACTTGCCGGCATCGAGGACCATTACACGAACCGCCACAATCTAAGCCGGGCGTTCCAGGGAATAGACGAGGAGTATTATACTCTTCTGCTCTCCCACGCACCGCTTGTCTTCCAAAACGAAAAAGCCTCCCGTGCCGACCTTATTTTAAGCGGGCACACCCACGGCGGCCAGATACGGTTTCCCTTTATTGGCGGCGTGGTCTCTCCCGGTGAAGGTCTGTTTCCAAGCTATGAACAGGGTACGCATTTTTTCGCCTCCGGCAGCTGGATTTACATCTGCAAAGGTCTCGGAACGAGTACGATACCCGTTCGGTTTATGAATCAGAGCCAGATGACGGTGGTTACCATCGAAGGAGAAGAACAATAGATATAACAGCACTTGACGATAAGCCGGGAAAGAAAAACACTCGGCGGCAGGATAAAGAGAAGCACTTTGAGGGAGAGGCGGAGGGGATCAGGTTCGGAGGCTTTTCAGGTATTCGATGTCTGCTTCATGATGAAGAGACCGTTCCGATAACTTTTCGAGCGTACGCTGCTGACTTCCTATGAACGCCTCAAGTTTTTCATAACTTTCCGGAATACTCATGAGTTTTTTCTCTATGCGCTGCTGTCCTTCTTTTAATTCTTCACGCACATATCCTATTTCTTCTTTTAATTCTGTACGCACATATCCTATTTCTTCTTTCCATTCAATGCGTACTCCGCCTATTTCATCCTTTAATTCTGTGCGTGTTCCACTCATTTCATCTTTTAATTCGGTATGCATCCCGCTCATTTCACTTTTTAACTCGTGGTGCACACCTGCGATATCGTCTTTGAGCTCCATGCGCACACCTGTGATATCGTCTTTTAACTCTGTACGCACATCCGCGATGTCGCTTTTCACCTCGTTACGGACACTACCCATTTCTTCTTTTAATTCTATACGCGCACTCCCTATTTCATCCTTGAACTCCATGCGTAGATTCTCATTATCATCTTTGAATTCCGTACGCACATCCGTTATCTCTTCTTTTAATTCGTTCTTCGTGCTTGTGATGTCTGCTTTCAATCCAGCTTCCATCGTTGACATGCCGGTTCTTACCGCAGAAAGTTCATTCAGAATACGGTACAGCATTTCTTCCATCTTTCGTCTTCCCTTCTTCTTGAAGTTATCCGTATTATACCACACCCCGGATACAAAAATAGAAATTCTTTTTATGTCTGCCGCATCACCGGTATCCGTGCTATCATACAATCAACGCAGGTCATTTTCTATTTTTCAACAAGGATGGTCCTTTTTATGACAAAGAAACGCTGGCTGCTCCTGATTCTGGTCATTGCCGCCGTGGCCATCGGGGCAAAAAGTTATTACGACACGAATGTTTTCCACACCGAGCATGTGACGTTTACAACCGGGGAAATCCCGGCTGATACATCGATCCGCATGCTCCAGATCAGCGATGTACATAATAAACAATTCGGAGGGGACAATCAGACCCTTATCCACGCCGCAGAGAACGCAGATCCGGATATGATTGTGGTCACAGGCGATCTCGTCGATAAGGGAACCTCCAGCATGGAGCCGATGCTGCAGCTGATGGGATCTCTGACCAATGTGACGGAGAAGATTTATTTTGTCACGGGCAATCATGAATACGATAACCCCCACACTCAACCTCTACTTCAAGGTTTGAAAAAACGCGGCATCACGATCCTCGACAACACGAACAGGCAGGTCGAAGTGAACGGTGCCATCATCAACCTCGCCGGTATCGATGACCATTACACGAACCACGACAACGTAACCAGTGCGTTCCAGGGCATCAACGAGGAGCATTACACGATTCTCTTGTCCCACGCACCGCTTGTCGTCCGGGATGAAACGTCCGGGCGTGCCGACCTTGTCTTAAGCGGCCATACCCACGGCGGTCAGGTCCGTTTTCCTATCATCGGGGGACTCATCTCACCAGGTGAAAAACTGTTCCCGACATATGATAAAGGAACGTATTCCTTCGCGTCCGGCAGCCATCTCTACATCGACAGCGGCCTCGGCACCAGCGTCCTGCCGATCCGCTTTCTAAATCAAAGCCAGATGACCGTCGTGACGGTGGAAGGACAAACGTAAAGAAGACATTCTGATAATGGATGGCCGCGGCACTTGCACTAAGGGGCTCAAGGTTATTGATCAATGATATACATAATGGAAGACGTGAAAAAAATAAACGAATGGGAGACTGGTTATGCCGATGCTGACACTGCTGATTGTTGTCTTTGTGCTCTTCTTTTTATTCGCTACTATAGTGATAGTCAGCAGTAAAGAAGAAAAACACAGGAAACCAAAAATCGTTTCGACCCTGGCCATCGCGTGTGTCCTTGCCATATTTCCAACAGCGGTGCTTGCTCTTTTTCTATTTGCTATGCTCGGCTCGTCCGTCTTCGTCCAACAGCTATTTTCATTGGATGTCAGCTTTCAACAGATCCTGACAATCACCGTCTGTCTCTTTATCTATTGGTATACCGTCGACAGTATCATTGAGAAAATCGTCCAACACGTGATGGGCCCCGCCATGCTGCATCGTGTGGTAGTACTGCTCACACGGATTTTTGCGTTTTACACGATAGGTGCCATAACCGGAATCAACCAAACAAGCAGCCTGCTCATCGCAGCCGCCGTATCATTGCTCCTCTTGCTGATCGAGCTGATTTTTGCTGACAAAGAGCAGAAAATTCCCTCCTAATCCAATGCCACATCTCTTCCTCCTCTTTCCTTTTATGTGTTAATATTTCCTTTGATTCATATCTTTTGAGAACACGAGCTTTTGGAGGGAAAATGGGAGGGATTTTTTTGCAAAAAGTGATAGAATGGATGTTTGGTAAACCCGATAAGAGCAGCACTGTTTCACACATAAGTTATTGGATGTTTATAATAGGGTACATAACGATACTCATTCTAGCCGTGCTGTCTCCCGTTCATTGGGCGGCTGTGCTTTTCGGGGCTGTATTACTTCCTGTTTTCTTTCGACTTGTCAACAGATTGAACCGTCTTATACGCCAACATATCAACATGAAGGTATTTTTCATCACAGCGTCGGTATTCAATTTTCTTCTCGCCATCGGTATAACGGCATTTCTGTACTTTTATGCTGATAATGTAACCGTAAATGCCAATAAGAGAATGACAAATGGTACCGTTACAGTATCCATTGGTACGCTCCGGGGGAATTATGGTGTAACGGAAGTCGGGACAACTGAAGGAGGAGGAACGCTTTTCATTCCCTATACAGCATCGGTTGGCGAAGGAACCATCACCTTGTCCGCTGAAACAGAGGACCAGGTATTATGGGAACAGGAAATCTCCGACTCCCGGGACGGAACCATGCAGATCCAGGGATTCATCACAGACGGCTCGTTTGATATACAAGTCGCCGCCGAAGAAGCAAGCGGGGTCTCCGTTGAACTCAGGAACCCTTAGATCACAGGGACAAACGGCCTTGTCCCTGACAAAAAGGGGAGAAAGGGAAAAGGATTAATTTCAATTAAATTACGCCGACTCCTGGATCATTAGTTACTGCATGTAAAGGAGTATTTATTGTACGGATGAATAAAAAACGTGATTATTATCCAATCCCTGCCAAGCTGCTTTCGGAAACCATTCCGAAATAAGAATCTGCTGCCGGCTGACATCCGCCGTCTTTTATTTTTTTGAAAAAAGAAAAAATTCCTTGCTTTTCCCGGATGGAACAGCTATCCTTAAGGAGAACAAAAGTTCCCGAACAAAAGTGGAACAATTTTTGGAACATATATCTGCCCCTTACTCCTTCGAAAAAAATGCAGGGAGAGGTGAATTATATGGAAGAAAAGCTGGAAGAAGAGCTGGAAGAAGCACTAGAAGAACTTAAGATTTCATGCAGGGTACAGGGATATGTAAAAGGTATGGATGTGGGTAAATACATGGAAAATCAAAAGGTGAAAAAAGAAATCGCTGAGAAAATGCTGAAAAAAGACATGGATGTGGAAACGATAGCTGAAGTGACCGGCCTCACAACAGAAGACGTGCTTCGATTAAAACAATAAAAGCGTTATAAACACTTAAAAAGATGGATGAAACCCTTGATATAGTTCACAAAGTAATCTTCCTATATATGTGAAATACGTTATATCTCCCTATACTATATTATTTCTGTCAGAAGCGGTGTACTGACCACCTCAGTGTGACGGAACATTGAACCATTCCCAGAGAGAATTCCGATGCAATGGTAGAAGACAGCACTATTCCACCAAAATCTTTTTGGCTGTTTTATTGTGAATTTCACCATCCGGACCGACATTGATCACCCAAACCTGTACCCTGTCGCCTTCAGCAAGATCACGGAATGCATCGGCACTTCCAGTAAACTCCGTATCTTCATTTACGTTGACGGTGTAAACAGGATAAGATGCATCCGGATTCCTATCCTCTTTTGGGTACACTACTTCTATACTATTTTCATTAACCTTCTCAATGTCGCCGGTATAGTCGGACTCTTCCTTTCCACAACCAAATAACGAAAGCAGGAATACGAAGCAGAAAGCCACCATTATTTTATTCATGTTTCTCTGCCCCCTTTATGAGTATAAACAGCCCGAAACCTTTTTCGCTATAATACAGTATTCCCGCAACCTTAAATAAGACCCCCGTCTCTTTGCGGACGCAAAAGAGACGGGGGTGTTAAAAGTGTCAGCCGAACCGCTGATGGATAAACCTAGTTATTCAATGATGCGTATTTTTGTATCATTTCCGCTCTATTCCTGCTTGTGCAGTTCGAGTTCAAGGTTCACTTTCACATCTTCCCCGACAAGAACGCCGCCGGTTTCCACTGCGGCATTCCACGTGAGTCCGAATTCTTTGCGGTTAATCGTTGTTTCGCCGCTGAAGCCAGCGACCATGTTCCCGCTGATCGGATCCTTACTCTGCCCTTCAAAGGTGACATCCAACGTCACTTCTTTTGTCGTACCGAGCATGGTAAGATCGCCTGTGACATCAAAACGGTCATCCTTTTTCTTCTGAATATCTTTCCCAACGAATGTGATGGTTGGATAGTTCTCCACATCGAAAAAGTCACCCGATTTCAAATGGCCGTCCCGATTTTCATCGTTCGTATTAATACTCGCAGCATCAATGGACGCTTCGATTTCGGCATTCTCTAAATCGTCCACATCCGCTTTTAACGTACCCTCGAAGGTGTCAAATGCGCCTTTCGCTTTTGAAATCATCATATGCTTCACGGAGAATCCAATTTCACTATGTACAGGATCGATAGACCACACTATTTTTGCCATACCTGATTCCTCCTCATTACATTATCTTTAATTCAATATAAATGTAGCATGAACAGACGGATCAAGTAAACTAAAACATACTAAAAAATTCGATAAATCAGAAAATATATGCACAGTGTCCCTTTACGCGATGAAACGACTGCGTCACTTTTGTTCGTCCACCGCGTCTCTTATTACCTTCATCCCGTATTCCATGTCCCTCAGAGACGAACTGGTGAAAGACAGCCTGGCATATTGATTGTGGTAATAGCTGTAGATGAAGCCTGGATTTATTAAGACGCCCCTGTCGACAAGCGCAGAAAACAGCCTCCGAACGTTTATGTCATCTGCAAACCGCACCCAGATGAACATGCCTCCTTCGGGAATCTCCCAGGTTGCAGCATCAGCTATGTATGTCTCCAAAAGTTGGGCCAGCGTGTCTCGTCTGTCCCGAAGTTCTTTTCTCAGCGTGTTCATATGCTCATCGTATTTTCCTGTTTCAAGAAAATCATACATGGCAAGCTGCGGGAGATAACTGGTGCCGTAGTCCAGCTGCATCCGCAGATCACTCAGCTTCTCCATGACATCTGCCGGGCCTGTCATCCAGCCGACTCTAAGCGTCGGCGCCATCGTCTTGGAAAAACTCCCAATAAACAGCGTATGCCCGTTGTGATCGAAAGATGCGATGGGTGGCTGCGGCTCCTGGTCGATCCATAAATCCCGGAAGATATCATCTTCTATAACAGGCATTTGATAGTCCCGCGAAAGCTCCACCAACTCTTTTCGGCTTTGGCCATCCAGCGTGGTCGTTACCGGGTTTTGAAACGTCGGATTGACGTATAACATAGACGATCCCTTGTTTCTGCACAAATCGTCACGCAGGTACTCCGTATCCAGCCTCTGCTTCTTAAACGGAATGCTTTTCAGTTTCATACCGGATGTTCGAAAAACATGCAGGGAATGAACATACGAAATCTGCGGTGTGTAGACGGTGGACCCCATCTGCAGTAAACCAAGCGTTATTAACTGCAGCGCCTGCAGAGCTCCGGATACCGGTAGTATAGTGTCCGGACTGGAAGCAATTCCCCGCTCCTTCAAATAGGACGAGACCGCTTTTCTGTATCTATAGTCCCCCGTGCCGTCATCATATCCATAATGATGATACGTCGTCTCCAGCGAGCGGAGCGATTCATCAAATAAACGCTTGGGAAACAGCTCCTCGTGAAGCTCCCCCTTGCCTAATTGTATGATCGAATCATCCAGCTCCAGCTTATTTATTTTTCTCACGATGTCGTGGTTCGTTGGATGAAGACTGTACTTTGAAAAGTCCGTCCAGTTGACGAAGCGCTGTGATAAGGTGGAGGCATCATAGTCCGAAACGTACGTCCCGCTGCCTGTTTTGGATTCTATGATTCCTCTCTCTTTCAACACATCCAGCGCATGAATCACCGTGCTCCGGTTCACCCCGAATGCAGCGGCCAGCTCCCTTTGGGTCGGAAGTTTCCGCCCGGCGGACCACTCCCCTTCTGCTGCTTTCTTTTCTATGCAATTCACAATATCCTTATACGTCGTTGACCGGTTATTCATTTTTTCACCCTTGATTGGTTGGCATGGCTTTCATGGAAATGGTTGATTCCAATGCTTCGTACGTATTTTATCATAAGAGCTGTAAGATCAAATATACTTTCCAATCGTAAGGATGACGAACAAATGCCTCTTCGTGTACTATCCGCCTATGCAGCAGCGATTATTCTATGGGCTTCCGCGTTTCCAGCTATACGCGTGGGATTGGAATCGTTTGACCCGTTCCATTTATCGATGCTACGGCTGCTGATTGGTTCCACCGCCCTGGTCATCGCTGCCGCAGTCACCAAAATGAAACTTCCGGAACGAAAAGACCTTCCCGCCATTTTGATGCTCGGATTCCTGGGCTTTTCCGTCTATCACACGTTTCTTAGTATCGGAGAAAAAACCGTCAGTGCCGGAGCAGCGAGTTTCCTCGTATCGACCACGCCGCTCCTTTCCGCGCTGCTTGCCAGGCTTTTCTTAAAAGAAACCTTTGGTACATACGGATGGACCGGTTCTGTCACGGCATTATTCGGAGTATTTCTTATCTCTCTCGATGCATGGGGAAGTTTTACCTTAGAATGGGGGGTGCTGATGATTGTAACAGCGGCTCTGGGGGAGAGTGTTTATTTTGTGCTGCAATCGAACTATCTGACGAAGTATGGATTCATCCCATTTACGACGTACACCATCTGGGCCGGAACCCTCTTCATGCTGGTTTCCGCCCCCGGCGCCGCGGAAGCTGTGCAGCAGGCCTCCATGGAAAGTTTACTCACCGTTTTGTATCTCGGACTGTTCCCAACCGTGATTCCTTACTTCGCCATCGCATACGCCACATCAAAACAAGGCGCATCGGAAGCCACCAGTTCCTTGTACCTCACCCCTGTCCTGGCCACCATCATCTCCTGGGTGTGGATAGGCGAAACGCCCGCCCTTCTATCGATCGCGGGCGGTGTGATCGTTTTAGCCGGTGTTTCCCTTGCCGGTTTGTACAAAGAGAAAAACAAAAGATGATTCATCAATGATTCAAGCTTTATCTGAAACTGCATCGCCATGCTCCTGGTCGTATTTGCGTGCACCGGCTACCAATAGGATGATTCCTGCAATAAGAAAAGGAGGGTAAAGATAAAAGATAGTAAATGCCGCAAATGCATTATGGGCATGTAATGCATACATAACGGCAATCGTCCAACCAAGAAACGGACCTATCAAAAATATAAGACAAATCCCCCACGACAACCATTTCCTCTATGTTCGAATAAAAAGGACGCACTATTCAATTAGCGCGTCCATTTCTGGAGGAATTCTTTTAATTGTCTAAAGTCTTTAGTAAAGTGTAAAAATACGTTGCGTCACCCGTATTAAAGTAGTTATACCATGCCTCAAGGGTGTCTTCAGCAAATACATCTAATTTCTCTAATACTATTCCAGCGAAAAGTAAACCACCTGCTGAACTGCCTGTAATCAACTCACCATCCGCAATTGCTTTCACGTCTTTATAATATTGCTGCCCATTATAATTTGAAGATACCATGTTAAGGTATTCAAGACTATTGCTGGTGTGAATACGTCCGTCCAATACTCCGGCTTCGGCAAGAGCAGTTGTCGCCCCACATATTGCAGCAACGATTGCCCCACATTCTAACAATTCCACCGCCTTTTCAATAATCGGAGTATGCTTTTGATCATCCCAAGTATCTGCTCCTGGTAACAATAAAACTGCGGAAGGCTCAGCAATAATTTCATCAACAGTTATGTCAGGCGCAACTGTTAACCCCCCCATTGTGGTTATGGGGTCCTTTGTAGAGCCCACAGTTTTCACTGAAACATGGGGACTTTGCTTTTTAAAGTATCTCCCGGAGTGCAGTTCGGCCGTCACATATCCAAGTTCCCAATCTGATAAAGTTTCCAACACGTAATAGTAAACGTTAAACATGATATCCCCTTCCTGGACAACCACTGTCAAATGCATTTCTTATTCCGTTCTTGCGCCCTTTAACAGACTAAGAACAACGTTGGTCGCTGCCCTTACTTTATAAACCTTTTTTAATCTTCAACATGGAATTAGCGTTTACCTGAAATTCATATGATACTTTAATTTCTTCAACGGAACATCCATTATTAGTAAGGTGATCCAGCAACGTATCTAAATGCCTATATCTTTTCCCTTCCAAATCAACTAAGGGAAAAATGCGGATTTCCTCTTTAGAAACTCTTAATAACTCATTTATTGTTTCGATATGAAATGGATAATCTAATCGGTCCGCATACATAAATAAAAAGTGAGCGGAAAGAAGAACATCAAACTCTCCATCTTTAAACGGCATGGAAGGTAAGGTGACGGGAACGTATCGTTCGCCAAAGTTCCTCATATCATTAGAACATTCCTCTAATGCGCTTAAGCGGTATCTTCTAAGGCCATCTATGTCTTTGAAATAGTCCCAAATATAATTCTTTTTTGCTTTTTTCATGTGTTCCATCGCATGTTCGATATCTTGTAGTCCTTTATTTTCAAGTTCTTCTCCTGCATGATCGTATGCAATATCACATGCAGTGACATCTAATCCATTTTTTTGTCCCATTGCAGTAAAAGAACATGCTCCTGCAGGACAATCAAGTATTCTTTTTCCTCTCAGTTCTTCCACCGAAAGAGAAAACATATCCAAATACTCTTCGTAGGTTCTCCCAATAAAAACGATTTTCTCTAAGTCTAACTTTGTACTCTGCTCAACTCTGCTCATCTATACTCACCTCTATTCAAGATTATACTCATAGTAGCATAAGCATCGTCCTAAAAACACCCATCCTTGAATGAGGGAATAGAGAAATCAGAAAACCGCAGGGCGGCATGAATTATTGCATGAGACGGATGAGTTTAATAATTTCTTTATCCTCCCCGGGGTTGATTCTTATTGTTTCTGTATTGTCGATAATCTCTGTATAAACTTCTCTGCCGGCGGGATTCTTACCGTCCCAGCGTAACGGCACATTATACTTATTAATCGTGCCGTCCCCATTACTGCTGTAGGTAACGGATCCGTCCACCAGGCGGGCTCCCGATAACTGCACCACATCTTCCGGGTACACCGCGCTCGTTTCATCGTCAGGGTTCAACGGCTCCCCCGATGAAATATGCTGGACGTACAAAGCCTCTATCTCCTGATTCGCGCCCAGCTGCCGCCACACGCGGGCGTATTCGATTTCTTCCGAAGAAAACTCCGACAGGGCATCGTCTTCTTCCCTCTCAGGCTGTTCGGCAGCTTCTTCCGCTGCATCCATAGAAGCTTCTGCATCAACATTCTCTGATTCTGCGGCGGCCGGCTCCTGCTGCTCTGTTGTTTCGTTATTATCTTCGTTCTCATTGCTGCTTCCTGCCTCGTCGCTGCATGCCATAAGCAGGAATGCCGTTGGAAGCAGGATCGTTCCTGCTATGACTAATTTTCTCATTTCCATACACCTCGTCCTGATTTGTGCTGGTTTATCGTTGACCACTCAGTCCCTTCAGGTATCTTTCAAAGGAATAAACGACTCAATTCAACATAGCCAGAAGAAGGAGAAGAATGATAAGCCAGCTTCTTTTACTCAGGTCCTTAATCTTTGTCTTAATCCTTTCATTTCCTATTTTAACATATCCTCCCTTAACTTTTTGAATTTCTTTATCATGAGGTTCTTTCATTAAGCCGCCTCCTCCATAAACATAGACCACAGCATCAATACACCATCTTCCACTTACAATTATTTCAAACTTTTCTCTTTGGAACAATAAGATATTCCATCTCATACTGCATGGACAATGGGCAACTGCCGATGTATCTGATCCTTACTTCTTCGGAAAAGGGGAAAATCCGAAGAGATACTCCAACTAAAGCTACTGTTCTTTACGGCGCCTTTTACCATAACAAAACATAGGTGCCCCCTCCACTTTTAACGGATGGGGCACCTATGTTTTTGATCTGTGAGACGTTATTCTTCTACTTTCGACAGTTCGATGATTTCGCATTGATACTCTTCATTTAATTGCCATATAAGTCCATGATTCATCCAAAACGCACCGGTGGCCGTTGTACCATCAGAGGAGTAATAGCGAGCGTTTTCGTCCAGACCTTTTACCTTCACCTGAACCGGATGAGGACCGAAAGATAAGCCATTTTCCAACAGGAATACAACAGAACGACTGCCATCTTCACTCACGTACTGCATGATTTCCGTTTCTTTCTTTGGATGAGTTGCCGTCAAGCGGTAAGCAAGGCCTTCCTGAATCACCGGCCGGATGTGTTTGTAAAAAGTAATCCAGCGGTCGGCCTCTTCCTTTTCTTCCTTCGTCCATTCATGCAGATTCCCACCAATACCAAGACCGCCCATCATAGCGGAATGAAACCGGTATTTCAACGGAACCGTGCGCTGATTCAGCCAGTTAGGGGCATCGGTGACCCAGCACATCATGGTTTTCTGGTGATAGGCGTAGGAACACCCGCGCTGAATGGAAAGCCGGTCCCGGGCATCGGTGTTATCGCTGGTCCAGAACTGGTCCGTCCGCTGCAGAACACCGAGATCAATGCGGCCGCCTCCTCCGGAACAGGTTTCCACCAGCACGTGCGGATACGCATTCTTAATGTAGTCAAACACGTCATAAAGGCCTTCGACATGTTCATGCCATAACTGCTTTTGCTCCTGCACACCCGCGCCTATCCGGCCAACTTCAGACAACGAGCGGTTCATGTCCCATTTAATAAAGGAAATATCATGGCTTCCCAGGAGCTTGTCGAGCATATTTTTGACATAAGTACGTACATCTTCCCGGCCGAACTGAAGCACCAATTGATTGCGGGCTGTCGTCTGATCCTTTGTCGCAAAATGATACACCCACTCCGGATGCTCCTGGAACAAGCGGCTGTCTTCGTTCACCATTTCCGGCTCCAGCCAGATACCAAAATCCATCCCCTTTTCTTTGACATAGGAAATCAATGGATCGAGGCCGTTCGGAAATTTATCCTGATTCACTTCCCAGTCTCCAAGACTGGATTGATCCGAGTTTCGTTTACCAAACCATCCGTCGTCCACAACGAAACGTTCACACCCTATAGCTGCTGCTTCATCTGCCAATGCTTTTTGGTTTTCTTCAGAAACATCAAAGTACGTGGCTTCCCAGGAGTTATATAACACTTTTCGTTCTGCTTCCCTGTGCAGCTCCGGCATTATATGTTTCCTCTGAAAACGGTGCGCCTGATGGCTCATACCCGTAAAGCCTTTCGAGGTATACCCGAGATAAAACACCGGTGTTTGAAACGACTCCCCCGATTGAAGCACCTTCATAAAATCAAAATCATTAATGCCTCCGCACACATGAATAAATCCATGGGCATCCTTTTCTACATGAAGATCCCAGTTTCCGGAATAAGCGAGGTGGCCGAACCAGACATCTCCACTGTCTTCTCCAGCTCCTTGATCAATCGCAAACCACGGGTTCGCGTGGTGGGACGTGTTTCCGCGGCGGCTGTCGATCGTTTTCCTTCCTTCCCGGATCTTTTCCTGAATAAGCTGAAACTCCCCCACCCATTTCCCTGCAAGATGGGAGAGGTTATACCACGCGGCAGGCGGCAGAGAAACCTGCATGGAACGGGCCGCTTCTATATATAATGCTTCTCCTTTTATGTTTGTAATGGTCTGACTTCTGGCAATCATGTCATCCTGTTCAAAGACATCATACGTTACGTCCACTTGATACCTGCCGAGGGAATCCTGGAGCTTGATAACAACCTGCTGCTTCCCTGAATCTTCGGCGCCTATATCCAGACCGGCATATTCCCACTTAAACCCTCGTTCTCCCGATGCAGAAGATGCTTTAAGAGTGGGTTCTGTATATACCATTTCTCCCCACGGAATATAATCATACCCCATCACCCCGCGCGTTGCCTCAAAAGAGGAGGGAGAAAAGACAATGGACTGCAGCGCCTCGTAATCCGCTTTTTCCGGAAGCTTTTCCCCCCAATAGACATGTTGCAGGTGACCATGTTTATGAATATCAATAACATACGCCGTCTCTTTGGTTTCCAGTACCAGACGCTGTTCGTTCTTTAACTGAAAAATACCCATTTGCTCCACTCCCCATTTAATTTTCGCGATGTTGCACCAGCAGCATACTCCCGAGAGCCGGAAGCACCATCCGCTCCTGAAAATATTCACCTGTTGCTGGTTCCGTCCACGTTCCAGGTGGGAGTGTTATTTCACCGGCTTTTTCTGTATCGTGATTCATGATAGAAATAAAATCCTCCGACTTTCCTTCACGGCGGACCATCTCCACGTTCTTCGGTGTCTCCATTACTGATACACCAGCATCTTCAAACATATCGCGGTACAGCGTGTAAAGGAAATCCGTATTTACTCCGCATCCAATATAATAAACCTTTCCTTCTCCAACGCTGTGTTTCGTAATAGCTGCCCGCTCATCCACCCATCCGTCCCGGTAAACGGCAAGCGTTTCCGCTGTATCAGGTACCAAATAATCACACCATACGTGTGCCTCCGCTTTTTCACCTGCTACAGCCCCTTTTACTCCTTCAATAACAGCACTATTATTCTCACGGATCGATTCGTATTCATGTATTTCCGCTCCAACCAGTGCAGCAAGAGACCCTGGAAGTGTCTTTTCCGTCACAATATTATCAGCGTCTTTCACCCCGGTCCGATACGTAAATACAACTGTTCCGCCGGAGCGGACGTAATATTCGAGCTTCTCCTGAAATCCAGGCTTTGTCAAAAAGTAGAGCGGAACAATGATCAGGCGGTACCTGGAGATATCTGCATCCTCCCGGATCATATCCACCGGTACGTTCCACGCGAAAGCCGGCTCATAAAACCGCAACGCTTCCTGCGCATAATCAAACTGATCGGACTGAGGCTGAATCTTCCATGCCCATTCGTTTTCCGGATCGTGGTAAAAGCCGATGTCAGCCGTTACCTCCGCTGCTATCCAGCGGTCTCCGACTGTTTCCAGAGACTCTATCACTTCTTTTGTTTCATCAAACTTTCGGCGCGGAACACCGTCATGGTCCAAAATCCCGTGACAAAACTGCTCCGTCCCAAACCGTGCTGCACGCCAGCGAAAATAAACAATCGCCTCTGCCCCACGGGAAATCGCCTGGTACGTCCACAGCTTCAAATGCCCGGGGCGCGGGAGGTAGCCGATTTGACTCCAGCCCTGGGCACCGGACAGCTGTTCCATGACCCAGTAGCCGGTTCCCTGTTTTGTACCACGGCACAAATCAAGCTGGCGGGCTATTGCGGCCGGAGGTATCGGCTCCGCCAGCCCTCCCCAGACCGGATAATTATCAAACGAAATGAAGTCCAGGCTCTCTGCCATTTTTTTCTGATCCAGGGCCAGACCGGAATAGACAAAATTATGTGTGATAAACTGAGAATCAGGAATCCAGGTACGAAGCGCATTCACCTGTAATTGATTATAGAAGTCGTAAGCATCCGCACAGAACCGATCAAAATCCAGCAGCAGGCTTGGATTGTGTTCCTGATAGACCGGAAGAGGAACAGGGATCTGCTCCCAGCTGGTGTACACCTGGCTCCAGAATACCGTTCCCCATCGTTTATTCATGTTCTCCAACGTGCCGTACTTTCTTTCAAGCCACTCCCGGAATGCACGCGCGTCTTCCTCCCCGTAACTTCTGTCGGAAGCTTCATGACCGTATTCATTATCCACCTGCCAGCCTATAAGGGCAGGATGATGACGAAAATGCCGTCCCATCGCTTCTACAATCTGACGGGTCTTCTCTTGATAGGTTCGGCTGTTCACCGTGTAATGGCGTCTGGCACCAAAAGAAACGGTTCTGCCGCTTTTATCGACCGGCAGAATATCCGGATACGCTTCGACCATCCACGCCGGCGGAGTTGCAGTCGGTGTACCCAGTACTACAGCAATACCAGCTTCATCAAAACGATCCATCACATCGTCAAAGAGGCTGAAATCATAACTCCCTTCTTCCGGCTCCATGAGAGACCAGCCGAATTCTGCCATCCGGACGACATTGATCCCCAGTGTCTTCATTAACTGTATATCTTTATCCCATTGCGTCGCCGGCCACTGCTCTGGATAGTAATCGACTCCTATATACACATTCAACCCCCTGTAAACGGACCTGAAACCCCTGCGTTTTTTTACGATTGGCGGAGCTGCAGGTCGCTATTTAAATAAACTTTCTTCGGAACCTTTCGCTCTTCCTGAATCCGCTCAAGCACAAGATCTACTGCCGTTTCCCCCATGAGCTCCGTATAAATTTTAACGGAACTGAGAGGAGGAAAGAGATATTTGGAAACCGTGATATCATTGATTCCGATCAGGCTGACGTCATCAGGAACGTTTAAACCCGATTCATGCAGGGCACGCAGACAACCGACAGCCATCGGATCATTCGCTACATAAAAGGCACCCGGGAGCTCTTCTCCCAGCGTGCGTATTGCTTTTTCCATCTGCTGGTACCCGGAGTCTACGGAAAAATCGGCGACAAAAATGAATTTCTCCTGGAGCAGACCAAGTTCAGCCATATAAGATCTGTAATACCGCTCCCTTAAATCTGTCATCGGTTCTGTTGTATCTTTGAATGTTTCATAGCCGCCGATAAACCCAATTTCTTTATATCCCTGTTTCACGTAGTGATCGATAATCATCTTAGAAATACGCTCGAAATCTACCAACACAGCGTCGGATGCTGTTTCATCGGGATTTGAATCGACAAACACTATCTTTTTCTCCAACCTTTTAAGCGCTTGAACCTGATCTTGATTAAAGTGGCCGACCGCAATAATCCCTTCCACATCTGTTTCAATCTGCTCCAATTCGTCTTCTCCGTATTTCACCAATTTCACATTCGACATGTCGGCTCTTTTTTCAATACCAAAGCGGATAGCCATGTAATAGATATCATCGAGTTCTTCCTGATCATCCACCCAATGCAGAAAAGCAATGGTACGAACCTCCGTCTTTTTTCCACGGACTTTTTGATAGGACAGTTCTTCTGCCGCTTCAAATATTCGTTTCTTCGTCGTATCTGCCACGGATAGAGCTTTATCATAGTTCAGTACTCTTGATACGGTGGAGGGAGATACTCCTGCTCGGTCTGCTATTTCCTTGATCGTGGCCATGTTTTCTCCTTTCCATGCATCAGCATTTACCCGAGATCCGGCTCCGAAACAAGGGAAACCGATGGTGTGGAATGTCCCTCAAGTTCCAGGACCTGTATTTTATTATCTCCCTTCTGGAGCAACGGACCTGGAAGATACAAGGTCTTTTGAGGACCTATTTCCCAGTAGCGCCCCAGGTTGAACCCATTAATCAGGACATTTCCCTTTTTCCATCCATCTAACCGGACAAAGGTGTCAGCCGGGGTCTCCACGGAAAAGCTCCCTTCAAAAAATTTAGGGAACCGTTCATCTTTCTGATGGTGAAAGTCCAGCACGGGATCTTCCAGCTCAATGGAGTACATGTCCCAGTCAAACGTGTACCTGTTTCCAATCCACACGTTTTGAATAAGCCCTTTTCTCTCGGATAAATACTTTCCATAATTGACTCTTCCCATATTCTCTATAAAGATTTCGAAGGTGTTGCTCTCCTCTGGAAAAAAGAGATCCACCACTTTTTTTGTATCGTTTCGGTAGTACGTATATTGATACACTCCGTTAATATAGAGAAAGGCGCGGTCCTGCATCGCATCCAGCTCTACCGAAAACATCCCTTTCCCTTCAAACGTCGTGCGGTAAAGGACAAATCCGTAAGACTGATCCAATTCTTCCATCGTTAATGGAGTGACGTTCTCTCTCCTGGCAGCAATGCTGGGAAGGGTGTCAAACAGACTCACGGACTGGGACAGTTCGACCTTACGTTCCGAAAGCCGGGCAGGTTTTTCTTCGGGAATCTTTTCGATGTCCTGTCCTTCTTCCGCCAGGATACGCTGTACCGTTCTGAATTTTTCCGTGACCTCTCCGGACTCGGTCAGCAACGCATCATAATCGTAGCTCGTAATCGTTGGTTCATATGTGTCATAGTGATTGGCCCCGTTGTAAAATTGAAAATTAGTCCCGCCGTGAAACATGTAAACATTCATGGATGCGCCCAGGTTCAGCATCCGTTTCAATACATCGCCGGTGCTTGCCGCATCACGTGTATGATGCGGGTAGCCCCACGCGTCAAACCAGCCGATCCAGTATTCCATACACATGCGGGGTTCACCGGGTTTCCACTCTTCCAGTTCCTGAAACGCTTCGTCGGGCCGGGAGCCGAAGTTTAACGTCGTCCACTCGTCACGAAGGGAACCCGGTTTGATCATATCCGGGCCGTCTGACGTAAACAGCAGCTCCCGTATGCCATGCTCATGATACATGCGGCGGATGGCTTCTAAATACGCTTTGTCATCCCCGTATGCTCCGTACTCATTCTCTATTTGAAAGGCAATCACCGGGCCTCCCTCTGAGTACTGATATGTCTTGAGTACCGGAAGCAGATGATCATAATACTCCTTCAAATGGGATAAAAACACCGGATCCGAGCAGCGGAAGCGCAGATCAGGATCTTTCAGCAGCCATGCGGGAAGGCCGCCCATCTCCCATTCTGCGCAAATATAAGGCGAAGGACGTAAAATCACATACAGTCCAATCTCCTGCGCCAGCTGCATGAATCTTTCTACATTACGCATCCCTTCCAAGGTGAACCTTCCTTTTTTCGGCTCGTGAAAGTTCCACGGAATGTACGTCTCCACTGTATTGAATCCGCCTGCTTTTAACTTTTCCAGACGATCCCGCCAGTGTCCCTCTACGATGCGGAAGTAATGAATGCTTCCGGAAATGATGCGCACCGGTTTCCCGTCTAAATACAAACTTCCTTCTTTTGTTTCAAGCATGTGTCAAACACCCTTCCTACTTCACAGCACTTCCCAGCATGCCGGAAATAAAATGCTTCTGCAGTATAAGAAATACAATAATAATTGGAACTGTAGCTAAAGAGATTCCCATCATCATCTGGCCGTAGTCCGTATAGGAAACCCCGTTCAACGTAGACAGCGCTACCGGGAAGGTATACATTTCCTCCGAACGTATAGCGACAAGCGGCCACATAAAGTTATTCCACTGATACATAAACAAAAAGATAGACGTTGCCGCAAGAGCCGGCTTCATAGATGGAAGAACAATCTTTAAAAAGATTTTAAACTCGTGCGCTCCATCCAACCGGGCGGATTCAAGCAGCGAATCCGGAAAGGCTAAAAAGTTCTGCCGCATGAGAAAAATAGCAAACGGATAGCACAACTGCGGCGCGATCAGCGCGAAATACGTATCCAACAAACCGTAAGCAGCCATCATTTGAAACAACGGAATAATCGTCGCCTGGTATGGAATCATCATAGAAAGGATCATGATAATAAAAATCGTGTTCTGCCCTTTAAACCTGAATTTTGCAAAGGCATAGGCAGCCGCCGTACTCACAATGAGCGCAATCACTACGTACATCCCTGCTACAAAAAGGGAATTGAACATGACACGCCAGATCCCCACTGAATTATTCAGATTCACCAGATTCTCCATGAACTGACCACCGAACGTGAGGGTAGGCGGACTTGAAATCATTTTATCCGATGTATTCGTCGAGCCGACAATCATCCAATAAAACGGGAAAACGGAAATAATCAAAAATACGGTTAACAGCGTATACATTCCCAGTTTTGCCAGCAATCGCTGTTTAGTAGTGGACTGTTTCATGATTTATCCCCCGTAATTTTAAATTGGCCGTATGAAAGGATTGCTACTAAAACAACCACAACATACGCTACAGCACTGCCATAGCTGAAATCAAAGTACTCAAAACCGTTTTCATAAATGTACAGGCCTAGTGTCATGGTTGAATTTCCCGGACCGCCGCCTGTCAGGTTAAACGGTTCATCAAAAAGCTGCAGCGTTCCGATCGTTGAAAGAATCCCTGCAAAAAGAATAATAGGTTTTAAACTTGGAACCGTAATAGAAAAGAACTGGCGGATTTTCCCCGCCCCATCAATGGAAGCAGCTTCATACATTTCTTCAGGAACATTCTGTAATCCCGCCAGGAAAATGATCATGTTGTATCCGACCCAGCGCCACGTCATCGCCAGTACTATCGAAAATTTTGCCCACGCGGAATCAGACAACCACGGAACCCCGTTCAATCCGATGAAACGGAGCAGTTCATTAAACAGCCCGTTATCCTGCATCATGATAGAAAATAAAAGCGAATAGGCGACAAGAGAAGTGACCGCCGGCAGGAAAAATGAAACCCTGAACAGTGCCTTCAACCTAAGCAATTGACTATTCAGCACACTGGCAAGAATCAGTGCCAGTATAAGCATGAGCGGCACCTGTAAAATAAATATAATGAAGGTATTGGACAATGCCGTCCAAAAAATACTGTCATTTAAAAGACGTGTATAGTTGGACAGTCCTGCAAACGTATACGTCCCATTTTCCTGTTGGTGAAAACTTAAATAAAGAGAAGCAATAATCGGATACGCCGTAAAGATTAAAAATAATATTACTGCAGGTGCAATAAAATAATACGGAGCTTTTGTCTGTTTCATCATTCACCCAGCCTTTTGCGCAGATTGTGAAATGGAAGAGAATAAAGGGCAGGAATTCACGCCCTTTATTCTCTAATCTCTTAATTGTTAATCCGGTTCGAAAGACGGTCTTGCGCACTTTCAAGCGCTTGTTCTACATCCGTCCCTTCAGCTGCTTCAGACTGGGCTGTTTCCGCCTCATCACGAGCCAGACTGTAGTCACCGGTATAGTTAGCCGGTGGAATCTCATCCATCATGCCGGCAAACGTTTCCCAAATCTGCTGATCGTTGAAATAAGGAACGGACTCGGTAAACGCCTCTTCATCGTAAATCGTATTCAGCGAAGGAAACAGACCACCTTCCATTGCTGTCAGCTGTACATCTTCAGAGGTAGAAAAGAATTCCATAAATTCATACGCCAGGTCCGGGTTCTCTGTATCAGCATTAATCATAAAGTTACTTCCCCCAAGGTTCGCGGCCCGATTGCCACCTTCTTCAAAGGCAGGCAGAGGGAATACACCCCAATTTCCTTCCAGATCCGGCGCCTGTTCTGTCAACGAACCCGAAAGCCACGCTCCGCTTGGTGCCGTAGCAACCTCCCCGGAAGCCAAGCCGCCAAGCCAGGCATCCCAGCCGACTAAATTCTCATTCAACCCTTCTTCATCAAGCGTCTGAACAACTTCCATCGCCCGAACGGATTCCTCCGATGTTAAATTGATGTTATCTTCCTCATCAAAATAGAACGTTCCCTGCTGATTCAGCATCATGCGGTAAACACCATCATCATTATTAATATCGATTCCTGTCATCGCCACATCAAGTTCATCACGCAGAACGTGCCCTGCTTCGATAAAATCATCCCACGTTTCGATCTCATCCGCGTTAATCCCAGCTTCTTCAAACAAATCCGTCCGGTAGAAAACCCCGCCCGGACCCGCATCAAAAGGAACGCCGTAGGTGCTTCCATCTAAAGTGAGCAGCTCGTTCTTAAATTCAGGAAACTTATCACTATGCGCTTCTTG
This sequence comes from Salibacterium lacus, assembly GCF_042684865.1. Lineage (NCBI taxonomy): Bacteria > Bacillati > Bacillota > Bacilli > Caryophanales > Bacillaceae > Salibacterium > Salibacterium lacus. Next base: position 357,026 of record NZ_JBHUML010000005.1, read on the forward strand.
AAATCCATACTCATCTAAAGCAAGAAAAGCATCTGAAAAATTATTCAAATATCCCTGCACGCGATCGTCTTCAATCAGCATAATATCCGGAAGACCTTCCCCTTGCGCCTGAAGCCCTGTGGTGATTTGTTCGTAAACATCAGGAGTACCCTGCTCCCTGATATCCAGTTCAAATCCCGGATTCTCTTCCGCGAACCGTTCCGCTGCTTCTTCCATCACAGGGATGTTTATATTCCATGCCCAGGCCGTCAGTGTCTTCGTAGAATCGCCGCCATCCCCATCAGAACTCGAACCTTCGCCGCCATTCCCACTGCAGGCCCCAAGAACCATCGCCGATGTCGATAAAGCCAGTATTAATTTTTTCAAATTACATCCTCCCCCTTACAATAATGAAAGCCCTTTCAACTATTATAGTAAACACATTGCGTAAATATGTCAATTAAATTTAGTAAATGTTTTATTTTATTTTTTACCTTGTCCACTCTGCATCACTTCCACGGACAAAAAAATGGATGAAACCACAACATTAGTGGCTTCATCCATCTCAGGAGTTTTATTGTGTTTATGATCCGTCAGGAAGCTCGTTATCACAGGAAGCGTGCAGACCGGCGTGGTGTACTGGTTTTACAACCTTCTCGTCCACGCCGGTGGACGGGGGCAACGTGCAGACTATTACCGGGAACGCCATGTTCACAGACCGCACAGCAGACGGATTTTTCCTCGACCCCTTCAGCCGAGCCCCCGCTTTTCGCACATCGCTGGGCTTTCCGGTCGGTATTTTCGCTTGCGATGAATCAGAAGGAGCCGTAATCAGAGTAAGTATCGGATACTCCGCCTTTCTTGTCGGTCCGCCGATTCTGGGGTTATTTGGAGAAGTCATGGGGCTGCTGCCTGCTTTTGTTTTTGTCCTTGTCGGACTCTTCCTGGCTGGGATCGCTTCTTCGTCTGTAAAAAAACGGCTTGAATAAGTCCTGCCGGCTTTACGGAACAGCTTCATGACGTATCAGCTATGCCAGGCCTGCTTGTGTGTTACTTTTCTTAATAAACCAGCGACCCATCATCAAATTTTCTTTCTCGGGGTTCTATGGTATACTTTTAGAAAAGCCGGCATATACTAGTACCATTTCTAATGAAGGTGGTATCAGCATGTGCAGAGATGAGGAGGATAAGTCTTTGTCCATCCCAACAATCAAGCCGATGAAAGTTAACTTTGACAGTGAAGAAGAACGTCAAAATTTTATTGACTGGGCGGAAGGAAAAAATAAAAAAGAACCTGAAAACATGGAAGAAGTCCGCAAAGGTGTGAAAAAAGCAAGAGAAATGAGAAAATGCGGTAATTTTAACGTCTAATGCATCTTGATCTCATTTCTAATATGCCAGCTGACACCGTTCAATCCTTTTCTTGTTCAAGCCCCAATAATTTTATAGAATCATTTTTAAAAGAAAATGCCCTCAGCTATCATCAGCAAAACCTTGCCAAAACGCATACTGTTCAGAATGACAGCGGCCATTTTATTGGCTTTTTCACCTTGTTTTCTGACTATATCCCCATACCAAAATCTAAATTAAAAAAAGAAGACTGGACAGTGCAATCAATTATAGGAAAGCAAATGTACCCAGCCATCAGAATTCATGCGATAGGCATTGATCATGCCTTTCAAGGAAACAATCACGGGAAGTGGCTAATGTATATCGCACTTGATATATGCAGAGAAATCTCTGAGTCTGTGGGAGTGGTGTTTGTATCCGTTGAATCCTTCACAAATACTATCGATTTTTATAAAAAGTGTGGATTTACCTATTTAAACAGAATGAGCCGGGATCTTCATAATATGGTTCTGAAGATTGATGATCTAAAAGACAACACCACTTTATAAATTGTAAAGCTGCCACTACGGGCAACCTTTTTTGTTTGCATACTTCTATACTTTATCTTGCAATCTTCTTAACTTCTATTTTTCACTAAACAATTAGTGAAAATCAGTTCTTGCAACCATTTTTTTCACATGTGATTCTAGCACTTGTATTAACCCAATGGCTTAAATGCTCTCTAGTATTACTTCCACAACCAGTTGTACCACCTTTTGATCCACTGTGCACAATTCCAGTAGGTTCATGTTTAACCGGCATATTTTCACCTCCATAATACAAGATTAGATATTTTTAACCTATTTCCCTAAAAAGCAACATGTAAACAATCTTTTACAAATCTTCAACATGTGAATTTAAGCGTTTAGACTACTTCTGCTTTTAAACCTATAAATTAAATCTGTGACTGCCGTTCATACACCCGCTTCATCATCTCGAGCATCATCATTTCCTTGAACTCGTCATCATCCATAATCTTGGAAAAAATGTTTTGGTCTTTATCCATACGTTCAATCCATTTGTTGATGAACTCTTTCTCGAAAGCGTACTGATAGTTGTCCATGGAGTTGGAACGGGCCTTCTGGGCCAGGTCCATATCGTTATACATTTCTTCCTCCACGGCTTCCATGGAAAGGCGGTCACTATCATCAAAATCTGTCGCGAAGCGTTCGTTTAAACGTTCGATGATAGAAGATAGATTATCCTTGTCGTCTTCGGACTTTTTGCTGCCGGATGCGACGTGGCCGCCTACAGCATAGTCTCCTCCGCTTTCCAGTGTAATCATACCTTCCTGCTGTTTCTGCAGCCGGTAGAAAGCCAGTTCCACTTCATTGCTGTCGATATGAAAGGTTTCGCGGTCTCCGTTGTCACGCTGGATTTTCTTGAGAAAGAAACGCCCAAAAGTGTGGAGCTTGTGCAGATCCAGATCCTGAAATGGAATGATCTGGGACAGGAAAGAATATAAACGTACAAACTTATTCAGTTGATCGCGGAAAAGTTCCTGTTCTTCTTCCGTTTTTTGATCAAAGCGTTCCACCGCTGGATCCAGCAGCCCGTGCAGACGGCGCTGATCCACCACCCGTTCAATATTAAAGTCCGGCTTGAAATAAAGCTGGCAGAAAGCATCTACTTCCGAATCTGTATACACCTGAGCTTCCTCAAGATCATCCACGAGATCATAAAGCATGTTAGGATCTGTTGTTTCATCGATCATTGTTTTTTCATAATACGGCTGAAACGCTTCCTGTATATCTTCCGCTTTATTGGCGAAATCCAGCACAAACGTATCTTCTTTTCCCGGGCATGTCCTGTTCAACCGGGACAAGGTCTGAATAGCTTTCACACCATGTAATTTTTTGTCGACATACATCGTGTGAAGTAGGGGTTGATCGAAACCGGTCTGGAACTTTTCAGCCACAATCATAACTTCGAATTCTTCTTCAAACCGGCGCGGCACTTCACTTTCCGGGAATTGATTCATTCCGGCTTCGGTATATTCCTGCGCGTATTCATCCTGAACCGTGCCGGAAAAGGCGACAAGCGGTTTGACATCTGTATATCCTTTTTCCCGGATGTATTTTTCAAACGCTTCTTTATAACGGACAGCATGTAGTCGGGACGACGTGACGACCATTGCTTTGGCATTTCCCTGAATTTTGTGCTGGGTGATGCGGCGGAAATGTTCAATCATGACTTCCGCTTTTTGAGAAATATTATGCGGGTGAAGGCTGACAAATCGAGCAATAGCCCGGGAAGCTTTTTTCTTATCCACTTCCGGATCATCTTCTATCTGCCTGGACAGATGGAAAAAGGTTTCATAGGTTGTGTAGTTTTCAAGAACATCCAGTATGAATCCTTCTTCTATGGCCTGGCGCATCGAGTACAGATGAAACGGTTCGGGAAGCTGCTCCACGTCTCTTGGTGTACCAAACATTTCAAGTGTTTTCTTTTTAGGTGTAGCCGTAAACAGCCGTAAACGCATAAAAACTTAAATGGCTCTGTTTCCCATGAGCCTGCATCGTCCGCAGCATTTCATCTTCAGCGTCCCGCTCCGATGGATCTTTTTCTTCCGCCTGTTCCAAACCGTTTGCACTCAGCACTTCTTTCATCGATTTGGCTGATTCACCCGTCTGGGAGCTGTGAGCCTCATCAATAATGACAGCGTAGCGGCTTCCTTTCAGATTTTCTGCTTTGTCCAGGATGTAAGGGAATTTCTGCAGCGTCGTAATAATAATTCTGGTGCCGGCTTCCAATGCACGCGCCAGTTCCTTGGAGTGGTTTTCAATTTTTGCAACGACACCCTGCTTGTGTTCAAACTGATAAATCTTATCCTGCAGCTGCCGGTCAAGCACTTTTCGATCGGTAATAACGATGACAGAATCAAACAAGGGATGATCCGTCTCATCATGCAGATTGGACAGACGGTACGACAGCCAGGCGATGGAATTCGATTTGCCGCTTCCTGCCGAATGCTGCACAAGGTAATTGGTGTCTAATCAAAACGAGTGAGGATGTGAAAGGGATGCTGGCAATGCCTGATATTAAGCATATCAAAAACTTACGAAATGAAAAATCCTTTTCTATTAATGCCATTACAAAACGAACTGGGATCAGCTGGATAACAGCCAAAAAATATGCCGATCAAGACCACCTTCCTTCGGAAGCTACTCCCCGAAAACGAGGAATGATGTACGATGAGAAATGGGGAGAAATCGTTTCAGACTGGTTATTTGAAGACCGAGCTTTACAGAAGAAGTTAAGAAGAAATAATAAAGGAATCTATTTGGACTTGAAAAAAGAAGGATTTCCAGGATCGTACCGAACGGTGTGTCACTTTATTGCCGACTGGAAAGATACGCATGGCCTGGAATCGGAAAATGGCGGAAAAGCGTTCGAGCGATTAAATCATCCTCCTGCGGATGCTCAGGTGGACTTCGGCCTCACCGAGGCCGTTCAGGATGGAAAGTTCAAAGATATTCACTGCTTAATCATGAGTCTTCCTTATAGTAATGGGGGATATGCTGTTCCGCTGCCGAGCGAAAACCAAGAATGTTTTCTCGAGGGACTCAAAACGCTTTTTGAACAGCTTGGCGCTGTGCCACGAAAAATACGAATTGATAACCTGGCTGCAGCTGTCGTCAAAGCGCGGGGAACCCATGGAGAAACAGTATTCACAGAATCTTTTGAACATTTCGCTCTTCACTATGGTTTTGAACCCGAAGCCTGTAATGCCAGGAGAGGAAACGAAAAAGGACATGTGGAGAACAAGGTAGGGTATATACGATATAACTTCTTTACTCCTTCCCCGACTATACGGGATCTTAAGCATCTCCGAGAGATGTTGTGGGACAAGACAAAAAAAGATCAGGAACGATGCCATTATAAGAAAGAGCAGCCCATTGCTGACCTCCTCGCAGAGGAACGAAAATATTGCTTAGCTTTACCTGAAGAGCCTTACCCTGTTTTCAAACAAACGACCGCAAAAGCCAATAAATATGGAGAAATAACCCTGGATAATGAATTAATCCATGTTCCGAATACCCATCATCACAGCTACATTCATTTGATAACATACTGGGATCGATTTACGGTTCTTTCTCCTCACGGAGAAGTACTCGGGGAAGGGTATCGCCCTTACATGAATCATAAGAGAGAGATCCCTTGGCAGCCGATATTGAAAAACTGGTATCAAAAGCCGCGTTCCATTCCCTATTCACGATATTTCAATTATTTGCCCGGACGCATAGCGTCCTATCTAAGTATTGAATCCAAGGAATGGAGAAAAGAACGAGTGAAAAGTATCTTAGCGTTTCTTTCGACTCATACCATGGAAGAAATCAATGAAATGTTTTACGAGTTGATCCCTCATGATAACGCGGAAGAAACAAGCGGGCCCCATCATCCTTACGATGTGAACTGGGATAAATATGATTCCCTTCAACCAGGCCATGTGGCTTCTACAGAGGAGGATCAGCATGAGTGACCGCCTGAAAGAAATGTGCAAATCGCTTCGTTTAGCTTATGTAGCCGACATTTATAAGACAATCCCCTTTGAAGATGAGTACGGCGGACGACTTTTACCACTTATGCCATCTTTTTTACCACCTTTTGCGGATAAATGTACCACTTTATGCGATTCTTTTTACCACTCTTCGAAAAACGGGTGAAACCAGTCTTTTTATGGTTTCACCCGTTTTCATTATTATTTTCTAAAAGAGAGTGTTGTTCTCTTCCTGTTCTTTTTCTTGTTGGACGCCGAAACGTTCTCGCATAGATATCTTTCCGTCAATGAAAATGTCATACGAATCATGGATAATACGGTCGAGAATGGCTTCTGCCAAGGTGCCGTCTCCCAGTTTTTCATACCATCCATCAATGTCGAATTGGGAACAAAAGATCGTAGATTGTTTAGCCTGACGCCTGGCATTAATGATTTCCAGCAGAAGAGCTGCTTCTTCATTGGTCAAAGCATGAAGCAGCCATTCATCAAGGATCAGTAGATCCACCTTCAACAGTTTTTTCATCAATTTAACGCAGCTGTCATTCTGCTGATATTTGGCTACTTTAAATGATTCTAATAAGTCAGGCAGTCGTGTATACTGAACCTGAAAAAACTGGCGGCATGCCTGTACTCCAAGAGCTGTAGCTATCCATGTTTTCCCGGACCCGGATACTCCTTTTAATATAACGTTTCGGCCATCCAGAAGATAGTTCCCCGCGGCTAAACGGAGCAGTAAATGTTCATCCAACTTCCGATCCTCATAATATAAAATATCTTCTATCGAAGCTTCTTCTGGAAAGCCAGCTTGTTTCAGAAGGCGGTGTAATTTGTTATTTTTACGTTGGGATTCCTCATGATCAATCAAAATGCCTAATAGCGTGTCAAAATCCATCTCTCTGTTTTCTTTCCTTAAGAGAAGCGTTTCATAGGCTTCCGCCATGCCTGATAGTTTTAGGGTTTTTAGTTTATTGATATTCTGCTGGTTCATTTACGTTTCCCTCCAAAGTAAGAAGCACCGCGGGTAAAACCGTGTTTCGCATCAACTTCTTGATTTTTCTGCGTTAACGTTTTCTGCTTGGTTTCTCTTTTATTGTTTCTGATTAAGGTCTGGATACTCTTGACCGTGGGTCGGTTTGTAACGTGACACGCCATGTGACAAGCTTGTTCTATCTCTTGAACGGAATAGTTGCGTTCCAGTTTCTTTAAGGCAAAAATGGACTTCATAGCTTGTTTTTCGATGGTGTAACTGTCCAGCAGATATGTCACAACCCGGAGGGTATACTCTCCTATTTTCGCTGCCCAGTCCAATGCTTCGGCCGGTGTTTGTTCGGCATACTGTTTATGATGAGCCGGCATGTGATCAGCCAGGGTGGAATATTGACCGTATTTCCCATATAATGTTGGATGAGAGGCTATTCTCATGTGATGAAAATACACTTCTACCACCGTGTCAGAAGCTCTTACATCGACCTGCTTACCAATATAGTCATAGGGAACAGAATAAAACATACTCTTCACTGAGATATGGTAATCGGGCTGAACCTTGGCCGTCCGCCATTCAGCCATCTGATATGGCTTAGCGGGAAGAGGGGAAAGGGCGAATTTCTCCTCCTCCATAAACGCTGACCATCTCGATCCTTCTTTTTTTGTAAAAGGACGATGATTAAACGCTTCAAGCTTTTGGTGAATCTCTTGATTCAACTCTTCCAACGTAAAACATTGACTGTTTCGTAAAGAAGCAATGATCCACGTGGAAACGGTATTAACGGAGCTTTCCACACTGGCTTTATCCTTTGGTGCCCTTACTCGGGCCGGCATAATAACAGATTGGTAATGACGTGCCATGTCTTCATATGTTTGGTTTAACACCAACTCTTTGAACGTGTGTTTGGTGACGCCGGTTTTCAGATTATCGGGAACGATGATTTGAGTCACCCCTCCCATGTAGGTAAATGCGCGCTGATGGAGCTTAATCCAAGCTGCTAAGTCCATGGATAAAGAACCCTCTACATACGAAAGCTGAGAACAAGGAAGTGTCGCTACAAATACATAGACTTTGATTTTTTCTCCCGTATCAGGGTCGGTGATAAACAACGTGGATCCGGCCCAATCCACCTCCAATGCTTCTCCCGGTTTTCGACGAATCCGCATCGTTGCTTTATATTTTTGGGCAAAGCGGTGATAGTGTTCGGTAAATGTCCGGTAGGCATAAGGGATCCTGCCCTGAGCCTGTGCTTCTCTCTTATATTCCTCGTGAAGCAGAGTCAAGGTTACATTCGGTTTAGCCAATTCAGCATACAAGTAGTCAAAATCAATCACGTGCCGTCCTGAAGCTTCTAATTTTTTCTCGGGATAAAGAAAGTCTTCAATCCATGGATCCGTCATCTCCTCATCTAATGGACACTTCAACCCCCGTTTTTCCGCAAGTCGGATGACTTCCGTCACCTTTTGCCGGGAGTGATGAGTCATAGCGGCAATGCTTCGTAAACTCCTTTCTTCTTCACCTTGTAATTCCAGTATTCGACGATAAGGAAACATAAAAAACCTCCTGTATTCCTAATGTCATGCCGTAAGGCATGCCCACTAAGTATACAGGAGGCAGTGGAATGGTAAAGACAAATGCAGAGAGTGGTAAAATACGCTGCATTCGTTGGTAAAAAAGATTGCATTGGTGGTACAAATCAAATGCCGTACTCAGAAGATCCAGAGCAATATTTAGAAACTCTTTTTCAGCAGGAATTTGACTACCGTGAAACAGCAAAAGGAGAGCGTCTTATCAAGAAGGCAAAATTCCTTCATGAAAAAGAGCTACAGGATTTTAAATGGGGGGACCAAATCAGATTTCCGCCGCATCTTGATCAGGAGGCTCTGACAGCACTGCATTTTGTCAAAAGAAAAGAGAATCTTGTATTAACGGGGTCTCCCGGCACTGGGAAAACGCACATCGCTACCGGAGTTGGACGAGAAGCGTGTAGAATGGGATATGAAGTACGCTTTTACCGCGTTGCAGATTTAGTGGATCAACTGGAAAAAGCCTGGCGGGAAGGCAAATTTCAAACCTTTCGAAACAAATTCAACAAGGTGGATATGATTATTTTAGATGAGATGGGCTATATTCCTTTCAGCAAGGATGGTGCCGAACTATTATTTCAATTGATTACAGACTGGTATGAACAAAAAAGCCTGGTGATTACGTCCAATCTGGAGTTCAGTCAGTGGAACAGAGTGTTCGTTGATGCGAGACTAACGGCAGCTTTAGTGGATCGGGTGATCCACCACGCTCACATATTAAGTTTTACGGGAGATAGTTATCGTGTGACACATGCATTATCCAATTCTTAATTGTTTCAAAAGGGCTGGCAGCCTTCTAAACTTTCGGCTGCAATATTCTTAAATTCTTGATTGCAAAACACACCAGGACCACGGGGGCCTTGCTACGTATATGCTTTATCATTCGCCGTTGCCTTCGTCCCATCACCAGCCTGGGTTTGACTTTGATGAGCAAGTGCTTCAAGTCGCGGTTCATACATTGGCTTCGATTATTGTCGAAGAACAACAGTAAAAAAAAACAGTCTGAGCTTGAAAGCTTGGGCTGTCTTTTTTCATTTATCCCCATTGTTTTTTAATCTCAAAACATGAAGAATACTTCTTATATTGAGATTAAAACAAGCAATTTCCGATAATAATGGGTATGTTAACTAATTAAAAATATCCGCTTCATTTGCCTGCTTGAATCCTTATCCATAAAGATTTTTTCTCAACCTACTTCTTGCGGAAATCGTTTTTCACGTTCAAGATTTTGCTCTTCTATACTTATACGAGCGTAACCAACATTTTTATCTGACATCTTCATCACCTTTACTAGTGATCGATATTTTTCATAAAAGTAATAACTTCAAACGCTGCAAATGTTGCATTAAATGTTTCATAAAGTAAATCTGCAAATTCTATTAAATATAGTTTCCAAGTGTTGTTTCCATTTTTAAAATTGATTAATTGATTATCGGGCTCATATATATAAGAGTGGTGACCAATACTGTTCCTAATAGAATTATCTAATACGTTTTCAATATCAAATACATCAATAAACAAATTTTCTTCTGTGAAATATTTCACTTTGTTTCCCTTATTTTTTACTTTTTGATGATAATCACCTATATCAGTTATGTTAGTAAATTGAGCTTGCATATTTGGTTCAAATGCATTTCTATCACTTCTCTTAATGATATTTTGTATACCTAAAAATACTGGTAACAAAGAACAAAGCGTTTCAAATGCTTCAATATAATAGTTTTTTATATTGTCGAAGTTCGTTGTCAAAATTCCTTTTTGCTCTTTTACATTTTGAATATTATTTTCGCTAAAGACATTAGATAGTATTACAGGCAACAAATAATGATAGTATTCTGCAAAGTTTTTAAGTAAGCTAATAATATTTTCATCAGCATAATTGATAAGTTCATTTAAATCTTTCTTCAAATTTATAATCTCGTCACGATTTTGATTTTTTGTCTGTTCTAATAGAACTTTTAGCTTCTTTAAATCGTTCATACGTTCATTGTAGGAAAGAAAAGGTTTGAAAGGATAATACACCACGTTATTCATAACTTCCTTATAATCAATCTTCAACATCTCCCCCATGAGTACAGGTTTAACGAATCCGTAAAGTAATAACTGGCGATTTAAATATTTATAATTCTCATTCTTATAGAGTTCCCATAGCCTCATTACTATCACTACATTACTGTCAAATTGCTCAGTCAATAGACTGGAAAACACAGACTTTTTTTGTTTAATTTCATGACTTGCAGGGTCTAGCATAAAAGGAGAAAAAAACGTTGAAGGATCTTCAAGTTGGAACTCCTTGATTTTATCTGTAAAAAATTCTGTGCCTAATTGCAGAACATGAGTCGGAGATTCGTCATCAGTAATATCACACCAATTTGCATTATTACTTTTAAATTCTTGGATAAACCCTTGCTTTAAATCTTCGTTCCATATCAAATGACCACTTATTGTTACTTTGCACTCAGGACAACTGTAAACAAAAGGATTTATTTTTATATAGCCGCCTTGTACTTTAAGCCTTACTACGTTTTTGCAAACTTCACATTCAAGATTTATATTTTGGTTCATTATGTTTCCTGCTTTCTATTTTTTATTATTTAAATGAACCATTCTTGTGAATCAGTTAAAGAGTTGAATTAATAGTATTTTGATTTTATTTCTTTAGGCTATACTTAAAAGGTCTTTTAAATCTTAAAAAAGGAAGCGTTCGTTTTTTAGCTTTCATTTTTTATCCAAACGAACACTTTTACAGACATATCATTAAAAATTTTTAATATACAATCTTACATCTTCGTCTAACGAGATGACAATTTTCTATTCATGCTCTAAGTAAAATACGGTTACGCTTTTGTCATAGTTTTGTCGGCAATAATCTAATTTATTTTCCAATGCAGAAGGAAGAAAATGATTCTCTGGTACATTCTGAAATCCAAAGCTTCCATAAAACGATTGTAACCCTTGAAAAGGAATGCAATATACTTCTTCCCAATTCTGTTTTTTAGCTTCCTCCACCAATGCTTGGACCAGCATGGAAGCTAGTCCTTTACCACGAAAAGACGATAAATACTTCCTATTTCCATTTTGCACCCCTCTATGGGAACTAACCGACCTACTCCTGCATAAGCATCGTTTTCTAAAACAATCATAACTACTTCATACAAACATGGTAAACACAAAAAACTAACTAGGACTTTTGATAATAAAAAGGAAGCGCAATTTTGGACTCTAGAGAATGAATTAGAGAAGGGAAATGGTAAACAAATTGCAAATAAATCTACAACTTTTGCTGACTATTTCGATCATTGTGTATTTGGCAAGAGAAAAATGCATATCGTGTCCCCGTCAACCACTCTGCTAAATTTTTCCGTTGTTTTCACACGTTCATTTTCCGTGGATACAGTTTCTTTTTCTTCTGCTTTATCTTTAGTATCGCCTAGCGCTGTCGTACTAGACGTTTTGTCTGTTCTTTTCTTATTTTTTTGTGATGTGACTAGCGGTTTCCTTCGATGCTACGGTTTTCTTATTTGTTCCACCATCGTTGCCTTTAACCTTTGTTTTTTCAGGTTAAGATTCTTTCGAAGCTTTAGATTCTTTGTCGGTATTAACAACTTCTTTTTACGCGGTATCCGTTTCTTTTATTTATTCTGGAGCAGTCATTCCAAACAAAATAAAGGACAGTATGATTAAAGCCGGATAAATGGCAAATATCTTTTTCCGTTTTCACCTCCTTAGGCAACCAACATAGAAGGCCTGCCGTTACCTACATTTTTAGAATGCCACAAACACGCATCGGTGAAATACAACCTTCATCATCTTGAAGTATTTCATACAGATAGAGGTAGTGAGTTTAAAAATCAACTCATCGACCAGGCCCTCGAAACCTTTGGCATTGAACGCTCATTGAGTGAAAAAGGAACACCCTACGACAACGCCGTAGCAGAAGCTACGTTTAAGACTATCAAAACGGAGTTTGTCCACGGTTCTAGCTTCTCTAACCAATACGAACTTGATCTTGAACTATTTGATTATGTTCATTGGTTCAATCATATTCGCATTCATGGATCACTAGATTATTTAACGCCAGCTGAATACAAGTCTAAGCACCTTTAAATATTTGTCCAGTTTAGTGTTGACATACCAACCTTGCCGTTAACACAAACTTATTGGCGGTACCTTTACCTATTACTATATAATATCTTCATATGCTATATTATATAGTTCGCATAAGTACTTATCTACTTCTGTTTTTTCCAAATTAATTAAGGTTTGTTTTTCAGTATCACTTAACTCTGGATATGAAAAATTAATTAAATAATTCTTAGCTGTTGAAAAATATCCATTATTGTATGGCTTGCTCGTTTTCTTTATATAGTACCAAAAAAGCGACGATTCCATAATTTTTTTTAAAACGTATAGAGTAATTTCATCAGAACAAAATAGTCCGTAACCACAATAAAAAATTAAATCTGTACTTTCACTGATTATTGCTATAGGTTGGTTAGCCATATAGGGTATTAAAAGTTTTTTTTCTTTTGGGTTGTTCAAGCCTTGTGTGCGACCATAGGAATACCAAGTAGGGTAATTACCTTTGCCTTTGTCCCTATTATCTAGTATGTTTTTGTGAGCTTTTAGAAAGTGCAAGCAATTGGGATAATTTTCTTCCATTTCTTCTTGTTTTATGACAACAACTGAGTTGTTGTCATCTAATTTATAAGGGAAAATCGCCTTTTCTAAATATCTCTCTAATTCCTCTTCATTCTTCATTATATTTGGTTTAGCCATGTTTACACATACGGACTTTTCTATTTTAAAATTTTCATTATAATACGTTCTATAGTAATATTTATCATCTTCATCATATGGGGTAAAGATAAATAAATCATTTTTTAAAGTGGCTATGCCATTTTTTATTAAAAAATCCCCTAACCTATTTTTTTGTGCTTCAATCTTTTTTATGTTCATTAGCTCATTTTGATCTCCGAAATTCCAACCTTTTTTATAATCATTCAGTTCAGAATATCGATTACTATAAAATTTTGTATTTCTCAAATCTTTTTCGCCATAATAGGGCGCATAATACAATTTATCATTTTGAGCCTCCTTATTTATTATAGAAATGCAAGTATAACTTGTGATCCTTTTAAACATTTGCTCTTCTTTAAAGTCAATTATGCTCATTTCATATTTATTTTCTAATAAAAGTTTTCTTAACTCTCTTCCATTTAGGCTTTTTAAAAATGTATTTACTGAAATAAATCCCAACTTCCCATTTGAGTTTAGGATACTTAAACCTAATTCATAAAATGGAATATATAAATCTGGTAATCCTACACTTGCTGTTCTCCAATACTTAAGTGAATCTTTAACTTCTTGACTGATATTTTTAGTCCTAACATAAGGAGGATTGCCAAGTACAACATCAAATCCACTGATTATTTCCTCAAAAATATCATCCCATAACAAATTCAAGGAATTTCCTTGTATCAAATTAAATTGCAAATTTGTTTTTTCATTATTTCGTAGTGCTAATAAAGAAAAAAGCATTTTAGTTTTTTCAATATTATGCTTGCTAATATCTACTCCATAAATATAGTTAGAGAATATCTCTTTGAAAGATAATTTATATTTATCATGCAAAAACAAGGCAGCAGATGCCAAAAAAGATCCACATCCACATGCAGGATCGCAAACTTTTGGAGTTCTTTTGCCAACAATAGTTTGAGAAAGAATATAGTCTTTTATTTTTGAAGGTGTATATACAACACCATTTTCCTTTTTTTCTTTCTCAGGAACAATTAACTCAAATAGCTCTACTAAAGTATCCAACTCTAATGTTATTTTGTTATTACTAAGCCATTCTTCTATTACAAAAACATTTTCTTCAGAAATTGATTCTAGATACCAATAATAAAAGTCAGAGTTTTTGTAATCGATTTTGTTCTGTTTCAAGTATACATATATAAGAGTGGCTTCTAGATTAATAATACCGATACTATCTTTTAAGTTTTTCATAGCTATTTTTATATTCATATTTCAGCCTCCAAATTAAATCAAATAGGAGTATTTCTGTTAGGGGAAAATGTGGTTTTTGAACAAAAAAGAGCCCCCTTGGTATAGTACGGAGTACCCGATGAAAAATCATCGACCTCGAATCCAAGAAACCAAGAAGGACTCACTATACATTATACGCAAAACAAAAAACTCACGCAAATAACCCCGAACACTCTCATAATTGGCATTGATATCGCGAAAACCAAACAGGTGGCTCGGGCCTTTGATGACCGCGGCTTTGAGTTTGGGAAGCGACTCATCTTCACCAATGACAGGAAAGGATTCGAAACATTTCTCAACTGAGCAGCCAGGCATCAGGAAGAGCATCAAAAGATAAACATCATCGTCGGCATGGAACCCACCGGGCATTACTGGCTCCCTTTGGCTTACTATGCAGACGAACGGGGGCGTTCCCTGGCCCTGGTGAATCCCATGCATACCAAGCGACTGAAGGAAATTGATGATAATTCACCAAGCAAAAACGATACCAAAGATGCCCAAAGTTATTGCGCAACAGGTAATAGACGGGAGGTACGCTGTCCCCAATCTTCTCGAAGGAATCTATGCTGAACTGCGGGAAGGCATCAAATGACGAGATCAACTCGTTCAGTTTCTGGCTCAAGTAGAAGGACGCATTTTATAAATTGGAAGAAGCGCTACTTCCCGGAGTTTGACAGCGTATTTAAGCAGTGGAATAGAATTATGGCTTCAGCCCCCTGCGGGTGGTTCCTCTGCCTCAGTTGCCAAACACATCACTTCAATATTTATAATAAATAGTCGTGATAAATCTCTAGGTAAGAGCTAAGACTCTTCTCCTGTGTAACTCTATCATATACTACATCGGAACGGACTTGTCTTGTTATGCAGAGTCGGCCGCTCCTATCCAGTCCCCACCTCACAATAGGCATGCTTCTTTATCTATATAATAAGTCAACTCTATTTACTCGTGAATAATTACTGAGAAACTCAACCTCATTTGATTCTAACCCATATAATTCGTTAGTAATATTATCGAGCTTCTCCCACAGTCTTGTTAATCTAGAATAAGTAACTCTTCTTTCTCTTACACTCTCTTGATGATATTTTCCCTGCAAATTTTTAATTTGATCATGCAAATCAGATAATAATTGTGTGTTACCTGAATTTTTTAAATTGTAGTAAGGAAACAAAGTAGGAACTAAAAATTGTTTATTAAACTTGTAGTTATCATTTTGCTGTGGATTTGCTTCTATCTTTGCCATCGCTGAAAATGAATTAGAGTTTATAATACAGGCCACTGCTTTTTTAAAATCAACCGACTCGCCTTCTATCAAAATCTGCCATATATTAGCGTTATCAGCAAACTCGTTTCCATTTACATAAGAAGCAAAAGTATCACGTGCGGTCATAGGTACCATGATTTTGTCTTTATTAAACAAATGATGATTTTGAATTCTCTTAAATCCATGCCATTGTTCAGGATCATTAATATATTGCCTATTATCCTTAATTAATTTCTCATTTTTCATTAAATATTCATATGCACATCTATAGTTATTTGCTAACTCACTAATACTTAATAAATCATTATTACTCTGACCTTTATAAGGAAAAAACAAATATGTATCTGGATTGAGGATTTTGAAGCAATAAAAATTTTCATTTAATATGACTTTTCTCATTAGTGATTCTTCGATTTCAACAGACTCATTAAAACCGTTAGTTCCAAATAAAATTCCATTACTCACCTTACAATCTTTCAAAACATACATTTTTTTCCACAAAGGTTGAATACCAGTGTTTATTTCAATGCCTGGTATATTTCCAAATTCAATATTACCTATATTTTTTAATCTTTCTTTGATGTTTGCAAGTAAGAAAGTATCGTAAGACCATGTTCTTTCTTTCAATGTTTCTGCATTTATAGTTGTTTTTTTCATAGCTGCTTCGTACAATTCATCTTTTTCTAAACCTCTTTGAACATCTAATCTTTTATTAGGTAGAAAATAGCTATATGTAACTTCCTCATTAACACTTTTGTTAACCTTTAAGTAAGCAATATAGGTGGCTCTATCTTTAAAAATTGCAGTACTTTTAAAATCAACAATCTCTTCTAGAAAATTGTTGTCAGCTAATGTTTCTCTTATCTTTTTTCCATATTCAGTTTTAAAAAAGCGCTTTTGCATGATGAAACCCAATTTCCCATGTTCTCTTAAAAAATTAATGGACCTTGCTATAAAATAAATAGATAAATCCGTTTTACCGTCTCCAACAAAATATTTGTTTTTTATATAATGATACATGTGTGGGTATAGGTTCACAAGATGTTTAGGTTCGACATATGGAGGATTTCCTATTATGTAGTTGAACCCCCCTTTATCAAATACATCTTTGAAAAAATATTTGATTTCTAATGGTTTTGTTTTATACAGTTCTTCCTCAGGTATATCATCCAAATCGAAAAAATCATTTTCCACTAGAGCATTACCGTCCACCATGTTAAGATCAATTTCTTTTAATATTTTTTCTCCAAGCACTCCTACTTCTTCTAGAAGTGGAAGTGGATTATTATCTATAATTTTTAAAGCTAAAGTCATTTTTGTAACTTCTAATGCTGTTTCATCAATATCAAGTCCATATAAACAATTTTTCATAATTTCTCTTTTAGCATCCACTTTTAAATAGGTTCCATTCAAGTCATTAACAAACCAACTTAAATACTCTGATTCTATTGAATTGTTATTAAATAACTCAACTAATTTTGATTCTAATAAGTTAAAAGCAGAAACTAAAAATGTTCCACTTCCACAAGCTGGTTCGAGAATTTTGTTATCTAATAATTCTTTTGCGGAAGTCACACTATTTAAATCCAATGTTTTTTTTACAATATAATTGACTAAATATTTTGGAGTACTAATTCCGCCATTAGTCTTTTGATAAAGATCTTTGTATATTTCCTTAACTTCACCATTAACTACTTCAATTTTTGTGCTTAAGAATCTTTCATAAATTTCAGCAATTAAGGTAACCGGTATTACATCGAATTTATATGGAGAAGGATAGTATAGCTTTTCTATATATTGATTGAATATATAGTCATCAACATGTAACCTTTGAAAGATTTTATCTTTTTCAAACATAGCTCCATCATAGTGTTCATAAAAATCAGCATAGCAACTACTTTTAAAATTCACCCAAAAACCTTTTTCTAAATAAGATTCTAGTAATCCTTGCTTTTCAATTCCTTTAGATTCAGCTACTCTAATAAATATTATTCTATCTAATATCAGTTGTGCATAATAATTTAAATCACCATAATCTTTGTCATTTCCTAGTTCTGGGTTATTAGTTAGTAAATTAGATGCCAGCTCAAAGCGGAAATTAGATAATATTTGCATAAATTTGTTGTCCAAAGTATTACTGCCTTCGAATCCCTGTTTATCATATAACTGCATAAGAGATCCATTATATATAGAGTTTTTATCTAGCAATTGATATAAAAAGTCAAAATTATTTATGTAATCTTCGAGACTAAGAAATTCAGCACCAATATTAGCTTCTTGATTAATATTAGGTTCAAATCTACAATCATACACTACAAACTCTCGAAAATTAGTTGCAAATGAACATGGGAGGTCTGAGCTATATCCATATGATTTGACTTGAAAAGCTACTTCCTTGTCATGTATTAAATCCGCATTTAAGTCTTTAGCATCTAGAAATGCTTTAGTTACTTTGCCATTAACCATTTTATAATCAGGTTTTGTATGAGTTGAATCAATTAATTTCAATTTTTCTTTTTGGCTATTATCTAAATGTTTCTCTTGTACTATTTGATTGGTGCTCCCAACATCCCAACCAAAAATCTCTAGCATTTTATTAATATAAAACCTTACTGTCTCTTCAGTCACGTCTTCAATGTTTATAACTTCTGAATTGGTATTTCGTTTAAAATCTTTAATTAATTCATTTAATTTATTCATAGTTTCTTCCTTTGAATTCAGCATCCTCACCTCATTCTTAACAAATAAAAGTTGACATACGTTAAATTTCAGATTACCGTTTATTTCTTTTTGTTGTTCATTTTAGCAGAATATTTGTGTTTAGTATAATTTTGAATTTCCATGAAGCTGATTTACATGGATCCCGTGTTCATAAGCGATCTGACTCATTTGTATTTGGCAAGAGAAAAATGCATAAAACGGCAAAACATTTATGTAGCCACTCGCTTGCATCCTTTTTACCTGTGCTTCAATGCGGTCGATTCCTTCAGCCGATGACTGTCACCATCGAATAATACCAGGTGAGAGTGGTGGATCAACCGATCCACGACGGCCTCTGTTAAAATGGGATCTCCAAAGACATGGTTCCATTCTCCGAACTGAAGGTTCGTTGTAATGATGATACTTCGCTTTTCATAACACAGCGATATGACTTGGAATAACAGCTCGGCTCCCTGCTTATGCAGAGGGATATACCCCAGCTCATCCAGGATCAATAGATCAAGTTTCTCGATCTTTTTGAACAGTTTGCTTCATACGCCTTTCTCGTTAGCGTCTAATAGTTCATTGATTAAGGAAGCCACGGTATAAAATTTCACGTGTTTTCCCTGGTGCTGGATAACGTTCAATCCTATGAGTGTGGCAAGGTACGTCTTCCCCGCACCAACACCTCCATAAAAAATGACATTCTCCTGATGTTCCATGAATCTACCGTTATATAAAGTGTCTTGGTCAAGATCCGCCCCCATACGTACCTCCTTACAAACGAAAGGTTTGCCGGACGCCTTTGGCAGGGTTGCCGCCTTTAATAATAGGTTGATTTTACGCTCTTCCCACTGTTCAATTTCTTTTTCAAACAGCTGAAGGAGAAATTCCTCGTGTGTTTCTGCTTGAATGTCTTGATAGTGAGCTCGTACCCAGCTGAGCTTCAAGCTTTTGGCATAGGCCTGGATTTTTTCATGCATGGCTGCTGCCCCCTTTCACCTGGAAAAAAGCATCATACTGCTTCATGCCTCGGTGAGCCTCCGGCATGGAGGGAAGCTGCTGCGGAACATCAACGGTTTCTCTGTAGCCACGTCCATGCATCTGCTGATGATACACCTGTTGAATCGCATCAGCCGAAGGGTGCCCCTGTTTCGAAGCCGTTTTCAATGCTTGAACCGCTTTGTCCATTTGTTGATCTTTCATGATGGTCGCTAAAAACTTCAAGGCTTCTTTCTTTTCGGAAAGCGTGCAGTCTTCGAGATACGCTCGCCACGGTTTCGGCAGTTGATCAAAAAACGTCGTATACTTAAGGGCTGTAGGCCGTTTGGCCATGAGAGACAAGTAAGGCACCCAGTCTATGGATTCTGTTTCTCCACCATACAATCGTTGATGAGAAACAATAACGTCGTCATCCTGAAAAATGATAATGCGGTTATACGAAATGCCCACCAAGACCCTTTGACTGGCGAATCGCGGCGATGTGGAATATTTCTTTTGGTCCACCGTGACAAATCCATATTTGTCAGCTTTCAACGACTCATATCTCATGGTGTCATAAGGAGTCGAAGGCAGGTAGTATAGCGAGTCGAGATCTTTTTGGTGCAGCTCGGCAATAGACGTTCCATGTTTGTAATGCGGGCGTTCCCGGTCCCCTTCCACTTCCTCCCATAACGCATCATTGAGAGCTTCTAGGTCATACACTGTCCGTTCTGGAAGGAAAAAGTTGTTCCTCACATATTTCACCATGGCTTCGACGTGTCCTTTCTCATTCCCGGACACAGGATTACAAAATTCATACTTAAATCCATAGTGAAGAGCAAAAGTGCGAAACCTCTCCGTCAATTCTCTTTCGCCACGCGGTAGTATTTTCTTAACGGCTGGTGAAAGATTATCAAAACGAATCGTATTCGGGACGCCGTCGATATGATGGAAAAACCGTTTTAAGCCTTCCAGAAAGCAGTCCTGATTCTGCGATTCGAAAACCTGCGTATAACAGCCGCCGCTGCCGGGAAAAGATAGGATGAGATACGGAAGATCAACGATCTTACCTTCGCGGGAGAAAAGACCTTCCCCAAAGTCTACCTGTGCTGTTCCTGGTTTATTTTCTAACGGTAGAGCTGCATCTTCGCTTTCTTCTACTAGTTCCATTTTTCTTCGGGAAACGTAATGGCGAACACTTCGCTCTGAACCTTTGAAACCATCCTTTTTTAACAATTGCCACATACGTGTGGCGGTCCTTCTGTACTTTTTCTTTTTCTTCCTATCCTCTTGAATCCAGGCATCAATGGTCGGTTTCACGGGATCCATGACCGGTGACGGCTGCTTCTTTTTCGAGGCGGTTGACGTTTGGAAATCTTCTTTGTCCGCGTATTTTTTCACGGTCCGATAATCCGCCTTCGTTCTTCTTGCCACATCAGCGTAGCTGTACCCTTTATTATTTACTTCCTCCTTGATATACTCCATACAAGTCACTGCTAACATCTCCTAGATGACCTCCTGTCCTTATAGGTTGCTTAACAGGAAGTCTATTGATTTTGGGGATGGCTAGCAAGTGGCTTTTTTTGTTTTTCACTTCCTTAGGCAACCAACATAGAAGGCCTGCCGTTACCTACATTTTTATAATGCCATAAACACTCATTGGCTTTTCTTCTTTCAAGATTTCCAACACGATTTGTGATTTGAATTCAGGAGTATATCGTTAACGTCTCATATACCTATCTTAACATCTCCTTTTTTCGTGTCTAAAATCTTGGATCCATTATAGAAGTCCGGGTAGGGATAGAAGTAGCCCTGGACCAGGATATGTTTTATAACGGGAGGTTTATGGAAAATCAGGAGAATGTCATCTTTTATGGAGGCGTAGGTGCCGGAAAAACGTACCTCTCTATGCTCATAGGGTTAAATGTTATCCAGAATCAGGGGAAACACGTGAAGTTTTACACGGTCGCTTCGTTGGTCAACGAACGATTAAACGCCAACGAAAAAGGACCCTTGAGCAAAGTGTTTAAAAAGATTGAGAAACTTGATTTATTGATTCTGGATGAGCTGGGGTATATCCCTTTGCATAAGCAGGGAGCTGATCTATTATTTCAAGTCATCAGTCTGTGTTATGAAAAGCGAAGTATCATCATCACAACGAATCTTCAGTTTGGAGAATGGAACCATGTCTTTGGAGATTCCATCTTAACAGAAGCTGTCGTGGATCGTCTGATTCACCATTCTCATCTCGTATTATTTGATGGCGACAGCCATCGGCTGAAAGAGTCTATGGCTTTTCAGCATACGTAAGATGCAGGGAAGCAAGTGGCTACATAAATGCTTTGCCGTTTTATGCATTTTTCTCTTGCCAAATACAGTCCTGGAATCCATTGATGGCGTAATACCCACTTTTTATGGTTGTGGATATGCGCTGCGACGTCACATTGGGAGCAATGATTGGGCATTTCAATAGGTAGTAAATCTGCAACCCTACGGTTGTCGTCGGATTTAAATAATTGATGTAAGTGGAAATCTTTTAACTCTAAAGTTGCATAATTAATAGAAAAAATTCCATGTATGTTTATAAAAAGAC
Source organism: Salibacterium lacus (assembly GCF_042684865.1). Lineage (NCBI taxonomy): Bacteria > Bacillati > Bacillota > Bacilli > Caryophanales > Bacillaceae > Salibacterium > Salibacterium lacus. Next base: position 379,050 of record NZ_JBHUML010000005.1, read on the forward strand.
AGAACTCCCAAATCTGCGGTACGATGGATGCGCTGACAAACACGTACACAGAGGGGTTCTGTCATATGTCTATTCTAGCACAGTCATCATCTATCGACAATTTCTTAGACCAAATAAATGTATCGCTTCATGTGTCAAAACCGGCATACCAGCATCTTTCCCATCTCCTGCAGGGTATGATTCAAGAGCGGCGGAATGGAAGTATGACCGTACTACGGAACAGCAGTTTCTGGCAGCGCCATCTCCCATCGATAACGCGATTTTTTCAATATGGACAGTGGAACGAGCAGGGCGTTCAGCGAAAGCTGCAGAAGTCTATCTATCAACAGGTTCAGCAGATGTCCTCTTCCGAGGATCCCTTGATGCTTATCATCGATGACAGCATCTGTCCAAAAACCAAGCCTTCGTCCCAGGCCATGGAACCGACAGAAGGAGCTTCGTATCCCTTTGAGCGTAAACAGGGGAAGCCTGTTTACGCTCATCAATGGGTAACGACGATGATAGGAGCCCGCGACTCCTATCTTCCTTATGCCATGACACCTTATGGGAAAGAAGAATATTCGAAACTTGATATGACCCGGAACCATATAGATCAAATACCGGACGGTACGCGGGACGTCTATGTCCTGACAGGCAGCTGGTATGCTTCCAATCCTTGATTGACTACATTCAAGAACGTGGATGGCATTTCATCGGAGGTCTGAAAAGCAACCGTGTTCTGCTGGATGGCCGTATTCCTCAACCCGTCAAGGAATAGGCGCATCAAAAGGAAGACCAGCTATCCTGCATCGTCACCGTTGGAGACGTTTTTTACTGCGTTTATCGCTGTGCCGGAGCTTTGAAAGGCGGACTTCAGGGAAAGATGCTGGCGTGTCCATCTTATGATAAACAGGGAGCTAATCATCGGTTCGCTTTTCTTCTACACAGATTCCAGCTTCACCACCCAACTGATCCTGCATTTTTACGCCGAGCACCGGGACATTGAAACCTTTTTAAAATCTAGCAATACATTATTTTTCTGCAATTTGCTTGCTAATTATTTATACACAATAAATATTAGTATAATAAAGTAGAGTGATATTTTTCTTAAATGTGACTTCAATGTTATTAGTTAAATCCATATTTTCTTTCTCTTAATTCAAAAGCTTCTTTCCCGCCTTCTAGAATTTCACATACATGAGATTTAATCCCTTTAGATAGTAATTTATTTGTGTTTTCTTCATTTATGAAGTCACACTCTAAGGCCCCAGTAAAATATTCAAATCTCCGATTTTCATTTTCTTTTAATTGAGGGTCTTGATTGGCAACTATTACATTTTCTGCATCTGTCAACACCACTAGATTTGCGTTGTGTGTAACTATAATAATCTGTCTTTCTAAACTTTTTTTTCGTATAAAGTTAACTAAATCTTGTGAAATAGTCCGGTTATCAAGATTATCTTCTGGTTGATCAATAAGAATTGGATGATTCTCATTATTTATATCGAGAAAGAGTTCAAGTAAGACTAATCCCCTTTTACCTGGCGACATTTCTGAAATTATATCGTGGTCTTTATACAAATCAAATTTCACTTCAATATACGGCTCAAATAAAGCATGAATTAAACTTCTTTTGTTGTAATTCTTTTTTAACTTATTTTCAGTGATCTCTAAAGTAGTATCGAAAAGATATTTAATTTTATTTATGTGATTTTGTTCTTCAAATATAAACCTTTCTTCATCGTTGAAAATATTCATTTCGTAATTTCGGTCGAAAATATTATCTATCTTACCTTTTCTCATAAATTGACTTAAGAATTTTTCATTAAAGTTCTCTTTATTAAAAGTAAGATAGGCATAAACATTAATACCATTTAAACTTTCAATGCTCTGGAAATAACTAGCGATACTTTTTTGTATATCCATATATTCCTTTTTTGAATTAATTATTGTCTCACATAACTTAATTATATTTTCCTCTAGTAAGCCTAATTCATCTTCTAGAGAAGTTATTTTATTAACATACTCATTTTGTTTCTCCAAATTCTTTCTAAGTTGCTCTATTTCTTCGCGGTTGTTCATTTTTTCTATTAAAGGATGTAGTTCTTCATTTACTTGTTTAAGTTTTTCATCATAATCATTTCCTTTTTGACTGTATTTATTTTTCTCTTCAATTAACTTTAAATTTGCCATACTAAAAGATTCACCGATATTTTCCTGTAAATTTTTAATAATGAACATTATATTTTGATCATTTTCATCATATATTTCATTATTGTTTAAACTTTCATTAACTTGTTCATTAATAGATTGTAATTTCTTTGAGAGATTAGATATTTTATTTTGGGATGCTTCTAGATTCTTCAAACCTTCTTGTAAAGATTTTTTAGCTGTTTGTACTTGCTCAACTTTCAGCTCTTCTTCTTCGGTTAATTTAGATTGTTTCACCTTTTCTTGTAATTCACTATTTAATCTATTAACTTCTTTCTCAATTGATTTTTTATCTCCTATTTCTTCTATTGAATTATTTATTTCACTGCGCTTTTGGAGACTTTCAAATAAGTTTGTTATATTTTGTTCAATCTTATTTCTAGTTACTGTTAGTAATTCGTTCTTTTCCTTTAAGAATCTATAATGGTTTTCATCTTCTAGAAGAATTGATTTAATTTTTTCTTGCAACACTTCATTTGAAGAATCTTCGGACAATGAATTTATATACATTTGAGGAAGATAAGTAACCTTCCCACTGTTATTTTCAGAGTTTGTGTTGCTATTTTCTTCATTTCTCCATGTAACATTGAAAGGTTGTTCATTTATAAAAGTTTTAGTATACGGGTTTTTCCATAAATAATCTTTTTCTCTTAGATTAACTTCTTCTTCAGAAATTGCTTGAGCTATTTTATATAACAAAAGTGATTTACCTGAGGATTTTCCTCCTATTATAGTATTCAAACCAGGGTTAAATTCTATATCTGTTTCATTGAACAATGAACATGAATTGTCTTGAAAATTAACTTTAGATATTATATTATAATTGTTTTTGTTTTCAGGATGATGCGGTTGAATAACTACTCTTTGTTCAGGTTCATGTACTAGTTGTTTCAATCCTCTAAAAGTAGTCTCCGCCTTTATCCATGTATGTCTACCATAGTTTGGTTTACCCATACTCTCTAAAGAATGCGCATCCGAACCATGTACACAAGGCATTAGCTTTCCACATTGCTCTATTGTTTCACTATAATTATTTTTCCCTAAGAAAAAATTCTTATCTTGTGGATTGCCACTGAATATAAAATCTGCGAAACGATATATCTCTCTTCTAGTTGCAACAAATTGATTATCACGTATGCCAGAATTACCGTCTTCAGAACTATTCGGAACAATCGTTATATAATTATTTTTAAATATAGTGGAATGTCTTTTAAATATGTTTTTTATATTCTCCATTGATACCTTGAACTGTTCCATACCACATCTTAAAGCTGTTTCTTCGGAATCTTTTTCACTTACAAAATTTTCACCTAATTTGATCAAGTCGCTTTTTTCACATTTATATTTTCTATGATTATATTCGAATTCTAGTTCTCTCAAGAATTTATCTTCGATATCATCTGTACTTACCTCAGAATTGAAGATTACATGAAAATTCACTGGTCGATCTCTAGTAGTTGAAATATTCAATCTAAGTTCAATGTTGGGAAGAATTAATTCTATGTTATTTAAAAATCCATCTTCTTTATATTTTTTTACTTCTTTATATCCATCAATAGAATAATAATCTGTTATTCCTACAGCTTTTATATCTTCTAAATCATTTAATCTATCAATATAACTGTCCCAATCATTATTAAATTCATTGTGTAAGATTGAATATGGTGAGTGAATATGTAAATCCCATCGATTCCATGTTGAGCCTTGTGTGTTTAGTGATCCTGTCATATTATTCACCTCGTTAAGAAAGTTTTATTGCTTAAGGATCTATTAAAAATTTTTATATTATATTCCTACCCATTCGGTATGTTATATTCAATTGCCACCTGTTATCCGGAATAGCCGTGTCATTCAGCACCCGATACATGTGCAACATGGAGTTGTCCCAGGACCGGATTTCTCCATCATTCGTTCCACCTATTTTTTTCTTGTAGTTGTCCAGGATTGTCGACACTAGCTTATCCTGGTCCACATGATGCATAAAATCCTTCTTGCTTGCTTCATAGACGATCATATCTTTCTCTCCAATGCTGCGTGGTTAAGCCTATGATCATGGTCGTTTTGTATGATTATGTGCCTATTCTAACACATCCTTCCATTGATGGAAGAGGATTTTTCGAGAAATTTGGAGAAAATTAGTACAAGTTGGTATGTTCTTATTTTTCTTTTATAATAGAAACACAGGAGGGATAGGAGATGAGTATAGGTTGCTGCGCGCGTTTTCAATACATGAACCTATTCGGGAAGTCTGCCTGGGTGCTGCTTCTTCTTCTTGGTACCAGCGTGCTTTGGTATGTTGGGTTGTCGCTTCTGCCGGAAAACCTTGGTTTTTTGCTGTTCGTGTTTACTCCCTTTCTACTCGGCGGCCTGATAACTGGTTTGGTTTTGTATGGGTTGGCGCTGGGTGTGGTGAGGTTGTTGGAGTGTCAGAAGAAGTGAAGCATCGCGCGATGGGTGCCTTCTAACGTAGAACAACCTGCCTCTGTTCGTATATCTCAGTCGAATTAAACAAATACCGTTTAATTTTTCTGCGGTTCACCGATACAAAAAAGCCCTCGTTCAAGGGCTTTTTTTAACGTTACGCTGCTTTTGATGTGTGATGCTCTTTCGGCTTGCGGCCGATTTTTTCTTTCGAAGTGACAACAATGGTTAAATGTATCTAAAATTGAAGGTCTACATTCGTACATGGTTTTCTATTATGATGAAAACCCTGAAGAGAGGTATTGCTCCTGTTTGGATTGGCGCTGGGTGTGGTAAAGGGGTGGAGTAACTGAAGTTTCTACCAATAAAGTAGGAGGATGTTAGGTATGCGGCAGGAAATAGCGGGTATTAAGATTCCGGATTCGCAGCTGGCGAAGGATGCGGCGGATATTCTGCGGGAGAAGAACAATGATCTGCTGTGGAATCATTCCAATCGTGTGTTTTTGTTCGGTGCCGTTCAGGGGCAGCAGGCGGCGCAGCCTTATGATCTGGAACTTCTGTATGTGAGTGCGTTATTCCATGATCTGGGGCTGACCAAAGAATACAGCAGCCCGGATTTGCGTTTTGAAGTGGATGGCGCGAATGCGGCGAGAAGTTTTCTGCAGCAGTATCAGATCCCGGAGGAGTCGTTGAATCTGGTATGGGATGCGATTGCTCTGCATACGACGATCGGGATTACAGAACATAAGACGCCGCAGGTTTCTCTGCTTTATTCCGCGGTCGGCCTGGATGTGATGGGAGACAACTTTGATCAGTTCCCGGCGGAGCAGCGGGAAGAGATTGTCGAGGCGTTCCCTCGTAATAACTTTAAACAGGAGATCATCCCTGCGTTTTATGAAGGGTTCAAGCACAAGCCGGAAACGACCTTCGGCAATATTAAAGCAGACGTCATCTCCCACTACCAGCCTGAGTACAAGCACAAGAATTTCTGCGAATGCATTATCCACTCCCCGTGGTCGGAATAAAGAACAGAATCCTCTTCTATTTCAACGAAGCTGACAAACAAAAAATCACGTTCCACCGCAGCGTAACTGCCTGGAACGTGATTGCATACATACCTCTCTTCCATATTCCAATGGTTCATCCCCTAACGAAACCTTTTCCCAGATTACTTCTCTCATATTTATTTGTATAATTATAAATAGTGGGACTTCCGTAACTATTGCAATTATTGTTGCAATTCAAGGATTTTTAAGGTATTCTCTAGTAACTTGGAAAAAAACTGGAGACGGCGGTCAACGATTGGCGAAATTAAATAGTTATATCTAAAGAAACTACTGATTTTTCCCTTCTTTTTGGAAGCGTTTTCTTTAAGGAGAAATGACTTTAAGGGGGTGAACGAAATATTAATAAATCTACATATTACTTTGAGCACTAAAAGCTATTAATAAGAGAGGAGAAAAAATTATGAAAAAAGTATCTGGATTAGCATTATTGTTGTACTTAATCTTTAGCACCAGCTCATTTGTTTCAGCCTCAGACTCTTATGAAGTTGATTACGATAATTATGAACCTGGCGTAACTGTTGAAGAAAATGATGATTCCCCGACTGGCTATTATGCAACATTTATTTATGAAGATGAGACTGCAGCAGCAACAAAGGTGGAACTGTATAGCAATACATTCCTTCACTTTACACGAGAAGATGGATTTGAAAATCCATACCAACCGAAGGAATATGAAGCAGGTATGTTTCCTGCTGGAGGTAATGATGAAACTACTTATAATCAGTCCATGGAAAAGCTTGATGATAATTTGTGGGGAGCAAGAGTACCTTTGTCCAGCGGTGCTTTCACTTACAATTTCCGCATCACCAATCCAGATGGGACTACAACCGATAGATTGGATGATCCAAACAATTCGACGCTAACAAATACGGCGACAAATATTTCGAGCCTGTCCAGTATGGTCTATGTACCGTATAATTCGGATACAATGGGAACCGGAGAATGGCTGGATCGCTCGGTAGAGCTTCCAAACACAGACAATGCCGGCACAGTGGAAACTGTATCTTATACAGGAGCTGCTGGTGATGATCGCGGGCTGGCTGTTTATCTACCTGAAGGGTATGATCCGAACCGTGAGGAACCATACAAAGTGCTTTACATGTCCCACGGTGCGTCCGGTGATGATTATGGAAATGAGCTGCGTTGGATGAACGAAGGGGCAGTAGCAAACATTACGGATAATATGATTGCGGATGGAAAAACAGAGCCTTTTGTTGTAGTAACAATGAATAATCAAGACTTCGAATGGGACTTTGATAAAATCGAAGAAGACCAGTTTGAACATATTATGCCTTATGTTGAAACCAACTATAATGTAGGTAATACACCTGAAAACCGTGCTTATGCTGGTTTATCAATGGGTGGTATCACTACGAATCGAATGTATTTTAATCACGCAGACAAATTTTCATATTTTGGTATATGGAGTTATGCAGTTACTGAGGATGAACTGAAAAATATCAATACTCACAGCAACTTGGAGGATCCTTCCGTCATGATTGGAACAGGTATCTGGGATTTTGGCCTTGAACCTGTGAAAAATTTAAGTGAGGTATTAAATGAACAAGAAATCGATCACGATTATCTCGAGGTTCCTGGTGCGCATGATTGGGAGACCTGGCAATTGCTTTATACTGCTTTTGTAGAGGATCATCTGTGGAAAAGTGAGCAGGGAAATCAGGGTAACAACGGTGGTGACGATCAGAATGGAAGCGCTCAGGCTTTTGAAGATGTAAACAGTGATTATTGGGCACAGCCGTATATCAACAATCTTTATGAAGCAGGAATTGTAAAGGGCCATACAGACGGTACATTCGGTCCTTCTGAAGATGTAACAAGAGCCCAGTTTGCTGTCATGCTCAGCCGCATGCTCGGTCTAGATGTCTCAAGCGCGGAACAGACTTTTGAAGACGTACCGGCATGGGCAGCAGACGAAGTGAACGCATTGTATGACGTCGGCATCGTTACCGGAAAAACAGACGGCAGCTTTCAACCGCAGTCTTCTATTACAAGAGAACAAATGGCAGCGATGGTGGTGCGTGCTTACGAATACGAGGGCTCCACTGCAGAAACAGCTGATGTTTCCTACGAAGACAGCGAGAGTATCAGTAGTTACGCCCAAAGTGCTGTGGAAAAAGCAGCTTCTCTGAATCTGATGAACGGGACAGACGACAACCTCTTTCAACCAAAAGCAGAAAGCACCCGTGCACAAGCAGCGAAAGTCGTTTCTATGCTGTATGATACCCTCAATTAGAACAATTGCCATGGTGCATTGATAGAAAAAGCTGCCGATTATCTTAGTGATAAATCGGCAGCTTTTTTTTGGTGAGAAAGCAACAACTATTAGCTGCCTGTAAAAGTGGATTTGCTATATATCTACTCTAGTACAGTCATCATCTATCGATCATTTCTCAGACCAAATAAATGTATCTCTTTCTTTCACATCTTCTGCAGGGCATGATTCAAGAGCGGCGGAAGTGTCGTTCAAGGGCTTTTTTCACGTTACGCTGTTTTTGCTGTTGGCTGTTCTTTCGGTTTGCGGCCGATTTTTTCTTTCAAAGCGGGAACGAAACGGTCGAGTCCGATGGCACCGGCATTGCCTTTTCCAATGAGGATGAGGATGGCGGGAATCAACATCACCGGGTTGGTCGACACGGTACCTGCCAGCAGAAACGCCATGTTCATCGTACCGCCGAAGAATGCGGCCGTGGTTGTGAACAAGCCGACAATTAAGCCGGCACCTACCAGGACTTCGCCCCACATCACGAGGAAGCCAAAAACGTTGGCGTTCGGAACAGCGATGTGTTCCAGGAAGGCTGTGTACCAGGGATAAGCCGGAGCCGCTCCTCCCCCCTGCATGACGGGTTCAGCAACAGCTCCCTGCAGAAATCCGCCGGGGTTAAAGCCGTCTGTGATTTTTCCAAGTCCCGACGTGAGCCACGTCCATCCTACATACAAGCGGGCCGCGAGAAATAATACCGCTGCAATCATCGATTCCCTCAAAAAACGAATAAACATATTTATTCCTCCTTATGTGAAATCATTCACATTTAATATACTTTCATTATATCGCATTCTGCTGGTTTGTGAATACTTTCACATAAATGGACACAAAGTATTCATAACTCTGTATATCAGAGCCGGTCTGCTGGTAACCTGGTGAACAGTAGAACATGGATGGTATGTTTTTCATTTTCGTCTTATAATGAGCCTGGGAGAGGCACAATGTTCCCTTTCGTTTTGATTGGTATGGATCCAGCGCTGTGAATACAGCATTCATCCGCGGATTGATGCTGACACTGCCCTTTCCTTTTGCCAACGGAGACGTTCAAAAATTATGTACTATTAAGAAAATTTCAGGTCGAGGTGAAAAAACACCTCGGGAAAATACCTTGCGTGAAGCCGCAAAGAACTGCGCGTCTCATATGCAGCGGGGATTATTTCCTTCATTTTTCAGTTGATCTGTATCCAGGGTCCAGAAACAGAGATTAGGCGTCACGTCGTGGCAGCGGATAGAATCCGTTGTAGAGCTGCTCCCATAGCGGTTCGGGGAGGTGATACTTCGTCGGCTCATTTGGATCGAAGGTGGCGTTGATTTCCTGGTCGCGGCCCTCCTGGATTTTCCGGACAAACTGATAGTCGAGCAGCAGCTCCCGTCCGAGGCAGACTAATTCGGTGCCGGTCTCAAGAGCCTTCAGCGCATCCTCCGCTGTGAAAATGGAGCCAATACCGATTAATGGCATACGGCCGTCGATCCAGTCGTGGATCAATTGAATCCGTTTCTGTCCTGCATACGAACCTTCCCGTGTCTCAGCATGAATATCCATCAGGGATACGTGCAAATAGTCGAGTGGCTGCCCGGCTAATTGATTAATCAACTCTTTTGTTAAATCCATCGTTATTCCCGGGGATTCGGCTTCTTCCGGGGAGAAGCGGTAGCCGACAATGAAATCGTCGCCCCCATGCTCTTTCGCTGCGTCGGTTACTTCTTTCACCACAGCGAGAGGGAATTTAAATGGATCGGCCCATTCATCGTCCCGGCGATTATAATACGGGGAGACAAACTGCTGAATCAGGTAATGGTTGGCGCCGTGAATTTCCACGCCGTCAAAGCCGGCCTGAGCGGCACGTCTGGTGGCTTCCCCAAACGCCTGGATCGTTTCTTCAATTTCTTCTTGTGTGATTGGACGGGCCTGATGCTTTTGCGGCTCGCCAAAGCTTGCCAGCTCCATTTCGCTTGGCGCAGCCACATCACCGCCCGGGGTCAATGCCGGGAGGGACTGGGCCCCGCCGTGGTGAATCTGGGCCACAGCTTTTGCGCCATGTTTTTTCATCGCAGAGGCCTGCTCGCGAAGCCCTTCAATGTCTGAATCCCTGGCGATGGACGGCTGCCCGGGGAAGGCTTTGCCTAACGCTGTTACGTTGCTTGCTGCGGTGATGGCGAGCCCCACGTCCTCCGACCGTTTCTCGATATACGGGATCTCGCGGTCAGAAATGGTACCGTCTTCGTTAGAGGACACGTGGGTCAGTGGTGCCAGGACGAAGCGGTTTCTTAAGGTGACTCCATTCGGCAATGGTAACGGTTGAAATAGCGGGGTAAATTTATCATTCATGGTGTACATCCTCCTTCTGCCAATAGACTATAGCATGAGGCAACAGGGCTTCGCGAGCATACTGCTTATCATCGTCCGAATACAGCGAACGTACCAAAGCACTTGGTTGGCGGTAAGATACGTGTCTATTCAGCGAGAGACGATACCGTCATGTACATACAGATCATCATTGCGATTTTTGTCGTAATGATTGTTCTTATGTCGAGTCATCGCTTATTTATGGCTGGCTTTCCTTTCCTATGTTTCAATGTTTGTAGAAATGAAATCCGTTTTCGAACTGGAATGGATGGTTTAATATGAGATTGCTGGGTATTATCGTAGAGAAAATAGGCTTAGGTTTGTTCATTATTTATCAAATAATTTATTTGGCTCAAGGCACACCTGATGATTTTCCTGCGTACTTTTTATGGGTAATAGCTGGGATTGTTCTTGCAGGTGTATTGATTCAGTTTATTGATTTTGTCACGAAAAAGGTTAAAAATAAGTAACACACCTTATTTTTGAAAGCTTTTTGATTGTCTTTCTATAATGGACCCATAGGAAAGATAGAAAGTGAGTACGAGTTGCTGCGCATGTTTTAAGCGCATGAACGTTTTCGGGCAGTCTGCCTGGGTACTGCTTCTGTTTCTTGTCACCAGCGTGCTTTGGTTTTTTGGACTTCCGCTTCTTCTTCCGGAAGGAACCATTATGCTGGCTGCTGCTCATTGCACTGGCGGTGGGAAGGTGATTGTTTGCAGGCATCGATTAAAGACAACCTTATCCGTTGCCCTTTCATTCGTGGCACTTCATTTTATGGATATTACCATTACAAATAATCGGACAGAGATAGGTTGACTATACATATGCTTTTTATCCAGGAGGTCTTATTGTGATTAAAGGGTTATATGAAGCCCATTTACCAGTAAGCGACTTAAAGCGTTCGATAGATTTCTACACTGATCTTGGGCTTGAACTTGAACATATCGTGGAAGATAGACTCGCATTTTTGTGGATTGAAAAGGATAAAAGAGTTCCGTAAGCTGGCTCGAAAATAAAGGATGTCCACTCCGGGAGGCTTTTGGATTTGAACCAGTTGAACCTTTTGTGATGCCGAATAAGGATTATACACATGTCAAAATTCATTTTAATGACCTTGACAATAATAGTTTAGAACTTATTCGTAAAATGGATAATCCCAAATAACTCGCAGAACGGATGTATTTGAGTCATTGGGAAGAATTAAATAAATAACGTGGTTTTTCCCGTATGTTCTTCTTCCTATAAACTCGCCCTGGATACTGCCGGGTGATGCAGCCATGTGGAGTAGTAGATAATATCAACCAGATTAGTGTGAATACAATCTTACACTCCCTTTTCCCTTTAACTATAAATTATTTAAACAAGTAATAAGACCCTGGGTTCAAACACCAGGGCCATTCTTATCGCTTTATACTCTATATACCATGCAGCTTTACCCGAACAGACTGTTGACGACGACCAACATAATAAGAGAAACAAACCAAACGACAGTAGTTGGTATGGACCAAACAAGCAACTGCTCCTTCACATTCTTAATGCCGAGCATTCTGTTCACAACCCAGAACAAGCTGTCATTGAAGTAGGAGAAAATCGTCGAACCTAAGGTAGCTGCAATGGCAGCAAACACCATATTCACATCCATGTTTGCAATAATGGGGGCAGAAATCGATGCTCCTGTGATCATGGCAACAGTGCCGCTGCCTTGTATAAGGCGGACGGCAGTAGCTATGAAAAATGGAATTAAAACAGGTGGCAATGGAGTGGATGCAATCTGTTCTCCGATAAAATCTCCACTTCCGCTTTCTCTTAGTACTTGCCCAAGGGCGCCACCTGCACCTGTAACCAGTAGTATAATCCCGGCCGTCTGCATTCCTTCTTCCATCCGTTCCATAGCATCCGTTTGCCTCAATTTATTGAAAAGTCCATATATCGCAATAATCAGCCCAATGGCCACAGCTACAACTGGAGAACCAAAGAATGCTGCATAATCAGCAAATATACCTTCTATTCCCACTCCATCGAGGGTGGTGTTCATAAATATTAGGATGATAGGAATCACGATAGGAGCAACTGATATACCAAAACCGGGAAGGTTTTTTGATTCTTGAAGGTCATAATATTCTTCCAGGTTTGCTGGTGATTCGGGACGGACGAAATCTAATCCATCTTCTGTCGGCACTTGATGGATACGCTTCCCAATCCATTTTGCATAGAATACGCCGGAAATTATAATAGGAATTCCAAAGACAAGTCCCCATAACAACATCAGGCCTACGTCTATTTCAAAAATTCCAGCTACCCCAAGCGGCCCCGGAGTTGGAGGTACAGCATGGTGAGTAGCTGTAAGACCTACACCCAAAGCTACACCTAAACTGACAACCGATTTACCCGTTTTTGATGATAGCGCTTTCACTAAAGGCATTAATATAACAAAAGCGGAGTCCACAAATATCGGTATGGATACAACGTAACCCGCTAATGCCATCGCCCATTCTTCCTTCTTTCTGCCCAGCCACTTGATAAAAGTGTACGCCATCCGTTCTGCTGCACCTGAGACTTCGAGTACTCTCCCCATCATAACACCAAGACCGATGACAATACCAATCGTACTTAGAGTGTCTCCAAATCCAAATGTAATAGCTTCTATAACATCAGGGGGATTCATTCCACCAATGAGTCCTGTAATCGATGCAGCAATTAAAAGAGCTACAAACGCATGAATTTTTGTCTTCAGCACCAGCATAATTAAAACAAATATCCCGAGTATGAGACCAACAATCATTTGAGTACCTGACACTTCCATTTTCTCACCTCTCCCTTTTTATTAATTTTATATAGGAAAATCAAAAGCGGAAATGGAATCGTTATTCCGCTTTTGATTTAACCTCATTCCTTCACATTTCTTATTTAGGTTACTGCGCTTTTGAAATGTGGAGCATATTTAGCTGCTAGTTTAATGCATTCTTCCATGCTTACCGAGCTTGCAATACCTTCTCCAGCGATATCAAACGCTGTTCCATGGTCTACAGAGGTACGTAGAAACGGTAAATCATTAGTAATGGATATCGTTCTCTCAAAATCAGTCATTTTGGCGGCAATGTGCCCTTGGTCGTGATACAACGATAGGACAGCATCATATTTTCCTTGTAGAGCCTGATGAAAAACAGAATCCGCAGGCACTGGACCTTCTACGTCCAATCCATCCTGTTTGGCTTTCTCAATTCCAGGTGTGATTTCATCTACCTCTTCCATACCGAACAATCCATTTTCTCCACTATGAGGATTCAACCCTGCAACGGCCATCTTTCTGTTTTCAACACCTATTCTTTTCAATGCATTATCACATCGTTTTAAATAATCGTGTACTCGTTCTGACGTCATTTGATCAATGGCACCTTTTAATGATAGATGGCGGGTCAAGAAAAAGATACGAAGATTACGTACTTCAAACATTGTTAGAGGGTCATTAATATCTGTCATATCAGCCAGTATTTCGGTGTGACCAATATGAGGAACTTCTGCTTGCCTCAGAGATTCCTTATTAATGGGAGTAGTAGCAATGACATCTGCTTTTTTATCCTGAGCAAGTTCCACTGCTTTTGTTATATACTCATAGGATGCCCATCCACATTGAGCCTGCACTTCTCCATATTTCCAGGACGGAGTATCTACGTTGTTTAAATTGATAACATCTACCTGTCCAAACTTATAGTCTGCTTCTTCTGGATCAGCTATTTCGTTAATTTTAAGATTTACCTCTGTTGCATCCACAGCCTTTTGTAAAATATCTGTCTGACCAATAACGAACGGTTTTCCTGCTTCATAAACATCCTGCTGATTTAATGCCTTCACTGTTATTTCAGGCCCTATGCCGGCTGGATCACCCATTGGTATAGCAATTGCTGCTTTTTGTATCATGGTTATTTCCTCCTCTTTCCATTAATGTTGTCTGTAAAAATTTCAGCGATTTATACATGGCCGTATCATCTCCTATCATTCCCCCTTTAGTAATAACGGGAAGGCCATGAAAATATCCTCCAGCCAGTTGTCCATAGGCGGCAAGGGGCAGCACTTCATCTTTCAGCTCAATGCCGTTTGCCCGGGCAAAAGCACAGATAGAAGCCGTTACATCACCACCGCTGGAAAAACAGGCTGTTTTTGATAGGTCATTGTCCTGCATAATTTTTCTGAAGATGTTGCCCAACCCATCAGCTATTCGCTTCGCAAGTGCGTCTTCGCTGTATCCTTCCTTTGACGACTGTTTTTTTAAATCAATCAATCCAAACCCTGGTTTATGGGTTGTAATGATAAGAATTTCACTGGTGTGCAGCTGCTGGCCGGCTTGGGCAGCAACATGTTCTACTTCTTCTATCCACGTATCCGTGTAACTTGCAAGCATCTCTGCATCTGCATGTATTACTTGAGCTCCCATTTTTTCTGTAACGTACTCCAACTGCCTTCCTGTTAAAGCCGTGGCACTACCGACAAATGCTAAAACGGGATTCTTTTCCTGATATTTTTCATGAGAGAGCTGTTTCACATAATTTGCCGTCAACGGTCCTGGATCAACTGGAAAAAGGAAAGGACCGTCAATGTTTTTCATGGCTCCTGCTATTGTTTCGATATCCTTATTCGAAACAGCATCACAACATATAATGCGTGCCCCATTGTTTATTTTGTCTGTTAATACCTTGGTGGCGTGTTCTGCTGACTTCAATAAATCATCTAGATAGATAGAGTCGACCTTATAATCGCTTTGATTTGCTATAATACCGGGAACCCAGGATTGAGTTAACGGCTTTACAGGATCGGCAGCAACGTCGGTATTTTCTAAAGCAACATTCTCGACCAACATGTAGCCACCCGAAACAATCCTTGAGGAATCCGGAAACGAAGGAGCTATTACAGCAACTGCATTATTTTTCTGCTGTAGAATTGTATCGATTTCCGCTCCGACATTTCCACGAAGTGTACTGTCCATTCGTTTGGACAACACTTCTGCTCCCCATGTATCAAGCTCAGCAAGAGCAGCTTCAACTCGGTGTTTTGCTCTGTTTTCTTCCATGTACCTGCTGTCCGTATCCATTATAATCGCATCATAAGGTTCTTCCGGAATACCAGCACTGTACATGATGGTCGACGTTCGGAAACCTTGTTTAGATAATCGAACTCCCGACGCATTCGCCCCGGTTAAATCATCGGCTATCATTCCAATCTTCATCCTCCCACCCTCCTTTACCATCAGCAAGCATTACATTCTCATGGTACAAATCAATGGATTCTGTGTTGCGTAATCCATCATCTGAAATAATTCCATCCAGTTTATTCAAAGGGCTGACATGAGCAAAAGATTTTTGGCCGAATTTACTGGAATCTGCCAGAAGCCACGTTTTGGAAGCGGATTCCATCATGAGCTGTTTAATTCGAGCCTTTTCCAGTGTCGGAGCTGTAACACCTGCTGTATCCACGGAATGTGCACCAAGAAAAAACTGATCGACATGCAAAGATGCTATCAGATCCTGGGTATACGTACCGAACATTGCCCCTACATCCCTCTGCAGTTCGCCGCCTGCCACAATGACATCGACAGGGCTGTAGAGTAGTTCAGCAGCAATAAGAATATCATTAGTGATAATTCTGAGATTCTCTTTTTCCTTTAGACACTTTGCCAGTTCCAGCGTTGTAGTGCCGGAATCAAGAATAATGGTGGCATGAGGATGAACCAGCCCCGCTGCTTTGGAAGCGATTATTTTTTTCTCTTCCTTATTAGCACTTTCTTTTTGAATGTAGGGGGTCTCTTCTTTTTCACTATCTGTAGTAACAGCACCGCCGTGGGTACGAATGATTTCGCCATCCTTTTCTAGTTGAGTCAAATCCCGGCGGATGGTCATCGTCGATACATCAAAAAAATCGGTAAGATTCTCGATATCCAGTCTTTTCTTCTGATTTAACATTTCAATAATCTTTGCTCTTCGTTCATCTACGTTCACTATCTTTCTCCTATTGTTTATTTTTATCATTATGTGAGTTAATTATGTTCTATTCAAACAATTTTGTCAATGAAATGTGTTTAAATCGAACATTAAGTCCAATAAAAGCCGTTCTTCCACTTCTATCATATAAATCAGTTTGGGAGACACAGGACAATTTTTTATCAGAAGTTCTATGCTAAAATAAATATGAAATAAAAGTGCATGAGTAGTTTTCTTAAAATTTCTTTATGGATATTGCGGGCATTCGAAAAACATGCAGGAGGCTTTACACTGAGCTCTGAAGAGATACATCAACATTTAAGGAGAAGATGTTCATGCCGTGTTTTTGCGAAAAAAATGATAGAACGGAATTACGAGTGGAAGCGGATGTTGCCGCAGATCCTGTGTGGTGCCACCGTTGTTCGTGTAATCTGGAATTGGAGGACCTTCCCCTTTCCAAGAAATTAAGGACAGAATTGATGAATTGGGTGCTTCGGTACGGGGAATGGATCGATTGGGACCATGACGACCGGTTGGTTCCGGGAGGTTTGGTGCTGGAGACGGCCCATAATAAAGAAGGGAAACGATTAACGGAACGCATGCAGCAGGAGCTGGGAGCGGATTTTCGTGTCGTATTCCGGTCTTCCGTATTCGGCTGGCTGATGTACAGAAAGCCGGTACCGGCTGAAGCAGTGTACAGTCTTTATGGTATTCTTCCCATCTACCCACCTTGGTTGTTGAGTATGTAGATTTTTAAAATAACAAAA
This sequence comes from Salibacterium lacus, assembly GCF_042684865.1. Lineage (NCBI taxonomy): Bacteria > Bacillati > Bacillota > Bacilli > Caryophanales > Bacillaceae > Salibacterium > Salibacterium lacus. The sequence goes on from NZ_JBHUML010000005.1 coordinate 396,098, forward strand.
CAGAGGAGAAAAGGTCATGGATATTACGATCAGACAGGAGACCCTTGCAGATTACAACGCCACGGAAACTTTGGTAAAACGGGCATTTGGGGATGAGACCTACAGCGATCCGACGGAGCACGTGCTCGTTGAGAACCTGCGGGAGTCAGAGGCATTTATTCCGGAATTGTCGCTTGTGGCGCTCGACAGCGGCAAGCACATCGTCGGTCACATTCTGCTCTCGCGGATCACTATTGAGGATAACGGGTCCGCTGTGGATTCGCTGGCGCTTGCGCCTGTGTCGGTGGCGCCGGAACGTCAGAATCAGGGCATCGGCACGCAGTTGATGCGTGATGCGCTGAGACGGGCCCGAGAACTTGGGTTTTCGTCGGTCGTGGTGCTCGGGCATCCGGAGTATTACGCCAAATTCGGCTTCGAGCGGGCGAACCACTGGGACATTCAAGCGCCGTTTGAGGTACCGCCCGAAGCCTTTATGGTGCTGGAGCTAACAGAACATGCCCTGGACAAGGCGCAGGGCGGCGTCGTGCAGTACTCCTGGCCTTTTTGGGAGGAATAAAAAAACGCGCAGCCACGCTGATGAATCGGCGGCTGCGCTGTCAATATCGGCGCTTTTTTTCATATATCAGCGGTTTCGGTTGTGGAATCGGCGGTTGCTTCGATTTTATCGGCGGTTCGGCGCAACTTATCGGCGACTTTCCAATCCCGGCTGCTTCGTCTAGCTTCCCAGCGTCATCCCGCCGTCGACCACAATCTCTGTTCCCGTGCAGTACGAACTTTCATCCGAGGCTAGAAATGCAGCAGCGCTGGCGATTTCCTCCGGCTGGCCGATGCGTCCGAGCGGAACCGATTGGTACGCATCCGGAACTCCCTGGCCTTCGGTGGCCATTTCGGTCTCGATCCCTCCTGGATGAATCATGTTAACCCGGATACCTTTCTGCCCCATTTCCACAGCCGCAGCTTTGGACATCGCAACAACCGATGCTTTTGTCGCCGCGTAGGCGGACGATTGAGGGATGGGCGCAAACGCCGAGACGGATACATTGTTAATGATGGACCCTTTCTGCTGTTTCTCCATATACGGGGTAACGGCCTGCATCCCCATGAATACGCCGAGCTGGTTCACATTGATCATGTGCTGATAATCCTCCGGGGTGAGGTCCGTGAATGGTTTGCGCGTCAGGGCTCCGGCATTATTGACGAGCACATCGATGGTACCGAATGCCTTGACCACCTCGTCCACTGCCGCTTTCCACTCGGATTCCTGCGTGACATCCAACTGCACCGGATACGCGTGATCCTCTCCTATTTCCGCCGCCACCTCACGTGCGCTGTCATAATTCCGTGCACCGATCACGACTCTGGCCCCGAGCGTGGCAAGATGCTCCGCGATCACTTTTCCCTGACCACGATTCGCGCCTGTTATAAGAATCACTTGATTTGTTACATCCGGCATTGTTTCTCTCCTTCCACCCTGCCTTCTGACACAAGGTTACGCAACTTGATTATGCCTCATCATAACACGCCGGCACACCACAAAGCGATGTATGGAAGAAGCCGCCGGTAATGCGGTTGATGACCCTGCGCATCCAAATAAAATTGGATGTTTTTTTATTGTATCGGCGGTCTGCTGTGACATACCGGCGCCATTTTGGTTTTATCGGCGTTCAACGATTTTTCCGATGCAGCCTGCGAAAAGCCTTTTTGTCCCGCGGCATACATCATGCCCTATTCTTCGTTCTTATGATGAATGATCCTTTCAACCTCTTCCACGATGTACCTAGCCCCCGCGATGGTACAAAAGATAACAGTGAAAATGAGTGTAATGAGCAAGGCATGGGTCGTTAAATGATAGCTGGATTCAGCAGAATCATACCCTATATTAGATAGGATAGGAGACACTATGAATATTGTTGCAAAAAATAAAATGACAGTGGCCAAAGCCGCATAGCCAAATGCCTTCATACCTTTCAACTCCTTTAAAAAATGGAAGCGTACCTGGTTACAGGAAAAGTAAGAATAAATATGATATAATCAGCATACACTATACACATCATCTCTGTACAAGAGGGGCTTGTGTATATGGCAAAGAATGCAAAGGGTGATAAAACAATGACCACTCTTCATCTAAAAGATATGGAAAGCCGGGTACATAAAAGTTCTAAAGAAAATCAAGACACAATAAACCATGTCACTGCTCAAATCAAGAATAAAAATTTACGGCAAGGACGCGTCCGCCCAAAAGATTCCGCAGAAACTCGGATTCTTAATAGGTTTAACCGGAAATAGATGAATTCTGTGAACTTATTAATTCAGAAGTAGATGCAGGCATCAATTATAAATAGTTATTCATTCAGCTGGTTATAATCTCATATCTCTCCAGAAAATCTATAACTCCGGTAATATCCATTTCGTGAGCAGCGTGCATACATCGTTGTAAAATACTTGGCAAATAAACTGAATATTTGGAAGAAAACCATTCATCTTCTTTGATGTATGGGAATAAATCATCAGGCTGCCACTTCTGCTTTTTAATATCATACAGCTGATCAAGAATTTCCTGCTTATCGGATCTTAGTTCAATTCTGCCAAGTTGGTCAATTGAACTTACAGATATGTCTTTGGCTCGCAACATCCATACCAGCGTCTGCACAATGGTGGAACCGGTATACGTTTCAAATAGAAGGTTTTCAGCGCCCTCTGCTTCCCATATAACCCGCTGTTTAATGTTCAAATTTAACATGTGATATTTTTTCCTCATGTCGTTTAGAGTGTCATTGGCATCTTCATTCACATAAGTGAAGGTTTCATTTGAACAAAGAATAGCAAAGGCTTTCTCCGCAATTTTTGGATGAGTTTTAGCAGCGCCGCTTGTGAATTTCGGCGGTTTTCCATTTACAGCAGTACTCACATATATTTTATTTTTCTTTTCGTCGATCTCTTGGATTGTCCACAAGTTTCCAGCTAATATAATATTATCACCTGGATTGTACATAGGATCTTTATCAATACTCCCTATTTTTTTCGCGCCTTGTCTCACTTCATATTCTTCGGAAGTTTTAAAAGCGGAATAAAACTCATGATGTCTCAGGATTCGTTCTCCCTCCAGTCCAACGATCATTTCATTACTTCCGTGAATAATTTCTATGTATTCTTCCGTCACCATGCTCTCCAGCATTACATTAATATATTCTTCTTCTATATCCTGAAAAATCTCGATATAGGCTATCAACTCTTTTAAAGCAGATGAGGTCATCCCGTTCTTTTCCTGGAGTATAGACAATATTTGATGAAATAATATATCAAAAGGCAGATGATATCCTATTGCGGGCTCTACCCATTTCTCTAAATTCAATTCCATCACAGCTAGAGATTGGAGCAGGCTGTCCTCACTTGTCGTATACATTTGTAGTATTTGATTTGTGTTAATTTTTCTCCCGGACCGTCCCAAGCGTTGCTTTAAAGAAGAAACGGTAAACGTGTTATCCAGTTGAATAATTATATCTACTGATCCTATATCAATGCCCAGTTCAAGAGAACTAGTGGCAACTATGCTCTTAGGTGATTGGGATTCTGACATAACTTTTTCCACATGCTCCCGTTCTGCTTTATCAATAGAAGAATGATGAGCATAATAAGGTTTTGTTTGATTTTCTTGATCTGACAATCTATTTAACATATGCGTTGCTTCTTCTACTTCCCCACGACTATTACAAAATATGATAGCTTTCATCGTTTTTGTGAGCTTTCGTATATCTTCGAACAATGCAAGAGGTTTCTTCCCAGATTCTTTTGATTCAAGATGTATTAAGTTATATAATAATTTTTTATCACTTTCGGCAGATTCTATCATTTCTACTTTTTCGGTTTGTTCCGGGTTCACCCAGTTTTTGACTAACTCGGAATTATTGATGGTTGCAGATAATCCTATTATTCTGGGCCGCTGAATGGCGTATGCCTGCATGCGGTATAACAAAGAACGAAGCTGCACTCCTCGCTCTTTATCGATAAAAGCATGAATCTCATCTATCACAATGAAGGAAACGTTTTGAAACATTTTCTGAAGCAGCTCTGTACGATTGATGAACAGGCTCTCGATAGATTCCGGAGTTATCTGCAAAATGCCGGCAGGTTTTTTTGTCATTTTTCTTTTTTGACTTTGAGAAACATCTCCATGCCAGCGGTGAATCGGGATATAGCTATCTTCACAAAGCTTCTCTATTCTCTCAAATTGATTGTTGATTAAAGCCTTTAATGGAGAAATATATATTATCTTTAATTGTTCAACTGCTTCTCTCTCTACCAGAGAAATAGCAGGAAAAAATGCTGCTTCTGTTTTACCTGAAGCCGTGCCTGAGGAAATAATTACGTCTTTATCACTGTTCATCACTACGGGAATTGTTTTGTCTTGAACGGGATAAAAGTTGGTCCACTGTTCTTCCCATATCTTTCGTTGAATATTCTCCGAAAGCAATTGGAATGTATTCATAGTTCCTCCTAAGATTGTGAAAAACGATTCATAATGTCATCATTAGATGATGGTGTATCCTGATTTTCCTCAAGGTCTGCTGGCTCATGCTTGGTTTCTTCTACTTGTTCCCTTGTATTAGATATGGATTTATTATCTTTAGAATCAACGTTTTGTCCAAATATTTCATTCCTATCAAAATCCGGATTTTGATTCATAATATTTAAGCCATCAATAAAGCGTTTTACAATGTGCCCCACGGTTGTGAACTTTTCAGCTCCCGGGACGGAAAATTCTTTTATAATAAAACCTTTTAAGTCTTCTTCTGTCACATCCGAAACATAATTAAAATGGTGAGCATGAATCTCATTTATCTTTTGCAAAAGTACTAGAATTTCTTCGTGCTTCAATGGAGATAGTTGAATTACCGGCTGTGATAAATCACGAAATTGCTCTGTTTCATATTTATTTACTTCCAGGCGCCTCTTTAATGCTCCGTAGCTGTAGAGACCCTTCCGTTCATCTGTAAGAAATTCTTTCGTTCCGCTAAAGGTTATATAAAGTCCTTCCAAACTTCCTTGCAGCGCATCATTAAACATATTCAAGATCGTTTCATAATTTTTCTCCCGTGCCTGAGCATGGTTTATTTTATAAAGATTAATGGCTTCATCGAAATTAAGAATCAAACCTGAATATCCAATTTCTTTTACGAATTGAGACAATACTTTTAGATAGGAATAGTAATTACTATCATCAATAATATCGCTGACTGAGAGATCTTTCTTCGCTTCCGTTTTATTAGGATACTCTCCTCGAAGCCATCTTAAAGCATTCCGGCGATCTTCCTGGTTATCTTCGACATAACCTTTATAATAAACTGATATAATCTTTGCAAAGTCGAATCCACCTGTTAATTCATCCATTTCAGAAACAAGTTTCGTTATTTTTTCTTCGACTTCTCTCACAAAGGCTCTATTTGAAAAATCTATCCCATCATAACCACGTTCTTGTACAACTTCCATTTGAATCGTATTGATCCACTTTTCAAGAATGACCGACAATGCGTTCCCCTCAGGAGAAGTAGATGTTGCCAAATTTGACATTAATTCTGAATATAAATTAAGAGCCATGCCGTTTCTTCCATAAAGTCTTTTTTCCGGCGAAAAATCCGCACTGGTAACTACAAACTTTTGTTGAAAACCTACTTGTTGAATAAGTCCTTGAATAAAACTTTTACCGCTGCCAAAATCACCAATGAAAAACTTTACAATGGAAGCTCCTTCTTTTACATTTTCCAAATCACTGAGTATTTGATTGGCTTCCTCTGCTCTTCCCACCATGATGTGATGGATACCTCTGCGTGGCACAACTCCACTTGAAAGAGAGTCTATGACTGCCGATGAGTCCCGCTTCTTAATTTTCATGCTGCCATTCCTCCTTCATTTCATTTAATAGATCAGAATAGTCTTCCATTATCACGATTGAAGAGGTACCTAGTTCTACGATATTGTCCTCTAAATGTTCGTTAGATTTTTCATTAATACCTGCTATAAACACATTCAGCATTTGATTGTTCTGCTTGATGAATGATTCTGCATCAGCGATGTCCAGAACATCATTATGAAAGAGGTTGAAGAACTGCAATTCTTCGTATAACAAGGAAGAAAAGAATGCTTTCATATCTTCCGCCTCTGATTCATCATCGTTAACATCAAACATAGTTTGAAAAGCAGGCTCAGTTTCATTATTGGATGGAACCCCGCTGTTTTCAGTGCTTGAGTAAGAAACTGCAGACTGAAAAGTGTTTGTTGCTTCTTCCTCTTTACGTTCTTCCCCCTCCATTTCTTCCACAGTGTTTACTAGATCGGTCGTATCCGAAACGGTTTTACTAATCAATGCAGCATCAAACGTTACTTCAGCTTTATCCTCATTAGGGGTTTCCGTTTCTGTATTGTTTTCACTTGGCTTAGCAGGTATTGCGCTCCCTTGTTCCTCCTTCGTTTTTTGTTCTTTTAATGAAGAAGAAAAGGATGTTTTCATATCTTCCGCCTCTGCTTCGTCATCGTTAACATCAAACATAGTTTGAAAAGCAGGCTCAGTTTCATTATTGGATGGAACCCCGCTGTTTTCAGTGCTTGAGTAAGAAACTGCAGACTGAAAAGTGTTTGTTGCTTCTTCCTCTTTACGTTCTTCCCCCTCCATTTCTTCCACAGTGTTTACTAGATCGGTCGTATCCGAAACGGTTTTACTAATCAATGCAGCATCAAACGTTACTCCAGCTTTATCTTCATTAGGGGTTTCCGTTTCTGTATTGTTTTCACTTGGCTTAGCAGGTATTGCGCTCCCTTGTTCCTCCTTCGTTTTTTGTTGAACAACTTGAAATCGGTCTTCCTCTTCTTCGTAATCACCTGTGATAAAGTTTGATTCCATATTTTCTTTCAACCCGCTCGGTAAATTTTCTTCTTCTACTTTTATTTGCCTGTTTACTCCATTCATCTTTCTTGTAATATTCTCTGAAAGTCGAAATAGGTTGGTTATTTCTTCATTCAATGCATTTTTAATACTAAAGGAAGTCACATAAATATGAGTGTCATCTACGTCCCTTTCAACAACGGCAGAAGTAAATAATCGTCGAATCTCTCTGGTTTGATTAATCTCAAACCACTCATTAAGCAGTGTGCTGTTATTTTCTTGATGAATGGATTGAAGCATTAGAATACTTTTTTTAAATGTCTTGTAAATTTTATTTTTATGTTCTTGAAAGAATTTTGTCTCTTTATAATTGTAAATATATTTGTGCCATATGTTCATTGAAATTTTGTCTGCTTCTTTATGCTGCAATTCATTGTACAATTTCGGCACTCTATAAAAGGCTTGATTATCCTCCCATACGTCAGCCAATTCCGGTTCCTTTAATTCATAAAGCATATCCGCTATCCAGGTAGAGAAATATTTTTCAAGTTTGGGATGAAGCTCTTTATAATTTTCGAGTAAATGAACCATCATAGAGACATTAAATGCCGCTTTGCTGTTAAATGAATAGTTAATAAGTTCATAACCAAACAGTATTATATAGCTCAAGTCCACTTCCATAAAATTTAATTTTAGTGCTTCCTGTCTCCAATAAATGTACCACTTAAATTGCTTTTCATTAAGATGATCAAAGGTAGTCCAATAGGCTTGAAGGGGTATCTCTTTACATTGCTGCTGTGTTCTATTGTTATATTTTACTGATTTTTTTATGAATTCGTTTGAAGAGGTATGATAGGTAATGGTAATACCCTTTGATGACGAAGAGTTTCTATTTTCTTTTTGTGCTTGCTGCACAGATTGAATAATTGAAGCAGGTGTCTCGAGGTGATTGTATGTTGGTAAAATGATATCAGTTTCAGAATAAAAAATAGATGGATGTCTTACTACTGGTTTTTCTCGGTTTCTCTTTTCTTTCTTCATTGATACTTTCTTCTTAGAGTTTTGTCTTTCCAATCTTTTTAGTAAAAGTTCAGGATCTGTATGGTATGATTTATATAAGGTTACGATGTTGTCATTTCTCAGACATTTTTTTCTCCATCTATGTATGTATATCATGTCTATCCACCCTAATATCATAGGGATAAATGAAAGTTGGAGCATTGTAAGTAAAAGGTATATGGTGCCTCTTATATATTTTTCATAGTAAAAACAATGCACTCCTATAAATCCTAAAAAGATGGAAAATACGTATCCTATCCAAGCCGGCCTTTGCAATCAAATCACTTCCCGGAATTATATTTTCATTATTATCTGTGTTTATCTAAAGCTCCATCTAGTCCTAAATCATGAATATAATTTATTCTGATTTTAACACATTGCCTTTCCTTGAAAGAGGGTAAATAAAAGAATACATAGAAAATTGAGATATATTATTGCCATCGTGCCCGTATCACCGAATTCAAAAATCGTTTGCGGCGATTTTCTTATTCATATCCAATGCCGGAATTGTCTTTATTCAGCACACTCGCCTTCTCCATCGTTAAAGTGTTCGAGCAAGTTTGGAGGAACGGACTCGAAGACCAGTAACTCACGATTTAATTAATGAGAATATACTTACATATAGGTGGAGGTGACCCTGATGCATTCTAGGTTCAAGCACAAGAAATGGACCATCGGGAATCTAACGGATATTATCGATTCTAAACATCAAGGCGTCTATGCTTATCCTCCTGACTCGGAAAAAGAACGGGAGGAAACCCGTCGTCTGATGCATGATTTTATGAAAAAAGATAGAAAAAGCCGCCGGTGAAGCGGTTGATGACCCTGTGCATCCAAATAAAATTGGATGTTTTTTTATTGCATCAGCGGTTGAAGGAAGTTTATCGGCGCCACGGCGGTCAGGTTACATCCTGTTCTCCTCCACTACGCAATGCGGCGGGATGTTGGTGCTGAGCCATACGCCGCTGCCGGCGCGGAAAAAGGTGACGCCTGCTTTTTCGGCAGCAGCGGTGTCGATGGTCAGCAGTACCGCCTGCCCGCGCCGCTGTCCGGCGATCTGGGCAAAGTCTTCGTTTTCGCTCAAATGCACGTAGCGTCGGTTTCTCCGGGTGATGCCCTGCCCGCGGATGGCGGGTAGGGCATCAGCATGCGTGCCGTGCAGAAGGTACGGGGGAGGCGTCTCTTTGTCGTGCGGCTCCACATCCACGGAGTGGCCGTACCTTGCGCGAATGTGACCGGACACGATTTCAAACCGCTGTTTGTCGCTGTCGGCTGCGATGGTGTGAATCTCTTCCTTCGTTGCACGCGGAAAAGATCCCTTGCGGCGGAGCGCATGCACCACGTCCTCCAGCGGCGTAAATCCTTGATGATCCAGGGTAATGCCAAAGGCCTCCGGTTCATGCCGCAGCATGAGGCTCAGCACCTTGCTGTACCGTTTTTTCTCTTTTTGCTGCATCTTTTATCCTCCTGTTATCAGCGGGGTGACAAGCAATCAGCGGTTGCCGCCGGAATATCGGCGCTTTTTTCATTATATCAGTGGTGCTCAGGAATTTATCGGCGGTTTGGGGCCATTTATCGGCGCCTGAGCCTCAGATATCAGCGCCTCGATGCTGCTGTTCCCCTTTTTCTCCCCGATAACACTTCGACCAGCACCTGCAGCAGGACAAACACAAGGGCTGCAGCAGCACCGAGCAGTGTTCCGGCCCATACCGGTCCAGAGACAAAAATCAGGCTGATACTTCCTGCAGCAGCGCCCGCTCCGGTGTGAAGAAGCACCCCGAGGCCCCTATTTGCTCCTGTACCTCTATGAATCCAGAAAGAGATGGGGATCCCCAGTATCAAAAAGACCGGGCACGAATAGACGAGCAGCAATCCATACGTAAGGGCACTATTGGCTCCGGACTGCAGCAGGCTGTGCAGGCCGCTTCCCATCGCTGCAAACACAAATGGAGCAAGGAACGCGGATAACAGAATACTATATATACTCATTACGCCACTCCTAACTTGTTCGTTGGTGCTGAGTAACAAAGCGGAGGCTGCGCGCCTCCGCTTTGTGTGTATTCCATGCCATGCCTTATGAATCCTGCTGTTTTTCAAACCTCAAATCAAAAAATTGATTCGTGTTGTTGAAGCAGATGTTTCGGATGATATTCTCCCACTGCGGGTCGTTGTCAGGGAGTTCTCCGTTTTCGATCCAGCCGCCTATCAGACTGCACAAGATTCTTCGGAAATAATCGTGTCTCGTGTAGGACAGGAAACTGCGGGAGTCTGTCAGCATGCCGTTAAACGCGCCGAGCTGGCCGATGTTGGCGGCGGTCTGCAGCTGTTTTTTGATGCCTTCGACATGGTCATGGAACCACCAGGCTGCACCGAGCTGAACTTTGCCGGCCAGACCTTCTTCGGAAAAAGAAGAGCCGATGGTGCTCAGCACGTCGAAGTCTTTGCTGTTCACCGAATATAGGATGGTTTTTGGCAGCTTCCTGTCTGTATTCAAGTCGTTGAGCAGGTGCGTCAGGTGCTCGGCGGTATTCAATTCATTAATCGCGTCGAACCCGGCGTTTTTCCCGATTTCCTTTGTTCCGCGTTGATTGGCGTCGCGCAGCACGCCGATGTGAAGCTGCATGACCCAGTTGTGTTCATGATAGTGCCTGGCTAGAAAGCTCATGATCCAGGAGAACCATTGGTGCTGCTGTTTTTCGCTGATGGACTGTCCGCTTCGAAGACGCTCGAAAATGGCTTCGGCTTCTTCTTTCGTGCAGTCCGCCCAGACTAGCTGTACGATGTCGTGGTCGGAGGAACGGCATCCTCTTTCATGGAAAAAGGTAATCCGTTCAAGCAGCGCCTGCTTAAGCGCGGCTGCACTTGATATAGTGCTCTGCGTCACGCTTTCCAACTGGTCGACCCATTCATTAAACGCCGTTCCGGTTTTGAACACGTTGTCCGGTCGGAACGTAGGCAGTACCGATACATCGAACGACTCATGTTCTGCCAGGAGGTCGTGGTACGCGAGAGAATCGACCGGGTCGTCGGTCGTGCCGATCATCTGCACGTTTTCCAGTTGAATAACGTCCCGCGGCGCGAGCGCGTTCTGCTCGAGTTTTCGCTGCACTTCTTCCCATATGCCTGGAGCATTGGATGCGTTTAATTCGCGGTCGACACCGAAGTACCGCTTCAGTTCCATGTGGGACCAGTGGTACAGTTGATTCCCGAGCAGGTTCGGCATGACAGACGCGTAAGCCTCGAATTTCTCATAGGGGGAGGCATCCCCGGTGATGAAACGTTCTTCGATGCCGTACATTCTCATCGCCCGCCACTTGTAATGGTCTCCGGTGAACCAGACTTCAGACAAATTGGCAAACGGTTCATTTTCCCATATTTCTTTTGCAGGCAGATGACAGTGATAATCCAGAATCGGCAGTCCTTCTGCTGCGTTTTTGTACAATTGATAGCCTTTGTCGTTATGAATCAAAAAGTGGTCATTCATAAAAGATTTCATTTAAACACCTCCGATGGTGGGTTACAGCAGGCCGAACAGATCCGGCAGAAATAGACTCAGCTGCGGGAAGAATGTGATGATCAGCAGCATCACAATAAGAATCACGAAATAGGGCACCAGTGTTTTAATGACTTTTTCAAAATTGGCTTTTGCCACGCTCGTCCCGACAAACAACACACTCCCAATCGGCGGGGTAATGCTTCCGATACACAGATTAAAGGCGATGATGATACCAAAGTGAACCGGGTCCACGCCAAGGTCCGCCGCCACCGGGAAGAAAATCGGGGTGAAAATAAGAATCGCCGGTGTCACATCCATAAAGGTTCCCATAAACAACAGGAGCAGATTCATGATCAGCAAAATAATAATCGGATTATCGCTGATAGAGAGCATCACGTTACTAATGCCGCTCGGAATCTCAAGGTACGACATCATTAAGGAAAACAAAGACGAACTAATAATTAAAAACAGGATCATCCCGGTCACTTCAAATGTTTCTTTAAAAATAACATCAATCTGTTTGATGCTGATTTCCCGGTATATCAGGGATAATACTGTTGCATACACAACCGCGACCGCAGCGCCTTCCGTTGCGGTGAAGACACCGCCGACAATGCCGCCAATCACAAGAACAATAAGCAGAAGACTTGGAACAGCATCCAGTACGATAAATGTTTTATCTTTCCAGCTTATTTTTTCGGAAACCGCGTAGCCGTTGCGTTTGGCAATGAAATAAGCGATGGTCATAACCACCAGTCCCCACAAAATCCCGGGGATGTATCCGGCAATAAACAGCGCCGCAATCGAGGTCCCACCGCTTACAAGGGAATACACAATCAACATCGAGCTCGGCGGAATCAGAAGTCCTGCCGGGGCCGAGGCAATGTTGGCGGACGCTATATAATTGACGGGGTAGTTCTGCCTTTTGGCCATAGGGGTTATAATTTTACCCATCGCAGCTGCGGCAGCCACACTCGAGCCCGAGATCGAGCCAAACAACATATTCCCGACCACGTTCGTGTGGGCCAGCGTACCGGGCAGCCGGCCGACAAATAGTTTCGCCAGGTTTATGAGCTTAAAGGCGATACCACCGTTATTCATGATGATACCGGCCAGCACAAACAATGGAATGGAGAGAATCGTGAAATTATCCACACCTACCGCCAGCTGCTGCGCCGCGGTTGTTAAGCTCTGATCAAAGGGAAGAATCCACAGCATAGTGAATATGGCGCTTAACGCTGTCGCAAGCGCTATAGGTGTTCCTATCAATAGTAAAACAATTAAAGAGCCGAATAGTAGAGTTGCAGCGAGTGCTGTCGTCATTCATTTCCCTCCATTTCCTCCATGGTACCGGCGGGCATTGCCAGGTACCACAGCGAATAAAAAGCGATAAACAATCCTGCTAATGGCAGGGCCAGATAGACATACATCATGCTTATACCAAGCGCGGCAGATGTCTCCTGGTTGGTATACGTGATCAGAATAATTCCTCCGATGATGAGAGAACCAGTGCTGAGCAGGAACCAAAAGACCTGAATCAGTTTGAAAATCACACGCTGCATACGCTCCGTGAAGCGTTGAAGCAGTACCGTGATGGCGATATGTTTTTGCTGCCCGAACACATAAGCTGTCGTAAAGAGCGCAAACCATATTAATAAGAAACGAACCATTTCCTCACTAATGGTGCTTGGTACATCCAGAAAGTATCTGGTAAATACCTGATAGATGGACAGCACAGTCATCGTTACAAGCAGCAGTACATTGATACCAAAAAGAAGTTTATCTACGGATTGTTTGACCATCTGCATATTACTTCACCTCATTTATGGTTTGATAAATGTCAGAGGTGGCGGGGTCGTTTTTGAACTGTTCATGCATAGGCTGCACCGCTTCAATAAAGGCCTGTTTGTCCACTTCCTGGAAGTTCACGTTCATTTCTTGTTTGGCGGTTTCTTTTGCATCATTGACCGCTTTCTGCCACAGCTCTCTATGATGGTTGGTGGACGTTGACGCAGCCTCCTGCAGAATCCGGCGGTGTTCGTCTGACAGCTGATTATAGGTTTTATCACTGATGATCAGCATGTCCGGTACGATGGAGTGTTCGGTGTAGAAATAATTCTTGGCGACTTCCCCGTGATTGCTGCTTGTCAGGGCCGTGGCGTTGTTTTCCGCGCCGCCGATCACACCGGACTGCAGGGCGGTATACACCTGACTGTAACTCATCGGAGTCGGTACGCCGCCCATCGCGTTAATCATCTGAACGCTCGTTTGACTGGCCTGAACCCTGATTTTCAACCCTTGCATGTCTTCGGGACTTTGAACCTGCCGGTCGGCGGTATACACATTCCGTACACCGCCGCTGTAGTACGACAGCCCCCGGAAGCCGCTGTCTATCGTTTTGTTATACAGTTCTTCGGTGATAGCAGAGCTGGTCATCACTCGGTGAAACTGCTCTTTGTTCTCAAACAGATACGGCAGGCTGAAAATCGCGTACGAAGGCTCAAAGCTTTCGAGACTGCTCACACTGACTTTGGCGATATCTACGGTGCCGATCTGGGTTCTTTCGATGACTTCCCGTTCCGACCCAAGGTTGCCGTTAGGATATATTTTTAAATGCAGTTCATTGTTTGTTTTCTCCTCTACTTCCTCTTTCAGTACTTCCATCGCCTTGTGAATGGGATGGCTCGTAGGGTGGCTGTGTGCCAGTATTAACGTAGACGTATCCTTTTCCCCCTGTGCGGTCTGGCAGGCGGAAAGAACAATTACAAGAAGGATGATTTTAATTCCTGCTAACCATTTCATGGTGGACGGCCCCTTTCTCCTCTCAGCAAATGCTGTGATGTATGATGCGCGGATATGTACTTCCAACCCGAAATCTAAAACGCTTTCAAACGACATAATGAAAAAAGACACATGCCGCGCTCAGGCGGGGAAAGGGCTGCATCCACCTTCTTTCCCGCCTGCCCGGCATGACAGCACGCGGCCGCCTTAGTTGATCTTAAGCGCCTGCTCCTGTGAATCCAGTGCCAGCTCGGCTGCTTTGAAAATGTGAGCCTGCGTCATCGCCTTTTCGGTTTGATTCAGGCAGTCCAGAATCATTTCGCCAAAGAATGGATAGCCGATTTGACCGGACACATTCTCGTATCTCTCTTCTTTGTCATTGACAACGTAAACATGATCTTCTTCCGCGGATTTCGCAATGTCCACGTACTTTCTCAGCTCAATATAGCCTTTTGTTCCAAGGATAATGGTTCTGCCGTCGCCCCACGTTCCAAGGCCGTCCGGTGTGAGCCAATCGACGCGGAAATAATTGGACGCTCCATTGTCTGCTGTAAGCGTGGCATCGCCGAAGTCTTCGAATTCAGGATAGTCTTTATGCGCGTAGTTCCCTACTTTGCTGTGGATGACTTTGGCGTCGTCGGCCCCCGCGTAGAACAGAAACTGCTCCACCTGGTGGCTGGCAATGTCGCAGAGGATGCCGCCGTAATGTTCTCTCTGCCAGAACCATTCGGGTCTTGAAGCAATGTTACTGCGGTGCGGACCTGTTCCTAGTACCTGCACCACGTCGCCGATTTCGCCGCTTTTGATAAGGTCGCCGGCATAGACGGCGCTTTCCACGTGCAGTCTTTCGCTGTAATACACAAACCAGCGCAGTCCGGTCTCGTCGACTTTCTTCCGCGCTCTATCCAGCTGCTCTTTCGTCGTGAACGGTGTTTTGTCCGTGAAATAATGCTTTCCGGCATCCAGCACTCTCAAACCGAGGTCGCCGCGCTGGGATGGAATTTTCGCCCCGGCTATCATTTGAATCTCAGCGTCGTTCAGTACACTTTCTTCAGAATCCGCTTTTTTTACTTCAGGATGCTCCTGAATAAACGCTTCCACTTTTTCACTGTCTTCATCGTACACCGCGGTCAATTGCGCTCCTGCTTCTTTCAGCCCGTTGCTCATGCCGTAAATGTGCCCGTGGTCGAGGCCGACGATTCCAACCTTGAACTCCCCGTCCTGCACTACTTTTTCGCTTTTGCCTTTTGGAGCATAATTCATTCCATCGTTGTTACTCATTTTTGCGTTCCCTCCTTCGTTGTATTATTCGTAGTCACCGTGTACAGAAATCTCATTATTCTGGAAATTGTCGACGCTGTTTTGTTTCTCATAAAAATGCGGTGCATGGTTCAGCAGGCTCTCTCTGGAGTAGAAGCTGCTGTCTTTGGTGAGCGGCAGCGTTACATGTTTCTTTTCTGTCGCGGCTTCGTAAATCGCCATGATGATTTCCAGTGTTTTGCGTCCTTCTTCTCCGGTAACAAGAGGAGCCTTGTTCCCTTTCACGGCCTGTATGACGTCGTGAATCTGGCCGGTGTGGCCTTCATACCGCAGTGGTTCGAGCTGATTATAGGTCTCAGTGATCGACTGCTGGAGTGTTTCGTTCGTCTCCGGAAAGCCGTTTTCGAGCTGGGTATAGGCTTTTACATCAAATGGGACTTCCAGCTTTGCTTTGTCTCCCTGGAATATCAGCTTCTGTTCTTCTCCGTGATGCACTGCAGAGCTTGTTACCTGCGACAGTCCTCCGTCCTCGTGGCGGAATATAGCAATCGACAGGTCTTCTACTTCTGCGTTGGTGTGGGCGGTGTTGGACATAAATGCCGATATTTCAGCCGGTGCGCCGCGGAGCCACTGGAAAATATCGATATGATGGACCGCGTGATTCAGCGTGCAGCCGCCGCCTTCTTTCTCCCAGGTTCCTCTCCACCACAAGTCGTAGTAGTTGAACCCTCTCCACCAGTGCGAATCAATCTGCGTGTGATTAATGCTTCCAATGGTCTCGTCGGAGAGCAGTTTCGACAGTTTCATCATCGGATTCTTGAAGCGGTTCTGCGCGATGACCGACAGAATGACGTCATATTTTTCGCTCGCCTCCAGCATCCGGTCGCATTCTTCGAGGGAAGAAGCCATCGGTTTCTCCACCAGCACATGTGTGCGGTGCTCCATCGCTTTAATTGCTATATCGCTGTGGGTAAACGGTGGTGTGCAGATGGATACGAGATCCAGTTCTTCGTTTTCCAGCATCTTCTCGTAATCTGTGTACACTGATGCGTTCAGTTCATATTTTTTATTAATCGTTTCCGCTTTGTCTTCATACAAATCGCATAAAGCCGCGATTTGAATCTCTTCATCCACTTCCAAATACCCCTCTACATGCGACGAACTAATCGCCCCGACACCTATAACACCAACTTTAAGCATTGTTACCCTCCTGATAATTAGAGAATGTATTTTTTAAAATACTAACATACTTGTATACAAGTAGCTAGTTTTTTTTAAAAATAGTCCGGGAATTTTTCTTCTATCTTCTCAATATCAATCGTCAGCCGGCTTAAGTGGTCTTTCATCACAGTAATTCCCTTTTCCTCATCTTTCTCCTTAATGGAGTTAAATATTTCTTCATGCTGGTTGATTAAGAGCTGCCAGTTCACTGAAGATATTAAGCTGAGCATCCGGATTCGGTTGTAGTTCACCATAGAGTTCTCAATAATACTCCAGGAATAAAATTTGTCCACGCCGGCGAACAAGATTTCATGAAACTCCTGGTCAAGATCAAATAATTGAACGTATTCCGGGGAATCCACGTATTCTCTCTGCTTTGCCAGGTTTTTTTCCATCATGAACATATAATATTCATCGAACTGCTGCAGCGCCAGTTTCACGATGGCAAGCTCCAGATTTTCTCTGATAAACACCGACTCTTCGACGAGTTTCTTGTTGATAAGAGACACGTACGTCCCTCTTTGGGGATAAACTTCAATCAATCTTTCTTCTGATAGTTTTAAGAAAGCTTCTCTTACCGGTGTCCGGCTCACATTCAGGTGATCGGATACGACATTTTCCGTAATCCGCTGGCCGGGCTTATAGATTAATTTCATGATGTCGCTTTTTAACTTGTCATAGACATAACTTCTAACGGAGACATTCTGTGCGGAGTTGTTTTCCATAACCTTCTATTATCCACCTTACTTCTTTTTGTACCAGTATACAGAAACATCATAGACGATAAAACAGGCGTTTCGGATAAACCGGCCCGTTTATTCCTGGTCTGCCTTATTTCAGAAGATGTGAAAACAGGAATAAAATGAAATCAACTATAGATACTTGTATACAAGTATGTTAGCATAAAAGCCATAATTAGTTCAAGCAAAGGCAGGTGACGGTCAATGGAAATGGGGTTCCGCTGGTTCGGAGGGAATAATGACAGCATCTCTCTGGCAGACATCCGGCAGATACCAAATACAACCCAGATTGTATGGGCTCTGCATCAGAAAGAAGCCGGGGAAGTGTGGCAGAGAGATGAAATCGCGGAAGAAGTAAAGAACATCACATCCAAAGGATTCAAGGCTGACGTCGTCGAAAGCGTCAACGTACATGAAGATATTAAGCTCGGCCTTCCTTCCAGAGAACAATACATCGAAAATTATAAAGTAACGCTGCAGAATTTGGCGGCCGAAGGGGTAAAAACGGTCTGCTATAATTTCATGCCTGTATTTGACTGGATACGAACCGACCTTCACAAAGAATTAAACGACGGATCGACCGCTTTGTTTTATGAAAACGAACAGGTGGAACACGCCACGCCGGAAGATATTATTAACAAGGTGCTGGCGAACCCGGAGTTTACGATGCCGGGCTGGGAGCCTTCGCGGCTGCATCACATTTCATCTACCATCAAACAGTACGAGCACGTCACGGAAGAAATGCTGCAGGAGAACCTGAAGTATTTTCTCGAAAAGGTTATTCCTACGTGTGAAGAGTGTAATATTGCGCTTGCGGTGCATCCCGACGATCCGCCGTGGGAAGTTTTCAATCTGCCCCGCATCGTGTCGAATTATGAGCATCTGGAGACGATTACCGGCATGGTGGACAGCACATATAACGGGCTGACCCTGTGCAGCGGAGCACTCGGATCCTCAAGCGGCAATGATATACCTCAAATGATTTACGATTTCCAGGATAGAATACACTTTGCCCACGTGAGAAACGTGCAGCGCTTTGATAATGGAGACTTTATTGAAACGTCGCACCGCGAAGACGACGGATCGGTCCCTGTTCTTGATATTTTAAAAGCCTATCATGATATCGGTTTTCAGGGTGTTATACGTCCCGATCACGGCAGACACCTCTGGAAGGAAAACAGCCGTCCGGGCTACGGCCTTTATGACCGGTCTCTTGGCATTATGTATCTGCACGGCAGCTGGGACACGTTAAACAAAAACTGATTCCACGCGGAAAAAAGGAGGAAAATCATGTATCACGAAACACTGAACGGGAAAGTAGCAGTTATTACAGGAGGAGGCGGCGTTCTCTGCGGCAAAATGGCGGAAACGCTGGCAGCGCAGGGAATGAAAGTCGTCGTTCTCAGCAGAAAAGAAGAAAACGCGCAGAAGACCGTCGATCAGATCATCGAGCAAGGCGGGGAAGCGGTTGCCTTTGCCTGCGATGTGACGAAAAAGCAGGACATTGAAGAAACGAACAAAAAAATCCAGCAGCATTATGACAAATACCACGTTCTCATTAACGGCGCCGGCGGAAATCACCCGGAAGCCAAAACCACCAATGAAGAGTTCAGTATGAAGGACGTCGAAGATGCAGAAACCAGTTCTTTTTTCGATGTCACCGAAGAAGGCATGGATCACGTATTCCGGGTGAACTTCACTGGCGCGGTCCTGGCCACACAGGTCTTTCTTCCGCATATGATCCACGATGAAAAAAGCACGGTCATCAACATTTCATCCATGAGCGCCCCAAGCCCGATGACCAAGGTTCCTGGCTACAGCGCAGCCAAAGCCGCGGTCGAGAATTTCACGCAGTGGTTTGCTGTGCATATGGCGAAAGAAAACATCCGCTGTAATGCGATAGCTCCCGGCTTTTTTCTCACCAAGCAGAATTATTCTCTGCTGATGGATGAGAATGATCAAATGACTCCCCGTTCCCAAAAAATCATGAATCAGACGCCGATGGGCCGCTTCGGACAGCCCGATGACTTATCCGGCACGCTTCTGTGGCTCGCAGATCCCGCCTACTCCACATTCATCACCGGCGTCACCGTACCGGTCGATGGCGGATTCATGGCCTACTCCGGGGTATAAAAAATTGATTATGCAAAAGGTCAGACTACAGGCAGAACGCCTGATATCTGACCTTTTTTTATTAATAATACGGATAGCGTGGATACGGGTAAACATAGTACGGTTCGTGGTACGGCAGGGACTGCGGCTGGGCGGGTTGGTTGTTTTGCTGCATGGTGCCCTGGACCTGCTGTTGCTGCTGCTGGGCGCATGCATCGGTTGGTCCGATGATGATCGTCTCGCCCTGCAGCGGCGCGATCGCTTCCTCCCAGGTATCGGGGTCGATGCAGTACGTTTGGGCCATCACATCCGCCGGCGTTTTCGAGAGCAGGTCGGAGTAGAGAATGTATTCGGGGTACGGCGCGTCAAAAATGGCGAGAAGATGGGTGTTATTTTCCTCCGCGATCTCCCAGTGCCACCAGCCCTGCGGAAGATTGCCCACTTCCCCCGGTGTGATCCGGAACGTGGTGATTTCATTGGTGAACGGATTGATCAGCGAAATCCGCGCGGCCCCGGATATGCAGTACACGAGTTCCGACGCGTTCTGATGATAATGCGGTTCCACCACGTGCGCATTGCTCAGATAAATGTCGAGCAGCGACACATCCCCCAGCGTATTCAGATTATCCCGACCCAGCCTGTTAATGTAGTTCTGCGCATTCCGCGTGAACAGACGATTCGTATTCAGATTGAAAAAATACTGCGGTTCCGCCGCCGGATGCTCGGTATACGGATCTCTCATCATATCAATACCCTCCTGTTTTTTTATCACGTTATGTGAAACAAAAGAGAATGTGACACCCGCCTACCGCCGCGTGCATTGACCTGCATTTGGTTTATGATATCATAAACGTAAAGAAATTCCATCGAATCGTATTCCTTTTTCATGAGCTCACTTCGAAAGGATGATACCGGTGACCGTTCCCATGCTGTTTATTTATATCTTGATTGGTTTAATCGGAAGTTGGATTTACTACATCGTGGCGAAAGTGAAAAACGAGAAATCGGGTGTGGTCGATTCCGGAAAAGCGCTGAACTATTACCGGTTGAGTTACCGCAGAAGACTGCGCCGCTCATTATGGACCCTGCCGGCTGGTATCGTCATCATCGCTGGATTATACTTCGTCCCCGTCATGACAACAAACGTCTACATCGCTCTCGCCGCCATTTTCATCATTGCCTCCGCCATTGAAATCGGGTACACCTATATCAAATGGAAAAAAACAAGTATTGCATCAGAGTAATAGAAAACAGGAGGCCGCACCTTGGTGGAGAGTATAAGAACTGTCATTATCGTACTTGGTTCCTTTATTATCATGACCGGTCTCGTGAGGAAACTCGCTGACATCATCGGAAACCAACTGGATTTCTACGGTCTGCTGCAGCAGGCATGGTATAAGGTGAAAAAGAAATAAGACCTGAGTGTTTCACCATACGAAAAACATTACGGCCGCTGTGTCTGTGGAGACATGCGGCTGATTTTTTAGATCAAGCAGATTTTATCCCTGTATTTTCTCCTACTTACGTTTAGCTGTACTTTTCTCCAATAAACGTCGTTATGACTCATGCCCAGTTACGTTTGATCGGCCACCAGCTGCCTCAAACTGTCTTATGAACCGTTTAACGTTACGTTTGCGGTATGGCGCCGCCGACTTTTGGCCGCATGACGGGCACTCGACAAGAAAACGGCCGGGAGCACGCCGGCAACCGCCTCGTTCCTCTGCCATACATGCCGTTCCGGGGCAGATACACGCCAAACGTTGTCGAATACATGCCAAACACACCCCAATACAAGCCGGCGCCCCTGGTACCAGCCAAACTCGCGCCTTTACATGCCGAATCACCCCAAATACATGCCAAACCGACCTCTTTACCAGCCAACTCCACTCCACTCAACCAAGAACGGAGCACATCCCGGACAAGATGCGCGAATTGTTCATAGGTCGAAGCCACCCACCGGCGACAACAGCTGTTTAAGCTCCGACGGCTCCACATACGTTTTCGAAAAAGCGAGCAGCACCTTCCGACATTCTTCCCGCATACACCACCCCTCCTTTTCTATCACGTAGTACACGCCACTCTCTACACGGGATAAACAGAACGACAACTATTTAAGTTTATTGTATAATTTAAGTAGTTTGAAAGGAGGTTGTATGCTGTTTGAAAGGTAAAACACTAAATGGATTAATGAGACATTTAAGAGATAAACATGGAATTAATATAAGAGGCAGTAGAAATAAAAAAGACCTGCTGAATATGGGATACTACCATGGTTATAAAGGATACCGTTTCATTCGTCGGTCTCAAGATGAAATTCCTTACACTGATTTTGACCAAGTAGTCAGCGTGTATGAATTCGATGCTAATTTAAAAGCGATATTGTACCCAAAGTTAATGTTCATTGAAACCGCTATTAAAAACCGCACATTAGATACTTTAATTAACTATGGACCAGTTGATTTTGAATCTGTTTTCTCTCATTTCTTAAATGACTACAAAAGTGAAGATACCGGGAACCGAAAATACAGAGAAAAAATGAAAAAAAGATTGGATTTACGAAATAAAATTCATCAAGCTATAAGTTTAAACTATAATGAGGGAAAACCGGTTATACAACACTTCTTTCACAGCAATAAACCTATTCCGTTATGGGCAATCTTTGAAGTTATCAGCATGGGAGAGTTTGGCTTTTTCTTACAGTGCTTGAACCTCGAAACCAGAAAAGAAATAGCAAAGGTATGAATGTACATACAACATCTCATAATCAAAATGGAAGAATCATGGAAGACGTTATTTTCTTAATAAAAGATCTTCGAAATGCAGTAGCTCATAATTCTGTCATTTTCGATTGCAGGTTTAAAAAAGCTGATCCTCCATCTAAAGTGACGGAATATCTTCAAACTCAAACAACTATTTCAAATATTACATTCAATCATATTGTTGATTACTTTATTATTTTGGTGGTGTTATTAAGAAAAGTAGGAGTTACTAGAACAGAATGTTAACGATTTGTTCGAATACTTTTTGAAGAATCCGAGAAATTAAGAAATTCAGTTCCAGTTTCCGTACACACTTCTATTATGGGGTCAGATTTTAGAAATAAAATAAAAACATTAAAGAATACAATATAGTTTCTGCTTTACGAATAAATGAAAATGTAGTAACATAAAATATAATCAATAGCGGTGTACAGCTTCGGCGTGCACTTAAGGGGATTGGATGCGTCCAATCCCCTTTTTCATTTAAGCAATGTTCATTCTTTTAAATCACTTCCAATCTAATATGAGCCAATCCTTCCCTTCACATTTCAAATCAAGCCGACTACATGCCAAACCCACCCCGTTACCAGCCAACTCCACTCGACCCAGCCAAGAACAGAGCACATCAAAAAACCGGCTGGAGCGCGTCCAGCCGGTTTGATCCATCAATCGTTACAGGTGTTATTTATACAGCGGCGCTTTACTGAAATGCTCGATCTTTTCTTTCACAATATTCTTGACCCGGTTGTTGCACGGGATGAGGACTTTCCGGAGAGAGTTTTCAAGCGGCGATTCCGAGAAAGTTTTCTTTCCCTCTTCGATGTAGCGGACATTCAGTTCGGTCCCAATATTTATTTTCGCAATCCCGTAATGAATAAGCTCCTGAATGTCATCGTAAGACACGCCCGTGCCGCCGTGGAGAACGAGCGGTACCTCTACCCGTTCACTGATTTCCTGAAGAACCGCGAAGTTCAGTTTGGATTTGGAACGGTACTGGCCGTGGGAAGAACCGATGGAGATCGCTAAGGCGTCTACCTTTGTCTGTTCGTAAAAATACGCTGCATCGTTGGACTTCGTAAAGTCTACGTCTTCTTTCAGACTGACCCCGTCTTCCGTTCCGCCGATAGCTCCTACTTCCGCCTCCACAGAGACATTGTACGGTCTGGCAAAATCCACAACTTCTTTTGTTACTGCAATGTTTTCTTCCAGAGGAAGATCGGAGCCGTCTATCATCACTGAGGTGAATCCAGCTTGGACCGCTTTTTTAATAAAATTCACATCGCTGTTATGGTCCAGGTGCAGCGCAACTTTCACATTCGATTTCGCGGCGAGCGTCTCCACCATCGCTTTGATAAGATCGAGGCCGATATAGTTTGCTGTTCCGTGCGAGATCTGAATGCTGATCGGAGAATGCTGTTCTTCCGCGGCTTCTATAAAAGATGGCAGCATTTCCATGCAGTGCAGATTAAAGGACCCGACAGCATACCCTTCTTTTTTCGCTTCGTTTAAGATTTCATGTAATGGTACTAACATTGATACAATCTCTCCTTTTTTAGTTGTTATAGCGGATAGAGTCTTTATTTGTTTTCATCAGCCCGTCGATTTTGGCGGCGTAATATTCGCTTGCTTCGTCATCTCCGGTTTTCCAGGCGTTGGTTTGTTTTTTCGTATAGGCTTCCATCAGCTTACCGTGGGGATAGCCGGGTTTTTCATAAAACCCAACGCTCTCTTCCCATACCTCTATTGCTTCAGAAACTTTTCCTGTTTGAAAGAGCACCGCTCCCAGCTGATTCAGTTTCTCTACCCTGGTGTCCGGTTCCGTGTCACTCTCCAGCGAATGCTGCAGGTCTTTGATCTCCTGTTCTTTTTCCTCCATATTGATTTCCGGGTATGCCGTTTTTTCCTCTTCCTGTTTTCCACCTTTCAACCATTGCATCAGTCCCATGCTTATCCCTCCTGATTAGAATAATTCCAGGAACCATCCGAGCAGAATGCCTATCGTGATGACGTCGGAGTCACTGAACGTGACATTATCAATACCGTAGCCGCCCAGCACCGTTACAAACACCGCCGGCAGCAGGGTAATGAATAAACCATGAGCCAATCCTCCGATAATCGTCCCCCGGATGCCGCCGACAGCATTGGCGAAGATGCCGGCTGTACCTCCTGCGAAAAAGTTGGTCATCATTCCTGGTATAATTAACGCCAAGCCAACGAGCGGGAAGAAAAGGAGTCCTATGATGGTTCCAACGGTGGTTGCCAAAAATCCGATGATGACCGCGTTCGGCGCGTAAGGAAATAGAACCGGGCAGTCCAGCGCGGGTTTTGCGTTCGGTACAATTTTAATGGCAATTCCCCGGAATGCCGGAACAATTTCAGCCAGCAGCAGACGAACCCCTGACAGTACGACATACACACCGGCGACAAACTGAATAGCCTGCAAAAATGCATACACAAAATAGTTCGTTCCATCTGTGAATTCTGAAGCGATTTCAGGTCCGGCAACAATGGTTGGTATGAGATATACCGGAACCATAAGCACCATCATAGATAAATAGGTATCCTGCATGAATTCAAAGCTTCTTGGAAGCGTGAAGTTTTCTGTGGAGCTGTTTTTGTTGCCGACCACTTTTGCCACGCCGGCCTGAACGATATAGCCGAATGTACAGTAGTGGGCAAGAGCAAGATCATCTGTCCCCGTGACTTTTCGTACGATCGGCTGGGCGATAGCAGGCATGATAACGGCCATAATACCGGCAATCAAGCCGCCTGAAATAACTAATAGGGGTCCCCGCAGTCCTCCCATGTATCCTACTAGTGCAAAAACAGTTGCCATCCAAAGAGAAGCCTGCCCTGTTAAGAATATATATTTCAATCTTGTGAATCTTGCGATAATAATGTTTACAACAAACGCTATCACCATGATTAAGGCTGTTTCCTGTCCGACCATCTGCTGGGCGATACCCGCGATGGCGTTCACATCTGTTACGGTTCCCTGGATGTTAAAGCCTTCTTGAAATACGTTTCCCAAAAAGCCCAATGTCCCGGTGAGAATCTCTGTCCCGGCGATGAGGACCAGAAATCCAAGAAGGGTTTTCATCGTCCCGGTAATGATCTGCCCCGGTGATTTTTTTAAGGCTATCAGCCCTACCATGGCCACCAACGCAACGATGATAGAAGCCTGACCCAAAATATCATTTACAATGAATTGTATAATCTGCATCTTACCGCTCCCCTTTCAGTGTTTAAAGTTTTTCAAGCTCCGGCAGCAATTTGTCCCGTATTTCGTTTTTGTCCACCATCCGCTGCAGATAAATGATTGGAATCTGGATGTCATACTGCTTAAACTGTGACTCGAAATTCGCCCCGGTTACAATGACGTCCGCCGGGGTGGAGCTGGCGGTTGAAATATCACAATGAGATAATTTGGCTTCAATATTCTGTTCTTTCAATACATCTTCCACGTTCATTTCGCACGCAAAGCTGCTTCCAAGTCCAGCTCCACATACCATCAATATTTCAGGTTTTTTACTCATCGCTATCCCTTCTTTCTCCTGGAATTAAATGCTGATACTTTGCTGCCTGCGCGAGTTCTTCATCCAGCCCCTCTTTCTTGCGCACATTTTCAAGAGGAACGGCGCAAGGACTTCCGTCTTTCCATCCCGCCATAAATGAATACGTCTCTTCTTCCAGTTTCTTTCGGACAAAATCGCCTAAACGTGCAGCACAAAGCTGATCTTCCATGTTGGGATCTCCGCAGCGCTGCGTGTACCCGGGAATCGACTGCCGGATTCTCTCACCAAGCAGAGGCTCGAGTTCCTCACTTATTTTTGAAATCACGCCCTGATCTCCGTTTTTGTATTCGTCCGGCTGGAAGGCGGATTCTGTACAGAGAATAATGACGGAGTCTCTCCCTGCCTGTTTTTCTTGTGAGATACGTGCTGCTATATCGTTGATACTGAAATCGTATTCAGGAAGCAGCAGAATGTCGGCGTTACCTGCGATGCCGGATGCCAGCGTTAACTGACCCGACATCCCTCCGAACGTTTCCATAATGAAGACCCGGCCGCCCAGGTTTCTCCCGGTCTGTCTCAGACGAATAATCTGCTGTTGAATATACTCGACAGCGGTCTTGTGGCCGATCGTATAGTCGGTTCCCTCTACATCATTATCGATTGTCATAGGGACATGGATCACGTTGACACCGCTCTCTTTCAGTTTCAAAGCGCCTTTGGCCGAACCATCGCCTCCAAATACAATCAGAACGTCCACCTGCTGCTCCATTAACGCCTGCTTGACCTGAAGAGGACCTGTTTCTGTTTTCATTAAGTCGGTTCTTCCGCTTCTCAGGAACAAATCGCCGCTGTTATACCAGGAAATCAAGTCTTCTTTGGTAAACGAGAAAGGAGTCTCATTCACTATCCCTTCGAATCCGCCGTGATAGCCTATATAATCGAGATCAACACTGATCATCATGCGGATCGCGGCGTTCACACCGGAAGCATCCCCACCGCTTGTTATCACCGCTGCTTTCAACATTCATCCCCCCTTTTTTATAGTAAACTCGCTTCTTTAATAGTTTGTAAAATATCTTCGCTATCTCCTGTCATAAAGGTGCTTTTGGAATTCTCTTCATTTAAAGCGGTTACCAATTGACGCAGGGCCCGTAAATGAGTCTCGGCATCGGTGCTTCCAAGACAGAACACGAGCTGGACCGGATCATTGGCTTCATGTCCAAAATGAACGGGTGTTGATAACCTTACGAAACTCAAACATAACTCATTTACTCCTTCTTCCGGCCTGGCATGGGGCATTGCCACCCCTTTATCCAACACAACATACGGCCCGTTTTCTGTTACCATTTGAATCATGGCGTCAATATACTTCGGTTCTACCATGTGATGCTTGAGCAATGGCCTGCTTCCGATTCGAATGGCATCCATCCAATCTTCAGCCGGCACATCCAGTTGAATGAATTCAGACTTAAGAACGTTTTCCAACACAGGACCAGACTTCCTTTCTTGCTTTTTTATGAGTAGTTCCGATATCTTCTGTTGATCCCTTTCCTCTATCATTGGGTTAATGGTGATAGAAGGTATGCTGCTTTCTTCAACCGGTGTCGTTGAAAATATAAAGTCCGCCCCTTCCGTACTGCGTGCCTGCTGAAGCTTGTGATACGGAATCACTTCCGTTACCATAATTTCAGGAAACAGGCGCTTCAATCTGCTCTTCATCAATTGCACGGTTCCGATGCCGCTTCCGCAGACGAGTATCACCTTGGTCAGCGTACGGGACTCTCTGCGTTCGATGGCGGCTGCGAAGTGCAGGGTGAGAAAACAGATTTCATCAATATTAAATGAAATCCCGAATTCTTCTTCTATTTCATTTAGATTCCAAGTGATCCATTGGGAGAGACGATCATATTCATCTTCGATCTGATGTTTCATAGGATTGTTCAGACCGAGCTGGAACCTTAAACGGTAAATGGCAGGTTTTAGATGAATGATTAACCCCTGGTCCAGCTGCGTATCATCCATAAAATCAATCCCGCTTTGAAAACTGATTTTTGCTATTAACCGCTGCACCAGCTGCTGTAATTTGTGATCTTCCTGATCATCTATATGACGCAGGGTCTTAGAGCTCAAAAGATGCAGCGTAATAAACGAAGCCTCTTCCTCACAGATGAAGTCATCCGCGAATTCTTCCATGACAGCAATAATCTGCTTTCCTGTTTGGAATTCTTCATATTTCTTCAACTCTTCTATTTCGTAAGGCGGAAGCTGAACTGTTTTGTTCTGCTTCAACCGCTGCAGCGACAACACACTATGAATAATAATCCCCTGAAGCGCAAAGTCCGTAAGCTCCGGCATTTTCCATTGAAGCAGCCTGGTAATTTTGTACCGCAGAAGCAGAATGTCATGTTCCGGGATATTCAAATGTTCCAGCAGCCATTCGAATGTTTTGTCGTCTCCGAACTGATTCGATAACTCTTTATAAGACCGGCGGATATTCAACTCCCGGCCGTCCAGAATAAATCCTTTATTGCTTTTATACTGAATGCCCACCTGGTGGCTTTCGAGATAATCTTCGAGTTTCCGCAGGTCATCCAGGACGGTTCTTCTGGTGACATGCATAATGTCAGATAACGTTTTAGAAGTAACAGGCTGTTCATACTGAAAAAGGATTCCCAGTATGGTTATCATCCGCTCCAACGGTGATAACCGGATGGTATATTCACCAGCTTGCTGCAGCCACTGCTTCACCTCCTTTTTCTCCGGAGCATTGATCTTCAGCATCACCCCCTGCGACTTATCTCGTTCCACCTTCGATTTGTACTGAGTGATAAAATACTCTACTTCATTCACATCATTGCGGATCGTTCTCTCGCTGACGCTGTAGAAACCGGCCAGTTCGTGAAGCTTAATGTGTGATTCTTTCTCGAGAAGCAGTTGCATGAGACTGCGCTGTCTTTCATTTAACATGGTGAGCTCACCTCTTGATTTATATTCTAAACAAAAACAGTCCGGCATAGATGAGAAATCGCTTACAAAATAAAAACGGAAATATTTCATATCTTTTCGTGGAAAAAATCGAGGTGCCGGTAGACCGTTTTTTCTCATAGTCTACCATGAGGGAACTTAGAAATAGTAGAAACAAAACGCAGCAAATTCATGATCACCGACATCGGCAGGAAACCCGAAGGCATCATAAAAATCATCCGGCTTTCCAAGTTATGCTTCAGCAGGTTTGGTTCAAAGGGGAAAAAACAATAGGACCGGCTTATAGAAGCGCTTCACATGCTGGTTTTGTCATTTTCTTAGATGGTTCATGATCCCATCTTTTGCTATGTAACTACAGAACGGATCCCGAACCGTCCTATTTTTCTTCATACTTACGTTTAACTACTCCTGATTACCATAAACGTCATTATGACTCATGCTGAGTTCCGTTTGACCAGCCACCAGCTGTCTCAAACTGTCTTATGAAGAGTTTAACTTTACGTTTGCACTGTGCTGCCGCCGACTTTTGGCCGCATGATGGGCATTGGACAAGAAAACGGCCGGGAGCACGCCGGCAACCGCTTTGTTCTTCGGCGTTACATGCCGATTGCGGGCAGATACATGCTGAATTTTGTCGAATACATGCCAAGTAAGACCAAATACAAGCCGCCGCCCCGGGTACCTGCCAAACTTGCGGATTTACATGCCGAATCAATGCGAATACATGCCAAATCCATCTCTTTACGAGCGAAAAAGCAAGCCGGCTGAACCAAGGATCAGCCGGCTTGCTTTATATGACGAGCGAACTCTAAATGTCTCAGCTTGTCACTGCTGCATGGACGCTTTCATTTCTTCGACGCTTTCCACCTCAAAACCGAGGTCGGCAAGCATTCTGTGATCTTCTGCATTGTTCTGCCCTTCGGTGGTTAAGTAGTCTCCGATAAAAATGGAGTTCGCGGCATAGAGCGCCAGCGGCTGCAGGGAACGGAGATTTTCTTCGCGTCCTCCGGCGACGCGGATTTCTTTGGACGGATTGATAAAGCGGAACAGCGCCAGTACTTTCAGGCAGTACAACGGATTCAGTTCATGGACGCCTTCGAGCGGTGTGCCGTCAATGGCGTGCAGAAAGTTGACTGGAATCGAATCCGCATCGAGCTCTTTTAAACTCTCCGCCATATCCACCAGATCCTGTTTTGATTCCTTCATGCCTGCAATGACTCCCGAGCACGGGGACATCCCGGCGTGTTTTGCGGTATCAACGGTGTCTACTCTGTCTTCATAGGTATGAGACGTGGTGATGGCGGAATGGTTGTTTTCCGATGTATTCACATTATGATTATAGCGGTCCACGCCGGCTTCCTTGAGACGCCGGGCCTGTTCCGGTTTTAACAGCCCGAGACAGGCACATATTTTCATGCCGTACGTGTTTTTTATGTCTGTGACAGCCTCCACGAGATGATCGATATCTTTATTTGCGGGGCCGCGTCCGCTTGCCACGATACAGTACGTGCCGATATTCTGCTCATACGCGCGTTTGGCTCCTTCCAGCAGCGTCTCTTTCGTGACCATACTGTACGTATCCACCGGAGCGGTCGACACAGCGGACTGCGCACAGTACCCGCAGTTTTCCGGGCAGAGCCCTGATTTGGCATTCAAGATCATATTCAGCTTCACTTTTTTCCCGAAATGCTTTTTCCTGATGTGAAAGGCTGCATGCATGAGCGGCAGTATGTCGTCATCCGGGCAGTCCAGTACCGCCAGGCTTTCCGCTGGACTCAGACTGCCGCCCTCCAATACCTTATCCGCAAGTTCCATCCACTGATTCATCGTATGTCCTCCATTCTTCATGTATATTGTAAACCTAATATACTATAAGGTTTACAATATAACAATACGAACAGCTGGAAAAATAGCTGCAGTGTGATACGAGAATTTTCTTTTATGAGCCGGGTTCCTTCGTTTACATGCCGTTTCCAGGCAGGTACATGCCAAACATTGTCGAATACATGCCAAGCACGCCCAAATACAATCCGGCGCTCCGGGTACCTGCCAAACTTGCGGATTTACATGCCGAATCAAGCTGAATACATGCCAAAACCACCCCTTTACAAGCGGAGCAGGTCACATGAAAAAACCGGCTGATTCAACCGTTCAGCCGGTTTTTTGTTCTTTTTTCTGTATATCATGGGTTTTCCTGTTATAATTGGAAGGGAATTTGAAACACATCAAAAAGGAGAGGCAGGATATGGGTCTTTTTACGTTTATCTTTCTCTGGATTCTTTTTTTCACTATTCTATATTTTGTAGTGAAGGGCGCGGTGAAAAATGGGATGGATCACTCCCACACCCATCGAATAATGCAGGAGTATATTGATGCCGCCATCCCGGATCAAGCGGACCGAAAGCCCGTTGATCACGAAACCTTCATCAGAATCCACAATTTCTCAAAAAAACAGAACATCCCGATCAACGAAATCATCCACACCCCGTTTGAGAACATATATTTGATGAAAAGCGGAGAAGAAAACCATTTCGTCCACGTCGGAGAACGCGTGACGCTGATCGACGAGGACGATGTGAAAGACGAATGGAAACAATGGATGGAGCGTCTGTAATGAAAACCGTGTGGAAAACAATCATCTGTATCACCGGAATCTACTGTCTGGCACACCTTCTTTTTGGATTCGACACCAATCAAACGATTGCCGTATTTGGATATGATACAGGAGTTACATTCAGTCTGTTTACCAGAATCACAGGAGCCATTTTCTTTGGAAGTTTATTCGTTCCTGCATCGACATAATGTTTATTTCTTCTAAAAATAATGAAGGAGAGAGTTCTCATTGGGACGTTACGTTTGAAATTCATCACGGATTGTTACCATAGAAACCTTTCACCAGTTCATCCATCACCCGGTTCGTGCGCAGTGCTGTTTCTCCGGTGCTTGGGGCTGTCGTTCCTTTGCCGGTCAGCTCTTCCACCACCGCCTGAATCAAGTAGCGCTGAATGGGCTGCGGCTGTTCGATGATATAGTTCTTCGTTTTTGTTTCGGTCCTCAGTGTTACCGGTTCTTCATCAAACGAGGAGAAGATAATTTCGCCTTTTGTACCGACGATCCGGTTCACGTCTTCTTTCTTATAGGAAGAAAAATTCCAGATGCCGGTGCCGGCCGCGCCGTTTTCAAACAGGAACGCGCCGCTTACGGTGTCTTCGACCGGATAGGCGCCGGCCTGATTACGGGCAAATCCGGTGACATCGCGAACCGGTCCGAGCAGGTAGTCGAACAGGTCGAGGGTATGCGACGCGAGGTCGAAAAACAGGCCGCCCCCGCTCACCTCCGGCTGCAGGCGCCACGGCCATTCTCCGTTCTCGTCTTTTTCGGCAAGCGGCTGCGTGTGCTGCATCGTGACAAAACGGACGTCGCCGATCGCACCGGCGTCCAGCAGTTCTTTCACCTTGAGAAAACGCGGGAGCGTGCGCCGGTAGTACGCAACGTACAGCGGCACCTGCTTTTCGGCGCAGAACGCTGCCATTTCTTCGCATTCCAGGGTATTAAGTGCCATCGGCTTTTCGACATACACCGGCTTGCCCGCCTCCGCCGCCATCATTGTGTATTCTTTATGAAAACCAGGCGGTGTGGCGATGTAAACGGCATTTACGTTCTCGTCCTGAATCAGATCTTCTGCCTTATCATACCACACCGGCACTCCGTGGCGCTCCGCGTAGTCCCGCGCAAGCTCCCCGTTTCGCCGCATAACGGCAACCAGCGAACTGTCCTCAACCATATTAAACGCCGGACCGCTTTTCACTTCCGTTACATCGCCGCAGCCAACGATGCCCCAACGCACATCCTTCATAAGCTCCCTCTCCCTTATTAAAAAATTATAATCCTATTTATGTTTTCTATGAAAAGCGGCATAAGGAGACAAAACCTTATACCGCCTGATTCCTTTATTCTATCTAATAAAAACATCGGTCGAAACACCGAATGGCATCCTGCACGCAGCATTCCAACCCGTATTCGTCGTAGGACCTGCATGATTCGAGGCATTTGTTTAACCGCCGGCTGCATTCCAGCAGGCACTCCCGCCTGGATTTACAGCCATGACCATGATAGCCCAGTTTGCCCAGGTTATCTTCACATCCGCATTGCGGCCTGCGCCTGTGATGGTGACAACAGCACTGTTCTCTCACGATCTGTCACCCCCTTTCCCAGCAGAATATGCCGGTGGGAAAGGGAGTGCTTGTATTCTTTCATCAGGAAAGTGAAATCTATAAATGAAACGTTGCCGGCTCCCTGATGTCATTCTATTCCAACATCACTGCGGTATCTATTAGTTAATGACGGGAGACGTGATCCCGGCAACAATGATAAGAAGGGATATAGAAGCAGTGATGGCCGGTTTCAGTGATGCCGTATCGTCTTTGACTAAAGTAGAAATTGCATAAACCAGGGAAAAAACAAATACAAACGGCCAGATAAACCAAGTCCAATAATAAAAAGTCCCTATCCCCTGCATTAAACTAATCAACAACTAATTTTCTCCCCCCTCTTTTATGTACGAAACGCAGCCCCTTTTTATTCTCCTTCCCCGCGGAAGGCTTTCGGGTGGTTAAAAAGGTAGTGATCGAGCAGCGCATACAGGATTCCTGCCGCTGCAAAAAAGAACACCGCGCTACTGCTGTTCAAGTCGTACTGCTCTCTGAATGGTTCATAAGCGCCGTTAAAATACCACCATCCGCTTAGCCCGCTGATCAGACCGTACGAGAGGATACGGATCATCAACCGGTTGGTGGTTTTATTTATCAAGAGCGTCAGCGGCAGAAAGGTAACAGGATACACGAGAACCGACGTGAACCAGATCATCAGAGGAAAAACGCCACCGATATGATAGGTTGTTGTAACCTTACTCCCCTCCACCAGTTCTACAGCAAAACCGGCTCCGAGGCAAAGCAGCGCAAATGGAATCCACATGATAAGACTGTGCCGCAGTATTCTTTTCATCGTAATCCCCCTTGTTCATTTTCCCATTTTATCACAGAAATTGTCTTTGTCTCGTGATAAAATAAGGTAGGAAAAATCGTTAAATGAGGAGGAAAAGCTTGAAAAAACGGAAAAAACTCATGACGTTTTCTATGATAAGCATAGCAGTAATATTCGCCGGCTTTTTTTCTTTTATTCTATTCAATCCCCCATTAGTTAAAGGATCGGTTGGTTCGTTAAACAACTACCATGCCCTAGTCATAGCAATCGGCAATAAAGGGTTCAGCGACTTACATATTAATGACGTATCGGTCAATGGTAATGAAGAACCATCAAATGTCAAAGTGCAGGTCAGTAATCCGTTAAAGGGATTTATTGTAAAGGACACTTTTAATCAAGAGGCTGAAGAATTTAACATACACGATGTGGAAAATGTGACCATCAAGACGAATACATCCCCTGCTGAACAACGGGAAAAAGTAAATAATGACACAACATCAACGGATGATAAAAGTTATGGAATGAGTGTTGTTCATAACAAAGAGATCGAAAACGTAACCATAACATACAATTATTTAGGAATATCTTTTGACAAAACTCTGAGAGTGAATGAGTGAAGTTGAATCTATGAGGCATTGGTTTCATAGGACTGATATGTACAACGGTACCTCCATAGAAAGGCTGGATAAGATGCACGAAACTGAGTGGGATATCCAAGAAGTGAAGCGTTCAAAAAAGCTGGAGTTAGTCCAGCACAATCTTGTGATGCTGCTGTTATTCGTATGGTTTGTTCAGTATGTTCACAACGGTGCCTCGGCTTCTGTACTTCTTGGTTTATGCAGCGTGCTTTTATGGATTACAGCAATCCCTTCCCTGTACAAGCTAAAGAGAGGAAAGGCATTCGGAACAAAGTCAAGCCGGATCGTTCAGAATTTTGACAGGCATCTTAAGGGCGGGAAGCGGTGGAAGCGGAGAACAATGATAGAGGCTTGCTTTATCATTTTTATCAGCACTGTTTTCACCGTGCTTTTGTTTGTGATGGATGTTGACTCTGTAAGATTAGATTCTCCTATCGATATTTTCCCATTTATCGGAGGCTGGGCAGGTTTTAATGTAGTAGAGATGATAAGATTGAATAATCTATGAGGATTGGACGTGCTGTCCCTTCCTCTTTTCTAATTGTTATGAGCCGGGTTTTCTGAAATACATGCCGTTTCCAGGCAGATACACGCCAAACGTTGTCGAATACATGCCAAGTCAGCACAAATACAAGCTCGCGGCCCCGGCACCTGCCAAACTCGCGCATTTACATGCCGAATCAAGCCAAATACATGCCAAATCCACCCCTTTACATGCTGTCTAATAAATTTATCTGCGGTTTCGGCCCATTTATCAGCGTCCGCCTCTTTTTCGGGAGCTCGCTTCAAACGAGCAGCGATCCGCGGAATCCGCGGCCTCCGTAGTAGGACTCGGCGCCATTGTGATAAACGAAAACATGCCCGAAGCGGCGGTCGCAGAATAGTGCCCCGCCGCGTTCCCTGATATCAGCGGGTGTCTGCACCCAGCTCGATGTTTTCACATCAAATTCGCCGAGCTGCTGCAGCGCGCGGTACGCGTCTTCGGTGAGCATATCGATGCCCATCTCCTCCGCCATCTCCACGGCACTGTTCTCCGGCTTGTATTTTTTTCTCGACTCCAGCGCCTTTCGGTCATAACAGACACTGCGGCGGCCCGCCGGACTCTCCGCCGCGCAGTCGGCAAACACGTAGCCGCCCCTCTCTTCGTCGTACCAGACAACATCCGGTTCGCCGCCCGTCTGCTCCATCTGATAAAGCGATTCCCATTTTGAAGGATCCTTCTGAAGCTTTGCCTCAACTTCTTTCCAATCCAGCCCCTCATGCCGGTGCATATGTTTCTCAAAACGATGTTGCAGCACCGCAGGCAATTCTTCCAGGGACACCTCATTACTGTTGTTTCTATCTCCTTCAGCCATCGACGCTCCTCCCTTTTCTAACTCATAGTTTCATTGTAGAGTACCTTCACAGAAAAATCTAGAACAACAGCCGCGATGCGTAGATGACGATGGTGACGGTGACGCTGCTGAGCAGGGTGGAGATGAGCACGGCCTGCGCGGCGTATTCCTGGTAATTGTCATACATGAGCGCGAACTGGGCGCTGTTTCGTGACATCGGGAAGGCGCTTGCGATAAAGAGAGCCTGCGCGATCGTACCGTCTATGCCAAAGAGCGAAATGACAGCAAGCGCGGTCAGCGGCGCGACGATGAGCCTTCCGGTAAGTCCCAGAAAAAAAGCGGCAGAAAAGTTCTCCAGCTTCGGATAGGCGACCTGCGCGCCGAGCGTGAGAAGCGCTACGGCGAGAAACGCGTCGGCGATGTTTTCAAGCGGTGTCCAGATGAAGCCCGGGATCGGAATCTGAAAGCCGTAAAACAGAAAACCGAGCACGAGCGCATACAGAATCGGGGTCTTCAGAATTTCTTTGAAGTTCATCGTGCCTTTTCCCTCGGTGGACGCCGCGTTCATGAGACCGTAGGTATACGTCATAATGTTTTGAAACATCATGACCATAATCTGCACCGATGCGCCGACCGGATTCGCCTGGAAGACAAGCTGGCTGACCGGCAGACCGAAATTGCCGGAATTGTTCAGCACAACACTGTTTTTGAACGTCGCAGACAGCTTTTTGTCCATTTTCATTCCTTTTGCCGTCACATGGGCAAGCGCGCCGAGCAGCAGGAACTGAATCAAAAGAAACCCGCCGATTTCAAGCAGCAGCGACGGTGTCATGTCGTTTTGATAAATGTTCACAAAAATAACCGTCGGGAGAAGCAGGTATGTCAGCAGCCGCGATAATGTTTTCATGTCGAACTGAAGCAGGCGGTGCAGCAGAGCGCCCACCCCCAGTAAAAAGAAAACAGGAAATATAATTTGAAGCAGAATCTGAAATAATACCGCCATGTGCTATCATCCGTTCCGGTTGCAGGGTTCAGAGTGAGGTTCGTTCCTCCTTCTCTTATCTTACAACGCTTCCTCAGCGACATGCTATCCCTTTCATGTAAAAAAAGGAATAGTCCCTGTACGTGTAGAAGAGTCTTGGAAAATATATATGGGATGGGGGAATAACCATGCGTCGCTTCGGATTGTGCAATACATTTACAGCTGTAGACGGAGAACGCGATACACTGGCAGGACTGCTGCTGGAAGCTTCGAAGGAAATGAAAAAGCTGGAGGAGTGCGAGTTATACATTATCAATTCCGATGACAATAACCCGGACGTCCTCTACGTATTTGAAGTGTGGTCCAGCGAAGAAGCGCATCAGGCTTCGTTATCGATGGACGTCAACCAAACGTTAATCAAAAAAGCACGGCCGATCCTGTCCGGAGTCGAGAAAACAGGCCCGTTCACTCCCCTGGGCGGCAAGGGAATATCCGCTTCATCACTGGAAAGCTGAAAAAACGGCTCTCTCATCAAAAAAACCGGCTGATCGAGTCAGCCGGTTCTCACCTATATTTGCGGTTCTTTCAATACATCGGCGGCTTCAGCGGATATATCGGCGGAAGGTCTTCTTTTATCAGTGCTTGGGCGATACCGGTCCTCTGACAATATCAGTGCTCGACCGGTGTGAGCAGTTTGTGCAGGACGGCGGCGTCGCGCAGAAACTGCTCCGGGTCGTCGTCCTGCACGAATTCGAGCATGGCATAGCGGTCCCCGCTGTCTGGAATCTGCTGAAAATAGGCGCGCCATTCCTCCTGCCCGTCCTCGAGCGGGTACCGGGTCGTGCCGCGCCAGAAGAAGACGTGCACGTGTCGGAGCCACGGTTTCACGGTTTCAATGGAAGCAAGTCTTTCCTCCAGCGACAGACCAACCGCCGGCTGCCAGTAAAGCTGGACGTTCGGGTGTTGAAGCTCTTCCATCAGATGCCGGGCGCTGTCCGCAGTATCGGTAAGCGTGCCTCCGTGATACTCAAGATGCACGCCGATCCCTTTTTCTTTCGCAAGCGAAGCAGCGTCCTGGATATCGCGGATGACCTGCTGCCGCTCCTCCGGCTCTATGTCGTCCGAGCCTTTCACGCCGGCCCAGATCCGGATGGACGGAGCACCCAGGGCGGAGGCCGTGTCCAGCACCGTACGAAACGGATCAGCATTTTCCACCCCGGCCTTGTAGTAGGATCCGTAAGAGGAAACCTCCAGCCCGGCTTCTTTTGTTTTCTCCGCCGTACGGGCGGCAGCCGACGTGTCACCGGGCGGGACGTGCACATCACCGCCCCATTCAATACTGTGAAGTTCGGCCTGCGAGGCCAGTTCTATGATCTCATCCACCGACTTCTCCCGAAACGTCACGGAACACACTCCTGTTTTCCACATCGCTTTACTCCTCCAATCTCGATCTCAGTGTCGCTTCTGTCTTCCCGTCATACACAATCTCCGCTGATCCACCGGAGGGACGGATCATGTCCGGCACTTCATCCGGCATATTGCTGCCGGCATACACGGCGGTGCCGTACCAGACCGGACCGTCCTCTCCGGAGAGACGTGACACGGCGGCAGGCAGTACGGCCGGCGCGGCATACAGCAGGTTCGTATTCGGCTCGGTCCGGCCCGCTTCCAGAAGACGTTCCCCGCTTAAGTCCGCGACCACACTGATGCCCGCGGGCAGCTCAACAGACAGGACGTGATCGTTCTCTTCTATGTCCGGCTGTATATCCGGAAGCGGCTTTTGTCCGTCCACATCGATCGGCACCGAAAAGCCTCCATCTCTGGCATCAAGCGGCCGCCGGGCATGAATCCGGTGCACCCGCACCTGCCACGGCCACGCCGCCAGCAGCCACGTTTCCACGTCAACATCACGCCACGGCTTCCAGTGCGAATACAGCACGCCGTCCTCCCAATCGGTCACCTCGGTCCGCCGCCGTCCGCGGTAATACCCATCCTCTTCGCTGAAGGCAAGCATCGAATCAAACGCCCCCTGCTCCGGGCCGAACACTCCCTTAGGCACGTGAAATCCAAACCGGGTCGAGTAGGCGAACTTCGCGTACTTGCTGTCATTGTGGGCGTGTTCGCTGGACAAGTACTGCCCCGACACAAGACTGAACACATGACTGCCTTCCCTCATCATCGTCATCCGCGGCGCGGCAAGCTTTTTCACCCGCTCAAGCTGCGGCATCGGCTTTTCCTCCGCCTGCCAGAACGCATGCTCTTCCGGGAGCGCCAACACAAGAAATGTTTTCAGCGCCCAGTACGGCGACCCGGGGGAA
Organism: Salibacterium lacus; assembly: GCF_042684865.1. Taxonomy (NCBI): domain Bacteria; kingdom Bacillati; phylum Bacillota; class Bacilli; order Caryophanales; family Bacillaceae; genus Salibacterium; species Salibacterium lacus. Next base: position 435,158 of record NZ_JBHUML010000005.1, read on the forward strand.
TTATAATTTTCAGCCATGATCAGGTTCGGATACACGTACCCAATCGTGAGCAGCCCATCGCCAGAGAAAACCGGCTGCTCCATCCACCACCGTATATGCCGCATGATAAGCCCTTTTGCCACACCAACGTCCACCTCCGGAAGCTCCGCATACACACACGCACTCCAAAACGACACCTGCGCAAAACGATACGTCAAGCTGCGCCCGAACGGCAACGCCGAGCCATCATCTGAAAACCAATAAATAAAATCATCGGCAAAACGCGCTGCGCGCTTTTTATACAGTTCCGCCCGCTCCGGATCCTTATCTTTCTGCAGCGCCGCATACAACAGACCATAAAAGTGGAAGCCAAACGATATATAATAGTCCCACTGCTCCACCGGTCCATCCGAGTACCAGCCGTCCCCTTGATAACAGGACTCGATGAAATCAAACGATTCCTGCTGTTTCTCCTCATCGATCGGCAGGCCGACCGCGTCAAATCCTGTATTCACGAGTATACGGAAAAAATGCCAGTTATTGTCCACTACATCGTATTGATTAATCTGGTCGAGCCACTGATAAAGATTATGCCGCTCCGTTTCCGTAAGCGGTGTCCACAGTTTTCCCGGAATCATGGCAAGACCAAACCCGATTGCCGCCATCTCCACCAGCCGCTGATCAATGCCGTGCACCCAGCCCCAGAATTCAGGGTGCTCCGGATTGGTTCCGTTTTTGATTCCTTCCAGATGGCGCTCCCAGTAATCGTTCCACACTCCGCCGGCCGCAGCCGGAACAAGACCCCACAGCACCCGCGAGAACGCTTCCATCTCCGCGATATCAGCCCCGAAATGGGCACTCGTCGCACCGAGCGGTATCCTTGCTTTCCCTTCGCTGAAGTATGGGTCCAGCGGTTCAAGGATACGCTCCAGCAGCTCTTCCATATCCCGGCGCGACTGTATTTTGTTTTCTTTCATTTGCTTCACCTCATTTGTCTTTTCGGTATTGTTTCGGCGGCATTCCGCTGAATTTCCTGAATAATTTGGCAAAATAACTCGTGTTATCATACCCGATGGATAGGGCGATATCATCTACGGTATGGTTGGTATACAAAAGATCATGCGCCGCCTGTTCCATCTTTTTCTTCGTCGTGTATTCTACAAAGGTCTCCCCGGTTTCCTGCTTAAAGATCCGGCTGAAGTGGCTTGGATTGAGATGGAGGTGGTTGGCCGCGCCTTCCATCGTGATTTTCTGGTCCAGATGGGTCTCCACGTACTTTTTCGCTTCCCAGATTTCCCGGCGGTCCGAGCTTTCCCGGAGATGGGCGGCGAGCATCATCTTCTTTTTGATATAGGCGTCCAGGTACGCACGCAGTTCGCCGATATGACGCAGCGCATGGATCTCGCTGTACAGCACGGACGACGGCTTGTCGCTGTAGTGCTGCAGCGACTGATATTTGAGATCGATATCGATCAGGATTTTGTGAATCCAGCTTTTCACCTGTTCGGGATTCCATGCCTTATCCCTTATCTCGTTCATCCATGACTGCAGCCAGTTCTCTGCAGCTTGTGCGTCTTCTTCGGTAATCATTTTCTTCACGTCATATAATGCTGTCGTATAATGCATGAAAATATCATCATGACCGGATTTCAATGTCAGCTGATCCACGGTGAAAACACCCGGTTCCGTAATGTAAAACCATCCGCCGCCCGACGGGGCTACCTGCTCAAGCGACGTCCGCAGTTCCTCCCAGCTTCCGGCATGCTCTCCTGTCACAAAGACAAGCGACTGCCCGGTTTCGCGCTGGACGTACCGTTGTATCTTCGTCAGCTGCATCGAGACTTCCTCTGCCGTCATACCGCGGTGATAAGGAAAAAACCAGTACATCTCACCAGGGGAAGCGATCACGTAATCGCCATACCCTTCCTCAAACATGGCATGGCCGGCCGCCTCGACGATGGATTCCGTCCCCTCTTCCTGCACCTCGAGAAACCTCCCGGCCACCGGCACGTAACGGGTGGTATCAAACGAGAGAGACAGAACATCCGACCGTTCTTCCGTACCTTGCAGGAACGAGTGAATCCACTCTTTTTTCAGCGGCTTTTTCGAATACTCCACGAAAGTCTGGAGTGCATCGATATGCGTCCGGTCCGCCTGCTGTTCTTCCAGCTTCTTTTTCAGCTGCTGCACGGCTTCAAGCAGCATGCCGGGTTCCAGGGTTTCTTTTAAAATGTAATCCCCAACGTACAGCCGCAGCGCCTTTCTCGCATACTCGAAATCATCGTGGCACGTAATGATGATGGATTCGAGTGCCGGATTGACGGCGCGTACCTTTTCAATCAACTCGAGACCATCCATCCCGGGCATGCTGATATCGGTGATGACCATATCCGGCATATCTTCACGGGCCGATGTCCATGCCTCCATCCCTGTTGCACATCGGGCCGTTACCTCAAGTCCGTGTTCTTCCCAGGGTACGCATTGATACATAAACTCAAGCATCTGGTAATTATCTTCTGCCAGCAGTACTTTCATCACCCATCAACCCCCTTTGACTTCTTGGAAAACGCATGAATACCGTGGTCCCTTCCCTCTCTTTACTGTCGAGGTCCATAAACAGGGCAGTTCCATACGTTAATTTCATTCGATCATATACATTTTTCAACCCAATGCCGAACATGCTGTTTTTCTGATTCATATAATCGCGGACGATATCCTCTTTGTTTACAAACAGTGCCCGCTTGATTCCTGACAGTTTCTCCGGTTCCAGCCCTTTGCCGTTGTCGGTCACCTCGATGCAGAGCATGGCGCCTTCGGTCCACGTCCGGATCCGGATACGGCCCGGCGCAGCGGGAAGGCCATGATAGCATGCATTTTCAATGACAGGCTGCAGAATGAACTGCGGGACTTTTTCTCCCAAGGTGTCGGCGTCCAGTTCCTGCTCGAGCTCCACCGGATACTTTCTCATCGGATTAATCAGCTTTACGTACTCGTCCAGCTGTTTGGACTCTTCCTCGAGCGTCACCCATTCCGATCCGCGGTAAATCGCGCGCAGCAGTGTACTGAGCGAAGTGATCAGCTTCGCGTTTTCGGTGCTGCCGTCTTTGAGCATCTGAATCCGGATCGTATTTAAAATATTAAATAAAAAATGCGGCTGAATCTTCGACTGCAGCACTTCCATTTCCGCTTTGCGTTTCATCGCCTGCTCGGTTTTGGTCTCCTGGATCGTTTCCTGGATCCGGTCAAGCATATGGTCAAACGACGTCGACAGTCTCCCGATTTCATCGTTTCGCTGCAATTCGTTGCGCATGTCAAGATGTCCCTGCTCTACTTTTTCCGCCGTGTACACAAGACGCTGAATCGGCCGGAAAAAGCGGTGGATCACAAACAGCATAATCAGGATAAACAGCAGAAACGCACCTGCCTGGATGAAGAAATTCTGCTGGTAGGCCCGGTCGAGACTGCTTGCGGCCTGCTGGTACGGCACGTAACTGACAAGACTCCAGTCGCGCTGCTCGAATCCCTGTCTGACGAGCACGTGGTCTTTCCCTTCTTCCATAGATGTGATGAAGGTTTCCGCTCCGTTGTGCTCTTGATCTCCATAAGGAAATTCCTGCCCCGGCACGTAGTCTTCATTTCCATACAACACTCTTCCTTCACGGTCCAAAAGAAGATTACGGCGTCCCACGTCTTCATCTGCCAAAAGCGCCCGGTCCAGCTCAGTACGACTGATACGTGCGAATAAATAAGCCGTCGTCTCGCCGTTATAGTCCGTCAACCGGCGCGCAAGCAGCAGCGGAGAATTCACAGACTCTTCGGAAAATGTACTCTCTCCGAGCAGAGCGGCAGGTCCGAGCCAGCGCACCTGAAAGGAGGAGAATTCCTCCATCTGGCTTTGAAAATCTTTATAAAGCGGCTTCTCCTCCGTAAAAGCCGGTTTCCAGCCGGATCCCGACATCACCTGCTGTTCATCCGCACTTACAATCGATAGCGAAATATTATGATTTCTCGCTAATGAACCGAGGCGGTTATTGATTTCAAGAATCTGCCTCGCCCCCAGTTTGTCATTGCGGAGGTTTGAAATCATCGGCTGAATATCATTATTGAATGTGGCATCATTCATCGTCTGAATGACGTTATCCATCAAGTTGGAGACATTCGCCTCTGTCAGTTCCGATGCATTCTCTTCACTCTGGATCAGCCGCTCCCGTAAAATCTGGGAACTGGAAATGTTCAGATTGATAACACTGAATACCATCGGCAGCAGCATACAGATGACAACCCAGATGAACAGTTTCTGTTTAAAAGAAAAACTGTTGCGGAACCAACTCACGACCCTTTTCATACGGATACCCCTCTGCCTCCTGTTCAGGAAAATGAAAACGTTATCTTTATTATACCTGTTTGCGGCGGGTAATGGACATGCAATTTCAATAATTGATAGAATTCTTTCCTGCCGCTGTGATTAATGAAATGCTCCCTTGTCATCACCGGGCGTAGCTGAACAGGGTCATAGCGGATCTGCATGCCATCTGCAGCAATAACTCCCGCTTCCTCTTCTTTCCAGGGCAGATCCCCTAGAATAAACTGTTCCGTGACACCGTTCGGAGGGGTTTCAAGTTCATAGGCATCCAGGATTTCAAGCACAGGCTTCTCTTTTTTGTACCAGCTGAACGTCCGGTGAAAGGAGGTCAACCCCGAAACGGGGTACGTATCTTTGAGCTCGAGCCCGTAAAGAAGAAGTGATTCGTCCTGCACCGTCTTTGTCTGCACGGCTTTTCTATCCCTGCCTTGTGTCTGCCAGCTTCCGTTTATCACCGGCAGGGAGTGGCCGAGGGCGTGATTCGTGATAAACGTGTACCTTTTCTCGTCAAAATACCCTTTTTGGTATAACCCCGCTCCCAGATCTTTCAGAAACGTCTCCCCGTTTTTCATCATGATCATGTGGCCGACGTCATTGTGGTTATGCGGTTCATCGTTATGCCCGCCTTTTGCCGCGAATGCATAGTGATCTTCTCCCGAACGAAAGCGGGACACCACCCACTGGGAAGCATCCATCACTTCGTCTTTTTCTTCCCACTCCCTGCCCTCGAGCGTTTCATCCAGCCATATCCACTCGCGCAGAAGCGGCGCCCACCGCGCGCAGTGATCAGCCGTATAGGGCTTGCGGAGATGGTAATCGGGAACCGTTACATCTGAGAAGCATTGGTGCAGGTAATGGCTCAATCCAAGAGGTACCGACTGCTCCGGCACGCAGTCCGAAAAAGGAATCACTTTATTACGGTATAAAAACGCGTTCTGCTGAAAACGCGCAATCTGATGGACTTTCTCCTTTTGGAACAGGTCGATCCGCCCTTGCGTTTCTGCAAGCAGCAGATCGGCAAAATACACGAAAAATCCAAAGCCGTACTGCCAGTATTGGCAGCCTTCCAGGCACACGCCGTCTTCGTTGAATCCGCTCAGAAAATAGTCCATCGTCCGTATATTCCGCTCAAGGATGGCATCCAGCACCTCCCCGTCCTCCAGCAGATGCATCGCAGCTGATCCGACCGAACCGGCACACACAGCCGCCCAGTTATGATCCACGGTCTCCCAGTGATGTGTATGCGAAAGAAAAGGGTGCAGCACCCGTTTCTGCACCTCTTCTTCGATTCTCCGGCAGAGCGGTTCTCCCAGGCTTGTCCCAAGGATGCTTTTTATTTCGCTCAGCGCAAACCCTGTCTCTGCTGCGAACAGATCGATTGTATACGGATCGTCGTCTTTGATATGGGCGGGCAGACACCACGTGTATTCTGAGCATACTGCTTTTATTTCTTCCCGGAGACCTTTCTCAAACGGCTCTTTCTCCGGATGAAGCAGGGTCATCAAGGCAAACGTGTTCAACCGGTGCCTTCTATGAAAATAAACGGCTTCGTATTCCTTACGGGACCCGGTCTCTTCAAACAACCGGAATAAATCATCGGTTAACGGCGGTGTTCCGCGGTTAATGAGTTGTTCGGCTTCGCTTTCCACTTCTGCGGCAGGTGCCTGCCAGGCCGGATAGAACGGACGCTCGTTCCACCATTTTCTCTCCAGTACGTTAGATGGCAGAAGCCGTTCTCCCTTTTTTCGTGAAAACAGCATGGTTCACCTTCTCTCTAAACAGGAGGAAGGATCAGGGTCGTATGGACCCTCATCCTTCGTTTTGTTATTCTGCGTTATTATCGATAATCTCCTGTGCTGCTTCGTCCGCATTCTGTATCGTCGTCTCCAGATCCTGTTCCCCGAGAAGGAAGGCGTCCGTTTCGCTCATGTAGGCGTCTTCCACCTCTCCGATATAGGTTGGAGGGATGTTAAGCGGTGCAGCTTCCGATGTTTCCAGCACGTTGATAAGAGATTCCGTGTCGACTTTGTCCGGAGCAGCACCTGCCTGAACAAGGTTATCGACGACTTCCTGCAGATCAGCGTCCTTGTAGGCCGGCAAATATTTTCCCTGTTCCTGGATACCTTCGGTCGTGTACCAGCGGATGAATTCAAACGCTGCGTCCTTGTTCTTGGAGCCGGAATAAACGGAAAGGAAATCAGCACCGGCCGGCGTCGTAACCGGATCTCCCTCTTCCGCTTTCGGGTACGGAGCAAACGAGACATTGAACGGTGACGGACTGCCGTCAATACCGCCTGCTTCACTGATCATCCAGCTTCCCGTCAAGATACTTGCCGCAGACTCGTTGAAAAACTGATCCCGGTACGACAGTTCCTGGGATATTGTGTTGTCATACGGCACGGCGGATCCATCTTCATGACCCCGCTGCCTGATTTCAAGCGACTGTCTTATCTTCTCGCTGTCGATATTGGACGTCGTTCCGTCATCTTTGACAAGGTTGCTGTTTTCCGGCTGGTTGAATGCTGCCAGTTTGACGTAATCGACCCACGTATGGAAGTACGTGCCATACATCTTATTGGCGCCTTCGCCTTCAGACAACTGGTCGGCATAATCCATGAAGTCGCTCCACGTCCATTCGGTCGGAAGTTCCAGATTATTTTCGTCCAGTTTATCCTGGTTCATCATGACAAAGTGCATATTATATTTTCCCGGCAGCGCATAACGCTCACCGTCCACGGCTGTATTGACACGGTAATCTTCATCAAAATTGAACCCTGCTTCATCAATATAACTATTCAGTGGTTCAAACATGCCTTGGCTCACCCGCTGGGCATAGTTGGAGGCATCGTTGACCATGATGACATCGAGCTGGTCCCCTGACGCTGCAGCGAGGTCAATCTGCTGCATCGTTTCGTTGGCATCATTGTTTTCCGGTGTCACCGACTCCACGTTAATGTTCGGATGATCTTCCTCAAATGAGGCAATCACGTCGTCCCAGTTGTCCTGTTCTTCATTGTACCAATGGTGGAGACGAATCGTGACTTCCTCCCCGGAAGATCCGCCATCCCCGCCGTCTGATGAATCAGAAGCTTCCTGATCTCCGCCTCCGGAACATGCCGCCAGTGTCGCAAGTAGAAATGTCCCCGACAGTGTTAACAGTGATTTTTTCATTATAATTCCCCCTTCATTATAGTTAAAAGGTTACCCTTTTACTCCCCCTCGTGCGATTCCTTCAATAACGTATTTCTGGCCGATGATGAAAATAATGATCAGCGGCAGAATGGCCGACACCGACCCTGCCATAATCAAACTGTATAACTCCCCGCTGCTCGTCGAGAAACGCTCAATCGCCAGCTGAATCGTTGACAAATCGTCCGACCGCAGAAAGATAAGCGGCCCCTGATAGTCGTTCCACGTCCAGATAAACCGGAGAATGGCGTAGGTCGAAATCGCTGGAATCATCATCGGCACAACAACTTTGTAAAAGATCGTAAAATGCGAAGCTCCGTCCATTTTCGCCGCATCAATGTAGTCATCCTGAATACTGGAGAAAAACTGCCTCAATAGAAACGTTCCAAGCACACTGAAACTGTTCAGCAAAATCAACCCAAGGTGCGTGTCAAACAGGTTGAGCACCCGGTACATCATGAACTGCGGCACAAGGATAGCCTGCGCCGGAATCAAAAAGGTAGCAAGCACGATCAGAAACAGCGCATCTCTTCCTTTAAAGTGAATTTTGGAAAATCCGTACGCCGCCAGCGCGGAAACGGTTACAGAAAGCAGCGTTGTCAGCACCGTTACTTTGATGGAGTTCCAGTAGTACAAAATGAAAGGCTGCTCCCCGAACCACACGCGGCGGTAATTGTCCCATTTCCAGTCCGACGGTATCCATTCAATCGGATACGAAAACACATTCGTTTCTGCCTTCAGGGACGCGGACAGCATCCAGATAAACGGCATCAGAAACAACAGTCCGATCGCGAACATAATAATGGTAATGATAACTTTTTTCGTATTCAGCCTGCGCAGACGATTCACTATCTTTCACCCCCTTAATAATTCACCCATTTTTTCTGCCCGATCCACTGAATGGCTGTGATGACAAGCAACATACCGAGGAGGGTAATCGCAATCGCCGACGCATAACCGGACTTCAGATTTTCAAAGGCCTGCTCATACAGGTAATACACAATCACCGACGTGGAATATCCCGGGCCGCCTTCGGTCAGCACGACAATCAGTTCAAACGATTTGAAACTGTAAATGATTCCTGTGATTAAAAGGAAAAATGTTGTCGGCGACAGCATCGGTACGGTGATGTTTTTGAATTTCACCCAGGCCGACGCGCCGTCTATATCCGCTGCTTCGTACAGATCCATCGGGATATTCTGTAGTCCGGCAAGATAGATAATGAGATTAAACCCGATCGACGTCCACACCGTGATGATAATAACTGACACCAGCGCCCAGCTGGAGTCAGCCAGCCATCTCGGCGGATTGTCGATGCCGACCGACATGAGGAATTCATTAATCGGGCCGTACGACGGGTGGAACAAAAGCTGGAATACAATGGCGATCGCTACGATACTGGAGATATAAGGCATGAAATAAATAACCTTGAAAAATCCCTTAAAGTACACATTTTTGTTAATAACGACAGCGAGCACGAGCGACAACGCCATCGTCAGCGGAACGGCCAGAATCAGCCAGATGTTGTTCACCACCGACTGGATGAACGGTTCATCCTGCACCATCGTTTTAAAATTCTCCAGCCCTACAAAATCTGCGCTCTGAAACCCACTGATAAAGACCCAGTCCGTAAAGCTGACAGCCAGCGCGATAAAAATAGGAATAATGATTAAAACAGTTGTTCCGATCAACATCGGTGCCACGAACATATAGCCCGCGAAGTTTTCTTTGAACTTCGTGCTTTTGAAGCGGCCCAACTGTTGTTTCTTCGTATTGCTTTGATATGCTGTGGTAGCTTCATTCTCTGCCACATCCATCACCCCCCCATGCTTTAGTAAGCGGTTTCAACTATAGATATATTGTATGCGTTTTCAACGCTGGAGACATGGAACAGATTTGACTGAAATGAAAAGAATTTTGCTTTTTGCGGAAAAGGTGTTTTTCTGAAGGTTAGTCATTTAGTGGACACTATCGCATTTTTTCGCGCGGTTAGTGGTTACACCCCTGCCCCTGGGAACCTCTAATCCTGTTTTTTCATATCTTAGTGTCCGGTAAACCTTCCTTTTTGGACACTATCATTTTCTTTCACATAACCAGTGTCCATAACCGTAGTGGATTGCATTGTTCTGCACCAACCATAAAAAGCCGGCCCGGTATGGCAGCGCGGGCCGGCTTTTTATTTACGGATATCTGGATCTGTCTCTGCTGCCTGTTTTTTTCTATTCCTTTTTATATAGATGGCGATGAAGATAATAAGCATGAAAAGAAATACCGCCAGTAGGTAATAGTCGGTCCATGACTGTTCCCCGAAGAAAAACGAAAAAAAGAAAGATGTCCCGACTATGGCGAGAATCACCCAATACATACCGTGCGCCTCCCTTTTTTACCTATAGTATAGCATAGAAAACCTACGACCGTTCCCGTGCGCTGTTTTTCAAGCAGAATTTTATATTATATCGACGGTTGTTTGTGGTTTATCGACGTGAACGTGACACCCCTTCCATTTAACATGGTCTTTCTCCGCGGAGTCAGTCAAATTATTTTCAGAATAAGCAAAATAATTATATGAAAGCGCATACAAAACAACGTACAATGATAACCGATATGGACACCTATAGAAAGGAGGATCGTACGTCAACGCAGCATTATAATGAAAAAAAGGGGTTTTGAATTTAATGATTGGAAAAAAACAGCTGGCATCCGCCGCTCTTCTTCTCGTTTTACCGGGACTTGCCACCATGACAACAGGTGACGAAGCACTGGCGGATGAAGAAAGAGAAACCATTACCATCAATGGGAATGATGTCGATGAAGATCACCGGTTCAAAGGATTCGGCACGGTTTCTGCCAATAACACGACACGGTTGATGATGGACTACAAGGAGGAAAATCCAGAAGCATACTGGGAGATTATGCATCAATTGTTTGATCCCGAAACCGGTGCGGGGCTTGCCCATGTAAAAGTGGAACTGGGGGCGGATGTGAACTCTTCGTCCGGAACAGAGCCTGCCACCAAACGTTATGAGGATGAACCTGCCAATGTCCTGCGCGGAGCTGGATTTCAGTTCGCCGCCGATGCGAAATCGATCAATGAAAATATTACAACCGAAATCCTGCGCTGGGGAGAACCGCGGTGGACGTGGGAAGGCGTGGCCAATCAAAATTATGAAAAAAGATACCAATGGTACAAAGACACGATGGATGCCGTGGAAGAAGAATACGGCTTCAAACTCGATTATGTCGGTGTGACGCAGAATGAACGGGCCCAGAACGGCAACGGAAGAATTGACGAGGAATGGCTGCAGTATTTCACTTCTTCTTTAAAAGAGGAAGCCAATTATGAGGAGGATTACGAGGACATCAAACTTGTCGCCGCCGATGGATATCGTGATACATCTTCCATCAGCCAGACCCTTCTCGATCATGAGAACCTGCGGGAAGATATCGATGTGATCAGTACCCACTATGAAATTTCCGGTTCGGATGCATTAACAGAACTTCAGAACACCCTGGAAGATAACGGAAAAGAACCAAAAGACATCTGGATCTCCGAAGGTGTTGCCCCGATGGTGAACGCACGCTACCGGGAAAACATGGAGCCGCAGTACAACGGGCTCGGCGGACAGTACGGTATCGTGGATGTCACGTCCCGCATCATTTCCGCCTACTCCTGGGAAGGAGCCGGCGAGAATCCGCTGAACGCGGTATCTTTTGATTTCCAGCCTTCCGTGAGTGCTTTCTACGAAGGTGCGTCGTACAATCCAAAACATTTAATCAGCGCGAAAGACCCCTGGTCCGGTTTTTATGAAACAGACGGCGGTCTGCAGGGCGTGCGCCATGTTATGAACTTTGTCGAGCATGACGACCGCTCCACAGAGAAAAATGAGCGCTGGCAGTACGTGCAGGGCGCGACGACGAGTAACGGAGAATTTTTTGACGGCGGTATCGAAGTCGATACGGCCACGCGTAATCATATGACGCTGAAAGACCCGGAAACCGGCGACTACTCCACTATTTTCGCCAACAATACAGAAGATACCCGGCGCTACACGATTCAGGCGGAACAGTTAAATGGAAAGGAAAATGCCCCGGTTCATGTCTGGGAAACAAAAGGTTCAGAGGATGGCAGAGCGATTGATGAAAACTGGTTCCAGCACAAAGAAACAATCACACCCGAAGACGGACAGTACAGCATTAATGTAGAACCTTACTCGATTGTAACCATCTCCACATTGGACAAGCAGGCGGAGGTGGAAGGTTTCGAATATGAATCGGATCCGGTTGATACCTCTGAAGACACGATTCTTTCTCTTCCCTACGAGGATGATTTTGAATATGACGAGTACGGCACCGATGAAGAAGGAAGAGATTACATGGAACGCCGCGGCGGCACCCCGCGTTATACCACCGATCAAACCGGGGCATTTGAGGTCGTAAAAGAAGCGACGAAACCAAAAGAACAGGGCAGCGCTGAGCGGGTGGAACGTACGATTCCGCAGGCGGACGAGCACGGCAGCATGATGCAGCAGAAGATAACACCTGACATTATTGGTGCGGAATGGGCTGTCTGGGGTGGCACAGACGGCGCAAAGACCGACCGCAATCCGACAACCAATATCGGGGACCACCGCTGGGCGAACTATAAAGCCTCGTATGATTTTCTGCTCGACACCCACACCCCGAAAGCGGAGGACAGAAGCAATTATGCCTTGATCGGCGTCCGTCAGGTGAAAGCGGGCGGTGGTGATTCCCAGGCTCCGTATAATGCGAAAGTGTATGAGGATGGAAGCTATGAAATACTGAAAATGGGAAGCGTCGTTAAAGAAGGAACGGTCGACGGCTTCGACAGCAGCAAGTGGCACAATATAGCCCTGGAAGCCAAAGAAAATACGTTCACGCTGTATCTCGATGAAAAAGAAATCGCGAGCTACACCGATGAAGAAAAAACAGTCATGGCCGGACGGGTATCGCTTGGCTCCGGTTATTATGAAACACTCTTTGACAACCTGAAAGTCGAACCGCTGGACGGCTATGCCTATGAATCAGACAAAATAGACAACGCACAGGGACATGTCTACGATTCGAAAGAGGAAGCCCAAAGTAACGAAGACGACGTGAATCCAATCGGTTACGTGGGCGACTGGACCTACAGCCGTACCGGCTATGATCATTTCAACCGTACATTGATGACTACAGAAACCGATGTTCCGGTCTGGAACGGCGTGGACATTGACCACCAGGATACAACCGACACCCAGGGCACGTTAAATAAAGTCTACTATTCCGGAGACTGGTCCTCCAATGGATCAAATGCCTGGGGGTCCGGCGGAGAATCGTTTGAAATTACGTTTGAAGGAAATGAAATCCGGTTGTACGGCATCACAAATCCTTCCAACGGAACCGCCGATGTCTATCTTGACGGCGAACCGGCCGGAGAGGCAGATTACCTGAACAACAGCGAAAAAGAGCAGATGGTCTGGTCGGCAGAAAATCTGGAAGAAACCGAGCATACGTTGAAAGTTGTTGCAAACGACGGGTATGCGAGCTTCACCCACGCTGAGGTGGAAACATCGGAAGAGCGTCCGCTTACCACAAAGGACACCCTGGCTCCCGATGATTTCACGGCCGTATCAGAAGAATCAGCGATTGACGGGAACGATAACACTGTATATGCCTACCGTGAAGGGGAAAATGACTGGGGCGCCAACAGCACCAATGCGTGGGCAAATTTTGACGACAACCCGTACATTCTTGTCCATTTCACCGGAACCGGCATTGACTATTTAGCGGGCACCGGCGAAGAAACCGCCTATCAGGTGGAACTCGACGGCGAAGACATGGGGAGTCACACCGTCGACTCCGACACCGGCATCCGCTATTCCGTGCGCAACCTCGAAGAAGGACAACACACGTTGAAGGTGTCGCTTGGAGACAATGAAGCCAAAGAAACGTATATGGATTACCGCGGCGTCAATATTTACAGCACCCCGGATACAGAAGAACAAACAAACAGCATGGTGTTTGATTTTGAAGGTACAGGCTTTAACCTGTTCGGTGCCACGCCGGATGCGTTAATTGACGTGTACGTGGACGGCACCCTGATGGAGGAAGATCACCGGATTCATGCTACCGGCGCGAGGCAGACGTCCTACGTACTGCGGGGGCTCGAAAACAAAACCCACAGCGCCGAAATCGTCGTGAAAGGCGGAAGCTTTGTGCTGGACGGCATGGATGTGATTACTGGAGAAAATAACATCAGCGTCGATAAATCCTCGCTGCAGGAATTGTTTGACGCCCAGCAGGACAGAAACCATAAAGACTATACAAAAGACAGCTGGAAAACGTTCCATAAAACCAGGCAGAACGCAAAGCAGATACTGAAAAATCCGAACTCCACCCTGATTGAAGTCCATGCTGCAGAGAATTCCCTGCAGCAGGCCGTAGATGGACTGGTGGAAGCATAGGAACCGGGTCAGATCTCCGCTCCTCTTTTGAGGGGCGGAGGTCTTTTTTTGTGAGGGAGGATGCTGCATGTTATCGGCGCGAAGCTTTCTTTAAAACATGATATCATTGCGCACGAGAAAGCGGCCGTTGAAGGTCATCGGCACCCCTTCGCCGTTTCGTTCCGCGTGTATATGCAGATGGGGTTCGCTCGTGTTGCCGGTGACTCCGATTGGATCGCCTTCCTGCATGTGGGCAAGAAGCAATAATAGAACATGTGATTTCGCTCGATTTCGACAACGTTTCGCTTGCTTTCGACACGGTTTCGCCCGCAATCAACATAGATTCGCTCGTAACCTGCCTCATTGCGCCCGCATTCAGTGTGCTTTACTTCTATGTTAAAATAAAACATCAGCTAACGACAACGCAGCCGAGGAGTGAACCGTAATGGAGAAAAAAGACGTAGCAAGCCTGCGCCGGCAGTTCAAAGTGGACAATGATACCCTTACGATTTCCGAGATTTTTCATGTTTATATTATGAGAGACACGTCCGAGATCTATCATCACCAGAGTCAGCCGTTTGAGATGCTCGACCGCGAGCAGCAGGAACTTTTCATGAACAATTTCAAGAAAGTCCTGACCGGACAGCTCGATGAAAAATTGTTCGAGTTGAAGTTTCAGCGGGATGTGGAGAATTCCAGCCAGTTGATTCTGCATAAAGGGCTCTTAAGCACGGAGACCGAAGACTGGAAAGAACAGATGCTTCATATGACGCAGAAGATGATGGACAACCACACGTATGACAAAGATATCGTCATCACCTTTATCCGCGCGGAATACGCCATCCCGGCGGGGCGTCGGAGCGCAGACAGTGAGGAAGGCGGGACGGATACGATGTATTCCAACCCTTTTATTCTATGCAGCATCAACCAGACTGAAGAGCCGAAGCGGGAAATGCAGTTCGATTATATCGAAAAAGAATTCAAGTATAACGTTGCGACCGATCCGGTGATTGATCTCGAGCATCCGATGTCGGGATTTCTTTTTCCATCCATCACAGACGGGGCGGCTGATGTGAACCGTGTTCTCTATGCGGCAGGAAAAGCCAATGACCCTGATTACCGGTTCACCGAAGAGGTGTTAAATGGAGAAACGATCGTAACGGCTAAAGAAGATAAAGCCGTGTTTGAGGAAGTGATCAAAGACGTCACAGGCGGACAAGTCAGCCCTTCCACCCTCGCCAATGTGTACGGGGAGATTCACCGCGTCGTGGAAGAAAATGAAGAAGAAACCGCGCCGACTCTCGACTACAAAGACGTCGGACAGGTGTTGAAACAAAGCGGTGAAGATGTTGATCCCGAACAAGTGAAGACAGCGTTTCAGCGGGCTGTGGATAATGACACCCACGAACTGAAAGCAAGCAGTGTCGTCCCGAAATACAACTCAAAGTCAATCAAGATTAACACTAAAATTGCCAACATTTCCATCAGCCCGCAGGATCTCGAGTACGTCCGGCAGGTTAATTACAATGGGAAACGCTGTATTATGATTGAAGTGGAAGAAGACGCGGAAGTCGACGGGTTAAAAATGCTTCCGGAATCTTTTAATCCGTAATCCGCTTACAGCCAGACCCTTAACCCCTCCAGTACGTGCCCTATCACTTCCATAATCAGAGATCCTCTCTCCCTCTCTTTGCGGAGGGTCTTCTGCCCCTCCACCGTTATCATATAATACACCGCTCCGCTGGTCTGCTTCTGGTCGTCATACCAATAGGAACGTATCTGTTTTTTTTCTTCAAGCTTTTGCAGCTTACGATCCAGGTTTCTTTCGTTAAACCGGTTCATTGATTTCAACCGGAGACGCCTGGCCAGTTCCCTGCTCTGCATATCCTCGTGATACAGAAGCTCCAGAATGAGTGTGTTGCGGTTCGACTTACGTGCCACTATGTCTTTCCTCCTCTTTTACATCCGGTTTATGCTGAAACGCCTTCGGGTGGTTGAAAAGATAATGATCAAGAAGCGCGTACAGGATACCTGCTGCTCCAAAGGACAGAACCGCGGTCATGCTTCTCAGGTCATAAGCATCGATAAAAGGGGCGTAGGCGCCGGTAAAATACCAATATCCTCCCAATGCTCCGGCAGCCGTGTACATCAACATCCGCGGTATCACACGGTTCATAGTCCTGTTAACAATAAGCGTAAGCGGCAGAAAGGTGAAAGGATATCCGAGAATCGCAGCGAACCAGAGGATCACAATAAAACCTCTGCCGGGATAAGCCGACGTCCCTATTTTCGAACCTTCTGCCAGCTCAACAGCAAAGCCTGCTCCAAGACAAAGCAGCGCAAAAGGAATCCACATCATAAAACCCTGCCGTAAGATGTTCAACGTGTGCCTCCCTTTTTTTCTAGTTCCATACTATTTTATCACAAGACTGATCACATCTGGAATTTGGCTTTTGATCAATCTATATCTATTATAGATATAATGACTCTTTTATAGGGGTGAAAGAATGAAGTTTTCCAAAGCGACCAATTATGCGCTGCATACAGTCCTGTATTTTGTGGTGACCGACCCAAAAAACAGCAGCTGGGTGTACAGCCGCTGGCGGAGAAAATGGAGATTTCGCCGACGTATCTGTCCAAAATTTTAACCCAGCTCGTTAAAGCGGGTTTGGTGGAATCGGCGTCCGGAGCCAAAGGGGGATACCGTCTGCCGCGCGGATGGGAAGATATATCGTTTCTTGATATCATTCATGCCGTGGAAGGACCTGTCTCCCTTTTTGACGGCTGCCTGAATGATAACCCGGACTGCATGGTAAAGCAGGTGATGGTATCAGCCGAAGATACAATGGAAGAAGAACTGAAACAGAAGACATTAGCGGATTTTGCGGAACAAGTGCCGGCCGCTCTCTAAGCTGGTGCTGACTTTTTTCTGCTTATACAGGGTAAAAAAAGCTCCATCCGTGTTGAAAACGGATGGAGC
Source organism: Salibacterium lacus (assembly GCF_042684865.1). Taxonomy (NCBI): domain Bacteria; kingdom Bacillati; phylum Bacillota; class Bacilli; order Caryophanales; family Bacillaceae; genus Salibacterium; species Salibacterium lacus. The sequence continues at coordinate 452,112 of NZ_JBHUML010000005.1, forward strand.
TTTTTGTCTGTTCTATTATTCTGCCGGCTGCAGGTCTTCGATGGATTCGATATCCATATATGTTGGTACGGCAAGACCTGTTTTGGCGCCTTCCAGGTTAGCACCGAGATCTACAATATTATCTTTGTGTTCTTCATAGAAGGTGCCGTGTGTTTCCGGCATCCAAGCTGCTGTTGATCCGTCCACATCTCCATTGGCAACTGCCTCAAACACGACAGATGGATCCACTGGTGTGAGCGTTACGTCATACCCTTTCTGCTCCAGTGCCAGTTTAACAACGGCTGAGGATGCGCGCTCGGAATCCCACGGAGTAAGTGCCAGTTCAACTTCCTCACCGTCTACGGATTCCACGCCGTTGATCCATTCATCTACTTTATCCTGGTTGTTATCCACCCACTCCTGGGCTACTGTCTCAATATCCTTTTCCTGGGCTTCAAGAAGGAAGGATTCCGAATCCTCCAGTGTCCATTCGAAACGGTCCAGGATTTTGTAAACTCCCGGCATATCTTCTTCCAGTTTCGTTCTTGCTAACGTTCTGATTTCTTCGGCTTCCCCATACACGTTCTGCGGATCTTCCAGATACTTCAGATCAAACTGGGCAAACTTATAGTGTGGGTTCCAACCGGTAATCACAATAGGTTCTTCATTATCATATCTTGTTCTGAGTTCCGACAGCATAGCTGCGGTTGAAGAAGCATTCTGCTCCCAGCCGGCAAGACTGTCATACTCGGAGAGGGCATCGTCTGTAGATTGTGTAATTCCTGCTCCCGGCTCGATACCGGTAATTGTGTATTCCACGGCTTCTCCTACATTTGCAGAAGATTCTGTCTGATCACCGGAACTTTCGCCGGATTCTTCTCCTGAGCTGCCGCTTCCTTCTCCTGAACCTTCACTGCCGCTTTCTCCTGATTCATCCTGACCACATGCAGCCGTCAACATCGTTAACGACATACCTGCTGTTAAAGCTATTTTCTTCCAATTTTTCTTGAACATCTTGTACTTCCACTCCTTCTGCGCTGTTTTAACTTTTGAAGTTATCCATATCGACCTTTTTTAATGTCTCTGTTAACAGCTGATTTAATTCTACTCGATTGCTTATTTTTCCTCAAACGGTATATATCATAATTTTCGGACATATAGAGCTCTTAATGCAGACTTTACAAAATTTTAATAGAGTATCTATAAATATCTTCTTTATAGTCGTTATATGTATTTTAAAATCCATTTTTGCGAAAGGGAGACGATTCTTTTTACCCATGTTCATGGTAAAAAGGAATCAATAAAACACGTAATTACTCCAGTGCGTCGTATATTCTTTGGTTCTTTTTTCATTTAATGCGTCCCGCGACGCCAACGCGTTATAATGAAATTATCCTGAGCCGATACGGAGGTCGCTATGATAGTTCATTATCACCTGGGCGCGGTTAGCGTCATCATCCTGCTGTTCGCTGTCGTCCATTACCTTTACAGCAGACAGATGAAAAAAACAGCCTTGATTGTCCACAATCTGCTTCGGCTCTTTTATCTCGCAGCTATTATGACAGGGTTCCTGCTTCTTGGTCTCGTTCCCGTTAACCTTGGAGGTCTCGGCAAACTGGCGCTCGGCATCATCAGCATCGGACTGATCGAAATCTATTTCAGTCATTATAAAAAAAATGACGCCCCAAGACCCTTTCTCGTCGTCGTCCTTGTTATTCTCACACTGACCGTTCTCACCGGAATGCTGCTGCCGCAGGGAATTTCCCTGTAAATCAAAAAGGCTGTTCCTTTTGTGATGAACACACGGAACAGCCTTTTTCATCAGATTTTCTGTTATGTGGGGAACAGGCTGCGAAAGGGAACATGTCAGCGCAGTCTGACGTTCTGCAATGCTTTCTGATGACGGAGGATGTCGCGCAGTTGCTGTATCTCAGTTTCGCCTGCGAAGAAATGTTTCGGCACGACAACAGCCCGCTCCTTCGTAAGGTATAACTGAAAAAAGTCACGGCGCTCACGTACTCCGTGAAGCCGGCGCCATTCCATAAAGGGCTGCTCCTTCGTCCTTTTTTCATAAAAGCCGTCCTGCTGGAATATGTACGTTACCCCGTCCTCCATCATGGAGTTACTTTGATTTTGTTTTTTCAATTTATATTTTATGATCATCCATCCTGTAAGCATGCCCGCCGCTTCAACCAAAAGGGTGATGGCAGCCGTACCTATCACTCCCATCGCAAACTGCAGGTGAAATACGATGTAAATGGGAATGAAAGCAATGACGCCGATGACCACCATTTTTCTCATCGTATGAAGACGAAAATGCTGCAGCGCATCGTGAAAGCCGAGCCTCCCCTCTGCTGTGACGGTGGATTCTTCTGTGGTATCCATAGTTGTTACTCCTTTGCTCGTTGTATTCGTGTTTCGCTCGAAAACGTTGGGTTTCCGCCCGCTTTCGACATGGTTTCGCTCGTTTTCGACAGGAATCCGCCCGAAACAGCCGTTTTTTCGCTGGAAACGTCCGAGCTGGTTACATTCAACTAATCGTATTTATACGTTTTTTGGTGCCATAAACAAGAACAATCCCGAACCACTACAGAAAAAATGACTCAGACCCTGTATCCAGAACTATCCCCTCATATTTACATTCAATCATTCCTATGATAATTTTTCCATAATCTATTTTCTTTTCAGATAGGAGGAAGAGTATAATACCCTTCTTCTTTGTCTTAAACGGGAAACAAAAGTATGGAGGAAAAGGAGTATCAAATTGAACTGGCATGAGTGGAAGCCCTATGAATACCCCGGCACAAATTTTGCGAGAATCTTTTGTCTGGCAGTTATTGCTTGCGGCATCCAGGTGATTCTCGATCATGTTATGCCTTTTCTGCATGAATACTATACCACCATGTATCATGGTGCTGAATTTGTACCTGAAGGGTTTCCTACTGGATTTGATATTTATTATACTGAACTTCCTCATGTATTGCTGGCTTATCTCTTTTTTATCGTACCATTTTCGATGTATGCTTTTACGATAAAGAAGACTAAACTCTTTCAAAGTATATTCTTTACAGTGACGTCCCTTGCTCTTTTGTCCTTGCACGATTACAATATAGTGATTTCTTATTTAGGGCTGTCAGAAACCATCCATCTGTTTAGAAATGCTTATATATCACTGCCTGTCATGGCCGCACTGCATTACTTTTTACCACAGCCCAATCCCGTTTTCTCCCCTGAAACCAAGAAAAACATACATAGTAAAAAGAGCCCTCAAACAGAATAACATCCTTTTACAGTAAAAGGGAAAGCACACCCTGCTGCTAAGAGTGTGCTTTCACGCTATACTCCCAATCTCTATGTCATCAGGGGAAAATCTTTCAAACCAAGTGGCTCAGTCACATTCAAGATCTCGTCTAACATATCACTGCCATTGTATTCACAACCATCCCAACATGGTTTATCCGTTGCTTGAATCCCTTGTTTTTCATCAAAATTTGAATGGTCATTCGAACGTTCAGCGAATGTTTCTGCTTCCTTTAAAGCATGGTTCAGCGGGCTGTCACTGCTCTCCCCGGCCAAGCTTTCTTGAGCAGCTTTATTATATTCATTCTCCGAAACATTTGAGAAGAAAAAGTCCGTTTTTTTGCCGCCATATGATATACCGATACCAACCAAATTTCCGTCCTCTTTATAACCCGCTCTACCTTCTATTAAAGCACTGACTGTTTGCGGGTCCATTTTGTCACCGTTGTTATGGATAAATGTATAGTCTGACGAAAATGAGAAAGAATCCTTTTGGACATGAGATAGCTGTAATTGTTCAACAGACACTTTTTTAAATTCATCTTCAGGCAGATCTACTTCGTACAATTCTTGTGCTGACGCACTGCCGCTAAAAGTTCCGCCAAGAACTAAAGTAAACACAGCACAAAGTAAAAGTTTAGATTGTCTAGTAAATAACACTATGTTTCCCTCCTCTCGGGTTATATGTAAAATTCCATATACGGCTTTTCTTCTTTATAATAATCCAATCTATCCTGCAGGGTTCCTGTATGAAATTCAAACTTGTGCCCATCCGGATCCGTAAAGTAGATGGATTTCTTATCCCTCTCCTCCCTTTCGCGTCCCGGTAAAATCGTGACACCCAGATCCAGAAGCTTTTTGTACACCCTCTCAAAATCGGCCTCTTCAATGGAGAAGGCGATATGAGTATAAGACGCGTGAATGTCACCGCGGGGGATATTTTCTTCCACATTCAATGCGAGCCACATTCCGTTCAAGTCGAAATAAGCAGTGTGTCTGCCTTTTACCAGCAATGTTGCCTCAAACACGTTTTGATAAAAACGAATGGACTTCTCCAGGTCAGACACTGAAAATAAAAAATGATTCAGACCCTTTATATACACTATCTCTATTGCTTCTAATAAGTCATGAATACGCATATGATTTTTCATTTTACTCACCTTTCGTTTCCCCCAGACCAGCATTTATAGTTCCTTTTAGTATAGCTGATCAGAGAGGGATTAGTAACGAAAAAGTGCTAACTCTAATCTAGCAGTTACACCATAACGCTTTCTTAACAAAAACCCCTACTATTTAGGCAGGGGTTTTTAGCATCTAATATTTAATTTTCCTGTTTTTCAGGCTGCTCTCCGTGCTCTTTCCCAAAATTCTCCATCATATCTATGATAGGTAATAACTGCTTACCTTTTTCTGTTAAACCGTAAATAACTTTTGGAGGCACTTCAGGATAAGCAGTCCTATTTATAATACCGTCTTTTTCTAATTCTCTTAGTTGTTTTGTTAATGAACCTTGGGAGATACTTTCAAGAAATTTTTTAATCTGATTATATCTTCTATCTTTTTCCTTCAAATACCATATAATTAAATTTTTATAACGTCCTGAAATAATATTTTGTGTATAAGCGATACCATAGATGTCTCTGTGTTCTTCTATAACCTTTTTATCAAATCCATAGTTACAAATCTTAACCATCAAAAAGCCCCCCACTGTACAATAGTACAATATTTAGTACTATGTCTTTTTTTATTGCCTTCTTCCATAGATATGCTAACAACTTTAATATAGTGTATATCAAAAATAATAAAAATGAAAGAAGGATAAATATGAACGAAACAATTTCGTTATTACAAAATCATAGTTCAGTGAGAAGTTTTAAAAATAAAAAATTATCAGAAGAACAAGTTAACCATATATTTAAAGCTGCAAATCAAGCATCTTCATTCAGTTTGTTGCAAGCAGTATCCATAATTCGTATTACAGATGAAAAAGCGCGAAAAGAAATTATGAAATTATGTGGGGATCAACAATATATTCAAGACGCTTCGGAATTTTGGATATTCTGTTCTGATTTTAATCGTAATCACCAAATTGCTCCACATGTCGATATCTCTTATACAGAGTTCCTACAAATAGGCGCTGTAGACGCTGGGTTAATGTCACAAAATGCTATGGTAGCTGCTGAATCAATGGGACTTGGTGGTGTATATATCGGTGCTGTTAGATTAAATATCGAAGAATTAACAGAATATCTTGAATTACCAGAGTATGTTATTCCAATTGTTGGGTTATGTATCGGTTACCCAGCTGAAGAAAAAAGTGACTTAAAACCACGTCTTCCTCAGTCAATCGTAATGCATACAAACAAATATGAACCATTTAATTTAGAAGATATTGAAAAATATGATGAAGAGATGAGAAATTACTATGAAAATAGACCAATTAGAGCACCATTCACCGCTAGGAAAGTCAAAGGTTGGAGCGATCATATCGATGATCATTTAGAAAGAAGCATACTACCTAACATGCTTCGCTTCTTAAACAAGCAAGGTTATGCCAAAAAATAGAGATGATAGATAGAATGTTAGAAATTCAATTACTAAATGAAATTTGCACTGCAATTTAGTAGTTGGTTATGGTGGAGAATTTAAATCTTGGAGATTTTAAAATGGATTATTATGTGAATTTGGACTATCCATATAATATAGCTGGTATTTAAAAGCACCCGATGTCGTCAGTCATGGTTTTGTGGACTAGTATATGTAACAGAAACATTCAATACGTTTTTAATATCTATTGAATATATGTTTACCGTTTGATAAACATATGATTCAGAATAATTCTTTATATACAAATTCTTTAGGAGGAACAATAATGAGGTTTGGAATTATAGGTGCAGGGCCAATTGGGTCAATTATTTCGAAAAAATTAGTTAATAATGGACATGATGTCAAAATTGCAGATGCACGAGAAATTGAACGTTTAGAAGGAAAAGAGCTTGGCGGAACACCTGTTCATGTAGAAGATGCAATTACAAATATTGATGTTCTTATCACTTCTCTCCCTGTAAAAGCAATGCCAAGCATTCGGCACATCATCGATCAAGTCGGGGAGGAAGTGATCATTGTAGATACTTCAAATTATTATCCTCATAGAGACGGCAAAATTGAAGAAATTGAGAACGGGATGGTTGAAAGTGTTTGGGTTTCACATCAATTAGGCAGACCTATCATTAAAGCTTTTAATAACTTATTAGCCCATACTTTAGAAAATGAAGGAACATCCGAACATTCTAGTGGACGAATTGCTATTTCAGTTGCTGGTAATGACCTATCACAAAAACAAGTAATCATGGACGTAGTAAACGAGCTAGGCTTTGACACAGTAGATAGTGGTTCTTTAAGTGATTCTTGGAGACAACAGCCGGGAACTCCTGCTTACTGCACGGAGCTAACAAAAAATGAACTGACGGAAGCGTTGAAAAAGGCAAACAAAGAAAAAGCACCATTACTACGAGACAAGGCGATGGAGCGGTTTGCAGAACTCTTTGCAGAAAACAAGGAAGGGGAAGTATCACATAAGGATATTGTGAATATTAACAGAGAAATATACAATTCATAAAAACAAAAGGTGCACTCAATCAGAGCGCACCTTTTTGTGTATCCATTTATTCTCATAACTTGTGTAGATATATGTTTACCTATTTCTTTTTTTCCTCCAAATAAGCATGAATATTATTGGTAATTCTGAGAACTTACAAAAATCCTTCCAGTTCGATCTCAATTTTTTTCAAAAACAGAATCTAAGTATGACTTTTTTCCACTAACCTGACCATTCGCTTAAGTACATTCTTTCACAAGGTTACCTAAAAATGAAGACCGTTACACAGTATATGTTTACTACGTAATATAAGAGTTACTCAATAATCTGGCCTTATAACGGAATCAAGCGATTTTTAAAATTTGACGGTTTGTCAAGCTAAGTGTAGCACTTCCTCCTCAAACGCTTCGTGGGCGGTTTTTCAGCCCAAACATTTTCTCGGACGTCCGTTGATAAGGGCTGGTGCTCGTTCCAGCTCTTTTTCGGTAACCTGGGCTACATCACTTGCTTTGGGAAAGAATTCGCGAAGGAGGCCTTTTGCCTATTCATTGCCCCCTCGCTGCCAGGATGAATAAGGATCGGCAAAATAAACATCGATGCTGCATTCCTGCTCGATTGTTGGATAACAGGCGAATTCTTTTCCCCCGGTCCACCGTGGCCGTTTGAAAAGCCTGTTCCTGAGTACAAGTGGACGGTGGTGCCGAAGGCCCCCTAAGGAATAAAACATTATCAAATTAATAAATGAATTTCAATGTGAAGAAAGAGTATATACTTTTCTTTTAAAATAACGGTCATTTCATCGCATAAATCGTAAGAGGTTTTATAAATACTGGCGTTCACCGGTTTGTGCTGCTTTTTCTACTGCATCAAGAAGCTGATGAAGTTTTACCGCATCCGCAAAACCAGGAGTTAGGGATGTTCCTTCTTGTATATCTTTAGCAAACTTACTGTGCGCCTGAGCGACATTCAGCACTAACCCTGCATCGTTTTTAAGGGAATCTGGTATCCAGTAATAAGTATCTGGGATTGTTAATTCATGAAGCTCTTGATCCGTAGGGCCTGCACCTAGTACTTGGTGTGATCCAAATTGAATGGAACCAGGCGCATTGAGTACGATTGTGCCCTTGTCTCCGAAAATTTCAAGAGTAAGCCCTGTTTGGTGCTTAACCCCTCCTTGTACATGAACGCTGGCTGCTGCGCCGTTGGTTAATTTTCCTGTAATCATTATTTGATCATCTGTCGTTTTTTCAATGACTTTTTGGACATCCGTCAATTCGACTTCAGGGAATTGTTGCGCTGTGACGGCTGACAGTTCTTTAAATTCACCAAGCATATAGGTGAAGGCATCAAGATTATGGCCGCCAACAATCGTGAGCAAGTTTCCTCCTATCTTCCGATCAAATAAGTACGCAGTAGCCTTGTCAGCCACTCCACCCATTGCATCAATAGACATCTTTAAGTTGGCTGACAAAACGTTTCCAACATAGTCTTCCGCCAATAAATCTTTCACATAATTGATGGCTGGTGCCTGTCTTGCCTGCAATCCAATCGCATTGGGCAATTGCCGGGAATCCACCCATTCCTGCATTTCAAGCGCTTCCGTTGTATTTGAGCCCAGAGGCCATTCACAATAAATCGGTTTGCCGGCAGGAATAATAGCTTTTACTGCATCATAATGTTCCTTTACGTTGATGCTGACGACTGCCATATCCACATCGGAATGTTGAGCCAAATCCTCCACTTTATCAAAAGCATGAGTTGCCTTGAAGGCCTCAGCGCTTTTCTTGGCACTGTCCATATTGCTGGTTCCAACTGCTTTAAGCTCAAGCTCATTCAGGTGCTCCATTGCTGGAATATGTGTCCCTCTAGCCCATCCGTTATTAATTGATCCGCCTATAATACCTGCTCGTACTTTTTTGTCCATGAGAAACAACTCCTTTTTCATAATCAACGCTGTAAACCATTGAAATCTTTTTTCCATTTCCAAAAAACAAACGACGTTATTTGGTTATCTTCGCGGACGATCTTTTTGTGAAGCGCTCGAGCGCTATCATCGATGCCTCCCCATTTTCTTCCGTTAAGCCGTAAACTTCCACAAAATCAGGGAAAAATAAATGCCGGAGCCCGGTGCATTCTTCTTCGATTTGATAAAGAACCGCAAGTGCCTCCTGGTAGTCCGTTGGTAAATAGTCTCCCAGTACGGTGCTGATGCGGCGTATCCTTTTTTTAAAGGGCAGCCCTTCCCACCCTCCGCCGTCACAGCTTCTGCGAAACGTTCCGCTTCAAAGGCAGGATACACCCTCTGAACGTTGGCTCCGAACGAAAATAAAAATTGTTTGTTGAAGCCATATTTTATTACATCAGCCACCTGACATCTCTCCTTATGCATTAAAATATTCCTTATACAGATTTCCCAGTCCGTAAGAACCAGATAGCTTTTCTTTTCAACAAGCAAACGATTGTAATTTCTTATTCCAGGTGTCGGGAAGTCTGCATCTATTTAGGAATGCTTATATATCATTGTCTATCGTAACCGCCTTGTATTCCTTTTTCCACAACCAAACACAATCCCTTTACAGCAGCATTAAAAACACACCCTGCTTCTAAGGGTGTGTTTTTAAGCTCTTGGCATAGTCCCCATTTATCTTCCCTGCTCATATACTAATCACAAAGAGGTTACTAATAATGCGGTGAGTTATTCTAAAGCTTTAAAAAATTCTGTTGCATGTGCTCGGGTCAATTCTCCATCCGCATCATAACGTTCTGTTTCCGTTTCCCCTTCGACACGTCCTGTTGTTATATCGTTCTCATACATCCACTCAATCGCTCGTTCTTGCCCGTATTCATTTCCATTCATATGGGCGAGTACTTCCGCTACCGTTCCACGCGTAACTGAATTGTTCCTTGCTGACTCGTTTGTGTACCCATTTAATGGAGGCCCTTTCTCTTCTAAAGCGTTATAGATACCGTCCGCCCAATGACCATCCGGAGAGCCAACTTCCGATTCCCCGTAAAATTCCAATAGCATTTTCGCAAACTGCGCCTCTGTTAACGCATTACTCGGACGAAACGTTCCATCGTCATACCCATCAATCAGACCCCTTTGATCTGCCCATGAAAGTGATTCAAAAGCCCAGTGACTATCCGACACATCCGTATATGACATTGTTTGCTTGTTCTCTTCTTTCTCTCCGCTTTCCGTCACTTCCTGGATTTTATTTCGGATTTCGGTGTTATCGAATACCCCGTTAAATGACTCACTCCCTTCTCCTGTGGCAAAGACAGGAACAGCATTACCAGTGTGACCCCCTGTACTGCTTTCGCTGCGGACATTCGAGTCAACAACACCAACTTTATATTCTTCGGCTATCAGACTGCCGATTTCCCAGCCTACTTCGTGAATCGGGCGGATGCTGCCTTCCTCGTTTTCGATTCTTTCAAGTAATGAGGCTACTTGTTCTTCAGAGATTTCCATGTTGGCATATTCAGAGAACACGTTTCTAATGCTTTCCTCGGTAAACGTTCCCGTCTCATCATCCATTTCGAGTTCCTGTGCCATATACTCCGGAGACACATCAATATCTCGAAGGCTTTCGACGTCCATCGGTTCCGTCATGGACATCCCCATCGTGTCATGATCAGAAACCACAAGGACAAGGGTGTCACCCCGTTCTTCCGCCCAATTGGTGACCTGCTCCACAGTACGATCGAATTCCATGGTTTCCTGCCAAACACCGGTGGCGTCTGCAGCATGAGCGGCATGATCAATGCGGGCTCCTTCCACCATCAGGAAAAACCCTTCGTCATCCTGTGAAAGGACATCCAGGCTTTTGCTTGTCATTTCTTCAAGAGAAGGTTCTTCGCTATCCACGTTATCCCGGTCTGTTTTGTAATTCATGTAAGAATCGTTGAAAAGACCAAGAAGTTTATCCGGCGTTCCAGCCTCGTTCAGGCTTTCTTCATCTGTGACATACTCATAGCCGTCCTCCACAAATTCTTGGGTTAAATCCGTGCCGTCCTGGGCTTCAGCTGAGAAATAATCTCCGCCGCCTCCCAGCATCACGTCATACTGAGCTTCGTACTGCTGGCGGGCAATATCCGCCTGGCCGCTTCTATCAGAAACACTTGCGGTAAAAGCGGCAGGTGTGGCATCCGTTACGGTATTTGTTGAAATAACCCCTACCTTTTTTCCATCCTTTTGATATTGATCCAGTATGCTTTCGACCTCATCACCATCTTCATCAACGCCGATGCCACCGTTATACGTCTTAGAGCCGGTGGCAATAGCTGTACCGGCAGCGGCAGAATCCGTTACGGCGTTATCATCTGAATAGGTCCTCATCATACCCACATCATCCAGGGATTCCATAAACAAATCCGTATCTTTACCGCCTTCAAGGTTTCGGGCAATTTCCATTGGACCGGCGGAAAGACCGTCTCCAATCATGACAATGACATTTTCCGGACTGCTGTTTTCTCCGGAAGAAGGCACCCCGGATGATTCATCAGCTTCGGTTAGATTTGAATACCCCAGTATACCCCCTGCTGCAACTACAACGGATGTCAAAGCAGTCATCCACTTTGTCTGTGCTTTCATTTTTACATCCTCCCCCCTCATTATTTGCTGAATGTTTGAAATTTTCCTTAATTTTAAGAAGGATTTCCCGCCCTTGTCAATTGGAACAGATGGAAAACAATAAGTTCTGTTCAGCTGATTTAATGAAGAAAACGCTTTCAAAAAATTCGCATCAAACTCCTTTCTAAAGGAATACTATACTAATCATAAAGGTTAGACGTCCAACAACGCAACATTTTTTTTGGAGACGGTTTCTCAACCTACATGCAACACTTCCTGCTCAAACGCTTCGTGAGCGGTTTTTCAGGCCCTCGTGCGTTTTTTCTTTCGATAACGGGTTCCAGTGATGTTTTGTAAGCGTAAAAAGGTGCTGCCCTTTTGGAGCGACAGCATCTCACATTTACATTCAACCATTCCTATGATAATTTTTCCAGAGACTATTTTCTTTTTTCAGAGGAGTGTGCTGATACATTGGAGCGGATAGTACTAAAAAGCAGTCTTTATGGATTTGTCACCGGCTTATGTGTAATGATTCTTTTCACCCCTTATAAGCACGTGGATAGAAATGCCCCGTCCCCTGGTGTAACCGTGACGGAAACAACCACCTCCAACCTCGGTGAATATGTCTTACTGCTGCTTAAAGGCGGCATTATTTCTGCTATCATTTTTGTGCTGATTGGTTTCGTCCTCGTAAAAAGGAAAGAAAGCAATGAATAAGGATAACACAATCAAAGAGAGCCCGCTGTGATACATAACAAGGATGGAGATGAGCATGTTGTTTTCCGCTCGAAAACGTTGGGTTTCCGCCCGATTTCGACATGGTTTCGCCCGATTTCGACAGGAATTCGCTCGAAACAGACGCTTTTTCGCTGGAAACGATTCATAACTAAGCTGGCTCTGTCGTTCAGCTGCCCCTGCAGGGCCCCGGACGCATTCCTCCTCTTAAAAAACTCCTGTGCTTGCTCAGCACAGGAGCGTTACCGGTTATTCCGGGATATACGGCAGGTCGCCGTTGTTTGGGATGTTGATGACGTGGGTGTCGGTGTAGGCGAGCAGGCCTTCTTCGCCGTATTCGCGCCCGATGCCGGACTGTTTCACACCGCCGAATGGGTACCGGACATCGAGCCCCTGGACAGCCGCGGTGTTGATCATGGTGGTCCCGGCCTGAATGCGGCGCGCGACCTTCACTGCATGTTCTTCTTCACCCCATACCGAGCTCGTCAACCCGTAGATACTGCTGTTGGCGAGTTCAATACCGTGTTCATCTCCGTCAAACGGCAGGATCGGTACGGTCGGTCCGAATTGCTCTTTTTCCACAATCGGATCCTCGTGATCCACGCCAAGTACCATCGTCGGCTGCATAAAATACCCTTCATGGAATACATCCTCATCCAGAATGGTGCCAAGCTTTATGACCTCGGCGCCGTTATTTTCCGCCTGATCCAGCAGGTTCTGCACGTGATCGACCTGCTGTTTGTTATTGATCGGCCCGATCGTGACGTTTTCGTCAACCGGGTCACCGACTCTGATCCATTGATCCGCCGCTTCTTTGTACTTTTTGACAAATTGATCGTAAATCGAGCGGTCCACATAGATCCGCTTGGCAATCATGCAGATCTGACCGGCGGTGAGAAAATTGGAAATGACCATGCGGCGCATCGCCCGCTCATCGTTCACATCAAAGTCGCTCAGTACGACGGCGGCATCATTTCCGCCCAGTTCAAGCGTCATATTCTTGATTGTATCGGCGGCTGCTTTCATAATATGTTTGGCTGTTTCTGTCCCGCCGGTGAATGCAATCTTCGCCACTTTTGGATTGGAGGTTAATTCCTTCCCAACATCGGCATCCCCGTGAACAAGGTTCAACACCCCGTCCGGCATTTCTTCGGCGATCATTTCCGTCACTTTGGTCACTGCAAGCGGAGCGTAAGGACTTGGCTTGAGCACCATCGTGTTACCGGCGAGCAAAGCCGGCGCGATTTTTATGGTGGATAGAGACAGCGGATAGTTCCAGGGCGAAATAGCGGAAACGACACCGATGCCGTCGCGGGCGATGATGGTTCTGCCGTTTTCGTCTTCGTTCACTTCGCTTTTCAGCACGTCTTCCACGTTGTCACACGCGAATTCCATCCACGCGAGCGACACGCCGATTTCGCCTTCCGCATCATACAACGGCTTCCCGTGTTCTCTCGATAACAGTTCCTTGATCGCCGGCGTGGTATCTTTTATCTTTTGAATCGCTTTTCTCATCCGCTGAATCCGATCGTTCACCGGACGGTTCGTCCAATCGAGAAACGCGTCATCCGCTGCATCAATTGCACGGACGGCATCCTCTTCTGTATTGACGGGGGAAAACCCGGCCGTCTGCTTTGGATGAGCAGGATTTTCCCGCGTTTCATACGTCTCGGCTTTTATTTTTTCTCCATTGATAACTCCATCTACGGTCAATTCCTGTTCATACATAGGGGAGTCCCTCCTTTTTTATTTAAAGCAAAGCCAGCGTGTATGCTGTGGGGATTTTTCTCAGACGCTCGTTGAGGAAGGTATAAGCTGCATCCGGTTCCTGTTCCTTTATCAATGCCATGACGTAGCTTTCCAATCCCCGTTCTGCTTCTATGTCTTCGGGTGGGCTGTCACCATGTCCTTCCACGTACACGGCACGCCGTGCAACGGCAGAAAGTGTCTTTTCGAATGTAATGGTGTGCTGCCAGTCATCTCCGAAATCATACTGGTAGGTGATGTCTGTGTAATCCGGCAGTATGTCTTTCAGTGGAGTGATATGTTCCAGTCGTACTTCCGATTTGCCGGTATCCATAACATCCAGCATATCCAGCGCGCCGTCCATGACAATGGTCATGGGTTCCTGTCCATTTCTGCCTGCAAAAAATTGATGAAGATGCGAGTCCTTCCATTCAAATACGACCTGGATGACCTGATGGAGATGTTCAAACGTAAATGTGGCAGGCACATACACCCGTCTCCAAACGTTATGTTTCTTCAATGGCAGCTCAATATGCAGCTGATACAGCTCCACATCGAGTACCTCCGCCGTGTCATACATCCGGCCAAGGCACTCCACCATCCGCTCCGCCGGGAAAAATGCGTCCTGTTCTCCTTCCGATTGTATCATCCGGGCTGCCTTCATGCTGAGAGGTCGTTGGATTTTTCGGTTTTCTTCGATATAGGACCCCTCAAATTCCACGTCCACCGCCGCACGATTCATTTTCCCAATCCAACGTTGATCCGATGCTTTCGAGATAACTAAGCCGCCGCCCTCTGACATATAGCGCTCCAGCACGTCTTCCCGGACTCCTTCCATCCGCAGAACCTCTCGTATCGCTTCAGCCATCAGGTCCGGCATTTCCGAAAAATCTTCATCTTCCACCTCGCCGATAACAATCGGATATCTCGATTCATCATTCATTAGCAAAACAGCAGGACGGTCCCCTATCATGATCACATTCGCATGCCACCCCGTAAGAAGGTCGGAACGGTCCCGGGGTTTGTCCGCCGCAGCCAGATCTTCATCCTTTATCTCCATTTCTTCACGCAGTGCTTTCGTGCACTGAATCAGCATAGGATCCCTCCATCTATGAAATGGGTACTACCCGTATATGGATGTAGAATATTCAAGGTTCTGTGTTTCCTTTTCTACATTTATATCACATTTCCCTTTAACCAATCATAGATAACGTGTTCAGTGATTTTTGTAAGCATCAAAAAAGTGCTGCCCTCTTCGAGTGACAGCACCTCACAACTACTTAAAATTTGCCACTTTATTTGAAATGAAATAGGCTGAAGTGGCAATCAACAGCCCCATCATTATAGGGAAAGAACCTAAACGAGTCCCAAAAGTTATTTCTTGACTTGAAAAACTTCCCCCACTCGAGAAATCAGGAGTAAACATAGATGTTAGTATCGTGCCCGATAAAATCTGAAACACGACGTATAGCAGCCCAAAACTAACTATAAACACCAAATATTTTTTCATATTTGCCCTCCCCCTTCAATTTCCATACCTTATACTGATTTGATTGTAACAAAAAAGGACAGCACCTTAAACGTTACTATGAAGTTGTCCTAATTAAACTGCTTTCTTTCAAAATTAAATGGCCACTAAGATTTAGTTCTTGAATTGGGAACGGCATTTCCTGAGAAAAAAGATATTCCGGGACATTGCCGGATCACCTATTCCGTATTCCCTAACTTACTAATCGCTTTCTCCCTAAACTCACCATCTTCCACCATCGCGTTTAAGAAATCATGAAAGACTTTCCGTATCCACAACAATTCATACCGCTTTTCATCTTGAACAAACACGGAAAGAGCTGCCGAGTCTTGACCATCCGTTTGATACATCGCTGAAGTCAGTGTAAACGCTGTTGATCCTCCCTTAAACCACCGCCGCTTTCCGCTCTCGTTTGCTCTTCCAAGAATGCGGTCAACCAATTCCTTGTCATTATCCGATAAATCATCCGATTCGCCTGCCCTCATCATAAACGCTGCGTATTGTTCTGTCGTGGAAGAAGGTAATTTATCCATCAAAACACGCTGAACAGTCATATCGTTAATGGTCGACAATTCCTTGAGATAGGGACCTGCCTTTTTGTTTAACACGTTATGTAACATCGTATTGGACAAGTTCTCGAATTCGTTTTGATTCATCTCTTTTATCGTCTGAGCCATCTGTGCTTTCTTCCAGCCATACTCAACTTTTAAATAGGCAGGAATCAACATTGCTGAACTAAAAGCATAAATCGCTGAATGAGGATGGAGACTGTACTTTGTAAGAGTGTGATTAATACGATCTGCACCTAACTCATGAAAAAGAAAGTCCGTACACGCATTTGAACTAAACTGCATCATACCCTGTGCGATTTGAAACAGATTGACCTCATCCCCTATATTATTCTCTGTCTTCCATCTTGGATGAGCTCCTCCATCCGTATTCTCGAAATAGAGGTCATCAAGATCCTCTACTTTAACCTTCTTATCAAGCACGACTTTCTTTTCTTTTACCGCTTCAACCAAGGTGAAAAGGTAAATCAATTTAACAGTACTTGCAAGCGGCATTTCTTTATCTTCATTGAAGGTGAGCAACTTACTCTTATTTTCCAATAAAGTTACTGAGCAGGCGTCTCGGTGTTCTTCAATATAGGTGAGAAGGTCTTCTTTTGTTTTTGATAAGTGTTTCATTTTTACTACATACACCATAATGGTTGGAATAATGATTAAAAGCATCAACACTCCGACGATTATTACTAAAAGTAATTTCATCGTATACTCCTTTTAAAAAACGCTTCTGTGCTCAGCACGGGAGCGTAATGATACAGCTTCAGAGTTTCACTTGAGCTTTTCCAGACGTTCATCTAATGCTTTCCTGTCTTCCTTATCTTCGGCGGTCGCAAGCCCCTTTTCATACAAAACCTGTGCTTTATGATAATTCATCCTTCCTAACTGAACAACTACCGGGCTGAATAAATTCCTTTAAGACGGAGCCCGGGAAACCTCCCGCGCTCCGTTTTTTTATAAAAAATTTTTCTGTGTGAAGAATTCTCACATTCGATGGGTGAAGTCTGAATATCCGCGGAAATCCAGGAGATTATTCGTGAACACCTGTCATGGAGTGATGTGAAGCGGAAACTGATACGAATACGACTATTAAACAGAGGAAAATCAAGATTATTTATTAGCCTTTTCAACCAAAGAAAATCGCGGGTTTTTAGATAATATACACAATGACGAGGGGGAGAAGTAACCTTATAATATCTGTCAGAAAAGTTAATAAAATTGAAGATAAAATGCTGAAAGAAAGGCTGGGTATCAGTTTTGATTATGATTTATTTTACGGAGGGGGCTTTTTATACATAAAAAAATAGCAGCTTTCAAGCAGGTTTTGGATTTCTATGCAATGTTAAAAAGAAGGAGCATATAGAAAAATACCATTGATTCTATCTAAGGGGAAATGCTTAAAATGGTTGATACAACCCAAAACATACAGTCCAGCGGTTTTAACCAAGAAAATTTAACACCACAAAAACATCGAACGCTCGATAGGGTTTCTTACCTGTTACTGCTTATTGGAGCTGCTGTAGCCATCAATGCTTTTATGCTGGGAGCAAGCGTCATTGTCCCGGATGGGGAATTGAATTTAGTGCAGGGAACTTTAGCTGCTGTCGTGGGATTAACGATTGCAACCATTGCTATGAGTATCAACGGACGTCCAGGTCATAAATATGGAATTCCTTTTGTTGTACAGTTACGGACATCTTTTGGAATGACAGGAGCAAAAATTCCCGGTCTTATTCGGGCGGCGCCTGCAGTCTTTTGGTATGGTATACAAAGTTGGATAGGTGCATCAGCTATGAACGCTGTATCCATCGAACTCATGGCTTACGATAATATCGTTTTATATTTTATTACCTTTCAAATTCTACAAATTGTTCTTACGGCCACTGGTTTTAAAGGGGTCAAATGGTTGGAGAACATTGGTGCCATCGGCTTAATCATAGGGCTTGGATATATGTTCTATGTCGTTTATACAAACTTTAATGCTGAAGTGGGACAGCTGATAACTACTGAAGGGACCTGGGGATTAGCCTTTTGGGGAGGTGTTACCGCGTTTTTGGCAAATTTTAATACGGTGGCACTGAACATTAGCGATTTAACCCGGCAGGTAGATACTAAAGCAACACCTACTTTAATGTCTATTTTACACTGGGTTGGTTTTGTTCCTATTACAACGTTCATGGGAGTTATTGGAATTATGGTAGCTGGAGCGACAGGCTCCTGGGATCCTGTCACAGTCTTTGTGGAGGTAATGCCTAACAGCACTGTACTTATTGTTCTATTATTCTTTATTGCCCTGGCGCAAGTAACAACGAACGTCGTCAACAATGCCATTCCTGCAACGTATGTCATTATGGATGTTTTTAGAGCACCATATGTGAAAACATCGATTGGCATTGGGATCCTGGCGGTACTTACGTTTCCTTGGATCATTCAAACCTCGGATGTATTTCAACTTTTTGTGCAAATCTATTCAGGATTTTTGGGACCAATATTTGCTGTTATGATTGTTGACTATTACATTGTCCGCAGACGAAACTTAAATATAGAAGAGCTCTACAACAGCAATGGATTTTACAAAGGTATTAACTGGCCGGGAATCATAGCAATTATCGTTGGAGCACTTGTTGGCTTTACCGTTGTTGAGATTGCATGGTTTATCAGTTTAGTTCCAGCTGGATTATCTTATTATTTACTCATGAGGTACCTGCCAATTAATAAAAACTTTTTAAAAGATTCCATATTTGAGGATAAGTCAGATGGGTGGATGAATGGAACAGAAAAAACAAAATCAAAAAATCTATAATATGGAATAGAATGGGTCATGAAAATCACTATCCTTTCTATAAGTTGGTAGTGACTTTCATGGCCTTTTTTTGGTGCAAACCTAACAGCTGCCAATTTCCGGGCTCCAAATAATTAAGCAGGCCGACTAGGTTGAAACCACAGGAGTCCAGGACGAGAAGCGACAATACCGGCTGACTCATTTAAAGCAGTCTGACCCTATCCCGATTTCGCGGCGTTTTTTCAGGTTTATTTTCACAAAAGAAAAAGGGCGGCAGTGAAGGAGCAGGATCTCAGGAATCCGCCCCTTTTCCCCGCTTCAATCAAACACTTTTCTCAGCTCTCTTTTCCAGCCGGGTCACTGATTCGATATGGTTCGTCTGCGGAAACATGTCAACGGGCTGCACTTCTTTGGCCGCGTACCCGCCGTCTTCGAGAATCTTGAGGTCCCGGGCGAGTGTCGCCGGGTTGCAGGAGACGTAGATGATTTTTTCCGGCTGCATGTCGATCATGGTCTGTAGAAGCTTTTCGTCGCAGCCTTTGCGGGGCGGGTCGACGACGAAGACATCGGGCTGGAGACCGTTTGCTTGGTGCCACCAGGGAACGAGTTCTTCGGCTTCTCCGACGGCAAAGGTGGTGATGTCGTCGAGCTTGTTCAGCTCGGCGTTTCGTTTGGCATCGGTGACTGCTTCCGGAATGGATTCGACGCCGTAGACGTGACGGGCCTTTCGCGCGAGAAAGAGAGAAATCGTGCCGATGCCGCAGTAGGCGTCGATGACGGTTTCGTTACCGCGCAGGTCGGCGTATTCCAGTGCTTTGTCGTAGAGTGCTTTCGTCTGCTCCGGATTCACCTGGTAAAAGGAACGCGCCGATATGGCGAAAGAGATGCCTCCGATCGTGTCGTAAATGTGTTCGTTCCCCCAGATGAGGGTTGTTTTTTCTCCGTAAATGGCATTGGTCCGTTTCGTGTTGATGTTCTGCATGATCGAGGTGACGTTTGGCATCGCTTCGGTGATATCGCGGACGATATCCTTTTTGTGCGGCAGGTCGGGGCCGTTGGTCACGAGCACGATCATAAGCTCTCCGGTGGTATGGGCCTGGCGCGTAACGACGTGGCGGAGCGTGCCGCGGGCGTTTTCCTCGTCATAAGCTTTGATGTTGTGCTGATCAGCGATGCGTTTGACGGTCTGCACCGCTTCATCGTTCGCTTCTTTCTGGATGATACAGCTTTCCATGTCCATGATGCGGTGCGACCGTTTCTGAAAAAAGCCGGCTTTCAGATGACCGTCGCTGCGTGTGCCGACCGGGACCTGGGCTTTGTTGCGGTAACGCCACGGGTCTTCCATGCCGATCGCCCGATGAACGGGGATGTTATCGATCCCGCCGATACGGGTGATGGCGTCCTGCACCTGTTTGTGTTTGAACCGGAGCTGGGCGTCGTAAGTCATGTGCTGCAGCTGACAGCCGCCACATTGGTAATAGATCGGGCACGGTGCTTCGGTACGTTCGCTGCTTTCTTCGATCCGCTCTATAATCCGTCCGAAGCCGTAGCCTTTTTTCGTTTTGAGGACTTTGATCTGCGCGGTTTCGCCGGGGAGGCCGTACGGGACGAAGAGCGCGTACCCGTCCACCTTCGCGACACCGTCCCCTTCATGGGTAAGGTCCTCGATCACCGCGGTGATAACGTCATTTTTCTGTACCGGCGCATCCGTGTGCTGCTTCTTTGCCATAATAGTTGATCCTTTCTCTCGATGAATCTGTGCTGTCCGCTATTTTAACACATATGGAAGAGGGCTGGCTCGATGGGGATTCGCTCGAAATAATGTGGTTTTCGCTCGAAACGGGAGTCATATCGCCCGCTTTCGACATGATTTCGCCCGCAATCGACAAACATTCGCCCGATTAAACATACTGCCGCCTCCCCTCTTCCCTGATTTTCAATCCAGCAGAATCTTGTATTTCACCGCCCGACCGGATCCAGATGCAGGATAAGACAGAGAGCCTAGCAGCCGCTTCACGGTAGAAGGAGATGAAATATGGAGAAAAGAGGCCGCTTC
Organism: Salibacterium lacus; assembly: GCF_042684865.1. Classification (NCBI taxonomy): domain Bacteria; kingdom Bacillati; phylum Bacillota; class Bacilli; order Caryophanales; family Bacillaceae; genus Salibacterium; species Salibacterium lacus. The sequence continues at coordinate 472,975 of NZ_JBHUML010000005.1, forward strand.
CTGATTGGAGATACTGGGGTGAATAAGAAATGCGTAATCCTGCAGTGCCTGGTGGTGGGCATTTTTCGAGGTATACCCGCAGTGTGGACACAGCCAGTTTCCGTGGATGCGCTGCATGACCGTTTTGCCGCAGGCCTGGCAGAACACGCCTTTCACCAGATCCGAAGAGGGGATATGATGGCGGTGCAGCGGGTTCTGCGGAGATTCAGAGTTTGCAGCAAGGAGAAGACGGGTAAGTTCGCGGACATCCGCATCGGATAAGACGGGAGCTGGATAGTGACGGTGCAGCTCATGAATTTTATCAGGCAGCAGGTAAGCGGGGATCACTTGGGGATACATGCCGGCGGTGCCGTTTTTACGTTTCAACACGGATCGTGGATGAGCCATAACAATAAGGGTCTTTATAGGAAGAGAAGGTATCTGATTCCGCTCAAGCCACCAGCCCATCTGCATTTTATGTCTGTTTGATTGATGAACCGGATGCTGAAATGCTTCTTCTTTTTCATTATCGAACCGGATCAGCTGATGGAATTCAGCGTCCAAGGTGAGAATACCGGTGATGTTTTTAACTTCAACGAGGATGATGCATGAGGTCGTGAGGAGGAGTGTATCAATCTGAAAAGAGCGCGTGCCGTCGTGCAGGCGGAGGTTATGGAGAATACGCCAATCCTCGTTCAGAAATCCGAGATGGTAGTCTATCGACTGTTCTCCTTTGAAACCGGCCCTCCACCTGGCAAGTTCATTTTCCACTTCGGCTCGTTTCGGATGAAGAGCTGGAAGACGCCGGTCGAGCGCCTGAAGTTTCTGGAGATAAAGAGGCATGGTTCGGGGTTTTTCAATCAAGCACATCACGTTCCTTTCGTTTCGCCGGCTAATGTTCATTTCCGCTTGCAATCGACATGGTTTCGCCCGCTTTCGACACGATTTCGCCCGAATCCACCGGCAAATCGCCCGTTACGCCTACTAATCCGCATACACCGATCCGAGCTGCTTTCTTATTATAATAAAAATATCAAAATTGTTCCAATCTTTTTTTTCAGGTATGATGGACAAAAGGAGGTATTTGTCATGCAGTATCGGAGACTTGGAAACAGTGGACTCAAAGTGAGTGAAATCGGGCTCGGCAGCTGGCTTACGTACGGATCCACCGTGGAGGACAACAACGCGGCCGATATTATCCGCACCGCCTATGAACGCGGGATTAATTTTTTTGATACCGCTAACGTGTACAACCGCGGGGAAGCGGAAAAAGTCGTAGGGCGCACTCTCCGCGAATTCGAGCGCGACAGCTATGTACTGGCGACGAAGGTCTATTTTCCAATGGGAGACGGCCCGAATGACAAAGGCTTGTCCCGCAAACATATTATGGAGCAGTGCGATGCCAGTTTGAAACGGCTCGGTGTGGACTATATCGATCTCTATCAGTGCCACCGTTTTGACACCGAAACGCCCGTCGAAGAAACGTTGATGGCGCTCGATGACCTCGTCCGGCAGGGCAAAGTGCTGTACTACGGGTTCAGCGAATGGTCGGCGGCCCAGATTACCGATGCCGTGCATACCGCAAAAGACCGCAACCTCCATGCGCCGGTTTCAAATCAGCCGATTTACAACATGATCAAGCGCTACATCGAAAAAGAAGTGCTTCCCGTCAGCCAGAAATCCGGTATCGGCCAGGTCGTCTTCTCGCCGCTTGCCCAGGGTGTTCTCACCGGAAAATACAAACCGAAGGAGAAATACCCGGAAGGCAGCCGTGCCGCCCATGAAGATATCGGAAAGTTTGTAAGCGGATTTCTCGCCGAACCGATTCTTGAGCAGGTCGAACGGCTCGAAAAGATTGCCCATGAGGAACTCAACGTCAAACTTTCCCAGCTTGCGCTTGCCTGGATTCTGCGCCAACCCGGCGTCAGTTCCGCCATTGTCGGTGCCAGCCGCCCGTCTCAGCTCGAAGAGAACCTGCAGGCCACCGAAATAGAGCTGGGTGATGATATTCTGGAAGAAATCGAAGAAATTCTAAAAGTCATTGAAGAAATTAAAACCTAACACAGGATGCACAGGCACCACGACGCCGCTGTGTCATCCACGAACCTGTTCCGGTCCGGCCCGGAACAGGTTTTTCTTTCCAAAGACTTATTTCATTTCTATCCCTGCCTGTAGTAAAATGAATATGACAGCGGTTTCATAAAGAAAGGAGCTGATTCTTTCTCCGTCTATGACTGAACTGTAAGTCATCATTTATGACCAGGCTCTTCAACCCTATTTTGAAAGGAGACATTTCATTATGCGCTATGATGCACCGAACACACCCGGCAGTCTCGTGCAGTTCAACGAACGTTATGACCATTTTATAGGCGGGGAATACAAAGCTCCGGCCAAAGGAGAATATTTTGATAATGTCTCCCCTGTTACCGGCGAGGTATTCTGCCAGATCTCCCGCGGCACAGCTGATGATGTGGAAGCAGCAGTCGATGCAGGCGAACAGGCAATGGACGCCTGGGGCCGCACGTCGCTTTCGGAACGGGGGAATATTTTAAATAAAATCGCAGATCGTATCGAAGAGAATGCGGAAATGCTTGCGGTGGCCGAAACGTGGGACAACGGCAAGGCGGTCCGGGAGTGCCTGAATGCCGATATTCCGCTGGCGGTCGATCACTTCCGCTACTTCGGCGGTGTCATCCGGGCCGAAGAAGGCTCGATCAGCCAGATTGATGATGATACGGTGGCGTACCATTTTCACGAGCCGCTCGGGGTGGTCGGACAGATCATTCCGTGGAACTTTCCGATTCTGATGGCCACCTGGAAAGTAGCACCCGCGCTTGCGGCAGGCAACTGCGTCGTGTTGAAACCCGCAGAGCAGACACCGGCATCCTTCCATGTACTGCTTGACCTTATAAAAGACCTTCTGCCGCCGGGCGTATTGAATGTCGTGAACGGATTCGGCGCAGAAGCCGGGAAGCCGCTTGCCTCCAACAGCCGCATCGCTAAAATCGCCTTCACCGGCGAAACGACAACCGGACGGCTCATTATGCAGTATGCCTCGGAAAATATCATTCCGGTCACACTTGAGCTCGGAGGCAAGTCACCGAACATTTTCTTCTCCGACGTGATGAAAGAAGACGATAAATTTCTCGATAAAGCCGTAGAAGGTTTCGTCATGTTTGCCCTCAACCAGGGCGAAGTCTGCACGTGCCCGTCCCGCGCCCTCATTCATGAATCCATCTATGATGAATTTATGGAACGGGCGTTGAAGCGGGTGGAAGCCATTCAGGCCGGTCATCCACTCGATACGGAAACGATGATGGGCGCCCAGGCCTCCAAGGAACAAATGGACAAGATTGTCTCCTACCTTGATATCGGAAAACAGGAAGGCGCCGAGCTCCTTACCGGCGGTGAAGTGAATGAACTGGACGGCGAGATGTCAGGCGGTTATTATGTGCAGCCGACCATCTTTAAGGGCAACAATAAGATGCGTATTTTCCAGGAGGAAATTTTCGGACCAGTACTTGCGGTGACAACATTTAAAACGAATGAAGAGGCGCTTGAAATCGCCAATGATACCCTGTACGGCCTCGGGGCCGGCGTATGGACCCGCGACATGAACACCGCCTACCGTTTCGGACGCGAAATTCAGGCGGGCCGGGTCTGGACGAACTGCTACCATGATTATCCGGCGCATGCGGCGTTTGGCGGCTACAAAAAATCCGGCATCGGCCGCGAAAACCATAAGATGATGCTCGGTCATTACCAGCAGACGAAAAATCTGCTCATCAACTATGGAGACACCGGGCTCGGATTTTTCTAACCCTTGATACAGAAAGGATGAATGCAGATGACAGTTGACAGGGTCACAGCGACAGAGGAAGCTCTCGCGTTCATCAGGACACTGGAGGATAAACACGGACCGCTCATGTTCCATCAATCCGGCGGATGCTGCGACGGCAGCTCCCCGATGTGCTTTGCAGAAGGTGAATTCCGTATTGGAGACAGTGATGTCTACCTCGGCGATATCGGAGGCATGCCGTTTTATATGTCCCAGGATCAATACGAGTACTGGAAACACACCCAGCTCATCATTGACGTTGTGGACGGCCGCGGCGGCATGTTCTCCCTCGACGGCCCGGAAGGCAGACGTTTTCTCACCCGTTCGCGCATGTACTCACAAGATGAACAAGAAGCCATGAAAAAGGAAGAAACCGCGTACTGAGCAGCCGGGGTGGTATACCTCGCTGCTTTTTTTCTGATACTAAGCACACGTTCGTGTTGATTTTTCACCGCTTTCCTACTATTCTTTACAGTAAGGAGAATTCTGCTATTTTTTTCGAAAGGAGACGGTCTGACATGCCGCACTGGTTTATTATTTTCACGATTATTGTATCAGTAGGTACGGGAATCTGGTCGTTTTTGAACATCCGCCGCGGGTATTAATCCGTTATACTAACAGATAAGATTCAGGAGGAGATGAACGGTTGAAAATTGCAGCAGGATTGCTTCTAGGAGCCGGGCTGCTTACTACCCCGTTCTCCGACTTTTCCATTTCAAACAACATGTTCTTTCAGAAAGATACCAAAGAGCAGCAGGAAGAAACATCGGAGGAAGTCCCGGAGGAAAAGCAGTGGGAAGAGCGCTGGGACGAAGCCCGGCAGGCAGCAGAAGAAGCTGGTGAAGATACCCGGACCGAAGAAGAAAAACTTGAAGATTTTGATGAGAACTGGAATCAGTTCGGGCAGGACAACACATCCAGCTCTTCCGGCGGTACTGAAAGCAGCGGATGGAGCGGACTGCCCTCCATAGGAATACAGGAGCCCGACTCAGACGGGTCTCATTCGGAGACCGCGGAGGAATCGGAAGAAGAATCTTCCTTTAACGAAACTTGGAACGACTTCGGCCAAAAGTTTGATAATACATACGAACAAACCGAAGACAGCTTCGACTGGGAAAGCTCTTTTGACAGCCGCTCGGGAACGTATCAGATAACCGAACAAACTTCAAAGCCGGAGTAATCCGGTTTCTCCACGCGAAAGCACCGCCATGAGCGGTGCTTTCATTCTTCCGCCGTACTTTCTTCCGGGCAGAACAGATGGAGGTGCTGGTGGAGGTTGACGAACTCGCCGGGAAGCTCTCCGCCGTACTCGCCGTCCAGGTTCAGTTCCATATCCCCTTCCACATGAATTTTCACCCGGTTGGCCTGCACGTACATTAATTTTTCGTGCTGCAGGTGTTCCCCGTTTAGTGCCTGCGTGCCGATCCGGATTAATTCCGGGATGGTCGTTTTCGTGATGATAATCATATCAAACATGCCGTCGTTATAACTCGCCTCCGGAACAAGCTTCTCAAATCCGCCGACGGAGTTCGTGTTGGCAATTAGAAACAACATGATTTCCCCTTCAAACCATTTCCCGTCGTATTCAATCTGTGCCAACTTCGGCCTCAGAAAGCGAAGCTTCTCAAACCCTTTGACATAGTAAGCAAAATGACCAAGTGTTGTCTTCAGTTTGCTGGGGGTGTCATAGGTCAGCTCCGTCAATTTTCCGCCGGCTGCTATATTGATGAAGTACTGGCCGTTTACCCGGCCGATGTCAATCGGTTCACTGTGCCCCCCGCTTATAATATCGCACACTCCGGCGATATCGTTGCGCTGGATGCCAAGTGCCCGGGCAAGATCATTGGTAGTACCGGCCGGAATAATACCGAGCTTCGGCCGTTTCTTCTGCTCGGCCAGGCCGTTTACAACCTCAAAGATGGTACCGTCTCCTCCAGCAGCCACTACAACGTCAAATCCACGCTCCGCTGCGCGCGCTGCTTCGGCTCGTGCATCACTTTCATGTTTTGTCTGGTGGGCAGATGTTTCATACCCCGCCTGCTCCAGACGGTCGAGGATGTAGGGCAGCTGCTTTTTCATCTGTTCTCTTCCAGCGGTAGGGTTATAAATTACTCGTGCTTGCTTCATGGCGTTTCTCCTAAGTTATTATTAAAATTCTTCTTTCTTCTATCTTACAGGAAAGTAACGCTTCTGACGAGAACATCACCTGGTTTGGAAGATCAAGGGAACGACAGGCATCTCTTCGTTTCTACTGTGGAAAAAATGGGAATCATACAGGAAAGACATTTGTGAGGGAGGACTATCATTGACACGGGATATTTACATTTCTGATATTCATGGACAGTTTGAAACATTTGTATCTCTGTTGAACCGTATCGATTATCAGCCGGAGCAGGACCGTCTTTTTCTGCTTGGGGATTTTATAGACCGCGGACCACAGTCGTTTGATGTTATCCGCTATGTTATGGAGCTCAAGGAGCAGGATGGTGCCGATATCACCTGCCTTCTTGGCAATCACGAAGTCATGATGCTGCAGGCGTTTCAAAACGAAGATACAGGCGGGTTTTCCCTGTGGATGGAAAACGGCGGGGAGAGCACGCTGCAAAGCTACCTCGGAGAGGACCTCGTGGACAGTCCGCTTGATGAAATCATTCACGCCATCCGCCGGGATTTTCCGGAGCACCTCGATTTCATGGAAAATCTGCAGCGGTTTGAAGAAACGTCCGAACATATTCTCGTCCATGCCGGAATTGATCCATCTGCCGAGGACTGGAAAGAATCAGAGCCGCACACTTTCGTCTGGATCCGGTCGCCTTTCCTCGAAAAAACACACGGTGCGGGAAAAACGGTCATTTTCGGACATACACCAACCCCGACCCTGCACGATAACGCCGGACCGTGGTTTCAGTCCGATAAAATCGGCATTGACGGCGGAGCCGGGTTCAACATGCAGCTGAATGCCCTGCTCTACGAAAACGGCAGTTACAACGTTGTATCAGAGCCGGTGCAGGGGTAAAGGACAGAATCGGTCGTCATATGTCCTTTATACCACAGTTGGAGACACTTTTTCATCTTTTTGGTGAAAAAGTGTCTCTTATATACGGATTACAGCCACTTTGCTCTTGATGACGCTTCCTTTTGTCTGTAATCTGCAGATAATGGACAAGACGTTTCCTGGACCGTCCGTAAAACATCCAACCTGGGTAAAAAAAGCTGCTTTCCCTCCGTCTAAAGGGAGAAAGCAGCTTTTTGTCTATCAGGCATCCATGCCCATGCCTTCCATAATCAATTGGTTAACCATCTGCGGGTTGGCTTTGCCTTTCGTTTCTTTCATCACCTGGCCGACGAGGAAACCGATGGCTTTGTCCTTCCCGTTCTTATAGTCTTCAATGGACTGTGGATTGTTCTCAAGAATCTTGTCCACAATCTGTTTCAGTTCGCCTTCGTCCGAAATCTGAACAAGCCCTTTGTCCTGCACAATCTGTTCCGGATCGCCGCCTTCTTCCATGAGATCGGTAAAGACGGTTTTGGCGATTTTACTGGAAATGGTTCCTTTATCAATCAGGGTGACCAGTTTGGCAAGAGAGGCAGGGCTGAGCTCTGTAGCGGCAAGCTCCATGTCATGGGAATTCAGGTATCCATTGACATCCCCCATCAGCCAATTGGCAGCCTGCTTGGCGTCGGCGCCTTCATCGATAGCATCCTGGAAGAAATCCGCCATGTTCTTCGACTGCGTAAGCACTCCTGCGTCGTACGCCGGAAGGTCAAATTCTTCCATATAACGTTCGCGGCGGGCATCCGGAAGTTCCGGAATAGTCGCTTTAATGCTGTTTTTCCAGTCTTCATTGACGTAAAGAGTCACAAGGTCCGGTTCCGGGAAGTAACGGTAGTCGTCGGATCCTTCCTTCACACGCATCAACGTCGTCTCTTTCTTCGCGTCATCCCAGCGGCGGGTTTCCTGAAGAATTTCACCGCCGGAGAGCAGTTCCTGTTCCTGGCGCTTCTCTTCATAAGCCAGACCTTTGTGAACGTTTGTGAAGGAGTTCAGGTTTTTGAGCTCCGTTTTCGTTCCGAACTCTTCCTGCCCCGCCGGTTTCAGCGAAATGTTCGCATCACAGCGGAGAGAGCCTTCTTCCATCTTGCAGTCGGATACTTCCGTATACTGAAGTACGGCTTTCAGCTTTTCCAGGTAGGCATACGCTTCTTCCGGTGTTTCAATGTCCGGTTCGGATACAATTTCAATCAGCGGCGTGCCGACACGGTTGAAATCAACGAGACTGTGGTCGTCGTAATCGTCGTGTGTCAGTTTGCCGGCATCCTCTTCCATATGGATCCGGGTAATGCCGATATTCTTTTTATAGCCGTCCACCTCGATTTCAAGCGATCCATTTTCACCGATCGGCTTATCAAACTGTGAAATCTGGTAGGCTTTCGGACTGTCGGGATAAAAGTAGTTTTTGCGGTCGAACTTCGTTTCCCCTGCGATGTCACAGTTCAAAGCGAGTGAGGCTTTCATGGCGTATTCCACAGCGCGCTGGTTTAAAACCGGGAGCACCCCGGGATGGCCGAGACAGACCGGGCACGTGTGCGTGTTTGCCGGTGCCCCGAATTCCGTCGAACAGTTACAGAAAATTTTCGTATCGGTTTTCAGTTCGGCATGGACTTCCAGGCCGATGACGGTATCAAATTTCATCGTATATCCCCCCTTACAATTCCGGCTTGGCTTTATAATGTCCGGCTGCCTGCTCGTAAGCATGAGCGGCGCGGTAAACGGTGCTTTCTTCAAACGGTCGTGAAATAATCTGCAGTCCGACCGGCAGTCCTTCAGAGAAACCGCACGGCACAGAAATGGCAGGCACTCCGGCAAGGTTAACCGGAATCGTGAGAATGTCATTGGCGTACATCGTGAGCGGGTCGTTCACTTTTTCCCCGATTTTAAAGGCGGTGGTCGGTGCGGTTGGTCCGACAATCACGTCGTATTTCTCCAGAATCTGATCAAAGTCACGTTTGATAAGGGTACGGACTTTCTGGGCTTTCTTGTAGTACGCATCGTAATAGCCGGAGCTGAGCGCAAACGTGCCAAGCATTATCCGGCGTTTTACTTCGTCTCCGAACCCTTGGCTTCTCGTCTCTTTGTACATATCAATCAGGTTGTCCGCATTTTCGGCGCGCACGCCGTAACGGACACCGTCAAAGCGGGCGAGGTTTGCGGATGCTTCAGAAGAGGCGAGCAGATAATAAGCTGCCACCGCGTACTGCGAGTGCGGCAGGGAAACTTCTTCCCACTCTGCGCCTTGCTGTTCGAGAACCTTCAGTGCTTCAAGCACCCGGTTCCGGACCCCTTCATGCACCCCTTCGCCAAGGTATTCTTTCGGAACAGCAATTTTCATGCCTTTCACATCGCCGGTGAGCGACGACAGATAATCCGAAATACCAACATCAGCAGACGTGGAATCTTTGCGGTCGTGTCCGGCAATCTGCCCGAGAACGAGCGCATTGTCTTCCACGTTTTTGGTCAGTGGTCCAATCTGATCGAGTGAGGACGCAAAAGCAATCAGTCCGTAACGGGAAACACGGCCGTACGTTGGTTTCAATCCAACCACGCCGCAGTAGGATGCCGGCTGCCGGATCGAACCGCCCGTATCGGAACCAAGGGAAAAGCTTACTTCTCCTGCTGCAACGGACGCAGCTGCGCCGCCGCTTGATCCGCCCGGAACATAATCAGTGTTCCACGGGTTGCGGGCGCTGTAAAATCCGGAGTTCTCGTTAGACGATCCCATGGCAAATTCGTCCATATTCAATTTTCCTATCGTGAGAGCGTCCGCCTCTTCCAGGCCGTCCATGACGGTTGCATTGTGCACCGGATCAAAGTTTGCCAGGAGCCGGCTCGCGGCGGTCGTGCGGAGCCCATTTGTAACAATGTTGTCCTTAATGCCGGCGGGAAGGCCGAACAGCAGCCCACGCGTGCTATCTGTTTCGAGCGCCTCGTCCATCTTCGCCGCCTGGTTTCTGGCTGCTTCTTCATTCAGGGTGAGAAACGCCTGAACGTTGTCATCCACCTCTTTGATGCGGGAAAATGATGCATCAACGAGTTCGGATACTTTCAGTTCTTTATTATGAAGCTTTTTATGTATCCCGGAAAAGCTTTCTTCAAGTATCGACATTCTGTTTGTCCCTCCTTTACTCTAACACCGATGGTACTTTCACCTGCCCGTCTTCTTGATCCGGCGCGTTCTTCAACGCTTCTTCCCGGTCGAGAGACGGACGTTTTTCATCTTTGCGCAGCACGTTATGAATATCGAGAACGTGGGTCGTCGGTTCCACATCGTCCGTATCCAGTTCATTCAACTGCTCGGCAAATTCGATAATATTATCAAGCTGTTCGGTAAATGTATCCACTTCCTCATCCGTTATAGAGAGTCTTGCCAGATGCGCCACATGCCTGACCTGATCTTTTGAAATCCGTTCCATGATCTGTCACCTCCGCTAAAACAAATCTTCACAATACCTAGATGATACCAAATAAGGCAGCAACGGGCAACGCATGCCCGCTTTCTCCTTTAATAAACATGAGTATAGGATTCTTCTCCTGCATCTTTCACCACAAGAGCCTCCTGTCCCTGCGAGGAGCGTATCCGGACTTCGACATCCAGATTCGGAAAATGCTGCTCCACTTTATCGGTAACGTGCTGGGTGAAGGCTATAACTTCCGTTTCACTGTAAAACGTGATGGGGATGTCCACTGTAAGCTCCCGCCACTCATCATTCTGGTAGTACCCTTCACCGACAACACCGACAAAATTCTCGAAAAAGGTGTTTACTTCATCCCTGAACTGATTAAATGCTTCCGCATCACTGCGGTGATTATCGCTTGCATCGGTAGAAGGAAACAGCACGTAATCTTCATTCAAATTCTGCCAGTTGTTCACTCCTTCTCCGGGTGCCGCGGTTCCTGTTGCAATGAAATTGCCCGGAACAGCTGCATCACGCGGGGCTTCACGGAAGATGGTGAACATAATCGGGATGTCCTGAAGGGCGCCGTTTTCTCTGTCTTCACTCCGCAGCCTTTCGAGAATCCGGGAGGCCGTCTCTTTCGCTGCCTGCATGCTTTCTTGTCTGCTGATGGATTCACTGAGCCACGGGCCGTAGGTTCCATCATCATTTTCCTGCCTGAAATAATAGAGGTTGTTCATCGAAAGTCCGATAACCATGCCTCCGAGCTGCAGGTTTCCGTTGTCATTTTCGACCATATAATTATGTTCAATAATGTTGGACAACGGGCGCGGGTTGTTTCTTTCCCGTTCTTCAAAATTATCAGCATCCGCAAGCGGCGGGTTAAGTCCGGCCTCATTATCTTCAGACTGCCGCATCAGCCAGCTGTTCAGTTCACTGCTTGAAATGAGCTGACCGGCACGGAAGAAATAATTTTCCTGGCTGAATTCGCCGGCAGCCAGTTCCTGCATGCCGACTGACATCCGTTCAAGATCCATCCGGTTGTACATGACGTCCCGGTGAAATGTCCGCGCCGCGCCGCTTATATATTCTCCGTCCTGCAGTACACTGCGGTAATAATTATCAAGACTGGGGACTTCCGGACTGACTTCCACTGCATCTTCTTCTGTCGTCTGTTCGTTCTCTTCTGTGTCCACCCCTTCTTCCTGCTGATCCTGCTGCAGGCCCGGAATACACCCGGTCAGCAGAAGAAACGAGGCAGCCGTCAGAACCCCGGTTTTTCTCCACATTCTCCCATCTCCTCATTCATCCGAACATTGTATCGTTCCGGTTTCCATCTTACATGATGATGACACGTTTATCCATCGCCCGCTTTTTACGGAAAAAAGGAGTCAGGAACCAGCTTCTCTCAAAAAAGTGTCTTCGTCCCAAATGACCACTCCAAGTTCTTCGGCTTTCGTCCGCTTGGATCCGGCATCTTCCCCGGCCACCACAATATCAGTGCTGCGGCTGACGCTGCCGGTCACTTTGCCGCCGAGCGCCTCTATTTTTTCTTTGGCTTCGCTGCGGGTGAGCTGCTGCATTGTCCCTGTGAGTACAACCGTTTTGCCGTTGAGCGGAGAATCACCGGTGACGTCTTCTTTTACCGGCCCTTTATACTCCATATTCAGCCCGAGACGCTGCAGTTCGTCCACCAGTGCATTCACTTCCGCCATTTCAAAGTAACGGACAACAGCTTCGGCCATTTTGTTCCCTATTTCATTGACGGCAAGCAGGTCCTCCGTTTCCGCGCTGCGCAGATTATCCATCGTGCGGAATTCTTCAGCGAGTGTGCGGGCTGCTTTCGCTCCAACAAAGCGGATACCCAGGCCGAACACAAGCTTTTCCAGCGAATTAGCTTTAGACGCTTCTACTGCCTCCAGCAGATTCTGAACAGATTTGTCCCCCATCCGTTCCAGCTTCAGCAGTTCCTCCGGCTGCAATTTGTACAGATCGGCAATCCCGGTGACAAGCTGATGGCTGAAGAGCTGCTGGATCACTTTTTCACCGAGTCCGTCAATGTCCATGGCATTGCGTGACACAAAATGAATGAGCTCTTCCTGGATCTGGGCCGGACACTGCGGATTAATACAGCGCAGCGCAACCTCTTCTTCGAGATGAACGAGCTCACTGCCGCAGGCCGGGCAGGTCGAGGGCATGGAAAATTCCTCTTCGGTTCCGTCGCGCAGGTCATCCAGCACCCGCACAATCTCCGGAATGATATCCCCCGCTTTTTTCACAATCACCTGATCCCCGATTTTAATATCCTTCTCGCGGATCAGGTCTTCGTTGTGCAGGGAAGCGCGCTGTACAGTCGTGCCCGCTACCTGCACTGCGTCGAGAACAGCTGTCGGCGTGACAGCCCCGGTACGGCCGACAGATAAAATAATATCCCGGAGCCGGGTCACTTTCTCTTCGGCCGGAAACTTGTAGGCAATCGCCCAGCGCGGACTTTTCGCCGTGAATCCGAGCGTCTCCTGCTGTTTTAGACTGTTTACCTTCACGACAATACCGTCCACCTCGTACGGGAGGGAGTTCCGGTGTTCCACCCACCCGTTCACAAATTCAATCACTTCTTCGATATCCCGGCACCAGCTGCTTTTTGGATTTGTCTTAAAACCCAGATCCGTCATATACCGCACCGCTTCGTAATGAGTCTCTGTGTTCATCTCCCCGTCATTGCCGATGGCGTAGGTGAAGATATCAAGATTCCGGTTGGCTGCGATTTTCGGGTCGAGCTGACGAAGCGAACCGGCGGCAGCGTTTCTCGGATTCGCAAATACCGCTTCACCGGTTTGTTCTTTCGCTTCATTCAGACGTTCAAACGACCGTTTCGGCATAAACACTTCTCCGCGCACTTCAATATCGACGGCGCTATGTAACCGAAGCGGGATGGAACCCACCGTTTTTAAGTTGTTTGTAATGTCTTCACCGGTCGTTCCGTCCCCTCTTGTAGCCCCCCGCACAAAGCGCCCGTTTTCATAGGTTAATGATACAGCGAGACCGTCGATTTTCAACTCACACACGTAGTCCAGGGATTCACCGGTTCCCTGCCGGGCGCGGCGGTCAAAGTCACGGAGATCCTGTTCATGAAAAGCATTCCCCAGACTCATCATCGGGATGCTGTGCTGTACTTTGACAAACGCATCGAGCGGTTTCCCGCCGATCCGCACTGTCGGAGAATCGCCGCTCTGAAGTTCCGGGAACTGCTGCTCGAGTTCCAGCAGTTCCGAAAGCTTTTCATCGTATTCGGCATCCGGAACAATCGGATCGTCCAGCACGTAATAATGGTATCCGTATGTCTCAAGACGCTCCCGGAGTTCGTTGACACGTTCTTCGGCTTTTGCTTGATCCATCTCTTTCTTCCTTTCTGCCTGCTACACTTTTGTAATCGGAGCGAATTTGGCGTACAGACGTTTTACTCCCTCTGTCGGAAATGCGATATCAAGCTCGACGTCTTCTCCTTCACCGTGGAGGCTGACTACCGTGCCGGTCCCCCATTTTCCGTGTTCGGCTTTGTCCCCGACTTTCCAGTCATACTGGTTTCCGCCGCCTTCCGCTGAAATAGAGCGTCCTTTCGAAGGGGAAACAGCAGCCTGTCTGCGGCGTTCAAACGGAGAATCACTCTTACTCTGCCCGCCGCTGTTCATCCAGTCGGGTTTGTCTTCTTTCTCCCGGTCGATGACATCTTCAGGAAGCTCTTCGATAAACCGGGACATCGGGTTTACCTGGGTGCGTCCGTACAGCTGGCGCATGTTCGAATGCGTCAGATGGAGCTCCTGTTCAGCTCTTGTAATCCCGACATAGGCAAGGCGGCGTTCTTCTTCCATTTCCTCCTGTTCAAACAGAGAACGGCTGTGGGGAAAGATGCCTTCTTCCATGCCGACAAGAAAAACGAGCGGGAACTCCAGCCCCTTGGCGGAGTGAAGCGTCATCATCGTGACCGCGCTTTCTTCATCCTCCTCATCCTGGTTCATATCAGCAACAAGCGCCAGGTCCGTCAAAAACGCGATAAGAGAGACATCGTCATTTTTCTTCTCAAAATCCTTTGTCACGGACAGGAATTCATCGATGTTCTCAAGGCGGCTCTGCGCCTCCAGCGACTTGTCCTCTTTAAGAGAATCACGGTACCCCGTCTTCTCAAGAAGTTCTTCCACAAGCTCTGTCACGCTTAAGTATTCCTGCATCTGAATCCAGTGCCCGAGCTGTTCGGCAAAGGCCTCCAGCTTCTTCACCGGGCGGGGGCTGAGACCAATCTGATCCGCTTCCTGAAGGGCCGCAAACATGGAAATATCCTGGGCATCCGCATACGCGCCGATTTTATCCACGGTTGCAGCCCCGAGTCCGCGTTTTGGGACATTAATAATGCGCCGGAGGCTGATGTCATCATTCGGATTCGCAACAAGTCTGAGATACGCCAGCACATCCTTGATTTCTTTCCGGTCATAGAACTTCGTGCCGCCGATCATATTATAGTTCACATTGGATTTGAGAAACATTTCCTCAATAATCCGGGACTGGGCATTCGTCCGGTACAGCACAGCGGCATCGGAATAATCAAACCGGCCGCTCTGCACAGCTTCTTTGATGCGTTCCACGATATAGGCCGATTCTTCACGTTCATCGGCGCCGCAGAAGTAATGAATACGGGCCCCGTCGTCATTTTCAGTCCAAAGTTTCTTCGGCTTGCGCCCCATGTTGTTCTGGATAACATTATTGGCCGCTTTCAAAATCGTCTGCGTCGACCGGTAATTCTGTTCGAGTATAATCGAACGCGCTTCTTCATAGTCCTGTTCAAAAGACAGGATGTTTTGAATATCGGCTCCGCGCCACTTGTAAATCGACTGATCGGAATCGCCGACAACGCAGATGTTACGGTTCTTTTCGGCAAGCAGATTGACGAGCACATACTGCGCCCGGTTCGTGTCCTGGTACTCGTCCACGTGAATATACTGAAACTTGCGCTGGTAAAACTGCAACACTTCCGGAACCTGACGGAACAGCTGAATGGTCTTCATGATCAAATCATCAAAATCAAGGGCGTGGTTGGAGCCAAGACGCCGCTGGTATTCTTTATAAACATCCGCTGCCGTCTCCTCAAACGGCCCCTCGGCCCGCTCTGCAAACTTTTTCGGCGGTTCGAGCACGTTTTTCGACGAAGAAATCATTCCAAGCATGCCGCGCGGGTCGAATTTTTTCGAGTCGATATTCTGGTCTTTCAGAATCTGTTTGATGACAGACAGCTGATCGGATCCATCGAGTATCGAAAAATTACGGTTAAAACCGATGCGGTCGATATCGCGCCGCAGAATCCGCACACACATCGAGTGGAATGTAGACATCCAGATGTCCTCAGCCGCCGGTCCGACAAGTTCAGATGCCCGTTCTTTCATCTCACGGGCTGCCTTGTTTGTAAAGGTGATCGCAAGAATCGAAAAAGGAGGCACCCCTTTTTCCCGGATAAGGTAAGCCATCCGGTGGGTCAGCACTCTTGTCTTCCCGCTTCCCGCACCTGCCATGATCAACAGCGGTCCTTCGGTATGCTGGACCGCTTCCCGCTGCTCGGGATTCATTCCGTTAAGCATTTTTTCCACGATTTGTCGTTGCAATCCTTCCACCACCTATGAAACGTATGTTCGATTCTTTCATTATACGTTATTTCGTTCATTTCCGCTACTATTTTTGACAGCTTTTACGGTAGACAGTGCTTTGTTCAGGTTTTCATATACGATATTTCCTACAACGACGGTGTCGGCAATAGCTGCCATTTCACGGGCCTCTTCCGCTGTGCGGATGCCCCCCCCGTAAAACAGGCGTGCCTGCTCGAGGTTGTCAGCCGCCGCTTTCACGACTGCCGGATCTCCGTACATACCGCTGTATTCCAGATAAAACACAGGCAGATGAAAAAGGCGGTCGGCCATCAGTGCAGCCGCCTGGACATCTTCCTCATCAAAAGAAGTATCCGCTTCGGTTAACGCCGCGGCTTTGGCGTCGGGATTCAGGATGCAGTATCCTTCCGCCAGGATGGTCTCCCAGTCCATGAGCATGCCGTAGTCTTTCAGTGCCTGATGATGAAGCCCGGTCACCCAGCGGGTATCGCCGGCGTTCAGGACGGTCGGGATCAAAAAGTAATCAAAGCCGGGTGTCACAGCCTCAAGCGTTGATACTTCGAGTGCGCAGGCCACCGCGTACCGACGGACTTTCGATAACAGGGCCAGCGTGTTGTCCAGAGTCACATCGTCACTTCCTCCGACAATGACAGCATCGGTTCCTGATTCGCAGATTTTCTCAAGAGAGGTATCATCAATTTCGCGCGCCGGGTCCAGTTTGAACACATGACGCCATTCTGTATAGTCAAGCATTGCTGCTCCTCCACTTACGTCTTACTTGCATTTCCAACGTCTAATTATAGCAAAAACGAGGCCCTGCCTCAAAAGGCCGATCGTCCCTGCTTTGTCCTTTTCTACCTTGGATAATCCAGCAGTGCCGCCGGTTCATCCTCCGAAATCTGAATGTCTCCTACTTCTATATAGGATAAAGCATCCCGGTCATCGATATTGGAAAAGATGAGAAAAATATCGTGCGGGGAGCGTTGATAAAGGACGCGGATTTCTTCTGCATTAGCGTCTACATTTAAAAGGTCGGGGCTCCCTATGTTTTTTTCGATGTCTTCAAGTGCCGGGTCCCACTCGTCTGTACTGCGTCCCGCTGCATACACCTCACCGGAGTCGGTATACCGGGAGCAGCCTTCTCCAAGGTTCAGTTCTTTGTTCTGTTGTTCAGTATCAAGCAGCTTTCCTTTTTCTACGATATTACATTGCGGCAGAACAAGATCGTTTCCATAGGTTCCGTTTTTTACATTGGTCAGCCATTCCATCCAGTCTGCATCCGTCAGACTACCTTGAACCATACCATTTTCGATGGATGATTCAGAAAACGGGGTCCCCGGCACCAGAAAAATAATGGCAAGAAGGGCGGCGGTTAAAGTGATACCCATACCCGGGAGAAGCAGACGGCGTCGCTTTCGCGGCTTTTCTGCAGCCTCGTCCTCTGTTCCGGCCATGGACCGTCCTGATTGTTCCGGCTGCTCCATAAGAGACACCACGTCTTCTTTCTCCAGTACGCCTCTCTCTGCCGGCGGAGTATCCTCTTGGGGCTTTTCTGAACCGTTCTGCAGGACACCAGGATTCTCTATGACCGGCGGGGCAAGCGGAGAAGCAGGTTCATTAAAAATAGATTCCCTGCGTACGGCTGTCATCCAGGTATGCAGCGCCCACACAATCAGTTCCTCCGAATCTTCATATGTGCTGAACTGTATTGACGTCCAGTCCGCCAACCAGCCGCTGTCCCTCAGGTTTATCGTTTTCATCTCATCGACTGTACCGTTTTCAAGCATGGCAATCAACAGGAGGATATCTGTTCTTCCTTCTCCATATAACGATTCGAGAGCCTGCTGCAAATGCTTCCTGCACCAGTCCAGTCCAAATTCATCTGTAAAAGACTGTACACTGTTCGTCATAAAATCCTTCATTGTATATTCCCCTCCTTCTCCTCCTTTTCCCGATTTTCACCGTTATCCATCTTTATTTCATAAAAAAACTGTCTTCAAGATGACGTATCCACCTTGAAAGACAGTTCATTTTATTGCTCCTTTTCCTGTTTTTCCTGTTCACGCACTCGGTCCAGAGTCAGCTGGTAGCTGTCATTGCCAAAATTAAGGCAGCGTTTCACTCTGGAGATAGTTGCCGTACTTGCCCCTGTCTCTGTTTCAATCTTGTGGTAGGTATGACCATGCTGCAGCATCCGTGCCACTTCCAGCCGCTGCGCGAGCGACTGGATTTCATTAATGGTGCAGAGATCATCAAAAAATTCATAGCATTCTTCTACACTTTGCAGAGACAAAATGGCCCGGAACAGCTGGTCCAGTTCATTTCCTCGTAATTTATCAATCTGCAATGGGATTACACCTCGTTTTCTGCAAATACTTGAACGGGTTCTGGTAAAAAAACGTTACGATTCCACGCCTTCTACGCTTTCTTCCAGCCCCGCAGAGGCCGGTATCACATTAATCCACGTTTTGCCGGGTTGAAACGGAACTTTTTCTCCGTCTTTATACGGAAGCAGCCTCCCTCCCTCGTTTCTCCATTGGACATCGAGTGCTTCACCATTCTGAAGCATCAACCCGGAGCCGCCGTCGGCCAGATTAATCTGCCTGCGCCCGGCTTTGTCAACGACACGGTGGGGGGCTTCTACGATCAAGACATTGGATGCCTCTGTCTGCTCTGCCGCATTTTCCCCTGCAAACGCGGTATTATCGCTGGAACGTTCATACGTTCCGTCCTCTTGGTTATATGAAAATTGTACAACATATTTATCGCTGTACCAAACGGAAACGTCTTCGGCCGTATCAGCCGAAACAGCAGAAAACCCTTCTTCCCTGTAAAAATTGGCAGGGACGTCTTTTTGCAGCTCGTACCCTTTGCTTTCCAGTCCACCGAGAGCATCCTCATAGCTTATGTACGAATTATGGGGTGCCCGCCTTTGTGTCGACCTCTGAAATAACGTCCCGTCGTGAAAGAGACCGTTCAGGTAAGGAACAGCGCCTCCCTGAAGCGTTCTTTTTGCTTCCGGACTCCAGCCGTGAGCCACATACATTGCATCGTACCCTTCCGCAAGATCGATGAAATACCCTCTCGCACTACGGACCGGTCCGAGTTTCTCCGGGTGTCCGCTTTGGTAAATCGCGAGAAATCTCGTGAGTTCACCCTCGGTCAATACTTCGTAGACGATATCGGCTTCAGTCAGTCCCGTCTGGGGTCGCGCGTCAGGATGATTATTTATCATGACAGCAAGAGGACGCGCCGCCGGAACTTCGTTTGTCCCCTTCCCCGTCAACGGTTCCACCGCTTCATACGAAGGCTCTTCTTCTTCCGGATCCTTCACAGGCTCCTTTTGTTCCTCCTCTTTCTCCGGGGTCGTTTCCTCTTCTGCCGCCGATTCTTCTTCATGAGACGTCCCGGTTTCAGCGGGAGCTGTTGAACTTTCCTGGGAAGTACACCCTCCCGCCGTAAGAACAAGCGCAGCCAACCCGCTCCACATCATTTTTTTCATGTCATTTCCATCCTTCTTCTCATGCTTTTTCTTCTTAGTCTAACGCATCTCAGCGCATAATCGAAGGAAAGAGTACCGTTTTTTTGTGTACATCAAAGATTCCCTTCTGGGTGATACGTATATACGGCAGATGCGTCGATGAGAAAAAGAGCATGCTGTACACCGGATCCGCGTGGGGATAACCGCGTTCTTTCAGAGCCTGGTCCATTCTTTCATGCTGTTCGATGACATTACCCATCGGCTCGAGAGACATAGCGCCGAACAGTTTCAGTGGAATGCTTTCAATAACCTGTTCATCTTCGACGAGGAACATCCCTCCGTCATGGTTTTTCAGTTCATTGAACGCCTTCACCATATCTTTTTTCTTTTTACCAATCAGTACAATGTCACCTGTGTTGGAAAAAGTTGTGGCAAATCCGCCGATGCTGGTGCCGAATCCTTTTATCACTGTGTTAATGCGCCATTTACCGAAACGGTCAAGCATGACAAAAAAGCACTGATCATGGTCTTCATTCAGCTCTTCGGTCGTTACATCAATCGTCATCTGATACGGCTTCAGAATAACCGAATTCACGAGTTCAATACCCATAGGCATGGAAAAATGAAGGTCTTCCTCATTCAGATGCCAGTCGATCATGAATGGATGCACCCCATAGGAGGACCATTTGAAATCGCGCGGCGGGTAATAATTTTCTCCATCTTTAAGGATCCAGCGTCCTTTTGCCAGGACAGCTTCCGGAACCGGATTCTGCGGGCTTTCCAGAATGTTTAGATGCGCAATGCGCCCGGGTGCGATCATACCGATTTCATCGTCAATTCCGAAATGGCGTGCATTGTTGTAGCTTCCCATCTCGTAAGCTTCAATCTCCGGTACACCTTTCTCCAGTGCAATCGAGATCGTTTTATCAATGACACCCTGTTTGTAAAAGGACGGTGTCGAACCGTCGGTGTTGAATGTGAAACGACTGAAGTCGGTGACACCTGCTTCCAGCAGTTCTTCAAGAATCACCGGAAGATCGGGCCGGATGGAAGAATAACGGAGCGATGTCGTCATCCCTGCATCCAGACGCCGCAGTGCTTCTTCTCCGGTCATGGCTTCGTGGTCGCCGCTCACACCGAGCAGCGCCATTTGATTGATGGTACGGGCGGACGCACCCGGCAGATGGCCTTCAATCGGTTTGTTCAGCTCTTTTGTATACTGCATCCAGTGAAGAACTGTATCATCGCCGGTCATCACTTTCGGCCAGGCCGTGAGCTCTCCGCCCTGAAGAACGAGTGGATGCTCGAGCCACGCCTTCATCTGTGAAGGAGAAAAAATCGAGTCCTCTTCTTCGAGTTCCGTCTGCGCATCATAGCGCGCCCACCAGAACATGGACGTTGGCAGTTGGTTAAGGTCCTCTATAAGTGTAAGCGCTTTCTCTTTCTCTATATTTAAAAAGAAAAACATGTTGTCATTTACCAGGGTGGTCGTTCCACGCAGGGATGCATATTCAGCCAGAGTATGGGGATTATATAACTGAAACGGATGGGCATGCGGTTCAATATAGCCGGGAACGACATATTTTCCGCTGCAATCTACAATTTCGGTTTCTGTTGTTACGGCGGGCCAGTCATTTCCCGCATATACAATCCGGTCTTCATAAATCCAGATGTGCCCTTCAAGCCAGGCTTTACGGGCGCTGCTTAAGTACGTTGCATTCTGCAGCACCTTGCTCGGTGCCTTTTCGCCGCGCAGGACGGAGAGATGGCGCCGGAGCGTTTCTTTATCCCAAGGAAATAATTGCTGTGCAGCCAACCATTTCACCTGCTTTCTGTCTGTCGAGTTTTGGTTATCGTATTCATCTATCCATCTGATTCTGGATATTTTCATTCTACCATGTTTTAGCTCGTTACTCTATAAAAGGAAAGTGACAAGAATTTTAATTTTCCGTAAAGAAAGGAGTTCACGTGATGCAGCCTAATATAGGTACCGCTCAGGCATTCTGCCGCATCATTATCGGTATTGTACTTCTCTCCTGGGCCAATAGTCGTTCTTCCCGGATGCGCAGGGATCCGGACAATCATATGATCTGCATGGTGCTTGGTGCGATGAAGGTCGCTGAAGGCATAACCCGGTTCTGTCCAACGATAAGACTTTATGACATGGTCACCGGCGGCAGTCATTCCCCGGAAAACACACCGGAACATCATAACATGCATGAATCATAAGTCAAGCTGATGTTACGATTTTAACAGATGAGAACTGCATTTCATGCTGTTTTCGTAAATAATCTGACAAAAATATTTGCGTTTTTTGAGCGGAATCAAGAGGAAAGCGGGCGGAGTGTTGTCGATAGCGGGCGGAATTACCAATAAATCGAGCGAATTATTGTCGAAAACGGGCGAACCCGGCATCAATCATTTAAACCAATAGAAAAAACGGAGCGGGATGTTATCCCTGTCTCCGTTTTTTCTTGATTTCAGATGATGCTTCGTTAGTATTTGATAACATTACGACCGATATCGGTGCGGTAGAAGAGATTGGTCGTATCCAAGCCTTTCAGTTTCTCATAAACAGCGGTTTGAGCTTCTTGGAGCGTGGCTGCTTTTTCAGCAAGCAGCAGGACTCTGCCGCCGGCTGTGACGTACGTGCCGTTTTCTTCTCCGGCTCCGGCAAAAAAGAGCAGATCAGAGTCGGGAACGTCTGCAATCGGCACTCCTTTATCATACGGACCTGGATATCCTTTGGATGCAGCCACAACGCCGAGCACCGCATCACCGGACCAGCTCAAAGAAGGACGCCCGCCGTCCAGCAGCTCTGTTATGACGGCTGCAAGATCTGATTCAAGACGCGGCAGCACGACCTGGGCTTCCGGATCCCCGAACCGGGCATTGAATTCCACCACTTTCGGTCCCTCCCCGGTCATCATCAGTCCCGCGTACAGAATGCCGGTGAAAGAACGTCCTTCCTCGGCAAGCCCGTCTGCCGCCGGCTGCAAAACATCACGAACCGCACGCTCGACGTCTGAACCATCGAACTGCGGAACCGGGCTGTAAGCGCCCATACCGCCTGTGTTCGGTCCCTGATCGCCGTCAAAGGCGCGTTTATGATCCTGCGCTCCGACCATCGGCACAACGGTTGTGCCGTGCACGAACGCCATCAGCGAAAGTTCTTCGCCCTCTAGGTATTCCTCAAGCACAACACTTGCCCCGGCTTCCCCGAATTTATCATCGAGCAGTATGTCGCGGAGCGCCGCGTCTGCCTCTTCTTTTGTGAAGGCAACAGTTACTCCTTTGCCGGCAGCAAGACCGTCGGCTTTAATGACAATCGGAACACCTTCGTTGTCCACATGCCGAATCGCCTCGTCATAATCCGACGTCACCTTGTACGTGCCGGTCGGAATGCGGTGACGCTCCATAAATGCTTTCGCAAATGACTTGCTGCCTTCAATGGCCGCCGCTTCCTTTGTCGGTCCGAACACGGTAAGTCCGGCTTCCTTAAACGCATTGACGATCCCCTTAAGAAGAGGGGCTTCCGGCCCCACCACCGTCAGACCGATATCGTGTTCTGCGGCGAACGCCGTGAGACTGCCGGCATCCTCTTCGTTTACATCTACACATACAGCCGTCTGTTTCATACCCGCATTTCCCGGTGCCGCGTACACGGTATCCACCTCCGGGCTTTCTGCAAACGCACGGGCCAGCGCATGTTCACGCCCGCCGCCGCCGACAATCAGCACGTTCATGAGTGCGACTCCTCCTTCATCGTGTTGCTTTAGTGTTTAAAATGACGCATGCCGGTAAAGACCATGGCAATGCCGAGTTCGTTGGCTTTTTCAATCGATTCTTCGTCCCGGATGGAGCCGCCCGGCTGGATAATGGCGCTCACACCAGCTTCCCCTGCGGTTTCAACCGTATCTTTCATCGGGAAAAAGGCGTCGGAGCCCATGGCGCTGCCCTCAGCTTTCTCTCCCGCCTGCGCGGCGGCGATTTCGGCGGAGCCGACCCGGTTCATCTGCCCGGCGCCCACGCCTACGGTCTGCTGGTCTTTGGCAAGCAGAATCGCATTGGACTTCACGTGTTTGACAACTTTCCAAGCCAGTTTCAGATCCTGCCATTCGTTCTCTGTCGGATCACGGTCGGTCACAACTTTGATGTCAGCATCGAGAAACCCTTTGCGGTCTTCGTCCTGAATCAGAGCGCCGCCGTGAATAGACGTAATCTGCGAGCGTTCGCGCGGTGTTTCTTCTTCCATCGCGATTTTCAGCAGGCGGATGTTTTTCTTTTGAGTCAGAACATCAAGCGCTTCCTGGCTGAACGACGGAGCGATAATGATCTCAAGAAAAATCTCTTTGAGATGCTTTGCTGTCTCCTCATCCACTTCGCGGTTGAATGCGGTAATGCCGCCGAAAATGGAAACAGGATCGGAGTCGTACGCTTTTTCATACGCCTCGGTGATGGACGCGCCAATTCCAACCCCGCAAGGATTCATATGTTTAACAGCAACAGCAGCGGGCTGGCTGAATTCCTTGATGATATCAAGAGCGGCTTCGGCATCGTTGATGTTATTATAGGACAGCTCCTTGCCGTGCAGCTGGATAGCATTCGCAACAGAGCTCATCGGTCCAATCGGCTCCCGGTAGAAAGCTGCCTGCTGATGTGGATTCTCCCCGTAGCGGAGATCCTGTTTTTTCTCGTAAGTAACGGTGAACGTTTCCGGATACTGTTCACCTGTATGGTCGGTTAAGTAATTGGCAACGAGGGAATCATAGGAAGCCGTGTGACGGAATACTTTTGCGGCCAGACCGGCTTTCGTCTCTGCCGGAATATCTCCGTTTTCTTTCACATCTTCCAGAATCCAGTCGTAGTCGCCGGGATCGGTGACGACCGTGACATATTTATGGTTTTTGGCTGCGGCCCGCAGCATGCCGGGACCTCCGATGTCAATGTTTTCAATCGCTTCTTCAAATGACGTGTCCGGCTTTTCAATCGTTTCTTTAAACGGATACAGATTCACGACGACGAGGTCAATCGGGGTGATTTGATGTTCCTCGAGCTGTTTTTGATGTTCCTCGTTGTCCCTCATGGCCAGCAGACCGCTGTGAATATACGGATGCAGCGTCTTCACGCGCCCGTCGAGGATTTCCGGAAATCCGGTAACATCGGAAATCCCGATCACGTCGACACCTCCCTCTTTCAGCACGCGGCTCGTCCCGCCTGTTGAAATGATCTCCACGCCGGCCGCTTCAAGCTGCTTGGCAAAAGGTAGAATACCCTCTTTATTGGAAACGCTGATCAGTGCTCGCTTGATGCTCATTTGTGCATCGCTCCTCCCTGCGTAAATCGCTCTTTGAGTAAAAACTGAATCGTATCCGGATACAACCGGTGTTCCACGGCCTGTACCGCCTTGGAAAGGGAAGCGGGAGAATCGGTCGGCTTCACAGCTACCGCTTCCTGAGCAAGTATCGTACCGGTATCCATTCCTTCATCGACTTCATGAACAGTAACGCCGGTCACTTTCACACCGGCTTCCCACGCCTGCTCCACAGCATCCAATCCTGGAAAAGCCGGAAGCAGGGAGGGATGGATGTTTATCATACGTTCCTGAAACGCTGTCAGCAATGTATCTCCGACAAGGCGCATATAACCGGCCAAAACGATCAGGTCAACTTCCTTCTTCTGCAGTTGTTCCACAATTTCCTGCTCAAATGCCGCTTTGTTTTCATATTGCTTCGGACGAAATGAAAAAACCGGGATGTCCATCGCCTCCGCCCGCTGCACGGCATGAGCATCCGGCTTATCACAAACGAGCAGGGCAATGTCAGCTTCCAGCCTGTTTTCTGACGCGGCGTCGGCGACAGCTTGGAAGTTGGATCCGCTGCCCGATGCAAAAACAGCCAGTTTCATTCAGGCGTCCTCCTTTACGAACTGCAGTCCTCCGCCGGATGTCACTCGTCCGATACGGTACGCCGTTTCTCCGATTGCTTCGAGAGAAGACAGGGCTTCTTTCTCTTCGCCGGCATCTACTACTACAGCCAGGCCGATACCCATATTAAACGTGCCGAACATGTCTTCATCGCTCAGACTGCCATGCTTTTGAAGAAACGAAAACAGAGCCGGTGCATCCCAGGAAGACGAATCGATGGCGGCCCCGGTTCCTTCCGGCAGCATCCTCGGAATGTTTTCGTAAAATCCGCCTCCGGTCACGTGAGCCATGCCTTTTACCGGCACGCGGCGGCGCAGTTCCTGCACAGCTTTTACATAAATACGCGTCGGCTCCAGCAGCTCTTCGCCGAGCGGCCGCTCAAACGGCGCATACGTTTCCTTTAGATCCAGTCCCGCTTCATCAAGCAGAACATTGCGGACAAGCGACAAGCCGTTGCTGTGAATCCCGGAGGACCGAAGACCGATCACGACATCTCCGGGGGTGATGGTTTCCCCGGTAATAAGCGATGATTTGTCCGCCGCCCCGACTGTAAAACCGGCGAGGTCATATTCGTGCGTGTCATACATGCCCGGCATTTCCGCGGTTTCCCCGCCGATCAGCGCGCAGCCGGCCTGTTCACATCCATCGGCGATTCCTTTGACGATGGCTTCGACTTTTTCAGGAACGGCTTTTCCGCAGGCCAGGTAATCCAAAAAGTAAAGCGGATCCGCTCCCTGAACGGCGATGTCATTGACACACATCGCGACCGCGTCCTGTCCGATCGTGTCATGCTTGTCCATCATGAAGGCAAGCATCAGTTTCGTGCCGACTCCGTCTGTTCCCGACACGAGGACGGGGGATTCGTAAGGAAGCGCGGACATGTCAAACATGGCGCCGAATCCACCCAGACCTCCCATCACTTCCGGACGCATCGTCCGCGCGGTATGCTGTTTCATCCGCTCTACCGCTTCGTAGCCGGCCTCAACATCGACCCCGGCCTTTTTATAGGCGTCCGACATGGCGGCTGCCTCCTTTCTCGTTATCCATTGATGACTTTGTCATGGGGATGAAGCGTATCTTCATAAATATCAGTCGGATAATTCCCGGTGAAACAGGCGAGACACTGCCCGCAGTTAGAATCATTGTCCTGTCTTCCGATGCCGCCCAGCATCCCGTCGATGCTGATAAACGAAAGCGAGTCGGCTCCCATTTCCTCCCGCATCTCCTCAAGCGAGTGCGTTGCGGCAATAAGTTCTGACTTGGTGGACGTATCAATGCCGTAAAAACAGGGGTGGGTAATCGGCGGAGAGCTGATGCGGACGTGCACTTCCGCCGCCCCGGCTTGTTTCAGCATCGTAACAATACGGCGGCTTGTTGTGCCGCGTACAATGGAATCATCCACCATGACGACCCGTTTTCCTTCAACGACGCCGCGTACCGGTGACAGCTTCATCTTCACGCCCTGTTCACGCAGCTCCTGTGACGGCTGAATAAACGTCCGGCCGACATAGCGATTTTTAATCATCCCCATTTCATAGGGAATTCCGGTTTCTTCGGCGTACCCAATAGCAGCTGAAATGGAAGAGTCCGGTACACCGGTGACAATGTCCGCTTCAACCGGCGCTTCTGCGGCCAGTTTTTTGCCAAGGCTTTTGCGCGCAGTGTGGACGTTTATCTGGTCAATATTGGAATCGGGACGCGAAAAGTACACATATTCCATGCTGCACATCCGCCGCTCGGCTGGTTTGGCGTATAGTTCCGAGTGCATACCGCTTCGATCGAATGTAATGATTTCACCGGGCTGTACTTCACGTTCATACTCCGCTCCGATGACATCAAACGCACAAGTCTCGGATGCCACCACATAAGCCCCGCCTAGTTTTCCGATGCTGAGCGGCCGGAGGCCATGTGGATCCTGGGCAACCAGGAGCTTATCTTCGGTCATGATGGCGAGGGCATAGGCCCCTTCCACCATGGACAGGGCGTCACTTAATTTATCTTCCATCCGCGGGTACACGCTTCGTTTAATAAGGTGCGCGATCACTTCTGTGTCGGAAGTCGACTGAAAAATACTGCCTTGGTCTTCGAGTTCGAGTTTCAGATTGTGCGCATTCACCAGGTTGCCGTTATGGGCGATAGCCAGGCTGTCGGTCTGAGAGCGGAACATAAGAGGCTGGCAGTTGTCGAGACCGCCGCCGCCTGCTGTTGCGTACCGGACGTGGCCGAGGGAAGCATGCCCCTGGAGTGCTTCAAGATCGCCTTCTTTGAACGCATCATTTACGAGCCCGAGTCCTTTGTGAATGTGCAGATGCTCTTCGTCACTGACCACGATGCCTGCGCCTTCCTGCCCGCGGTGCTGCATACTGTGGAGCCCGTAATAGGAAAGCTGGGCCGCTTCTTTATGCCCCCACAATGCAAAGACGCCGCATTCTTCATTTAATCCTTTGATTTCACCAAGCATGGAATGGCTCCTTTCCAGGCGTTTTCCATTTCTTCTACATCCGCCTGCAGTACCTTTTCACCTGTTGACTGATGGACTTCAAGTGTCGGTTTATTGGTTACCGTGCCGATGCGTACGGCATCAGCAGCTGTGCGTTCAAAGGCTTCGGTGTGTTCGGGAGACACGGATACAAGAAAGCGGGACTGGGTTTCAGCGAATAATGCCGCTGCTGTATCGCCCTTAAGCGTTACATCAGCGCCAAGACCGGCGCTGTCGATGACACTTTCGGCAATTGCGGCGGCAAGGCCCCCTTCGGCGAGGTCATGGGCGGAACGTACAAAACCGCTCCGGATGGCTTCGAGCAGACTCTGCTGCCTTTCTTTCTCGAGGTTGAGATCAAGCTCCGGCACTCTTCCGGAAATACCGCCTTCCACCATCTTCTGAACTTCGCTGCCGCCGAATTCCGGTGCTGCTTCCCCGATGACATAGATAACGTCTCCTGCCTGTTTGAAGGACTGGGTCGTAATATAATCCAAATCTTCTATGAGACCAACCATACCGACGACCGGTGTCGGGTATACTGCGCCGTGCTGCGTTTCATTATACAAAGAGACATTGCCGCCGATGACCGGCGTATGAAGAACGGAACAGGCTTCACTCATGCCGTCCGTCGATTTCTCCAGCTGCCAGTAGATTTCCGGTTTTTCCGGGCTGCCGTAGTTCAGGCAGTCCGTCAATCCAAGCGGTGTGCCGCCGGAGCAGACGATGTTGCGCGCCGCTTCAGCTACCGCAATTTTTCCGCCGGTCTCCGGATCAAGATAGATATAGCGCGAATTACAGTCGGTTGTCATCGCAAGGGCCTTATTCGTCCCGCGCACCCGCAGAACAGCAGCATCCGACCCCGGTTGAACGGCCGTATTCGTCTGCACCATATAATCATACTGATCATATACCCACTCTTTGCTTGCAATCGTCGGCTGACGCAGGAGATCAAGCAGCGTCTGTTTCATATCGCCAATTGGCAGACTCGATGCCGGAAGCTTCTGGTTTTCCGTGAAAACCCGGTGTTCTGTGGATTCCGGGTGATACACAGGAGCCTCTTCGGCAAGTGCATCGGCTGGAATGTCCGCCGCGACCTCCCCTTCAAAAAGAAGACGGAGGTTCTGTTCTTCGATGACGTGACCCACTTCGGCTGCGTACAGCCCCCAGTGATCACAGATGTCACGGACTTCCTGTTCATGCCCCTGCTTGACGACAAGAAGCATCCGTTCCTGGGACTCGGAGAGCATCATTTCGTACGGAGTCATGCCGCTTTCGCGCTGCGGTACTTTGTCGAGATCCATTTCAATACCAAATCCTGCTTTGCTTGCCATTTCTGAGGAAGAGGAAGCAAGACCGGCCGCACCCATGTCCTGGATGCCGACGAGGGATTCGAGCTGTACGAGGTCCTGACAGGCTTCCATCAGTAGTTTTTCCATAAACGGATCGCCGACCTGGACGGAAGGGCGTTTGTCTTCCGAATCTTCGCCCAGTTCTTCAGAGGCAAACGTTGCCCCGTGTATGCCGTCGCGACCTGTACTCGCACCGACATACATGACGGTGTTTCCGGTTCCTTCGGCCACACCTTTCTGGATGTCTTCGTGGTTAATCAGCCCGACACACATCGCATTCATCAGCGGATTCTCTTCATAGCATGGATCGAACTGTATTTCACCTCCGATGGTCGGAACACCGACACAGTTGCCGTAGCCTGCGATACCGGCCACGACTTCTTCAAACAGGTAGCGTCCTCTGGCGGACTGCAGCTCTCCAAAGCGGAGGGAGTTCAGGAGCGCGATCGGTTTGGCCCCCATCGAGAACACATCGCGGAGAATCCCGCCGACACCTGTCGCCGCTCCCTGGTACGGTTCGACCGCGGACGGATGGTTGTGGCTTTCGGCTTTAAAGGCAACCGCCTGGTTGTCGCCGATATCAATGATTCCGGCGCCTTCGCCCGGTCCCTGCAGCACCTTTTCCCCTTTACTCGGAAATTTCCGGAGCAGTACCTTGGAATGCTTGTAGCTGCAGTGTTCGGACCACATAACGGAAAACACGCCCGTTTCGGTGTAGTTCGGAAGACGGCCGAGAATGTTTTCCGCCATGGCAAATTCTTCGTCTGTCATTCCCATGTCGTGATAGACTTTGTCCTCTTTTATTTGCTGCGGAGACGGTTCAAGCGCGAGCGACATGTGATTCCCTCCAGTTTTTCAGCATCGATTGAAAGAGCCGGCGGCCGTCCGTGCTTCCAAGAAGATCCGAGACAGCACGTTCGGGGTGCGGCATCATACCGAGTATGTTGCCTTTTTCGTTTGTTATACCGGCAATTCCGGCAGCAGAGCCATTAATGTCATCCTGGTACGTAAAAACGATCCGTTCGTTTTGTTTCAGCATGTCAAGTGTGTCGTCGTCACAGTAATAATTTCCTTCCCCGTGAGCAACGGGAATCGTGACAGTGCTGCCCTGTTCATATTCGGTCGTGAACATCGTACCCGCGTTCACAACGGTCAGCGGGGTGGGACGGCAGATAAATTTCAGGTTTTTGTTGAACTGCATCGCACCCGGCAGTAGACGCGCTTCAAGAAGAACCTGGAAACCATTGCAGATACCAAGAACAGGCATGCCCCGCTTCGCTTCTTCGATGATGCTTTCCATCACCGGTGCAAAACGCGCGATTGCCCCGGAACGCAGGTAATCCCCGTACGAGAAACCGCCGGGAAGCAGGACGGCGTCATATCCCGAGATATCGGTTTCGGTGTACCATACTTTTTCCACTTCTTCTCCAAGCGTTTCCTCAATGGCATAATACATGTCGTCGTCACAGTTCGATCCTGGAAATACAATAACGGCGAACTTCATGAAGACACAGCCTCCCCGATCGTATACGTGTAATCTTCAATGACTGGATTGGACAGCAGTTTTTCGCACATTTCTTCGATGCGCTTCTCCAGGTTGTCCGTATTTTCGACTTCAAGCTCCAGGTATTTGCCGATCCGGACGCTGTTCACCTCGGTGTAGTTCATGGCGTGCAGCGAATCGGTGACAGCACTTCCCTGCGGGTCGAGCACTCCTTCTTTCAGCGTTACGTACACATGGACTTTAAACATCTGTTTATGCCCCTCCCAGTCTTTTTAGAATTTTTGTATAGCCTTCCTGAAGAGACCCAAGGCCGTAGCGGAACACATCTTTGTCGAATTTTTCCCTCGTCTTTTCGTCCCACAGACGGCATGTGTCCGGTGAAATCTCGTCGGCAAGCAGAAGGTTTCCGTCCGCCGTCGTACCAAACTCCAGCTTGAAATCGACGAGCAGAAGTCCGTGCTGCCCGAAATGATGCTTCAACGCTTCGTTAACAGCCAGCGCCTGCGTTCTCATGCCGCTCAGCTGCTCCGGCTGTGCTGCCTCGAGCATGCGGATATGATCTTCGTTAATAAGCGGATCACCGAGCTCGTCGTCTTTGTAGTAAAACTCCACCACCGGCTCTTTCAGCTCGATGCCCTCCGCTGTGCCGGTACGGCGGTGCAGACTGCCCGCCACGACATTGCGGACGACAACTTCAAGTGGGATGATATCGGTTTTTCGGACGAGCTGTTCCGTATCGGACAGTTTCCGCTCAAAATGGCTCGGAATTCCTGCCTCATCAAGGGTTGCAAAAAGCATCGACGACAACACGTTGTTCAGCCGGCCCTTGCCTGCGAGCACTTCCTGTTTTTCGCCGTTAAAAGCGGTCGCATCGTCTTTGTATTCCACCCATAGCAGGTCCGGATCATCTGTTTCATACAGCTTCTTCGCTTTGCCCTCATACAGCAGTTCCTTTTTCTCCATGCCCGGCGCCCTCCTTTAGTCTTCCAGTCCGGTCCGTTTGAAGACCGTATCGATTTCACGAAGGTGATGGTTGTAGTCAAAACAGCCGTCAAGTTCTTCCGGCGTAAGTGTTTCGGTGATGCGTGGTTCCTGTTCGATCACCGCGCGGAATGATATGCCTTTTTCCCAGGATTCCATCGCTTTAGGCTGTACAAGGTCGTACGCTTCTTCGCGCGCCATCCCCTTGCTGATCAGGGTTAAAAGCACCTGCTGCGAGTAAATCAGGCCGAAGGTGCGGTCCATGTTCGCCTTCATGTTTTCCGGAAAGACGGTAAGTTTCTCGATAATGCCGGAAAAACGGTTGAGCATATAGTTAAGCGCCGTCGTCGCGTCCGGCAGAATAATCCGTTCCGCGGAAGAATGGGAAATATCGCGTTCATGCCAAAGCGGCACGTTCTCATATGCTGTCATCATATGACCGCGGATGACGCGGGCCAGGCCTGTCATGTTTTCTGAACCGATCGGATTACGTTTGTGCGGCATGGCCGACGAACCTTTCTGTCCTTTGGCGAAAAATTCCTCCACTTCCCGCGTCTCGCTTTTCTGAAGACCGCGCACTTCCACCGCCATTTTTTCGATGGAGGAGGCAACGAGCGCCAGCGTGCTCATGTAATGGGCGTGGCGGTCTCGCTGCAGGGTCTGGGTGGAAACCGGCGCCGGTTCAAGGCCGAGCTTTTCGCAGACCGATTTCTCAATAAACGGTGGAATGTTCGCAAACGTTCCGACGGCACCGGAGAGTTTACCGACCCGGACCGTTTCAGCCGCCTGCTTGAACCGCTCGATATTGCGTTTCATTTCTTCGTACCAGAGCGCCAGCTTCATCCCAAACGTGGTCGGTTCTGCATGAACACCGTGGGTACGGCCCATCATTACCGTATACTTGTGCTCCACTGCCTTTTTTTTCAACACAGCGAGAAAATTCTCAAGGTCCCTGAGCAGAATATCGTTCGCCTGCACGAGAAGATAAGACAACGCCGTATCCACCACATCGGTGGACGTCAGTCCGTAATGGACCCATTTCTTCTCTTCTCCAAGCGTTTCCGACACCGCCCGCGTGAAAGCAACGACGTCGTGGCGTGTTTCGGCCTCAATCTCCTGAATCCGCTCCACGTCAAATCCTGCATTCCCGCGGATTTTGGCGGCGTCTTCTTTGGGAATATCCCCGTAGTCCGCCCAGGCTTCACAGGCGGAAATTTCTACTTCAAGCCAGGCATTAAACCGATTTTCCTCCGTCCAGACCGCACCCATTTCCGGGCGGGTATACCGTTCAATCATTCGATTTCCTCCACTCTCTATCGTTTATTCGGGCCATACTCGGCTTGTTTTTTCCAGCGCATCGTCCTGCCCGCTGCCAAGAACGGTCCAGTGTCCCATTTTCCGGCCGGTCTTTGCTTCTGGCTTGCCGTAAAAATGAACGTGGCCGCCTCCTGCAAACGAAGCGAAATGATCCTGCACATAAGGCACATGCTCTCCGAGAATATTCGTCATCACGACGGGTTTCAACAGCTGTGTCGAGCCAAGGGGCAGACCGCAGACAGCGCGCACATGCTGTTCAAACTGTGACGTTTCGCAGGCTTCTATCGTATAGTGGCCGGAATTGTGCGGACGCGGCGCCACCTCATTGACATACACCGTGTCTTCATCGAGCACAAACATTTCCACCGCAAGCGTTCCGACGAGATCAAACGCTTCAGCCAGCTCATACGCCATGTCCACGGCTTTCTTTTCTGTCTGCTCCGCTATATCCGCCGGTACAATCGTCTGGTGTAAAATATTGTTTCGGTGTCTGTTTTCCCCGGCCGGAAACGTTGTTGTTTCGCCGTTTGTGCTGCGCGTCACGATAACCGATATTTCTTTTTCAAACGGGATCCAGGCTTCCAGCACAAGATCTGTCGTCTGGGCACCGAGTTCATCAAAAGCATCCTGAATGTTCGTGTCCTCCCGGATGACAACCTGTCCTTTTCCGTCGTATCCGCCTTCACACGTTTTCAAAACAGCCGGACAGCCGATGTCCTGCATTGCTTCTTCCAGAGCAGCAGCACTTGATACAAGACGGTACGGGGACACATCGACGCCAGCGCTTTGAATGGCCTGTTTCTCACGTCCTCTATGTTTCGTTGTATGCAGCAGACTGCTGCCCTGCGGCAGATACATTGATTGTTCGAGAAACGAAGCCGTATCCGCGTCAATATTTTCGAATTCATATGTGAGCACATCACAGTGATTGGCGAGTTCCCGGGCGGCCGTGCGATCATCGTACGCCGCTTCCACGGATACATCAGCAATTTGTGCCGTCGGGGCATCCGGTTTCGGTTCGAGCACAGCGATCCGGTACCCCATCGCGCGCGCTGACAGTCCCATCATCCGGCCAAGCTGTCCGCCCCCGAGAATTCCTATTGTCTGTCCGGGTAAAATGGAAGGTTTCATGATAAATCCCCCGTTTCCATTACTTTCTGCCGCATGGCTTCACTTCGCTGTTCCAGCCGCTCGGCAATGGTTTCATCAAATGCGCCGAGAAAGCGGGCGGCAAGAAGTCCTGCATTGACGGCGCCCGACCGGCCGATCGCCGTGGTTGCCACCGGTACGCCCCCGGGCATCTGTGCAATCGACAGAAGAGAGTCCATGCCGTTAAGGGCATTGGATTTTACAGGAACACCAATAACCGGAAGTGTTGTCTTCGAAGCGGCCATGCCGGGCAGGTGGGCCGCTCCGCCTGCTCCTGCGATAATCGTCTTCAAGCCTCTTTCTTTTGCCGAGGCGGCGTACTCAAACATGTAATCCGGTGTGCGGTGCGCCGAAACGACCTGCTTTTCGTATGGTATCTCCAGCTCTTCCAGTACATCGACTGCATGTTTCATTGTTTCCCAGTCTGATGTACTTCCCATGATGACGCCTACTTGTGCCTCCATATCAGGATCGACTCCTTCCTTGAACAGTAAAATACCCCGGCGCCTGGGCCAGTTTCTTCCAAGAGAAAGTGGTCCGGGTGCCGGGGTTGTCCCTGCCGGCAAAACAGTGGACGCAGCTGATTCCAAAGCGGTCCTTGTGCCGGCTCCCTGCCGTTCTTTCTCTCATAGTCCGGCCATTTACGGTCGCCGGGTAGAAACGTATCAGGCCGTATTCCCGATGATATATGAGAGTATTGATTTATCGTTTTATTCCTTTTTCAGCTTAACAGTATGTGATGAAATCTGTCAATTAAAAATCGAACGTTTCAACTTTATGAAAATGAAATGTTCGGTTATTGCGGACGTGCCTCAAATATTATCTTCTGTTTCACCGGTATGTTCTCTATTTTACCGTTTTGCTTCACTTCCTGGAATACCGGTTCCTCCCTGCGTCCGACCGGTGCAAACCCTTCTTTCTGGATGCGCTCCAGGCATTCTTCAATCGTTTCTCCATCCTGCACTTCGAACCGTTTCTTTTTTGCCATATCTGTTCTCCTTTCAAGAGCGGTAGTTCTGTTCTTGTCTGCTTTCATTATTCTATAATACCTGTTTCCTTCATAGAAATGGAAGGAACAGCAGGCACAGTGCTTGTGTAAATTTTCCTGCTTTGCTAG
Source organism: Salibacterium lacus (assembly GCF_042684865.1). Taxonomy (NCBI): domain Bacteria; kingdom Bacillati; phylum Bacillota; class Bacilli; order Caryophanales; family Bacillaceae; genus Salibacterium; species Salibacterium lacus. The sequence continues at coordinate 508,199 of NZ_JBHUML010000005.1, forward strand.
GATTTCATTAGAGGATGAGGGAAGGAAAAGGAGTCTTTGCATATGAACGATATTGGTCTTGTACTTGAAGGCGGAGGAATGCGCGGCGTTTATACGGCGGGGGTTCTTGAGTATTTTCTCGACCAGGACATACACTTTCCCTACGTTTCCGGCGTTTCATCCGGTGCTTCGGTTGCGTGCTCTTACCTTGCCAGGCAGAAAGGACGCAACAAGAAACTCCAGATCGGGATGGCCGGAGACCCGCGTTTTCTAAGTATTCGAAACCTATGGAGGGAAAAAAGTCTGTTCGGCATGAATTTTTTATACGACGAAGTGCCGAAAAGTCTCGTCCCATTGGATGTGGATCAGATTAACAACAGCAGTCAGACGTTTGTCATCGGGACAACCGATATCAAAACAGGAAATCCTCATTATATTTATCACCAGCGTGATGAAGACATACTGACTGCCGTCCGGGCCTCAAGCAGCCTGCCGATGCTGGCCCCGGTTGTGAACTATAAAGGGTGGCAGCTTCTCGACGGCGGCGTGGCCGATCCGGTTCCTGTTGAACAGGCAATCGCCGACGGCTGCGAACAAAACATCATCGTTCTCACCCGCCCCAAAGGCTACCGCAAAGAGCCGTTTAAACTGAGTCGTCTCGCCCGCCGCTTTTACAAAAACTATCCCGGCTTCGTCCAGGCCCTGATCAATCGACCCGCTGTTTATAACAAGACGATGGACCAGCTCGAGGATTTGGAAGAGCGCGGCAGGGTGAAAGTGCTCCGGCCCGACGCTTCCCTGAACGCCCACCGAACCGAAAAAGATCCGTCCAGGCTGGAAAAAATGTATAACGCCGGCTACCAGGATGCTGCCGATCTTCATCATGATTTTCCCGAGTGGCTCAACCACCCGTACTCATCGGCTACATAAGATACGTAAACCACCCATGCCTTCAAAGCATCCCTTTTTCAGCTCCGGAACTGAAAAAGGGATGGACAGCGTGCGATTTGGAGAACTACGGGGTGTCCCAAAAATAAAATTAGTGCCCGCGGAACACCATGCCGCGGACACTACCGTGCCGATATCTGGAATTAGTGACTGCAAGCTGATGCCGGCCGGTATGAAAGATATAATCCGCACACTAAGTGTCCACGCCTAAACATGCACCAAAAAGTACAATCTTACAGGAAAACAACATATCCAGCGCTCCGCCGGCGATTATCCGCAAAAGATCTTCCCTCCACACTACTATCCAGCGTTTTTCTCTTTTTAATTGCCGACTATTTTAAGCGTTTCAAACAGCAGTGCGGTGCCGTCCAGGCAGTCTTTGAGTTCCGTGAACTCTTCCGGACTGTGACTCCTTCCCTCTACACTTGGCACAAAAATCATACCGGATGGAATATACCTCCCAAGTATCATCGCATCATGCCCGGCGCCGCTCGGTAAATATTGATACGGCAGCTCCAACGTCTTCGCGGCTGTTTCCATTTGGTGCTGCAGCCACTGCGGAACCGGAACCGGAGGGATACGAACCTGAAGAAGCGTTTCCGATTCCACGTTTCTTTTTTCGGCGATATCAAGCACCACCTGTTCGATGCGTCGGATCATCTCATCCCTCGTGTCTTCTTCTATATCCCGGATATCCACGATCAAATCCGCCCGTCCGGCAATGACATTCGATCCATTCGGAGAAAGAGTCAGTTTGCCGACCGTGGCAACAGCCGTACTGCTGATTTCGGCCGGAACAGCTTCCACCGCGGTCATTATTTCTGCGGCTGCAGCTGCGGCATCCCGTCTCATATCCATCGGTGTATTACCCGCGTGATCTGTTTCTCCCTTTAACGTAATTTCCAACCAGGAAGGTCCTGCTATCCCGTTGACGATACCGACACTGCTGTCCGCCTGTTCAAGCTGCTTCCCCTGTTCCACGTGCACTTCAAGAAAGGCTTCAATCGCCTCGGGAGGAAGAAAGCACTGGTTCAGTTTGTTGGGCGTGTATCCTGCACGCTTCATCGCTTCAGCTGCCGTTGTATCGTAATCATCTTTCATCTGAAACAAGTCTTCTTTCGTCACTTCCCCCATCGCGATACGGCTTCCAAGCAGTCCGCCGCCAAAACGGGCGCCTTCCTCATCGATAAAGACTACCACTTCCACCGGATGAGTCAGTCTCCCTTCCTGTTCGATCACCGCCTCCACGGCCATCAGAGAGCTGATACAGCCAAGTGCCCCGTCAAAAGCACCACCTTCGGGCACCGTATCCAGATGGGAACCGGTCAAAACCGCCGGCAGGTCCGGGTTCGTACCTTCAAGCCTTCCGTATAGATTTCCAACTCCATCCTCCCGTACGATCAATCCGGCCTGTTCCATCCAGGACCGGAACAACGCTTTCGCCTCAGCGTCTTCATCTGTGTACACAAACCTGGTCACCCCATCGTTTGTCGTTTTCCCTATTTCCGCCATATCCGACAGCCGCTGTGCAAGAATACCAGGATCCAGGGAAGGATAATCCCGGCACACCGGCTCCGTTTCAAGCAGTCGTTTTTTTACATTCATTTTTTCCCCCATTCTCCCGTGTCCGTTCTGCTTTGCCTATAGTGTAGGAAACAACAGACCCGGGTTCAACCCTGCACGCTCTGCTGATCCGCAAAACTTAGAACCGTGACAGGTATACTATGATCATGTTCCCGACAATGTTTCCGATTGCCAGAAGACCATTTTGTACAGATTCCCTGTTGTTTTTTCTCTTTCCAGAACAGTCGTTTCCTTTCAGCATACACCATTTCCTGTCCATTACGACATGTTATACAGGAATTTTTATTGAAAAAGAGAGAAGTACCTCTGACAGCGGGATGCCAGTTAAAATGTACATGTCCTTCAGGAGCGGAGGTTGGTTACGTTTTTTCCGCTGCGGAGTAGAAAAACGAACGTATGAACCATATCAGGTGACGTTTTCTTCATATCCACGGGACAAAAAGGAAGGGCAGCACCGCTCCTGCCCAATTAAAAACCGCTCCCCTTCTACGTCAAAAGAGAGAGCGGTTCTGTGCCTGTCAGGCAAAGGTTACGACTTTTCTTCCCTGCACCCTGCCGGCGAGAATCTGATCAAGTACAGCAGGAAGCTCATGCAGCGAAACATGATCTGCTATCTGCTTCAGTTCCTCTCCGACTTTCAGATCGGAAGCGAGCCGCTCCCAGACGTCCAGCCGGCGCGGCATCGGACAGTTGACCGAATCGATTCCGGCAAGTGTCACACCCCGCAGTATAAAAGGAAAGACGGTGGTCGGCACCTTTGTTCCCGCGGTAAGTCCACTCACAGCAACGGCGCCGTCATACGCCAGTGTACTCAAGACGTAGGAAAGCGTCTCGCCGCCGACCGGATCGACGGCGCCGGCCCAGCGCTGTTTGTCGATGGGGCGGATGCTTTCGGGCTGCACGTCGTCCCGGCTTAGAATTTCTGAAGCTCCCAGGCTTTTCAGAAAGTCATGCTCCGAAGATTTACCGGTGCTCGCCGCCACGCGGTATCCAAGATTGGAGAGCATTGTGACAGCCATACTGCCGACACCGCCTGTCGCACCGGTGACAAGAACCGTTCCGTCTTCAGGCTTCACGCCTTCTTCCTGAAGCCGCATCACCGACAAACCCGCTGTAAATCCAGCTGTCCCGTAAATCATAGCTTCTTCAAGCGTCATCTGTTCCGGAAGCGGTACGACCCAGTCCACCGGAACGCGGGCGTATTCCGCGAATCCTCCGTAATGAGAGACACCGAGCTCGTAACTTGTGACAATAACCGGATCGCCTTTGGAAAACCGGTCGTCACGGGATTCTTCCACCACTCCTGATAAATCAATCCCGGGTACCATCGGATAATCACTTACAATATTTCCATCGGTCATTGCAGCCATGCCGTCTTTAAAGTTCACGCTGGAATAACGAACCTTCACGAGCACTTCACCTTCAGGGAGGTCATCAAACGATAACGTTTGTATATCTCGCGTCACCGTGTTGTCTTCTGCTTTATCCACGATCAATGCTTCAAATTGACTCATTGTAACCGTCCTCCTTTTTTATCATTCTTTTTTATTTTCCCATGTGCAGCCGGATTCAATCTAATGATTTGCCTTACCGGGAAGTGGCTATACTAGGAACAGACCACGGATAAAGGAGAACGACCCTTATGACTTACTGGCTGCGCGGCCTGCGGCTCACGAATTTTATCCTGATCGCAATCGGCGCCTTTATTTTCGCATTCGGCATCATTCACTTCAATCTCCAGAACGGTCTGGCCCACGGCGGTTTCACAGGCCTCAGTCTGATTCTTTATTACCTTCTTTCCATCCCGCCGTCGATATCCAACATCGTCCTGAATGTGCCGCTCTTTATCATAGGCGGAAAGCTGCTTGGACGCAAAGTCTTTATTTACAGCCTGTACGGCACCTTGATGATGTCGCTTGCTTTGTCATTTTTTGAAAACATCTGGCACGCCGAGGTCTTTCTGAAAAATGACATGATTCTTGTTTCCCTGTTTGCCGGCGTTTTTGCCGGAACCGGCCTCGGTATTATTTTCCGTTCCGGCGGCACCACCGGCGGCGCTGACATTATCGCCCGGTTGTGTGAAAAGTATCTCGGCACCGGAATTGGATCGACGATGTTTTTCTTCGATGCCTTTGTCATTACATTCTCTCTCGTTCACCTTACGCTGCCGGAGGCTATGTACACCCTGGTAGCGGTATTCATCGCGACACGGGTGATTGATTTCATCATTGAAGGGGCTAACGCCGCCAAGTCCGCCATGATTATCTCCAATCACACCGATGCCGTTTCAGAAGCGATCACACACCGGATGCGCCGCGGCTCCACCGTACTGACCGGCAGGGGAAGTTACACGAAAAATGAGCGGAATGTATTGTACTGTGTCGTTAACCGAAACCAGCTTATTCATCTGAAATCCATCATTTCCGAAGTGGATCCCTATGCCTTTGTGTCTGTGCATGACGTGAAAGAAGTAGCCGGCGAAGGGTTTTCGTATGAACCGGAAAAGCGGACATAAAACGTTGCCGTCCTCTTTGCATAATGACGTTTACACTGCTGCTTGGTATGGTAAACGTCACTATGACCTGTTCTATGTTACGTTTATGCGGAGCGCGCCCCTCCTAAACTGTCTCATGAATCATTTATACTTACGTTTAAAGCGTTTTCACCTCTCCTTTTGGCCGTCGTCGTATGACCAAAACCAACGTCAACTTTCACCGCGAATGTACAGACGATCTTCTATATAAAGGGGCTGTATCAAAAGCCGTTAAACGTTAAGGCATCCGCTGCAGGCGGACGCTTGCCGCGGGCAGCGCCTCAGCTACATGGTAGTAAAGGAGGATCGGCTAAGTTCGGCACGTCCTGTGCCGACGCCGATCTGACTCACATCGTGTGAGCCTCCGTTTGATGGGATCTTCGGCTGCTGCTTCGACGAACAGGATGTTCTAGTGCCGGCGTTGGTCACAGGACGTGACCGGTTTTAGCCGGCGAACTGCTGAAATGGCGTCGCCGCCCTCCGCTTCTGCCTGGGGTGAATTTTCTATATTACAGAAAAGGAGCTGCACCTTTTGATACAGCTCCGTTAGTTATGGAAGAAAGTGCATGGATTAAGCCCCTAAAAAGGCAAAATAAATGATAAACACAAAGAACAGCGCGTACATGATCGGATGAATGTCGCGGCCTTTTCCTTTCAGCACCATCGTGATCGGGTAAAAGATAAAGCCCAGCGCGATCCCGGTGGCGATGCTGTAGGTCATCGGCATAGCCACCACGGTTAGAAAGGCCGGGAGCGCCATTTCGAGTTTATCCCACTCAATCAGGCGGAGGGACGACGCCATGAGTACACCGACGATAATGAGTGCCGGACCTGTCACCTCGTCTGTGACCACGGTAAGAAGCGGGGAAAAGAACAGAGACAAGAGAAACAGCACACCGGTGATAAGGGATGCAAAGCCAGTTCTTGCCCCTGCTGCGACGCCGGATGTTGACTCAATGTAAGCAGTCGTCGTGGATGTACCGAGCACTGCCCCGATGGATGTGGCTGATGAATCCGCGAGAAGTGCCCGGCCTGCGCGCGGAAGCTTATTGTTTTTCACAAAGCCGGCCTGATTGGCGACCCCGTACAGCGTCCCGGCTGTATCAAAAAAGTCGACAAACAAAAAGGTGAGAACCACAATAGCAATCTGCCCGGTCATCTGGGCACTCCACTCCAGTTCCCCGAGGAAGGTAAACGCCGTTCCGAATGTCGGCGCAAGACTCGGCACGGAACCGACGACAGCATCAGGAAGGCTGATGACGCCAAACAATATACCGGCAGCAGCGGTGATGACCATTCCGTAAAAGATGCCTCCCTGAAAACCAAGAACCATCAGTACAACCGTGACAAGCAGGCCGAAACAGGCGAGAACCGTCGTCGCCTGCGTCATATCGCCCAGCGCCACCATGGTCGATTCATCCGCAACCACAATGCCGGTATTCTGAAAACCGATAAACGCAATATACAGCCCGATACCGGCAGCAGCCGCGTATTTCAGCTGAGATGGAATCGCGTTGATGACTTTTTCACGAATCCCAAATAGCGTAATAAAGATAAAAATAACACCAGAGACAAAAACACTGAAAAGCGCGATTTGCCAGGGTATCCCCATGGTTAACACAACCGTGTAGGTGAAAAAGGCGTTAAGCCCCATGCCGGGCGCCAGTGCGATCGGATATCTGGCAAGAAGCCCCATAATTAATGTACCTACGGCGGCGGACAAGGCCGTAGCCGTAAAGACAGCTCCTTCGTCCATCCCCGCTTCGGACAGAATGCTCGGGTTTACAAACAGGATGTAAGCCATCGCCAGAAAAGTGGTCAGGCCGGCCATGCTTTCCTGTCGGTACCCCGTCCCCCATTCTTCAAATTCAAAATAACGTTTCACAAGCTATTCCCCCATTTTCTACTAGGATGTACGTGTACACCCGGTATAATTAGAAAAAGCTCCAGGTGCATGATGCTGCACCTGAAGCTTCAACCACAAAAGACGGACGAAAGACACTGCTTCTTTCGGTCCAGAATTCGTAGTCAAGCTATTTACGGCAGCCTGTAGAAACCAGCGGACCCTATTACCGCTGTTATACGAAACGCTTCATATATAGACAGCCCATCTGTTTTATTATTCTACCCCGGACAGATGGCAAAAGCAGTCATTTTGTTACATAATTGAACAAACATCCGGCGGGCCGGGTAAAGGATACCTTCGTTTTACTCCCACTCAATCGTGGAAGGCGGCTTGGACGTGATATCATAAACAACCCGGTTCACATGCTGGACTTCGTTCACAATTCTCGTGGAAATGGATTCAAGCACGTCATACGGGATTCTGGCCCAATCCGAGGTCATGCCGTCCACCGACGTTACCGCACGGACGCCGACCGTATAATCATAGGTCCTCGCATCTCCCATAACGCCAACGCTCCGCATATCCGGAAGGGCGGTGAAATACTGCCAGATCTCCCGGTCAAGCCCGGCGTTACTGATTTCTTCTCTCAGGATAGCATCCGACTCGCGCACAATTTCAAGCTTCTCTCCGGTAATTTCACCGAGCACCCGGATACCAAGTCCCGGCCCCGGAAACGGCTGGCGCCACACAATCTCATCGGGAACGCCGAGTTCGGTTCCAAGTTGGCGGACTTCATCTTTAAATAATGTATTCAGCGGTTCAATAAGATCCATATTCATGTCTTCGGGGAGCCCGCCGACGTTATGGTGGGACTTAATCGTCTGGGCGGTGTCCGTGCCGCTCTCAATAACATCGGTATAAAGCGTTCCCTGCGCGAGAAAGTCCATGTTTTCGAGTTTTTCCGCTTCGTCTTCAAACAGGTAGATGAACTCATTGCCGATTATTTTCCGCTTTTCTTCCGGATCGGAGACCCCGTCCAGTTTCGTCAGAAAACGGTCCTGCGCATCAATTTTTACCATGTTCATGTTGAAGTCGCCCGCAAAGGTGTCCATTACACTTTCCGCCTCGCCTTTGCGGAGAAGCCCGTGGTCGATGAACATGCATGTAAGCTGGTCACCGATGGCCTGGTGGATTAACGCTGCGACCACAGAAGAGTCCACCCCGCCGCTCAGCGCGCAGAGTACGTTTTTGTCCCCTACCTGTTCGCGGATCAAGGCGGTCTGCTCTTCTACGAAATTGCTCATCGACCATTCTCCGGCACAGCCGCAGATCGTAAAAGCAAAGTTCTCCAGAATAGCATCGCCGTGCTCGGTATGGCGGACTTCCGGATGAAACTGTACGCCGTAAATACCGCGTGCTTCATCACTCATCCCCGCCACCGGGCAGGAGGCATTGCCGGCGTCGGTTTGAAATCCTTCCGGTGGTGTTGTAATCAGGTCTCCGTGGCTCATCCAGACCGTCTGCTCGTTTGAAAGGCCCTGATAAAGCGCGGAGCTGTGCTTTACCTGAAGTGCTGCCTTTCCGTATTCGCGGTGATTCGATGCTTCCACCCGGCCGCCGTAGTGCTGTGTCAACAGCTGCATGCCGTAGCAGATTCCAAGAATCGGAATCCCGAGTTCATAAATGGCCGGATCGGCAGCCGGGGCTCCTTCGGCATACGCACTGCCGGGGCCGCCGGAGAAAATAATACCCGACGGCTCCATCTCTTTCAGCTGCTGCGCCGTGACAGATCCCGGATGCAGCTCACTGTAGACACCAAGGTCTCTGATGCGGCGGGTGATCAGCTGATTGTATTGACCGCCGAAGTCAAGAACGACGATCTTCTCCGTTTCGTTTGACATGTCCCCAATCACCTTTCTCCTGTTAAGTAAAGTATAAAAAACCGGAACCCATCTCCGGATCAAGAAAAACGAAGACAGATTCCGGGATATACGTATCTCCGGTTATCCTGTCTTCGTAGTCCAATCTGAAACGACCGGGTAGAAACTCTTTCACTTGAAAGATATACGAAGGAAAGTTATCTACTGCTGAAACATGCCTATTATTTTAGCAGTCCGCCTGTGAAACGGTCAAGTTCCAATGCGGTGTACCATTTTCGCCCAGACAGCAGTGATATGATCCCAGTTTTCTTTTTGGGGCTTCCCGCCGTAATGGATTTTTTCATACTCGTGAACGAGCGTACTCATATCGTTGACCGTAAACCATTCATCCATCCGCTTCCCGTATTCACGGAGCGTTTCGCCGTCACGCCGGCCGAATCCGGCATGGCGCAGGAGACGCAGGAGCGAATGAAAGGCTTTCGTGAAAGAAGCCGCGTCTTTTGTATGCCGGAACCGAAGCAGCATCCCTTTTTTCACGAGCGTAAAACGGAAGATGTACAGAAGAGCGGCAAAGACGAAGGCACCACCTGCGATAAACGGCCACAGCGGCAAAACGGAGGATGAAGCAGCAGCCTGCGTATCGTTTTCTTCCTGGTTCTGCTGTTGTTCTTCCTCTTCTGTATCCTGCTGTTGTTCCTGCTGTTCCTCGCTTTCCGGCGTTTCGTTATTTTCTTCTGTATTCTGCTGCCGGGAGTAATCAAATTCCGAGGCAAACCCTCTTGTCGGCTCAAATGGAACCCAGCCCGTACCCGGAAAATAAACCTCAACCCAGGAGTGGGCATTGGCGCTCGTTACTTCGTAAACGGTGCTGTTCTCCCCGGCCTGGGATTCACTCCCTTTTGTAAAACCTTTCACCCACCGTGTTGGAATACCAACCGTACGGAGCATAACTGCCATGGAGGTGGAAAAATTATCGCAGTAGCCGCGCTGCGTATCAAACAGAAACTGCTCCACGTAATCCTGCCCTTGTTCCGGGACTGCGATATTGGAGGTATCATACGTGAATTCCGGGCTGTTCAAATAACGTTCCACGGCCCGCACCTTGTCGTACCGGTTATTCTCACCGGATGTCATCTCTTCGGTCTGCTCCTGGATGGAGGAAGGGAGATCATCCGGAAGACCGAGATAGTAATCCTCGATGTACTGCGGGTCATTCGTCGATGCACTCTGCATTTGTTCAACAGAAAATTCAGGGTATCCATACGTAAGCTCATAGCGTCTGGGCGTAACGGGTTCCCCTCCGGACATCGTCGATGCTCTGCCGGTATGCCGATCCACCTCAAGAGACACATCCCCATTTGGAACGTCTATATTCTGAAGACTTCCGGGATAAAACGCGAAGTCAAACGAGCCGGCATGTTCTTGTGCTATCTGCACCGTAACGTTCTGCTGAGCGGTCTCCACCGAATCATCATAAAACCCACTGGTGGAGGAAGGCCGTTCCGGAGTATCCGATACCCAGCCGCTTCCGGTATACACGTTCTTCGACTCTCCGCGCCAGTATCCTACTTCTCCTCCTGAAGCGGTGAATACAGGGGTCTCATCCATCTCAAAGCCGCCGCCGAGCTGTTCATCATTTTCACCGTATCCGATTTTCTGTACGGTTTCACCGCCGCTTCCGGCAGGCGTTTCAATTCCTGCCGTACGTTCCATGAACGGTACCGGGTCCGGCCACTGCGGCTCCGCCTTTGGCAGAACAAGTCCGACAGCCGTCGAACATGCGAGCAGAAACAAAGCCAGCATCGTCCAGCGGAACCACACCAATCTCGACTGCACCGCACCGGGGTAATAATAGACGAGGCGGTCCCACTGCAGAAGCGCCATCAAAATAAAACCGAGAACGAAAACCCGGATAACCGCCGTGGTACCGTCATAGACGAAAAAGGTATCCATCACCCCGATATAGATGACAGTAAACAAAAAGAAGAACAGAATCCGCCTGGCCTGCACGATCCAGAAATACAAAAGATAGCTCATAATAGACAAAAGCAGCATAAATAAAAAGCTCCGGAACATATCACTCAGGCCGTACCAGCGGCCCTCCAGCATATAACTGATATTCGTGGTCCCTTCTATGTATAGAGCCTTCCACCACTGCGTGCTGAACAACGTCTCATCAAGAAAGATGGAATGAATGCTGAATAACATGCCCCCTGCCATCAAAAGCAGAGCGGCCCACCACGGGAACTGTAAAAACATAACCAGAAAGAAGAAACCCGCCGATGCCATAAAGACCGGAACGTATCCGGTGTTTGTCACTTCCGGAAGAGGGATCAGCCATTCCATCAACAGAAGATACCCGATCATATACATTAAAAATATTTTTGGTGTCTGTTTTGTCCGCTGCACAGCAGGTCCTCCTTCTAGGACGTTAAGTCAAAGGCGTTGTCCTCCATCCATACATAAGTCGTGACCGCCCCGCTTCCCCGGAGCTTATCCATACGGATCCGCTCCTGCTCGTCCATCGCATCACGTCCACAGAACGCAATGACCAGCTCATTGCGGTTCTTCAATACCTGCTGCAGTTCTTCCATGCGCTGTACTGACATGGCAGAGGTAATATAAAGTAGGGAACGTCCATGAAACGGCTGCCGGAAAAACGCCGCTTCATCAAACGAAACGCTGCCCGGTTCCAATTTCGCCAGTTCCTGATAGATGCTTTGGAAATGGGCCCGTTTCGACTCTTCCTCGAGCAGCACCTCTTCTCCAGTGGAAAAACCCAACCCGGTCGGCACCCCTTTTTTATAGCAGTAATCCGTGAAGGAGGCGGCAAACTCAATCCGTTCCTCCAACGCATCCCTGCCCTTTTCCATCGTGTTATCGAGGATGACGAGATGACCCTGTCCTTCCTGCGATTCAAATTCCTTTGTCACCAGCTTGCCGGCCCGGGCGCTGACTTTCCAATCGACACTTGTCATTTTGTCGCCTGGTATATAATCCCTTACACCGGCGACAGAATAACTCTGATCCATCATTCTTACAGCGGAAGGAGTGGTTTCCTGATTCTCATTGCGCAGGCCGTTCCACCGCTTCAACAGCCGGAGACGGGGAAGCACCGTTACAGGCTGGGAAAGATCAACTTCATACTCCTTGGTAATAAATCCAAATAAATCCCCTGCTCTGAGCATGACGGTGGAAAACCAGTACTCGCCCCGGCGTCCGCCCCGGATCTCATAGGAGTGCGACAGAGACCTCGCTGGAGAGAGAAAAAAAATAGTACCGGCATCCTGCCCCAGTCCTTCAATCCCGGACGGAACATTATCCTCCACACTTAAGAACAGAAATGGAAAAGGTAGTTTTTTTTCAACATGAAGGGTTACCTCCATGCTTTCATTGTGGGACAGCATCGTACGGCTGACGTTTCTTGTTACCCGGAGAAGGCGGAGCGGATAAGCGATAAACAGTGCATTTAGAATCACAGCCGACAGTACACTGTAAAAAAGAAACCAACTCACAAATCCACCCTGAAACATTGCATAGGCGTAAAGGACCGCCAAGACTGCAGCCAGCAGCAATGCTTTGCCCGTTTTTACAATTATTCGTCCCGGTCTCATTTACTGCACCATTTCCTTACCGGCAAGCGGGACACGCAGTGTAGATAGAATATCACGAATCACATCTTCCCCGTCTTTTTCCACCATCTGCAGATCCGAGCGCAGGATAATGCGGTGGCTCAGCGCAACAGGTGCAAGATGTTTAATATCGTCGGGAACAACGTACTCCCGCCCCTTTAAAAAGGCAAAAGCCTGCGAAGCTTTCATAAGGGCAATGGATCCGCGCGGACTGACGCCGAGCTGTACATCCCGGTGGGTTCTCGTTTCATTCACGATGGAAAGGATGTACTGTTTCACAGAATCATCCACATACACAGACGAAACCTGCTTTTGCATCTTGAGAATGTCTTCCAGACTAAGCACCTCTTGCAGTTCCTGGATTGGGTGGTTCTGCTCCACTCTTTTCAGCACACTGAGTTCTTCTTCGTATGTCGGGTAGCCCATCTTCAGCTTAAACAGAAAACGGTCCAGCTGCGCCTCCGGAAGCGGATACGTGCCTCCGTATTCGATCGGATTCTGGGTTGCCATCACAAAAAAAGGCTGCTCCAGATCGCGTGTCTGCCCGTCGATTGTCACACTTCCTTCTTCCAGGGCTTCCAAGAGCGATGACTGTGTTTTCGGCGACGTCCGGTTGATTTCATCTGCAAGTACCACATTGGACATCACCGGTCCCGCCCGGAATTCAAAAGACTGCGTTTTCTGGTTATATATCGACACCCCGCTTACATCAGAAGGCAGTAAATCCGGTGTGAACTGAATTCTTTTAAAATCTGCTCCAATGGAACGGGCAATCGCCCTTACCATCATCGTTTTTCCAACCCCCGGCACATCCTCAAGCAGAACGTGCCCTCCCGCAAGCAGGGCGGTCAAGCTCAATTCTATTTCTTCGCGCTTGCCTACAACGACGCGTTCTATGTTCTCTATCACTTGCTGCAGTCCGGAACGTTCCGTCTCCACTTTCATTCCTCCCATTTCCTCTGCTGATGCCCTACGTTCTTTCTTTCATATTATCACAAATGGGAAGGGTTTGTGGGCATGATAATCTTTTTCCGGGTTCTGTCATTTCCAGTATATTTCTTTCCAGATATTCTTTTCAATCGGATCTTATTTATAGTAACATTTTCCTTGTTGATGTTTTTAAAGGAATTTTCAGGAAAAAATAGAGGAGAGATTCGATGGATGATCAAAGACGGTACCGGCACCGCTATGCCAAGTTATCCCTTGCCGCCGTCCTCGGTTTGTCCTGGGCTGCAGGCGCAGAGACCGGTCAGGCTGCTTCTGAGGACGAAAGGAAAGTGACCATTAATGCAGAAAACAGTCATTCCACCATTTCAGAGGAAAGCAGGCAGGTCAGTACCAGTGAAGCTGATCCCGCAGATGCCGAAATCACAAAGGATGAAGCCGTGGAAAAACTCAGAACTGTTCTTCCGGCACTTGAAGAAGCTGAAGTTCAGCAGATAGAGCTCCACCGCGATTCAGGCACACTAAGCGGCAGCGGACAGCTTGAATGGGATGTACGATGGGAATACAGCGAAGGCAGTTCCAGCTACGGTTTTTCAGGAATTGTGAATGCGGTGACAGGAGACGTTATCCGTGCAAGCATTCTCGGCCCGATGAACGAAGACACAAAGGCGTATTACCCTCCGGACATTTCTGAAGAAGAAGCTGCTGCTAAAGCAGAAGAAGTAATCAAAACCGCGGTTCCATCCGTGGATATCGAGCAGCTCAAGCGTGAGGGGAATACGACAACACCCCTTGAATCTCTGTTTGGAGACGTCGGATACACCATGAATTATGTCCCATACATAAACGGCGTTCCTGCTTCAGAACAAGCGATCCAGGTAGGCATTAACGGAGCCGGTGAGGTGACGAGCTTTTCCAACACCACCTCCCCTTCAGCAGAGTATCCGGAATCCGAACCCGCAGTCACAAAAGAGGAAGCCCTTTCTACGTTTCAGGATAATGTCAATATAAGATTGGCTTACTACACTTCCCCTTCAAGAGCAGAGGAAGAAGTGTTTCTTGGGTGGGGACCAGCCCCCGCAAACAATCCCATGTACATCGATGCAGCTGCAGATGAATTCCTGGACCGCCAGGGAAAACCATACGAGCAAACGGACCGTTCCTTTGAGGAACTCAACGCAGCCTCTACGTATGAACCACTGGAAACAGGAGAAGACGGTTCCATCTCCGAATCTCAGGCTGTTAGCGTTGTACAGCAGCAGATGGATAAACTGAAAGACCGTGAACCGGAGCAGGCTTCTCTTCGGCAGCAGCCGGACAGGGACACCTCCTCCTGGCAGTTAATATGGCAGGGGCAGCAGGGAACGGCCGGTGCTATCCAGACTGAAGTAGATGCTGCGACCGGACAGATTCTTACCATCAATCAATTCAGAGCAGGGGCCCCTCAAACAGGATCAGGGGATGGAGAAGGAGTATCGGATGAAGCCTTGAAAGAAGAGGCCGTTTCCATTCTGTCCGCCCTGTACCCGGACGCCTCGGAACAATTTAAACTGGCTGATTCCAGCGGATCACCGGTTTCTGCCGCACAGAATATGAACAGATTTATGTTTCAGAGATTTGCCGGAGAGATTCCGGTGCAAAACGATCATATCACCATTACGTTGAACAACAGTGGAGAGCTGGTCGAATACCGCAGAAATCTGACGTCCAACCTTGAAGAAAAGATAGAAGGATTGTCCGATGAAATCGGAGAAGAAGCCGCAGCAGGAAAGTACTCGGACTCTATCAATGCGTCGCTTTCCTATCAGTCCTTTCCGGTCGGAACGCATGCCGGATCAGAAGAAACCGAAACGAAACTCGTATATCAAAAACAGCTGTCCAGTCAATCGGTAGTAAGCCCTGTGGTGAATGCACAAACCGGGAACTGGCAATCACCCGTCCCGGCGGCCACAGGAATACCGGAGGAGAATGCTCCTCCTGCAAAGGACATCCAAGGCCATGAATCAGCGGATGCGCTTCAAACCTTAGTAAAATACAACGTGCTCACTCCAGATGCAGAAGGAAGTATCCACCCGGATGAAACACTCACTTACGGGGACTGGCTGCATATGGCAGCAAGTGCTGTCTCCCCAAGGTTTGACCGTTCCTCTTACAACGCAAATGAAAGACGGGATGTGAAAGAAATATCAACGGACAGCCCTTCCTATGCTGTGGTTTCTTTCGCTGATGAACGAGAGTGGCTCGACAGCAGCCGTGACACGGTGGATCCTGATTCGGCGCTGACCCGTGAACAATTCGTTCAATCGATGGTCCGTATTCTCGGCTACGATCAGTTTGCCACCCACATGACAGACGAGACTCCGCCTTTCAACGATGCACAAGCCATCACAGATACCGGATCCATTAACGCCGCCCTGCAGCTCAATCTGATAGACAGCAGCAGAGACGCATTCGGACCTGAAAGGGAAGTAACAAGAGCTCAGGCAGCCGAACACATGATTAACATGGCCGACCTGCAGAGCAGCATTGACCAGGACATCGACAACCCTCGGACACCTTAAAGACAAAGAGTCGGGGACAAAACCTCTAAAAGAAACGAAAAATGCCGAACGGTTTAAAAAAATCGTTCGGCATTTTTCGTTCCTGAGACAAGCCGCTGCGCCAACATGCTTTGCTTTCTCTCCAGAGTACAAGGGGGGACATCGATTCGCCGGGGCTCCACCGGATCAGCTGCCTGTCGAAACCGGCGGAGCCCGGCCGTTCCAGGTCTCTGATCACGACGCCGGCCGGTATAGCGCAGTATAAAGGCAGACAAAGGCATGGCGGATGTACGGGAGGTTTAGAACATGGAGGCGTTTGTGCGTGTCGTTCGGGATGGGTCGACGGGCGTTGTTCGTTGGGAATGGGTCCGAAGGCACTTCAGGAGGTGGTGCGTCCCCATAAACGTCGTTCGGCCCATCGCCTGAAGCACTTCAGTATATAGGGCTCCCCTCAAAACGTCATCAGACATGATTCATAAAGCACTTTAGAGGATTTCGTGCCCCTGTAAACGTCACCCGGGAACCAATCTACGCTGCGTTCAGCGGGAAAAGGAAAAAAGGAACGAGCCGACACAGCCAAGAGTCCGCGCCGCTGCCTGAAAAGAGAAAGGAATCGTTCATAAGCCGGCGCGCCCTTCAACGTCATGGTCCGGTGGAAATACGTCACGGGCACCCCGCTTCTGCGGGGTGCCCGTGACTCGTGCTTTCCTGCGCCTATTTTATTTTTGTACCAGACTCTTTTTATGCTTGTGCTGCGAGCTCCTTTTCCTGTATCTGTCCGATGATGTCCGAAAGCGTCTCAGCTGAGGAGGACACTTCCTGCATCGAGGCGTTCACCTCTTCGATAACGGCTGCGCTGTTCTGAAGGGTGCCATTGGAGTCGCTCACAATGTCCGACACTTTTTCAAGAGAGCCGGCTACCTGATTTATATTTCCTGTTACTTCACCAATTGCTGTGGATATGTCCTGAATAAACTCATCCATTTCTTCCATACCCGAATGAATGTTTTTAAATACACGCCCGGCGTTTTGGTTTAATTCTTTCCCTTCTTCCACCGAATCGCCGCCTTTTTTGATGACACGAACAGCTTGATTCGTATGGTCCTGGATTTCATCAACCAGATCCCGGATGTTGCCGGTTGCCTGATTCGTCTGCTCAGCCAGTTTCCGAACCTCATCTGCCACGACGGAGAAACCTTTCCCATGCTCTCCTGCTCTTGCCGCCTCAATTGCCGCATTCAGCGCCAGCAGATTCGTCTGATCCGAGATGTCAGTAATTAACGTAAGGATACTGCCGATTTCATCCGTTTTCTGTCCAAGGTCACCTACCACATGCACAGACTGATTCACGTGGTCCCCGATTACATCCATGTGATCCGTGATTTTCCGGACAGCTTCATCTCCTTCCCGGAAACGCTCAATAGACTCTTTGGAAGATTCGGAGACGAATGTA
The DNA here is from genome assembly GCF_042684865.1 of Salibacterium lacus. Lineage (NCBI taxonomy): Bacteria > Bacillati > Bacillota > Bacilli > Caryophanales > Bacillaceae > Salibacterium > Salibacterium lacus. The sequence continues at coordinate 525,539 of NZ_JBHUML010000005.1, forward strand.
ATGCTTTCTGAGATCTCCTGAAGGGTGAAAAATATCTGTGACGAGGTGCCGTTGATGTCCTGGATGGTTTTCACCTGTTCATCCGTCCCGGAAGCAAGCTCCTGCACAGTCGTCGCAATCTCATCGACAGCCTGACTCGTTTCCTTCGTCGACGCTGTAAGGTTGGAGGAAACGGCAATAGTCTGCTGTGCCAGCTGATCGAAGTCTTTCCCCTTTTCACCGGACACAGAGGACGGTACTTCCCCCTGAGGCTGCACTTGAATATCCCGCACAGAGCGCAGCACATGGCGCAGATAAAACCAGGCCGCTGCGAGCACAATAATCAGGCTGATGACACCCGCACTCCAGACAGCAGCTGTCCCAGTGGAAACAGCCAGAACAACCCCGACCGGAATAATGGCTGCCGCGGCGGAAAAAAAGAATAATTTCACGAGTAAACGTTGGTGTAAAGAATAATCATTTTGCATCGTTATCGTACACTTCCTGACTATATTAAATTTTCATTTCGGGTATATCCATGAACTGGAGCGCATCTTCAAGTGTTGTGAACGCTCGAACTCTTTCGTATGTTTCTGCCTCTTTGGACAAGCGGTTGAGCTGCATCTTCAAGGCGACGTTCGGCGCGACCGTGGCGTTTTTCTCTACATTATCCGACACCCAGCTCATCAATTCGCTCCATATTTCATTCACTTCCGGTTTCGCCACCGAATGAATATTGCTGTTGTCATTTAAAAACTTATTGATGCCCGGCTGGTTTATCGCCCGTCTTACTACTTCCGCCTGCTGCTTCGCTTCTTCGACAGTTTCCGCCATTTCATTGTATTTGAAATAAAATACATCTTTATATGTCTTCGTCTCATATTTCTCCATGGTTACATCCCCTTAAATGTCTTCTTCCTGAAGTACCTCTTTAAAAATAAACAGCGCATGAATCGCTTTGGGAAAACCCGCATAAGCACTGCAGTGATGCACGGTTTCCATAATTTCCTCCTGCGATACACCTACGTGCAGAGCTGCTCTGAAATGATACGCAAGACCACGCCCGGCATCCCCCTGGGTAATTAAAGAAGAGAGCGTAATGAGCGCCCGCTGCTTCAAATCAAGAGCATCATCTGCGTAAACCTCCCCGTACCCGAATTCGAGCGCAAGCTTTGCCAGTCTCGGTGAAAATTTCTGAAGCTCCTCCATGGCGGCCAGGCCGTTTGCTCCAGCCATTTCCTCTATCTGTTTCCAGCCTGCCTGTTCTTTGTCTGTCATGCTTTGTCCTCCTTCAGATATTCAGGCTCTTGCCATCGTCGGCGGCATTTCTTCCTTATCTACCAGTACTTCGATTACCGTAGGACCTTGTCTGTGTAAGGCAGAGCGGCAGGCCGTAGCTATCTCTTCCATTGTCGTGCAGCGGGCAGCGTCTGCGCCAAGTGATTTCCCAAACAACGCTGCGTTCATATCTGTGTCATAACGGACGCCGGCTGATCTGCCGAGATTATTCTTCATTCCCTTGTCTACCATGTCCAGCATACCGTTATTAAACACGAAAAACAAAACGCCCGTCTGCTGATTCACCGCGGTGGAAACTTCAGTTCCATGCATCAAAAAGCAGCCATCTCCGGTAAAACAGGCAATCTTCTTTTCAGGTGCAGCTATCTTCGCTCCTATCGAAAAGCCGATGCCGTGACCCATCGCCCCGAACACATCGTCAAAGAAAAACGTGCCCGGCTGCACGGTATCAAAATACTTGATACCGTAAAAGGTATGGCTGCCGTCATCCCCGTAAACGATTGTCTCTTCCGGTATCAGTCTGCGCAGCTCTGTCATCACGGCTGCGATGGAAAGTCCGGCATGCCCGGACCCCCGATTTTTCACCGCAGCTGCAGCCGCCTCTGTTTCTTTTGCCCAGTACGGTGCCAAATCCCGCATAACAGAGCCTTCCACGGGTTCTGCCTCGTCAAGAAGGCGGCGCAGGTTTGTTTTGGCATCCCCTTTCACAAACATCGTTTCAACAGGAAGAGACTTCCCGGCAAATGCATCACTGCAATCAAGCTGAATGACTTTTTGTGGATACATCGATTCATTCATTCCCGCGATGGACATGTCGCTCAAAGTGGATCCGACGACAACGAGTACATCTGTTCCCTCCTGAAGAAAAGCACTTGCGGCTTCTGTTCCTCCCAAGCCGAATCCACCAAGTGATAAGGGATGTTTCGTTGGAAACGTTCCTTTGCCGCCGGGAGTTGTCATCACCGGCATATTCCACTGCTCTGCTGTGTGCCGGACTTCTTCATAGGCGTTTGAAATATGTACTCCTTTACCTAAAAGCATCACCGGTCGCTCAGCTCCGTGAATTTCTTTTTCCATTTCCTTCAGTTTCATAGATACCATATGCTCTTCGATTTCAAAGGCGGGAAGCTCAAGCGGTTCTATTTCAGTAGTCAGCACATCCAGCGGAATGGAGAGATGAACCGGCCCTTTCTCTCCGGTAAGTGCTTTTTGAAATGCATGCTGTAAATAATTTTTCAAAGAACGGCTGTCTTCCACCTTGGCACTGAATTTCGTTACGGGTTTGAAAAGCTCTGTTAAATCTGTTCCGAACATGCTTGAATCCTGTCCCAATGCCTTCCCGGTTTCATGTAAAGGAGGGTGTCCTGTGATCATCAACACGGGGGCATGATAGGCTTTTGCCTGACCGGCAGCCGTTAAAAGATTCGTGCCGCCCGGACCCGACGTTCCTACAGCAACTCCGAGAGTCTGGTTCTGCATCGCATAGCCTGCGGCCATATAACCGCCGCCTCCCTCATGACGGGTCAACACAAAATCCATGCCCTGCGCCTCCATCTCCAGTATCAAAGGAACAACAGGTTTCCCCGGAATTCCAAACGCGTGCCTGCATCCCATGTTCTTCAACTGTTCCACAATAACAGATGAAACTTTAGGCATATATCTTCTTTCCCCCTTCTGTGTAATGGTATCATGTAGTACTAATAATATCCCCCCTCTATTATCGGACAAAATATTACATTTTCAAGGAAAAAAGTCCACTCTCAGCGAAAATTCCGTATTCTTGAAGGAGGGGATGGAATATAAAGAGTCACCGCCTTTTTTTTGATTAAGTGAATCATTTTTCCTGGTTTTTTATGCTTACTTCATTAAAAATCCGGGTATGAAAGATAGAACGAACATATAAGTTGGAGGGTACAACATGAAAAACGGATGCGACATCTGCATGCCGCAGCACAAAGGATACACTGTAACACTTAAAAACAAACAGAACATGGAGCCGCTCCTCCCTTATTTTTCTTCCTTCGACAGCAGCAGGTGGATGAAAATAGATAATAGCTCGTTCTGGGCAGAAGAATCGATTGTTTTTGATATGCTGGATTACCTTGAAGCACACTTTGACACCTCAAACATACTGGCGGCACCTGCCAAAAAAACCGACCAGGACGTTCATGAGTCAACGATGCTGCCGCTGTCTGTACTGCATCAGGAGAAAGAAGCAAGCTGGATTGACACCATCATAGAGGAAGAAAGAATCTTATCCTATTTCCAGCCGATTGTCCGTAAGAACGGCGGGGGTCTGGAGGTTATCGGACATGAAATTCTGGCCCGCGGGATGGCCGAAGACGGTAGTATCATTTCACCGTTTCACATGCTGGAGGCAGCCCGCACAAGAAACCGGCTGTTTTCGCTGGACCGCGCCTTCCGCATCAAAGCCGTGGAAAACGCCGCAGCGATAAAGGACAAAATGATATTTATCAACTTTATCCCCACCGCCATTTATGTTCCCGAACACTGCTTGTCCTCGACCATTGAACGAATCAACACACTCGGCATCCATCCCGGTAATGTTGTGTTTGAAGTCGTGGAAAGCGATGAAGTCCAGGATCTAACGCATCTAAAAAACATCCTCAACCATTACAGGGCCTCCGGCTTCCAGTATGCCCTGGATGATGTCGGGACCGGAGTCAATCATATTGAAAAGACCGACTACCTCCAGCCTGACATTGTAAAACTGGCACGGGAGTATGTAGACGGCATTACCGGGGACACCGGTAAACAGAAGGCGGCCCGCTCTCTGCTCGAAACGGCTGCCGGAACCGGTGCAAAGACCCTCGCTGAAGGGGTGGAACGAAAAGAAGATATGGACATGCTTTCGGACATGGGGTATGAACTTTTTCAAGGGTATTATGTTGCCAAACCGCAGACAGAGCCGGTGCACGCAGTAAGGGAGGCTGGTGATGACTACTTATAAGTGGAACACTCCCGGCATTCTATACATTGTCCAGTTTCTGCAGACAAGAAGCCAGATTGCTTTTCTATACATTCTATATGGTATTTTCGCGGCTGTGATGATTCTTGACAGCGTTGTGTTGATTGACGTTTCCCTTTCTGTAGTAGGAGCATGGGGTGCCTTTGTCGGCGGAGGAGCTGTGGTTCTCCATTATGTATTCAAACAGCAGCGGACAGGCCTTCTCAGCATTTATCTACTCTTGTGCATGGTGTGGTGGTCCAGTGCCGTCCTCTGGTCCGGAGGGCTGAGCAGTCCCTTATTCTACTATGCCCAGGTGGTTCTGCTGTTGTATGCCTTGTCCTGTTCTCTGCTTTTATTGACAGCCGGCGCTGTCTTCTACAGCCTGACGACAATAGGAAGCCTGCTTTTTTATTCCGTCGGAACAAATAACGTCGTTGAGCCGCTGAGTATGATTGTCGTACATCTTCTCACACTTGCTGCCGGTTTTTTTCTGTTGTATGCTGTCGAACATTACCAACAGATGTGGAAGCACTGGAAGTACAGAGCAAACACCGATTATTTGACGGAACTTTATAACCGGGAAGGTTTTATGGAGCGGTGGGACCATACCGCGCCGATAAGCGGCATATTCGGTGTTCTGGACCTGGATGATTTTAAGACCGTTAATGATCAATACGGCCATGAAGCCGGTGATGTGATTATTCAGAGGGCCGGGGCTGCGTTATCGAACGTTGTTGATGATAAAGGGGCGGCCGGTAGAATCGGCGGGGATGAATTTGTCATGTTCCTGCCGGCTGATATGTCGGTAGAGGAAGCAGAAGCAGCGGTGGAGCATGCCATTTCCTCTGCCGGCACAGACCTGGACGCTTTTGCTGGTGCATCTGTCGGGTTTGTTCCCTATCACAAGTACACACATGACTTTCAGATGCTGTACAGCGCAGCGGACCGGAAAATGTATGAAAAAAAAGCAGCATCCTTCCGTTGATTTAGCAGCATCTATCACTTTTTCTGCGCCTTTAGGCAGCGGAACACGGAAGCCCGATTCCATTTACTCTCCTGCTCACACAAAACAAATAAAGCCTTCGGTCGATACCGAAGGCTTTATTTGTTTTGGTTCAGGTGTTCTGTTCAAATGGCATATCCTGCTACAGAGAAACGTTTTCTTCCATGTATTTTTTCAGGTTATTGGAGGTTTCGTTCAGCTTTTCGATCTCAGCCATGAAATCGGTAACCAACTTTGCTTCTTCCTGGGTGGAAGTGGCAATGTCCTGAAAATCATTTTCCATTCTGCTGATGGACTGTTGAATTTCATTCAGCGTGTCTTCAATGCGGACTGTTGCCTCTTTGGAATCATTCGAGAGCTTGCGGACTTCATTGGCAACCACCCCGAAACCGGCTCCTTCCTTGCCGACACGTGCCGCTTCAATGGCAGCGTTCAAGCCAAGGAGGTTGGTCTGATCGCTGATTCCTTTAATGGTGGATGTCACTTCCGTAATATTAGAGGAATGTTCGACCGCGGCTTTGGTGTTTTCCGAAATTTGTTCGGTTGTCGCCGATAACTGCTCGGAATGCGCCGCAATGTGCTGAACCTTGCTGACCAGTGTTTCCGAGATCGAATCCATCGACTCGATGATCGACGAGAATTCTTCCTTCTGCTTTGTGCTGACCGCCGCATTCACCCCGGCCACAATTTGTCCATTTTCCTTGATTGGAAAAGAAATACTGTCAAAGGGAACGCCGAATTCCTCCGCCCCTACTTTCACCACTGTCGTGCCTTCTGCATTCACCTGTTTGAAATTCTGGTAACCTTCCGGCAGTGGATCCCCCGGTTTGTGGCCGAAATTCAATTCCCGGCTCGGGGCATAGTAAAGATACTTTTCATGATCAAAAACCGTAATCATCGTATCCCCGCGCAGAATTTCCTTGATATAGGGAATAGACGTAATAAATGCCTGAACTTTATCGGTTTCCTGTGTGGTTTCCATCGTAAAAACACCTTTCAACATGTTATCGATAATTATATCGACATGTTTCGTACAGGACTTAACATCTAGTTCGGTTTCTATCAAGAAAAATAAAAGACAATACATAAGAATCATTTTTAAGGAAATTAATTCCATTATAAAACCCCCGTCACGTGTCTTGTGCGGGGGTCCGGGGTGCCAAGGATTACTTTGTATTGGTAAAGCCGCCGTCGATACGGATCACTTCTCCATTAATGTACTGAGCCGGGCTTGTCAGCAGGAAGGTAACCAGTTCCGCCACTTCTTCCGGAGTTCCCAGCCGTTTCTGCGGAATACCGCCGGCGGCGTTTTCTTTCATTTCCGGATTCGCTTCATAAAATTCCTTTACCATCGGTGTTTCCGTCGGCCCGGGCGCGATCGCGTTGACCCGGAGGCCGTCCTTGGCATACTCAGCCACCATACTTTTTGTCAATCCGACGATGCCGTGTTTCGTCGCAGAATAAGTGACAACCGAATCCTGCCCGATTACACCGGCACTTGATGACGTATTGACGATCGCACCGCCGCCGTTATTGATCATCACTTCCGCCACGTAGCGGACTCCATACATCGCACCAAGCAGGTTAATACCGACAATCTGCTCGATTTCTTCCGGTTCCGTCTCGAGAAAATAGCCGCCGCTTCCGGAAATCCCGGCATTGTTGAAAAAGTAATCAATGCGTCCAAAATGCTCCATCGTCTGATCCACATATTTTTTCACTTCTTCTTTTTTGGAGACATCGGCTGTGACCGCGATGGCCTCCACCCCTTTTTCCTTCACTAATTCCACGGTTTCCAGGGCGGACGCTTCCTTCACATCCACTACCGCAATATGAACACCTTCCTGCGCCATCCGCAGGGCAGCTGCCTGTCCCAAGCCGCTTCCACCGCCGGTAATAATCGCTACGTTACTCATTGTTGTGCCTCCTGTCATGTTAAGAATCATTTTAATCGTACACCTTCACAACCACCAAGAAAAGCATAAAGCTCCCGCTTACGTAAGCTGTTTTGTTAAATCGATAATATAGAAAAATGGAAAAGAGAATGAGATACTGAAAGAAAAGAAAATGCTTTGCATAAGAGGAGGACAAAAAGTGGACATCCAAAGGCAGCGGAAACTCTTTGACCGGCAGGCAGAAAAGTATGCGAAACGCGTTGGAAAAAGGGGAGCTGATCACAAGTGGCGGAAGCGGCTGTTGTCGGAAGCAGAAGGAAATATTTTGGAAATATCCGCCGGGGCGGGAACAAATTTTCCGTATTACCCGGGAGATGCCTCCATCACTGCGGTTGATTTCAGTCCGGCTATGCTGGAAAAGGCCCGGGAGACGGCGCAAAAAGAAAACAAAAAGGTGACAGCATTTATTTCCGGCAACGTCGAAACTCTGGACTTCCCTGAACATTCGTTTGATACGATCGTTTCCACCTTGTCCATGTGTGCTTACCCGAACCCGGATCACGTCCTGCGTCTGTTGTCGACATGGTGCCACAAAGACGGCCGGATTCTGCTCCTTGAGCATGGGGTAAGTTCCAATCGCGTACTTGCCAAGCTTCAGGATGCATTCGACCCTGTTTTCACAAAGAGAGTGGGCTGCCATATCAACAGAGATCTCATGACCCTTGTGCACCAAGCCCCTGTAACCATACAACGGGAAGAACACGCTCTTTTCGGAGCGGTTCATCTCATTTGGGCCAAGCCGAATCCTTAACAGCAAAGACCGGAATACAGCCAAAAAAGAAGAAGGCACTCCCTTTTGAAAGAGGCCTTCTTTATAAATTATTTTATTTCGCTTTTTTTCCTTTTTTCTGTTTGATGGTACCTGTCTCGGGTTCATGGACGCCGTGACGGTAGAAATCAGCATCCTCAGGCTCCAGCGGCTGCCGTCCACGGATCAGATCTGCTGCCTTTTCCGCCAGCATCAGGACCGGTGCGTGAATATTACCGTTTGTTATATAAGGCATGGCGGAGGCATCTACCACCCGCACATTGTCCAGCCCATGAACCTTCATGGTAGTTGGATCCACCACAGCCATAGGATCGGATGCCGGCCCCATTTTAGTCGTGCATGACGGATGAAGGGCTGTTTCTGCATCTTCTTTTACCCACTCCAGAATCTCTTCCTCTGTCTGCACGGACGTTCCGGGTGAAATTTCTCCCGAATTGTAAGGAGCGATGGACGACTGAGCCATAATGTTGCGTGTAACGCGGACTGCTTCCACCCACTCACGTCTGTCCTGCTCGGTGGAAAGGTAGTTGTAGACCATGCTCGGATGCTCTTTAGGATCTTTGGAACGAATCTTCAATGATCCCCGTGCATCAGAGAACATCGGTCCGACGTGAACCTGGAATCCGTGCTCTGTTTCCGCCTGCTGTCCATCGTAACGTACGGCTACCGGCAGGAAGTGATACATCAGGTTAGGATAAGGAACGTCTTCGTTCGAACGGACAAAGCCTCCCCCTTCAAAGTGGTTCGTTGCGGCGGGGCCTTTGCGGCCAAGCAGCCACTGAAGACCGATCCAGGGCATCCGGGTTTTTTTCAGGTTAGGCTGTTCCGATACCGGTTTCGGGCAGGAATACTGGATGTAGGCTTCCAGGTGATCCTGAAGATTTTCCCCCACACCCGGCAGATCAACGACAGGTTCAATGCCGAGAGAGCGCAGGTGTTCCGACTCGCCTACTCCTGACAATTGAAGCAGCTGCGGCGTATTGATAGCGCCGCCGGCGAGGATGACTTCCCCTGCCGATACGTGATGGGTCGTTTTGTTCCGGCGGTAAGTCACGCTTTCCGCTTTCGTGCCGTTGAAGTTAATACTCGAAACAAACGCACGTGTTTTCACGGTAAGATTCGACCGTTTCATCACCGGACGCAGATAAGCCCGCGACACAGACATGCGTCTGCCTTTGTACACATGTTTATCAAACGGGGCGAATCCTTCCTGGCGGAACCCATTCACGTCCGGGATCCGGGAATAACCGGCATCCTCCGCAGCATCAAAAAAGGCTTGGAATAATGGATTTTTGGCCGGGCCGCGCTCCAGCTTAACCGGACCGTCATGACCGCGGTATTCATCATCTTTATCCGCTGCCAGCGCATTCTCCAGGCGTTTAAAATACGGAAGGCAATGAGCAAAATTCCATTCCTCCATGCCGGGATCGCCTCCCCAGCGTTCATAGTCCAATGGATTGCCGCGTTGATAAATCATACCGTTGATGGAACTCGATCCGCCAAGCACCTTCCCGCGGGCATGCTTCACCCGGCGTCCATCCATGTATGGTTCAGGATCCGATTCATATCTCCAGTCGTAAAAGGGTTTTCCTGCGGGAAACGGCAGAGCTGCCGGCATTTGAATCAACAGGTCCCACGGATAATCACTACGCCCTGCTTCCAGAACAAGAACACTGCTTTTCCCATCTTCACTTAGACGGTTGGCAAGGATAGAACCCGCACTGCCTCCGCCGATCACAACATAATCATATGTTTCGCCCATCTTCCAGACCTCCTCGAATATCAAAAATATCAGTTTACATAGTACCTCGATAAATTTATTAAATTTTTATTTAACGTTTTTAACATAATTAATTTACCACGGCTGATTTCTTTTGTAAAGGAGGTCCCGGAGAAAGAACGGAGGAAATGGCCTAAAAAAGGACAGTACAGATCTCCGTGCAGCACATTTCAGGGAATCAGAGTACATTGTCAGGATGACACGCATGCTACGGGCAGAAAGTAAGGCTCAGCTGCCGCTATAAAAATAATCAAGAGAGCAGGTGCAGAAAAAAGGACGCTCCCCCCTCAGAAGTTTTAAAGTTCATCCTTATCTTTTTGTAAAACATTACTCAACACTCCATCATAATCATCTGCAAAATTCTTCAAGAATTTTCGGTAGGGAGTGACTCCTTTTTCTTTCATCTGACCAAGTGCCTGCAGATACCCTGTTACCACGTTCATTTCTTCCCGGGAGATATCCCCTTCCATCTCCGTCAGCTGCTTTTCTATTTCTATGTGTGATTTCTCCGCTTTTTCATGTTGAAATGTTTCCACCTGCTTTCGGTACTTCTGGAACCCGGCACGCAATTCTTCTTTTTCCGGAATCGGCACATAGCCTGTTTTTTCAATCAAGGACTGTCCCTGGTCCGACAAGATCCATTGAATAAAATCATCGAGATGTGGATTGTCCGACCCGTTTGTGATCGCATAAAATTCGCTCGTTAATGGATATTTATCCTGCTGGATCGATCTCTCATCCGGTTTTACGTTGTCCACTTTCAAAAGCTTCACGCCATTGTTTTCTACCATCTCCGTGGCGAAATATCGGTAGGAAAAACCGATGGCATTGCGGTGATTCCGGTAATCGGACGTCTTCTCCACAATCCCGCCCATGCCGCTGACCTGCTGATCGGCAGGTGGATCCATGATTGGTTTTTCCCCCATCATGTTTTGAAGACCTGTCTGACTTCCGCTCCCTTCCGGTCGCTGAAAGGCAATAATGTTCTGATCGGGGCCGCCCACTTCTTCCCAGTTCGTAATATTGCCGGCATAAATCTGCTGTAATTCTTTCACCGTCAAGCTGTTTACAGGATTACTCTCATGCACAAAAAAGACAAACGCTTCTTTTCCTATAGGAGTCTGTTTTTTCTCCGGTCCAAGCTTTTCCTCCTGCTTATCGGACGGCCCCGCAGCAAAGATCATATCCACCTCGCCGTCCGCCAGACGCTGGTAGGCTCCGTTTGTTTTGGAGACAACCACTTCACTGCGCCGCGTACTGCCGTGGGGATAGGAATCTTCCGGATAGACCGCACGCGCAAAGGCCGCATACACCGGGTATAACGCGGTAGCTCCATCTAAAGCAGGGAGATGTTCTTCTATCGTATAGTCAGACGTTCCATCAAGCGAAGCTGCTTTTGTATTTTCATGAAAGGGTTCATATGCTGTTAAATCTATCTCCGCACGCTGGATTTCAATATGACTCATATAAGCATCGTACCCGGCATACCCCGCATTAGGCACAACAAGCAGAAGCAGTGGAATAAGAATTTTCATACGTACCGATACACGGTAAAATACTCCCAGTATCCATAAGTCCCCTGATATTAATACCGCGCCAGCAGTAATGCCGACATATATGTAGACGCTCCGGGGAAAAACGAGTAAGGAAAAATATACTGCAAAGAAAGCCGCAAAACCAAAAATAATAGTAAAAGCCAGCATCCCGATGATTCGTTTGGTCACTTTCTGTCTCTCCTTTCCTGCTGTCAGGAACCCTGATATTTTAGTTCATCTAAACGTTTTTCCGCGTCTTCCTTATGAAATGTGCTGTACCGCCGGTAATTTTCTTCGTCCAGAATACGGTAATGATTACTGATTACATTTTGCTGCAGGCGGTAAGTGTCTTCTCTCGCAATCTCCTTCCACCATACGGTTCCTCCCATTGTTTTAGCCTTTGGTGCTTCATCATTTTGGAAACCAACCAGTTTAATAAACTCTACCGGGTCATCGCCCAGAAGCGACAGCAGTACTTCACTGTGATTGAACAACCCGCATACTGCTACAACCGTGGTCCAATTTGCGGTCGTCCTCCCTTTTTCTATCTGGACGAGCGTCTTCTTTGAAATGCCAAGTATTTCTGCCATCCTATCCTGGGTGTAGTCCTGTTCTGTTCTTATAAGTTTTATCTTTTCAGAAATAAGAGTAATGGCTCTCTGCTGATCCATCCCAACTCTCCTTTTTCACTTTTAGTGTAATTACACACTTTTCGTTTAATTTTTCAAATCTCATTGTTGAGAAAATTCCATTCGTTCGTATTTCACTTAAGACAGGCAGGAACAACTTCGTTTCAAAATTTGAAATCATATACCAACATTAGTCACAAAATTGATTTTTCATATCAGGAGGGGTACTATGACAGGGAAAGTACTGATGCTGATAGTCAAAGGAGGGATTCATACTGGAAGGCGTTCTTTACAAAATAAGAGAGTCATTCAACTATGTTAAACCGTCAGAAGGAGCTGTAGCATCTTTTATTCTGGAAAATCCGGAAAAGGCTGTATCCGTGACTGTTAAACAGCTTGCGGAGGCAAGTTATGCCAGTCCGTCAGCGGTTATGCGTTATTGTCAAACCCTTGGATACAATGGATTTAAAGATTTTAAATTGAAATTATCCGGTGATCTGACCGTCATCAACTTACACGATCTGGAACCGGAAAGTTATTTTTCTCTGCCTGATCGAGTAGGAGGGGGTGACTAACCCCCTCCTACTCATTTCCTCTTTCTGGTTTTCGGTGTTTTCCTTTTTATTTTTTTCTACTTGTCTTTGTGGTAAATAGTAGTCCCAGCCATAAACCCAGTCCGACGAGGAAAAAGATTATGAACGAACTAATAGCAATAAAGAGTTCACCAGTGGCCAATCCGGACGTGCAAGCGACGAAAATACTGAAAAGAGTAATACCAATGGCCAAGGTATAAAGCAATGCGCGGCCCTTAATCATCGCGTATCGAGTTGTTGTCTCTCTCGTGAGCAGGCTGTATGTGAATAACATTCCGCCGCCTACGATGAAGATGGATGGTCCTGTCACTGCTTCACCCGGAAGTCCCATGAAATACAACATAGTTGTCGCCAGACCTCCGAAGACCATAACTAAGATTCCAACAATGAAGCCCGCGGTTGAAATCCTCGATACCGTGGATGTGTACACATCTCTTTTGGATTGATCATCCCCAATTTGACGCATGTCTTCTTTCAGGCCGCTCATATCGCCCATCGAGTGGATTACCTCTTTAAGGGCTGCGTCTTCTGATTTTCCTTCTTTTACTAAATCTCGTGCTCTTTCTTTTAGGTTGACGGTTAGTTCTTCTTTCAGTTCATAAAGCTGCTGACTTGTTCCTATCCCGGAAAACTCCCGCTCGATGAAAGCTTTGATTTTCTTATCCAGATCAATTTGACGCTTCATTCGAATCGTTTCCCCCTTCAATTAATTTATTTAATATTTCTTTTGCAAACACCCATTCTTTTTTGTTTTGATGCAATCTCTCTTTTCCTTCATTCGTAATCTGATAATATTTGCGACGGCCTCCCTGGCTTTCGTCTCCCCAATAAGAAGCGATGCATCCTTCTTTTTCAAGACGGCGAAAGGCGGTATAAAGCGTGGCTTCTTTCAATTCATACTGCCCATTACTCATTTCAAGAATGGTTTTATAAATCTCATAACCGTAACTATCTTGCTGGTACAGGACGTTGAGCACGATCGTATCGGTGTGCCCGCGAATCAAGTCATTCGATATTTTCTTTTCCAATGTTTTTTCACCTCCTGCAGATTGCAGTATATAACACATTACTATTTCTGTCAAAGTAATTTATGTGAAATAATAATTGTTGAGAAAATCCGCATATTACATTCGGCATTTTACTAATGGAAAATTTTCAGTTCATTTCTTCTTGATAATATGAAGGGAAGGAAAATGAAGGGCATTTAAAATTGACAGATTAAATAAGGTGGAATGAAGAACCAGAAGAAGGGGGCAAACTAGTGAAAATATAACGAGAACCACGCGGGCTCTACGCAGCACATTTCAGAGAGTCAGAGTACATTGTCAGGATGACGCGCATGCTATGCCTCTCTTTTTCTTTTCCTGATTACGATTGTGACGTTAAAACGACATCTAGGCCTTACTTTCTTCCCTGGATAAAGAAAAAGTAAGGCTTAACTGCCGGTTGAGGTATGATAATAAATAAAACCCCGGCTGCCGCAGCAGCCGGGGTTTTGTCATGACCAGCATGTTTTAATCCATTCTTTTTTCCCATCCGCCTTTAATGTCCACACCAGAAGCTGCAGCGGTTTCTTCGAGTTCACTGATTTCCTGGTCGGACAATGTCACGCCTGCAGCGGAAGCAGCGCCGTCCACGTGGTGTGGTTTGGTCACACCGACAATCGGTACGGTGCCTTTGGCGATCGCCCAGGCCATCGCAATTTCAGCCGTTTCTACATTATGTGTTTCGGCTGTCTTTTTCAAGAGCTGAAGCAGATCATCCAACTGTGCCATTACGTCGGCATTGAAAGCATCTCCGCGTCTAGTTCCGGCCTGCATCGGATGATCTTTATCGAATTTGCCGGACAACGCGCCCTGCTCCAGTACCATATAAGAGAAGAAAACAACGTCGTTTTCGCGGCACCAGTCGATAATACCGGCATCCTCGGATGAACGGAACAACAGACTGTAATGGTTCTGTACCGCAGACAGTCTCAGTCCTTCCGCCTCCAGAATCGAAGCAGCCTGCTTCACTTCTTCGAGATTATGGTTGGATACACCGGCATGCTTGATTTTACCGTTTTTCATTAACGGAATCAGTTCTTTCGTCCAGCGATCCACATCTGTTGGATTATGAATCCAGTAAATATCGGTGTGATCGATATCAAGGCGCTCCAGCGTGTAGTCGAGAGCCTTCTCTACCGGTTCCACGCTCATGCCCGGTGTGAATTTCGTCGAGAGAAAAAGATCGCGGCGGCCCTGCATGAACCGGCCGAGTATCGTCTCAGCATCTCCCATGCCGTACACCGCTGCCGTATCCCAAAGGGTGAAACCGGCATCCACTGCTTTCTCAAATACAGGTCTTAGATCATCTTCTCTAAGGTGGTTGCCGAAAATGTCCTCGCCGCTGTTGGAGCCTGTTCCCCACGACCATGTACCGAGTGCAATCGATGGAATATTTTCTTTCGTTAATGGTGTCTGTGCCATAAGTGACGCTCCTTTCGTTTCTCACGTGAATGGCTAACGTATCACTTCAGTCTGTATTTCCTCAAAATAAATGCTCAAAACGTTTATCTGCAGTCGGTGTGTTTCCTGCTGCAGGCTAAAACAGGGTGATTACGAGCGATATGGTGTCGATTGCGGGCGAAACTATGTCGAAATCGAGCGAAACTCTTCCTCTTTCGGGCGATTCCCCGAAACATACTATTTTTACTGCTCCACCATCTGAATCAAATTGCCGCACGTGTCATCGAACACAGCGACTGTGACACCATTCATTTCTGCCGGCTCCATCGTAAATCTCACGCCTTGCTCCTTCAGCCGCCGGTGCTCCTGCCAAATGTCATCCACACCGAACATAGTCATCGGGATACCGTCCGCGAATAACTTCTGTTGATACTCCTTCGCAGCGGGATGCCCGTTTGGTTCAAGGAGAAGTTCCGTCCCTTCCGGATTCTCCGGGGAAACAAATGTCAGCCAGCGGGCCCCGCCTGCCGGCATATCATGCTTCTTCACAAAACCCAGTTTGTCCCTGTAAAATGCCTCTGCCTTCTGCTGGTCCTCAACAAAAACGCTGGTTACTACAATCTTCATACAGTTGTCCTCCCTGGAAGGCTGAGATCAACCTTTTTTCCGCTTGTTCCCAACGACTCATTCAACATTTTCCCTTCATCTTAACATACAGGATTACACCGGCGTCCTTTTTCCAAAACCATTGGGAAACCGCCGTGGTGCCGCCAGTCCACACTGCCATGTTATCCTCTCCTATCTGTCAAAAAAAGATACGACAGAAAACGATTCTGCCGCACCCGTCTTTGTGTCAGATTAAGGAAGGGGGTCGTCCATCTTATCTTCTAATTCTTTTATCGTTTCTCCCGGCATCAGCACCGGCCGGTAATACGTTTCGTTCGGCAGATTTTTCGCTCCCTGCAGTTTTTTGATGACCCAGTCCGCTGCGTCGCGTCCCATCTGCTCCTGGGGGTGGGTCAGGGTGGAAAGATGGATGTTTGCGTTCTTGGCAATATAGGAGTTGTCCTGACCTATGATGGACAGCTCTTCCGGGATGGCAATCCCCAGTTCTCTGCACACCCCTGCCACCTCCAGGCCCACTTCATCGTTGTAGCAGACAACACCCGTCAAAACGTCTTTATTTTGAAGCAGAAACTCTTTTACGTTCGTATATAATTCCGACTTTGACTCTGTTGTATAAGACAGCACATGCTCCGGTTTAAATTCCAGTGCTGCTTCTCCAATCGCCTGAATATACCCTCTCATTCTATACTTTCCCTGCAGATCATCCATTTTGGAAATGAGTCCGATTTGCGAGTGTCCTTTTGAAATTAATTCATTGGCTGCTAGATACCCTGACTGTACATCATCAAGACATAGAAAAGGGACATCCAGTTCGTCGTAATAAGCATTAATCATGATGATAGGAACCCCTTGTTCCTTGAAAGCCATGTAATAAGCAATGTTCGGATTGTACAGGTTGCTTTTTGTAGGTTCAATAATCAACCCATCCACACCAAACGAAAGCATCGTTTCGAGCGCATCTTTTTCCTGTTCCACGTTATTGTTGGTACTGGCGAGCAGCAGGGAAAACCCATCATCGTTTAACCTGCTTTCAATACCACGGATGATGGAAGGAAAGATGTAATCAGAGATGTAGGTAGTGATGACACAAATCGTTTTTTTTCCGGCTTTCCATCTCTGGTTTAAATGATACCGGTTATTCACATACGTCCCAGATCCCTTTTCACTTCTCAGAAATCCTTCATTCGACAGTTCGGCAATCGCTTTACGGACTGTCTGCCGGCTGACGTCGTATTGTTCCTGCAAAATAGATTCTGTGGGGATTGGTTTATCCTGAGGATACTCCCCGGAAAAAATTCTGCTTTTGATATCATCTATAATGATTTGATATTTCGGCTTCATGTCATCCCCTGCTTTCTTGAAACGTCCATCCCCTTGGTGGACATATTCTATCATGGCTTTAAAGGTATGAAAATGTAATAAACCGTTTATTCTGATTAATTTGTACGTACAAATATTTATATTATTGACAAATGTACGAACATAAAATACACTAAAAATCGAAATTTATCAACGATATGAATAGATTACGGTGAATAAATAGTTGTTTTTTTCACCAATCTATGAAATCGTTATCAGAAAGGAGGAATGCTCAAATGAACAATTTGGATCATAAGCAGGCCATTGCGGATGGGGAAACGTCGCTTGGTATTGAATTTGGATCAACACGTATCAAGGCAGTGTTAATTGATAATCACTTTGAAACCATCGCCTCGGGCAGTTATGAGTGGGAAAATCGGTTGGAAAATGGATTCTGGACGTACAATCAGGTCGATATGATTACCGGCCTGCAGGAAGCCTACAGCGACATGAAACAAAAGGTGGAAAGTACGTACGGTATCACGATACGAACGATTGGGTCCATTGGAATCTCAGCCATGATGCACGGATATATGCCTTTTGACCATACCGGCGAGCTGCTCGTTCCGTTTAGGACCTGGCGTAATACGACGACCAGTCAAGCCGCTGATGAATTAACAGATTTATTTCAGCACAATATTCCGGAACGCTGGAGCATCGCCCACCTTTATCAGGCCATCTTAAATGAAGAAGAGCATGTACCGCGTATCGACCACATGACAACATTAAGCGGATACATTCACTGGCTTCTCACGGGCAGACAGGTCATCGGAACCGGCGACGCTTCCGGAATGTTTCCACTCGATGAAAACACCCTGGACTATAAAGCGTCCATGGTCGATCAGTTCCATGAACGAATTGCGTCAAAAGAGTATCCGTGGAATCTGAAGGAGATTCTCCCCGAGGTCGTGGATGCAGGCGGAGAAGCAGGAACATTAACCAGTGCCGGGGTAAAAATCCTCGACCAGTCGCAAAACCTGCAGCCAGGCATTCCATTCTGCCCGCCGGAAGGTGATGCCGGAACCGGAATGGTTGCGACAAACAGTGTCCGAAAACGCATCGGCAACGTCTCTGTAGGCACTTCTGTTTTTGCCATGATTGTATTGGAGCAAAATCTATCAAACATACATCAGGAAATTGATTTGGTGACAACACCAAACGGAAGCCCGGTTGCCATGGTCCATGCCAATAACTGCTCCAGTGATTTGAACGCCTGGCTCGGACTGTTCCGGGAATTTGGAGAAGCCATGGGACAGGATGTTGACTCAGACAAGTTGTTCTCGGTAATGCTCACAAAAGCACTGGAAGCGGATCCGGATGGCGGCGGTCTGCTCAGCTACGGTTATTTCTCCGGCGAGAACATCACAGGGCTTGAAAGCGGCCGGCCGTTGTTTGCCCGCTCTCCTGAAAGTACATTTAACCTGGCCAACTTCATGAGAACCCACCTGTTTTCGGCGTTTGGAGCACTCAAAATCGGAATGGATCTCTTGACCAAAGAAGAGCAGGTGACCATTGATAATATGTTCGCTCACGGCGGTTTGTTCAAAACCCCGGTTGTCGGGCAGAAAATCGTCGCTGCTGCTATCAATGCTCCGGTTTCCGTTATGGAAACGGCTGGTGAAGGAGGAGCATGGGGAATAGCCATCCTTGCTTCCTATATGAAGAACAAAGATCAACAGGAGAGCCTGGAAGATTTCCTGGATGAAAAAGTATTTAAAGATATCGACAAACAGGAAATTTACCCGGATCATCGTGATGTCGAAGGGTTCGAGACATTTATTGAACGCTATAAAAAAGGACTTATCATCGAACAGACCGCGGTTGATCATCTGGCTCCGGATAACCCGTAGAGCTGACCGGGAAAAAAGACCCCTGTTTCGGGGCAGATTGGAGAGCGTTAACCATCTGCCCCGGCTTTTTCCATTCAACTTGTACGTACATTCTATAACAATAGACATACAGGCTTTTTAATGTCCAACAAGCACCATCTTATACGTCTTGAGAAACCGCTTCCTGCGTTACAAGATAATTCGTACTTACTTTATAAAAGGAGTGACCATTATGGAAACTATATATAACCCTATCGTATTACAAAGAGCAGACCCGTTTGTTTATAAACACAGTGATGGTTATTATTACTTCACCGGGTCGTACCCTTCCTACGACCGGATTATTCTGCGGCGCGCCAAACATCTGAACGACCTGCAGGATGCGGAGGAACATGCAATTTGGCATAAACACAGCCAGGGACCGCAGAGTGACTTGATCTGGGCTCCCGAACTTCACCGCATAGATGGGAAATGGTATATCTATTACGCTGCTTCTCCCGACGACAAGATTGTGGATGACACGTTCAATCACCGGATGTATGTTCTCGAAAATGAATCGGATAATCCAATTGAAGGGGAGTGGAAGGAAAAGGGACAGATAGATCCAGGCTGGTCCACCTTTGCTCTGGATGCAACAACCTTCGAACATAAAGGGACTCAATACTACGTTTGGTCGCAGCAGGATCTCGATATTACCGGACATTCCAATATTTATATTGCTGAGATGGAGAATCCGTGGACATTAGCGGGCCCTCCCGTTATGCTCACCAAACCTGAGTTACCATGGGAAATCAAAGGGTTCTGGGTGAATGAAGGCCCTGCCGTTCTGGTTAGAAACGGGAAGGTTTTTATTACGTACTCTGCAAGCGCTACAGGCGTTGATTACTGCATGGGCATGCTGACAGCTGATGCGGACGCGGATCTGTTGAACCCGGAATCATGGACGAAAAGTCAGGAGCCGGTCTTTGAAAGCTATACACCAAATGAACAGTACGGCCCGGGACATAACAGCTTCACTGTGTCCGAAGACGGAAATACCGATATTTTGATTTATCATGCCCGGAATTATACAAAGATCGAGGGCGACCCGTTATATGACCCTAACCGTCACGCCCGTGCGCAAGTTATCACATGGAATGAAGATGGCACCCCTCATTTTGGAGTCCCCGTTTCAGATGACAGATGGACCCCTGATACATCAAAGATTTTAACGAAAGAGGATTAAAATGAATAGTTTAAAAAACAGAACCTTTTGGAATTTCGGCGGCATCAACTTTTTCTATTTTACCGTTTGGACACTCATCATCACGTTTCTGCCATTATGGTTAAATGACGAGGCAAATCTAAGTACAGCCGAAGCAGGCATCGTATTTTCCACGATGTCTGTTGTGGCCATATTTTTGGAACCGGTTTACGGGGTTATCCAGGACAAGCTGGGACTAAGAAGACATTTATTTGCCTTTGTTATTTTGTGTCTGCTTATGATTGGACCTTATTTTGAATTTGCGTTCATTCCCCTTCTTCAATTTAACGTTGTTTTCGGCAGCATAGCCGGAGGGGCATTCTTAAGTCTGTGTTTATACAGCGGTGTCGGCGTTGTGGAAGCATATACAGAGAGATCCAGCCGCGCCAGCAATTTTGAATACGGCCATGCCCGTTTATTTGGGTCTCTTGCAGGCGGGGCTTTTGCCTTTATCGGTGGTATCATGTTTGTACGTGACCCCTTCAGTGTTTTCTGGGTATGTACCATCTCCGGCATTCTGCTTGGAATCCTGCTTTTAATGGTAAACGTTAGAAAACTGGATTCCCAGCGAAAAGCCAATGAATCAGTAGATACCGGCAGCGAAGATACGAAAAAAGATGAAGGATCCCACGTCAATAAAGACAGTATTTTGAGTGTTTTTAAGAAAAGAAGTTTCTGGGGCCTTTGTCTTCTGATTATCGGCAGTGCCAGTCTGTATGACGTCTTTGATCAGCAGTTCCCCAACTACTTTGTAAGTTTCTTCCCCGAAGAAGCAAACGGGGAATCCATTTTCAGCAGATTGGCTTCCGTGCAGATATTCATGGAAGCAGGGTTTATGGTCCTTGCTCCTTGGTTTATTAATAAAATCGGAGCGAAGAACGGACTGATTCTATATGGGCTCATTTTATTTGTAAGGGTGATTGGAACCGCTTTTTCGACCACACCGGCGCTTCTCGCACTTTGGAAGCTGCTCGCGGCGATTGAGATGCCTCTCATGCTCGTCTCGATTATGAAATACATTGTGAATGTGTTTGATGTCCGCCTTTCCGCTACAGTCTATATGTTAGGCTTCAATGTGGCAAAACAGCTTGGTGTCGCCTTCTTCTCCTTATTTATGGGCAGTCTTTACACCAGCCTTGGATTCCAGAATGCCTATATCATTATGTCGATCATTGTCCTGGCCTTGGTCATCCCCGGCGGTTTGTTAATGAAAAGTGACAAAACACCCAGGAATCAGGAGCCTAACACGATGGAGAATTATCACAGCGCTTAATAAATGATTCTTTTCATTTAAATAAGAGCACCTGCACCTGTGCAGTTTTCACA
Source organism: Salibacterium lacus (assembly GCF_042684865.1). Lineage (NCBI taxonomy): Bacteria > Bacillati > Bacillota > Bacilli > Caryophanales > Bacillaceae > Salibacterium > Salibacterium lacus. Next base: position 546,883 of record NZ_JBHUML010000005.1, read on the forward strand.
GACGCAGGTGCTTTTTTTGTTGTTATCTACATACAATACCACCGTCTGTGATGATGGATTTCAGACTGTCATCATAACTTACCATTTTTTCATCGATCCGGGGTTAGTCATCGTCATCATCTTGATCCTGCTCTGTTTCCATCACTTTACCAGTCTGACCGTTCACTTTGATTTCATATTCTGTCGTGTCATTTTCCATCTCTATTTCATAATGGCCGTCATCAAGCTCCAATTCGGTCACTTGACCTGCGCCTTCTGCTTTAGCAGTTTCCACCGCCTGCTGCTTTGAAACGTTCATATTACCATTGTTCTCCTTTTCATCGTCATCATCGCGGTCGATTCTGATGACTTTTCCGGAATTGGCATCGATATCCATATCCATATCTCTTCCATCCGTTTCCGTACCGTCCAATTCATATAAGATCCCATCTCCCGCTGCGGAACTGTTCGATTCCCTCCAGCCCGTCATGCGCTTTAACCACGCGGTACCCTTCGTACTCAAGCTCGAGCTCCAGCACCCGGGCAATTTTCTCCTCATCTTCGACTACCAAGATAGATGGCTTTCTCATAAACATCCCTCATTCGTCTGCATCATCTATCGATAGTGTAGCACAGCTGACAAAAGAAGGTCAGATGTCCTTTCCTATTCTTATGCGTTGAATCTTACAGCCGGAGACGCAAAAAAAACAGGCACCCTTTACCGGGTCCCTGCTTTTTGTGTTCGGACTAATTTTGTGACGGCCTCCACGTGCACGGTCTGCGGGAACATGTCCACCGGCTGTATTTCTTCTACGTTGTACCCGTTTTTCTCCAGATATTCAAGATCACGGACCTGCGTTTCCGGGTTGCAGGAGACGTAGACAATCCGTTCCGGCTGAAGCTTTACCACACTTGATAAAAAGGCTTCGTCGCTTCCTTTCCGCGGAGGATCCATCATAACGACATCAGCATTCTCTCCACGCTCTGCCATCTCGACCATGAACTTTCCGGCGTCGCCCTGATAGAACCGGGCGTTTTTCACACCGTTTCGCTTGGCATTGCGGATGGCGTCGCGGACGGCATCGTTATTCATCTCCACCCCGATGACCCGTCCGGCTTTTTTCGCGGCAATCAGACCGATCGTACCAACACCGCAGTAGGCATCGATCACGGTTTCTTTTCCGGTCAAATCTGCCATTTCCATTGCTTTATCATACAATTTCTCCGTCTGGACCGGATTGACCTGATAGAATGATTTCGCCGAGATCACGAACTCCATCCCGCCCAGTGTATCGGTGATCGTCCCCGGGCCGAACAATACTTTTTCGTCGTCCCCGAGTACCATGCTCGTGTCTTTATTGTTCACATTATGAACAAGCGTGGTGATCTCCGGGTGGGCTTTGCGCAGCGCTTTGACGAAATTATTTTTTCCCGGAAAGACAGGTGATGCGGCAACGAGTACCACCATAATCTCTCCGCTCGTCTTCCCGACCTTTATCAGCACATGCCTCAGGAAACCATCGCCGGTATCCTCGTTATATGGCCGCAGTTTGGTGGATTTCATGATGCCTTTAATGGTTCCGGCAATCTCGTCGGCTTTCGGATCGTGAATGAGACAGCGGTCCATCGGGATAATCTCATGTGAGTTCCGGGCGTACAGGCCGCCGATGATCTGCCGGTCTCTGTTCATCCCAAACGTTGTGTGGCTCTTGTTGCGGTACGCATACGGATGCTCCATCGTCAGCATGGCTTGCGGTTTCCCGAACGGTTTCATCAAGGCATCCACGGTTTTCTGCTTGAATCCCGCCTGCGCCTGGTTGGTCATATGCTGCAGCTGACAGCCGCCGCACTCGTAGAAATAAACGCAAGGCGGTTCCACGCGGTCGCTTGAAGGCTGGATGACCCGCTTCAGTTCCGTCGTCGTATGCCGCCCCTTCGTTGAAACAGCGACTTCCGCTGTTTCCCCGGGTAGAAGGTGCTCCACCTCCAGATTCTTGCCGTCCCACTGGATGATGCCTTTTCCCTCATTGGTCAATCCAGAACAGGTTACCTCGGCGATTACCGGTTTTTTCCCGCCCCCTGCTTTGCTGTTCTTCCGACCCTGCGGAGCAGGGCGCTGTTGACCGGACGGTTTATTCTTTGGAGACTGCTTCCCGGCTGATTTTTTATATCCATGGTTCTTTTGTTTACTCATAAGCACTTCCTATCTACATGTCTTTCCTGACCCTTCATTATAGACTACTGGAAGCAGGCCGTAAAATGACCGGCGGGGTGTTGGTTACGTTTGACAGCTTGTTCATGCTGCAAACGTCGTGATAAAAGGGTCATAGTGACGTTTACAGCACGCCGAACAGGTAAAAACGTAAGTATGAACCATTCATGGTTACGTTTAGACGATATGAAACAGACGTTTTGGCCTTATGAACGGGTGTATGCATGCTATGACCTATGTTTCGAAAAAAAAAGACACTTCGCAGAGTAAAGATCTGCATGGAAGTGTCTTTTCTTGTCTCGTTTCGCTGGGTTCGTTCTCAACGCGGTGTCATGAACAATTGGGTCCAATACGTTTGATACGGCCCTGATCCTTCCACATAACCTACTCCCATATGTGTGAACTCCTTATGAAGAATGTTGGCACGGTGATCTTCACTATTCATCCACCCTTCCACTACTTGTTCAGGTGAACGCTGGCCTGCAGCTACATTTTCCCCCGCTGCGCGATAAGTGAAATCAAAGGCTTCCATCATATCAAAAGGGGACCCGTAAGTTGGTGACGTGTGACTGAAATAGTTGTTTTCAGCCATATCCTGTGATTTTATATGAGCGAGACCACTAAGCCGGTTATGCATTTCCAGAGGTTCGAGCTCCCGTTTTGCCCGTTCCTCATTGACGAGCGTTAACACCTCCTGCTCAAATTCGCCCGGTTCATAGTCCGTAATCGATTCTTTTGAAACAGAAGCCTCCTTACCCGGGGAACTTTGTTCCGGCTCTCCTTCTTCCTTTTGTGTTTCGTCCGGGTACTGCCATTCCACACTGTTTAAAAAGGATTCAAGATTCGCTGTCCACTCCTGAAATGTTTGTTGTATATCACGGTCTTTTGTCCACTCCTTGATATTTTCTGTCACTTTTTCATACGATTCTTTCGGTGCTTTCCACTTCCATATATCCTGGGCGGATACGGGGGAAACGACAACGATAAATAGAAGCAGACACACTATAACAACGAAAGATTTTTTTATCATGCCGTAAGCTCCTTTTGCATAAAATTAGTCGCTTCATACTTCGTATCAACGCATTCCTCTCTTCTTCACTAATCCCGTTTTGTTCTTAGAACATTGATGAAACTCCTTTTTCTTCTCACTTCTGCTTATTATTATACATTATAGTTACTGTCGTTACTTTTAAGTCAAATACCTCATAAAATATTTCATATCGTGTATACATTTTATTATTTTACAGGTTGGGAAACAAAGGTGAGAAAGGTTCATAGAAACAGTGGAGAAGATGTTGAGAAGTAAAACGTAAGCATGGTTCAATCACACTTACGTTTTAACGATTCTACGTTTGATCCTGTCATGAACAAAGAGGATACCGGACAGACGGAAAAGCCTTTAGTCAAGGAAGACTCAGCTGGGTTGTTCTACCGCCGTCCACGGTGTACACCTGTCCTGTGATAAATCCAGCTTCATCTGCTGCGAGAAACGCGGTGAGCGCTGCCACTTCTTCCGGGGAACCGGTGCGGCCGACAGGGTGAATACGGGCAATATCGTCACGGAAAGCCTCTGCATCATCTGAGTTCTCGATCATTTCCTGATTCAGCTCGGTGTCAATCCAGCCGGGCGCCACCGCATTGCAGCGGATGCCTTCATGGCCGTGATCCACCGCCACCGAACGGGTCAGCCCATGAAGACCGGCCTTTGAGGTGCAGTACGCCGCATGTCGGGGATTGGCAGCAATACCTTCTGTTGATCCGGTATTGACGATGCTTCCTTTCGTCTGACGAAGATGCGGGAGTGCCGCGCGGATCAGCAGAAAAGGCGCTGTCAGATTGATACTGATGTTACGCTGCCATTCCTCTATAGTCGTCTCTTCGATAGACGCTTCCTGCATCATTCCCGAGTTATTGACAAGCACATCAAGCCGACCTTTACCGGCAGCTACTTCTTCCACAAGCCGCTCCGGTGTACGCGGATCCGAGAAATCAGCCTGAATCGATTCAAATTCCTCATCTTGGCCGCGCTGTGCGGTAATCACGACTGCTCCCTCGTCACGAAGACGACGGGCTATGGCACGACCGATTCCCGAACGACCGCCTGTTACCAATGCTACCTTATCTTCAAAACGCTTCATCTGCATGGTCATCCACCTCCATATGTGACACACCAACCTGTTTGAATCATACTGTTGTATCAGCCCGCAAGCATACTTCCATTACAATAACATAAAAAGGGCGTCCACGCAGAAATGGACAATTTCTACATGAACGCCCTTTTTACATGGGATTTCCGCTTACATGGACACATCCTGTGATAAAAACTCAGCCCGTTGGTTTTCATGCTTGTCGAGCATAATCTGTTCCGGTTGGATGCCCTTCTCACGCAGTACGTTAATGTTCTGCAGGAGGAATTCGTCACTGCCGACAATATAGAAGACTCCCTCTTTGTCAGCCGCAAGAGCTTTCACCTGCTCGTAGTAGTCGCCGCGGTTATCGACAAACTGGGAGGTGAATGTCTTGTCAGGGGCGGAGGTAAAAATATCAGAGAACAAGAAATCATCCGATGAATCAATGTTCAAAGAATGCATGTGACCGACGTTGTCAGCCCGTTCGAAATAATCCAGTACAAGCGGCCTGAACGTTGCCAGCCCGACTCCTGATGACAATAGATACACATTTTTGTCTTCTCTTTTCAGCGGCACATTCGAATGCGTTTTGAATATGGCAACGTCACTGCCGATCTCTAGATTTCTCAATATCGTTTTGAACTCGGAGCACTGCTCTCTAATACGTGTCGTGATTCCGATGGAACGCTCGTTCGGTAACGTAGAGATGGACATGTGGCGGATCAGGGCGCGGTTTGGCTGTTCTCCGGCATTAAAACCCTCCAGGGCAAAATGGGTGTGTGCGCCTTCCTCCCATGTGAAATCTTCCGGGCAGTCGAGCATGAACGTTTTCACTTCCGATGTTTCTTCGATAATATTATTTATTTTCGTCCAGTATATCTGCATCATAGATTCTCCTTGTTTTATTCTATGTTCTGTCATTTACAGTATATAATAATTGATAAAAATTCTCAATTAAAATGGATTGGTGGTTTATATAATCAGAACCTATCTATCTGGTTCAATCCGCGAAAGTTGATTCAGTCCCTTTTTTAAAAATTAATAGTAAGAACATGGAAAACATGGTAGAATGACAATACCTTATTAAAAGGAGGTGTGATGCATGAGTAATGTAGCATTAAAGCAGGACCTTACCAGCGAACAACAATCCATTGTGGCGAGTGAATTTGAAAAAAGAAAGAAAAGCCCTCTTATTCTCATTCTTTTATGGTTTTTCCTTAGTACGTTTGCGGCTCATCGATTTTATATAGGTCCTACCGGACGTGCTGTAGCTATGCTGCTTCTTGGATGGCTGACGCTGTTCATCTGGAATTTGATCGACATCTTTTTTGCCTGGCAGGGAATGCACGAAAAAAATGAGCGAATCGAAAAAGAGATTATTGAAGAAGTAAAAGTACATAGCAAATAAAGAGCAGGGATTTTCCCTGCTCTTTATTATTCTCTGGATATACACTTTTTTCGTTTTCCCGAATATCTTTTACATTCTTTTCTTACGTTCTCTGGAAAAGAGTATGGTAAAAATAACAAGTTATGAAAGCAATGGTATCAGTAAATCAGTAGAGAAAACCAAGAACAAATATTTACGTTACTTTTTTGTGACTTTTCAAGCCATAAAAAAGATGTGACAGGGCATTAACCCCGTCACATCAGTATTTGGGAGGGCGCATTACATCATGCCGCCCATACCTCCCATTCCGCCCATGTCAGGCATGCCGCCGCCGGCAGCACCGCCGCCTTCGTCTTCGCCTGGTTTATCAGCAATGACAGCCTCGGTAGTGAGGAACATTGCGGATACCGAAGATGCGTTTTGCAGCGCGGAACGGACGACTTTCGTCGGATCGACAACGCCGGCGTCAATCATGTTGACCCATTCGCCGGTGAGGGCGTTGAAGCCGTTGCCGACAGCTTCGCTCTTCATTCGCTCCACAACAACGGAACCTTCGAGGCCTGCGTTGTGCGCAATCTGACGGAGCGGCTCTTCAAGGGCGCGGAGCACGATGCTGACACCTGTTGCTTCGTCACCTTCTCTTGCGTCTTCCAGCTTCTTGACCGCTTCATGGACGTTCATGAGGGCGGTACCGCCGCCGGAGACGATGCCTTCCTCAACAGCTGCGCGTGTGGAGTTGAGGGCGTCTTCGATGCGGAGCTTGCGTTCTTTCATTTCCGTTTCAGACGCTGCGCCGACTTTCACGACAGCGACACCTCCGGCAAGCTTGGCGAGGCGCTCCTGCAGCTTTTCACGGTCGAAATCGGATGTTGTTTCTTCGATCTGTGCTTTCAGCTGGTTCACGCGATTGGTGATTTCTCCCGGGTTGCCTTCGCCTTCTACAATAGTGGTGTCATCTTTGTTGATGACGATTTTGCCGGCTTTACCAAGCTGATCGATGGTAGCATTCTTCAGGTCAAGGCCGATGTCTTCGGTAATAACCTGGCCGCCTGTGAGCAGTGCGATATCTTCGAGCATTGCTTTGCGGCGGTCGCCGAATCCTGGTGCCTTCACGGCTACCGCGTTAAAGGTCCCGCGCAGTTTGTTCACAACGAGGGTTGCAAGTGCTTCGCCTTCCACGTCTTCTGCGATGATCAGGATCGGTTTGTTCTGCTGCACAACCTGCTCAAGAAGCGGAAGAACTTCCTGGATATTCGTGATTTTCTTATCTGTGATAAGAATGTACGGATTGTCCAGTTCAGCGGTCATTTTATCAGAGTCTGTCACCATGTAAGGGGAAGCATAGCCGCGGTCGAACTGCATACCTTCCACAACTTCAAGTTCTGTTTCAAGGCCGCGGGATTCTTCTACCGTAATGACACCATCGTTGCCGACGCGCCCCATCGCTTCAGAAATAATCTCACCGACTTCGTCACTGGAAGCAGAAACCGAAGCCACCTGGGAAATTGCTTCGCTTCCTTCGATCGGCTTGGAGACTTTGCGCAGCTCTTCAATAGCTGTTTTCGTCGCTTCTTCAATACCGTAACGGATTCCCATCGGGTTCGCACCGGACGTTACGTTTTTCAGACCTTCCTTAATCATTGCCTGAGCAAGAACAGTCGCGGTTGTAGTACCGTCGCCGGCCAAGTCGTTTGTCTTGCTGGCCACTTCGCTTACGAGCTGGGCGCCCATGTTTTCAAAGTTATCCTCAAGCTCGATTTCTTTAGCAATGGTCACCCCGTCGTTTGTGATAAGCGGGGACCCGTATTTCTTTTCAAGAACAACATTGCGTCCTTTTGGTCCAAGCGTTACTTTTACAGCATTCGCCAGTTCGTTCACGCCGTCGAGCATAGTCTGGCGCGCGTCTTCACGGAATTTAATATCTTTTGCCATCGTTTCGACCTCCTGTAAATGAGAGTATGTAGGGGATGATCCCCTATTTATTAACCGATAACAGCAAGAACATCGCTTTCGCGGAGAATGAGGTAGTCATTTCCTTCATACGTTACTTCTGTGCCGGCGAATTTGGAGAAAATGACCATGTTTCCTTCACTGACTTCCGGAGCGATCCGTTCGCCGTTATCCGCTGCACGGCCGTTTCCGACAGCGACTACTTTGCCTTCCTGCGGTTTTTCCTGGGCGGAATCCGGAAGGACAATACCGCTTTTTGTTGTTTCTTCCTGTTCAATTTGTTCAATCACAATGCGGTCACCAAGAGGCTTTAACAAGGTAAACACCCTCCTTTAGTATTAGCGCGGCATCCCGGCCGATAGGGCGGGGAACCGACATGTTTCGTGCTTATTAGCACTCTTAGCAATCGAGTGCTAACACCAATTCTTATGATAATCAATCCGCTTCCATTTTGCAAGGGGAAAGCCTGAAATTTTTTCATTTTTTCCCCAGTCCGGTCCGCAGGCTTGATGCCGCAGACCTTCCTGTTAGAACCTACCCGTTTTTGTATGGAGCTGAAACGCTTCATTTCATTATTTCATCACAACCGTTTCCCGCCCCTTCTCCCCGTGCATTATGATACAATACGTACGTATACATTGTATTATTCAAACGATAAAGAGGAGTGGAACAAGCTTGACTAAACGTTATTGGTGGATTCTCATCGTTTACATACTGATGCAGCTGTCCGGTTTTATCGGTGCGCCTATTTTGCTTTCCCTCGGATTCGGGATTCGGGAAAGTTCCGTCATATGGAGCCTTATCAGCTTTGCTGCGGCGCTCGTTGTGATGCTCTTCCTGCTTTTACCCGAGCGGCAGACCGACCGCCATCCAAAGCTCACAAAAACATCGGGCAGACATGCAGCGTTGTGGGCTGTTCTCGGGATATTCCTCGTATTTGCCGCCCAGTACGCGGCGATTCTGATTGAAATGGCGGTCGGTATCGAACCCGGTTCCGAGAACACGCAGCAGATTCTATCCATGGTGGAAAAGTTTCCTGTATTTGCCTTACTTGTCGCCGTCATCGGGCCGATTCTGGAAGAACTCGTGTTCCGAAAGGTTCTTTTCGGCACCTTTTACAGACGTTTTAACTTTATCATCGCTGCACTGCTTAGTGCCCTTATCTTTTCGCTCGTGCATTTTGACATCACGCACGTGTTGATTTATACCGCCGTCGGATTCGCCTTTTCCTATCTGTATGTGAAAACGGGCAGAATTCTCGTGCCGATCATTGCACACGTGGCAATGAACAGTTATGCCATTATTGTACAGGTCCTGTTTGCGGATCAGATCCGCGAAATCCAGCAGCAAATGGAACAGGTGAACCTGATTCTGGGAGGATTCTTTTTATGAGGGGCGGCACAACCATGATGGGGCTTTTCTATTTCGGACTTGCCGCTGCTTTCATCTGCTTTGCCGTCCTTAATGTGAACAACCATTCATGGAATTTCCTGACGTTTCTGTACGCAGGCCTCGCAGCTCTGGATGTTCTGATGGGCCTCCGCTTTTTGCGCGCCGGCAGGCAAAGCGGATCCAGCAGCTGAACCACAAACATCACACCAGACCTCATACAAACAAAAAAAAACAGGAGCGCAGTCAAATGGACTGCGCTCCTGCTTTATTTGTCCTGTCCGGCTTGCTCCTGCTCGGCCTGCAGGGCTTTCTTGTAGGAAAACCGGGAAATGATCACACTTCCTTCGTACAGCAGAAAGAGCGGCAGCGTTACCATCAGATGGGACACAATGTCCGGTGGTGTAATAAAGCCGGCTATGACAAGCAGCACAAAGTAGGCATACTTCCGGATGTGACGGAGCCATGCCGGCGTAATCAAGCCGAGTCTGGTCAAAAACATGACAACTACAGGCAGCTGAAACAAGAAACCAAATGGTATCGTCAGTTGAAACAAAAAACTGAAATATTCATTGGCCCCGTACTGCTCCGTTAAATTCAGCCTCTCGGACAATCCGCTCAAAAACCGGATGACATTTGGAAAAAGAACAAAATACGCAAAAGCAAGTCCTCCGAGAAACAGAACCGTAGCGATAGGTATGTAGGAGAGCGTTACTTTTCTCTCCTTTTCCATCAGACCCGGTGATACAAACGCCCACAACTGATACAAGAGGACAGGAAATACGAGAATCAGCCCGATGAAAAACGCAAAATTCATGTAAAGCTTGATTGGATCGGTCAATTTAAACACGTTCATCGGGAAACTCTCGGCTTCCGGGATATTCTGCAGGTACGTTATCACCCCCGGCGCGATAATAAGACCGGCGATAAATGCCGCCAGTAAATAGACCGCTGAGATAATGATGCGCTTCCGCAGTTCTCCAATATGATCATATAAAGTCATTTCATTCTGCGCCATGCCTGTCCCGTCCTACTCTTTACTTATCGGATTCATCCGTTGACTGCTGCCGGTTTTTCTTTTTCTCTTCTTCTTCCACATCATCAGCAAGTCCTTTGGTCGCGCTCTTGAATTCCCGCAGCGTATTACCCGCGGCTTTTCCGAGTTCCGGAAGTTTTTTCGGTCCGAAAATCAAAAGCGCGGCAAGAACAATCAGTCCAATGCTTATAGGTCCCAGATTCATTTTCAAAACACCCCCTGCATGTGCTATAAAGGATAATTTTTCAGAAAGTACACCAATGTCTGAAGTTCCACCGACAAATCAATATGATGAACCCGTACGTTTTCGGGCACCGTCAGACGTTCCGGAGTAAAATTCATAATACCGGTGATTCCCGCCTCCACCAGTTGTTCCGCGGTTTCCTGGGCGGCCGGGGCCGGGACGGTGAGAATCGCAATCGAAGCGTTCCGTTTCTTTTTTACGTCCGGCAGGTCATTCATGTGATATATCTCAACCCCGCTGATGTCCTGCCCGATCAAGTCCGGATTGACATCAAAGGCGTTGACAATCTGTGTGTTGTCGCTTTTTGTGAAATTGTATTTCAAAAGCGCGGTGCCAAGGTTTCCCACCCCGACAAGAAATACTTTGGTCACTTCGTCCTGATCCAGCGTTTTGCGGAAAAAGGAAAGCAGATACTGTACATTGTAGCCGTAACCTTTTTTGCCAAGTGCTCCGAAGTAGGAAAAATCCCTTCGTATCGTGGCTGAATCCACTTTGACCGCATCGCTTAGTTCTGTAGAGGAAACCCTCTGCTTCCCCGATTGATAAAGATTTTCAAGAAACCTGTAATAAAGAGGCAGCCGTTTGGCGGTTGCCTGCGGTATCTTCTGCTGGTCTATGTTCATGGCAGCCTCCAACTTTTCCTTTCATGTTTCTTTACAGTATAACATGATAAGCTATGCTGTCGTCACATCGTAAAGCCTGTCCTGCTTGAGACAGCATACCGGAGCCATCTGCGCTTTCTTTCATTCTACACGAAAAAACGGAAATTTGTAATAGTTGAAAGCATTTTCGCCGGGCATTTTCACACATGATCCATATTCTCTGTTTCGCGTTTGCTTTAAAAATACGATACACTAAGAGAGGAGAAGTTTTGAATAAAAGGATGAACAATAATGATTGTGCTGCAATGCGCGAATATAACGAAATCTTACGGGGTTGAAACCATTCTTGATGGGATTAAGCTCGAGATCAAAAAGAATGAAAGAGCCGCCCTCATCGGCCGTAACGGCTCCGGCAAATCAACCCTTCTGAAAATCATCGCCGGGGAACTTCCCTACGACGAAGGAGAAGTTACCACACCAAAAGGAACAAGAATCGGCTATCTTGATCAGCACACCGGTCTTGATTCCGACCGCACAATCTGGGACGAGATGCTTTCTGTTTTCGATGAACTACGGGAAATGGAAACGCAGCTGCGCAGCCTCGAGAATGCCATGGCCGATCCGGATGTGTACAATGACGAACAGAAATACGAGAAAACCTTAAAAGACTACGACAATCTTCAATATGATTTTCAGGAGCGCGGCGGTTATCAGTATGAAGCAGATATCCGCGGGATTCTGGCAGGGTTGAAGTTCGATCAATTTGACTACAATACACCGATTACAACGTTAAGCGGTGGGCAGAAAACAAGACTCGCTCTCGGTAAACTGCTGCTCTCCAAACCCGAAGTGCTCATTCTCGACGAACCGACGAACCACCTTGATATTGATACGCTCCGCTGGCTGGAGAACTTTTTGTCCAACTACGAAGGAGCGGTTCTGATTGTTTCGCACGACCGCTATTTTCTCGACAATATTGTTTCCAAAGTCTATGAAATGTCACGGTCGGAAGCTCGGTTGTTTTACGGCAATTACAGCCGGTATCTGGAGAAAAAAGCCGAGGTTTACGAGCAGGAAATGAGAGAATATGAAAAACAACAGAAAGAAATCGCCGAACTCGAAGACTTTGTTGCAAGAAATATCGCCCGCGACTCCACCTCCAAACGGGCGCAGAGCCGACGCAAAAAACTGGAAAAAATGGAGATTAAGGAGAAGCCGCAGGGGGACGAAAAATCAGCCCGGTTCTCCTTTGATATCGAGCGACAGAGCGGCAATGAAGTGCTGAACATTTATGATCTGAATGTTTTTTATGAAGAGGAAAACCCTGTTATCCAGGACTTAACCCTTTCTGTCAAAAGGCAGGAAAGCATTGCGCTGATCGGGCCGAACGGTATCGGTAAAACGACGCTGCTAAAAGCGATTGCCGGACGCATCACGCCGGCTTCAGGCACTGTCCAGTACGGCACCAAAGTATCGGTTGGCTACTACGACCAGGAGCAGGGTGATCTTGATACCGGCAAAGACGTGCTTCATGAGCTGTGGGACGAGTATCCACTTAAAACAGAACGGGAAATCCGCACCGTTCTGGGAAATTTCCTTTTCACCGGCGAAGATGTGCTCAAGTCCGTTTCCAATCTGAGCGGCGGAGAAAAATCACGGCTCGCGCTCAGCAAGTTAATGATGAAAAAGGCCAACCTGCTGATTTTTGACGAGCCGACAAACCATCTTGACCTCGACAGCAAAGAAGTTCTCGAAGCCGCACTGATTAACTATCCGGGGACGCTGCTGTTTGTGTCCCACGACCGTTACTTTCTCAACCGGATGGCTTCCAAGATTGTTGAACTCGATCAGTCCGGGATTCAGGAATATCCGGGCGACTACGATTACTATGTGATGAAAAAGGATGAAGAACGCCAGCGCGCCGAACTCCGCGCCCAGGAGCAGCCGCCTGCAGCCGACACCCAGACCGGGGCTCCCGGCGAAGACAAAAAAGCATTCCTCGAGGACAAAGAAGCCAAGAAACAGGAGCGCAGACGGCAGCGGGATATTGAAGATACAGAACAGCAGATTGAAGCACTCGAAACGAAGATCGAACAGCTCGAAGAAGAAATGTTGTCGCCTGATGTGTATGAAGACCACGAAAAAGCAGCCGAGATGCAGCAGCAGGTCCATGATGCGAAAGAGCAGCTCGATGCCTATATGGAAAAATGGGAAGCCCTGCAGCTCGGGTAAAGACTATGCTGACAGCCACTATGATTCGTTCATAGTGGCTTTTTTTCGGCCGGGCGGCGGATTATATCGGCGAAATGGTATTCCATGTTCCACGCGTACCGCACGCAGAGCAGATAAAACATCGAGGTCGCAGCAGCCACGGCTCCGGAGTCATTCAGAAGCAGCAGAAAGATCGAACCGGCGGCCCCTGCTTTCACCACAAGCTGCCGGGACGGCCTCATTCTCGTCTTTTTTTCAATCAGCAAATAAAAAGCAGCGATCGCGTAACTTGTAATCAGCAGTTTCGTCCAGTTGGAATGAAAAATGATCTTGATATTCATCTCCACCTTTCGAACGAAAAGCGCGCGCAGCTCTTCCCATTCTCCCTGCAGGAGCTGCTGGAACGCTGCACCGATGTGGGAAGGACCTCCGGTGAACGAAAGCCCCCAGAGCAGCACACCTAAAAAAAGCATTCCCCCGGATACAGCCGCCAATACTTTTTTCCAGCCGGCGTGTTGGAACTCCTTTGTCCAAAGGGTGCCAAACATCAGGCCGGACGCGATCGTCACGCCGGCGTTTTTTCCAAGAGCTGCACTTCCGGTGATAATCAAAAAAACGAGAAGCAGCGGAAGGACCGCCTTTTTCCTATACCGCAGCACCGGTTCCAGACAGACGATGGCCGCAACGGTAAAGAAGCCGCCGAGCTCGTTGCCGATACCGCTGTAGCGGGCGCCGATCAATGGGTCATACCCGAGATAAGACCGCTGAATGGCATAGGCGCCGTTTAGAAGATCGATGCTTAACAGCACGGTCAACAGGAGGGAAAGGAGGAGCGGAGCCTTCTGACGGGCCAAAATAGAGACGACAGCACCTATCACAAGAGCAGCAGCTGTCACGCTTCCTGTATAAAGGGCAATGTTATCCACAGGCCGGCCGACAAGAGCCGGAATTAGAACAAAAGCAATCGGCGAGGCCATTCCGGTCGATACAGCGGCATGCATCCACCGCGGTGGGGCAGACTTTTCTCTTTTTTCATAAAGAAAGGCAGCGGCAAGCAGAAGAATCAGGACAAAAATGTAGGAGGAAAGCACAGGCGCCCGCGTGTCATGAATCGTCTGCATCCCCCGCAGCTCTGACCGCGTTTCCTTAAGATCTACCTTTTCGCCGGCTGCCAATGGGGGCTCCGTTCCTTCGGAAAACACTGCCGCCAGCGCAGGCGCGGCATCCACGACGCTTCCAAGATAAGGAAGGCCGGTCGATGTGGAAAAAAGTCCACGCACCGTTGTGTCTTTATCACCTGTCCACTTCGCAAATGGAATCATGTCATCTGTGGATGGATCGACCCCCATAAGAAACAGTGGCTGTTCTCTTTGTTTCATATCGTGTAGAGCCTGCACCAGCGGTTGAAAAGGTCTGTTTCCGGAAATATGTTGGTCTTCATGTTGGAACCGGGCGATATCCCCCCATTCCACCACTGCCAGACTCGAGGAAGTATGCCGCTGGATGTTATCCACCCAGTCCTGTGTTTTCTGTGGATTCATTCTCCAGCCCCCGGGAGCGGAACTGTCTTTATCCACAACCGCACGACGGCTTCCGTAAGTCCTGCCTTGAAAATCGGTTGTTAAAAAAGGGGCATAACTCTGCCTCTTCCCCCGCCTGTCACTGTGTCCGGCAAACCAAACGGCAGCACCGTCTGCGCGCAGCGTCTCCGAAAGTGTCCCCGGAGCGGCGCTGTACCCGCCCTTCTCATTCTCCGCATGGATCGCTGCAAAGCCGGGAAGGTGATAGGAAAAAAACTCTCCTTCCGTCGTACGCCGCGTCCAGTCACTCAGCGACACCTGATTCGTTTCAGCACGCGCCCCGGCGCTCAGGGTCAACATTTCATCCACAGGGGATACCGGTCCTGCTGTAACCCGGTTCAGTGCCCCAATGACCGCTCCTTCCGCCAGCTTTTTATCCTCCAGCAGCAGAAAGTAATCTTCCATCGTTAAGCCGGGAACGAGCACCAGCACAGCATGCTGTTCTTCCGCCCGGGCCTCGTGCAGCGGAGTACACAACAAAGAGAGTATCACCCCGAGGATAAAAATCCAAAACCCTTGTTTTCCCGTTTTATCCCGAAATCGTGTGACGTCTTTTTCCATGTCCTTCCTCCTTGATCCATCCACACTATCAACAAGGTTATCAACATACAAACACCTATCTGCCTGTGTTTTCTGAACTTATACACAAATAAACTGTAGTTATACACATATTTGCTATTCACATCGCTTTCCCCTGATTTATTAGTTTTCCACGTATTTATCCCCATTATCCACAAGATGACTTTTACACAGTCTCAACAATCTTTACTTTATGGAGATAAAAGCACACAGATTCTTAACATAGATGGACACCATGTGTTGCAGCGGCCATTCTCTGATGGATATCGGGGGGAAACGGTCGGTAGGCGGTGTCTATCGACCATTACCACATAGAAATGAGCTACGAATGGCCGCTGGAAGTCTCTAGTGACCATTTGTAAGAAACTTTAGTGGACGAACCGCTCTTAGAACTGTTCTAACGACCAATTCACGGGTCGTTCAGAGTACAGGCTGCCCCGAAAACCAGGGATAGGGGCTGGGTGCTTTATGCTGGAGCTTCAATAACCAGCACAGAATCATAAAAAAAGCCTGACCTCAATATAAGGCCAAGCCTGGTACACCATTTAAATCCCAACCGGCGGTGATTCCTTTTTTCCACTGAATGTGGGCGGCTGCCCCTATCATCGCCGCATTATCGGTGCAGTACCGGAAAGGCGGGATCGTCAATTCCGCAGGGCTTTCCTTGAAAGCGTCTTCCATCGCCGCGCGCAGTCCCTGGTTGGCTGCGACACCTCCGGCAAGTACGACCTGCTGTACCCCGTATTCTTCAGCGGCACGTTTGGTTTTTTCCACAAGCACTTCAATGACGCTTGCCTGAAAGCTCGCGGCGACATCGGCTGTGGATAACGTTTCCCCGCGTTGTTCTGCATTGTGGACGGTATTGAGGACCGCTGACTTCAAACCGCTGAAGCTGAAATCAAACGAGCCCTCTTCAAGCCATGCAATGGGAAGCGGGATGTCCGCTTTACCGGCGGACGCCAGTTTATCCACCTGGGGTCCTCCCGGGTAAGGAAGACCGAACGTTCGGGCCACTTTGTCATAGGCTTCTCCGGCTGCATCATCGCGGGTGCGCCCGATAACTTCATAGTCCCCCTCCCCGCGCAGCAGGACAAGATCGGTATGACCGCCGGATACGACAAGTGCAAGCGCCGGATAACGCCATTCCCGTTCGAGCCGCGCCGCCTGAATATGACCGGCGATATGATGAACAGGGAGAAGCGGAAGTCCGCTGGTAAAAGCAGCTGCCTTGGCGGCGTTCACTCCAACCAGGAGCGCTCCAACCAGACCCGGGCCTTCTGTCACGGCAATGCCGTCGAGTTCGGAAAACGTAAGACCGGCCTCTTGCAGTGCTTCTTCTATGATTATCGTTATGGTTTCGGTGTGGTGGCGCGATGCAATTTCCGGTACCACACCTCCGAACCGCTTGTGGCTCTCAATCTGCGACGCCACGACATTCGATAGTACGATGTTGCCGCCCTGTACTACCGCTGCTGCTGTTTCGTCACAGCTTGTTTCAATCGCAAGCAGCCGTTCCGATTCAGTTGAATTTGTAGTCATCTATATTCACCCACATTACCAAAGCATCTTCTTTATTGTCGGCATAGTAATTTTTCCGGATGCCGCCCGGCTGGAATCCGAGTTTTTTGTACAGGGACTGGGCAATGAGATTGCTCACCCTTACTTCAAGCGTCATCGTTACCGCTCCGTAGGCATGCGCCATATCGAGCACATTTTTCATGAGGAGTTCCCCGAGTTTGTAACCCCGGTAGGCCGAATGAATCGCAATATTAGTGATATGGGCTTCGTCAATAATGATCCATACCCCGCAGTACCCGATAATATCGCTTCCCCATTCCACGACCAGATAATGAGCAAACTGATTGTTCATCAGTTCATTAAAAAAGGCGTATTTCGTCCACGGCATCTGGAAGGCGTCATGCTCCACCTTGAGAATTCCCTCCAGATCCCGCTCCTCCATGAAACGAATGACGGGAGTGTTATTCATAGGTGCGTCCTTCTTCCGCAGCGTACCATTTCTTTTCCGCCTCTGCCATCTGGGCGTATTCAGGGACAAGGGAATGCGGAGGCTGCGGCTCCATCTGCGCGGTAAGGCTGATAAGATCCGAGGGCCGCGGCCGGTTCACAGCATCCGTTCCAAACACGGCACGTTCTCCAAGAGCTTCTTCAATAGCCGCCTGGTGCTGTTTGATGTCTCTGCTCAAAAAAAGCACAGGTTCCTCTGTTTCCTGCAGCTTTTCCAGCCAGTCCTCAAGGGACGTCACCTGGTCCGCACGTTCCGTTGTAAGAATGCCATGTCGAACCTTGTACAGCCCGGTGTAGACTCTTCCCCTGCGTGCATCCGCAAACGGACAAATCCATCCTGAAAAGTAAGTGCCGCCCGCTGCCAGCTGCATCAAACTCGATATGCCGTACACCGGAATGCCGAGGGACCACGCCATCGTTTTGGCCGTTGTCACACCGATCCGGACACCCGTGTAGGAGCCCGGTCCTTTTGCTGCAGCTATCGCATCCAGTTCTTTCGGTGCCACCTCCACTTCCTCCATCATTTGATGAATGGCAGGCATTAAACGAAGAGAATGATTTTTTTTGAAGTTCGTGATATACTCCGCCAAGATTCCGTTTTCTGAGGAAAGTGCCGTCCCCATCACGTGACTTGACGTATCAATCGCAAGTATTTTCATGATTCTCAAGCTCCTTGCATCGTTCCATAAAGCTTTTTCCAACAGGAGTGTACCGGATGATACGCTCGTCTTCCCCGCAACGTTCCATTATGATATGCAGCCGGTTTTCAGGCAGCAGATCCTCGATTTTTCCGGCCCATTCCACGACACAGACCCCGTCGCCTTCCAGGTATTCTTCCAGTCCGATTTCATCGGCTTCTTCCCCGTCCAGACGGTAGAGATCCATGTGATATAGAGGCAGTGTGCCGCTGTATTCTTTTATGATGGTAAAGGTAGGGCTGTTCACGATTTCTTTTACCTGAAGTGCCTCTGCCAGGCCCTTCGTGAAATGGGTTTTTCCTGCACCCAGGTCCCCATCGAGTGTAATAACATCCCCGCTCTGCACCACAGAACCGAGCTTTTCACCGAGCTGAATGGTCTCTGACGGGGAATGGCTTGTAAGTGAAAAAGACATGAAGATCCGCCTGCCTTTATGATTGAAAATGGTTGTATCCTTTTTTGGGAAGTCTTTGCTCCCCGTTCCCGTCCAGCAGCGTGACAAGAGAGTCTCCTTCTTTCACCTTTCCGATGTCATAAAGAGAAAGCCCTTCCTGCTTCATGTTCTGCTGAAGCAGGGGCCAGTCTTTTTCACGGACCGTTCCAATCAGTTCAAAATCTTCCCCGCCGTAAAAAATCCAGTCCCAGTATGTATCTTCCGGGAACTCCTCTTTTAATTCGCCGGCAACCGGTATATCCTGCTTGTTTAACTGCAGGTGTACGCCGGAGGCTTCGGCGATTTCATTCGCTTCACTGGCAAGTCCGTCACTGATATCGTTTAAGGAAGCAGACGGAGCGCTCCCGGCAATCACCCTGCCTTCTTTTACTCTCGGACAAGGATTCCGGTGATACGCCGTCAATGTCTGAAACGGCTGCGGGCACGCGCTCTCTCTTCCGTGCTCGAGAAGCCATTCCAGACCGGCTGCTGACCGGCCGGTAGGATTTGTGACAAAGACAATGTCTCCAGGACGTGCGTTTCTTCGTACAAGATGCCTGCCCTTTTCGACTCTTCCATGGGCCGTGACAGAAATAACAAGTCCGGTACCCGACGACACAGTGTCCCCGCCGATCATATCCATATGATACTCACCAGCCAGTGCTCCCATTCCATTGTAAACATCCTGAAGTTCTTCATCCGTCCACGAGGAAGGCACCGCAATGGAAACGATATAATAAACAGGGATGCCGCCCATCGCGGCGATATCACTGATATTCACGGCGAGTGCTTTATAGCCGGTATCATAAGCACTCATCGTCTGCTTTTTGAAATGAACCTCTTCCACCATTGTATCGACACATAATATCTCGTCAAAACCTTCTTCAGCCGCATAAACCGCCGCATCATCACCAATGCCTTCAATCACACCGGGATGACTGTGACGCTCAGGCGTGTGCTGCTGAATCCATTCAAATTCATCTTTGGGCATCGAGGACATCCTTTTGTGCGTATCATTTCTTCCAGTGTAACGCATTGCAGAAGAAAACGCACCGCCTTTGATTTCCAATATAGATAAAAAAAAAGCCTTCTACGGGCTTTTGTACATTTCGTATAATTGGTTGCGGGGGTAGGATTCGAACCTACGACCTCCGGGTTATGAGCCCGACGAGCTACCGAACTGCTCCACCCCGCGATGTAATAAATGTGCGCTCTGTTAACGCTACTTTTATAATATACCATATGCTTTTCAGGATGACAAGGGCATAATAAAATTTTTTCTTGTCCAATTGTGACGGAAATGTTACATTAATTATAAGAAAATTAAGATATTTAATAGGAAGAAGGAGGTGGCATCATGAACACCTGGAAATACTTGCGTGCGGCGCTGCTGGCTAACGTCCTCGTTCTTGTAACGTTTGTGTTTCTGCCGATTATGTTATTGACCGACAACATCAGTATTTACCAGGACTTCATTCAATATATGAACAATAACAAATAGTATAAAAGATGAAAAAAGCCCCTCCCCTATGGATGGTGGGATGGGCTTTGTGCTGTATGACGTGTTTTAACGCGCAGCGTGCTGCAGTGCTGACGAAAACGCAGCGATAATGTCATCTTTATCTTCAATCCCCACAGAAATCCGGACCGTGCCGGCGGTAATACCAAGCTTTTGGCGGATGGCATCCGGAATCGCACGGTGGGACGTATTCAATGGATAGGAAACAGTCGTTTCCACTCCGGCCAGGGTCGGAACGATTTTGATCCAGTCCAGCGATTGAAAAAATGTTTTTTCATCATACGCCCCGCCAAGATCCACACTCACCATAGCACCGTTCCCTTTTTCAGAAAGATTCTGTGGATAATAGACAGCTGCAGCACTGGTATGCTGTTGAAACCACCCGGCCAGTTCCGCCGCGTTTTCCCCCTGCCTTGCCATTCTTACACTTAAGGTTTTAAGACCCCGGCAGGCAAGCCACGCTTCAAACGGGCTTAAGTTAGCGCCGATATTAATGACCCTTTTCTTCGCTTTGGCTATCAATTCTTCGGTTCCAACCAGTACACCCGCCGACACGTCACTGTGTCCTCCTATGTATTTGGTCGCGCTGTGGATGACCAGATCCGCCCCTTCGGTATAAGGCTGCAGAAAATACGGCGACGGGAAGGTGTTATCAATCATTAAGGTGAGATGGTGCTTCTCTGCGATCTGATTTAATTCTTTTATATTTTCACGGCGGAGCAGCGGGTTCGTTACGGATTCGGCATACAACAGACGCGTGTCGTCCCCAATTGCTGCTTCCACAGCCTCCTTATCGGTAAAGTCAACGACAGATACCTGAAATCCCCATTCCTGCAGTTCCTGCTGAAACAACTGGTACGTCCCGCCGTACAGATCAAGCGGAACAATCATATGTTCACCCGGAGAAACCGCTGCGAGGATACCGGCAAGAATGGCAGACATCCCCGATGACGTCGCAACCCCTGCCGGAGCACCTTCAAGCCGTGCCGTTCCGTTTCCTAAGTCATCGGTATTCGGATTGGAGTAGCGGGTATAAAGATGATCTTTCCCCCCTGTGAAATAAGATTCCATATCTTCAAGATCCTGAAATGCAAACGAGGACGTCTGATAGATCGGTTTCGTTTTACTTTTATTTTTTTCACCGTCCCCTTTCTGAAAATGGACAGCTTTTGTATCAAACTTTTTTTCCATGTTCTCTTCACTCCTATTCCTATTCTAATGTTTCCATAAAACCGCAGGACTGCATGTTGTTCGAAGCAAGAGCGAGTGCTGCAAGCCGGCGGCGCTGTTCTTTCAATAAATCATGGGCATGCTCCAGGGTTACTTTTTCAAATCTGACTGTCTCTCCGGGAAGAAGCTGGGCCGCTTTTGAGAGGTCCACCTGAATCACAGATGCCGGACGAGTATAGCCGCCGGTCGTCTGACGGTCTGCCATTAAAATCATCGGCTTTCCGTCCGCGGCGGCCTGAATCGTGCCGGTATCCACCGCATCAGACAAAATATCAGCGGATTCGCGGTGCACAAGAGGGGCTTCTTCCATACGGCATCCCATACGGTCTGAATCATTTGAGACGGTAAAGTCTGATTGGTAAAAAGCGTGCAGGGATTCTTCCGTAAACGCTGATGACTCCGGCCCTTCCAGTACGCGTAACACCGTTTCTCCTCCGTATTCCGGGATAAGAGACACAGACAGCCGGCTGCAACGCTTCAGCATGGAAACAGAACGGGCGGTCGATAACCGGTCCCCTTTTTCCAGAGCTCTGCCGTTCATGCCTCCAAGTCCTGCTTTCACATAGGTGGACCGGCTCCCCAGCATTTCATCCCCATCAAATCCGCCCTGCACCGCTATATAGGCACGGGCCCCCTTTTTCATTCCCGCAAACGAGAGCTCATCCCCGTCTCGGACACGAAAAGAACGCCAATTGTCCACCGGCTTGTTGTTCAGGGAAGGCTGGAGATCTGCTCCTGTCACAGCAACCACCGAGGGCTTCGTGAAAAGCAGAACCGGTCCCAGCATCGTCACTTCAAGTACGGCTTCGGCGCCGTCGTTTCCGGTAAGGATATTAGCCGTCTGAAAAGCATACTCATCCATGACGCCCGCCGGAGGAATTCCTTTTTTCTGCCAGCCTTTGCGTCCAGCATCCTGGATCGTCGTGAATAAGCCCGATTTTTTTACAACGCATACTTCGTCTGCGCTCATAGACTGCCCCCTGGTATTTGGAGAGTGATCTCACGCTGCCGGAGCATATGATACAGGCGGTCAAGAAATGGCAGCGCCTCCGGTGTATCCCCGTGCACACAAATCGTGTCTGCTTCCACCGGAAGTCTTGTTCCATCCACTGCTTCCACTTCTCCACTTGAGAGCATATGCAGAATCCGGTCCGCCGCCTGACCCGGATCATGCAGCACCGCATCCGCCTGAGAACGGGGGGTCAGCGATCCATCCGGCTGATATGTACGATCGGCAAACACTTCGGACGCGACGCGGAGAGATTTCTCCCGGGCGGCTTCCACGAGCTTGCTGCCGGCAGGCGCAAACAGGATAAGACCGGGGTTTATTCCTCTGACCGCTTCCACCACAGCCTCGGCTGTATCGGGGTCACCTGCTGCCTGATTGTACAGAGCACCATGCGGTTTAACATGGCGGAGGATTATGTTTTCCGTTTCACAAAACCCCTGCAGCGCTCCGATCTGGTATACTATCATTTGATAAATTTCTTCGGGATCCACCGCCATCGACCGCCGTCCAAATCCACCCAGATCAGGAAATCCGGGATGAGCACCGACAGCCGCTCCGTGCTGTTTCGCTAAAGCGGTTGTCCGGGCCATTACATTGTGGTCTCCGGCATGATACCCGCAGGCAATGTTGGCTGATGTTACATAGGAAAGGACCTCATCGTCGTTACCAAGCGTATAGGCGCCAAAGCTTTCTCCTACATCACTGTTCAGATCCACCATCTTCCTCACTGCGCTGCCTCCTTCTCTTCTATTTCGATAAATTCATCCACGGTAACCGGCATAAACTTTATTCTCATTCCGGCCTCGAGCAGCACCGGATTTGTTTCCCGGGGAAGAAACAGCTTTTTCGGTGTCCGGCCGATGATATTCCATCCGCCGGGACTCTCCAGCGGATACACTCCCGTCTGGGTACCTGCAATACCAACGGACCCTGCAGGCACTTTCATCCGCGGCGCATCCAGCCGGGGAGCTGCGATTTTTTCATTCATGCCTCCAAGGTATGGAAATCCAGGTATGAATCCCATCATGTGAATCAGGTATTGCGGTTCCGTGTGAAGTTCAATCACCTCTTCCGGCGTTAATTGATTATGGGCAGCTACGTGATTCAGATCAGGTCCGTATGCTTTTTCATAACACACCGGGATTGTCACCTGCATCTCGTCAGGCAGGTTATGGTTTTCTATTCCGTCACACATTTTCATAATGCATGTTTTAAGGGTTACAGGAGAAAGGAGAAACGGGTCGTAAAAGATCGTGACGGCCGTATAGGAAGGCACCCATTCCCTTATCCCCTTTTGCGGATATTTCTCCAATTCTCTGCAGAATGCCCTGATATTTTTATGGGTCTCCATGGAAATCACCGTTCCGAATGTTACCTGTACAGCTGTGTCGCTTACCATGTTCATCTGCAACGGTTCCACACACATCTTCCTTTTCCAATAGATGAAATCTTACCTTCAGTATACTGGATTTTTGCTTGTTTTACATACCCTGAATGTGGGATAGATCCGAGCTGTGTATGCCATTGCTGTTTTGCCGGGGATCGGAATCATTCCCTGATTATGACCTGCATGGATTATACATGGCTGCTGGGCAGGGCCGGCCGGGGTCTATCGACCAATACCGGACTAAAACGGGGTCGAAATGGCTCATAGAAGCTTCCTAACGACCATCTTCTCTCCGTTTTCCGAAAGTGATTGGTTATAAACCGCAGCTTACGACTGCTTCCGGATAGATGCACCGTTCAATTAGCCGGTAGAAACAGTTTAATAACCATTTCTCCCCCGCCTCTGGTAAGGGATTAGCTCCCGGGACAAGTTTATCGACCAATTCGAGCAGCTGCTGAACCACGAGGTGGCCCTTTCCACCATGTCAGGTATCGTCACGGGTCCAGTCATCCGCCGTACCCCATCCGCAGGACATTGCTGCACGGAGCGTACCGCCTTTTTTACACTGGCACCATGGCGATTGGTCGAGAGACGAGTATGAACGGTCGTTTCCGGCTTGCTTTCCGGCGCTATTGGTCGATGGAACCATGCTGACGAGTGTGTTCCTCCAGGTCCCGCGGGGAAAACAGCCCTTAGGCCGGATCTACCGGCCACTTCAGATCTTCTTGAAGGTTCTATTGGTCCCGGCAGCCGGGGTTCGGCTCCTCCATCTATGGAAAGATAATGGACTTTTGGTGCGGGAAACGGTCCATACCTTTGTTATTAGGGGCATCCTAAGCCGGCGGAAGCAGAAAAATGGCCGGTATCTCAAAATACCAGACACCTTCCGGCCCGTCCCCCGGGAAAGTGTCTCCTAAATCAGGATACCGGACACTTTGGCACGGATGGTGTCCCTAAAAGCTCTCCCAAAACCTGCCATATCCGCCTTCTATCTTCTATTCGTTCCTGTGCCTAAAAAAAAGACCGCCGGATTCAATATCCGGCGGTACTTTTGGTTGCCTGGCGGCGTCCTACTTTCACAAAGGGTTGCCCCTTCATTATCATCGGCGCTGGAGAGCTTAACTTC
>NZ_JBHUML010000006.1:0-40451 GCF_042684865.1 Salibacterium lacus
AATTGACAGACGCTTGACTTTCATTCAATTTTCAAAGGGCAGTTTGTATGCCGCCTTTCAAAGCGACAAAACCCATACTATCAGCTTCCCAAATCATAGTCAACACTTTTTAAAAATTCTTTTTGGCAAAGCTTTTTAGAATCGAATCACTGAGCTGATTCCCCTTTTCCAATGGGCGGGAAGACAGGAATTTAACTTGTCACCCATTTCGTCAACTATGCTGGTATCGTTAGGTCGCGTGTCACTGAGAATCTCCATTTTTTATCACACATCTACTTATATTAGTACGAGAAAATGATGCATTCAAGAGAAATCGCCCTTAACCTCAAAATCTGTAGTCAAACGTCCCGGCTGTTTGATACATAGAACGGAAGACGGGCTCCGAACCCGCCGCATTTGGGGCAGCGGTTGCGGATTGTTCTCAACATTGCTCAGTATAATAGGTAAAGACAGGGGAAACGGAATCTATGTTACTTCATTCATTGTGTACTACTTTTAACCGGCACGCCTATTCATGTATTCCAAGACCATCTCGTTGCAGGCTTCTGAAAAAATGAGTACGAGATATTTTTCTTGCTGGCTCTTCCTGTCAGCAATTATACAGTTTCAGAGGGTATAGTATACGAATAGTAGATAATTGATGATTAGATAGACACTTCTGAATCAGGATCAAGGAGAACATATAAATGAAAACATCAAGAAACTCACAAAGGAAACAAACCGCTCATAAAATATTTTATATACCAGTTCAGGCAACATTCTGGTTAAGTCATAGTTTTGCTGTATGTTGGATTATATTTGTGGTCTACTTATCTCTGCCCTGGATAGAAGATTTAGACCGTGTGGTAACCCAGCCTGCGGCTGTTTTGATAATAGGCGGAATAGCATACGTCCCCGGCTGTATGAACGGCTTTTTGGTTATAAGTCTGATTATTGACCGACAACCTGGTTTCAAAAAACGAGATTATTCGGTGTGTTTAAGACCTTTCAGCTGGTCAGTTGAGAAAGGAACCGCAGGTGCGCTAACATTTACGATCCTGTACAACAGCCGCTTTAAGAGCGGGGGCTGCCCGATTTCAGTTAAAGAAACAGACCGCCCACCTTACCGATGGGACGGTCTGTTTCTTTTGAGAGATGACCCTGCGTAAGGATCTGTTATTTCCAGCATGCATGTTATTGAATCATGGATAAAAATCGAAGAGCAGACAATCGCCATTCATCCATATATCGTTCTCCCGGCGCAGAAGCTTGCACAGCTACGGTGACGGCTTCATTGGTTTTTCCGGTTACGACGCCATCTTCAATCTGAATGACAATATCGTCAAGTTCCATCCATTCTTTCTCTTCATTCCGTCCGTACAGGCTGACTTTCTGCTGCAGAGGATGGACTTTATCCTTATCATAGGGAACGGAGATTGTCACCGGCTTATCAAACGGCGCCTCTGATTCTTTTTTCAGCTGAAAGACGTCACTCATTATAATCTGTCCTTCTGGTTGTTGTTCTTCCGGAAGGTCTTCTGTAACCCGTTCTACCGTAATTTCTTCGTCCCTGCTCACAGCGTTTTCCGGAAGAGACAAAGATATTCCATCCATTTCTACAGAACCGCCTTCCGGTCCGACGTCTTCGGACTCACCTTCTGAGTCGCTGTCCGTACCGCTGCCGGAGGATCCACCACTTCCACCTGAACTTCCGTCATTGGATTCATCTTCGTCCTCATTCTCAGAATCAGCCCGGGTTACAGAAAGCTTATACGTTGTTTTCGCCCCATTCTTTCCGCTCACGTCAATTGTAATCGTATTTTCTCCCGCATCAAGTGGGATGCCTCCGCTTTTTTGGCCGCTTGTCACGATGTTTCCGTTCACAGATATTGTTTCATTATCTGCCGCGGCATACGGCGTGACCTTAACCTCCGTCACGTCCCCGGCGAGCTGTAATGAATAATTTGTCGTTTCGGGTTCAAACGACAGAGCTCCGGTACTTATCTCCAGTTGTTTCAGATAAATGTTTCCGGTTTCTGTTTGAATGGTAATATCCGCTTGAGTCTGGTGCTTTCCGTCATCCGCTTCGACCGTTAACGTGTAAGAAGAACCGGATTCAAGTGCATCTGTATCCAACAGGGTAAGCGAACCGGTGGATTTATCGATGGAAAAGACATCCCCATTGCTACCCGAAGCAATCTTATAATGAACATCGTCTCCATCAGCATCAGAGGCGTCAACCGTACCAATGACCGTGCCGTTTGTTACATCATCGTTTATTTGAAAGGTTTCTTCTGCAACTACCGGCGGATGATCATTTTTGTTGGTTACCAGAACTGTTATCTGTTGAGTGGTCTGGAGCTCTCCGTCATCTGCTTTGACTTCCACTTGATACTCGTTATCTCCATTCTCATCGGCCGGCTCCTCAAAATCCGGAGCTTCGTTAAAACGAAGTTCCCCGGTTATTGTGTCCATCTCAAAATAAGACGCATCCGCGCCACCGGTTACTTCATAACCAAGCGCTCCACCATCTACATCTTCGGCTGTCACTGTCATAACTTTTGATGTGTCTTCCGGCGAAAGCACACTGTCATCCGAAGTGATTTCCGGTGCATTGTCATTGATATTTTCCACTTCCACCATTATGCTCTGTTCTACTGCCATGTCCCCATCATCAACCTGGACATCTACTTCATAATCATTGCCTGCATCGCTGTCCTCCGGCCTTTCATAATCCGGTGTGTTTTTAAATTGCAATGCCCCGGTCGAAGCATCCATGCGGAACATCGCATCATCGCTGCCGCCGGTAATGGAGTAGGCCAGCGTGTCCCCTTCCGGATCTTCAGCTTCCACTGTTGTCACGTCAGCCTTATTTTCCATCACCGTCACAGCGTCTTCCGATGTAATCTCCGGAGCTTCATTTTCATCCGTGATTGTCACCGTCAGATCTTGCGTTGCTTTATACCTTCCATCTAAAGCACTTACTATTACCTCGTATTTATTATCGTTATTCTCATCCACCGGTGCTTCGAAATCCAAATTCTCCGTTAAGGTTAACTCCCCGGTATCTTCTTTTATCTCAAAATATGAAACATCTTCACCACCATCCAAACCATAGCTCAAAGTGTCTCCGTCATCATCTTCTGCCGTCACTGTCGTCACATCAGTGTCCCCTTCCGCCAAGGACACATCTGCTCCTGACTTGATAACCGGGACATTATCATTAACATTTAACATTTCTATCATGATATCCTTTTGGGCTGTATGTTCCCCGTCATCTGCTGTGACTACTGCTTCAAACGTATTATCCTTATTTTCATCGGCCGGCTCCTCAAAATCCGGCGGGTTGCGGAAGGTAAGCTCACCGGTTTCCGGATTTATATCAAAGTGGGAGGCATCCGTTCCGGAAACACCATATGTTACGTCACCACCATCAGGGTCTTCGGCTTCCACTGTTGTCACGTCTGTCTCGTTTTCTTCAACGCTTACCGTACCAGCAGAAGTAATCACCGGCGGTTCGTTCGTCATTGGATCAAATGTGAAATTATCAAATATAAGTGTATTGGTATCAGAATGATCGTGCTCCAACTTAATCTCATCTACTTCTACTGGTTCAGGAAAGGCATAATTTTCGAATCCGTCGACTTTTGTTATCTCCACTTCTGCACCTTCGACAATATCCCCATCCTTATAACCCCGGATATAAAAAGAATGAGAGTTCACCATACCTGCTTCCAAGCTTATAAATTGAAAAGTCTCTCCATCCTTTCGCCGAATTGAAAGGGCATCTCCTGTACTGTTTCGGAATACAGCACTATTGCCGTAACCGGATGCCGCTTCTCCATAATTATCTACCTTCAGCCCTTCTACTTCAGAAGAACTCCTCTCCATAACCTCATACACAAATTCGTGTCCATCCACCTCAACAACAGAGGAATCGGCACCATCTGTCGGAAACGGTTCGTCGTTGTAGTCATGGACAACCGCCTTCGCTTCAGCCGTGATTCCCATACCGGTTATACATAAAAGAAACAGGCTTATCCCTGCACCCTTTTTAATGATTCTCATACAGATTCCTCCTCTGCTGCAGAACGAGGCGGCACTTCTCCTTTAACCGCAATGATAAAATGTACACCGAGAAACGGCTGTCGGTTGTTATGCGGCCTGCTTGATCCAGTCGGCGCCAAGGCCTCCTCTTTCATCTGTGTATCTGGAGAATCGGTGGTATATTTATCCGGCGAGAAACCTCCTGCATCGGCCCATACAGCCCCTGATGGTTCAGAAGTATCCGAGCTCCCCTGGTAACACCGGATATGGTGGTTGTGCCGGGGCATATCTTCAATGGTTAAAATTACCTTAGATGAACCTCCTTGTTCTCCCAATTTCCGCTGCGACACATCATTACCGCATCCTGCATGTATCGCCGTCCGGTTCCGCATGTCGGGAATCTGGAATTCATGATTGCCGTCTCCACCGTAAATCGTTTGTATCACTGAATATAAGGCAGTATCGTCCGAGACCGAAAGATACTGTCCATTACAGAATTCCCATCCAGCCGGGGAAAACGTTCCGGCAAACATTCGAATATCACCTGCCATAGCTTGAAAAGCGGTCGTATCCCTGGAAGGATAGATGCCCTCCACCGCGATGCAATAATTAGAAACAAGATACGGCTGCATGTTCGAATGAGGACTTCCTCCTCCTTCCTCTGCCACGGCATTGTAACGCATCCAGTTGTCCGAAGAAGCAGCATACGCAGCACCGTCGTTATCTCCCCAAACATGACCGGCCGCCTGAGCTGTATTTGTGTTTACAGTACTGGCCGACACACGATGACGGTGCTCCGGCATCTCACCGATTGTCAGCTCATGCGTTTCTTCACCGGCACGTTCGCCGGGAGATACCTCTCCTCCGGCGTGTACCATTGTCCGGCCACGCAAATCAGGCAGGGCAAATGTGCTTGTCCCATCTCCTCCGAACGTCGTACCTAAAATGGTGTACAAGTTGTAATAGGAGGAAATCGAGAGCTGTCTCCCATCGCAGTACATCCATCCTTTCGGTTCAAACGGAAACGCAAAGCAATGGATCTCACCGATAAAAGTATTAAATTCCATGTTTTTCTACCTCCTCCTGATCACTGCGCGACGGATAGACACCGGTTAACGCAATAATATAATGAACTGCTGTATAAGGCATCATATTGGTATGCGCGCCATAGTCACCTTCATAGGAAACAATCGAGGCATCCATCGTTTCATCCGGTTCTGTTTCGATATACTGGAGATACTGCGCGTCCGCCCATACAGACCCTTCCGGATTTGAAGTGGTCCCGCGGGAAGAAGAGGCTGCCGCTTTATGGGTATGACTTGGAAGATGATTTGTCTGCAGAACAACTTCTTCACGGCCTCCCGCATTCCCCATAGTGAACTCCGTTCCACTCTCAGGCGCCTGCCCTTGATGGATACCTACCCTGCCGCGGAAATCCGGAAGCGCAAACGTCTGCCTCCCGTCTCCACCGAACTGAGTACCTATTAACGAATACAGAGCTTCATTTGTGTTCACCGAAAGCAGCTGCCCATCACAGAACGCCCATCCTTCCGGCACATAATTCCCCGCAAATAAACGGACCTCTCCGATAAACGGCATGATATGATCATCCTTTCATTCCTTTTTTCAACATTCGTTGTTAACTATAGTGAACGAATCTCCAACAATGTCCAAAGTAACAAGAAAAGGTTAAAATGAAGTAAAATGGTGAAAAAATCTTATGTGTAAGCGGTCTGATTAAAAAGAAAAGCCCTGAACACCATTCAGACACTGGTGCTCAGGGCTTCTTACGTTATGGGAGGATTATTCTTTATGATGGATTACATCTTTGATATTCCATCCTCTGAGGTGAAAAGGATCAGTTAATCCACAGTCTACAATTATTTTCACCTATACATAATCTGTGCTTACTCTTTTTTTCTGCTCCTCCAGCGGGCAAAGAACCCGGCTGTCAGTAGTAAAAAACCTGCCAGGCCATAATTGAAGATAGCAGTGGATGTGTCCGGGAGTCTCTCGTTCTCCTGCTCATTTTCCACCGTTAGTTCCACTGTCTGCGTTTGGCCTTCTTCTATTCGGAAAGAGGCAGACTCGTTACCGACTGTATAACCGTCCGGCGCTTGGGTTTCAACGAACTGATAATTACCTGGACTCAGCTCATTGATTCTAATTTCACCGGATTCATCGGTGGTCAAACCGGAGTTTATAGTGTTGCCGGATGCATCCTGGAGTTCAAATTCAGCACCTTCCAGCAAACGGTCATGATTCTCTTCATCCACCTTTGTTAGAATCACTGCAGATTCTTCCTCCACAGGTGGATTATCTGTTTCCGTTGCAGGTTCATTCTCAAAGGTAAGGTCTACTGTCTCTGCCTGATTCTCCTGAATTTGGAATGACAGCGGCTCTTTGTCAGGATTGTAACCTTCCGGTGCCACAGTTTCGACAAATTCATAGTGTCCCGGTTCCAGGTTATTCACAAAGATTTTACCGGAATCATTGGTAGTAAGACCTTCTTCAAGGACTGTACCATCCTGGGTCTGAAGGGTGAATTCCGCACCTTCCAGCAGCTGATCAGGGTCTGTTCCATCCACCTTCGTCAGGGCCGCTGATCCTTCCGGTTCTGTCGGTTCACCCGGAGACGTGATTTCCTCATTTTCTTTTGTCACTGTCACCAGACTCGTTTCATCCGCTTCAATGTCAAACGCAGCCGGTGAATCCGTTTGTTCATAACCATCCGGGGCCTCAGTTTCCACAAACTGATAACTTCCGGGTTCGAGACCCGTAACCGTTATCGTTCCATTTGTTCCAGTAGTCAGTCCCTCCTGAACGACAGTGCCATCTGACTCCTCAAGAGTAAACTCAGCACCTTCCAGAACCTCATCTGTATTCCCTGCAGCTTTCTTCGTTAACTGAACAGCTCCCGGCTTTACTTCATTTTCGGCCGTTACTGTCACGGTTTCCTGCTGGTCTTCCTCGACGGTAAATTCTATCGGCTTCTCCTGTAACTGATAACCATCCGGAGCCTCGGTCTCTACAAACCGGTAATCGCCGGGGGCGAGATCCGTTATCTCTATTTCTCCATTTCTATCGGTAGTCAGGTTTTCTTCAACCATTTCACCGTCGTCTGCTTCAAGATCGAAAACGGCATCTTCAAGATATCTGTTTCCTTCCTCGTTTACTTTTGTCAGCAGAACAGATCCCTGGATCTCTTCATTTTCCACCGTAATGGTGGTTCTCTCATCCTCATCAATCTCTACTGCTGCGGGTGCCGGATCCAGCTGATACCCGTCAGGGGCTTCGGTTTCAACAAACTGGTAGTTGCCGGGATCCAGATCGGTTACAGTGATTTCTCCGTTCCCGTCTGTGGTTAAGTCTTCTTCCACTACATCTCCATCGGCTTCTTCTAAGTCGAAAACTGCTCCTTCAAGTGCTTCATCCGTTCCTTCTGACGACATTTTTGTCAGTGTAACAGAACCATCATCTTCCGGGGACGGAGTGTCATTTGGTGGATCGTCATTTTCCACGGTTACCCTCGCAGCTTCCTGTTGATTTCTTTCAATTTCAAATGGAACAGGGTCATCATTTCGTTCATAGCCATCCGGAGCCTTCGTTTCAACAAACTGATAGCTGCCGGGAGTGAGCCCTTCTACCATAAGCTTTCCGCTGCTATCGGTTGTCAACGTTTCTTCGATGACATCCCCTTCCTCATTTTGAAGTTCAAACTCAGCGCCTTCCAAAGTGTTGTCCGAATTGTCCTCATCTACTTTGGTTAGTTCCACTGATCCGGGGGTAAGCTCATTCACTGCTTCCACCTGTGTACGTTCAGACTCTCCCGTTCCTATCTCGAACGTAATCGGGGTGTCATCCAGTTGGTAGCCTTCCACCGTTTCTGTCTCAACCAACTGGTAGGAGCCGGGCTGCAGATCATCAAGAATAAGCTGTCCATTCTCATCTGTTGTCAGTCCTTCATCTATAACAGCACCGGATTGATATTGCAGCTCAAATACTACACCTTCCAGTACTTCGCCATCTGCCCCGGTTTTCGTTAATTCGAGTGTTCCTGGAATGAGGCTGTTTTCTTTTGTTACTTCCACAGGTTCCTGTTGATTAAAGGTTATTTCAAAAGGTACAGGCTCTTTATTCAATTGGTAACCTTCCGGCGCCTTTGTTTCGATGAACTGATAAGTGCCCGGTGAGAGGTCATCAACAGTAAGCGTGCCGTCGGTTCCAGTCGTCAATTCTGTCTGCAGCGTCTCCCCGCTACTGTCCTGGAGTTCAAAGACCGCTCCTTCCAGCGTTTCACTCTCTTCGTCTGTCTTTGTCAGCTCAACAGATCCCGGGAGCGGTGGATTGGATACTTCGATTTCATTCGTGTCCGTCTGACCGGTTCCTATTTCAAATGGTACCGGGGTGTCGTCCAGCTGGTAGCCTTCAATCGTTTCCGTCTCGACCAGCTGATAAGAATCAGGTGTCAGGTCATCGAGCACGAGTTTCCCATTCTCATCTGTGGTCAATCCCTCCTGCAGCACACTTCCAGAGTCATCCTGCAGTTCAAAGACCACACCTTCCAGCACCTCTCCATCCATTCCAGTTTTGGTTAATTCAAGCGTCCCTGGAATAAGACTGTTATCCTGTGTGATTTCCAGGGTTTCCTGTTGATTAAAGGTTATATCAAATGAAACAGGGTCTTCTGCCAGTTGATAACCGTCTGGAGCCGCTGTTTCTACAAACTCATAAGTTCCCGGGGCAAGGTTGTCCACCATAACGATGCCATTCTCATTACTGGTCAGACCTTCTTCGATAATCTCACCCTCAGCATTTTGCAAGTCAAATTCAGCACCAGGAAGCGGTTCTCCTTCTTCATCAACCTTCGTCAGTTCGACAGATCCCGGGAGCGGTGGATTAGATACTTCCATTTCGTTCGCGTCATTCTGCCCGGTTCCTATTTCAAATTCGACCGGAGTGTCATCGAGCTGATATCCTTCGACTGATTGTGTCTCAACCAACTGATAGGAGCCGGGCTGCAGGTCATCCAGAATAAGCTGTCCATTCTCATCTGTTGTCAGTCCTTCATCTATAACAGCACCGGATTGATATTGCAGCTCAAATACTACACCTTCCAGTACTTCACCATCTACCCCGGTTTTCGTTAATTCGAGTGTTCCTGGAATGAGGCTGTTTTCTTTTGTTACTTCTACAGGCTCCTGCTGATTGAAGGTTATTTCAAAAGGTACTGGCTCCTCATTCAATTGATAGTCTTCCGGAGCCTCCGTTTCTATGAACTGATAAGTACCCGGGGCCAGGTCATTAACAGTAAGGGTGCCGTCGGTTCCGGTCGTCAATTCTGTCTGCAGCGTCTCCCCGCTGCTGTCCTGGAGTTCAAAGACCGCTCCTTCCAGCGTTTCACCCTCTTGGTCTGTCTTTGTCAGCTCAACAGATCCCGGAAGCGGTGGATTGGATACTTCGATTTCATTCGTGTCCGTTTGACCGGTTCCTATTTCAAATGGTACTGGGGTGTCGTCCAGCTGGTAGCCTTCAATCGTTTCCGTCTCGACGAGCTGATAAGAACCAGGTGTCAGGTCATCGAGCACGAGTTTCCCATTCTCATCTGTTGTCAATCCCTCCTGCAGCACACTTCCAGAGTCATCCTGCAGTTCAAAGACCACACCTTCCAGTACTTCACCATTTATTCCAATCTTCGTTAATTCAAGCGTCCCTGGAATGAGGCTGTTTTCTTTCGTTACTTCAAGGGTCTCCTCCTGATTGGGGACAATATCAAAGGACAAGGGTTCCTCGTTCAATTCATAGTCATCAGGCGCCTCCGTTTCCACAAATTGAAAGCTTCCCGGCGCCAGATCATTAACTGTCAGTGTTCCGTCGCTTCCTGTCGTAAGGTCTGTCTGCAGCGTCGTTCCATTGCTGTCCTGAAGTTCAAAGACTGCTCCTTCAAGCGTCTCTCCTTCTCCGTTTACTTTTGTCAGCTCAACAGAACCAAGGTCTAAACTATTTTCTTTCGAGAGCTGCAGTGTCTCCGTTTGGTCAGTATTCACAGTGAACTCTACAGGTGTTTTGTCGAATGTGTAACCCTCCGGTGGCGCGGTTTCCACAAATTGATAGTCACCGGGCTGCAGGTTCTCTACCGTGATAATACCGTCGTCTCCGGTCGTTAACTCCGTCTGAAGATTGTTTCCATCTGCATCCTGCAGCGCAAATTCGGCGTCGGCCAGCGGATCACCGTTTTCATCCGTTTTTGTCAGTTCGACCGTATTATCATAATTCATATAAACACCGACACGAGATGGTTCGACAGGCTGTCCTTCATCCGTTGCCAGAGCAAAGGAATTCCACGCTGCCCGGGATGTCGGATCAATTGACGGATCAAGCACATCTTCCGATACTTCTGACTCGGACGGTGCCTGCATGGAGAATTCCACGGTAATATCTTCTCCGGCAATCCACTGCGTATCATCCGCCAGCTCTATTTTAAAAGTGTGAATGGAATTCCAGTCGCCTACTTCTCCAGCCGTCATCCAGTTTGGGGCTTCTGCTACAGTCGGATTGCTGAGGGTTTCGGTTGTTTCGGGATAATCGGTATTTCTCGTTAAATCATCCCGTTCCGGCGTTTCAGCCGTGCTGTAGAAAACATTCACTTTGTCCTGCCATGGTGCAGGCATGGTAATAGGTCCCGTAAGTTCCGGTGTGAACTGACTGCCTCTGTCCACATTGTCTGTAATACCAAGATCACCGACGGAAGGCATCACATCCATGAACGTCATATAGGAAATATCCGTTCCGGACGTGTTTGTAAGATTTAGCCTGTAATCGATAGATCCATCCGGTACAGTTTCTCCAAATGCACCAAAGCTGTCATCCAGTTCGCCTTTTACCAGCTTTTTAGTCTGAACATCATACTGCCCTTGAATAATATAATGATTCCCGGATTTCAGACGCGGCTCCTCACTTACTCCATCCCCATTTAAATCGTCTGTATCTGTCTGCAGCGTCGTATCTGTCACGGCTGTTCCACTGCTTTCCGGGGCTTGTAATGCCTGATCCCCTGAGAAACCGTACACATCAAATGGAAGCGAAGTCGGAGCACTCTCTGCAATGGTTACATCCAGTTCAGCAGACGTCCCGGTTCCCGGGCGTGCGAAATCGTCATTCCAACTCACGTTAACAAGCTGGCGTCCGCTTCCATTATAGTTGTCACTCAATACCTCATAGGACCCATTATCAGCACTCGTCCTTCCATCCGTATTGGTATAGGATGCGTTGGGGCTGTCGTTTACCGTTATACCCGGAGGAAGCAGGGTGACTGTCTCAAGCGGAGCTTCCATCGCAAGCGTAGATGTATCGATGGTGTTCAGATTGATTCTCATCCGATTTTCCCCATGTACTACTTCTCCGTTATCCCGGTCAAGCAGTTCCACCCCGACATAACCCGTGGGCGGCTGGTCAGTTGGTTCGGGAGCGATATTTGCCGTTCTAGGTCCGGCAATATGATCAACATCTTCCTGATGATAGGTATAGTTAAAGCTGTTTCCCGCTCCGTCTGTCCCGTATACGTTAAAAGTATTCTCCACCTCTCCCGTATAGCCGGGTTCAACATTAAAATAGTATTTTGCCATACTGCCATTCAGCATACCAGATGGCGCATTAGTAAACTGATATCTTATCCTGTCCACCTTGTCTCCGGGATCCAAACCTAGCTCTTCCCGCGTGTAGACTTCCCCTTTTTCTGCATCCGTTACCACCGTGCTTGCACTTGAAGCACTTTCGGTTCTGACAAGAATGTTGAATACCGGTTCTTCATCCAATGGAATATTATTTGGATAATCGGCACTCGGCCGGTATTTAAAATTGTCCGGTGTGATGAGTTCATCAAACGTCAGGTTTTCGTCCACTCTGTAAAGGGTATTGTAGCCATCGAAGTCTCCTTCCTGGCTTTCTGACAGAGGGGCAATCCCATGACGGAATCCGAGTAGCGCATCGTCATATACCGTAGGATTGGGATTTTTATTATTGAAGCTTCCCTGGTCCCCTGATCCATCGACCGGTCCGATATGAGCCGGCACATAATAATTTCCTTCCAGTTCGCCATCGGCTGCTTCTGAACTCGATATTTGTACCTGGTCGGAACCATTCGATGTTTGTGTCGAATCGTCAATAAACGTAGCACTGGCAGAAACATTGTTCTGTTGTGTCGTACCAGTTGTACCATCATCTACGGTCAGCCATACTCTGACCGCCTCGGAAAAAAGCTCCGTGTCCGCATTCTGCTGTTCATTCAATGTCGGTGCATCGAAATTCCACGTTAATGTTTTGCCGTTTTGCTGCGGAGCAGGCCCTGTTTCCATGCCATCGAAGCTCAGTCCGTCAGGTATGGTATCTTCCAGAACAACCTGTGATCCTTCTTTCATGTACATCTGTCCGTCTTCGTTTTTCGGCAGGTCAACCTGAATTTCCCATAACGTTCTGGCTCCAGGGGATGGTATATTTAAGTCGTTGTTCTCCACTTCCAAAAAGCTTTTGGATACGTCAACCGCACTTGATGTCGTAATGTTTACTACTGCGTTATCCGTAATAGAAGACTGCTGGTCGGCAGAAAAAGACGCCGACGCTTCCAGTTCTGCATTATTCGGCGAGGTGCCGTTTTCAGTGTCCACCTCCAGCATCGTTTCATATGTCTGCCCCGTTTCAATGGAATCAAACTGATAGATTAATTGGTCCGTGCTTTCTTCATAGACCGGGCTCACGCCTGCAATGGCTAATTCACTTGTATCCTGGGTAAAACTCGTATAGTCCTTTATCGGAAGATCGATAGTTATTCCTGCATTCGTATATTCCGCTTTCGAACCAGTTACTTTCACAGCCAGTTCATAAGCGGCGGCTTCCCCTGAAATCGTTGTATCTGTATGAGGAGAAATATCGACATCGACATTCAAATTTCCCGCAAACGGAGTGATTTGATCGTCATTTTGTGTCTCATTGTTTGTATCTTCCACATCGCTCGTTGTGCCATTGTCATTTGTTGCTTGGGTTTCATCTGCCTTCTGTTTTTTCTCTGTACTATTTGTTTCAGCTTGTCCAACCAGTTCGTCCGAAACAGTAATAGAATATGTTTCAGATTCTGTCATACTTCCGTCCATCTCACCACGGAGAGATATGTTTTCGTTCTTTTCCGAAAAATCTGTCATTACAAGATCCGCCTGTAACGTTGAAGGTTTGTCTATTCCTGTTACCGTTACCTGATGATTCTCTTTATCATAATGTAGTTCTCCCTGCTCTGCCTTCGAAGCCTGTTTATCAAAAGAAGCATGTTCAGGAAGATCTGCTACCATACTTTTCATTTCTGTTTGTGTTGAAACGTCGATAGATGCCCGGTTCTCGTTAATGTTCTCTGTCATTGAAACACTAAAATATTTCTTTTCAGCATCAGCGGGTTGGACAAAAAGCGCAGACTGCCCAAACTGAGAGAATACCATAACAAATAATACTAAAATTGAGAACACTTTTCTCATTCAGAAGCCTCCTCTACTCAGGGTTAATCGTGGTTTTGCTTCAAAAATGGTTCGTTTCACTGCCCTCCTTGTTTTTAGAATTCGTAGTTTAAATTTCATGAATTCACTGAATATTTTATCATATGATGTCATATTATTGAACCTATTATAAAAATTGTAACGAAATAGGAAGAAAAGCAAATTGTCCAACTTTTTCATTACGTCTATCGTGGTTTTCTAAATTCACGTAAATCAGCCGACTTCAAGTCATTGGTAGTATCAGAGGGAATCTCTACGTTATACAGTGTAAACAAAGATTTTAAAAAATGTACATATTAATTACTCATTGTCTTAATTCATACATGTTTTGTATGGTACTAATATTGATAATTTGGTGATAATTCACAACTTAATATATGTACTTTTTATACCTATTACAAAAAGTCCGGAGACTACTTCCGGACTTTTTCAATAAATAGACCCTTCCCCGCCGTATATAATAGAGGGTGAATTATCTGCATCAAATTTTTTACTCCGACCTTTTCCTTACCCTGCTCTGCGGAGCCATCTACTATAACCGAAGTACTTTACCAGCTGACCATAGGGAAGGTGTCTCCGGCATGTTATGATGCACTATTGCACTGGAGAGGCGTATGTCACATAGCGTTCCGGGGCAAATCCTACGTAATCAAAGGGATAACATGTGCTTACTACCAGTTTTTCTTCACGGGTTTGTCCGATAACAGAGGTATTATCTGCAGAAACGATTTCTTCTTTTTTAATTTCATACTCATAGGTGCCGTACGGCATTCTTATAATATAACGATCGCCGATTTCAAGTTTACCAAAGTCTCGAAAAACGGTGTCCCTATGTCCGGATAATACAATTTGATTCCCCTGCCCGGGGAATGTAGTCTGAGCCACATGACCGACCCCGCTTTTCAACGATTCTTCGTCTGCCCCTTCCACGATAGGGATTGTACGGTTTAACTTTGGAATCTCAAGCGTTCCAAACGCTTCTTGATCTTCGGGCTCATATTGATTAATCTTCTGCTGTCGTTCTTGGCCGTTATCTATGGAGGACGAATCCTCTCTTCCATCCTGCACTTTTTCTTCCGCTTCTATCATAGCTTCATTGCGGGATTGATGATGGTCCCAGAATTGATAGCCGAATATGCCGATACAAACAATACCAGTCACAATGAGTAGATTGCCTATTACTTTCATGCCAACCTCCTTCTCTCATAATGTCTAATTAATCGGCAATGGAAAGCAAAGCTGCCGGAGCATATCCACTATACCGGCAGCTTTCATTGAATCTGTATTATACTTTTCTTCTACGCCGGATAAACAATCCTGCCAGAAGGGCGATGATACCCGCAAGGCCGTAATTGAAAGTAGACGTTGATGTGTCAGGGAGCGCCTGCCCTTTCTCAGCATTGTTGTCTTCCTCCCGGCCATCTGCGGAGTCTCCCGCCTCTTTGTCATCTCCCGGACTGGTTGGGGTATCCACATTCTCATCCGATGGGTTCTCATCAGAAGATGTATCATTTGATGATGGTACGTTCTCCGCGAGCACGCTTACTGCCTCGCTCTGATCAGCTTCTATAGTGAAGCTGACAGGACTGTTATTCCGTTTATATCCTTCCGGCGCTTTTGTTTCGACAAACTCGTACGTACCCGGCTCCAGATTGTTCACGAAAATCTTACCGGAGCTGTTCGTGGTAAGTCCTTCTTCCACAACGGTTCCTTCTTCGGTCTGAAGCGTGAACACCGCTCCTTCGAGCAGTTCATCTCCATCCGTTTCATCCACTTTCGTCAGCGCAACCGATCCTTCCGCTTCTTCAGGCGGTGTGGTTTCATCCTGCTGCGATTTTTCATTTTCCACCGTTACTTCCACCAGTCCTGTACTGCCAGCTTCCATGGTGAACGCTGCAGGGTCGGAAGTTTGTTCGTACCCTTCCGGGGCTTTTGTTTCAATAAACTGATAGTCTCCCGGTTCAAGATTTGAAACCGTGACTGTTCCAGCCGCACCGGTTGTCAGCCCTTCTTCCACAACCGTACCGTCCTGCTGCTCAAGGGTAAACACTGCGTCTTCAAGCAGTGTACTGCTGTCATCGGCCGCTGTCTTTGTCAATTGAACCGTACCCGGCTGTGCTTCATTTTCAGCCGTAAGCGTCACTGCTTCCTGCTGACCTTCCACAATAGTGAAGTCCAGAGGATCATCACTTTGTTCATATCCATTCGGAGCCTCGGTTTCTACAAACTGATAATCTCCCGGCTCCAAACCAGTTACCGATATCTCGCCGTCTTCATTGGTAGTAAGACCTTCCTGCACAACTTCCCCTTCGTCGTTCTCAAGGTTAAATACAGCTCCCTGAAGGGTGGAAGGCTGTTCACTGGAATTTGTTTTCGTCAGTAGAACCGATCCCTCCGTTTGTTCATTAGCGGGCTCGTTCGTCACCGTGACAGTGGTTTCTTCATCGTTCTGGATCTCAACATCCACCGGTGAATCATCCAGAATATATCCTTCCGGTGCCTCGGTTTCTACGAACTCATAATCACCGGGCTCCAGTCCGGTTACTTCAATTTCACCGTCTGCATCTGTAGTCAAATCTTCCTCGATGACGTCGCCGCCGGAATCTTCCAGATCAAACGCAGCACCCTCGAGTGCTTCATCTGTATCTTCCGCTGTTTTTGTTAAGACAACCGATCCTTCTTCTTCCTCTGGGTCAGGGTTCGGAGAAGGATTGGACGTATCAGGAAGCGGGCTGTTTTCCACCCTTACCACAGCTGATTCATTGCCGCCTTCTTCAATTTCAAAAGAAAAAGTATCTGTGTTTCTCCAGTAATCATATGGAGCTTCCGTTTCAATGAACTGGTACTGACCCGGAGCCAGTTCGTTAACCGTCAAGCGGCCGTTCTCATTTGTTGTGAGCCCTTCCTCAAGGGTTTCACCGTCTCCTGTCTGGAGTTCAAACACAGCACCTTCAAGGTAATTGTCAGGATTGTTCTGCTCCGTCTTTATGAGCTGGACACTTCCCGGATACAGCTCATTTTCAACTGTAACAGTCTCCTGCTCGACACCTTCTACTGTTTCGTATTGCTTAATAGTAAAGACTTCTGGTTCTTCATTTGGTTTATATCCTTCCGGAGATTCCGTTTCAACAAACTCGTATGTCCCGGCATCCAGGTTTTCTACAACGATCTTTCCATTTTCACCTGTCTCAAATTCGTCTTTGCCATTAATCTCAAGCGGTTCTTCCGCTCCCTCTTTGTAAATCTCAAACACTGCTCCCGCAAGAGTAATGTCCGGGGTGTCAGTATCAACTTTCGTTAGTTGAACCGATCCCTGTATCAGACTGTTTGCTACCTCGACTGTTTTAGTCCCTTCTTGACTGTCTTCTATCGTGAATTCCACCGGGTCTTCAGCCTTTTGGTAGGTTGTTGGAGGGGTGGTTTCAACGAACTGGTAATTACCAGGAGTAAGGTTCTCTACGGTTACCGTACCGTCTTCTCCCGTTTTCACACCCTCACGTATAAGATCTCCGTTTTGCTTTTCTACGTTGAAAACGGCATTTCTCTTGATTATTTCTTCAGTATCAGCATCGACTTTTTCTAATTTAATTGATTTCGGATTTTTCAATTCATTCTCTATCGTTATAGACTGTTCTGTCCCCTCCACGTTTATAGTACGAGGGCTGTCACTTTCCTTATAACGTTCAGGGGCACTGTCTTCCCGTAATTCATAAGTCCCTTGAACAACGTCATTGAATACAATTTGGCCGTCTTGATTCTCACCTTC
Organism: Salibacterium lacus; assembly: GCF_042684865.1. NCBI lineage: Bacteria > Bacillati > Bacillota > Bacilli > Caryophanales > Bacillaceae > Salibacterium > Salibacterium lacus. The sequence goes on from NZ_JBHUML010000006.1 coordinate 17,329, forward strand.
TCCTGTTACACCAGACATAAGTTCTACGCCGCTATCCGGATCAATAAGTGTGAACTCAACACCATTAATAGGACCGCCGGTTGCAGGATTATTTTCTTCGGTTCCAACATCCTGCTTGTTTATAGTTAACGTTGCAGGATCTCCGCTGCCATCACCAATTGATCCGGAACCTTCGCCGGAACTCCATCTCGTTTGAACTGATGTTCCTGAATTGTTGGAGTCTTCTTCTACTTCTTCGCCAGAGACTGTTAAATCATTGGTCAGTTCTGTTTCCTGATTGGTCTGGATGTAAGATTGATACTCAATGATGTATGGACTGCTGATATTGTTTTTATCACCAATGAAGTCAAGCTTGAAGCCAGCTTCGCTTTCCGAAAGCATCTCGTACGTTTCATCTTCGGTTATTTCTGAGTCTTTGGTGACTGTTCCATCTGCAGCTACATTAGTGTTATAAACTTTGATAGTATCCGTTAAAAGCATTTGCGGACCAGTCAAACTGTCTTCTACTTGAACGTTATTAATATCAGCCTGCGCCCCGTTAACAACTACTTTCCAGTCAACAATTTTGCTGTCTTCTGGCTGATTACCACTTTTGGCTGCATATCCTCCGCCGTAATTAATATCTTCCGTAGCGGTAGTATTAAAATGTTCAGTGTCATTTGTGGTAACAGTCACATCATTTGAATAAGTGTCCTGAACATAGTTCAAACCATCTAAACTTGTTTTGTACGTAATCAAGTAGAAATCTGTGATTTCACGTTCTCCAAAGTCAGCTGTGAACTCATCTTCTGAAGCATTAATGTCTATATCCCCACTATCAAGAGTAGCGACAGGCTTCTTACTTATTTCATCAACACTGGTTACTCCCGGATCAACATTATATACTTCGATAGTACCTTCCTGCAGTTGTTGATTGCCTTTGACGGTGTCCGTTACCTCGACGTTGTTTAGTGATCTGGTATCGTAGTTGACACCTATGTTCCAAGTAATCGTTTGATTCTCCGCATTGTAACTGCCGTTTTTAAATCCGTTATCTTTCGTATTATTGTTTGGATTAAACTCACGGCTTACGGATTGGTTTCCACCGGACCATTTTACATTTGCATCATTTTCAAACGATTCATTATTGCCAGGATTAAATTCAAAGTCGGTAGTGTACTCGATTGTTGTATTTTGATTAACCGTAACACCGTCGTTAAATTTGATAGTGAAACTACTACTATCGGTCGTGAGACTATATTGATTGTCGTCATAACCACTTACTTCAATACTATCTTCTTGGAGTGTGAATCCTCCCTGCATGGTATCGGTGATGGTTGGAGCTGTCATTGTCCTGTCGTCTTTATTGAGAGTGATAGTCCAATCAACGGTTTTGTTTTGATAATTGACGTTTTCATCAGGATTGCTCTTGCCGATAATGCCCTGTTCAACGCCTACCGTAGCTTCATCCCCTTCCGTGTGCCCTGAATAATTACTGGAAACACTGTTGGTTACGGTTTTACTATTAATAACTCGGTCTGATGCCTCAGTAGTATATGTTATTTTGTACGCATCCGATACAGTGTCATCTTCAGTCAAGCCGGCGAGGTCCAAGTTGAACGATGTAGTATCAGACGAGTACTTATAAGATGAAACTTCAGTTGTTTCGGCTGCGCTTCCATCGCTGTTATCGAAGGAGTCCACCTGTTCGACTGTTACATTATCAGGCATGACAAAATTGTCTGTGTTTCCTTCATGACTAAGTGTATCTGAGATAGAAGCTTCATTTGCCGGAATATCCTGTTGGTTGTAGTTGTACCGAATTGTCCATTCGATGGTTTGAGTACTTGAATCGTAATTTGAACTTACTTTTTCAAGCGGCTTGCCGCGTTTGGTAGTGACTGTTCCGGATTTTTCTTCTATAGCTCCCGAATTTCCGGATAGCGTTGCATTGTTTTCATATTCTGTTGCATTCTGTCCCTCGAGATTGGTTGTATAAGTTACTTGATAGGCTCTGCTTGTGTCAGCACCTAAGTTCATTTCTATTTCACCATTTTCATTCACTGGTGAAGAAACGTTAACTGCATCACCAATACTCCATGTTCCATCTGCATTGAGATTAAGATAATTCACTTGCAGCGTATCTTCTTGAAGACTCATATTGTCGCCTAACGTATCTTTAAATACGGGATTGGTTATTTCGGCCCGGCTTTTGTTAAACCGTACCGTCCAATCTGCAGTATCAGCGTTATAATTGGATGAGGCCTCGCCTGTTTTACTCATCTCAGTGTTTACATCCCCTAAGTTTACCGGGACAAATATTGGGTCCCCACCTTCAATTGGTGTAACCTCGATTTCATTGTTTTTGTTCACTTCCTGGTCTGAGGATATACCAGACTGAAACTTGATATTCCAGTCTACAGAGTTTCCTTCTATATTATCCGTAAATGTTACTGTGACTTCCCCGCCTTCAGTGACGGTAAAGGATCCTATTTCCTGCTCGCCGAAAGAGATGGGTACCTCAGTAATTTGTTCATAAACTTCGAATTCTTCAGGTACATTAAATGTTAAAGTGGTCCCTTCCCCGTAACTGTGATCGCTGCCGAAACTAAACTGATATTGAGCCTCGTATTCTGAATCCGAATCTATGCCGTTTTCCAAAACATCTTCGCCTTCATCAGTCATCATATTGAACGAGTCTAAGTACTGACTTGGATTGTCAACTTTGTCTTTGATATCGGCAGCGTATGGCTCAATGGCTTGCTGCTCATTCATTTCACTTCCTGCAGAGCTTCCTTTCCCATCTTGGACACCAGTTTTATCCGTTGTCGTTTCGTCCCCTTCGCTGCCAGTGGTGCTTCCATCATCAACGGTAGTATCACTGTTTTGTTCTCCACTGTCAGGCGACTGATCCGCGGTTTCATCTGTACTGCTTCCTGATGAGTCGTCTTTAGATCCATCCGTACTTCCTGTGCCGTCCGTGGATCCGTCGGTACTTCCGGAACTATTTTTTCCATCGTCTGTTGTGTCTTGATTATCGGTAGAATCGTTACTTCCATTTCCATCTTGGGTCTGTTCGTCCGTGTTGGTTTCCTGGGTAGTGTCATCTCCACCACTGGAACCATCTGTACTGTCAGTGCTGTCCTGAGTGTCATTTGTACCGGATGTGTCACCGCTGGTTTCAGTACTGGTGTCCGGCTCTGTTGTTTGGTTGTCCGTTCCGCTGCTCTCGGTCTGCGTATCATCGGTTCCCGATTGTTCGGCGGCAGCAGTCACGTCCGCATCACCGGACTCCTGCGCCATGACAGACGACGTGAGTCCTGCTCCACTCCCTACCAACTGAAAGATCAAAATAAAGATGATAGCAGAAATATTGAGTTTCCTAACCAAAATCCTTCCTCCTCTAAACATACAAAAATCGTTCAATCCCTTCGATGAACGTTTAAAAACACCACTAATCGGGCATGGTCCCCGTGGTTACCCTATGCCTGTGCTTTTAGTATAAGAAGCACACCACTTTTTTCAGTATCTTAAAATGTACTGCCGTTGTATGGTGATAATCATTATTAATTTGCGGTAATTAACAATTAAAAATATATGGATTATATACATAAAAAAACCGGGAGGCAAAGCTCCCGGTTTTCTTAATAAAATCTATGAACCCTGTTTCCGGTACTGCATCGGAGTACGTCCGGTAATCCGCTTAAAGGCCTTTGTAAAATACGTTTGATCATTAAAACACAGCATCAGCGCGATATCGGACAGCGGCATATCAGAATAAATAACCAGCCTCTCCGCTTCTCTTATTTTTGACTCCAGTATGTACCTTTTAAGAGTCACGCCGCATTCTTCTTTGAACATCGTGGAGACGTACCCAGGTGTGAGATTCATATAATCAGCAACTGTTTTGACATCCACCGGTTTCCGAAGATGACTCTGAATAAACTCACGTACCTGCCGGGTAAACGGACTGTACCCCTTGTTGCGTTCTTTTTTCATAATATAGTAAAAAGAGTTCAGTATCTCCGTTTTCTGTTCATTCAGCTGATTCAACGTATCGCTGTTTTCTATCTTTGATAACAAGCTTCGGTTCATTGTCATCACTTCAGTAGAAGTCACCCCGATTTCAATCAGCGGCCTGGTCAAAATGGCGCATAAAACAATGAGGTAGTTTTTTAATTCTCTGACAGGAGCTTCTGAACCAAATGTCATGTCTGTCTCCTGCTCCAGATTTTTAAGCATTTCAAATCCTTCGGGATCTGTGTTTTTAAAGTATTCCAGAAACTTTTTTTCCTGTTCATATGGATGATAGACATAGTCCATACCCGCTTCATTCATCCCTTGCGTGATCCAGTCATATTCGTACGCGATGCCGGGATAATAGTAGAAATAATGGCGGATCATACTGTTGACCATCGTACGTACATAGTGATGCCTGTACTTATAAGGTGCGTGTGCTTCCTCGGCCTGCAGCCCGTCAGGCAGATATACCAGACATTCATCAGGAACCGCGTCAGCCGCCCGGTACGGACCTGTTATGAAAAATCCCTGCAGCGTCTCCATCCACACAGAGAAAAAGTAGCACCCCTCTCCTTCATCGTACAAAAAACATTCCACGTTCTCCACCCGATTGTACAAAAACTCAAAAATGGACTGTCCTTTGGAGAAAGGTGCTGCAAACTGGAATGCAGATTTCTCATGGCATGCACTCGAATAATACCCAGCAGCGAGACCTGTCATGTCTGATAGAATCGAAATAAGTTCATTTACTTTAGTATGATTTGAGTTGGATATTGTCACTGGCATCTCCCCTTGTATCCAAATAGTAGTATAACGATGTTATCAACTGACCCGTTTTATCGGAGACTCATTTCCATAAATGGTCCCATGACAGAATCAGGGTTTATGGTGGTCAGGATTGGACCCGGGAATGTAACAAAACCGTTCGTCAAGTATTGTGAGCACCCGTACCACCCTTGGGCTTCCAGGTTATTTGCAGGTATTTTCACCTCAAATTTAACGATTATTATTGTTTCTTTGGTGTTGTTCCGATATATCTCATTCGTCCCTATTAAGCTTATTTCTATTCTTCTCCTTATACATCGCCATATCTGCGAATCTTAATAAATCTTCCTCTGCTTCCCCATCGTCTGGGTACACGCTGTATCCCATGCTTATGTCAACCATAAAAGATTGATGGCCAACCATTACTTCTTTACTAAACTGGAGATCAATACTATCTTTGACCGCATCGATATCCATAGTTTGATCGATGATCATGAGAAATTCATCTCCGCTTTTTCGAAAAACTTTTCCTTTTCCCTTACAGGCATTCACTACTATTTCGGCACACTTCTGTAATAAACTGTCTCCTACTACATGACCAAATTGATCATTTATTTTCTTGAAATTATCAATGTCAATAAATAATATACCTATTTTCGATTTGCTTTGTTTCATCTTTTCCGCTAAAAGTTCCCTAAAGCTTCTTAAATTAGGGACTCCAGTAAGTTCATCTATATAAACTAAACGCTGCAGCTCCTCACATTCATGGAAGGTTTGTATCGGTGTAAGTAGTATCATATAAATATCTCTATCTTCACTGTAATCTGACATTTGAAAAAATGTTTCAACTTTTTGTTCGTTTTTATCCTTTAGATATATATAATCAAACCATAAGCCATTTTGTTTGACGTTGGAGATTACTTGATTCCACCAAGGCACGTCCTGCCTCAGGATATTTGTAATATTTGCTGACATTAAGTCATTTTTTGATCCATACACTATATCCAAAAACACATCATTGGCTGATAAAAGATTTCCATTTGCATCTGTTAAAGCTACCATGGAAGACTGCACAAAGCTCATCGAAAAATTCATTATCTCTTTTAGGAAGCTATGGGACTTTTGCACCGCAGATACCTCTTCCTCCTTTTTTTATCCATTTATGTTGATTCTAAATAAACAATCTAAACAAATTCTGAACATTGGATGTCATCATCCAAGCTTATCAAAAAACTCAAATAAAAGTTATAATATGTTTGTCATCTGCTATTTTTTTAAAGGGGGATATTGAATTTGAGAATTATGCTGGTTGATGACGAACCTCACGTCCTTCATTATTTAGAAAGACTGTTAGAAGAAAAAAAGGGTGTAGAGGTCGTCGGTAAATACTTCAATTCGTATCAAGCTATAGAGGAAGCGCTGAAATATAAACCTGAAGTTGCTTTTCTTGATATTGAAATGCCTGACATACAAGGGATAGAACTTGCCGGGAAAATTCAGGAGGGCTCCCCTGAAACACAAATCGTTTTTGTTACAGCATACAGCCAATATGCCGTAGACGCCTTCGAATTGAATGCCGTTGATTACCTTGTAAAACCAATTCAACGTGAACGGTTAAATAAAACCATTCAGCGTATTAAGCAGTTCTTACCATTTGCAATTTCAGGTAAAAATGGTGATTCTTTCGTATATTGTTTAAAATGCTTGCAATTCAAAAGATCGAAAGCAAAATTTCCAACCACTGAAATACACTGGAGAACATCAAAAGCCAAAGAATTGTTTATGCTGCTGCTGCATTATAGACAGGTACCCGTTCGAAAAGATGTGCTCATAGAAACGCTTTGGCCTGGACACGATAGCGAAAAAGGTATGGACTTACTATATTCTACCATTTATCAGGTTCGAAAAACGTTAAAATCGAATGATATTGATATAAAAGTAAATAGTCACGAAGACAGTTACATACTTAATCTGAATGGAACGAAAGTAGATGTCGATGAGTGGGAAAAAGGAGTATTAGCATTACCCGTAATATCCGACGACACGCTCTCTGAATATCAGAAGTACTTCGACATGTATCATGGTGATTACTTGGCAGAAGTGGATTATATCTGGGTGGAAGCAGAAAGAGAAAGGCTGCGGTCTCTATGGCTGAATCTTGCAGCACAAATCACTGATTTCTTAATCAGCAAAGGAAACTACACTCCTGCTATCACCATGTTCCACACGATACAAAAACGCTATCCTTTTATGGAAGACAGCTATTACAAGCTGATGCATTTATACGAGAAAAAAGGAGACCATTATTCTTCAAATCAACAGTACTTAAAACTTAAAGAAATGGAAGCTGGTGACTTGGAATAAGTCACCAGCTTCCATTTCTTTATTTCGGTATTTTAAATGTTACTGTCGTTCCTTTCCCCGGCATACTTTCAATATCCAACCCTTTTCCGTAGAGTTCTTTCAACCTTTTATTTGTATTGGGGATGCCGACACTCTGCCGATTCGAATGTATGTTCAGCATTTGCTGCGCAGCTTGGTTATCCATACCTGCGCCGTCATCGATAACGGCTATTTCGTAATCATTTTGATGCTCTACCGCTTTTATACAGACCGTACCTCCACCCACTCGTTGAAGTATGCCATGTCTGACGGCATTTTCGATGAGGGTTTGGATAGACAGGGGTGGAACTGTGATGTTCAAACCGTCTTCAATGTCCCATTTAACTTGTAACCTTTCGCCAAATCGCTCTTTCTCAATATACAAATAGGAGTTTATCAATTTAAATTCTACATCGAGCGATACGAGAGATTCCGTGTTATGAATGTGAAAACTTCTTTGGAGATAGTTGCCAAACTCACTGATCAGTGTAACCATTCTGTCGGTATCCACTTCACTTAATGAGACAATGGTGTTTAATGTATTAAATAAAAAGTGTGGTTGTATTTGCGCTTGCAGCCAAGCAGCCTCCACACGCAGTTGTTCTCTAATGGACTGTTTCAGTTTGACAAGGGCCTCAACACGGACTTTCAATTCTTTAGCATCTACAGGTTTTGCGATGTAGTCGTTGGCGCCGGCGTCGAATCCGGTATATATATCTTCCTGCTGATTACGTGCCGTAAGAAGCAATATAGGTAACTCCGAGATTTTAAACTGTTTCCGGATTCTTTTTGTCAGTTCATACCCTGACATGCGGGGCATAATGACGTCTGTAACAACTAAATCCCAATCTTGTGTATCTATCATTTCCAATGCTTCCTGTCCGCTTTTGGCTGCGGTGACCTCATACTCAGCAGCAAGTATCATTTCCAATATATTCAGGTTAACCGGGTCATCTTCTACGGCTAGTATTTTCCCTTTGTTTTCTGTTTGATCCCCAACGTTTGCTTTGATGAGAGGTAACGAAGGATGAAACGATTCTATTTTTTCTTCCTTCGTAACGGCGACCTCCTGACTGTCTTCTCGTTCATTTGGAGCGTCCTCAGCCAGTGGAAGTGTGAATGTGACAACAGAACCTTCTCCGACAACAGAGCTTACAGTGATATCCCCCCCATGCAGTTCGACAAGTTGTTTACAAACCGTAAGCCCCAGCCCAATGCCATTTTCCGCTGCATTGGCATCCACTTGTTCATAAGCTTTGAAAATACGATCCTGTAAGTCTTCACTCATGCCGACACCCGTATCTGTAATAGAAATGGCTGCCTTACCATAATGATGTTCGGCCTCTATGATCACAGTCCCTTTCTCTGTAAACTTCACTGCATTATGAAGAAGATTAAATAAAATTTGCACCACGCGATCCTCATCCGCTTCTACCATAGGAAAAGTTTCCGGGATGTTTATAGATAACCGCAAATCTTTTTCTGCCGTCATAAAGCGAATCATGTCAATAACACCAACAGCCACGGGATGAAGATCTATATTCTTCTTATAGAGACGAATCCGCTGTTCTTGCAGTCGAGTCACGTCCATCAGGTCATTCAGGGTATGGGTCATCCGCCTGCCAACATTAACAAGCAGCTCCAGTTTTTCTTTACTCCTGTTTGTTAAGGGCTCTTGATTATCCTCCAGTATCGTTTGGGCGATATTAATCACCCCGTGAAGAGGGTTACGCAATTCATGAGAGGTATTTGCCAGGAATTCATCTTTTTTCTTATCAGCTTGCTCCAGTTCCTCCACAAGCTCTACTACCTGCTGATTCTGTCTGTAAAAACGTTTGAACCAAAAAATAGCAAAACTGAAAAAAGCACATAGATAATCAAACGGATAAAATGGTATGTTTATCCCTGTGACTTCTTTAATAAACCCCCACAATATACCAGATGTCGTACTCACAACAACGATAGCGATAAATATAGATTCATCTTTATATTGGAAGTAGTCCTTTAAAGCTAATGGCACAACGCCAATAAAAGATACAAAATAAAGAATAAAAAACAGGCTGTTCACCCGCGTTAAATAGTCAAGCGGGAGAATGAAAATAAGCAGGGTACAAAATCCGTACAGCATCGTAAACCAACGAAAGCGTTTATATTTCTGTGCATTTTTCAATAGATTCCGCATGATTTGCACAAGAAAAAACGCCGCTCCAAGGTAAATAAATTCTTTAAACTTAAACGACCATTCAAAATTAAAATGAAGCCACTCCATAAAGCTGCTATTGTAGGTAAGCAGTTCATCTACAGCCGGAAACACAAAACCAACAGCAAAGAAAAGCATGATTTTCGTCCGGGAGACAAAAAGATAAATAAGCAAACTGTAAATACTATGCAGGAGAAGAATAACGACTAAGCTGATTAACAACGTATGTTCAAAGTTTCTATCCTGCGTCACCTGCTCCGCGGCACCAAATGTTATCGGACTGCTTACTGCAGCACCACCAGGGGTATCGAAATTGGAAACCTGCAGCATAATGTCGATTTTCTGTTTTTCAGAGGTGAATGTTACAGTGTAGGGATTGCCCTTGCCTAGATGTTGATCTGTTTCTTTCGCGGCATGACCCGAATATCCTTTTAAATCCCCGTTCACAAACAGAGAGGAAGCTGTATCTGTCGACGGAATGCTTAGGGAAAACGATTGCTCTGAATCAATAGTTTTATCAATAAGAATCTTTAAATGATAAGTTCCAAATTTAGTAGAAGAGTCTTCACTTGATTCCTTCGCTGTATTATCGCTGTGTGTACCTGCATCAAAAGGAAGCTCTTGAGGATTTTGGGCCAATGTTCCGGGGAAAAACACCCATCCCCCCTCAAAGGAGACAGGAGATTCACTCTTCACATTGTATTCCCGAAGGTCCAATACCCCTTTTTCGACTGCAGGCTTCTCTGAGGGGATATGATACTCAGCCCATAACAAACGAAATCCTGTTAAAACCAACATGATTACGATTAATATAATGATACTTTTCGATTTGTTTCGGGTTGATGTCAAGGTTGTCGTACTCCTTTTAACGGTTCGTTGGACACGAGCGGGAAATGCTTTTCTATACATCATAGGAACAAGAGGGGGAAAAGCTCTATAGTTCTAATAATGGCAAAAAGCAGAGCTTCGACTAATATTCCGATAGTGCTGTTCATCCATTATCAATAGTTGATATCCCACACCACGCTCAGCCTCATCATATTGTAAATAAAAAAGCAGCTTTAGATAAAATTAAATTCACGAAAAAAGCCAGCGAATAAAAAACGCCAGCTTAAATAATGAAACTACAAAAAGTAATTATATTTTAACATACAGGCAGAAATTTTATTTACTACTCTCATATATCTCTTTAAAAACAGATAACACTGTCATGGCTTAAGGAAATCCTGCATAACCACTGCAGTGATTGATTAACTCTACTATTTCATCTTTTGAAACAACCACCCTCAACACTGCACGAAAATGGAGTGTTAAATCAGTACCCTGATCATACGCAATCTCAGAATAAATTATTAAAAATATCAACTTATTATAAATTTGGACCATAACTTTTTTATTACTTATTTGCTGTAAGGTGACAAAACGCTCTTCGGCTTGTAAACTATTATATTGGTTTACTATCATTCTAAACTAAAACAAGGTGAAAGCAATGAACAAAAATTTTATTATAGGAATATTGATTCTACTTATTGTTGGACTATTTTGGATGATGCACAAGGGCGATTTTCCCTTCAAACAGCTCCTCTATTTCAATACATTCGTTGTCATTGCAACAATGAGTCTAATCCGCCGCCGGCTCGTTTACTTTCTGGCTGTAACGCTCATTCTGGGCTTTGGACTATTTTTGATTGTACATGCGTTTCTGATGGTGCAGACATCCCGATATGACCAAATCGATTACATTTATGTGCACCTCCTGTTTTCGTGCATTATTATTTGTACATGGATTCTGTTCAGTTACAGCAAATCTATCGGTGATGCCAATGAAAAACTTCATGAACAGGTTCAAAAACTCCAGCGTTATACCGAATATACGAACATACTAACAATTCCTGAATTTCAGGAACAGGCACGGTGGGCACTTACCTCCGTTCGCAGAAACCAGACACAAGCATGGCTCATTGAACTGCAGATTGGCAATGTGGACAAGCTTGTGCAGCAGAACTTACAGGAAACAATGGAATCCATTGCACTGGAAGCTATCAGAAGCCGCTTTGACTTAGTAACGTCCTCGCGGAATCATATTTATATTTTGCTTAAAGATACACATGAAAAAGGAACAGAAATTGTACTGGAACGTATCAAACAACATTCCCGGAACAGACTGAATCTCGTTGAGCATCCGTTCTCTGCTTCTATGTCTATCATTGAAAACGAGACATTTCTTGAAAAGATAGGAGAAGAACAGTTATGACCACATTACTCTACTTATCCACTTTGATGTTCTGGCTGTTACTCTTGTATTATTCTATCGTCACTATTGCAGGAGTCAAACAGCGGTCGGATTTGAGCTCCGCGCCGCCGCTTTCTTCGTACCCAAGCGTCGCTGTACTGATTCCGGCGTTTAATGAAGAAGTCGTCATGGCAGATACACTTCGCGCCATGCAGCGGCTCCATTATCCGGGAAAACTCAATATTTATGTGCTCGATGATCAATCAACGGACGACACCGCGGAAGTGGTACGCCGGTTCACCCGCGTATTTTCGTCTATTCATCACATCACAGTACCTGCTGGTAAATATAAGGGTAAATCGAGAGTGTTAAACTACGGGCTGCATATTTCCGACTCTGATTACTTTGTTGTGTTCGATGCAGATAACGAACCAGAACCGGATGCCGTCCGTAAACTCGTGGAACAGGCGGAGCAGACGGAGAACGCAGCCGGAGCGGTCGGCTACGTCAAAACAAAAAACATGTTCAATAACTGGCTCACCCGGATGATTGGTCTGGAATTCCAGGTATTCCAGCTTCTCATGCAAAGCGGCCGGTGGACACTGTTTAAACTGGGCTCGCTTGCCGGTACGAACATGCTGTTGAAACGTTCGGTGCTGGAGGAAGTTGGAGGATATGATGAGCAGGCCCTTGCAGAAGATGCCGAGCTGACGGTCCGGGTTTCCTCATCCGGCTACATGCTTCCGGTCGTACCCGGATCACGTACGTGGGAACAGGAGCCCGAGCAGCTTCGTGCATTTATTAAACAAAGAACCCGCTGGCTCACCGGAAATATTTATATCATGGAAAAATCATTTCACGAGCTCACTCACTGGAAAGGCAGGACCTTCTTCCTTTCCATACAGCATGTTCTTACGTATTTAGTATTTATCCTGCTGCTTTTGTTTTCCGACATTTTCTTTGTCATGGGGCTGGCCGGCTTCCCGCTTCCTGAGTTCGCAGCTCCTCTGCTTTTAATCTGGTTCATCAGTTACGTCGTATATATTTCCCACTTTTTCAGCGCCATTGTCATGGATGAAAATATTTCGCTGAAAAACGTCGGATATATACTTATTATGTATTTTACGTATGCACAGATTTTCCTTATTCTTTTGACAAGAAGTCTATTTGTTTATCTTTGGGGGCGTATCCGAAACAAAACAATCGCCTGGGACAAAACACAGCGTTATAAAAGCAAAGGGGACGAGACATGACGAAAAAAAGGATAACGCTGTGGACTGTGCTGCTTTTTGTTACGGCGGTGGGTCTGATCTATGCACCGAAGGATTCAGAGAAGGCAGTTGATACGGTGGAAAAACACTATACCAATGACTATGGAATGATTCATGCATACCCGGATGATCCCGCCTCCTCTTATCTTTCAGAAAGTGCCGGTCTCTATATGCAGTATCTCAATCAGACCAAAAACAAAAAAGCTTTCGCCGAGCAGGCTGATCTTGTATCACAGTATTTTGTCACACAAGACACCGAACAGCAGCACATCAAATGGCGTCTGGAGAACACCACCGCCAACGCCCTCATCGATGATGTCCGTATCATAGACGCCATGGTAACGGCCGCTTCCTTATTTGAAACCCCGGCATATAAGGATCTTGCCGATCAATGGACCGGCGTTCTCGCAGATACCCAGCAGCAAAACGGGATTTATGTAGACTACTACGATTGGAAGCGGGATAATGCAGCTTCCCGGATTACACTCAGCTACATCACTCCTGAACTGACTTCCGTCCTTCCGGATACCAGGAAAACGGAACATATACTGACAAATCTGGACCGCTCCGGCGTTTTCTTCCCGAAATATTATGATACCGGCACGAAGTCGTATCACAGGCAGGATGAAGTCAACATGATCGATCAGCTGCTTATTGCCCTGAACCGTCTGCATGCCGGCGCCTCTTCTCCCGCATTCCATAAATGGATCATACAGGAATGGCAGCAGAACCGCCTGTACGGAAGGTATGACCGGGATACCCTGGATCCAGCTGTGGAATACGAGGCACTCGCTGTATACGCCCTGTTTGTCATGTACCTGCAGGAGTCGAATGCACCAGGCAAAGCGCAGGAAGTGGAAGAAAGAATGCAGGCGCTTAAAGACGAAATGAATCCGGACAATCTCCATTTTTTTGATTATATATATGATAAACTGGCCGGCCATTATGAAAAAGAAAGGAAACCGCAATGAATCGTAAAATAAAAGTAATGACTGTTTTTGGCACCAGGCCGGAAGCCATTAAAATGGCGCCGGTCGTGCAGGAATTGGAAAGACATTCCGATTCTTTTGAGACGGTGGTTGCTGTGACAGCCCAGCACCGCGAAATGCTCGATCAGGTACTCAACATTTTTGACATTCATCCGTACTTTGACCTGAATATGATGACAGCCGGACAAACACTTTCTCAAATCACAAGCAGAGTCATGGAGGGAATGGACCGGATTTTCAAGGAAACAGAACCGGATATTGTGCTCGTTCATGGTGATACCACTACGTCCATGGCTGCTTCTCTCACCGCCTTCTACAACCATATCCAGATCGGGCATGTCGAAGCAGGGCTGCGCACAAGCAATAAATATTCCCCTTTCCCGGAGGAAATGAACCGGGAGCTCACCGGAGTGATGGCAGATTTCCACTTTGCCCCTACAGAAATGTCCAGAAATAATCTTCTACGTGAAAATAAACGTCCGGAACAGATTACTGTCACCGGCAATACCGCTATCGATGCTTTACACACAACAGTCAGCAGCACATACGCAAGCTCTGTGCTGCATGAACTAACGGACAAAAGAATCATTCTGATGACGACCCACCGCCGGGAAAACCTGGGAGAGAACATGTACCGCATTTTTCAGGCGGTCCGCCGGCTCGTCGCCACACACCCTGATATTCATGTTCTTTTTCCTGTACACCTGAATCCCGCCATTCAGAAGTTATCAAACGACGTTCTTGGTGATATGGACCGAATCCGTTTAATTGAACCACTCGATGTCATCGACTTCCACAATTTCGCCGCCCGCACCCATCTCATTTTGACAGACTCCGGCGGTGTGCAGGAAGAAGCTCCTTCCCTCGGTGTTCCCGTTCTTGTATTACGCAATACCACAGAACGACCGGAAGGCGTCGAAGCCGGGACCTTAAAGCTCACAGGCACGAGGGAAGAAGATATTTTCGAAAGTGCGCATCAACTGCTGACGGATCAGCAACTGTATCAAAGAATGGCAAATGCCGCGAATCCCTATGGGGACGGCAGCGCTTCCCGGCGGATTGTCGAAGAGATTACAAAATATATGACCTAATATCGTAAAAAGGAGCCTCGGTATATTACCGGGGCTCTTTTCGTCGTTTAGCCGTTCTTTTTCTTATAAAGATTGCCGCGGCAATGACTAATACGAGAACCGGTACTGTTCCGTATCGAAGCGCGCTGTTCCGGACTAATTTTCGTTCATACTGTCCGGTTACGACCGGCTTGTCGACTTCTATCTTTCCGTTGTCCGAAGTAATTCTGATATCTCCTGCGCGAACCGTGTTATGGCGGTCTTTCAAGTTCAACCAGGCTGCGCCTTCCACGGCTTCAAGGTTCTGCACAACTTTTTTCAAACCTTCAAGTCCTAAATATGGATGATAGAAAGCAGACAAATAGGATTTTGTAAGAGTAGACCGCTTTCCTATTTCCTCTTTCATACGCTCGAAGGAAGCCTGCTCCCCCTTTTCGATATATCCCAGTGTTTCCGGATAAACTGTCATGCCATGGAGAAAAGATGGCTGAGATTCATAGGTCGGGGCGTCCTGGCTCTGCCACGTGTCAACTATTAACTGAAGCTGTCCCACATAGGAACTGAAATGATGGGACACCATCTCATATCCCTGCTGCGACATGGCATAGTGGGGGCTTCAAACGCTAATGGATATAAGTTGTGGGCAGTCAGCTCCCGGATACCGCTGGTTAAGGCGTCTTTTATATACTGCCGTTCAAAGGCCGTCCCCTCTTCCATATACGCCCGGTACGCTTTCTCTGATTCAAAGTCCCCCCTTACGTTTCCTTTTTCCTCAGCAGGCTGGAATATCGGTCTGTCATGTTTAACATCCCAAAACTCAAAACCTTCTCCAGTCTCTGAACGTCTGTACTGATGCTTATACCCATGCAGAACGATACTTGCTCCGTTATCCTGCATGTACTGCAGGGTTTCAACCAATTGGGGCGAGTCCGATAAATGAATGGTCTCCCCTTCTTCATTGGAATACACCGGGATAAGAGCCACTAAATAAGGAATATTCTTTTCCGCCAGATATTCTGCCTGTTTTCGGAGCATTTCCGGATCTGAGAGCGGATCAATGTCTTCAAGTCTCATATATTTCACTACATTTTTATGTTGGTCGTCAAAAAACGATGTCAATGACTCACTGACTACCTGTTCGAAAGGCGGAGAAATTGTTTCTCCCGAAAAGTAGTAACTATTCCCGGAGTGTACCGCTACCGGCGAGTCCCCGCTTTCCGCCGTGACGGATGCATTCCTATTCGTTTTAACCGCGTAAACAATCCGTTCTTCCGGCAGAGAAAGTGTTGTTCCCGTCCCGCTTAAAGAAACACGTTGAATCAATTTTTCCCCCTGCCATTGCAGGAAAGAAAACTGTTTCATCAATTGATCTGCATTGTGTCCGGCCGCATAAATCTTTCCCTGATAGTTATTCAGAGTATGTATCGTTCTTTGAGGCAGCTGCTTTTGAACACCGCCGTAGTACACAAGATGGCTGTAGGAATCCACATCTTTTTGCTGCATATTTTCGTCTGTTGTCCATGTTATATCAGAGCTGAACTGACCAATCAGCGCATCGAGCATTCTCACTTCTTTCATCTGTTCCTGACTGCTGGATGAGTATATGAGCAGTACTTTCGGCTCTTCACCTTTTTCAGCAGAGACAGGAGATGCTCCCAGAAGAAGCATTACGCTCACCATAAGAAACATCCACTTATACATGTTTCTATCTCCTTTTCCTATTTTTCAATTATCTTACTATATAATAATATTTCTCAGCAATAAACCCATATCCAAACTAATCTATATTTTCTTTGCCGCATTAACTGGACCGGTTTGTCTATCGACACAGAAAATTGTGCCTTTTAACGTCGGCAGGTGCTTCAAGGTTTGGCCGGTAAAGGCGGTTGTTTGGCATGTATTTGTGCTGATTCGGCCTGTATTCCAGCCTATTTGGCCTGTACCGGCGGCCTCCGCTTGTATTACGGTGCACTTAGCTGGTAAAGCATGCGGTTTGGCATGTATTCGACAAAAGTCCGCTGGTAACACCCAGCCCACCGAACAAACCCCGCACATGCACACCGCGATAAACACAAAAATCCGGACGGTACCGACGGCCGCGCAGGGCTCTTCGGATACTCATCCGGATGTTTACGTTCCAAATGTTTCACTATATCAATACTGCCATTACAAAAAGGGGCGCTGTCTCCGGCCGGCGAGGCGGACGGGAGAATCCAGGTCGATTTTATGATCGCCAAGATAGGCCCCCGTCTCTACATGACCCCGACGGAAACAGCCCGGCACGAGACAATCGGTTTGTCTCCCTGCTGGTGATTGATCCCCCTTCTACTCATTAGAAAAACATATTCATGCCGTTCATTTGATTTAGTATGTTCCGGACAATACTTTCTGCAATAAAGTATGTTACAGCACCCATAACGCAGAACGTACCCAGGGACGCATAGAAAGAATCCAGACCGCTTTGGGTTTTGTTCAAAAGATAATAGGTGGTGACAAGCGCTGTTGCTGTAACGCTTAAACTTACGAATAAAAACAAAAATGACAGACTAACGACATGGATCAAGGCCAGCAGGAGGCTGGCAGCTGTTAAAACTGCACCTGCTGTTACTAAACTGCCGTAAACAGCAATGATCTGCTGAAACGACGTACCGGAATGCATCAGCTTAAGTGCACCGAATATCACAGCCAGCATCACTGCAAATAGCAGGAGAAGAATAAATGCAGGCTGCATGAAACCACTGCCAAAGGAAATTTGAATCATTCCCATAGGTATACTGCTTAGATGAACAAAAAATGTTAACGGAAGAAAAATAATGAATAGAAGCAATGAGACGAGTCCGTAGACCCATTCTTTCTCCGTCAATCCCGCAGCCATTTTCACGGGTGTCTGGAGTCCATGTTTCACAAAATCCAGATACCCTTTCCCAAAGGATGCTGCTGTTTCTTTACCGACAGCACCTGCAACCGTGGCAGCTGACTGTTCCTGAGATACTTCTTTCTCTTGTTCTTCACCTTCTCTGGTTCCGCAATACACACAAAAGACGGCACCTTCTTCCCACTCGCTTCCACATGATTGACATTTCATATTTCGTCCCCCTCTTTATATTCGATTGGATTGTCCAGTTGGTTAAAGAAACTATTTTCTTTCGTGAATTCATCAATTTCCCATGAATCCGTATCTTTGTTGTAAACGTAGTAAAGGGTGTAGTAATCCGTTAAGTTATCCTGGTATTCCTTCTCATCTTCCAAATGGGTTTGATCATAATCCATCTCGAATCGCGCTGCCAGCGCTGTCTCCCCATTATTATTTTCAATCAAGTTAAAAGTATCTTCATAAGCCAAGGCATTCACCTGTATCTGCTGTACCTTAGTGGAATCCTCAAATGCTTCTTTCATATCGCTGACCGCGGCTTCAGATACATGTTCGATACTGCCTATGTTCTCTGCCTCTGCGGACCCTTCAAATGCAGAAAGAACGCTGTAAGCCTGATCCGCCAGTCCTTGTTGTGTTTTTTCCCCAACAGGATCCAGCGTCAGTTCTGTGCTCCGGCTGTCAATCGCGACCGGTTCCGATTCCCTTGTCCCCCATGGGAATGCCACTTCCATAGAGGCAGTAGTAGAGCCATCCATAGATACAGGGAAGATATCTTTCTCCATGGATTCATTTGTTTCGACAACTTCTCCATTCACTTTCATTACAGGCGAGACAGATTCTGTTTTCTGCCAGACATCCTCATACGTGATAGTCGTTTCGCCGCCTTCCAGATTTACATGCTCCTTCACTGTCCGCTCTTCTCTATTCGTGGTAGAAAGTTCTTCCACCGTCTCAAGGTTGGCATAATCCCCTTCAAAAACAGCCGATACCTCATACTCTCCAGGCGGAACAGGACCATATTCTATCGTTTCCCCGCTTTCTTCCACGACCCCTGCTGATTCTCCATCTACCAGTAATTCAGCTCCAGGCATATTCGTTGAAAGTTCTATGTAATACGAAGGCATCTGCACCTTATATTGATCAAAGAATGTCCCCTTGTCCTCTACTAAAGAAAACATCGATCCATCTCCTGATTCCAACCAACCTTCTCCAGAAACTGTTTCTTCCGTTTGATTATCTTCCTGAAGCGCTGCTGATTCGGCTTCCAGTGAAGATATAATCTCCTTGGAAGCAGAAGGATTGTCATTCAAAAAAGTCAAGATAGATTCTATATCCTCAGTCTTCACCTCCATACGTTCATCTTCTGCTGTAAGCATACTGCTGAGACGCTCAGCATCTTTTCCCTCCAATGCCTCTTCAAAAGCAGAAACCGTTCTCTCCGGACTGAACAGCATACCTGCAATTTGAAAGAATGCGAATACAATAATAATAACAGCCGCCGCGGAGTAGATTCCGATTTGATACATCTTCGGAATATCTCCCCACTTTTCTTTCAGTGATTTCGCCGGCTTCTTCTCTGAAGACATCGATGTTCCGCAGGAAGGGCAAAAAAGTGCTTCCTGCCTGGCCTTTGTTCCACATGATGGACAATGCTTCATACGTTCTCTTCCCCCACATTCCGTTCATACATAAAAGTTTCAATACCGCTTATTGTTTTACTTTTTTTAAAAAAAGTTATAAAAAATAACATCATTGAACACAGTTATACCCACTCATTTCCTATCAGCGGATATAGTAATATGCTTTGAATTAAGACCTTAGCATCATAAAATGAGGGTACCATATTCCTTTTTATTATGAAACAGGACATCTTGAAGTTTTACAAGAAGAATAACAGATACAAAATGTTAACAATGACATAAGTCTTCCGAAACAATATATAAATATTCAATATATGTAAGGGGGATGCAGAAATGAAACATTGGTGGAAAAGCACTTAAACAGCCGCAGAAATTTCTGAGGCTGTTTTGAGCCCGTAATGCTTATTAAATAACTTCTTTCCATAGAAAGCTTTAGATTCATTCTGGCAGACAGAATCTTAAGGTTCCATGTAATATCCGGCCGGGTCTTCTTTCTTGCCAAACCAGACGTGGGCATAGTTTCCTTTTATACCAACTCCCATCACTTTTAAGTCGGACCAGCTGTCTTCTCCAATAATAACGGTATTATGGCCCGGCGAGTTCTTCCAGGCTTCCAGAGTTTGTGCTGGTTTGGGTCCCAGAGTGTTCATGTAGGAAATCTCAAAACCGTTTCCGGTGTACTCTGTCAGCTCCTTTGGTTTCTCCCACATTCTTTCACTGTACTTGTGATCCCCTGTATAACAAACCGGAGACCAGCTCCCGTTATCCGACCAGCTGTGAAGGTTGCATTCCATGCCGCGGTCATCCGTTCCGTCTTCCGGCACGTATTGATTGGAATCCTCTACGTGAGTACGCGCAACCTTCGTTAATGATTTTGAAACGGGCATCGGATCGAGCCCTGACGATGTGCGGTAGTCATTGATTAAGCGGGCCAGCTCAGCTTCTTTGCTGCTTAACTGCTCATTTGTTTGTTCTTCTGCCTTGTTATCTTTACTGCTCCCAATTGCGTCTGCTTCACCGGTATGATCCATCTCATTTTTCCACGGTTTATCGTCCACGGTAAGATTATCATTCAATCTCTGCATTTCATTATAGGCTTCCTCATATCTTAAACCATCGACATCCACATAGTTTCTCCCCTGCTTGTCCACCCGGTGTAAAAACGTCACCGCTTCCGCACGGCTCAGTCCTAATTCCGGAGCATACTGCTCCTGTTTCGTTGCCCCCTCTACTTTTCCCGTCGTTAACCCTTCTTCAAATAAATAATCAATGGCCGCATCTTCTTTCGGACTGTCTCCATTCAAATAAGCAATCACCTGCGCAATGGTACCTCGTGTTGCCGGCTCATTCCGTACAGTATTGTTTTCATAGCCCTGCAGCGGCACTGCATAGTTCTCGAGCGTCTCATAAATACCATCCGCCCAGTGACCGCCTGATGCTTCGTCGGCGCTTCCCAGATCAGCACCATAATAGGCCAGAATGACCTTGGCGAACTGGGCTTCGGTCAGGTTCTCACTCGGGCGGAAAGTATGATCATCATAACCCGTGATCAGTTCTTCTTGACTACCCCATTCAATCGCACTTTCTGCCCAGTAATCCGTGCGTACATCCATGAATGTTTCCGCTGCCTCCGTGTTGCTGCTTAATAACAGACCAGTAAGCAGTATACCCCCCATTACCATTCTTTTGGCCTTCAACTTGTTCATCATCCCTCTATCCCCTCATCATTCAATGACTTTCGAACTATATGTATCTTTTATCGGCACGATCGAGAATTTTTCTACTTATACTAAAAAAATTCTCACATGTTGACTCATTGAATTATTGATAATGAGAATACAGGAAGAAGATTCTTTTCGTTTTGTTTTACCAAATGGTTATGACTTCGGTATCGGCTGCAGGATATATCAAAGTGTTTCAAGAGCCCGGCATTATTGTAGAATAAGTGTCTGGAGAGGATCACATCCCTGATCCAGGAGCTGAAGCACCGCCTAAAAACAGCGTTTAACACCTCTACGTTACGTTTATCCCGGAGTAAAAGAGACAAACGCAACATAGACAGGTTCATAATGACGTTTACGAAGACCGGAGAAGGAAGAAACGTCACTATGGCTGATTCATGGTTACGTTTGCACCCTCCCGAGCAGGTGTAAACGTCGTTATAACGTTTCCAATGCGGAGAAACCATCGAATAACCACCAACCAAAAAGCCGTCCCCAGAAAAGAAACCGGGCACAGCTTTTCAAATACAGGCAGATAAAATGATCATGAATCAGGATGCGGCCATTTATAACTGCCGGGGATGAACCGGCGGTGATCTGTCACTCTGAACAGAATGATTATCGTGAGTAGTAGTTATAGTCTTCCTGGATCCTGTTTTTGCTTTCCGTGGTTCAAAACTCTCTCCGATTAATATTATACCGTCTCAATGTTTACGTTTGGGGCTCCTGTGGTATGATTTGATTAAACATGCATACTTTTTGAGCAGCAGCATAAAACGAAAAGGAACCGCAGGTGCTGGTACACCTGCGGCCTTGCACAGCAGCCGCTTTAAGAGCGGATGGGCTCTGCCCGGTTTCCGTTACGGAAATAGACCGCACACCTAAGCCGAGGGGCGGTCTATTTCTTTTGCGGCATAAGCAGCACGATTAACGTCCCAAACATCACCATCAAGGATAATGTCTGATACATGTCCATAGGCTCAACCTCCCCTCCGGGAGATTAGCCTACCGCCCTTAGAAGTCCTCTGTTGCACAAGTGATATTTTTTCATAACCCCCCCCGTCTGCGGTCGTATTCATGAAAGTCTTTCTGGACGTTCCGGCGAACCAGATCCAGGGCCCAGTAAATATAATGGCAGAAATGAAAGCGGTCCGCGATGATAATCGGAGATCCTAATGCCTGCTGGAAAGCGGATTTAAAGGAAGGGCTCCTATCCATCACCACGATCTCCACCTTCGCCCCTTTTTCCCGTAAATACGGTTTGATAGCGGCGGCGGTGCGATCCGGCAGAATATCAAGAGGTTCCCCGGTCCGACCATCTGCGATAAGGACTTGATACTTCCCTTGATCTGTATCTCCTTTATACTCATCGATGGCAATGACCTCGGGTAGTTCTTTCACTTCCTGGATCATGGGCCCCGCCAGACGGTCAAACCGCCGCATAGCTGTTGAAGGGGATGTATGAAACGGATCTGCGGTATCTTTAAAATTCTTACCCTGAATGGTGCGAAGACCTAACGCTTGATTCCATTCCACCGTGTGACGTTGATAACGCTCCACCACACGGGTCTTTTCCGGAAACTTCTTACCACAGGAACAGGCATAGCGCCGCTTGCGATACATGAAGTACGACGTCCGTTCCAACATCTTCAGATGTTGGATTTTCTGTATACGGTAATCATGAACACGGTTGGTCCTTTCCCCGCATGCCGGGCATCTATGCGCTTTTCGTTCCTTTTCCACATGGATATAATACCTAGAGCCCACCGTCTCCGTTTTCATCACGTTGAATTCTTCTAAACCGGGTACATTCATGGTAAAATGCATAGACACGCAACTCCTGCCCTTTCTTGTTTCTGGACAATTCAAGTATAAAGGAGTTTGCGTGTTTTTTAGCACGAAATGGTTTTAAAACCCCAACATTTATTGTAGAGCCCTTTTCTTCCATTTATAAATCAACGTAGTAATGTATTAAGCC
>NZ_JBHUML010000006.1:40495-336722 GCF_042684865.1 Salibacterium lacus
ATGTACAGTGGATTAACAAGGATATTTTTCGGTATTATCGCTCAACCAAACGGCAATATCGGCTAACATCACTTTTCCTTGAGCAACATCCACTGTGAAGTTCTCATTCACTGTATCATTTTTTTTGATGTTGTAACCGTTCTTCTTTAAAAATATATCAACAGCTGCAAAGGCGGTCCGTTTATTGCCGTTATGAAAGCAATGATTTCTTGCTAAGGACTCGAATAATGCCGAAGCTTTTTCAAATAACGCTGGGTATGCGTCTTCTCCAAAAGCCGATTGCTGCGGGCGGTGGACAGCTGATTCCAGGAGTCCTTGTTCTTTAATACCTGCCTGCTCTTCGTCATTGAATTTTTTCATCATCATAAAATGAATCAAAGCGACATCTTTTGTTCTCAAGTAATGTACCGTCATTTATCTATCCTTCAGCTTTTCAAATACGTCATGGTGATCTTCGAACGTTTCAGCAAGCATATCAATCATCTCCGGGTCCACATCCTCTTCCCATTTCCGCTTTTTATTCAATACGATTTTGTTATCCTGCACCTCGAATTCGATGTCATCGCCCCGATTAATCTTTAAAGAGTCGGTGATGGATTTGGGCAGACCGACACTCAGACTGTTTCCCGTCTGCGTCACTTTACGACTTTCCTTCGCGCTCATAGAATCACACTCATTTCTTATCTAACTTTCCTCATTATGTGTTCATTGTGATAGTACTTACGTATATTTATTATAACGTAATTACATTATAACAACCCGTCAGAAGAAAAGCAAGTGTCGTAGAAGTGAAATCAGCTTTCCTGCCAAAGCAGTGGAGATGATCTGGTGTTATCCACCCACAGCCGCAGTTTTGATAAAGAGCCTGATACATATGCTTTAAAAACAGATATAAAAAAGGAACAGAATGAGTTTTTGTGTGAACTCGTTCTGTTCCTTTCTTTTACCCAGCTGCATCGCATACTGAATGATTAGTGAAAAAGCCGGCAGTCGTTTGGCAGCTGGAACACATGACTATGAATTATTCAATAAACGTATCACTTGAGATTTGGATTCACTATTTATCAACTGATGAACTTTTTGTTCATTGTCAATGAATTGAATCAAGTACTGGTACATTGGTTCAAGTGATTTGGCATTATTGTCAGCCACGTGCAATAAAAAAACAACCTGTACTATGTTACCTCCCCACGTAATAGGGCGTTTCAATGTACAAACCGACCAAAATGTCTCCTTTGAACGTGAACCATATGGATGAGGGATAGCAACCAAATTACCATAACTGGTTGAAGCCGCAGCCTCCCGCTCCAATACTGAATTCGTAAAATCAGGTTCAACAAGGCCCATGGCTGACAATTTCCCACCTAAAAACCGTATAGTTTCTTCAGGTGTCTGAAAATCCATGTTTATATAAATAGCTTCTTCTTCCAAATAGTCTTTTACGATATGATTTCTGGTATTTTCAATTTCGCTGCGGACCAACGATAAATCTTTATTTCCCAAGATGGTATTCACTACTATATGTGGAATGGATATATCTTCAGGCAGCGGCACTGTACTAATCACAAGGTCTATCTCTCTTGTATTGTATTGACTTAAATTAAACAACTCCGTCGTCCCCTCAATAAATAATTGGTTCCCGAAGTTCGCTTTTAGTTTATAGTAAAGAAGTTTCGAGCTTCCTATCCCTGATGTGCATACCAATAAACAGCGTTTGGGATGGACGATACTCTTTTTCCTTTCTAATGCTGCTCCAAAGTGCAAAGCCAAATATCCTGTTTCATTTTCTCCAAGGTATATGTTAAAGGAGTCAGCCAGAATTTCTTTTGCTACAATTCCGGCTTCAAATGCCACGGGATATTGATTTTTTATAGAAGGCAGGACAGGGTTTTTAAACTCTATGTTGTTAAAATATCTATACATAACCGGATTGAGATGCTGCATTAATCCATGAAATAATTCTTCATCATGTATGAATTCATACCCCATCCGTTTCTCTACTGCTTCCAGTATATCTTTTGTAATATGAAAGACATCCTTCTCTTTTAGGGACGTTTCTATTGTTTCTTCATTGATAGACAACCTCGTTCCTCTCAACTGCATTGCTATATAATAGGCTTCTTGATGAGGAAAACTTATATCCGAACATTCTTCTACCTTTTTTAATACATTATTGGCTATTTGAAATTCCTGACTGGGTTCGATAGCGTAATCCATAATACTGCGATTAATCCAATGGCCGTTGCTCACTCTTTTATAGACAATAATAATTTGAATAGTAATGTTATTTAATGCAATATCAGACAGAGTTAATTGAAATTCTTTTAAAACGTCAAGAATTAAGGATTTTAGTTGCTGTACTTGTGTATCACCTATAATGCTGCTATTCATGACAGCTATGGCATTATCCCCAGTCTGTATCATTTCTGAAGCCATGGCAGATCGTATATTTGATTCCTCTCCGTTTAATGTCAATCCGTAATTCGGCACTGTTTTTAACGAGAGCTGATACTTCGATAGAATGTTCCTAACCTGATTCATATGTTTTTGAAGTGTGGATCTGCTGATAAACAAATCATTCATTAAGTCCTGCGACTTTATATATTTTTTCTGAAAGAAAAATTGATATAACAAATATTCTACCCGGCTTTCCATTTCACCAGCCGAATATTCGCTGTTACAGTCCATTAATTGTTGAACATCCGCAAGCGTATCTTCATTACTGACTTCTATATAATACCCTTTTCCTACCTGTGACTTAACACTCAGTCCAATATTGTCATATTCCCTATTCATTTTTCTGATGTCATTTCTTATCGTTTTGGAACTCACTTGAATAATGCTGCTTAAATATTCACTTGTAATAGAAGAGTCATGATTAAGAAGTATCTTTATGATTTTGAGTTGCCGCCTATTCATTTCATCACCTCCTCCTATCATACATTATAAAAGCGCTATCATGATGTGTGTGCTTCCCTTTTTTCCACTTTTAAAGGAAAATGACAAACTACTGTCCGTATAAAAATTGTATTACGGTTGTCTTAACGCATAGAAAGGAGTGAAAAAATGAATTATGAAACCGTCGTCATGAGCATTATCACGAATGGAGGAAACGGGAAGAGTAATGCGATGGGAGCCATTCGTGAAGCGAGAGAAAGAAACTTTGATCAAGCTGAAGAATTACTGGAAACTGCTAGAGAAGACATCTCGAAGGCTCATCGAACTCAAACAGATCTTATACAAGCAGAGGTCAGAGGCGAAAAAGCAGAAACAACTTTACTGATGGTTCATGCCCAGGACCATTTGATGAACGCTGTCACTACTATCGACCTTGCAGATGAATTTGTCGAGATGTACAAAAAGCTTAAAACTATGGAGGAGATTTAAATGAAAAATATTCTACTCGTATGTGCTGCCGGAATGTCTACAAGCTTATTGGTAAATAAGATGAAGGCCGCAGCTGAAAACAAAGAAGAAGATATTCAGATTCAGGCAACTTCAGGAGGAGAGTTGAACAAATATATTGAAAGCGCTGACGTCCTATTACTGGGCCCGCAGGTTTCCTATCTTCAAAAAGATTATAAATCGCGGTATGCCGATATGAATATTCCTATTGAAGTAATCAGTAACACCGATTATGGAACTATGAATGGAGAAAAAGTTCTTCAACAAGCGCTGGAACTAACTAGTGAATAAATAAGTTTTCTGGAGTAATGCACCAGCTTTTTCAAAAGGTATACGTCAGAAAAAGGATCTTGTGATCTTCCCCAGGTGAAGTCGGAAGGATGTGGATGAGCAATAAACAGGGATTACGACAGATTTTACAAAGGAGGCTGAACGAATGAGCACACGCACAGAGGCTGTTCAATCAAAATTGCAATCGGCTGCTGGCGTTATAAGTAATAAAACGAGCCTATTATTTTCGGTACACCGATTATCTTGAACCCCTATTTGGCGGTTCCGTTTATTCTGTCACCACTTACAGCAGCCATTGTACCATATGTCTTAATGGCTTTTGACATTTTCCCTAAATTGAACAGTATTGGTTTGCCATTAGGGACACCGGTTGTGTTTAATGCATTTTTACAGGGTGGCATTATGCTGATTATTCTGCAGGTGATTATATTTATCGTAACAACCTTTATCTACTACCCCTTCTTTAAAATGATCGATAAAAAAGCTTTAAAAGAAGAACAACAATCTGAGTCATGAATGAAAAGGAGAAAAATATATGGCTTTTCAAAATATACAATCCCGTTTACAGCAAACAGCGGGAAAAATAAGTGGTAATTTATATTTAAAAGCTATCTCAAACGGGCTTTTAAGTACATTGCCAGCTTTAATCATCGGGGCATTTTCTACACTTTTATCCAGTTTGGCTTTTGAACCTTATCAAAATTTCATCTCAGCTACTGGATTAGGCACGGTTCTCGAACTGCCCTCCATTTACACTATTAATATTATTTCACTGTACGCCGTTTTCTTCATTGCGTATCGCCTTACCGAGTCATTTGATGTAGATGGTCTGCCGGCAGGACTAATAGCTTTAATTTCCTTTTTACTCTTAACTCCCTCGACTATGATGGATGAAACACGGTTTTTACCATTTGAATTTCTGGGAGCACAAGGACTTTTTGTAGCTATTATTGTAGGACTTGTTAGTGCAAGGCTGTATATACTTATCACCAATAAAAATATTGGGATAAAAATGCCCGAAGGTGTCCCTCCTACCGTAGGTAAGACTTTCTTTAGTTTAGTGCCGGCAATTCTTATTGTTTCTCTATTCACATTAATCAGTACTGCTTTTTCTAACACTAATTTTGAAAGCGCCCACAACTTTGTATATTCATTTATTCAGTCACCTTTGCAGGACCTTGGAGGAGGATTCTGGTCGCTGATAATCATGACTTTATTAGTTCAAGTTCTTTGGTTATTAGGTATTCACGGCATGTTGGTGATTCTCCCAATATATTATAGCGTTTGGCTCCCCCTGGGGGTTGAAAATCTCGAGGCCTTGCAAGCAGGGGAACAACTCCCTAATATTGTTAATACTGGATTTTTTACAGCCTTTGTTATTGTTGGAGGCTCAGGTGTAACATTGGGGCTTTGTATCCTGATGAGTTTCATCGCCAAAAGTTCCAGATATAAAACATTAGGCAGGCTGGCTCTTCCTGGTTCATTTTTCGGTATCAATGAGCCTTTAATCTTCGGGCTGCCAATCGTTCTAAATCCTTATTTAGCGATCCCATTTATAGCTGCTCCATTATTTGGAGCATGTGCCGCCTACTTTTCTATGGCAAGTGGATTAGTGCCCTATGTTGCCGGTACACACCTTCCATTAGGTACACCGGTTATCGCCAGTGCCTTCTTACAAGGAGGAATTATATTAGTTATTTTACAGATTATAATTATCTTTGTAGGAACATTGATATACTATCCATTCTTTCGGTATTTAGATAATCAGGCATTGAAAGAAGAACAACAATCTGAATCATAAATGAAACAAATAGAAAGGAGTATCGACATGAGTTTTCCATCTGATTTTCTATGGGGCGGAGCTATTGCTGCCAATCAAAGTGAAGGAGCTTATCAATCTGATAATAAAGGTCTTTCTTTGGTTGATATTCTTCCAAGCGGCCAACACCGTATTGAAGCATTGCATCATCCAAGAAAAGCCCTTAATACAACGTATGACTATTATCCCAGCCACGAAGCAATCGATTTTTACCACCACTATCCTGAAGATATAAAGCTGCTGGCTGAAATGGGTTTCAAAGTATTTCGTACTTCTATATCCTGGGCCAGAATTTTTCCAAAAGGTGATGAGACCACGCCAAACGAAGAAGGTCTTCGTTTTTATGACCAATTGTTCGATGAGTGCCTTAAATACAATATGGAGTTGTTGATAACGATCAATCACTTTGACACTCCGTTGTACTTGGTAGAACATTACGGCGGCTGGCGTAATCGTAAGCTCATAGATTTTTATCTTCATTATGCAGAAACTATTTTAGAACGTTATAAGCATAAAGTGAAGTACTGGCTGACGTTTAATGAAATTAACATGATGCTGCATCTCCCTTTTTTCGGCGGCGGGCTGATTTTAGAGGAAGATGAAGATCACAATCAGGTTAAATATCAAGCAGCACACCACCAGTTGGTAGCCAGTAGTTTGGCTATTCAGAGCGGCAGAACCATAAACCCGGATTTCGAATTTGGCTGCATGTTGGCTGCGGGAGAGATTTATCCATACCGGCCTCATCCCAGTGACGTTCTAAAAGCACAACAAGAAAACTATGAACAGTATATGTTTATTGATGTTCAAGCAAAAGGGGTCTATCCCTGGTTTACAGAACGCTTATTTCAAGACAAAAACGTACAACTATCTATGGAAAAAGGAGATGAGCAGATACTCCAGGAAAACACTGTTGATTTTATTTCTTTTTCCTATTATTCCTCAAGATTAACAAGCGCAGACCCTGAAATCTTACAGAATGAAACTCATGGAAATGCCTTCAGCACACTAAAAAATCCGCATTTAAATGCATCGGAATGGGGATGGCAAATAGATCCAACAGGTCTTCGTATAACAATGAACAGTTTATATGATCGTTATGAAAAACCTTTGTTCATTGTAGAAAATGGCCTGGGTGCTAAAGATAGCATAAACGAAAATGGTACTATCGAGGACAATGAACGTATCTCGTATATGCGGGATCACCTTGTGCAAATCGAAAAAGCAATAAACGATGGAATTCCGGTTATCGGTTATACTTCTTGGGGATGTATTGATATTGTAAGTGCCGGCACCGGGGAAATGAAAAAAAGGTATGGCTTTATTTATGTAGACCGTGACAATCAAGGCGGGGGAAGCGGACAGCGTATTCGCAAAAAGTCATTCTATTGGTATCAAGAAGTAATTCGTTCAAACGGAGAATTCAAGTAACTAATAATCAAATAACATCAAACTACAATTCGGGCCCTCATGCTTGATTGTTAAATCAAATGCAACAGTTAAAGGCATGGTGAAAGCCATCGTTATTCCGTTATGATAAAGGGACCCAAAATAATATTATAACGTTTACATGTTACGTTCGTGTCCCCTATGTTATGATGCAAGTAAACCTGCATACTTCTTTGGAAGCAGCATAAAACGAAAAGGGACCATAGGGGATGGTGCACCTATGGTCCCGTACAACAGCCGCTTTAAGAGCGGAGGGCTCTGCCCGGTTTCCGTTACGGAAATAGACCGCACACCTTACCTGGGGGGCGGTCTATTTCTTTTGCGGCATAAGCAGCACGATTCACGTTCCATCTTTGAGGGGATGCTTCATCGTAATGCCATTCGTCATCGAACGCCCGTGGAGGGGTACGGAAGAAGCGGTTCATAGTCATACCAGTACTTCCCGTGTCCCGGGTATTTTTGATTGTTGACCATCGGACCGACGCGGTAGAGCGGCTTGTCTCCGATGAGATGCAGAACGTCCCGTATTCTTCTTTTATAGGCGCTTTCCAGCAGCGGCTGATAATTTCCCCATCCCGCAAGGAGGAGGTCCCTGCTGCTGTCGCAGTCAGCCAGAATCTGTGAAATCACTTCGTCATTCTGCTTCCGGTACTCTAATTCCTCCGGGGTGCCGATATATTCTTTCAAGTAGGAAGCGGTCCCGTTTACCATCGTATACAGATTGACTATCGTAACTTTCCCAATGTCACAGTCCGGTTGTTTGTATAAGTAATCCAGTATCCTGTACAGGGTATCATCGGATGTTTTGAATCCTTCATCATCCAGTATCCCTGCATTGCTCGGATTTTTCATGATAACAACAGCTTGCCTGTCATTGTTTTTATGATGAAATGGAATCGTTAAAGAAAATCGATGCAGAAATCCCTGCTCGTCTCTCTCCTCAAAGACTTCCGGATTCATGTGGATATTCTTCTCGTCCACATAATGGGAGAAATAAATTTTCTTCATCGCTTACTCCTTTCCCTCACTGCAATGGATTTACTATTACTTTATGACCGTCCAGCTGAAAGATGACGGAAGGTAAGACACGAAAAAGGTGAAAGAGGGAAGATTATTCCACCAACTCCCACTGCTTAGCCGTTATCGTATACCCGCTGTTCTCTGCCGATACCGTGTAGGTTGCCTGATACCACAAGGTTTCTTCTGTATCTTCTTCGGCAAGGGCAAACATGACCTTTACGTTACCATCGACGAGGGTTGTTTTGACGTCCTGAATCTCGACAAATCCCAAATCAGCATTACGCTCCCGGAATTCCTGCAGGCTTTCTCCCTGTTTCCAGCTTTCACTCAGGAGGCTGTAAGCCGTTTGGTAATCACCAACGTTCAAACTGTCAAAATAGTGCCCTACCACGTAGACCGCCTCTTCTTGATTGATGCTTTCTTCGGAAGAAGATGCTGGTTCGGCATCGGTCCCCTGCTGCTGCATCGGGGAAGCGGACCATTCCTTAAGCATGGGCAGGACATCGTTGATAGGTATGGAAAAGCCGATATCCCCCTCGGTCATTCCGGCGGAATTAATGCCGGCCACTTTGCCGCTGCTTCTCTCTACGAGCGGTCCTCCGCTGCTTCCCCCGGCAATGGGCGCGGAAATCTGATAGACATTGTCATAGGTGTATGGGTCAATTTCAAAGTCCCGATTCACGCCGCTCACAATGCCGGTGGTGACTGTATTTTCAAGGCCTTGCGGGCTGCCGACAGCCATCACTTCCTCCCCGACTTCCAGATACTCTTCTTCCATCACCGGTAGGGGCTCCATGTCTGTCAGGCCGCTTACCCGGATGAGGGCGGCATATAAGACCAACAGAAAAAAGCCATACCAGAGATATTACTTTTATCTAACGGCTATTTTACAGCACCTATAAAAACTTCCAGGCTTTCTTCTACACATTCTGTTATTAGCTCTATAAAAGGCTGGAATGTACGATTCATGCTGGCCAGCTCTAATACTTCATAATATTTATACCTTTTTTCATCTTCGGCTTTTACAACTGCTGGCGGGTATCCGTTCTGCATAAGAATAAGATTCATCAATAAACGCGCCGTTCGTCCATTTCCATCAGAGAAAGGATGGATATATACAAATTTAAAATGGAATAACGCTGCCAATTCTACAGGATGCAGTTGGTCTTTATTTTCTTCATACCATTTGATCAATTGTTCCACTTCATCTTGAACTTGTAAAAAGTGAGGAGGGTGGTGTTGACTACCAGAAATGCGAACGTTTATTTGACGATAACGTCCTGCATTATGGTCATCAATATTTTTAAGGACAAGATAATGAACATTTTTGATCAACGAATGATTCATTGTTGAACCTTGGTCGATCTGTTCTTCAATAAAATCTATAGCTTCAGCATGATTAATGACCTCAAAGTGTTCACGTAATTTTTTTCCGCCTACCGTTAATCCTTCTTCCAGCACTAATTTGGTTTCCATTAAGGATAACGTGTTTCCTTCTATTGCATTGGAATGATAGGTCCACTCTACCCTGAAATGTTCTTTTAGGTTTCTTGTCGCTTCAGGTGGCAGCGGACGTAACTGATCTAACTCCTGTTTTAACTGGTTAACCTTACTGAAGTCCATCATACACATCCACCTCTTCCTATTCACCCTTCTGTTGCCGAAGCGAGTATATTCATACTACCACAGGAAGAGTAGATTGAAAAAAATATCCTTCAGCAAGCTGCGGTCAAGTTTTCTCAAAAGGCCTGAAAGAAGACAGTTTGTGCCCCTCTGTAACGAATGGATTAGAATTATTACGTTTGGCTTGGTCAAATTAAATACATTGAAATTATAATATTCTGACTTTATTTGTGAAAAGAATATGCTGTTTCCCTCTCTGGTGCTTCCACAAATCACCTACACAAAGACAAGGCCGGGCCGATACTTCTTTTCCATCGGCTCCGGCCCGTTTCATATTATTCTTCTTCCTTGTCCAATAACCCTGCGATCTGCTCCACCACATAATCCGTGGCTTCTTCCAGAGAATACCGGCTCGTGTCGATGTCCGGATTCTCCGGTCCTATCACGCCGTCTGCCGATGTCATATTCGTGACACGGTCGATGAGTAGGTTCCATTCCTGCATCCTTTTTCTTTAGCGCTTCACCGTGTCGGGGGTCAGGCACCGAAATGAATGATGTTTCGAATATAACTGTCTGGGAATGGGAATGACGTCTAAGGATAGTTAATGGTTAGGGACATACGAAACAAAGAGCTGCCCGCCGGGTAGTATGGGAGGGATAAAGATGAAGATTTTAGTGACAGGAGCAACGGACGGTATCGGCATGGAAACGGCGAGGATGCTGACCGAAGAGGGCCACGAGGTGCTGCTGCACGGGCGAAGCGAAGAAAAGCTTGCGAATGCGGGCAGGGAGATTGGAAACGAAAACGCCGGGAAGTATGTGGTCGATTTGTCCCAAATGGCGGACGTGAGAAGATTCGCCGAAGCGGTCAAGGAGAAGCACGGGCATCTGGACGTTCTCATTAATAACGCGGGCGTGTACAATGCCCCTAGTGAGAAGACCGAAGACGGGCTGGACATCCGGTTTGCGGTGAATACGATCGCGCCGTATATCTTAACCAGCGCGCTGCTGCCGATCATGGATGAGTCGAGCCGCATTGTGAACTTATCCTCAGCGGCCCAAAAGCCGGTGGATGCAAAGGCTCTTTCGGGAGAGGCAGAACTGCAGGACGGAGAAGCGTATGCGCAAAGCAAGCTGGCGCTCACGATGTGGACGATGGAGCTGTCACATCGTATCGACCCGGTGATTGTGGCGGTGAACCCGAAATCCCTTTTAGGAAGCAAAATGGTGAAAAAGGCGTTCGGGGTAGAAGGCGGCGATATTACAATCGGCGCGGACATCCTGTACCGCGCTGCGCTCTCGGATACCTTTGCCGACGCGTCCGGGACATATTTTGATAATGACCGCGGCGATTTCGGCGACCCGCATCCGGATGCTTTGGACCGTGACAAACGTGCCAGGCTCCTCGAACAGATAGACACCATGATCGGAACATAAAAAAGCCTATCCGTATGTATGCAGGACTCCAGGGGCAGGGGTTCTGCTTTTCCTTTTCGGGAGGATGGCTTCGGGGCTGCCTGGCCGCTTTCCGGGGGTGCCGCCTCAGCTGTATCGTGGCAGCTGACGCAACTCCGGCTGGGGCCTGAGCACCGGGGGTCAGGCACCGAACTCACAAAAATGATATAATAAATGAAACAACGCCTGCCTACGCTGAGAGGGGGAGGGGTTCCCGCCAAAAATGAATAAAAAATCATTATCCCATGATATCCTTAACCCAAAGAAGAAGGGGAAAGAAGGGAAACAAACGATGAAAGAAATGGATATAAGCGACTTAAATCAATATATTCAATCCAACAAAAAAGAGGCGAATTATCAAGTCAATAAAGAACTATCCGGTATAAAAAAACGACGTCTTAAATACAGAAAACGTTCTGACGATGAAATAGAAGCCCTTAACCGGATTTGTATAGAAAAATGGAAAAGAGCGGAACGGGAGGGGAAGATAAAAAGAACGGGAAAAAAGGAGCTTTATTATGCGTTCGATTGAGGCGTTACAAGATGAACTAAAAGAATTGGTTCCTAAACCAAAACTTGAAAAGATGACAGTATTCGCTTCTTTAATCACAGAATATTTAGAAGAAGAAGGGTTACGTCCTGTTGTCGTAGGAGGATTATCCGTTGAATTATATTCCCGCGGTGAATATTCCACCAGTGATATTGATTTTGTTACGCCTGGTTATGACATCGTGGGGGACCTTCTCGAAAAACTGGGATTCGAAAAAACAGGGAAGAATTGGTATCACCGGGAATTGGAAATCGCTGTGGAAATACCGAGCAATCATTTGGAAGGCAGTCCGGAGAAAGTAATAAAATTCAAACTCGAAAACAATAAACATGTGTATGTCATCGGTGCTGAAGATATTATCGTTCACCGTTTGGAATCAGCATTAGCTTCTTTCCCGGAAAATCCGGAATACAGTGAAGATTATGAATGGGCAAGACGGTTGTTTCTTATTCACCAAGACCATTTGGATATAGACTATATGAGAAAACAAGACGCCTTGGTTACCCGATTACTGGATAGATGGTTACGTGACAAGCATTGATAAATAAATCGATACTATATTCCAACCACGACTGTTGATTATCCAAATAGAGAAAACGTTTCGTTGGACTCCGCTTCCCGCTGAGCGTCGCCTAAAGCTGCATATCTGCTCGGGATCCACCTTGAACGTACAACGTCTGGTGAAGGAAACGATAGAAAATAATTTCTTGTCTTTGGTTATATCCAGGGAGGATTTCACCGCTTCTAGATGACCATAATTCTGAAAGAAAGGATTCATCATAATCAGTATGAAAAAATGGGATGTTTCGAAAGACATCCTTTATACTCATCGGTGGCAATCACCTCCGGCAGGTCGGACGAGGTAAAAAGAGCTGATTAAAAAGAAAAAGTCCTGCAGAGAGCACTCTTCACAAGACTTCCAAGCCATTCGACAAAAACCAGGGCGTGACAGGCACTCTTACAAGAACGTATATATTCTTTTTAAACAGGTGGTTGTTATTTCATCCGGCGCATGTCCTTTTATATTTAAATCCCTTGATCTCCAATCCACGGTTCTTACTTGATCTGTGAGAATGGCCCCTTTTATAGCAGCGTCCTCTGGTAATCTAACTTCAAATGGATAATCCATTATTTCACTCATAATCGGACAAATCGCTAAGAATTTTCCCTGATTGAATAATTCAGGGGATAATACAATACCAGGTCTGTTTCCTGATGGCTCATGCCCCGATTGCGGGCTGAGATTCAAATAAACTAAATCGCCTCTTTCTGGAACTTGCATTACCACACTTCATTCCCCTCCGGCTTTCCCCAGTCTGTTTCTTCATGTTGATTTTCTTTCGTTATACCTTCCATTAATTCTTCTAATGTCGGGTCATTGCTTACTGGTTTTAATATAATGCTTTTACCATCTTCACTGACTTCCAGTTCCGTTCCGTTTTTAATTTCGAATTTATCTGCTATCTTCTTGGGTATACGTACACCGATGCTGTTTCCCCAGTTTTGCGCCGTTGTTGGCATGGGACTCACCCCTTTATAGTGCTTGCTCTGCATGATAACACACCCTTCATCATACATATCAGAGAAACTTGATACACGAAAATTACCCGAATAATGCAAAAAAACACTTCCTCGAGAGAAAATAGTCTGCTGTTATCCGCCTTCTACTGCTCGAACGACCTACTCATACAAAAACCGGGCCGATGCTGCCGACAATCGGTCCCGCTCCGGTGGTGTCTATTCTTCTTCTCCATCCAAAAACCCGAACATCCTGGATTTTGGGGGGCCTCACAGAACTGAAGATGCCGGTTAAATTTCATGACACGGCCGATGAGCAGGTTATATTCCTGAAACTTTCTTCTTTAACGCTTCACCGCGTTAGGGGGTCTACCCGGGCTGAGTTCATTCGTCCATTTCCTCATAAAAGCGGTCTAAACGCTCCATCGCTAATTTATATGCCTTCTTTTTATCACGTGGTCCTATTGCAATAATCTCCATACGAATCGGCGTTTCATCAACTGGACGGTACACAATTCTAATATTCAATGATTTAGATTTAATTATTGTGAAACCTTTTAAATTCCCATGAAGAGATTCAGCTAATCCATCAGGCTTAAAAAGAGGGCCGTTTTTCGCTCGACGTAAAATTTCTAATAAGATGGATTGTCTTTTCCCTTGATGAACGGATTTTAAATCCTTTTTTACTTCCTCAGAAAATTTTAGTTCAACACCATACGTTTCAAGTATAATTTCCTGCAGATCTTTTAATGTTTTCATTGCTTACTCTTCTTTTAATTCGCTTAACAAGGAATCAACATCAACATCTTCTTCGTCAAACACATCTGATAATGCTAAATCAGCCTTATCGCTCACACGTTCACCTGCTTCTTCTAATGCAATTTGATCAAATGCCTGCTCTACTTCTTCTTTTATAGTCAGCAGCTCTTCAAAATATTCAAGGTCAGCGATGACTGCCTGTGCATTTTTTTTCTTTTCATTTTGAATAACAAAAACTTCATCTGTTACTTTACCCGAGTATAAATCCAATATCTCAGAGAGCTTTTTCTGGCGGGTTATTTCGGTAACACTATAAACATTTTTACGTAAAAAGTCTAAGATATTCGTGTTCACCGTTGGATATTTTTGCCCAGGCATTAAATTTACACCCACTTTCTTCAGTCCTTTCCTTATTATATGTCAGCGTTCTTTCTCTTTATACTTATTATACAAAATTAATGTGATGATAACAACACAGTTTGATACACACTTTGAAACACATAAAAATGCTTATTCACTAAAATGAAGTCACATACGCAACTGCTAGTCCAGAGTTAACACTTTTTGCTTGGTAAAATGGAACATACAGCTTTTTAAGATCTGAATATTACGAATCCCGATGTGTAAAAACCGGGCCGGAGCTGATGCTTCTCTTCCATCGACTCCGGCCCGGTTGGGTCTATTCTTCCTCTGTGTCCAAAACTCCGAGTATCTGGTCCACGATGTAATCGGTGGCTGCGTCGAGGTATTACTGGCTTGTGTCGATGTTCGGGTCCCCGGGTGCTTCGCAGGGGCTCGAGATTCCGGTGAAGTTAGAAATCTCGTCGGCACGGTCGGATTCTTTGAAGCTCAGGTCTTTGTTCAGAGTCCGTGACACACGTTGTCCCCGTCCAACAGCATCGCGTGATGGCCGCGGGTGATATCAGTCTCTTCCCAAACGACATTTACCGCGCGGCGGAGCGAGTGTTCAATGAGTAATTACATTCTTGAATCCTTCTTCTTTAACCCTTCACCGCGTTGGGGGTCAGGCACCGGAATAATGGTTGTCATGAGAAGGTCTCTTTTCGCTTTGTACTTGCTCGCAAGGCATACATGGATGATAGAGGACCTTCTCTTTTTTTTTGCCAATCACCAGCTTTCGTCGCTACCAGAACTATTTTACACATACCTTTTATATGCCTCGCCGTAACTCTGCTCTTTTAAACACTATAGGGATTCTAGCTGGTTTAAAATATATTCATATTCATCTTGAGAATGCACGTTAAACAAATCTAGCTTATCCAGGAGATTAACAAGTAGTACTGTTGTTAATCCTGTTACCGTTCCCACAATAATCGAGGTGAACGAATCTGTGAAATTATTAAGGAAAGGAAAGGGACCAATCCATTTATTAATGAAGTTTTCAACTGCTTCTTCAATCATAATTCCTACAGAAATCGTTAAACTTGAGGCAAGCAGCTTTGATGATTCATGTGCCGCCTGTTTTAATGTCATATCCTGTGGGGGGTTAATCAACATTTTTATTGCTTTGAATAGAGAAAATGCTCCTTCTCTTATCATTCTAACTACACGTTTCCCGGTTTTTAAAAAGATGTTAATAATTGTGGTTACCATATTCGACAAAAAGCCGCTGACTGCACCATCCTTAAAACTATTTATAACATTTCTCCATCTAGCCAATACTCGTTTTGCTGCCTTTGTCAGTCTATCTGTCATTACCTCAAAAAATGAACTCTCTACGTTACCTTTTTTTAAGCCATTTTGATAAATATCTTTTATTTCATCAAAAAAAGTAATTACAATTTCTCGATAAATCAATCCAATTGCTTGCTGTTTTCCCATATTCTTTGCTTCTTTGAATCCTGTTGCAGTAATTTCTTTAGAATAATACTCAAACTTCTGCTTATTAGATGGGAGGTATTCTTTTGCTACCTTCTTCGCTTTTTTTTGTCTGGAATTAGTTCTTCGCTTATCAATATTATAAAACTGTTTATTATCTTCAGACCTCCCATTTGATTGAGAAATTAAAAACTTGTCAAAATCCAAAGCTTTTTTAGATGCATTCAAGCTTTTATCGGTAATTGAAAAATTTCTTTGATCACTCGCAAACCTACTTTTTCTCTCATCATTCAGCATAAAACCGCCGTTCCGATGAAATTTCTCCAAAGGAAAGATATGATCTACCTCTGCTTTAAAACTAGGTATTTTTTTGCCTGTATATTCATCTGTGAAGATATTATTAGGTTCTT
The DNA here is from genome assembly GCF_042684865.1 of Salibacterium lacus. Lineage (NCBI taxonomy): Bacteria > Bacillati > Bacillota > Bacilli > Caryophanales > Bacillaceae > Salibacterium > Salibacterium lacus. Next base: position 56,634 of record NZ_JBHUML010000006.1, read on the forward strand.
CTCGTTGACTCTTATAATTGTCTGCCGAATTTTTATAGGCATATTTCTTTCTCATTTCTTCACTGTATTTCTGATTTTCCCGGGCATATATCCCTGACTTTGCATTCTTCGTTGTGGTTACATTTCCACCGTCTTTGTCCTCGAACAATTGTTTAGAAAGACCAAACGAGTTAATTACTGCATCAATAACAGCATCTCTGCACTCAATAAATAAAGCTTCCTGATGTTCAGGAGTATAGTTCAAGTTGTTTTCTAATAAATACTCATTCACATGTTCCTGGTAATCATGCCATTCATCCATTTCAGGGATTTTAGGAATATCTATGTATTCCTGGAGTTCTTTTTTAGCATCCATCATTTCTTCGTCTGAAAGATCTATCACTGTTGAATCAAAATCAGACGTAACATCTTCACGATCTATGTCCAGTTGCTTAAATAAGTCATCTATTTGAGCATCGGCATCCTCGATATCTGTCAACTGATTCTCCATGTTTGATTTTAATTCCATTGTTTTATCTTTTAACTCATCTAAACGCTCACTACTATTTTTGAGTTGATGCCTCTGAGCTAATAAAGCTTTTTCTTCCTCAAAGTTTTTTTTCAAGATTAATCACCCATCTCTTTGTAGTACCTCTTCTAAATCAACACCTTTTGCTTGTAATGTTTTTATTGCTTGCGAAAAGACAGTCAATTCACGTCCGAGCTTATGAAGTTTTTGTTTATTAAGCTCTGCTTGTTCAGTTACATCAACCACCTGTTCTGCAAAATAATTAACATCTTCCGCTAAGTTATTTATAGTTTTCTGGTTATTTTTAATAATTTCTTGAATGAAAAATTCCCGTTTTTGTGTTTTTGAACGTTCAGATCCACTAGTAACCCATTTAACTCCTTTATAAACACCTACACCAGCAATGACAACGACACCGATACCTGTGACCATAGATGAAAGTCCTAATATACCACCTAATCCTAAGGCCGCTAATCCCGATGTCAAACCAGCTGCACTTAGCCCTGCAACACTGCCACTCATATATATAGCTGCAATTGGAATTCCCACTGCCGATGCCTTAGATGAAAGTTCCTTTGCATTGTTGATGATTTGATCGTCTTCTACTTCCCCTCGCATTATTTTCTCATCATTGATGATCCCTTGTTCTATTACTCCCAGTTGTTCATCATCAATGTTATATCGATTCGTTAACTCTAATATATTTCTGAATTCATATGCTGAATAAGAACCAAATCTGACCCTATTTACACGGATAACATCTTTAACCAATGAAACCTTAAGCGCATCCTCTCCGGATCCTTTAGGCACACCCTGTTCCATGTTTTCCAACAACTCTTCAATATAAACTGCTGTTTCTTTCATTTCTGCAATAAAAGAGCGGACTTCTTGCCTCAACTCTGCATCAAAATTAAGCTGAGTCATTAGTGTTTGTATTTCTGATAAAGAGCTGGCATCAATCTCATTATTATCACTGAGTATACAATGGATAATGGCTTTTAAATAATTTAGTTTTACATCTTGTGGCATGTCCTCCAAAATGACAATCTTATCGGTTTCATCCACTTTTCCTTCTGCATTTAAATCAATTACTATACATAAAAATTCATATAGTTCCTGTTCATTTATGTGACTACTGTTTATTTTTATAGTGAACGTTTGATCAGTTTGATTGATATAAAGTTCTGTTTCAATCTTATCTGACTTACTTTTCCCAGGAACTCTATTTTCCTCAATGTCTACATCTAAAAGCTTGCTGAAATTTATTTTCACTGGTTTCTCAAACGAGGCTTTATAATAAAATCCAGCCTTTGTTATTATAAACCCTTCTTTACCATTACCAAATAAAGTTGAATCATTTAAAGTAATAACATTGGCAGCGTCAATATCATCACCATAATTCTTTATGGCGTTATCCAACTTTTTCTCCGGAATTTCATTTTTAAAATAGACTGTCCCAATCTCACCTTTTATTCGTGTACTGTATTTAAAAATTATATCTTCAAAATCACTTGTCTGCTCACTTTTATCAGCTTTTGTATTCAAAATAATCACCTCGAAAATTTAATATTTGATTGAAACATTTTGTGCTTAAACAACATCTAAATCAACAATGTCACATAATCGCGAACTGTTACTTACCAATTCTTTAGTGCCAAAACTTTATTATTATTTTATGAAAATTTTACCACTGAATTTTTACATGGAAGAAAATCATCCAAAGAAGCATCTTTCTGCTGTTGAGGATGGGCTTCGAATAAATAGCTAAGATACTCGAAAGGATTCAATTGATTTTCTTTAGCCGTTTCGGTACAGCCACATGTGCGACGAAGATGTCGGCGCCCGTTCGGACTCCTTCAAGACCTGGACCGTGGTTTCATCTGCATGCAGGATATCTTTCTGCAGAAGCAGATCTTTTATGACGAATCCTGCGTCGTCTCTGCTTCGTTAAACAAAGGCAGTTCCATCTGATCCGGGGCGGACTTTTCGCTCGAAGAGCCAAAACGCTGCTGCTGGCTGATCCGGAATTGTTCTTCGTACCAGGCTGCTTTCGCTTCCAGTTCCGCGTTTTGGGCTTCAAGAGAGCGAGCCCGTGCTTCCCATTCTTCGGTTTTGGATGATTTTGTTTTCGTTATTATTTATTGTTCAATTCGTCAAATGCCTTCATAAACTTAACAACGTGAGCTCTCCTTAACGTGTCCTTTGCTCTATATGACTTATATGTTTTGGGGTTTGTTCCATCACTATTTTCGTAACCGGTGGATAACCCGTTGTCATACATCCATTGTACGGCTTCTCTTTCCGAAAGAAGCTGCTCTTCATAAATAGATGCAAGAAAAACTGCCACTTGGCCGCGGGATATGCTGTCTTGTGCAGCCGATTTGTTATCCAAAGAACCTTTTGTGTTAATGTTATACTGCTCAGCTAACTGGTAGACGTCTTTTGCCCACCAACCATCTTTTGATTCGCTTTCTTCCAAGTCTCCCATGTACCGGAAAAGAACCGTCAAAAATTGCGCTTCGGTTAACGTGTCGTTCGGCTTCAAATACTGTTTGCCGGCTTCACGATATCCATTTAGATAATCATGTTGAATCGCCCACATCATATCTTCGGACCAGTACTGCTCCTGCCGGAAATCTTCATATTTTTCCGCCTCTAATGCAGGTATGGTTTCTTCAGTCAGTTCAGCTATTCCTTCTGAAGTTAACGAATTCTCCTCTGTTCTATAAAGTAAAAGGTTTAAACCCGGCTCCTTTTCTGTCTGTTCCACAATCACATAACCAGTTTTCTCTTGATACATTTCATCTTTATCATCATCGGTCCATGTTTCTCTTCGTGTGAAAGGCTCGTCCGGTCCAGCTGCCATATCTATTGCCCTGTAATTTGTAAACTCAATATACTGATAGTTTTCATTAAGTTGATAGACTTCATCAATTTGAGGTGAAATAACCCGGTATCCTCTAGGGTATCCGCCGAGATAGTAATAACCATCTTCATAGTACCGATTATCATCATAATCTTTTTTATTTTTAGAAGGTACTATGCCTAAAATACTTTCTATGTACGCATCCACTTCTTCCGTTTCTCTTTTATCAAATCCCCAGGTAGCAGTTCTTCCGTCATCCAACGTTTTCTCTCCTTCAATTACATCAACCGGTTCGGTATTATTTGCGGGTTCCGAGTATTCATACAAGTGCAGTAAAGCAGAGTCATCGTACTCACCTGCTGTATAATTGTGATAAAAGTCTTCGCGAAGAAATATAGCAAGAAACTTCATGTAATCTGATGTTTCTTCCTTCGCAAGCTCTACTAATTCGGGGCGTTCCTCCTTGTTTTTATCACTTGCCGATGCTTCTGCCGTCCACGTTGTAATACTTAAAAATAAAGCTAATGATCCTATAATCTTTTTTTTCATTTTATTCCTTCTTTCTATTAAATGCTGGCTGAAGTGCTGTCAAAACAACTGAGGTTATAGGTCTCCGTTGTACTATTAATCGTTCGATCGCGAACTTTTTTATACATATGTGGTAATTTTCACAGACTCTGATAGTTCATAATTCACTTTAATCGAGCATAATTACTGATTTTGCGTTTATGTCATATGATTTTTCTTTTCCTGTGCTTGTTTTATAAGTTGCCTGTGTAATATTAGTTTGGACAGCTTCTTCCAGCATAGAACGAAAGGCCCTTGGCCAATCTTCATCTTCAAATAATTCGATCGCATCCAATTTTAATAATTTGATACTAAGGGGATAATCCACTGTCTGCGGATCAATGATGCCCCCAAAGAAACTGCTATTAAGAGTTCGATCGATTTCTCCATACATTCTTACAGCTTCCGCCCGAATTTCTTTTTCAATAAGTTTCACCTCGCAATACACAGTTACATAATAAGTAACAGATTCATGTTTAGTTTGGACAGCAATCACCGTTTCAGAAAAAATTTCATCGAAAATTTCTTTGTGGTTCCTTAATTCGATTGGTTCAGACACATTATTTCTCTCCTTTATTAAAGTTTGTACAGTCTAATTAATATTGATTAAATAATCAGAAACAAATAAAACCGTGGACTCTATGCTTCCAATTAACGATTATATTCTACTACGACTTTGTATATAGTAACACTCTTTCATCATACTTTTTCATCATTCGACAAAAAATGCGTGAAATAAGGTGTTTTCCTTTACAACAGAAGTCCTTCATTCTCTATTCTTAGCACATAGCAAGTCTCTGTAAGCATAAGTCTATTTTTTAACTTTTTTGAACACATGACTGTTAAGTTCCAAGTGCAGACCCTCTTTCACCAAAGCTGGTGTTCCAGTTTCGATGTATTTGATGAGCAGTGCATTCTCTTACAAAAGTTATTCATCGCTTTTATATCAGCGTTATACCACTCTTCGGTATATTCCAACCACGTGAACTTTTTCGATTGTAAGAGCTCAGTGAATTCAGGCCGCGGCTTTTCTGCTAATGCTGCAGCGCGCGCCTGGATTCGATTACGAAGGTGCTGAATCATTCTAATACTGGAGGCTTTGGGCGAAGTCTTTCTAAAACAAAGCGTCCTCTATTATTGTCGATTTTTGTCTTAAAACTGAATAAATGTTAAAAAGCTTTTGGGAAATACCGAAGTAATTAAATGTGGAAACATATAATAATAACATCAGCACTTTAGTTAAAAAAAGTTATCTGAAGGATTATATGAAATTCATACCATTATTTTTCTATTGATAAATTCAAAAACTTTCATATAAATGTTAGAATAAATATTTGTTCTAGGTATTTTCGCACATATTTCGCTGTGCTTTGCTATAAACCATAATTAGGAGGGATTATATGAGTGATATTCAATCGAAAATAGGCGGAGGCGTGAATAAACTTCAAGATTCCATTAAAAGTGGAAAACAGAAACTTCAAAATGCCCAGGAAGTGAGTCAGCACCAGAGAATTGTTCAAGAAGCGTCAGAGAAACGAAGTATGGAAATACATAAAATCGGTGAGATCGTTTATAAGCGGAACAGATTAGAAGAAGGAACAGACCCTGAGTTAAATAACAGCACAGCAAAGATTAAAGAACTGGACGTTATTATGTATCAAGCGCAGCAGAAGATTGAAGAATTTCAGCAGCAAGAAGTTGAGGGGCGTTTGTGTCCGGAGTGCCATGCAAGCGTTTCGGAAGCTGATAAGTTTTGCGGGTCCTGCGGAACAGAAATTCCTCTCCCTGCTCCAGCAGATGAACAAACAAAAGAATGTCATTCTTGTGAGCAGGACATTGCTGCGACTGCTGCCTTTTGTACCTGCTGTGGTACAAAACAATTGTAATGGAGGTGATAACAATGTATTGCACGTCTTGCGGAGCGGAAAACACGTCAAACTCTAACTATTGTCATAATGATGGGACCTCTCTTCACCAAAATCTCATAACGGGATCCGTGAGAAAAGCGGCCGGCTTTTGTTCGGGGTGTGGTGAATCTGTTTCTTCTGCGTCCAATTATTGTGCGAACTGTGGATTGTCGCAAATGAAAGTGGAAACGGTCGGATCAGTTAGAGATACAAAAAACCCTCTTCCCACTGTTAAAGCGACAGAAAAAAATACGTTCGATTTCAAAAAAATGAATTGGAGAACGAGCGCATGGACGGCATTAATTAGTGTTGGAATTGCTTTAGCTCTGTCTCTATTGTCATTTCTACTTATAAATTCTGCTGTGAATGATAGTATCTCACTACCAGAGGGTGAAGAGTCCGCAATATCAATGGCAACGAATCAGTTTACTCATAGCCTGGAAACGGAATTTGACGTAACTATACCGAACCCTCAGGATATCATAGGATTCTTTGGCTATTTTGTGCTGTCTCATATGTCCAGTCCAGAATTAGTAGTGGATGGTACGGGCTACATTATGGGTGAAGGAAGTCCTGTGGAAGGCCAGGTATCCTTTAATCATGGAATTTTAGCTTTTCTTTGGATCCCTTTCACTGCTTTATTTATCGGAGGAATGTATCTTGGACGCCGAACCGCCAATCTGAATAACATGGATAGATTGCAATATGCCGGCCTTTCCTCCCTCCTTTACGCGATTGTACCGGCTTTCATATCCCTGTTTGCAGGTTTTCAGTATTCTATTGGCACAGAAGCGACAGCAACAGCGATGTATGGAAGTATAACACTTCATTACTCATTTTTTTCGACTTTAATATTCGCCTTTTTGCTGGGAATGATTCCTTTGATGTTTGGACTTTTAACACAAGCTGTCCGTGACAGGAAAAGTATCGGGTATAGTCATTATTTCTATAAGGCTGTAACAACCGGCACAGGGCTGATCATCAGTTTAAGTGTCGTCGCGTTCTTTATAATGTTATTCGGAGACATATTTGAAAAATGGGGAATCCATAACGATTTTACATGGCTGATGACTATTATTCTTTTCTTTGTTTTGGCCTGCCAATTAGGGTTTACTATTCTTTCACTTCTCCATTTTGGAAGTATGAAAGTCGTTAATACACAGACACAGACAGCAGACTCCTACAGTCTATTTGGAGGTACGATTAAAGATGAATATTTGCACCAGGCTCTGATGAACTTTAACTTTTACACCAATATAGAGTTTTATCTGCAAATGTTTATTTTTCTTCCTATTCTTGTTTTCTTATATGCGGGATACCGTTTAAGTAAAAGAAGCGGCACAACCATACAGCCTGTTTTACTATTTTCACTTATATATAGCGTTTTTATAGCTATTATTGCTGTTTTAGGTACCAACTCTTTTGAATTTATGTTTCACAACTTTGAAGGCCGGAGCGAAGTGTTTGAGAACACAATCAAAATAAACGTGCCGTTTTTCCGGTTGTTCATCTTGAGCTTCATCTTCTCCTCTGTAGTAACATATGCCGGCACTTGGATTCGAACGGTTTTTCATAAAAGCTCGTAAAGAGGTGAAAAGGCATGAATTGTAACCATTGCGATCAGCCAATTAAAAATAACGCACGTTTTTGTTCCCGTTGCGGCATGGAACAAGATGATACTGTAACAAAAGAACAAAAACAGTCGTGGAGTGCTAAAAAAAAGGGCATTATTTTTCTCAGTTCATTAGCGGCGGTAATCATACTGTTTGCCGCCCATATTACATTGTCCCGGATGTATGCTCCAGAAAACGCCGTTGCTGAGCTGAATGAAGCATTATATGAACAGGATGAAAGTATAGAGAATGTGATAACTCCTGCTGAATCCTCCGTGACTTGGAATACTGAGATTGCCAAAGGATATAAAGAATTTTTACTAAATGAAGTGAATGAAAGTCAAATAGACCGTTATTTAAATGAAGTGAAGCAGGCGGCTCATGGAGATTTCCCTGTTACATTTACTACCAATGGGCATGATGTACTGCAAGTGCATCGAGACGGCCGGTTTGCTGGTATTTACCCGTCGTACGAAATACAAGCGATTCCTTACGACATATATGTGAACAGTAATATTCGTAACATCTCTGTCTCCCTCGAAGATAAAGAAATGGAGATGAGTGAAAGGAATCAAGATTACAAACTGGCGCGTGTATACCCTTCCGTATATGAAGGAACCGCGACGTTTGAATCAGAGTTTAGTAAAGGGAGCATGGAGTTCGTCCCGGATTTTTCACAAGGACACGCGAATGAAATAGTGAAAGACCTTGAGTGGGAAGCAGATTATTTGAATGTAGAAGCTGCGGACATGGATGCCCCATTATATGTTGACGGGGAAAATACAGGCATGTCCTTACAGGAAGCGGTAGGAGAAGGTCCTGTTCTTACAGATGGTTCAGTAACAGTTTCAAGTAAGTTCGATACAGAATATGGTTCGGTTGATTCAAATGAAGTGACGCTTCAAAATACTGGAGAAGCATGGCTTGAAGCGGATGAGGAACAATTAAATGAGCTGGAACAAGCTGCATCCTCCCAAGAAGTGGATTCTAACCAATCATTGGAGGACTTTGTGGAATCTTATTTAGAAATATCTGTTAAGTCCATGAATGAAGGAGATTTTTCTATTGTCGAAGATTTTCATGACCCTGATGGGGTGAGCTACCAGGAATCTAAAGATTATGTGGATTACATTTATTCAGAAGGTATTCAAGAAGAATTAGAATATGGTGAAGTTGTAGGCTACGAAAAAAACGGCGATATGTATACTGTCGATGTGGAAGATGCTTATACGATCTATAAAGAAGACGGCACAGTCAGCTACCAGGAATTTGAATCAACATTTGCCGTTAAAGAAGAGAATGGAAGATATTACATTAACGAGTTGACGAATACAGAGGAAGTCCATTCAGAAGAAATCAATTAATTAAATAGTATAAACGAAAGGAAGGTGATGTAAGATGAGAACTTGTGACAATTGCGGGGAAAGCTATCAAAATGATCAGAAGTTTTGTAAGGCCTGCGGACATCATCTTCCACAAGAATCGTCTGGAAGTATAAATAAGTTTACAAAAATCATTTGGATTGGAAGCCTCATAGGTGTATTACTGCTGGGAGGAGGCTTTCACATCTTTATGAAGAATCAGTCCAACGCTGCTTCTATTGCTGAAAAAGTCGTCGAATCCATTGAATCCAATCAAAAAGAAACCTTTTCTGATGCTGTTGAATTAAAGGAAGAAGCATGGCAGCATACCACTTTTTCTTCATATGCTGCTTTTTTAAAGAATCATGGCTGGGAAAGTGTAAAATCATCACTATTACAACAAGCCGAGAACCAACAAGCCGGCACCGTTACAAATGGTAACGGACAACCTGTATTTGATCTTCAAGTTCAAAATAAGAGATTTGGTATTTATCCTACATACAGCATTGAGCCTGTACCAATGCAGCTCGAAGTGACATCAGATATAGCAGGAGTTGTATTTCATTTTAATGGGGAAAAATATCAAGTAAAGGATTCAGACAACGCTGTCGAATTAGGGTCTGTATTACCCGGAGAACAAACCATGTCCTTCTCCTATGACAACGACATGGTAGAAATAGGAGAAAAAGAAATGGCTTTTACCCCGGAACTAATAGATGATCAATTATTGCATAAAAACGTAGAATTACCTTTAGAAATGATTTCTCTTTCTTCTAATATGGATAACGCTGAATTATTCATCGATGATGAACCAACAGGATTACAAATGGGTGACATTGAAAAAGCAGGACCCTTTCTTGAAGGTGAATCCGTAACGCTGCACGCAGAAACAGAAGAAGGAGAAGACTATGTCAATCGAACGGAGAAGGTAACGTATTCAGGACAGGATAAGATAGAGCTTAACTTCAGCCAAGTGCAAGGGCTTTCTCTCCAGGATAAAGACAGAGAGGGACTGCCGCTCAAAGACGTCAAACAAATGGTGTTGGATTTTCGTGAGGCTTATCAAGGTGCGGTTCAAACAGGAAGATTTCTTCGAACGGCCCCATACGTAAAAGAAGATAGTGAAGCATATAAGGGATTGACGGACTATATTGCGGATGTGGCATCAGAAGACTATGATTTCCATTTTACATCTGATGAAGTGACAGGTGTAGAACAGGTTGACTCCTCAGAATATCAAGTCGATACGCGCGAACAATTTTATTTCACAAATGACCAGGGAGACACCACAAGTTATGATCGTCAAAAAAGGTACCATATTTCCCTAAATGAACATTCTCAGCCGGAAATATATAAAATCGACTACTTAGATACAAATCGTGATTAATGAGAATAAAGTGCCAATAAATTGCTAAACTTTTTGTAAGATATTACGATAAAATGCTTGGGTCTGATTATACATAAGAAAAACAGAAGGAGATGAAGCTGTGTCAGAGAACAGAGTTGTTATCGAAAAACCTCAAGGTAATGGACTTGCTGTAGCAGGATTAGTTTTAGGGATTATAGGAGTTGTATTGAACATTATTCCGTTTCTGCCCTATGTTCTCGGTATTATGGCCATTATTTTTGGTATAGTTGGTTTAAATCAACCAGTAAAACAAGGGATGGCAAAAGCATCTTTAGTATTAGGTATTGTTACGATAGGTTTGAAAATTCTTTTTTGGCTCTTCGTATTCGGTATTGGCAGTGCCTAACCATAAAAAAAGCTGTTCCAAACGTCGCACTGCGTGACCTTTGTGAACAGCTTTTTTATAGGACACCTTTTGGAAGAACAAGCGTGTCACACAGTGTGTAACATCACAAATTTTTCCCTGCGCCGGGTGTCAGGCACCTCTTTCATAACATGTTGTTAATGCTCCTCATTGAATAATGGTTTACGTATGTGATTCCTGTGGTATAATTTGATTAAATACGCATACTTTTGGGGAAGCAGCATAGAATGAAAAAGAACCGCAGGTGCTGGTACACCTGCGGCCTTGTACAACAGCCGCTTTAAGAGCGGAGGCTTACCCGGTTTTAGCTACGGAAATAGACCGCACACCTTAGCCGAGGGGCGGTCTATTTCTTTTGCGACATGATTAACACGATTAACGTGCCAAACATCATCATTAAAGATAATGTCTGATACATATCCATAGGCATCACCTCCCCTCCGGGAGACTAGCCGACCGCCCTTACAAGCCCTCTGTTGTACAAGTTATAGTTTATCATAAACCCTCCCGCCTGCGAGAATTTTATTTATATGCTCTGCTGCCGGGAACGAAAACCACAGGTAAGGAGAGTCTCCTCCCAAACGACGTTCACCCGGCAGCGGAGCAGATATTCAATGAGCAGGCTGCATTTCTGAATCCTTCTTCTTTAACCCTTCACCGTGCCGGGGGTCAGGCACCCGAATTATCCAGAATTGGCCGCCTTCCTGAATATTATCTCCGATGACCCAGATATTGGTTTCACGCATGTTGATTTGATATAAATATCCATTAAAATATGTACAAAAAGAGACTGTTAATGCTGTTTTCAAATGACCGATTGCTGACGGCGTTTTCTGTCCATTCCTAGATGGGTATACTGTCCATAAGAAGCTATAGAAAGGAAAAAAAGAGACTCCGGCCCCTCTCGTCCCCACGAGCACCGAAGTCTCTTTATCACAACATATGATTATTATATGACAGTATCATCTACTGCCGACAGATCATTCAACTCTTTTTAGTAAAAAGTATGAAAGTGTTACCTTGTCCTGTATGCCGTGGGACCCTTCGTATTATCGGCAGCTGTAACCACATATGGAAGCAGGCGGATGGAAGTTCTCCAAGATTTCGTCTGCGACGCCTTCGCTTGCAGGAATGCTCTACTGTTCCCATGAACTGCCGAATCTATTGATCCCCCATAAGCATTATGATGCTTGTGGTATGGAGGATACATTATTGGAGAAGAAAAGTGATGATTCCATCGTGTTGGGGGGGCAGGCACCTGAATTCCATTAAAGACTTGGAAGATTATTTTTTATTCTTCGATACCAAAGCGATCCTCCCACAATGCCAGCTACCAATAGCGTCGTGCCTGCGGCTGCTCCACCCCCGTTATTTTGATCATCTGAAGAAGTGGAGGCCGACTTTTCTTCTTCGGATTGTAACTCATTCTCTCGAGTCTCTATTTCCTCTTCCCGTTCATCCAGCATTTCCGATTTTTCTTCCAGCTCTTTTTCCTTCTCTTCTATTTCTCCAGTCAGCTCCTCCTGCTCTTCTCGTTCGGATTCTAATGCGTCTTTCTCTTCTTCTACAGTGTTTATTTCTCCTTGAAGCTTCTCTACTTCAGCTTCGAGCGCTTCTATTTTTTCATCTCTTGCCTCTATTTTCTCTTGAGAGGAAGATAATCTCTCTTCCAGCGTGGCTATCTCCTCTTCTAAATCATCAACTTTCCCGGCATTTGTATGATTCGAACCCGCGGGTTCCTGCTCAGAACTGCCTGAAGAAGAATCACTCGAGGAGGAATCTCCACCATTATGGTAGTGATATCCTGAACAAAGCCCTTTCTCAATAGATTGTTGAGAACAGTTATGACCGCCACTACTATCCGTTCTTCCTGAATGACTATAGGCCTCCTCCGCTATGGACGCAGAAAATAATATTATGACAATACTAATTACACACAAAACATATCGTCTGATTACAACCAACCTCCTCACATTTAATGTTTCCTAGATTCACTTATTCGAAATATTCTGATATACAACGACATAGTACTACTTTGACATTTTTCTCAAAAATCCTTCCAAATAGAGAAACTTTGCCAAAGCTTGACATACTATCTCCCGCTTCTTCCTTGACAAAAAGTGTTCAAAATAACTTGACGGTTACATCCGGAGCCGTTTCACCATTGGACAGCTCCCTTGTTTCAAAGAACAGCAAACAAAAGATGCCATCTTCTTTCACGTATAAACGCACCGGGGGACAGGCACCTGAAGTAAAATATTCATTATATTGGACATTCCTATTAATGATTATGCAACTTTAGAGAAACGACGAATCAATACCGTTTATCTATATTATTTGGTAAAGACCGGGAGCACACCAGCCCCCGGTCTTTACAACGAACACCGATTGATATTTACTTCAGCACAAACTCATACATTACTTTATACTGACGTTTATATCAGTAACATTTGTATGTCGAATAGTTGAAGTGAATCTTACTATTTCCGGCGAAGGATTCGTAACGGTATAGTCTGCCACCCCTTGTGCCGAAAGTTTATCAGCAATTTTCGCAGCAACATCTTCAGCTGTATCTCCACTTACTACTCCAACAGTGTAATCGACTCCATTGACCGAAACCGTGATATTGTCTGTTACCGAGGTTCCACTCTCTATTTTAAACACAGCCGTTTCTGTTTCGGACGGAGTACCTCCTGACATCACAGCCTCACGGTCCACGCCGGCACCATTCTCACTTGAGTCCCAACTAGTTGATGTTTCAACGGTCCAATCAGAAAAATTTGCCGCACCATCATGCATACTTCCCAATTCATTCACAGCGTTCTGTATCCTATCGGATGTATTTTTGTGAACGGCTGTATTAGCAAGACGAATATTTAAATGGGCTGCATTCTCTGAATCAATCCGCAGACCATCAGCACCTGCCTGATTTAAATGAACCGTTAGTCCATTGCTTTTGCCGGACGGATCAGTAATGGTTATGGTATTTGCTCCATTTTCCCCATAAGTCGACATAGAAGACGGTGTTCCAGGGCTTCCCTGATCAATAGAGACCAAATCTCCGGTTATTTCTATACTATTCCTGACTTATCCCTTTCTATTTTTCCCAGGGTTTCGGACAGGCCTTCACCATGCAGGCGGCTTTCACCGCACACGGCGATCCGCCAGCGATTTTCTCTCTTTATTTCCCTACCTGCACCGTAACAGGGAGAGGTTAAAATGAGGTTAAACAATACTGGATTTTTCGCATTTGGGAGTCGACCAATACGTCTCCTCCTTGCATACCCTGCTACTCAATTTTCCCTTCAATAGCATTTCCACTTTCATCAAAAATGCTGTCTGCCTTAATGGCAACGACCATATTGTAAGGATCAGGGCTCTCATCGAAATTGATGCTGATATGTTTTTCCCCAGCTGTATGCTCCACACTTCCAATTTTCTCGATATCGGTTAACCCGCTGTCCTCTAATAGAAAGGCATCTTTGCTTACCGGTTCTGTCCCCTCTTCATTTCCATATACACTTCCTGAGAAAAATAGTGATATAGAGTTGCCGGTACTGGACCACGATACAGAAAAGACTGTTATTTCTATAGAATCCTGTAATTTGCCGTCTTCGGTTGCAGCATGAATGTGGGTTGTTCCATGAAATACAGCACGGACTTCTCCATCTTCACTTACCGTGGCAACATCCTCATTATCGGAAGTCCATTCAATTTTTGGTTTGAAAGCATTTTCTGGTTTTACCGAGGCATGCAGGGCTACAGTGTCTCCCGCTGCCATCGTTTGATCATCTTCCGCTATCGTCACATCTACGGCCGGTACCATGCTGTTCTCGTCTTATGCCATCTCTGTATATCGGCTTTATAACGAGCCTTCACCATGCAGGCGGCTTTCACCGCACACGGCGATCCGTCAGCAATTTTCTCTCTTTATTTCCCTTGCAGTTACAATAACAGAAAGAGGTTAAAATAAAGTAAAACAGCTGAAATATGTGTAATTTTTAATACCTTCCTATTTTCTCGTAGTCATCCTTGGCTGTTTTCTACATTCCCCTTGTGTTATAAACATGCTCCCCTTCGAGTGGAAACAGATTTTGTGTTTCATCTGTCTACCTCTTGGGGAGCACTTTCTCTATATTAGTTACTGAACTCTATAAACGTCAGGTATTCATCCAGCATTTCAGCCATTTGAGCCCGTGTCGCTCCTGATTTGGGGTCAAAGATGGAGCCTTCTTCGCGGCCGGTGATGACGCCGGCTTGAAGGAGACGGTTCACATCATCCTGCGCCCATGTGCCGATACTCTCCTTGTCGTTGAAAGAATCGATCGTTTTCTGTGTGTTTAACTTTTCTTCCTCAAATCCGGTGACTTCCATGGCTCGTGACAGCATGGATGCCGCCTGCTGACGGGTGACGGTTTCGTTTGGTGCAAATGTACCATCTGCCCGTCCCTGGATAATGCCGTGTTCAATAGCTGGCTGCAGCTCTCCAGCAAACCAGTCACCCTTGTCTACATCTGTGAACGTTCCTTCGTATTCGTTTGAAGAAGCGAGCCCGAGGGCACGAGTAATCAATACGGCAAGCTGGGATCTCCGCATGTTTTCGCCTGGTGCGACAGTGCCGTCTTCCCTACCCTGGAAAATGTAGCGGGAACCGAGCTTCTCAAACGAATCGCCGGCCCAGTAGTCATCTGGAATGTCTGTGAAGGATACTTCATTTTCAAGCACCGTGTATTTGCTGAGAGACTGACTTTGGAACGTTGCCGTATTTCCTTCAATGACAGTTGGAACGGAAGTAAAGCTGTTATTATCTTCATTCAGTTTCACAACGACCGCATGTTTTTCATCTAAATCTGTTTCGCTGTTAATCTCACGTTCCATATACTGGTCAAAATGTGCGATTTCTGTTTCGTTGTTATTTACTCTCGCGGTGATTTGGTAATCTACAACGGATGTCACAGCCGGTAAGTTGTTCGTTTTTATGGTTTCGTCCGCTTCGGATGTATTAACGGA
The DNA here is from genome assembly GCF_042684865.1 of Salibacterium lacus. NCBI lineage: Bacteria > Bacillati > Bacillota > Bacilli > Caryophanales > Bacillaceae > Salibacterium > Salibacterium lacus. Next base: position 72,238 of record NZ_JBHUML010000006.1, read on the forward strand.
TACACTGATTTCTACACTTTCCATTTCCTCTTCTGTGAGTTCAAGCTGGGAACTATCTAATTCCGAAACAGGCACCCGGATGGTTCCTTCCGTGGACTTTATCTCCAGGACAGAATCTTGATTGTAGTCACGTACTGTATCGAGAACGTCATTAGAAAGTAAAACCTCGCCTCTTACATTTTCAGCCGTTTCCATATCGAACGTAATAGTATCTGTGGTTTCCTGTTCCTGTAAAAGGTTGGCTAATTCATCTGCGTTCACGCGGCGGGAGATCTGTTCTACGCCATCTTCATCAGTGGTGCGCTCTTCCTCATAAAGATCGCCGGTTTCTGGTTTATCCTCTTCGCTGTCACCACTATCTTCGTTGGACGGGGAACTTCCACCACTGCCATTTCCGCTGCTATCGTTTCCACCGCTTCCGCCATTACTGCTGCCACTGTCATTGTCATCTTCATTAGACGGCGGTTCTTCCATATCTTCTTCGTTTCCTTTCTCAAACGTCCAGATGTTTGAAAAGCGTTCGCCGGAATATTGATCAGTGGCTTTGGCATACCAGGAGTACGTTTCTCCTTCTTCTAACCCTTCCCAGGTCATTTCAGCTGTGCTCCCGCTTGCTGCATTTTCAACAACCCCAATTTCGTTGTCGCTGTAGACGTTGATCTCAAAGTGATCGGTGGCAATGCGTTTTTCTTCGGCTGTAAGATCAAGGTCGACGGTGACTTCATCTTTTTCCGGGTACTCCTCTGGATCATAATAATTGTAATCATCAAGATAAGGGGAGTACGTGTTTACAATCATCTTGTTATTTTCCGTATCAAAATGAAGCAAACGAATGTAACCCTGGCCGCCTTCCGGACCTGCTTGATAGTCAGCAAGCATTTGATACACTTTGCGGTCTGTCTCCCCGTCTCCATCGTCATCCAGTTCATCTATCAATGTCTGGCTTTCGTGGTAGTGGCCGGAGAGCACGGCAAAGACATTTTCATTGGGAACGACAAGTTTCTCATACAATTCTTCTCCTTCCGGATGGCGGCTTCCGGTCGCAAGCAGGTATTCATGGAAACTGAGAATCGCTTTTCTGTTCGGGTGTTCCTCGAGCACCTCATTGACCCACTCAATTCCTTCATCTTCAATGCCCCATCCGAGATAAACCATGATGTAATCATTTCCATCCACGGACATCAAGTCATAGTGGCCGCGGTTATTTTTGTACGAGCCGCCGTAGTAGGGTTTATCTTCAAAACGGTCTTCGCCGAAATACTTGTAGTATTCCGTGTAATCATTGGTTTTTTGGGACACATCATGATTTCCCGCAAGCACTCCGTACGGCATGTCCGCATCATCCAGCGTCTGCATGTACTCATCAGCCCGGTCCCACTGCTGCGGTTTGTTCGCTTGATTGACCAAATCCCCTGTATGGAACGTATACGCAATGTTCATGTTTTCCTTGTTGTCAGCAATCCACTGGGTCTGTTGGTCGAATATGTGCGGATAGCTTTCAGCTAAATACTGCGTATCGGATGTCCAGGCGAACGTATAATCATAATCGCCGGAGCTTGGAATTTCATCCTGCACGATGACGTTCACCTTTTGATCCTTCACAAAATCAGCCACCGAAACCGTTCCTTTCAGCTGAAAATCCTCTGCTCCTGCAATGTTCTCATCGATTTCTTCCCAATCCGAGGACGTGTGGTTCCAGGCATACATTGTGACTTTCCGGCCTTCAAGGGAGTTCCCGTTCCACACTACTTCCACCGTATCGTTTGTATCGATAGATTCGTCGACGGTGACTTCAAAGCGGTGGTACGGGAATTCGGTAGTGGAGTCCGTAACCATATACTTGTTATCTTTCTCCATCGTTTGAGCAATATTTTCATCGGAGAACGATTCTTCGTTCTTTGGTGCGGCTTCTTGCGGCGGTTCTGTTTCAGAGGCATGGTGAAAGGATTTCACATGAGCTGCATCCCCGGGATTGTAATGAAATCCTTGGTAAAACCCAACGTTTAATTCATCACCCATCGGATCTGATACGTTTACTTTTAAAATCGGGTCACCGTCTAACGTCTCATCCATTTGCGGGGCTACATTTTCAGGCTCGGTCGGGTGTTCGTCCGCTGTAGAAAAAGGAATGTTTTCTGTTGTCTTGTTTCCTGCTGCATCTTCAGCTGTGATCGTCAGCTCATGTTCTCCAGCAGCCAGTTCACCGGAAGATGTCTCGTAGGGCAGGGAAATAATTTCTTCATCCAGCATAACAGTAGAGGTTTCTACGCCGGCAATACTGTCGGTTATCGATGGATCAATCGTGAAGCCACCCTTGTATTCTTTCCCTCTTTCTATATTTGTTGAAATGGCCGGGGCTGTGTTGTCTACACGTATGCTTGTTTCCAATTCATTGGTACCGTCCTGGACCTTCACAGAATGTGCTCCATCTGTGACCTGCGTGGTATCCCAGTTGAACCCTTTGGAATGGGTCTGTGCACCGCTGATGGTGAACGTGAAGTCTTCTGCAATACGATCTGTGCCATCGTCGCCCATATCGAGAATTTCATCTGGATTATGATACGTAGAATCTTTCAATATGGTCCCGTCTGCCATGATAAGACGTACATCTCTCATGTCGAAGTCATCTCTGTTTTCGCCGGGGTTTCCTTCAAAAGGCGTCGCCTTATTTCCTGCCCGGAGCGTAAAGGTGTTATCCCCCGTACTCAGAAGTTCAGGATCCACCGGAACCGTGATGGTCGTCCACTGCGCCATCCAGTCATCGAAGATATGAATAACTTCCCCGTCCATGGTGACAGCGTTCTGGAAGTAGGTGTTAATGCCGCTCACCTCAAACGCCAGATACGCTGTATCCTCAACGGTCCGAAACGTCTCCCCGTTCCATTCCTGATCATCTATGAAAAAGCTCAGGTCGTCCGGGCCGCTTCCTTCAGACGTTCCTTTTAAGACCTTTGTGCCTGAAAGGATAGCATTGTCGTTTACATTGAAACGCAAGGCGGACTCATCCCGTTCGTTATGGATGGTAATGGTGTGCGGGTCGCTTTCCGTTTGATTCGTGCCGTCAGATGCTTTGAAATAATACTCCAGTGTATCATTTGAGATTAATTCCGGAGCATAGATGGTCCCGTGATAAAGGCCGTCGTCCGGATCTACCTGCAGAGGCATCGATTGGTAGTCTTCCTCGTCATTGGTGCGGTAGAATAATTCCGCCGTACGGACCTTGGTATTGTCGTTGATACCTGCTGCCAGGTCAATATTTTCGGATGGATGAACCTCCGTGACTTTGGTGCGGTTATCAATGACGGGCGCTTCCGTGTCGTCTGGTACTTCGACAGGGTTTTCAGGAACTTGGAAATCTTCAACAGCACCTGGGGTTGCATCCTCCTCCCCGGCACTCACCTTATCCATCACATTGGATCCATCGGTTGGAAACTTGTACACAATCCCTTTATCCGGAAGGGTGTCATCAGCATCTCCGGACTCTTCATTATAGTGGGCGATGGCCAGTTCATGATCGGTATTGGTAGCGACGAGAAGACTTCTTATCCCGCCATTGGACATCCCGGGAGTATAGATTTTGGCCATGCTGTCTTCCGGCACCTCAGAACCATAGTTTTCGTTGAAATCAGCAATCGTTTTATCATTGTTGGCACCGTTTATCATCCAGAATACCATGGTTTCCTGTGGCCTGATCTCCATATCGTCAGGCTCAGACGGCCAATGCGTGTCTCTGTCGGGAAGATTGTTGTAACGATACTGAATTTGATAATCTGAAAAATCAATAGGTTGATTGGTGTTGTTGTAAATCTCGATAAATTCATAGCCATCCGAGCCACCAACATTTGTAGTGTCCGGGACTACTTCCGTTACAAGAATCGGTGGAACGTTCTCAGGGTCTTCCCCTGCAGCCACCTCCATGATAGATTCATCCAAACTGGCTGTATTTGTTCCGTCGGTGGCTTCCACGTAATACGTAAGGTTCGAATCCACAGCGGTTCCTGGTATTTCCGCCGAAAAGGTTGATAGGTCACCTGCATCCGGACGCATCGTTACTTCTTCATATTCCTCCGTATCCTCATTTTTGTAATAAAGCGTGACGGAAGGCATTTTCATATTATCTTCAACGGTGGCTTGAATTTCCACAGAAGAAAACGGATCCGCAGACTCTACCGGTGTATGGTCGATGACCGGTGCCTCTGTATCCTCCGGTAAGTCTGAGACATCAACTGCTGTGTCAGGAACCTGTGTGTTATCCACCTTTCCCGGTGTTGGATCGGCTAACGTTTCCTGTTTGATCATTTTCGTTCCATCTACCGGATACTCATATTGAATATCTTTTCCATCGTTATTGTTGTCTTCCCCCAGATAATCAGCATACACGACTTCCACGTTATCCTTATCCGTTAACTTAAGAGCGCGGTCCCCACCGTTGGCAAAACCGGGAAGACCTTCGGTGTCTGTTACTTCTACCAATTGATCGGAAGTGAGATCGGTATTAAATTTTTCGTTAAAGTCCTGCAATTCTTTGCCGGCATTGTTGTACCAAAAGACAAGCGTTTCCTGAGGTTCCATGGTGGTACGTGGAACCTGGAACACACGCTCTTCGCCGGAATCAGTATAAACGTATTTAAACGCATATTGCTGTAAGTCAAGCGGCTGCTGCGTGTTGTTGTAAAGTTCGAAAAATTCATATTCTTCCGCGCCTGCCGTGTTGGGGGCCAGTTCCGTAATAAGAACGTGCGGATTGTCCTGGCTGTTGTTTTCTTCTTGTTCTATTATCACTTGGACTGCGTCTGTCTGCACGCGGTTATATCGATCAGCAGTTGTTATATAGTAATCCAGTGTGCCGGAGCGCAAATCTGTTCCTGGAATGACTGCTTCATAATGAGTACTCTCTGTTTCATTCATTGGGACAGATTCATAATCCTTTCCGGCGTCCGTTCGATAAAATAGACTTGTCTTCACGTGGTCAGAATCCTCGTCTTCGACAACAGCTTCCACTCTCAAGTCTTCGCCGGCAGTAATGTTTGTTAACGGCTCATGGCTGACAGATGGTTCTTGGTTGGAAGAAAGAGAGACCCTTTCCCCGGGGATTTGTGCTTCCTCTACTTGACCGGGAGAGGCTTCTGCTTGTTGTTTATGTAATGACATTGCTGTTCCCGATTCAGGATACGAAAACATCACACTCTGTCCGGAGGCGATATCATTTTCTACATAGCTTGCCTGAATGGTCTCTTCCCCAGCAGTAGTTTCAATGACAACCGCCCGTTCCCCACCGTTATAAAAGTTGGAACCACTGTATTCCACCACCTCTTCTTCAGACAAATCGACATCGTATTGACTGTTGAAATTGTCTAAGGTTTCACCTGAGTTATTCGGCCAAAACACCTTCGTTTCCCCCGGATCGATCTCGGCAGCAGAAAGCGCTATCGTTTTATCAGCACTGGGGTCGTCCGTATAACGATAGATCAACGAATAGTAATCCAGGTTCACTGTTTTATCAGAATTATTGTACACTTCAAAATACTCGTAGTCGTCGGCCCCCTCATTATTTGGCATTATTTCTGTAACTAATAATTCCGGCAGCTCGTCCACAGGGACATCTGTTGTTTCCTGTTGAAGCTGCAATGACTCTTTACCATCATCGCTCTCTTCTTCTACTGCCTCTTTTTCTTTTGGTTCATCCTCCTTAGGTTTGTCTTCTTCCGATTCATTTGTACCGGATTCAGTATCTGTAGCATCTTGTTCCGTGCTGTCCTCGCTGCTTTCTTTTTCACTGCCGGATGGAGACTCCTTCTTATCAGGGTTTACGTCTTCTTCTGGAACTTGTTCTTCTGTCGCATCATTGCCGGTTTCTTCTGTTTCCTTTGGTGCTTCGTCTTCAGCTGCCTCTGCCTTCTTCACCGGAAAGGCAGAAGACATGTTCATCAGCAGCATGGACAAAATGAGCATCAATGATAAGACTTTTCGACTTTGCTTCCCCGCTTTCATGAAATTCCTCCCTTGATTTACCTACATCCCTAAGCCTACGTTTTCAACATTAAGGCCCTGTTAAAAGAATGTGAAAATCATGTGTAGGTGGAATATTTTATATGATAAAGAAAAAAGGTGACCTGAAAGGATTTCTTGCTATCCGTGGGATGAATCCAATACAGCATCGTCTCAAACAGCAGGCTCCCCGGCAGAGTATCCAGCTGCTATTCTGCCTTGTGTTGCTTTGCTCTTTCATAAGGTGTCATTCTCTTCCTCCCCGATACATAAGAATAACCCCAGCTCCAGATATGGAACTGAGGTGTATTATGATAGATGGTCCTATCTTATTTAGATTAAATATTTCAATTACAAGCAGGCACGGCAGAACATAAAAAATATTGCCTCCACTAAGAGAGACCGCTGTAAGTCATTGTGAGAATGAACTTTTTTGAGAAAAACCATAGAAGGAAGCATCTATTCTGCTGTTACTATTATTTTATCACTTTCCGCTTTGTCTGTTTCTGTAATACTTATCCAGAATTCATCGCCTTCCTGAATCTCATCTTTGGTGACCCAACTGGCCGTTTCTGAGTTTTCATCAAAAGTAATATAACCGTCCCGATCGGATTGATTTTCTTCTTTGTATATCGAAAGAACTCCAATCCGATCGTTCTCATTCTCGAAGTATATTCGATTGTCCTCGGAAGATACCGTAATATAAGCCGGATCCATTGGGTCGGAGTCCGGAAGGGATTCTCCTTCGATCCAAACCACCGCGTCTTCGTATCCAGATGCCTCTATCACAATAAACAGAACAGGAAGATCCAGGTCTTCCTCCTGATCTGCTTCAAGATACGGATGCACCTCTTCCCAGGAAGACGCTTCAGGATTGCCTTGAGCTTCTAAATCCAGCTGTCCCGGGGTGGCTTGATCATACGAAATATTTCCTTTTTCATACTGAATTCCCTCATCTTCACCTATTTGGTACAATGTTATGTTTTCCACAGATGTCCGCCACGTTTGATCTTCTTCAAACGTCAAAACGTCTTTCACGGATGGATCAATCATAACGTCAGGTGCTTTTTTGCTATTCTCGTCTTATACCTTATCTTTTTCTTGGTTTTATAACGAGCCTTCACCATGCAGGCGGCTTTCACCGCACACAGCGATCCGTCAATGATAATCTCTTTTTTTATCTCCCTTCCAGTAAAAATAACAAACAAAGGTTAAAATGAAGTAAAACAGTTGAATTACCTGTAACTTTTTAACCCAGCCCTGGTAGTACAGAAATTAAAAAGGAGCTGTACCTTTTGATACAGCCCCTCCCATCTTCAAATGTGTTACAAGTTATTTAGTTTTCTCTTGCAACAGGCCAGTCGTCTTCCGTCCACGCCAGTTCACGTATCTGCATGCGGGCTGTGCCATTATCATCTCCATCATAGTAGTGGTGAATCAAATAATACGTATCGTTCTCTTCGTCATAGTACACATCCTGTCCCCCGGGTCCAATTTGGTTACCTTCCGTGTCTAGGATGACTGTGCCGCCGTTTTGAACATCTCCTTCTCCTTTCAGAGGAACACCTTCCTTATCTTCATACGGACCTGTTATCGATTCCGAACGCCCTACGGCAATCTTGTAGGTGCTGTCTGTTCCGGAGCAGCATGTATCCCAGGACGTAAAGAGATAGTAGTAACCATTTCGTTCAATAATATTTGGTGCTTCCACAGCGTTTGTATCCGTATTGCGATCCTGTATCGAGTATCTATCTCCTTCAAGAGTCTTCATGTCATCATTTAGTTTCTGCAGCTTGATTCCGTCCCAGTGGGAACCAAATGTTAACCACCACTGTCCATCGGCATCCTGAACAGGGGAACCATCAATCGCATTAAAGTCATCCTCATCCGGAGTTGTCTCTACGACGATACCATGATCCTCCCAGCTGTCTACATTCTCCGGGGTGTCCGTACTTGTAACTCCGATCGCAGATTTGTTGGTTCCGAATTGAGAAGCCGCGTAGTACAGGTAGAGCGTGCCATTTTTTTTCGTCACGGCCGGGGCCCAAAGGTGACCAGGCGCCGAATCTTCGTCCCAGTCATAATTCATCACCCAATCCGGTACAGCAATTTCATCCATAGACTCCCAATCACCAGCTAACGTATCCTCGGACTTTCGAACATAAATACCACCGGGGCTTTCCGCACTACGAGCAATTCCAGTAGAAAAAGCGTAGTACGTTCCCTCATGTTCAATAAGTGCCGGGTCATGCGTGGGGTCATCCTCGAGGACATTTCCTTGGTTATCTGTTTCATAATTCCCAATATCTCCTGTCATATCAAGCTTGGTTGCTGAAACGCTATTCTCGCCTTATACCTTTAATACAAAGGATTTCGATCGAGCCTTCACCATGCAGGCGGCTTTCACCGCACACAGCGATCCATCAATGATAGCGCTTACGATTTTCATCATTTGAAAAAATCAGAAAAATAATAAAACATTTTATGACATCCCTACATGTGAACAAATTAATGAATAATATATTATCTTGTTCATACAAGTTTGTGTAAAAAGAACCGGCCATTTCTAAAATGGCCGGTATTCAATTACAGGGAAATAAATCGTAAGAAAAATCACTGACTGGGTTCCTTCGCTTCGGCTGGTTTTCTCCTCTTGCCTTGTTACCAAGGCAATGCAAACGGCCAGCCATCATCACTACTACAAGCCCGCTGCCACTTCATAGGCATCATGGATGCTGCCTCATCTCTTCCTATAAAGCTTCAAACGTTCCGTTCTGTCTATCCCTTTGTTTGATGACCGTAGGCCCCCACTTTTCAAGAAAGAGAAAGACTGGTGTAACAGCCTTAATTGTTCCAATCGCCGCCGTATCCTTACAGATACAGGGATGAATACCAACCTGCTAGCATTCTATCCTGGTATGCACTACCTCTCCTTGGATCATCATGGGTTCACGTCATTAGCCATAGCCATCTTTGAAGGAGCCCCGCCTCTCTTTGCGAGAGTACGTCTTCACCTGACTTCACCCTTTCTGCCACGGCAGGGCATCATCGGATGCAGGAGGATCAGGCACCTGCGATTGTAGGCTGTTTCGGAGGAAAAGGACTTTCACCTTTTATATCAACAGAAAAGTTAAAGAAAAACCCCGAGGAGTGCGGAGCACTTATCACTCGGGGAGGTTTCTTTCCTTTTTTCACTAGATTGCTAGCTTATAAAGGAACGTTTCGTTTTGATTAGTTAGCAGATTCATCAACAGTCCATTCACTAGCCGTAGCATCCCAAGTTGCTACAAAGTCTGTCTCGTTGCCTGCCATATCAATAACAGTGAAGTTTACTTCATCGTTGTCACTAACAGCAGTATCAATTTCAACAGTGGCATTTTCATTACCTGAACTAAATGAAGATGCTAAGCTTGCATTACCTGAGTCGGAGGTAAAGTTATTTACATTATCAATAGCTTCGGAAGATTCAAATGCAATAGCTTGATCACCCGATGTACTTTGATCCACAGTTGTTATTTCAGGATTTGTTCCATCTACTTCAACATCAACTTCTCCGACTTTCACATCATCAACAGTCACATCAAATGTGTAAGTGCCATCTTCAACATTTTCAAAATTTACATTTGAGAATGTAATACCTGTAGCATCTCCACCTGAGAAAGTCACAGGGCTTTGGCTAGATGGTGTTGGAATTGTTCCACTTTGTTCTTCAATTGCTACAGCAAAATCACCATCAATGTTGTTATTATTTTCATCAGCAAGACCACTGATATCAACTGTAACATCATTGGCTGACGGTGTAACAACTTCGTTGCTATTTAGAGTAACACTTGATGCTTGACTTACTCCACCTGCAACAATATCGAAGTTAACAGTTGCTGTTTGAGTAACATCACCTGCGGAAAGCTGATAAGTTACGCTCTGACCAGTGTCACCTGTAGAACCATTAAGCTCGCCATCTGAATTTGCTGCTCCAGAATCAACTGCTACGGATACATCACTAATATTGTTTTCTTCAAGAACTGATTCAGCAAAAGTGATAACATTAGTGTCTTCTGTTACTTCTTGCGTACCCATGCCGTCAAGCTGATTAAATGCAGCATCTACAGTGTCTTGATTAACTTCTCCTTGGTACTCATTACTGAAGTCTTCATCCTCAACACCAGCAAAATCAACATCGTTATCTTCAACGTTCACGTTTGTAGCATCAAGATCTCCAACTGTACCATCCAATGTCACGCTACCAGAGCCATCAATTGTTGTGCTTGAAGCAAATTCAACATTGGAGAAAGATGCTGAACCATCCACAGTAACATTACCATTGATTGTGGTATTGAATTCAGAATCGCTACCTTTAACTGTTAGATTTCCATTAATAGTGTTTTCTTCAGAAGTGAAGTCATCGCCATTAACTGTAAGATCGTTCATGACAGTGTGACGGATTGTTACGTTGTCAGCTTCAACAGTAACGTTTTGTACTTCATTTTCGTTACCTTCGACTACCAGTCCATCAAACGCTGCGCTTGCTGGAATTGTGAGGTTTGCAGAAGCATTGTCTTCATTAAGTGATAGTGCGGAAACTCCACTAATGTCGTCATTATCATTGAATGAGAATTGAATGTCAGAACCATCAATGACTCCTTGATTATTATAAAGGAAACTAGCCACTGAAGAACTCATATCTCCATCTGCTCTTGAGTATTCTACAAAGTTGCCTTCATCATCTTCTACTTCAACAACTACATCAGAAGAATCGCTCCAGCTACCAGGGTTAATATAAGTTACTTCACCGTCAGTTTCAACGTCTCCGCCACCTGTTTCAGTGTCATCTTCACCAGTGATAACGAATGCATCAGCGAAGGAGCTGTTGTCGGATGGTTTAGCAACTGTGATGGAGTCACCATCTTCAATATCCCGAAGGTTTTCTACGGAGTAGTCGTCTGCATCGTTATCGGATGCGTCATATACTGCGCCGTCATTAGCAAGTTCAAATGTCTCTCCACTGTCGAGAGTAACTTCGTTATCACTAACGCTTACGCCACCTTCTTGAACAGTGCCTGTTTCGATACGAGCACCAAGATCATTGAAGCCAGTGATAAGGTCATTGGCATCGTTCACTTCGATTTCAACAACGTCGCCTTCACTTACGTTGGAGTCAACGTCGTTTACGTCGTAGCTAACTTCTTCGCCATTAACCAAAACGTCGGCACGTACAACATCACCATCGGAAGTTTGGATGTCCTTGATGACAGCTGTGTACTCTTCACCATCACTGATAACATCTTCATACGTTACGAGATGTGTCGCACGGTCGTCTTCATCGGAGTAAACAGCAGCTGAATCGGCACTAACATCAACGCCGTTTTCTTTAAGGTCACCCCATGTTGTGATGCTTACATCATCTTCGTCCGGATCAGTATATTCTTCATCTGCATCCGATACGTCGTAAACCAATGTGTCATCTTCAAGGAGATTGCCGTTTGCGTAGTCGGAATCTTCATCAATTTCTTCTTCAAGTGTTTCTACATTGTCGAAGAATTCTAGATTCTGTACATTGCCGTTTTCATCTTCGCCAACATTAATAAGATTATTGGTGTAGTCGGAGCTACCGATATCACTTACGTAGGCGGAAAGCGGTGTGATGGCTTCATCATTAATGATATTTCCATCGCCATCAAGAGCGACAAGGAACGTGTCTTCGCTAATTGGACCTGAATTTTGATCAATCAATGATGGATTATCAGCACTTCCAGTAGCAAGTGCAAATTCATCAATTTCTGTTTCTGTTTCAGGATAGTTTTCGTCTGTTTCATAGACTACTTCGCCATCGCTGGTTTGAACAGTGATTTCTTCCAAGGAGTCAGGTGCAAATTCATAAAGGTAGGAATTGCCTTCCGCATTAACACCTTCGAGTTCAACCATGTCGTCGCCACTGCTGCTTACGTATGAAGTTGGCTGTCCTTGCAGGTAGAAAGCGTCATAACTCTGTTCAACATCTTCAACGTCACCTGTAACGTATACAAGGTCACCTTTGAAGTTAGTGTAAAGTGTTACTTCGCCAGCAGCTTGCAGTTCTTCAGCTGCATCTTCATCGAGATTAGCGAATTCGCCTTCGTCGTCAAGATACTGAACGTTGCCAATTGCATCGTTTTCGTAACTGTAGTTGGTGCCATCTACATCAAAGGAATCATCAAAGATGCTGTCAATTTCACCGGTCATGGTGTTTGTGCTGACTACTGCAAAGCCGTCACCATCGTAGGCGTCTTCGTTAAAGTAAACAACATCGCCTTCCTGCACGTCTTCAGCAGCAATCTGCTGTCCGTCTTTAACAACTCTGTAGTCTTCAAGATCCAGTTCATTGTTGTCTTTACCAATAACAAGGCTGCCGTCAACAGATTCCGTGAGGATAGGATCTTCATTGAAGTTATACGCATAAACGCGCTCAACATCACCATTGTCATTAAAGATGACTTTGGAGTAGTCATACTCTTCATTAACAAGGCCTTCTTCTTCCACTTCATCTGTGCCTTCAGCAACGATTTCATCATCGGAACCGTCGTTAACAATGAATGTTACATCGTCAGCGAGGTCGTGAGCGTCGCCGCCGTCAACGGTTTCGATTTCATCGTTGGCAGTTACTTCGATAGCAGTGTTCACGGTATCTTCATGTTGAATCAGTTCATAATTGGTGAGGTTATTGTCGCCATCATACCAAACACTGATTTCATGACCAAGCGCCTGCTGGAAGTTGAAGTCGCTGTCTTCCGGAACATCAAGCGTAACGGATGTTTCGTCGCCGTCTCCGTTATCTTCATTGTAGGTAACCGTAAATTCACGATCATCGTCGTTAACAGATGTAACGCGTGCGTTGTCGTCATCGTTAAGGAACGAATCACGAGTGAACGTTGTTTCGAGGTCGCCGACTTGAATGTCGTGCTGGACGCCTTCTGGGATTTCATCCGGCGCGTTGTCGCTTGTGTCGTCATAAAGTGTAACTTCTGCGGAAAGGCCATCCGGAGCTAGTCTTACACTTTCAACACCTTTACGCTCGCCACTGTCGCTTTCAGCGATACGGACATCAGAAGCGTCGATGTCTTCACGGTACGGTCTAGTAAATTCAACAGAAAGTACGTGGCCGTCACCGGTAAGAGTACTTACGTTTGCAATTTCAAGCGGCTCCTGTACTTCAAGGGCACGATCAAGGAAAGTTGCAAACTGTGCACGGTTAACCGTTTCTTTCGGATTAAACATGTTGTTCTCAGTGGACGTGATGTCGTAGTCCGCAAGAATCTGAATGTTTTCCTGGTGGCTTGCGTTTGCTTCATCAAGGTCAGCAACGTTTGCGTCGCTGTCTTCTTTCGGTTCAAGGTTGAACGCACGGACAAGGATGGTAGCCATCTGTTCGCGTGACAGTTCCATGCCCGGAGCAAACATTGTGCCGTCTTCGCGGCCTGTGATGTACCCTGCTTCAGTTACTGCTTCGGCAACCGGAGTAAAGTAACTGTCGTCGTTCAGGTCATCGTAGCTGGATTCAGCGTTTTCGTTTGTTTCAAGGTCAAACGCTTTAACCAGAAGGGAAGCAACCTGACCGCGGTTGATTTCCTCTCCCGGGCCGTATGTACCATCTGGGTACCCGTTGATGATACCTTCGTCAGCTAGACGCTGAATAGACTCCGAGGCCCAGTAATCGTTGGATACATCACTGAAAGATTCAGCTGCATCCGCTTGCTGTACATCCGCAGGTACCGCTGCTGCTGCAGACGCTACGACTGCTGCAGATACGGAAGATGCTAGAAATCTGCGGTAAGACTTAGGTTGATAAGCCATATGCAATATTTCCTCCTTTTGTATGAAGTACTCTATCTCAGTTTTGATAGAATACTTGTTTCTAACTTTCAGAGACGATCGCACGTCATCTGGTTCCTCGACGATCTATCATCGGGTCATCGGAATCATCGATGAAAGCGCCTCCGTCCGTTAGGGATTCATAAATTTGCTAAAAAACTGCAAGATTTATTATACGTACCAATTCGCAGGCTGTCAATTCGTAGGTGACCATTTCCTGCACGTGGAAGTATAATGTGCCGCGTCTGTTAATCTACTTCATTTTATGACGCTATCTACAAGAATTCTACAACAATTTCCTCCAAAAGGCTACCCTGTAATATTGTTTGTAATCTCATTTTAATAGAATTGGGAGTTTCGGGCATTTATTTTAGACCCACTTACCATCTGCTGACGTTTTTCTTCCATTATAAACCATGATTTTTACAAGCGCATCACGAAAACATTTCTGCATTGTTAAAAAAAGCGTAATAAAACCGGCCCTCGTATGTGTACGCGGACCGGTTCTTTGTTATGCAGGATCGGAAGAAGAACCGGACCCGTTTTCGGATTCCTGTTCCTCCATCTGCTGCTGTTCGATTTCTTTTACTTTCTGCTGGATGAATTCTTCGAGATTGCCTTCTACATTATTATGGTCTTCATACCGGACGTTCGTTTGTTCATTAAAGGAGCGCAGTTCACCGCCGAGTTCGACCGTGAACGTAAAGCTCGTATCATAGCCGTTCAGCCGTCTTGTTTCCTTATCTATGAACGCGGTCATTTCAATCCCGTCGAGTGTCATGCCGTTCAGCTGTTCTTCACTTAACCCGCCCTCCGGCATCACACCAAGGGAGCTTAGTTTCTTCTCGGCGAGTGCTTTATGCCGTTCATCGGTTCCTTTAAAGGACACTTCATAATAATCCGGTGTGTCCTCGACATCTGTCACTTCTTTCATTAGAAACTCGTTTTCAAATTCAAGAAAGAATTGGAGGTCTTCGTTCGGGCGGAGCATGGACTGAATCTGCGGTGTGTTTGTCTCGGACTCTTCCCATTCGCCGTTCTGGCGTGTCTGAATGTTTTCCCCATCGACCCGGACGTCCAGTTCGACCGGTGTCTCAAGCTCCACGAGGTTCATGTTGGATTCCATATACCCCTTTACCGGGTCCCCGTAACGAAGCGCCCCTCTTGTAAATGTGCTGATTCCTTCTTCTTCCGCGTTCAGCGTGTTGGATTCGGTGAAATAGACGCTGTCGAGATTCTGCATCGTCTCCATCGCATCGCCGTACACTTCTTCCGGCAGTTCCCGTTCGCCGCATGCACTTAATAGAAGGAGAACGGAGCCTGCTGCCACGCCGGCGGTTTTTTTCCATTTCTTCATATGTACTGTCTCCTGTTATTCGTTAATGATGTGCTTCTTTGTTCATTTTACAGCGGGTGCGTGCAAAAGGCAAAGCCCATTCCTGATGTAGGACTTTGGACCTTAAGGTATTAAAAAGTTGCAGAAAATCATGTGAAAATGTTGTGACAAAACCATTTCTATTACAACAATGTTACAACACCATGTCTAATCAATATCGCCTGTTATAAGGGGGTTTTCATTGGTTTTTAGTTTTGTCCAGGAAAAAGAGAGGGGCTTTGAATGGCGGTTTTGTGGTTATTTTGTATCATCATGACTTTTAGTTGTTATTGAACTGTAAACTCAAGACGACCTTTTACATGCTAGACTATGAATTGTGTTTTCAAGACAGACCACGACATCCAAACCGAAACACTACATAAAAACCTATAAAATTTATACATAATGAGAGGGGTGGCCATTTTGGTCAGAAAAACAATGGCAGCAGTACTGAGTGCTGTACTGCTACTATCAGCTTTTGCTGTGCAGCCTGGGGCGGCTGACGCAGCATCGCCGGAAGATATTGAAGCGGAAGCAAGAGAACACCTGGGAACACCTTACCGTTACGGAGGTACAACGCCTTCCGGTTTCGACTGCTCCGGCTTTACGGGTTATGTATTCGGCAAGAACGGTATAGATCTTCCGAGAACAGCCGCCGCGCAGTATAATACCGGCAAATCGGTATCCAAAGGGAATCTGCAGACAGGCGATCTCGTCTTCTTCACACACGGTTCCGGCATTCAGCATAACGGCATCTACATTGGAAATAACCAGTTCATTCATGCATCCAGCTCAAATGGCATCATGATTTCAAGTATCAATGACCCGTACTACTGGGGCGACCGTTATGTCGGAGCGAAGCGCGTTCTGTCCGATCAACCCGAGGAAAAAGCAACGGCGTCCGCTGTAAAGTCAGAGACGCTTGAAAAACTTCCGGACGGGGAGTATCACGATGTGAGTGAAGACTACTGGGCGCACGGCAGCATCACAAAGCTTGGCAAAGAAGGCATCGTCAGCGGCTACCAGAACAGCACGTTCGAACCTTCGGACAGCATCACAAGAGAGCAGGCTGCCACCATTTTGATGAAAGCTCTTGACCTTGAACGCAGCGGAAACGACAGCGGATTTAACGACGTCTCTTCCGACAGCACCCACGCTGCAGCGATTAAAGCCGTCAGCGAAGCAGGATACATCAACGGAAACCAGCAGAATGAATTTATGCCGGACGAGCCGATGACACGCCAGCAGATGGCGGTTGTATTCTACCGCGCTTTTGATTTGGAAGGGACAAGCTATGACGGTTCTTTCGTCGATGTCGGTGACAATCACCGTTATCACAAGCACATCCAGGCGCTTGCCGGAGCCGGCATTACAACTGGAAACGCGGATGGCGAGTTTGAACCGGGCCGCGAAACAACACGTGCCCACTTCTCCGTTTTTCTCGACAGCGCACTGGAACAGTAATAACACACTAATGACACAATCTGTTAGATCCGCCATGGGGAATGGCGGGTCTTTTTTTATGGAAGACGGGGGAATGAAACAATGGTGGGGGTGGCCATTGGGGGCTTTCTTTGCCGTCTTCCTTTTTGTGTTTTGTTCCAGCGCTCTTCTGTGAGTCGGAAAAGCAGGCACTCCATAAATGGGGGCTTTATTATGTCTTTCTGGTTATAAGTATTACCGGTACAGTGGCTTGTTAAACATACTATTTCATTTTTTTCTTAAGGAATGTGAAACCAATTTTTCCTTGTTTTCGTTATATATCTACCAATCTATGGTTTGTTGCTTTAAGATAGAGGAAAGTGGTCGTTATTTTTTGGGAGCGAAAGTGGGGATAGCATGAAACGTAGAATGGTAAGGGCTGCGGCGGCCTGTGTGGTGTTGGCGGCGTGGCCGGCTGGTGTGTCTGCTGAGGAGATGGAGGAGCATACATATTTGGTAGGTTTTGAGGAAAGCCTGGCTCCTTCTCTTATTGAGGATGCAGGCGGGAAAACCGGTGAGATGTGGGAACGGATTGATGCCGGGGAGGCGTTGCTCACGGATCGTGAAGCGGCCCGGCTTTCGTCAGAGGATGGTGTCGCTTATGTCGAGCCGGATCAGGAGGTCGAGGTTCAGGCGGTTGATGGCCTTGAGAATTGGGGGCTGGAGAGCACAGAGGCTCCGTCTGCCTGGGATGATAATGTTACCGGCGCGGATGTGGAAGTGGCTGTGGTGGATACGGGAATCAGTAAGTTTCACCCTTCGCTTGATGTGACGGACGGGTATTCTGCGGTGTCCTATACCGATTCCTATAATGATGACAATGGTCACGGCAGTCATGCGGCCGGCATTATCGGTGCCTATCAGCCGGGCATGGGCCTCATGGGAGTAGCGCCTGACGTGGAGCTTTCCGCGGTGAAAGTGCTTGATGAGAATGGCAGCGGTACGTTGTCTCAGGTGCTGAGCGGGCTGGAATGGGCGATTGAGCAGGATGTGGATGTGATTAACATGAGCTTCGGTACGCTGACGGATTCGAGTTCGATGAAAGAGATGCTTGATGAAGCGTACGAGGACGGCATCATTGTAACGGCCGCGTCCGGCAACCGCGGCGAGGGCGAAGGGGAAGATACGGACCGCGTGGAGTACCCGGCGCGCTATGATTCTGTCATTGCTGTCGGCGCCGTGGACAAAAAGAACGAACGTGCCTATTTTTCCGCGTCCGGCGAAGCGGTGGAACTGAGTGCTCCGGGCGAGGACATTGTGAGCACGTATAAAGATCGTTCGTACGGTCCGCTCAGCGGAACGTCCATGGCGACTCCGTTCGTCTCCGGAGCCTTTGCTCTTTTAAAAGAAGCGTATCCGGAAAAAGAAGCGTCGGAACTGCGGGAGATGCTGCAGAATGAAGCGGTGGATCTCGGTGCAGAAGGACGGGATGAGCGCTACGGCTACGGCCTGCTCCAGATTCCGGATCTTTCTGATGCCGATGTTCCGGAGAAAGAGGATTTCGGTGAGGGGAACCGGGAGAAGCCGGTGGAAGAAGACATCGAGGAGAATCCGATAGAAGATGATCCGATTGAAACACCGGAGGAACCGCTGGAAGCGCCGGCCGGTGTGGAGACCGAAGTCGTGAAAAATGACGATGGCAGCCGTGATGTGTACGTCTTCTGGAACCGCTCGGAGACGCCGGTGATGCAGCACCGGATTTACCGTGACGGCGAGAGCTACGGGACGACCGACAACGGTAAACTTTTCAAAGATGAGAATGTGGCGCCGGGCACGTACAGCTATGAGGTGACGGCGGTCTCGATGGAAGAAGAAGAGTCGGGACGCAGCAGCACGGTCGAGGTCGTCATTGAAGATGATCGTTTTGCGTGGCCTGAGGAAGTGAGCGCTCCGGCCGATTTTCAGGATATTCATGATGAGTACTGGGCGGCGGAGGCTGTCCGGGAGCTGCAGGCACGCGGCGTGATTCAGGGCAGCGGCAGTGATTTTCGTCCTGGTGAGACGGTACGGCGCGGCCAGGCGGTAACGATGCTTGGACGCGTGATTGGATGGAGTGATGAGCCGGCCTCCTCTTCGTTTTCTGATGTCAGCCGGGATTATTTCGCTTCCGGGTACATTGCGGACGCCGTGGACGCCGGTGTGATTTCCGGCTTTTCCGACGGCACCTTCCGTCCCAATGACGGAGTGACCCGCGGGCAGATGGCGGCGATGCTCGGACGCGCCTTTGATTTCTCGGGTGAGGATGCGGCCTCTGCCTTCCGTGATGTTGATAACGCGACGACCGGTGCGGCAGCGATCGCCTGGCTCGCGGAGCGGGATATCGTGACCGGATACGACGACGGCACCTTCCACCCGGAAACCACCCTCACGCGGGCGCAGTTTGCGAGCATTTTGTATAAGCTGGGTGAGCATTTGAAAGAATCATAGACTATAATGAACGGCCCGGATGCGCTGCCGGTCGGCAGGCAGTCCCGGGCCGTTTTTGTATGGATTCGGGTCGATTTCTGCTTCGATTGTGCAAGGGCCAGCGCCGGTGAAAGGGAGAGGAGAGCGGGTTTCTCGATTGATTCGGCTGGAGACTGCATCAACCCGGCAGCATCCAATGTCGGTGCGAAGAGCGGGATTTTCTGCTTCGATTCTCTCGATTTCTCGATCGATCCGCCCGTTTCTTGATTGATTCTCGAGCGAATTGGGTTTTTCTCGATTGATTCTCCCCATTTCTCGGTTGTTTCTCGGCATTTCTCGATTGATTCTCCTGATGATGGAATCCATTCCGCACGATTAGGATGCCATGTCTTGGCATACATTGGCGCAGTGGTGGCACATTTTCGCACAGTGCTGGCAGTGGTCGTGTTCGTGCTTGGCACATTCGTCGCCGCACGCCTGACAGATAATCGCACACACACCGCAGATTTCCTTGGCAAACCGGCTGTTCTGCTGCATGGACTGTGCGGCATATCCACAGATGTCCGCACATTCGCGGTCCAGCCGGATGCACTCGGCCATCATGTTCACGTCCTGCTCCTGCAGGCACGCACTGTAACAGTTGTTGCAGGCCTCCATGCACTCCAGACAGGCCTGAATACACTCGTCATATGTCATAATTCGTGCCTCCTTTGGGGATTAATGGTGCTGTTTATTGGTATGCCCAAAGAAGCTCGGTTTCATGCGTCCGTTGGAGAAGTCTTCAATCGGTGCGGCGGGTCCATCAACGGCAGCAGTTTCTCGGTCGATTCTCCCGATTTCTCGATTGATCCGCCCGTTTCTTGATCGATTCTCAGGGGACTTGGGTTTTTCTCGATTGATTCTCCCCATTTCTCGGTCGATTCTCGGCATTTCTCGATTGATTCTCCTGATGATGGAATCCATTCCGCACGATTAGGATGCCATGTCTTGGCATACATTGGCGCAGTGGTGGCACATTTTCGCACAGTGCTGGCAGTGGTCGTGTTCGTGCTTGGCACATTCGTCGCCGCACGCCTGACAGATAATCGCACACACACCGCAGATTTCCTTGGCAAACCGGCTGTTCTGCTGCATGGACTGTGCGGCATATCCACAGATGTCCGCACATTCGCGGTCCAGCCGGATGCACTCGGCCATCATGTTCACGTCCTGCTCCTGCAGGCACGCACTGTAACAGTTGTTGCAGGCCTCCATGCACTCCAGACAGGCCTGAATACACTCGTCATATGTCATAATTCGTGCCTCCTTTGGGGATTAATGGTGCTGTGTATTGGTATGCCCAAAGAAGCTCGGTTTCATGCGTCCGTTGGAGAAGTCTTCAATCGGTGCGGCGGGTCCATCAACGGCAGCAGTTTCTCGGTCGATTCTCCCGATTTCTCGATTGATTCTCCCCATTTCTGCATTAATTCTTTCGATTTCTGCTTCGATTCCGCTGTGCTGTGATTGGATTCCTGGTATGGATATGAAAAAACTGCCGGCATCACCGGCAGCTTCAGCATTATTCTTGGTTTTCTTTGATCCGGTGTACGGTTTCCGTATCCAAACCGGTTAGCCTGACGATTGTTTCTATATCGAAATCTTCTTCCACCATCGATGCAGCGACAGCCTGTTTATTCTCGTGCTTTCCCTTTTCCATACCTTCTTTTTCTGCATCCTGGACGCGGAGTTCGTATTCTTTATCTTTGGCTGCGTCGTCCATGATCTGCATCCATCGTCTGACATACGCAATTCTTTCTTCATCGCTGGCTTTGTCCCATTCTTCGTGGACCTCTTGTAATGTTTTTCTGCTCAGTACAATCTCCTCCTTTCACGATTATTGTCGTGTTTGGAACCTTTTGAAAACATTGTAACAAGCATTGCTTGAATGTAGTGGAAAATATCACGGACAGCAGCTGTTTTCTCTATCGATTCCAAGGGTCATTCAAAACTGCCGGAAATTCCGCCGTTTGATCAGGAAAATAAGTTGTCTTTTATTGATCGAACGGTTTTTTCGTCTAAACCGGTCATTATGCAGACTTCTTCGATTTCCATTCCCTTTTTCAGCATGATCTCTGCTATATCCTGATGACCCTGTTCACGGCCCGATGCATGGCCCTCGGCATGGCCTTCGGTACGCCCTTCGGCACGTCCCTCGACACGGCCCTCCGCACGACCTTCTGCATGCCCCTCCGCACGGCCCTCGGCACGTCCTGTTTCATGTCCCTTTTCATGGCCTTGTTGATGACCCCTTTGGTGACCTTTCTTTTCAGCTTCTTCTTCAGCCTCCTGCAAACGAAGCTCTGCTTCTTTTTCCCGTACAAGGTCGTCTTTGATTTGTTTCCAGCGTCTTTCATACGCAATTCTGTTCTCGATCTTGTCACTGAGGTATTCCCACTGTTCAAATGCGCCTTTCAGTGATTTATCGCTCATTGCGATCTCCTCCAATTCATGATAAATGTCTTCGTACATCTGTTGATTGCGGCGGTCCACCATGCCGAGAAGCAGAAGCCATTTGGCAAGCAGGTGATGGGTGGTGTCCAGTTTTCCTTGTCTCCAATGAGTGATTAGGGTTGGTATTTCAATAAAGTGCATTTCGAGGTGGTTGGTCAGTTGATGGAAATGGTGCCGGTTTTGTATGGCGTAGAAATGGTGAAAGTCGGGTGCTTTTTCTTCCGGGAGCGGGAAATTCAGTATATTGATCATGATAACGGGCTGGAGCTTCCGGTACGGCTCCCCCTGCTTTATGCGGGAAAGATAGAGACGGGACCAATAATATAACGAGCGTTTGACCATATCATACTCATTTGTGAACTGGATTTCAATATTAATATATTCCCCTTTTTCAGTCAGCGCTATGATATCAAGTCTCGATTTTTTGTCTTCTTCCTGATCTCCGGCAAATTCGGTGTTTTCGAATGAAATGTCATGTATAGTCTCATTTCCCTCCCGATTCAATACAGCATTCAGAAATTCGAGAGTAAGATCTTTGTTCCGGTCCACGCCAAAAAGCTGTTTAAATGCATAATCAATCTTCAAATCCATGAGATCGTCCGGACGCAGCCGCTTTAACATTGTTTTTCGCCTCTATTCTGTTGTAATAGACTTTCTTCATTCATTATAATATGAAAAGGAACAATTGTTCTCTTTAGGGCAGAACTTTTGTAGCGGTTGCGGCGTTTTATCGATTGCTTCGGCGCAAAATGGAATCGATTCTTGTTTTTCTCGATTGATTTTAGCCATTTTTGAACTTTTCTCTATTGATTCTCCATTTTTCTGCGTTGATCCCCGGGATTTCCGTCTCGATCCGGCCCAGGCCTGCGTCGATGCCGCAGCACTATGAGAAAGAAAATTTCTGCATCGATTCTCCGGTTTTATCGATCGATTCGCTTGTTTCTTGATCGATTCTCGCGTGTATCGGCATTTTCTCGATCGATTCTCGGAGTTTCTCGATTGATTCTCCCCATTTCCGCATCACAACCTGCAGTTTCCGCGCGTTATTGCACCCAAAAAAACCCCTGCTTCCAGTAGAAGCAGGGGCACCCCTTATTTCCGGAAATCTTTATCGAGGAAGTTCCAGAAGTTTTCGTGGAACATGGCGGCGATGTCTTTTTCGATATCTTCTTTGGTGACAGGCCAGCCGGTGCTGCGCACGTCTTCGTATTTTTCGGTGAGGACGTCTTTGAGCACGGTTTTTGTGTGGCGCCATTTGTAGACGACCTGTTCGAGCACGCGGGCGTCGGAGTGCTGCGGGATGAAGCTCGTGTTGAGGAGCTCAAGGCGCATGCGCGTGACTTCGTTCACGATGACGGGGTTGTTCATGAACCACCAGCAGCCAAATATCATCAGATGCCGGAATTTACGTGCGAGCACGGCGAGTTCATGCTGGTTTTCGCGCGACAGCATCGTGACGAGAAATTTATTCTCCTGATTCTCGGCGAGCAGGTTCTCGAGTGCGCGGATGTCGGCTTTTCCGACAAAGTCGCCGGCGTCTATCAAATCCGGATTGACGCGTTTTTTTACGCCGATCATGAGCGCAAACGGGATGTTATGTTTTTTCGTAACCGGCAGGATGCAGTCGCGGATAACGCGGCCGCGGTCGCTTTCTTCCGGATAGGCGAAGCTCGGCGGGAGTGAGACTGCCATGTAGAGCGGGTTCATGATGTCGATCCAGTCTTCTAGGAACCGGTTCACTTCCTTGATGGTGCGGCCGTTCCACTCATCCTGGATGTCATACCCCCATTCCCGCAGCTTTTCTTTCGTGTTCTGGAAGTCGTTCAGCAGCGGGTCGATCCGGAGCACGGCGTGAAAGTCATCCTGCGGCCTGGTTCCTTCAAACCAGATAGCGCGCTCCTGCTCGTCAAACGGATCGTTGGTCATGACAATGTTGGAAACGTTCGCCTGCTTCATAACGGCGCCGACCTGGGCGGCGGCGGTGCGTCCGGCAAATTCGGCGCGGTACGTATCGAGATTCTTTGTCTTCGGGTCAATGCCCATTTCTTTCAGCGTTGTCAGCACGCCGCGGGCCGCTTCGCTGACCGGGGTACGCTCGACGAACAGCTTCTGCCAGATGAGCTCGGCCTGTTCTTTTTTCTCCATCCGCCAGAAGAGGGCCGGATCCATGTCGGTCCAGCGCATGACTTCAGCGACGAGATAGTGATAGGTGAGCAGCTCGTCGATGTCCCAAAGCAGAATATCACCGAAGTTCGGGGAAAAAAGGTGCGTATGAATGTCGGTGATTTCCTGGTTTTCAATGGCCTCTTCGACTGTGTTACGGATTCCTTTTTCTGTTGTAAGAATCATTGAATCTCCTCCTTCACGTCTTGATGAAACTGTTCCAGCACAGACACGGCACCGTTTTTCAGCAGTGCGTCCACGTAGTCGCTGACAAGCGAGAGGCGGACCGGGTCAGCCTCGTCTCCCAAAAAGGACTGTACCAATCCGGCTGCGGAATGTTCACCCTTGTTATAACCATCCCACAAGTCGTACATCAGATTCACAACATCCTCGGATTCGCGCAGCGGCATGTTCCGGCCGAGCGCGTGCCCTTGTACTTTCTCCTGCCCTTTTTCCTGAGGCTGGTAATACACAAGCAAGGCTGCCAGCGCAAGGGCGAAATACTGGTTCTCCGGATCACTGCTTCCCCACTTCTCCCATAACGGCTGCACGCGGGTACCGAATTTCTGCACCGCATTCTGGCCGAGATCAGTGAGCATGTGGCGCTGGTACGGGTTTTCAAAACGTTCGAGCACGCCTTGGGCAAAGGGGTCTTTTTGTTCCTTGTTATACGGCAGGACCGGCTTGATGGCGTGATTCACTGCCCCCTCTACAAATGCCCGGATGTGGCGGTTCTGCATGGATTCGTAAACCGTGTCCACGCCGTAGAGAAAGGCGGGCGCGAACATCATCGTGTGCGGCGCGTTCAACAGACGGATTTTGAGTTCGGCGTAATCCTGAACGGGTCCGTATACGGCGTTCAGGCCGGCATCCTGAAGCGGAAGAACCCGCCGCACCCGCTCCCCGCCTTCGATGACAAACAGATGATACGGCTCAGCCACGGTGAACAGCCGGTCCTCGTACCCGACCTTCTGCTCAAATTCTTCGATGTTTTCGGGGTAGCCGGTTACAATCCGGTCGACGAGCGTCTGACAGAATTCATTACACTCCATCACCCACCGCCGGAAGTCCTCCCCGAGCGACCAGTCCTCGATTTTTCGCAGGACGATGTCTTTCAACACATCACCATTACGCTCCACCAGTTCACACGGCAGCAGCACCAGGCCTTTGTCCGGATCGCCATCAAACGCAAGATACCGTTCATACAACAGCTGGGTTGTTTTTCCCGGAAAAGAAAGCGGCGAGGTCTCCCGGTTCCAGTCTTCTTCCTGATACACAAGCCCCGCTTCCGTCGTATTGGACGTCAGGATTTCAAGCGCCGGCTCACATGCGGCCGCCACGGCCCGGTCCCATTCTTCATACGGATTGATGGAGGCCGAAATCGACGTCACGACATCGGCGCGGTCAATCGTTTGGCCGTCAAGACGCCCCCGGAGCTGCACGGTATAGGCATTATCCTGGGCGTGCAGATCCGGCAGTTTGCGGCCGTGCGGGGTCGGCTGGAGAGCCGCCACACTGCCGTTGAACAGCCCCTGCCGGTTCATGTGCTCAATCATCCAATCCAAAAAACCGCGCATGAAATTTCCTTCGCCGATCTGCAGCACTTTCACTGGAAGCCCGGTGTTATGCTGCACTTGATGAGGGTCGTGTTTTCTCAAATAGTCATAGGATAATCTCTCCATGTTCTTCCTCCTTTAGAAAAGTTCCTGGTGCCGGGCCTTTCAAGAGACGCACCTGTTATGGAATGCAGCAGACGACTATATTTCCCTTCTTTCTTACAAAATCACGCCGTCTTTGAAAATCGCAATTTCCTTGAAGTTGTACATTTCGTTGCGGGTTTCTTTCGTTCCGGAGGCCCAGGCGATCATGTCGTCCATGAATTCATCAGTCAGTGTCTCCAGCGGTTTGCCTTCGACGAATTCCCCGGCGTTAAAGTCAATCCAGCGCTTCTTCTTCTCGGCAAGCGCGGTGTTGGTTGAAATTTTCACCGTCGGCACCGGTCCGCCGAACGGGGTGCCCCGCCCGGTTGTAAACAGAATAATGTGGGCGCCCGCTGCGGCGAGGTTGGTGACCGATACCAGGTCATTTCCCGGTCCCTGCAGCAGGTTCAACCCTTTCGTTGTGGCGCGGCCGGCGTATTCGAGCACATCCACAACGGTTGCACTGCCGCCTTTCTGCACGCAGCCTAGCGACTTTTCCTCCAGTGTTGTAATACCGCCGTCCTTGTTGCCGGGCGACGGATTTTCATAGACGTTCTGGTCGTGGTCGAGAAAGTACTGCTTGAAGTCATTGACGAGTTTCACCGTGTTATCAAACACCTGCTCGTTCTGCGCCCGGCTCATAAGCAGTTTCTCCGCACCGAACATTTCCGGCACTTCGGTAAGAATCGTCGTGCCGCCGTGGGCAATCAAACGGTTCGAAAACGAGCCCACGAGCGGATTCCCCGTAATGCCGGAAAGGCCGTCGGAGCCGCCGCATTTCAAGCCGACTTTCAGCTCGGAAACCGGGACTGGTTCGCGCTTGAAGCTGTTGGCGTAAGCGGTGAGTTCTCCGATCAATTCCATTCCTTCTTCAATCTCATCATCCACGTCCTGCGCGCCGAGGTACACCACTTTGCCGTTTGCCTTCTCGCCGATCATGTCCTGGAACGATTTGATGGTGTTGTTTTCGCAGCCCAGCCCCATGACGACGACACCGACCGCATTCGGATGCAGCACGAGGCTTGAGAGCACGCGCTGGGTGTTGGTCAGGTCATCGCCGAGCTGCGAACAGCCGAACGGATGCGGAAAATGGAATACACCATCCACTTCATCGCTGTCGTTTAGTTCCTTGGAGGCCATATCGGCGAGGAGTTCCGCCGATTTGTTAATACAGCCGACCGTATTGATAATCCAGATTTCATTGCGGATCCCGACTTCTCCATTCGCCCGGCGGTAGCCCTGGAACGTGAGCTCTTCGGCGGGCGCTTCGAGGTCTTCCTGTTCCCGCGGCTCATACGTATAGTCGAGTTTGCCGCTTAGGTTCGTCTTCGTATTATGGGAATGCACCCATTCGCCTTTCTCGATATCCCGTTCCGCATGCCCAATCGGGTTGCCGTATTTGATAATGTCTTCTCCCTCTTTAATCGGATAGAGTGCCACTTTATGACCGGCCGGTATCGGTTCAAGCGGTGTGATCCGAAGGCCGCCGGACTCGATCTCCTCTCCCCCGGGTGCTTCTTCAATTGCCACCGCCACGTTATCCAGTTCATGAATATGAATAATCGGTTCTTTCATGAGTATCTTTCCTCCCCTTTTTTAGTAAGCGGTCTCAAAATCGACAGAACAGCGCTGATCAGGGCGCCTTCACTGAATCCCTCTCCAGAAATACCGGTGAAAAGCGGTGCACAGCAGGAGTCTGTTCTCTTCCTCCATTCATCTGTTCAAACAACAGCTCTGCGGCTTTCTCTCCAATGACGGATGCCGGCTGTTCGATGGAGGTGATGGCCGGGTTGTAGACACCGGCGAGCGGCATGTCGTCAATGCTTATAATACTCACGTCTCTACCGATTTCTATCCCTTCCTGTCTGCAGAACTGCAGCACTTCGATGAAGGTAAGATCGTTGCTGGCAAGAAGCGCCGTCGGTTTATCTTCTTTCTGAAATGCAGCTGCCAGATAGTCCGCCATACCGGCCAGCGGCTGTTCAAAAATAAACATGCCGCTATCCTCCAGCCCGCGGTTTTTCATTGCTTTCTGAAAACCGGAAAGCCGTTCTGACCTGGGCGTCATCACCCGTTTCAGCGGGGGGACGGCCAATCCGATCTTCCCGTGGCCGCAGCGGACGAAATGGTCCACTGCCATATCCGCCGCCTGTTCATTATCTGTTAACACCGTACTCACCGGGAGGTCCGGGACGATCCGGTCGACAAATACGAGAGGAATGTCCTTATCGAGAAGCTCGCGGTATAACTCTTCATTATCCCCCGCCGGAAAAATGATAAATCCGTCCACCTGCTTCGCCTCAAGCATCTGCACGTATTTCTGTTCTTTCTTCGGGTCTTCATCGGTGTTACAGACAATGACGTGAATGTCCTGCTCGTTGCAGGCGTCTTCGACGGTGCGGATGACCTGCGTCGAAAAGCCGTGAAGAATGTTGGCGACAATCATGCCTATCGTAAAGGTTTTCTTCTGTTTCAGACTTCTTGCGAGAACATTGGGGGAATATCCGAGCGCGGCGATACTCTCGCGAATGCGCTGCTTGGTCTCTTCCCCCATGTATTCAAACCGTTTGTTCAGATACTGGGAGACTGTACTTTTTGAAATGCCGGCATGCTTTGCTACGTCGGCGATGGTTATGTTTTTGTCGTGTTTCATGCTTGCACTCACCTTTTATCTGAGTGAAAAACCTTCTGCGCTTTTTACTAAACCGTTTTATCTAAACCGGTTTATCTGTATTTTACGAGACGTTTTCTGAAAAGTCAATCCTCTTTCTTTATGAAAGGCGGCAGTGTGTCCACTGCCTTTTGTTCACTTTTAATGAACATTGTTTTCTTTAAGTGAACAAGATGCAGTCTTGACCTGTTTTATTTCATCACAGCTATGTAAAATAACAGCAGGTGATACAGCAATGGAAAATCGTACATTGGGCAGTTACGTTAGAGAACTCCGGCTCCGGAACAATTTTTCCCTCCGTGATCTTGCCAGGGAGACAGATATCAGCTACTCCTATATTCATGCTATTGAAAACGACCGTGTCACGCCGTCCCGGGATGTCGCAGAGGCGCTGGCAGGAGGGCTGCAGGGGTCCCTTCCCGACGAAATCCTTCGGCTTGGAGGATACCTTCCCTCTCAACAGAAGAAAAGCCTGGAAGAAGCCATTAACCTGCATTCGTTCGCCTCAAGATTAGAGGAGCTCATGAGTGCACAAGGCTGGCAGATGGAGGCGCTCGGGGTTCGGACCAATATAGATAAAAGTCATCTGTACCAATGGCTTCACCCCGATTACTACCGGACATCTTCCACCCGGATACCAGACATTATCAGCCTCTACAAACTGGCGTCTGTGTTCGATGTAACACCTGACTATCTCGCCGGCTGTACCGGGAATGAAAACCAATTCGACAAAAACTTCCCCCGTCCTAAAAATCTACGCGATCTTCTGAACGGCGATCCGCTTGTTCTGGATCATATCCCTTTGGATGAAGCCGATAAAGAGAGATTGATCGCTATCATTTATGCTGTGTTTGAGTCGCCGTAATACTATTTCACTAACAGCCCTCTGTCCTGAAGGCGGTGCAAGGACATGGTCCAGTCTTCAGGGTGGAGGTAGCCTTTCACCCGTATTAATCCAGGCTGCTGCGTATGAATCAGGACAATTAAGTCGATGATGAGCGGCGTGGATATCCTTCCGTGATGGTTGCTTACACCCAGCATAATCAGTACTTCCTCCTGGTTTATGTAACAATTTAACTCCAGATACAGCAGGATTACATCCGTTGTAAACGCACGTTGAATCTGAATATGGAAGTGAGAAGCCTCCATCCTCCGCATTATTTCTGCTTTTTCGGGATAACGGACCATATCGTGGCATGTCGACGTTTGCACGTACCGGCAGATGTTCCGGTACAGCTTTGCCCATTCCATCTGTGTGATCAAGTCCGGCTGCAGATATACTTCCAGCGCTTCCAGTTCAAGCGGGGAATCCGGCGTCATATCATCACCTCCTGCGTCGAAAGTCTTAATCATGTTTATAATTATATAATATTGTTCACTGAAAAAACACAAAAATGAGTTATTTTTCTAAATAAATAAAATAATGATTCCGTTTTATTCGTTGAGAATGAAAAAAGCTTGCGATTATTAAAAATCATAAATCGGAAGCGTTTCATTGGACACTAACGAACAAAAAGGAAAACCTAACGGACGATAGGAGCTTCTATGAACCACTACCTGCGCGCACCGGCGTTCCGGTGTCTCCTAAAACTGTGCTAACGGACACTCGCGCCTGCTGTGTAAGCATTTGGTACCCGGTAACCGATCCTGCCCTCCGGAGTACAAGTGGAGAATTGGGACAAAAGATAACTATACACAAGAAAACACGAAAGTCTTGAGTCGCTGTTCAGGAGCCACATAGCAGCGGAGCCAAAATGCTTCGACTCCTGCTCCGAACAGCACAAGCCGCAGGTACCCCGCAGGATGTGCGGTCAGAGCCGGCGTCCGCACGTGACATATTTCCACAGGATAATGACGTTTGCGTGGGCGCGGAACCCTATAAAGTGCCTTATGAACCATTCATAATGACGTTTAAGGGGGCAGCGGACACTATAAAGTGCCTCAGGCGATGTGCCTAACGACGTTTACGGGAGCGCGGAACTCCCTAAAGTGCCTTCGAACTATTCATCCCTCCTTTCACGCAGCGACGCGGGCTTTTTTACTGTATTGGTCCGTTCATCTCCCCGCT
Organism: Salibacterium lacus; assembly: GCF_042684865.1. Classification (NCBI taxonomy): domain Bacteria; kingdom Bacillati; phylum Bacillota; class Bacilli; order Caryophanales; family Bacillaceae; genus Salibacterium; species Salibacterium lacus. The sequence continues at coordinate 102,426 of NZ_JBHUML010000006.1, forward strand.
GAACGCAGCCTTGATTCGTTCATGATGACGTTTGCGGGGCACGAAACCCTCTAAAGTGCCTTATGAATCATTCATAATGACGTTTATGGGCACACCGAATACTACAAAGTGCCTCAGGCGATGCGCCTAACGACGTTTACAGGAGCGCGGAAGTCCCTAAAGTGCCTTCGAACCCATTCCCAACGAACGTCCGCCCCCCCCAACCTGAACGCAACAAACAAACGCCTGCATTTTTCTGCATCTGTACTACCAGAGCAGCTGAGGCGCGGTTTCGATTCCGGTAAACGTGGCCTCGAACGGCCGGGGGCCGCCGGCTTCAACAAGCAGCTGATCCGGCAGCACCGCGGCCGCGAGCCGTGTTCAGGCGAAGACACGATGAACGCCAGCGAATCGATGCCGCCCTTGTGCTCTGGAGTAAAAGCGAAGTGTTTTGACGAAGCGGTGTAGAATGCAAAACAAAAATGCCGAACAATTCACATAAGAATCGTTCGGCATTTTTCATTCACTTTAGAGTTTTGTCCCAGTCTCTTTCTTCCTTTATCCTCTCTTTTAGTAGCGTTTCGCGCCGATATAACGCTGCTCCCAGTAGTCCTCTGTTTTATCGCTGACGGTGACACCGGTGGATGTGCCGGCGTGGATGAACTGGTCGTTTCCTGTGTAGATGCCGGCATGGGAAGGGCCGTCGTTATATGTTTTAAAGAAAACAATATCGCCTACCTTTGGCTTATCGACCGAGTCTCCTTCATTGTATATATCGGCAACCGTCCGCGGCAGCTCCACGCCGTTTTCTTTGAAGACGTACTGGAGAAACCCGCTGCAGTCGAAACCGGATTCCGAGGATCCGCCCCATACATACGGGGTTCCGATATGTTCGGAAGCATCCGCGACAAGATTCACTGCATTGAAATCCGTATCGGTGGAAGCCGTCGAAACATCCTGTTCCTCCCTGTCTTCCCCGGAGGCCAGCATCTCGTCCATTTTTTCCTGTGTTTCAGGACCGGCGATGCCATCTACCACAAGTCCCTGTTCACTTTGAAAAGATTTTACCGCTTTTTCTGTGACGCCGCTGAATACTCCGCTTGGTTCCATTTTCATATAATCAAGGTCACGCAGGCGTTCCTGAAGTCTGCTCACCTGTTCTCCACTGTCCTCGTAACGGAGCATCTCTGAAGAACCTGCGCCGGATGCGTCCGTTTGTGCTTCTTCCCCCGGGTCAGAAGCGGAGTCCGGATTGTTTTTCAAAGCGTTGAATGTCTTCGGGCCGGCGAGCCCGTCCGTCGCGAGACCCTGTTTCTGCTGGAAACGGCGGACCGATTCTTCGGTCATCGGCCCGTATACTCCGGTTACATCCTTGTTATAAAAACCGAGGTCTTTGAGCTGGCGCTGCAGGAGGGAGACTTCACTGCCTTTGTCCCCGCTTTCAAGAATCCGGAACGTGGAGCCGGATTCCGGGCGCGGTGCCGGCTCTGCCTGAAGAGCGGCGGAAGCGGAACCGATGACACCCCGCATGGCCGCAAAGGTCTGCGGTCCGGCGATGCCGTCCACTACAATGCCGGCGTCTTCCTGAAAGCTCTTCACAGCACTTGCGGTGCGGCGTCCGTAATACCCGTGCTGTTCTCCCTTAAAAAGGCCGAGGTTCTGCAGCCGGCGCTGCAGCTCTCTAACCGCGGAGCTTTCTTCCCCGGTCCGCATGACGGTCGTGGAACCGAGCTGGTCTTTTTTATTATCCCGATCGACCGCACCGGAAACTTCGGCCGTTGGTTCTGTCCCGCGCTGCAGCAGGGCGCCGAATGTTTCGGGACCCGCGATGCCGTCCACTGTCAGCTGATGGGCGCGCTGAAACGATTTCACAGCTTCCACCGTCGATGTATCGTAGCTGCCGCTTACCGTTTCGTATGTATAGTGCCCCCGGTCTTTTAAGAGTTCCTGCAGTTCCTTCACATCCTCGTTTTCCATTCCGTAGGACAAAACCGTGTCGCCGGCCGCTCCTTCTGCCGCGGACGGCACAGCAAGTAATGCTCCTGCAGCAGCAGCCGATGCCGCTGCGATCTTTTTCGTGTCCGTTGACGTGTCAAACACTATGATCCCCTCCTGCTTCTGCATAACTTGACATACCGGTAAACTTTTCTATCTTTTATTGTACATGCTTCCCGGGTATTCTTCCATCCTTTTTGTGATTTGAAGATTAAAATGTTGTAAAAAGAGGTATCATGTATTGTTGTGTTCATTAGTTAATAAAGTTGAAAGGAATTTTGTATGAGACAACCAAAATGGTACGTTCATTTACGGGAGAAATTCTGGTTCATTCCTTCCATATATGCTGTTTTATCGCTGCTGGCGATTTCTTTAATCTCTTACCTTATCAGTCTTGTACCGGCCGGTTGGTATATTCAGGCGCCGGGTTTTCTGCCTATTACCATCTCAACCGCCAATTACCTGTACAGTTCTCTCATTACGGCACTGCTTACGATGACCAGTGTCAGCTTTTCATCCGTGATGGTCGTTCTGACTACCTATTCGACCCAGTTCACGCCGCGTGCGCTGCAGGATTTCATGCAGAGCCGGACCACCCAGCATGTACTCGGTGTGTTCACCTTTGGTTTTATTTTCTCTCTGGTGAATCTTATCCTTCTTTCACCAACGGACTCGAACCACTTGTTCATGCCGCTCATTATGGTGATGGTTTCGATTGTCTGCCTTGGTGCGTTCATTCTGTTTATTTATCACTCGACCAAGTACGTTCAGGTCAACCATTTGATTGGAAAAATACGAAATGACGCATCCAAGGCGATTGAAGAGGCGTATTACCTCCCGCACCTGAACGCTTATTCCGAATGGGAAAACCCTATTCCAGAGGGAGAGCCGAACGTCATTTACGCGCACCGCTCCGGTTACACGCAGCTGCTTGAACTCCAGAACATCGTGAACTGGGCTGCGCGTCATGACGTGCGGGTGGAAAGCCTGATCCAGGTCGGGCATTACGTGCATAAAGGAGAACCGATATTCCGGTTCTGGCCCGGAGACGCCGAACCGGATGTAACGGAGCTGAGGGAGTGTCTGCTTGTAGGCAATGAACGGAGCAATGCCCAGGATATCGAGTTCTCGATGCAGAAGCTGGTTGATATCGCGGTACGGGCCATTTCCCCGTCCGTGAATGACCCTCATACCGCGATCAATTGTATCAACCGTTTGGCGGCGCTGCTGGCTGAAATCAGCATCCGTCACGAATCACTGACTTATTTCAGCGATGAAAACGGGGAACTTCGTTTCATTTTATATCCGATCTCGTTTCGCAGTTACCTGCACGGCAACTTCTTTCAGATCCGGATGTACGGCAAAAACGACGTCTCCGTCATCGGCGGATGCATAGACGCCTTGACCGTCGTCGCCCAGACCGGCCGGGACACCGTTCACGACGATCTGCGCTCGTTTTTTGAATACATGAAAGAAGCCATTGATGAAGATTCATTGAGCCAGTGGGACTATGATTACTGGCAGGAACGGCTCCGCCGCTTCAAGGCAGAGCTCGAAGGAGAGGGCCGCGTATACCAGGTCTAGGCTGAGCTTTTTTATGAAAGAAAATGGAACCCTGTGCCTGCGGAAAGACCAAAGGGTCCCCTCTTGGCTGTGATTCATCCGGCCGTGGACACTACGATGCCTCCCCGGTGATGGAGTGTCCCCAGAGGGCCGCCCCGCCGTTTGGCTCCAGATAAACGACAAAAATCCCGGACCATCCATGTAGATGGTCCGGGATTTTTCACCGTGTTCCTTCATTCTATTCGAGATAGCGTCTGGCGCTGTGGTAGCTTCCTGCGTATTCCGACTCGGAAATCGCCACTTTTTCAACCGTACTGTCCGAGTTCGGGGAGTGAATCATACGGCCGTCTCCAAGATACATGCCGACGTGATGTATTTCGCCGGTGCCGCCGTTATAGGCGAAAAAGACAAGGTCGCCTTTCTGGAGATTGTTGCGCTCCACAGCTGTCCCGCTTCGCGCCTGATCCTTGGAGTCCCGCGGAATGGTGATACCGTGGGCTTTATAGATGGTGTGGGTGAAACCGGAGCAGTCAAACCCAAACCCAGACGTGCCCGCCCACAGATACGGTAGATTCATAAACTGTTCCGCGGTCGTCTGCAGGTCGGCAGCTTCCGGCTCAGGAATCGCGCTCTCGTCTTCATACACAGTAACATCGCCGGCGTTTATCCACTTGTTGCCGTCCGAGGGGGTGGCCACCAGCAGTTTGTCATCGGTTTCGAACACGACCGGCAGTCTTGTGTTAAAACTGATTTCGAGGCTTTTCGTTTCCAGACTCCTGTCCTCATGCAGGAAAGCAGTCGGTTCGGTGACCTGAGCTGTGTCGGCATGCTGCAGCAGTTCAAACCTCGGACTCTCGGTAATCTGCTCTTTTGGCACCCAGCCCGGATAGCCGGTATCGTTCTGCGGCGTATCCTGTTCTTCCACCGCAATTTTCGCCCAGTTTCCTTCCTCTTTCAGAACTTCCACTTCCATGCCGTACAACGCCTGGGTATCAAGGTTCCCAAGCAGACCGCGCTTATCCGCGGCCGACATCGATTCGGTCCACTGCCACGGCTGCACCGGGTTCTGAAGAGCCGGTGCGTCCATGTTTCTTGGAGCCTCAGGGTCTGCCCACACAGACATGACCGAAACGTCTACATAATGCGAGTATTCCCCGGAAGCCGGTGCCGCTTCCGCCTGGCCGGCAAAAACTGCCGGAAGTACCAGGCCTGCAAGTGTCAGCGCCGTGATATGTTTAGAAAAAATAATCGTCCTCTCCTTTATGTAGAATGACTCTCTTTCTTCTATTCTATCAGAAGAAAAAATTTTTTAAATTCCTGAATCGAAAATGGATCTTGTTCCGTACATAAATGTTGTGGAATTTGTTAGTTGGTTATGGAAATCATAGTCAGTTTCATAGTATACTAACAATGTGCACATAAATTTTTCAGGAGGGTACCATATGAAAAAGTTCTACAGTATTGCTTTATCAGCGACACTTGCTGCGTCGCTTACGTTACCAGCCACAGCCGGGGCACAGTCTTCTTTCAGCGATATCGGTGAAGATTTCTGGGCCGGGGATGCAATCAGTCATCTTGAAGAAGAAGGAATTATTTCGGGATACGAGGACGGTTCCTTCGGGCCAAACGATGAAGTAACCCGCGGCCAGGCTGCGTTGATGCTGTCATCAGCACTAAATCTTGATACATCGGATCGTCCGGAGCCTGGTTTTTCGGATATTGAAGACGGTACAGAGCTTGCCGACGCGGTAGCTGCTGTAGCGGATGAAGGAATTATCGAAGGGTACGAGGAAGAATTTCAACCTAACGCAGACCTGACCCGTGCGCAGATGGCAAAAGTGCTGGCAGCAGCCTACGACCTGAGCGGGGACAACAGTGCTGATTTCTCTGATGTGAGCGAAGACTTCTGGGCTTACGACCACATCGATGCACTGGCTGCAAACGGTATTTCCTCCGGGTATGAAGACGGTTCCTTTAAGCCGGGCGCTTCAACCACAAGAGCCCAGTTTGCAACGTTCCTATGGAACACGACCGGAGACGCTGAAGAAACTCCGGAAGCACCAGAGACGGATGAAGAAATTACTACCGTGCTCGAAGATGTCATGGAAACCCAGCAGAACCTTGAAAGTTATACATTTGACGGCAATATCGGTATCAACATAGATGTACCGATGGGAGATCAGGAACTTACGGAAGAAGAGCAGCAGGCTCTGGAAGAATCCATGAACATGAACATGGAGATGAGCGGTACATTCCAGAAAGACCCTATGATTACAGAGGTAGTCATTGAGCAGAACATTCCACAGTTCGAGGAAACGATGGAGCAGGTTTCTCTGTCCACCAACGAGGCAAGCTATCAATATATCAATGACGCTGCCATGATGGGATATCCCGAAGACTGGCAGGACAAATATATTGAAATGAACTATGAAGATGTTCTGGGCGGCCAAGCGTCAGACATTCCTTTCGATATGGAACAGCAGCAGGAAATGGCTCAGGAAATCTATGACGTGTTCATCGAAAACTTCGGCACTGAATATTTCGAGCTTCAGGACAGTCATGCCTCCATTCCGGACGATGTAGAGTACGATCAGGTACTCACTTTTGAACTGGCGCATGAGGATCTCAGCGATGTGATGTCTATTCTCGAAGAAGATGTCATTCCTGAGCTTGAACCGATTCTTGAGAATCCAGGTGCCGCTTCGGCTCTTGCCAGCGTGACAGGTTCCAGCTTCCAGGCATTGAATGAAGAAGGAACCATGCCTGAAGGCGGTATGACCGAAGAGGACATCAACGAGGTTCTCGAAAGCTTAAATCTTGAAACCTTTGAAATGCATCAGGCTATCAATGAAAACAACCAGGTCGTATATGACACTGGTGAAATCGAAGTCAGCTACACCGACGAGCAGCAGGGCGAAATGTCCTTCGGCGTGGACTACGGCATGACGTCGAGCAACTTCAACGAAGACGTCACGTTTGAATACGGCCTTCCGGAAAGCGACGAGAACATCATCACGTATGATGAGCTCATGAACTGGCAGGAAGAGCAGATGACGGATTTTGAAGAAATCGAAGAAGGAGAACTCGAAAGCGTACAGTAATTCGAGTGTCTTCAGCCGGTCCTTTTTACAAGGGCCGGCTTTTTTATTGTTTCGACTCCTGCTTGTTTCTAAAAGACAGCATAGGCGCTGTCTTTTCATTATGCCGGCGGCAGTCGAGTGCCGTTACCTGCCGATTGCGTTCATTTACAAGCCAAAATGAGTCGTTTACCTGCCACAGCCGCAGGAATACCTGCCGCATTCGTCATTACCTGCCACAGCGTCCCTTTTACAAGCCAAATTCACCTCATTACAAGCCGATGGACTTCCTTTTTCATTCAAATATTCATTTGAATATTGACTTTCATGCCCTTGAATCATACACTAAAACGTAACAATCAAACGATGATTTGAATGAATGCATGTACAGGAGGAGAGCGTATGAGTCAGGTGGAGAAAGAAAAACAAACAGCCTGCTGCGGCAGTGCGCAGGAAAGCAGCAGCAGGATGGAAGATACTCAAAAAGAAACGTACAACGTCGAAGGCATGGACTGCGGGTCGTGTGCAAAGACCATTGAAAAGCATATCAGGAATGTGCCGGATGTACAGGACGTGCAGGTGAATTTTGCTGCCGGAAAGATGCAGGTCCACCACTCCACCAGCCCGGAGAAAATGATCCAGGAAGTACAAAAAGTCGGTTTCGATGCTTCTCTGGACAATGGATCTCGAGACGCTGCGAAGGAGAACACGAAGAAAAAACGGCTCTCCAGCACCACACTGTCCGGAATTTTTCTCATGCTTGGTTTTGCGGGGTCGTTTACAGCTCTTCCTGCTTTTCTTATTACTGCTCTGTATGCCGCTGCCATTGCCGCTGGGGGATACAAGCCGGCGAAAAGTGCGTTCTTCGCTGCAAAAAGTGGTTCCCTCGATATGAATGTGCTGATGGCAGCTGCTGTGATCGGTGCTGCGTTGATGGGGGAATGGTTTGAAGGGGCGATGGTGGTATGGCTGTTTGCGCTGGGGAATGCGCTGCAGAACCGTTCCATGGAACGCACGAGAACTTCCATCCGCCATTTGATGGATCTTGCTCCGGATGAAGCGGTTGTTCTCTCCGGGGGGCAGCAGGTTCGTAAAGCGGTGGAAGATGTCGGAGTCGGGGAGATTCTCGTTGTAAAGCCCGGGCAGAAAATTCCTCTCGACGGGGAGGTGGTAACAGGGGCCTCCAGTATTAATCAGGCTCCCATCACCGGAGAATCGCTGCCTGTGGACAAACAGGAGGGAAGTACGGTGTATGCCGGCACCATCAACGAAAGCGGTTCGCTGGAAATCAAGGTGACCAAACTCGTGCAGAATACGACCATTGCGGGAATCATTCATCTTGTGGAAGAGGCCCAGGAGAAAAAAGCACCGATGGAAGCGTTTATCGACCGGTTCGCCGCTGTTTACACCCCGGTTGTGTTCGCACTCGCTGTTTCTGTCATGGTTCTTCCTCCGCTCCTCGGGTTCGGTGCCTGGGGGGAGTGGCTCTATAAGGGATTGGCGCTGCTCGTGGTGGCCTGCCCTTGCGCCCTCGTGATTTCCACCCCGGTGGCCATCGTTTCGGCTATCGGAAATGCCGCCAAGAACGGCGTGTTAATCAAAGGCGGCACTTTTTTGGAAAAAGCCGGGATCATAGAGAGCATGGCTTTTGATAAAACAGGTACGTTAACGGAAGGAAAGCCAAAAGTGGCCGGCGTGCACACGCTTCGCGGCACGGAAGAAGAGTTAATCGCCGCGGCGCGTACGATTGAAGAACATTCCACCCATCCCATCGCCACGGCAGTGACAGCGTATGCCGGGGAACGCGGAATTCCGGCAGGGGAGGGACGTGATTTTCAGTCGGTGGCAGGAAAAGGGGCTTCCGCTGTTATCGATGATGTCGAGTATTTTGCCGGAAGTCCGGCCTGGTTTCAGGAGATGGAGATTTCCATGCCGGAGGACGCCGGACATCGTATTCAAGCCATGCAGGAGGAAGGAAACACCTTGGTCGTGGTCGGCACGCGTTCCCACGTTCTAGGCATGATTGCCGTCCGCGATACGATTCGTGATATAACAGTTCAGTCCGTTCAGGCCTTGAAAAAAACAGGGATATCCGAGACGGCGATGCTGACCGGGGACAACCGCGGTACAGCCAAACGAATCGCCGAAGAAACCGGAGTGGACCGTTCCTTTGATGAGTTGCTTCCGGAAGATAAAGTAAGCGCTGTTCACTCGTTGCAGCGGGAAGGGAAACGTGTCGCGATGGTAGGAGACGGCATCAATGACGCTCCGGCTCTCGCGTCAGCTGATCTTGGCATCGCCATGGGAGGCGCGGGCACCGACACCGCGATGGAGACCGCCGATATTGTGCTGATGGCCGATAATCTCGAGCAACTGCCGCGCACGATCCGTCTCAGCCGCAGAGCTTTAAGAGTCATTAAGCAGAACATCTGGTTTTCGCTGCTGACCAAAGCCGCTGCGCTCGTGCTCATTTTTCCAGGATTCTTGACGCTGTGGATGGCGGTGCTGAGCGACACCGGCGCCGCCCTGCTGGTCATTCTCAACAGCATGCGGCTGCTGAGAGCATAGCAGCGACCGGCTTGATGGCATCCGGCGACGGAAATTGGGAGAATCGATGCAGACATCTCGAGAATCAATCGAGAAATCCGGAGAATCGATCAGGAAACACCAATCTTCCCTTTCCCGCTTCAGGGGCGGCCTCGGTAATGCAATCTCCCACCGAATCGATGCAGAAATCCAGAGAATCAATCGAGAAATGCAGAGAATTAATCGAGAAAATTCCATTTCGCCCGAGAATCAATCAAGAAACGCGCGGATCGATCAAGAAAATCGCCGAATCGATCGAAAAACGCACCTTCCCCCGTCCCTTGCGCATACTTTATCCAAAAAAAGGAGCTGTCCTCGTCAGGACAGCTCCTTTTTGTTTTCCCATGTCATGAGTCCAATAAGAATCGCACTGGTTACCATGCTTCCCACAACCGGCGCGATGATGTCACCCGGTTTCGAATGCGAGGCGCCGATTACAGTAGCTGCAAGCGTCACCACCACAAACAGGACAACTCCTATCCATACTGCTTTCATGACTGGACCTCCTTTATTCTTCCGGATCCTGGATGGCAAACATCAGATCCAGCTCACAGACAACGGTATCGTCGACTTTTGCCGTGCCTTTTCCTTTTCCAATCTTTCCACGTAATCTGGTGATTTCTGTTTCAAGAATGAGCTGGTCCCCTGGCTTGACCTGGGATTTAAAGCGGCAGTTCTCTACACCTGCAAAAAAAGCCAGTTTTCCCTGATTTTCTTCTTTTTTCAAAATAGCAACCGCTCCGGTCTGTGCCAGTGCTTCGATAATCAGCACACCCGGCATCACGGGATAATCCGGGAAATGGCCGTTGAAAAATTCTTCATTCGCTGATACGTTTTTGAACCCGGCTGCCCGCTCCCCTTCCTGCAGATCCGTAATCCGGTCTACCAAAAGGAACGGGTAGCGGTGCGGGATAATTTCTTTGATTTCTTCACTGGAGAGCATGTCTTCCTCCTTGCCGGCTGTACTTTGCAATATTTTACAATCGAAGGCGGTGGATTAGTTTCCCTGGATAAATTCAAACATCCGTTCCCAGCTGCCCCATCTCAACACCTCGAGGCCGTTTCCTTCCCCTACGATGGCATACCCTGTGACGAGTCCGCCAAGGAGGCTTAAAATGAGAACGGCAAGAATGATCAGAAGTCTGGCCCAGATCGGGACCATCCGGATGCGTTCCTTTCGGCGCTCCTTCTTGGAGACACTGCCGGCATCCTTTTCCTCCTGTTCTTTTTCCAGCCTTCGTTCCTGCCTGGATTGACTTTGTGGTCTATCTTCATTATAAGTCATGATTTTAACTCCGTAACATTATACTTCCATACGCGGATTCATATCAGCCGCGCAGGCTGTTAATGAGACCCATCATCTGGTCTCCCTGTGAAATTGCACGTGCGTTAAAGGAATACTGACGCTGGGTGGTCATCATATCTGTCATGGCCTGACCGACATCAACATTAGACTGCTCGAGTGACCCCTGTTTCACTGCTTCTGCAGCTCCCGGTACAAACTCCAGCACATCAGCTTCATCCAGTCCAAGTTCACCAAGCTCCGGCAGCGCATAGTTGTTGCCGTCCACCTGCTCGAGAAGCTGCGGCTTGGTAACGCGGGCCAGTTCCATCTGTCCGATTTCAATGTCTTCTCCTGCCTCGTTCACTGCTTCAAGGGTTCCGTCTTCCTGAAGGGTAAAGTTGCTTGCTCCAGCTGGAACATCCATTCTTTCCCCATCTGCTCCAAGTAGATAATCGCCCTGATTATTAACGAGTGTCCATCCGTCCAGCTCTTCCGGATTTTCCGACAGGTAGAACGAACCGTCTCGTGTATACTGTGTTTCCGGAGCCCCGTCTGTCATCGATTCCACCTGGAAAAACTGATCTTTGTCCGTAATCGCAAAATCCAGTTCACGATCCGTGTTCTGAAGTGCTCCCTGTTCCATCCGCAGGGCAGTCTGTGCAACTCCCGCTCCCGTTCCGATACGCAGACCATCCGGTGTCAGACGGCCTGCTTCATTACGCTCATCCTGCAGATTATTGGTCTGTTGATAAAGCATGTCTGAAAAAGTGGTTTCACTCCGCTTATAGCCGGTCGTATTACTGTTTGAAAGATTACTGGAAATGCCGTTAAGCTTTTGCTGCAGCTGCCCCATCGTATTGGCCGAGGACAATACCGATCCATACATAGTGTCTCTCCCCCTTCAACCTGTTTATCTCAGACTTCCGATTTCATTTGCCGCGCGCTGCATGCTTTGGTCATAGGTCCGGAGCATGCGCTGATTGGATTCGAATATGCGGTAGGAATTCATGAGTTCTGTCATCGTCTGCCCCGGATCGACGTTGGAACGTTCCAGAGAGCCCTGACTTATCGTATAGCCGACTCCATCTGCTCCTATTGCGGTTGGAAGTTCCTCTGCCCCGTCCTCTGCTTCAAGACGGAGAAGACCGCTGCCTTCTTTCACCATGTCATTGGCATTCTCCGCATAGGCTACACCCAGCTGGCCGGCTTCTGCTCCGTCTTCATCCGTGACAACACCATTTTCATTGATGTTGAAATTCTCATTACCGACTTCAAGCGGATCCCCGTCTTCTCCCAGCACATAGTGACCCTGACTTGTCGTCAGAAAACCTTCGCCATCTACCGTCCAGTTACCATTTCGGGTGTAACGTTCCTCCCCGTCGGCATTGGATACTGTGAAAAACAGCGACCCTGGTTCACCATCTTCGCCTTCAGGCATTTCGCCCTGCCAGATCGCAGCATCTGTTGTATTTCCGGTCTCACGGAGGTCTCCCTGACTAAAGTTCGGAGTCCGGTCCTGCATGTAGACACCTGTGGCAAGCTCCCCCATTGGAGCAGGACGGCTTCCGGGCGTGCTGCCTGCGTTCTGAGCCTGGACTAACATTTCCGGAAATGTACGGTTGGACCCCTGATCTGCTTTAAATCCGGGAGTGTTAATGTTTGATAAATTTTCAGAAAGCATTTCCGTGTTCCGCTGCTGGGCAAGCATGCCGGACGCTGCGCCGTAAAAACCTCTCAGCATCATTCGAACTCCTTTCTAGATCTTGACTTTCTTGTTTGCCATTTTGTCAAGGTTTTCGAGAATAATACCTGTTCCATTCGCCACACAATTCATCGGTTCCTCCGCAATGATGACCGGTACTCCGAGTTCATCACCGAGCAGTTCATCTATGCCGTGCAGAAGGGCCCCGCCGCCGGTGAGAATAACTCCGCGGTCAATAATGTCCGCCGACAGTTCCGGCGGTGTCTGTTCAAGAACATTTTTCGCCGCATGAACAATGTGGTTCACCGATTCGGTCAGCGCCTCGTATATTTCCTGTGAATTAATGGTGATGGTCTGCGGCAGGCCGTTCACCATGTCCCGTCCACGGATCTCCATTTCCCGGTTGGATCCGTTCGGGGCGACTGTTGCCACCTCTTTTTTCACCATTTCTGCGGTTCGGTCGCCGATTAGAAGCTTATATGATTTCTTGATATAATTTAAAATATCCAGATCAAATTGATCTCCCGCTGTTTTGATGGAATTCGCCGTAACCACAGATCCCATCGAGAGAACTGCTACATCGGTCGTGCCGCCGCCGATATCAACTACCATATTCCCGCTCGGCTGGAAGATATCCATACCGGCACCGACCGCGGCCACTTTCGGTTCTTCTTCAATGAATACATTCTTGCTGCCGCTTTTTTCGGCGGCTTCAATGATTGCTTTCTGCTCGACAGATGTAATGTTGGTCGGGCAGCAGATTAATATCCTCGGCTTGGACATCATGCTTTTGGCATTCACTTTTACAAGAAAATGATTTAACATGGCTTCTGTCTGATCAAAGTCGGCAATCACACCGTCTTTCATCGGTCTTGTTGCGATGATGTTGCCCGGGGTGCGGCCCACCATACGGAAGGCTTCCTCTCCGACAGCCATAACATCTCCGCTCTTTCGGTCCATCGCTACGACCGAAGGCTCATCCAGTACAATGCCCTGTCCTTTAATATGTATCAATACGTTTGCGGTTCCCAAGTCTATGCCGATATCCCTGCCAAACATGGCTTATATTCCTCCTCGTCGATTGTGAGCGGTCTTTAAAAATGGATGACTTTATCCGTTAGTATAACATCAATTGATATGGTCCATGCTCTTTTATATCAAACGTTAGTCTCTATTGTATGATTTTATCATATTTTATCAGCCAGCGGAATATATCCTCGTTCTTCTTCGGGATTTGTTTTTCGAAGACTGTCCAAAAATGAAGAAGCTTGTTCTTTTCAGACAGCCTTTTGACAAAAGGATTAAAGAGTGAGTTCTGTTTCCATACTTTTCCGGTCGTTCTCATATTTCGTGCGCGTAGCTTCTCCGCCGCGCAGGTGACGAATGGATTTGTGATAATCCAGGACAAACTTCACTTCTTCGGCAAGTTCCGGGTTAATGGTTTCCAGTCGTTCGGTTAAATCTTTATGGACCGTACTCTTGGAAACGCCGAATTCTTTTGCTATCACCCGCACTGTCTTGCGCGTTTCGACAACATACCGTGCCATCCTGATCGTTCGCTCTTTGATGTAATCATGCACACCACTCGCCTCCTACCGCAATCTTGGTGAATTAATACAGTTTATTAAACAAGAGCGATGGATATACCAAAAAGTCTGATAGGACAAGGGTTAAAGACTGATGAAGAGGCTGGGAGCGGACTAGAATACGGCGTTTTGCAGCCGGATATTTCATTCAGAAAATTTGGTTATTACATACAGGGGCCGTGTAAGAGAACTCGAAAAGAAAGGAGTGGTGCTGGATGCTGCATCAGAAGATCAACGGCACGTGTCCCATTCCCGCCCATGAAATTATCACGCACTCTGACAAACAGCGATAAAAAACATCATTTCCCAGGAAATAATGAAAAAATCAGCGGCAGGACGCCGCTGATTTCCAGAATAAGCTGTAAGCTTCGGAGTTTCATTTTACTTTCCGTCGTTTATCCATACTTCCCCGTCTTTGTACGTCATCTGTTCCGGATAGCGTAAATCGATGACATCGTCCTGCAGACGCTGCGGTGGTGCCGGCGTGTTTTTAGATACAAGCACACAAACGAGGAAATTGATCGGCACCCCGATCAGACCGGCGCCGGTGTCCTGAATCCCCAGAAGCGTGATGCCGTTCATAGCAAGGAAAATATAGCCAAGGGTACAGCCCAGCCCTGCGAGCATTCCTGCAATGGCACCATGGGTATTCATCCGTTTCCACCATATGCCGAGGAACAGAACCGGAAAGAACGTTCCGCCCGCCAGCGCAAAGGCCCACGCTACAATCTGGGTAATCACACCCGGTGGATCCAGAGCCACAAGTCCGGCAATGACGGTCGAAAGGACAATCGCGATTCGTCCTGCCAGGAGTCTCTTTGCATCCGATGCATCCGGCTTCATTAAGCGGTAATAGATATCATGAGCAAAGGAAGAGGAAATGGTAATCAAAAGTCCCCCCGCTGTCGATAGGGCAGCCGCCATTGCGCCGGCGGCAACGAGACCGATGACAAACAATCCGAGCTCGGCAATCTCCGGCGTCGCCATCACAACGATGTCCTCCCCTACAGACAGCTCTGTCCACTGCAGAATACCGTCTCCGTTTTTATCGGCCGTCTGCAGCAAACCTGTATTCACCCAGCTTTCCGTCCAGGCCGGCAGTTGGTCCATGGGACTTCCGGCAACCCGGGTCATTAAAATGAAACGCGAAAATGCAGCATAGGCAGGAGCCGACAAATAAAGAATGCCGATAAAGAGCAGCGCAAAGGCACCGCTCCAGCGCGCCGCTTTCATCGTGCTGACTGTAAAAAAGCGGACGATAACATGCGGAAGCGCTGATGTACCAACCATTAATGTGAACATCAAGGCAAGAAACTGGCTTTTATCACTTTCTGTAAATGGAGCGAAATATTCCGACAATCCGAGCTGCCGGTCTATTTGTCCTATGTCATCGACAATCTCTCCATATGTCAGCCAAGGCAATGGATTACCTGTTATCTGCAAAGACATGAATACAATGGGAATGATATAAGCCACAATAAGAATCATATATTGTGCCACCTGCGTCCAGGTAACCCCTTTCATTCCACCAAGCGTCGCATAGATAGCAATGATCACAACGCCGATCATCGTTCCATATGCCGCGGGTATGTTAAACAGCCTGCCTATCACCACACCAGAACCGGATAACTGTCCGATAATGTAGGTGAAACTGATAATAACGGTTGCAATCGCAGCAATCAACCGGGCGGTATTGCTTTCGAACCGGTCCCCGATAAATTCCGGCACGGTGAACCGTCCGTATTTACGCAGCTGCGGAGCAAGCAGAAATGTGAGAAGCAGAAATCCTCCCGTCCAGCCCATAATATAGGGCAGTCCATCGTAGCCAAGAGCCATAACCGTGCCGGCCATTCCGATAAAGGACGCGGCGCTCATCCAGTCGCCGCCGATCGCCATACCGTTCCACATTGGCGGAATACCACGGCTCGCTACGTAAAAATCCGATGTTGCTCTCGCCCTGTTATATATAGAGATACCAATATAAAGAGCAAACGTAACCAAAATAAGTCCAAGGGACACAAGCATCTGCGAATCCATATATTCATTCCCCTCTCTTCTATAACGTGCTGCGTTTTATTCCTGCGTATGTTTCTGGTCACTGACAGCAGCATTTGCCGTGTCATCGATACCATACTTTTTGTCAATCCGGTCACTGAATACGGCATTCAAAAACAGGCAGAGAATGAAAACAATCACTGCTCCCTGCGAACCCATATAATAATGAAATTCCACGCCCAGAAATTTAAATTGGGAAAAGAACTCTGCAAATGCCGCTACGCCAAACGATACGACAAAACCTATGCTCAAAAAGATAATAATCAATCTTGTCCGCATACGAAAATATGCCTCTGCCGTCTTCTTATCTACTTTCCGCAATGTATCCACCTCCGTTTAGTATGTCCCGCGTGCTGCATGGATGGTTACTCCTGAAAACAACCCTGCCCCCCTCCTCTATGTAATCGCTTTCAAAAAATCCCTGTCATCTACCGCATTCCCATGATCATCTGGATCGTTTCCCACAACGGAAGCGGCACCATCACAATTTGAATAACAATGTACACACCCATAGCAGCAAACGGCGCGGCAAGAAGAATCGGCTTCTTCCATTTCAACATGCCGATGATCGCTGCAATGGCAAGGACCCAGAACCCAATAAGAATACCCATGGTCACCCTCCTTCCTTTTCTAAAGGATGCTTTGTGAGGCGGATCATATGATCTGTTCAACCTCACCTTTTATGTTGTTATAGTACAAATTATTTCAAACATTCCTTATGTCAGTCAATTCTTTTTTCACATAATGTTCAATTATTTTTCAACATATTGTGACATTTTCGTGTGTTGCTGTTTTCTACTTGAAAAAGTGAAAGCCGCGCCAATATCCCGGTGCAGCTACTATCACAAAAAGCCCGGACGATGTCAGCTGCTTCATGCAGCATCGTCCGGGCGTTCTCCCTGTTACTTCGTCTCTGACTTATCCATTCTCATTCTCGTTATCTTCGTTACCGTCATCGCCGTCCAGGATAGGGAATTCCTCCAGACCGGACGATTCTTCCTCATCGTTCTCTGAGTCATCCCCTTCGTCTTCGCGTGCTGTCTGCTCTTCTTCCTTGTTTCCACTGTCACTGCTTAATGCCGTAAGCTGTTGATGAAAGGCTTCGTCCGGATTAAGCGGCTCTCCGTTTCTGCGTACTTCAAAATGAGCGTGAACGCCTGCATCTTTGTTATAGAGATTTTCAGCTGCTGCGCCCAAAACAGAACCCTGCGTAATCGTATCGCCTTCTTCCACTTTTATATCCTGAAGGCTACTGTAGGAAGTGACGATGTTATCGGTGTGTTTAACATCCACAACCTGTCCGAGAATCTCATCATTTTCTACGTTTACTACTTCACCCGTCGCGGCCGCCGTGACTTCAAACGATTCTTCGTCCTGACCGGCAATATCGATCCCTTTGTTCTGATAGTACATATCATTGTAGTATACGAGAGAATCCTGCTGTTCTTCAGCTGAAGCGTCATGATCGTAATAATACCCAATAATATCTACACTATCTTCGTCCATCACCGGCATCTGCAGCGTCTCGTCTCCGGAAGCGGCGGGCATGCTGTCTTCGCCTTCCATCGTTCCTTCATTTTCGCCTGCATCCTGCTCTTGTGCCGGAGGTTGTTCTTCTTCCGCCTGGTTTGTGCCGGTTGGACTCTGGATGACAAAGTACGTCCCCAGCAGAAAGGCGCAGACACTCAAGTAAGCAGCCGGCCAGAACCATTTTTGTTTTGACCAAGTCCGTAGTCTGTCCTTCATTCCTCTGCGTTCTCTTGCTGCGGCTTGCTGTTTTTCCTTATTTTTCATGATTATCACCTCAGCTCCCATTGTGATCAGGAGTGAGGAAAATTATACCTTTGAATGCGGATTTTTTATTCGAATTTTTCTAAAGGGGGACATTCAGGACAGTCCTGCTATTTCAACCCCCTTATAATAGTGCTTCACAATTTCCTCATATGTCTTTCCTTCATCAGCCATGCCATCCGCGCCGTACTGGCTCATCCCGACACCATGTCCCCAACCTTTCGTTGCAAAAATCATCTTATCTCCCTGGCGGCTGATGGTAAAATCAGTGGAATCGAGCTCCAGTTCCTCCCGGATGTCACGCCCTGAAAATGTTTCCCCGCCTAGCTCCACTTCTTCCACTCTGCTGCTTTCGGTACGGCTTAAAACAGTACCGGATGCGCCTTCAGACAGTGAAATACCAAGAGCCTGTTCCACCTCAGCCACGGACATGGACATTTCATTTGCATACCGGGGGGACTCTGTATCCCACGGACTTTCCACACTTTGCAGATACGGCTCCGGGTTCTGCCAGTAATCTTCCGCATTTTCGGTATGACCGTTGCTGGTGGAAAAAAAGGAAGCTGTGATCGGCTGTCCTTCATACGTTAAGACCTGTCCTTTTGTGGCACGTACTGCTTCGTTTATTTTTTTCATTTTCCATTCAAAATCTCCTCCCCACTCTTCCTTCAGCTCTTCTTCACTTTGATACACCTGATGCATCGTTGTATCGGTGACAAGCGCTCCGTCCGGCAGGTTGATTTCTGAAGGAGAGGCGATCTGTTTCGCCGCGTACGTCCGTGCTGTGAGGGCCTGGGCTTTCAGAGCTTCTATATCAAATGATACCGGCATCTCAGAGGCAACCACTCCCGCCACGTATTCCTCAAGACCGGTCTGTTCCACCGTTTCGGTTTCACTGCGGAATACAGGGATGGTTCGTTCCGATTCTTCAGCCGGCTGGGTCAGCGGCTCCTCCCCGGAGCTTTCCGGTGCGGTATCGGTTGTCTGTGTACCAGATGAATCAGGTGGCCCCCCTATGCTGATGAATAACACCGGGATAAGAAAAAACAATACGAAAAGAAATACGGAGATCAACGCTCCTTTTTTCATCCATTTACCGCCCCCTGTTTCCTTTCATTGTGCACACACTTTCCATATGTATGCCGCACGTCTCCGGCGTATGATTGAATCCTGTGCGGGATATAGCTTTTAAAAAGGACTGGATTGAGTGTCGACGCATAGCTGAAAAGGGTTGAGGAGGGGATACTGCGGTTGTTCCCGGCCGGAGCGGGATCGATGGGGGTGTATCAAAAATCTACTACCAGACATAAAATACTTCGCTAACATGTTGGGCATGCGCTGCAGGCGGACGCTTTCACTCCAGAGCACAAGGGCGACATCGGTTCGCCGGGGCTCACCGTGTCTTCTATGCCGCGGGCAGCGCCTCATTCCCCACAGGTGTCGCCGCCTTCCGCTCCTGCCCGTGATTACATTCTCTTTATCACAAAAAGGGAGCTGTACCTTTTGATACAGCCCCCATCGACTTCCACCTCAGGATATTAATTCCTGTTTCCAGCGGCGCAGTGTCCACCAAATTGTTATCCGCGGACACTATGTTCTTATTTTTCGATGGCAGTGTACACAGCCGGATGAATCACAGCCAAAAGGAACCCCCGCTGAAGGTGTTGGCCTGTCTGCAGGCACAGGGTTCTCTTTTAGAGTACAAGGGCGGCATCCAAATCCGCTTCCTTCCACTTCTATCCAGGGTTTCATTCTCTTTCATAAAAAAAGGAGCTGTATCTATTGATACAACCCCGGTTGATTTAATGATTGACGGTACGTAGTATTTTTTCTTCCTTGGAAGAGCTTTCTTCCATCTCTGTCACTTCCACTCGTTCCACACGGGCTCCCAGTCCCTGCAGTTTCTTGTGGAAATCGACATAACCTCGGTCGAGATGCCTCAGCTCGGTCAACGTGGTTTCCCCTTCAGCCACGAGTCCGGCGATAATCAAGGCAGCGCCGGCCCGCAGATCGGTAGCTGCCACTTCGGCTCCCTGCAGACGGGTCGGGCCGCTGACGATGGCCGTTTTTCCTTCAATTTTCACGTCTGCGTTCATGCGGCGGAATTCCTCGACATGCATGAAGCGGTTCTCAAATACGGTCTCTGTGATGACAGCCGTCCCTTTCGCCTGCGTGAGAAGCGCCATGAACTGCGCCTGCATATCTGTTGGGAATCCGGGATGCGGCATGGTTTTCAGGTCCACCGGCCGGAGAATATCCGGCCCGATTACTCTCATACCGTTATCCTCGTCTTCAATGATAACGCCCATTTCACGGAGCTTCGCGACAAGCGGGCGGATATGCTCGTGAATCGCACCTTCGACAAATACATCTCCGCCTGTAATGGCCG
This sequence comes from Salibacterium lacus, assembly GCF_042684865.1. Lineage (NCBI taxonomy): Bacteria > Bacillati > Bacillota > Bacilli > Caryophanales > Bacillaceae > Salibacterium > Salibacterium lacus. Next base: position 122,434 of record NZ_JBHUML010000006.1, read on the forward strand.
AGGCGATCATAAGGGACCCTGCTTCAATCCGGTCCGGAATGATGGAGTGTACGGCCCCTTTCATCTGTTTGACGCCTTCGATTCGAATCGTCCCGGTACCGGCCCCGCGGACTTTGGCACCCATGGCATTCAGGTAGTTCGCCAGGTCCACAATTTCCGGTTCTTCCGCCACATTCTCAAGAATGGTCGTTCCTTCAGCGAGAGTAGCCGCCATCATAATGTTTTCCGTCGCTCCTACACTCGGGAAATCGAGATAAATCCGGGCTCCCTGGAGGCGGCCCTGTACTTTCGCTTCAATGTAGCCGTTGCCGATCTCCACAACAGCTCCCATTGCTTCGAAGCCTTTGAGATGCTGGTCAATCGGACGGGATCCAATCGCGCAGCCTCCCGGAAGTGCAATATGAGCGCACCCTTTTCTTGCAAGCAGCGGTCCCATGACGAGAAAGGACGCCCGCATTTTTCGAACGTATTCAAATGGAGCTTCTGTCGTCAGTTCACCTTCTGCATTGGACGTGAATACCCCGTTTTCAACATTCACATCTGCATCCATATAATTCAGTACATTTTTCATTGTAAATACATCAGCTAAAGTCGGGACATCATATATAGTGCTCGTTCCTTCTTCAGCGAGGAGGGAGGCGGCGATAACCGGAAGAACAGAATTCTTTGCGCCTTCTGCTTTCACGGTTCCGTTCAGCCGCTTTCCTCCCCTGACTACTATTTTTTCCAACGTTTTCCCCTCCGCGTCCGTTATAGTTCGTATCGTTTCTGCATGAGAATGACGTGTCCCGCCTGTTTTCATGCAGGCAGAATCAGTCATCTTTGTATTATGGATATTCATTCGTCCATGTAGGCGTGCCCTGTCCAGTAAAGAAACGGGTGCCCATTCTCGTCTTGTGTCCATTATTCATTACATTTGCTATTTCGTTTAGTCGTCGTGACAGGCTGCCGTGTTACAGATTACCCTGAAAAATGCCGGAGGGGGGATGATTCGCCGCCCCATTTTCCGGCTGTTCGCTATTTGCATCTGTTTTTCGACAAAGCGGCTGTCGTCTTACGTCGCAGCATAAGGCACCCTGTGCCGGCGTGCCCGGGTGCACGTCCTCATTTCTCATTTTCACCGGAGAGAGCACGGGCATACGTGGAAGATGGAGGGAGCTTCTCAAAAGAAATACCTGAGCGTCAAAGACCCTTGCAGGTACTCAATGAAAAACGAACTGACAAGGTGGCTCAACGCAATCGTCACAAGCACCATGAGCAGTTTCGCCTTCGGGCCTTCCGGATTCCGCAGAAAAACATCGAAGCGGAAAGACTGCAGACTCCACCATACAATAACCAAAAAGATAAGGTTGACAGTAATATGTAAGATCGCGTCCTGCCCTTCAGGATTCATCGCTGAAAACTCCTTAACAGCCCTTCAGACAATCCGAGGTGTATCTTAGGGCATTTTGCTGAAAGGGAAAAGAGCCCTTTCTCTCATTCAAACACATCACTTTATTGTAACATATCTGACTGCTTTCGACAGCATATTCCACTATGAGACTGATCTGTAACGGTCGTTTCAGCAAAATAATAACCTATATTACCATGACATAGTAGATATACCTCAATTATAATAAAAAAAAACAGGTTTTTGTATAAAAATCGGATATTTTTTAAAATTATATTACATTCGATATTTAATATGTAACATAATCGTAAAATACTTAGGAGAAAAATCACTGTATATATCCCTTTGTTTCAGGGCCTGCATTCAAAATGTATGGGGCATAAAGAGAGGAGGACTTTTGTTGGAACTTGTTGAAAATCTCCGCATCGCGCGGAGCAGTGCCGAAAAAATCTGGGCAACCGCTAAATACGATGTCATGGGCAGAGGGTATCAGCATTACAAATCATTATCCAAGCAGGCAGGAAGGCTTCACAATTTGTACGCTGTGCATCATTTTTTCCAAAGTCTCCGCGTTATTTCCGGCAGGCCATATGACCGCCGCGGCTGCATTAATACATTCGAGCATATGTGGGGATATGTAAAAAAAGACGCGGATCCGGAAGAAAAAGAAACATTTCAACATGATCTGAGCGAAGCGGCCAAGCTTCCGTATGATCACTTTTATGAATGGCGTGGGGGGATGGAACAGACCCGCCTCCTCCTTTGCTGCCTGGCGAGGAAATATCAAAAAGACTATCTGCTGCAGAGCATCATCCTATTTCCAGACACAAATTATCATATCCTCGAGAACCGAAAAGGAACTTTCATGTTATCCGGCGACAGGCTGTGGAAAGTGGATTAACCGAAAGCGTTGTTTGGCAGGGGCGTTCTCGATCGATCCGGCAGGGGACTGCTTCGAGGCTGCCCGGTTCTCGATCGATTCGGCCGATTTCTTGATCAATTCTTTCGTTTCTCGATTGATTTTCCCCACTTCCGCTCTTTTCTCGATTGATTCTCCGCATTTCTCGATCGATTCTCCCGATTTCCCGATTGATTCCCGGACATTCGGCTTCAGCGCGGCCATGCCACCGACCCCCGCACGGGACTGCTTCGTTCCTGCACCGTTCTCGATCGATTCTGCTGGTTTCTTGATCAATTCTTTCGTTTCTCGATTGATTTTCCCCACTTCCGCTCTTTTCTCGATTGATTCTCCCGATTTCCCGATCGATTCCCGGACATTCGGCTTCAGCGCGGCCATGCCACCGACCCCCGCACGGGACTGCTTCGATCCTGCACCGTTCTCGATCGATTCGGCTGGTTTCTTGATCAATTCTTCCGTTTCTCGATTGATTTTCTCCTCTTCCGCTCTTTTCTCGATCGATTCTCCCGATTTCCCGATCGATTCTCCGGTTACACGCTTCGATCCAGCAGCGGGAGGTGGTCGATATGTTCTCATCCATAAAAAAGGCTGTTCCACCGCAGGAAACCCTGCGCGGAACAGCCTTTTTTATTAATCACCGGCTACCTCGATCCGGGTAACGGCGCGTTTCAATGCGAGACGAGCCCGCTGATAATCGATTTCTTCCTGTTTGGCACGCTCGATACGATCCTCAGCCCGTTCTTTTGCTCTCCGGGCACGTTCGACATCGATCTGGGACGGTGTCTCGGCCGATTCAGCGAGAATCGTAACACTGTCGGGACGAACCTCAACAAAGCCTCCGTTGACCGCAACAAGTTGAATTCTTGATTCATATTTGAGGCGGACAGCGCCTACCGAAAGCGGTGCTACCAACGGAATGTGTCCGGGCAGAATACCAAGTTCCCCATTTTGGGAACGGGCGCTGACCATTTCCACATCCCCTTCATAAACCGCGCCATCAGGAGTGACAACATTGACATTGATCGTCGACATGATTCCTCCTCCTTACCGCAGTCCCGCTTAGGACATGGCCTTCGCTTTTTCGGTGACATCTTCAATCGGGCCACAGAGACGGAATGCATCTTCCGGAACATCATCGTGTTTACCGTCAAGAATCTCACGGAATCCGCTGATCGTGTCTTTCACCGGTACATACGATCCCGGCTGTCCGGTGAACTGCTCGGCAACGTGGAAGTTCTGGGAGAGGAAGAACTGAATCCGGCGTGCGCGGTGCACGACCATCTTGTCTTCTTCGGACAGTTCGTCCATTCCGAGAATGGCAATAATGTCCTGAAGTTCCCGGTATTTCTGCAGCGTCTGCTGTACTTCCTGGGCCACTTCGTAATGCTCCTCGCCGACATACTCCGGCGCAAGCGCACGGGACGTAGAGTCCAGCGGATCCACTGCAGGGTAGATACCCATTTCCGTCAGACGGCGCTCCAGGTTGGTTGTGGCATCAAGGTGCGCGAACGTCGTTGCAGGGGCCGGGTCGGTATAGTCGTCGGCCGGTACATAAATTGCCTGAATCGATGTAACCGAGCCTTTCTTCGTGGATGTAATCCGTTCCTGCAGCTGCCCCATCTCCGTGGCAAGCGTCGGCTGATAACCAACAGCGGAAGGCATCCGGCCGAGAAGAGCGGAAACTTCCGAACCTGCCTGGGTGAAACGGTAAATGTTATCAATAAACAGCAGCACGTCCTGACCGTCCACATCACGGAAATGTTCCGCAAGGGTAAGGCCGGTTAATGCGACACGCATACGTGCTCCAGGCGGCTCGTTCATCTGACCGAACACCATGGTGGCCTTATTGATAACGCCGGACTCCTGCATTTCAAAGTAGAGGTCGTTCCCTTCACGGGTACGTTCTCCGACTCCCGCAAATACAGAAATACCACCATGCTCTTGTGCAATATTGTTGATTAATTCCTGAATCAATACGGTTTTTCCGACACCGGCGCCGCCGAACAGACCGATCTTACCGCCTTTTACATAAGGAGCAAGAAGGTCGACGACTTTAATACCTGTCTCAAGAATTTCCGTTTCGGTTGAAAGTTCATCAAAGGCCGGAGCTTCGCGGTGGATAGGATCCTGCTTCACTTCCGGACCGATAGGCTCCCGCTGGTCAATGGTCTCTCCAAGAACGTTAAATACACGTCCAAGGACTTCTTCTCCAACCGGAACGGTAATCGGGCCGCCTTCATTAATAACTTCCGCTCCCCGGATTAATCCGTCCGTCGAGCCCATGGCGACCGTACGAACCGTGTCATTTCCCAGATGCAGCGCTACTTCCAGGGCCACTTCAACATCCTTGATGTTGTCAGCGTACCCTTTCTGGGAAACCGTGAGCGCGTGGTTCAATTCCGGCAGTTCCCCGCTTGGAAACGAAACGTCAACTACCGGACCCATAACCTGGGTGACGCGTCCATTGCTCATATTTTTCCCTCCTAAACTGTGTCTAAAAGCCACATTAACTTATTCCAGAGCAGCAGCTCCGCCGACAATTTCACTGATTTCCTGCGTTACGGCAGCCTGTCTTGCCCGGTTGTAGGACAATGTCAGATCGTCAATAATGTCGTCGGCGTTATCGCTTGCCGCACTCATCGCTGTCATTCTTGCGCCGAATTCACTCGCTTTAGCATCAAGCAGCGCTCCGAAAATCAAGCTTTCTGCATACTGCGGGAGAAGCTGTTCAAGGATAGCTTCTTCGGATGGCTCATATTCATAACTTTGAACTGTTTCTGTCCCTTCGCCTATATCTGTCAGTGGAAGCAGTTTTGTTTCATTCACTTCCTGCTGAATGGCGCTGATGAAATGGTTGTACCAAATGTACAGCTCATCGATTTCTTCTTCTCCGAACATGTTCACAGCAAGCCGTGTAATGTTTTTGATGTCATGAAAATCAGGCTGATCCGGGAGACCGGTTATTTCATCCATAACGGGGATTCCACGTCTTTGCAGCAGATCTCTCCCGATTTTACCCAGCACAATCACGCCGTATTCGCTGCTTGAATGGTGACGTTTTTCAATCTGATCCAAAAAGGAACGCAGGAGATTGGCATTATATCCGCCGGCAAGCCCCTGGTCGGAAAAAATCATGATATACGCTGTTTTTTTCACCGGACGTTCTTCAAGCATCGGGTGGGTAGCGCCGGAGTTCCCGGAGGCTATACCTCCCACCACTTCCCGGATCTTTCTCGTATATGGTTCGTAAGCCTGTGCATTTGCCTGGGCCCGGTTTAACTTCGAGGCAGATACCATTTCCATTGCTTTGGTTATCTGTTTCGTTTTCTTGGTTGAGCCGATACGGTTTTTAATCTCACGTAAAGAGGCCACTTGAATTCACCACCTTTTTTTCACACCGGTTGTGCATGCTTTTCGGTGCCTGGGCTTATTTGGAAACGCTGAAAGTCTTCTTGAAACCGCCGATGGCATTATTAAAGTCTTCCGATTCCGGAAGCTTTCCAGTTTCACGGATAGAATTCAGCAGTTCTTTATGATTGGAATCCAGATAGGCGAGAAGTTCAGCCTCAAACCGCTTGATATCCCCAACTGGAATGTCATCCATAAATCCGCTTGTCAGCGCGTAAAGAACCGATACCTGTTTTTCAACCGCCATCGGCTGGTGAAGGTCCTGTTTCAGGAGTTCAACCGTACGCTCCCCGCGTGACAGTTTCGCCTTCGTCGCTTCATCAAGGTCTGAGCCGAACTGTGCAAACGCCTCAAGCTCACGGAACGATGCCAGGTCAAGGCGCAGTGTACCTGCCACTTTCTTCATCGCTTTAATCTGCGCGGAACCACCGACACGGGAAACGGAAATACCCGGGTTTACGGCAGGACGCACACCGGAGTGGAACAGGTTCGACTGCAGAAAGATCTGTCCGTCTGTAATCGAGATAACGTTCGTCGGAATGTAGGCACCGACGTCACCGGCCTGCGTTTCAATAAACGGCAGAGCGGTCAGGGAACCGGCTCCCATGTCATCACTTAGTTTCGCGGCACGTTCGAGCAGGCGGGAATGCAGGTAGAACACATCGCCCGGATAAGCTTCACGTCCCGGTGGACGGCGGAGCAGCAGCGAGAGTTCACGATACGCAGCTGCCTGTTTGGTCAGGTCGTCATACACGACAAGCACGTGCTTGCTGTTATACATGAATTCTTCACCCATGGTTACACCGGCATACGGAGCCAGATACAGAAGCGGTGCCGGATCGGCTGCGCCTGCATTCACAACAATCGTATAATCAAGGGCACCTTTCTGACGGAAGGTTTCCACGGTTCCTGCAACGGTTGATTCTTTCTGACCAATCGCTACGTAAATACAGATGATGTCTTCATCTTTCTGGTTCAAAATGGTGTCCACTGCAATGGATGTCTTACCAATCTGACGGTCTCCGACCACAAGCTCACGCTGACCGCGGCCGATTGGAATCATGGAATCAATGGCTTTAATACCGGTCTGAAGCGGTTCATGAACAGATTTACGATCCATGACACCCGGTGCTGCGCCCTCAATTGGACGTGATTTACCGGCTTCGTGCGGCCCCTGTCCGTCAATGGGCTGACCGAGCGGATTGACGACGCGCCCAATCAGTTCTTCCCCAACAGGTACTTCCATGATCCGGCCTGTCCGCTTGACTTCATCGCCTTCGCGGATTCCGGAATCCGATCCCATAATAATGATACCAACGTTGTTTTCTTCCAGGTTCTGAGCCATTCCCATTACGCCGTTGGCAAACTCGAGCAGTTCTCCGGCCATGACGTTCTCCAGACCGTGAGCACGTGCAATACCGTCACCTACCTGGATGACAGTTCCCATTTCATTCGCTTGAACATCAGACTGAAAATTTTCAATCTGCTGTTTCAGAAGAGAGCTAATTTCGTCCGATTTAATGCTCATTAACGTTCACCCCTATCCTCTATCATTTTCCGGAGACCAGCCTGCGCTGCATTCTGTTCAGCTGACCTTTTATGCTGCCGTCAAAAACCAGATTCCCAAGATCAACTTTCAGTCCGCCGATCAGCTCAGAATCAATTTCATTCCTGATATAGAGGGTGTTTTTTCCGGTTTTTTCAGCAAAAGTTTCCGAAATCATGGTGCGTTCCTCATCAGAAAGCGGCTTAACAGTCGTAACGAGCGCATGTCCCACTTTCCATTCTTCATCTACAAGATACTGAAACCGCTCGATCATGTACACGACAGAGTCGATCCGGTTTTTTTCCAGCATTAAAAGCAGCGTCCGCTGCACCATATCGCTCATGCCGGAGAAGCCGTTTTTCAGCAGTGTTTCCTTCTGTTCTTTGGGAACTTTCGGATGTTCAAGAATTTCAGGAAGTCCACTGTTTTCAGCAAACACTTCTTGTACCGTGTCGAGCTCCGAACGAATTTGCTCCAGCATGCTTTTTTCTTTTGAAAGTTCAAACAGGGCCTGGGCATACCGGTTGGCTGCTGCTCTTGTCATAGCCGTCCGCCTGCCTCTTTGACGTAATCTTCAATGAGCTGTTCCTGTTCTTTTTCATCCAGCTCTTTTTCGATAATTTTGGAGGCAATCATCACAGACAGGGAGCCGACTTCTTCACGCAGTTCGGCGATTGCCTGTTCTTTTTCCCGTGCGATGTCGGCCTGGGCACTTTCTTTCAGGCGCTGGGCTTCTGCGCGGGACTGATTGATGATATCTTCTCCCTGCTTTTCACTTGTCTTTTTCGCGTTTTCGATGATGGAGTGTGCCTCTTCTTTGGCACGTTCCACTTCCAGGCGCTGTTCTTCCACATATTTTTCCGCATCTTTGCGGTGTTTTTCGGCATTTTCGATTTCAGAAGAAATATGTTCTTCACGCTCTTTCATCACGTTCATGATTGGTCCCCACGCATATTTGCGGAGGAGAACCAGAAGGATAATGAACGTAACAATCGAGAAAAGCACGTCTCCCCAAGTAATTACTTCCGGCACGGAATTCACTCCTTTCGGTGATTGATACAAAAGGAATGGCGAAGTGTCGCCTGATGGACTCCGCCATTAATCTCAGCGGTGTATGTACCCGCTGCTACATAACGATGAACGCGATAACGATTGCGATGATCGGCAGGGCCTCAACAAGCGCGATACCCGTGAACATAATCGTCTGTAGTGTGCCGCGGAGTTCCGGCTGGCGGGCAACCCCTTCGAGTGTCGATTTCACGATAAGTCCGTTACCAATACCTGCCCCGATTGCTGCCAGTCCTGCTGCGATAGCTGCTGCTAATGCTCCCATTTGAATGTCCTCCTTAAATATAATGAATGATTGATTGTTTCTACATTTCTAAAAAAACATGGTGAATCGTTTAATGCTCGTCAAGCACCTTGTGTGACAGATAAACCATTGTCAGCATCAGGAAAATGAAGGCCTGAATGGCTCCGATAAATATACTGAACGCCTGCCACGCAATCATCGGAATACCTGCTCCCATGGCACTGAGAATACCGGCGCCCCCGATACCTGTTAAGAGTGTCAGAAGGATTTCCTTTGCGTACAGGTTACCAAACAGACGCATTCCAAGCGTCAGCGTGTTGGCAAATTCTTCAATGATGTTAAGCGGTAAAAGAAAAGGCACCGGGCGCAGATAATCTTTCCCGTACTCTTTTAGACCTTTCATCTTTACGCCGTAAAAATGTGTGAGAAAAATGACCATGACTGCAAATGTCATCGTAATCACCGGGTCTGCTGTCGGAGATTTCCACCACAACTCATGCGTTTCCGAGTTAACAATCATGAATGGAATACCGAGCATGTTCGACACGAAAATCAGCAGAAAGATGGTGATGCCGAGTCCGAAAAACCGTTCCCCGGTTTTCCAGTCCATCGTGCTGGAAATCGTGTTTTTGATAAAATCAATAATCCATTCGAACGCGTTCTGCATCCCGGACGGTTTCATTTTCAGATTTCTCGCACTAAAAAACCCAATACAGAACACGATCAGTGCAGCGACGGTCAGCATGATGATATTCGAGAGGTTCACGTGGAACCCCGTAATTCCAAATAAATCATGGACGATCGGAGATTCGTGTTGCATTTCTTTCCCCCCTTACTCTTCGTAAATGGTTCTCTGATTCCCTGTTGCCGCTTCTTCGCCCTTTGTTTACGTGCATGTCAAACGTTTGATCCGGGTTATGCGGGCTTTTTTTTAAACAAGGAGTGAAGAAGAATGATAATGTAGGGTGTCATTATACCGGTAACAAGGCCCATCAGATGAAAATGCCCGGGAAACTGAAGGAAAAGTACGGCTGCCAGCGCTCCTGACGCAAGCCGCGACAGCATTCCTGCAGAAAATGCCGATCTGTTCTCTTCCGCGGCTTTTCCGAGCTTTTTAACGTCCCGGTACATGCTCCAGACGTTAAAGAGACCGAGCCCCGTTCCGATCACGGCACTTAAAAAAAACACCTGGTACGGGCTCATTCCCCAGCCTATGACATACAGTGCCAGGGCATAAAACGTGAACTGAACATAACGCCTTGTCTCCTGCTGAAAAGTCTGGTTCATTTCCGGTCGTCTCCGTCTTTAAGATAGTACTCGAGCAGACGGATCACTCCGTATACTCCGGCGGCAAGTCCTGCCAGAAGGCCGATGATCATGATGAAAGGGTCTGTGCCCCATTTGTCATCCAGCCACCTTCCCGCGAATATGCCGATTAACAGGGGGCCGACTAAATAAGAGAGCACGGCTGATGTTAAAGCCGCGGACTGGAACGGTTTTGGAGACTTATGCTTGTCCGCCATATGACCCTCCATTCGCGGTGGTTCAAAGCTGCGCCGAAAAAAGGGACGGCGCTTCGGGATGTGGACAGCCGGATCTTTCTGACAATTTAACAGAAGTCGATTCCGGCCTTTGTCTTTCTCCATCATCGTGCAACCGTCACCGAAATATGTAAACCCTCTCACATACCCTCTGTCATCGTACAATAGAGGTCCCTGTCTGTCAATCCTTCACCAGGAAAAAATCCTTGTCACATCAGGGATTATCGTCATTTACTATGTGTCGATTAAGTGACAATTACAAGCCGGCTCAAAAATACTGCCGGAGGATCTTTGAATCCTTCCGGCAGCGCTTCCATATTATACTCTCAGGTTCTTGGTTCAGGGGTCTTTTCCACCCTTTCCTGCTGGAGATGGATGAGCGTTTCCAGCGTCTCTTCCTTTGTTCCCGAGACAGCATGGATAACGGCCCTGTAAATACCAGGTTCGACAGAAAGTTCCTCTTTTTTTACTGTCTGTTTGAATAACCCCGGCTTGACGTTCTGCTTTTCATCAAGCACACCGGCATAGGCGAATGTATCCGGGTCATACAGTCTGATTTGAAACGTATCGGCACCGCCCGGCATGTAAACTTCATACTGAAAGGCTGATGCCTGTGGATCCGGCTGCAGTTCAAATGCACTGATTCTCGGATACTGCGGCTCGTTGATAAGCATCAGATAAGGCAGGGTAACCGGGTACTTTCCTCCTGTTACTGTGATGGCGCCGTGGAGTTCATCTGTTTCTACTGCACCGGGTGAAAGCTCCGCCTGAACGTTCACTTCTTCTGCTTCACCGGGAGGGACAACGACAGTTTCCGGCACGTGCCACTCGATACCGAAAAACGGTTCATTTTCAGCCTGAAATCTGTACGTCCGCTTTTTAAAGGAATTATTTTCCAGTAGTATAATTTCTTCGTATACGGTCTGCTCCCTGCCGAGCGGACGTACCCCCAGCGAGAGTGTTCCCGGACTGACGAGAGTCTCTGTCTTTAATGCTCTTGCGATATCCACCCGCCCTGCTCCCTGTACAAACGGAGGATACATACTCCCGCTCTCATCTGTCAGAGGCACGGCTGTGTTCATGAGCACCGTTTTGACCTGCTCCGGGGTCCATGTCGGCCGGGCCTGTTTCACAAGTGCTGCCGCTCCGGCAATATGGGGGGCTGCCATACTCGTTCCATTCAGTGACATATATCCTTTTGGCACTGTGCTGTCGATGTCGACCCCGGGTGCGGCAATATCCGGTTTAACTGCCCAGGACTGCGTAACCGGTCCTCTTGAACTGAAAAATGCCATATGATCGGTCTCTTCCTCGAGAATCGTGCGCAGCGCCGGTGGAACATCGTCTTCCTTTTCCTGTACGGCTTTTTTCAAATGTTCTCCGTCTTCTTTTGAAATCGTAATAACAGGCAGAGGCAGTTCTTCTTTTGACATCGCCGCAAAGCCGCCCGCCACATTGTTGTACAGGATGACAGCATCCGCTCCTGCCCGGCGTGCGTTGGCCATTTTCCGAACGAGCGGTATACCGCCGCGCTCGATGAGAACAGCTTTTCCTTTGACATCCTTAAGATCTTCTTTCAACCCCAGGCCGGCGAATACAAGCGGCAGATCGCGCCGGAATTCCCACGGCGCGGCTCCTTTTACCGGCTGCAGATCAATCGACAGTTCCGGGTCATCCACCAGCGCCAGCTTCGGCATCCGAAGGGGTGGAATCGAGGCGCCGACCGATATTGCTTTTTCCGACGTGCCGGGGGACCCGACGCTCCACATCTCCGGCCCGCTGTTACCGCTGGATGTGACCGCTGTTATCCCTTCTTCCACTGCTTTATCAAGGGCGCGGCTCGTCGGCCAGTCCGGCCCGTTGATAGGACTTCCGAGCGAAAGGTTCAATACATCCACCTCGTCTTCTATCGCCCGTTCGACCGCTGCCAGAATCTGCTCTGTAGATCCCTGTCCTCCAGGGCCGAGTGCCCGGTACATATAGATATCAGCCTCCGGCGCAACACCCCGGACGGCACCATCCGCTGCAATAATCCCGGCAACGTGGGTCCCGTGCATCGTCGGTTCCCCGTTTTTGTCCGCCGCTCCTTCCAGCGGATCCCCGTCCTGATCGACAAAATCATAGCCGCCTTTGTAATTATTCTTCAAATCAGGGTGATGATAATCAATACCTGTATCAATAATGCCGACTTTTATTCCTTTTCCGGTCAGCGGCAGCCCTTTGGCGTCCCGCTCTTCCCGAGCCGCTTTTGCTCCGATAAATGGCGCACTTTCGTTAATCTCTGTTTGATATACTGCCGCTTCATCCGTCCGCTTAATGCCATCCATGCGGTTCAGGGATTCCTGATGCTCTGCCGGAATTTTCACCGCAAAGCCGCGGAACCCCCTTTCATAGGTCTCTTTTATACGCAGACCGGGGATGCGGTCTTCCATCCGGTCCCGGAGCTCAGGCAGAGAAGCCTGTTCCGTGGCAGCTGCAATGATGGTCGGTTCTTCTGCCGCTTGAAGTGATTGCGTTTTTGTTGTCCCTGCCGCCGCTGCGAGCACGAGTACGCAGCATACGTTGATTATTATTTTCCCCATTTCGCCTAAGCCCCCTGTTCTCCACTTAGGTTGCAGCAAACAGGTGGATTTATACAGGGCTCTCTTTTTGCAGATTCTGTTCAGCGGGTGTCGGGTGTTGCGGTGGTGTCCACAGAGCCGGTACGCCCCAAAAATCCGGGCACCGCCTGTCCGGCATACAAAAAAAGCTTCAGCACAACGGCTGAAGCCTTTTTTTATTTTGTACCGAAAAGGCGGTCTCCGGCGTCGCCAAGTCCCGGTACGATGTAGCCTTTTTCATCGAGTTTTTCATCGAGTGCTGCAAGGTAGATGTCCACTTCCGGATGCTGGTTCTGCACTTCTTCCACGCCCTCCGGCGCGCCGATCAGACACATCAGTTTGATGTTGGTGGCTCCGCGCTGTTTCAGACTGGAAATGGCATCCACAGCCGATCCGCCGGTTGCAAGCATCGGATCGACGACAATGAATTCGCGCTCCTCTACGTCACTTGGAAGCTTCACGTAATATTCGACCGGTTTCAGCGTCTGTGGATCGCGGTACATGCCGACGTGTCCTACTTTCGCGGCCGGAATCAGTTTCAAAATACCGTCCGACATGCCGATTCCTGCCCGCAGAATCGGTACAACGCCGAGTTTTTTGCCGGCAAGCGCGTGTGATTTGGAAGGGCCGACCGGTGTTTCCACCGTCACTTCCTGCAGCTGGAGATGGCGGGTGATTTCAAACGCCATCAAGGTAGCTACTTCATCCACCAGCTCCCGGAATTCCTTCGTCCCTGTGGAGACATCCCTGATATACGTCAGCTTATGCTGAATCAGCGGATGATCAAATACGTGTACGTTTCCCATATCGTGCACAGCTCCTTTGTACCGGGTGCTCCCCCGGATTCTATGTATTACAGCAGCAGGTATACAACTTCATTCTTATGAAATTCTACAGAAAAAGCCGAAACCCTTCAAGGGCTTGCAAATAGAGCTGCGATTCAGATTTTTTTGCGAAAAAAGGCTTCCTGCCGCTGCGCGTGTATGCAGGGTGCGTTTTTCATTATAAAATGACAGCAAACGTTACGAGGACCACGATTTACGGTCAATGGAAGCCGTTCTGCATGGGAAAAAGGCGTATACCAGCCATACGCTTTCATTTACGTGCCGAATGCCCTCATTTACATGCCAAATATACGACTGTACTGTCCGAATACACCTCATTACATGCCGGCGTACATCAAAGGCAGTCTGCCCCACGCAGGAAACAGGCTCCAACGCAAAAAGACGGAGCGCGGGACAATATCCACGCTCCGTCTTTTCAGGAGAACTTACAGTTCCGGATACATCGGGAAGGCAGCCGTCAGGGCGTCGATGCGGCGGGCCGCTTCCTTGAGGGTTTCTTCGTCGTCATGGTGTTTCAGGGTGAGTGCCATGACAGCACCGATTTCGTCCATTTCCTTTTCACCGAAGCCGCGGGACGTAACGGCGGCGGTGCCGATGCGGATACCGCTTGTAACAAACGGGCCTTCCGGATCGAACGGAATGGTATTTTTATTCGTGGTAAGTCCGACTTCATCGAGTGCTTTTTCCCCGACTTTTCCGGTGATGCCAAGGCTCCGCAGATCCAAGAGAAGCAGGTGGTTGTCCGTTCCGCCAGACACAATGTCGATGCCGTTATCCTGAAGGGCGGAGGCGAGACGCTTCGCATTTTTCACGATATTTTCGGCATATGTCTTGAAGGAGTCCTCGAGGGCTTCACCGAACGAGACGGCTTTGGCCGCGATGACGTGCATAAGCGGGCCGCCCTGCAGTCCCGGGAAGATAGCTTTGTCGATCTTTTTGGCAAAATCCTCCCCGCAGAAAATCATGCCGCCGCGCGGGCCGCGCAGGGTTTTATGTGTCGTCGTTGTCACAAAGTGAGCATGGGGCACCGGGTTCTGATGAACACCGGCGGCAACAAGGCCGGCGATGTGGGCCATATCGACCATCAGGTACGCGCCGACTTCATCTGCGATTTCCCGGAACTTCGCGAAATCAATTTCCCGCGGGTATGCGCTTGCTCCGGCGACAATCAGTTTCGGCTGTTGCTCCTTTGCTGCTTCACGGACCGCTTCATAGTCGATGACCTGGTCTTCCCGGGTTACACCGTATTCAACGAAATTATACTGCACCCCGCTGAAGTTCACCGGACTTCCATGGGTCAGATGTCCGCCGTGGGAGAGATTCATGCCGAGCACGGTATCTCCCTGCTCAAGTGCCGTGTAATAGACAGCCATGTTCGCCTGGGCTCCGGAGTGGGCCTGCACGTTTACGTGTTCGGCGCCGAACAGTTTTTTCGCGCGGTCGCGGGCGAGATCCTCTACGACGTCCACGTGCTCACAGCCGCCGTAATACCGGCGTCCGGGATACCCTTCCGCGTATTTATTCGTGAGGACCGAGCCCTGCGCTTCCATGACAGCCTCACTGACAAAGTTCTCGGATGCGATGAGTTCAATTTTGTCGCGCTGGCGCTGCAGTTCATCCTGCATCGCAGCGTAAACGCTTGGATCCTGGTTTTTGATTGTTTCCATTTTTAGGTTTCTCCTTTCTCTCCTCGTACTCTCTCATTCGTTTTTCATTATTCGTTATCATTTCCTGCCGTATTATAACATGGAATTTTGCATGAAATCCGTATTTTCTTTAAAAAAATCATACAATTATTCAGATTCAGGATAACGGGCACGCGCTCCGCCGATCAACTTCGGACGGGTTACCGCCATGGTGACATGGGCGTTTCCAATCGAATTCGTCCCGCCCCGGACCGGCACGGCCACGTGTTTCAGGTGCATGCCGATAAGCGTGTCCCCGATGTCTATGCCCGCATCAGCGCGGATGTGTTCCACGAGCACCGGGTCGGTTAACGACACATAAGCCTGCGATGCCATCGCACCCCCGGCCCGGCGGTGCGGCACGACAGCCACTTCTTCGCCGCCGAACCGGGCGGCTGCAGCGCGTTCCATAACAAGAGCGCGGTTAATATGTTCACACCCCTGAAAGGCCATATGCATACCGGTATCCTGTTGAAAGAAATCCAGCACCTCATACAATGCTTTGGCGGCTTCCTCCGATCCCGCCGTCCCGATGCGGCCGCCGGTAACCTCGCTCGTACTGGCACCGATGACAAGCAGACGGTTCTCATCGAGGGAGATCCGCTCCCGCAGGGCATCCAGACAGGCCTGCAGGGAAGTCTGCCATTCCTTGATATCATGATTCATGCCGATCACCTCTTGTCTAAAGAATATCACATCCAGTCTGTTTTTTGAAAAAACAGGCCGGCACGCGGGGCGCTGCCGCGTCTAAGGGTCACCATTTCTGCTTCCGGCTTCCAGTGTGTCGGTTGGAACATTTCTAAGCCCCACTTTCTGCCTGCCTTCCTGCAAAAGGGACTCTTACGCTTTTTCTAAGGTGTACATTTCACTTTCCAACCGGTCCTTGTTACCTTTAGACTTCTTCCTATGAAAAAAGCCGCCCTTTAGTCAGGGCAGCCCCGCTGCTTATTTCTCTTCCATCGCCATCATTTTATCGACGCGGTCGGCGTGGCGTCCGCCTTCAAAATCCGTCTCCAACCATGCTTTGACGATTTCGCCGGCGAGTCCCGGTCCTACCACACGTTCGCCCATCGCGAGGATGTTGCTGTTATTGTGGGCACGGGATGCTTTGGCGCTGAATACATCGTGGCAGACAGCGGCGCGGATGCCGTTGATTTTGTTGGCGGAAATCGAAATGCCGATGCCGGTTCCGCATATCAGGATACCTTTGTCTACTTCACCGGCGGCAACGCGTTCGGCGACCGGCTGGGCATAGTCCGGATAATCCACCGATTCCGTGCAGTTGCATCCGTAATCTTCTATCTCTACATCCATCTCCTGAAGTACTTTTTCCACTTCCACTTTCAGTGTATGACCGGCGTGGTCTGATCCCATTGCAATTTTCACGGGCATCTCCTCCTGACTTTTTCTGTTCCGGGCCGGCTGAAAAACATCGCTTCAGTCCTCGTCGACCCGCTTTAGTACCCTCTCCACAAGTATCTCAAGCTCGTCCGCTGTACTCTGGTAGATGCTGCGGGAGCCGCCGATGGGGTCCGTAATGTCACCCGCTCCGCTTTCCTGCCCGCCGGCAAATTCTTTTATGGTGAATACTTTGTCCGCTGCCTCGGGGAACTGCTGCACCACCATCCCATGGTGATTTTTTGTCATCGTAAGAATCACATCGGCCCAGTCCACCCGTTCTTTCGTTAACGGTTTGGCAGCGTGGCGGAGCGGAATCCCCCGTTCTTTCAATACCTCTACCGTTTCTTTGGACGCGGCCATGCCGGGGGAGGCTGAAATCCCGGCGGACTGCACCTCAATATCCTCTCTCCCTTTCTCCCGGAGAAGTGCTTCGGCCATCGGGCTCCGGCACGTATTACCGGTACAGACAAACAACACGTTGGTCATCCCTGGTTCCTTCCTTTTATTCATAATGTATCTTTTATTTTATCACAGATATGTCTGTCACAGAATCAGCTTTACTCCCAGACTGAACAAAATAATACCGCCGGCAGCTTCTCCGAGGTGGCCGAGCATGTACTGAAGTCTGCCGCCAAGCGCAAGACCGGCCCAGGTGAAAGCTGCACTGAAAATGCCGAACAGTAGAAGCACTTCCATCCACGGGGTCTGCAGAATGCCAAGGGATATGCCGATTGAAAAACTGTCGAGACTGACAAGGATAGCGAAAAAGATAATACCGGGCCCGCGGGGCACAATCATGGTGCCGTTTTCGTCCTTGCGAAACGCCGATCCTATCATCTGCATGCCTGTTATAATCAAAAGAACCCCGCCTACCATCAACGCAGCTCTTTCAAAAGATTCGGCGATCCACCTTCCGCCGAACAGACCGAAACAAGGCATCACCATATGAAAAAAACCTACCACTGCCGCCGTTTTCAGCCGTGGAATCGGTTTTGCCTGATTCATCGCTGCCGCAAGCGACATAGAAAAGGCATCCATGCTGAGCGCCGCCGCCATCCCGCAAAGTACCAGCCAGCCTTCCATTTCCCGTTCCCCTTTCCAGATATGCTCGTACAGCTTATGCATGTCCGGAGCGAATCATTCAGGAAGCGGAAGCGGCTTTTTCAAGACGATTCATCACGGCTTCTCCTATACCCTTTTTGGGAAACGTTTCACAGAAAATCACATCCACGCTGCTTTGATCAGCAAGGCGCAGGTTATCGTAGAGCCGGGCGGCGATGTCCGAAAGCTCGTCTTTGGATCCAAGTGAAATAAAAACATCAGCATATGCCTGCAGTTCCAAGCGGTGCTCATCCACTGCCATAATACCTACGGTTTTCCCTTCTCCGCGCGCCTGTTTCGCGGCTTCGTTTATGCTGCCTTCCACGAGGACAAGCGGCGCAGACGGGGCGTAATGGCGGTATTTCATGCCGGGAGCCCTCGGGGCGTCTTCCTGCAGCAGCGCAGCAGTTTCCGCCACGTTTTCTTCCCCGAGTACGCTGGTCAGCTGTTCTCTTGTAATACCGCCGGGCCGCAGCACCACTGCTTTCTCTCCTGTGCAGTCCACAACGGTGGATTCAAGGCCGTACCCGGCTTCGCCTCCCTGTACGATACCCGCGATTTTCCCGTCGAGATCGTATGTCACGTGTTCGGCTTTTGTCGGACTCGGGCGTCCCGATTGATTGGCGCTCGGGGCTGCCACCGGAATACCCGCTTTGTTGATAAGTGCCCTCGCTACGGGATGTTCCGGCATACGGACCGCAACCGTCGAGAGCCCGGCCGTTACTTTTTCAGACACTGCGTTGTTTTTTGGAACAATTAACGTCAGCGGCCCCGGCCAAAACGCATCGGCCAGCTTCTCCGCCATATCCGGAATGACAGACGCAAGCCCCTGCCACTGGGATCGTTCGCCGATATGTACAATCAACGGGTTGTCACCGGGTCTACCTTTCGCAGCAAATATCTGCTCCACCGCTTCATCGCTCCGGGCATCAGCCCCGAGACCATATACTGTCTCTGTTGGAAATGCAACGGCTTCTCCGCGGCTTATACACAACCCGGCTTCTTCTATTTCAGGGGGTGAGGGCTCTTCCTCATCCCAATTATCCACATTCCACACTCTTGTTTGTTTATAACTCACCTTTCCACCCCTTTCCATCCGTTCCGGTAACCCCTGTTATTATAAGAAAAATTGCTTTATTAAGGCAAATATAAAAAAGTTACCCACAGCCTTGTGTACAGCTGTGGATAATTCATTAATCCTATTATGTCAGTTCTCCGTCCGTTTTTTATTCTTTTCCACCGAACCAATTATTCCATCTCTCCACAACAAAGAATCGATACTCCTCTTTGTCATCCACAGAATCCCCGGTTTTTTCCACATTTTCATTTGAAGTGTCCTTTTTTTCCACAGTTGAAGAGGAGTTATCCACAGATTCTCCCGATGAGATGAAGCAAAGCGGCGGAAACAGAACACACCACCAGTTATCTCCTTCTCCTTGTCCAATGGTCACGACGAGCGCTTCATAAGCCCCGGCCGGGTAAATAATCGGCCCGTAAATTCTCGTTGGAAAGTCCACGTCGGATTTTAAGGCGATGGAAAAGCTGCGTTCTTCCATTCCTCGATCGTTGAGAACACCCTGCACCGTCTCTTTGAGTTCGGGAAGGGAACGCTGCAACGTTGTCAGCGCCTCCTCTTTGTCCAATTCTGCCGTTAATTCGCCGCGTATCTCTTGATTTACAGCGTCCCTCACTTCCGTTTTTGCGAGCTGCTCTTCGGGAGAATTATTGTGAGCGAGAATGCGCAGGCGGACCGCTTCTTCGGGAATCGTCTGAATGCCGGCGTTGGAGGCCGCGGCATTTTGCTGCTGCTCCATCTGCAGCCAGGATAGGAGAACAAAAAACAATACATAAATAAGTGCTCTTTTCGGCATAACGTTGGCACCGTCCTTTCACCATTCATTGTGGACGGTGCCTGTGCTTTCTAAACGATAAACGGTTCGACATCTTTTGTTGAATCGTTATACGTCATTGCGTTCGCAGAATACCATTCTTGGTTTATCGTTCATATCATGGCGGAGTTCAATATCAGCAAGCGGCAGCTCTTTTTGCAGGATACGGGTCACATCCTCTCCCTGCCGGTCCCCAATCTCAAAGGCGGCAAGTCCCCGGGACTGCAGCAAAGCCGGAAGATGGACCGCCATCTTCCGGTAACAGACGAGTCCGTCCTCTTCGCCGACCAGTGCCAGTTTCGGATCATGATCCCGGACGAGCGGATCCAGTGCTTCCCATTCCTGTTTCGGGATATAGGGAGGGTTGGATACGATAACGTCATATTTCGTTTCCCCTTCAAGGAGCGGATCCATCAAGCTTCCTTCCATGAATTCAACGGAAGCACCAAGGTCGGCGGCGTTTTTCTGCGCGGTCTCCAGTGCTTTTTTGTCGAGTTCCACCGCTCTCACCTGCACATCCGGCGCCTCCAGTGCGAGTGTGATCGCGATAACGCCGCTTCCGGTGCCGATATCGGCCACTTGCAGGCTCGTGATGCGCTGGTGCCGGATCCACCGGAGTACACCATCCACCAGTTCCTCCGTCTCCGGTCTCGGAATCAGTACGTGTTCATTCACGTGAAAACGACGGCCGTAAAACTCTTCATACCCTGTCAGGTGCTGCACCGGTACCCCTTCCGCATGCTGCGTCACATCGCGCCAAAAAGCCGTCCACACGTCATCTGTCAATGGCTCGCGCCGGGCCAGGTGAAAATCTGTCCACCCGACGTTCAAATGATGTTTCATCAGCAGTTCCGCCGCTTTCGGTTCACGTTTGTTTTCTTCTAAAAAAGACGAAGCCCTGTTGAGGGCTTCGTACATATATGCAGGCTTCATTTATGCCTCTCCTGCCTCTTCCATCATTTCGGCCTGTTCTTCTACAATCAGCGCTTCAATAATCTGGTCTATTTCACCCTGAAGCACTTGATCGAGTTTCTGGACGGTAAGGCCGATACGGTGATCGGTGACGCGGCTCTGTGGAAAATTGTACGTGCGGATCCGTTCCGAGCGGTCCCCGGTGCCGACTGCGGACTTGCGGTTCTCGTCATATTCGGCTTCGGCTTCCTTTTGGTACATGTCATAAATGCGCGCACGCAGTACTTTCATTGCTTTATCTTTGTTTTTGAGCTGCGATTTCTCGTCCTGACAGGACACAACGATACCCGTTGGTTCATGGGTGAGCCGTACCGCCGACATGGTCGTATTGACGCTCTGGCCTCCCGGACCACTGGCGGCGAACGTGTCTACGCGGATATCTTTGTCATGGAGATCGACTTCGACTTCTTCGGCTTCGGGCAGGACTGCCACGGTGGAGGTGGACGTGTGAATACGCCCGCCTGACTCCGTGCTGGGCACCCGCTGCACGCGGTGGGCCCCGTTTTCGTACTTCATTTTCGAGTAGGCCCCTTCTCCGCTTATCATGAAAATCATTTTGTTAAAGCCGCCGAGTTCCGTCGGGGTCGACTCGATGACTTCCGCTTTCCAGTTGTTCTTCTCCGCGAAACGGGAATACATTTTGAACAAATCCGCCGCAAACAGCGACGCTTCATCGCCGCCTGCTGCCCCGCGGATTTCCACAATGACATTTTTATCATCATTCGGGTCTTTTGGCAGCAGAAGAACCCTGAGCGTTTCCTCGAGCTCCTGCTTTTTTTCCGTCAGTTCCTCGATTTCCATTTTGACCATGTCTTCCATGTCGTCATCCTGGTTATCCTGGAGCATCACCTTGGCCTCGTCAAGCTGGGTCGTTGTCTCTTTATATTCCCTGTATTTCTGGACAATGTCCGAAATCTCGGCCTGTTCCTTGGAGTAGTCCCGTAATTTCGTCGTATCACTCACTACATCCGGGTCGCTCAGCCATTCATTCAGCTGTTCATAACGGTCTTCTACGGCTTGCAGACGTTCTAGCACAAGCTTTCACCTCTTTATAGGTTGCATAACATTATAATTATAGTATAATGCCGCTTCTCCGTCAAAAAACTCCCCCGCCACGCGCTGGCATAAACGATGTGTTTGTCCGCCCCTTTACCCCCCTCCTGTACTGAAAGGGTAGACTGCTGACCCTTGTGGTAGTTATGCTCAGAGAATGAGATACTCCTTGAAGGGTGATATAGTATCGAAGGAAAGGAGGCCGATGCATGAAAATCGTGCGTATACTGAACAACAACGCTGTCGTTGTTCATCACGGGAGCCGGGAAAAGATTGTTTTTGGACCGGGAATTGGATTTCAAAAAGGAAAAAACGACCCGGTGAATCAAAAGAAAATTGAAAAAATATTCAGCATGGAAGAAGAAACACCTAAATTTGAGCAGCTGTTGAAGACCCTTCCGATCGAAGTCATTGAAACCGGCGAAGAAATTATCAGCTACGCTGAAGGGGAGATGCATCTGCCCCTCAGCGATCATATTCATATTTCCATGATTGATCACCTGGCTTTTGCCCTTGAACGTATGAAACAGGGGATTACGATAGAAAACAAACTGCTCCATGAAATCAAAGCACTCTATCAGGAGGAGTACAGAATCGGCGTGTGGGCCATCCAAAAAATTAAAACGGATCTCGGGGTAGAGCTTCCAGATGCAGAAGCCGGGCATATAGCACTGCATCTGCATACCGCGAAACTGCAAACCGGTTCGATGGAAAAGACAGTGCAGCGGACCTCCTTGATTCAGGAGCTGATTCAGCTCGTCGAAAACGATGCCGGCCTCGAGCTTGCGGAACACAGCATGTCATACCACCGCCTGGTCGTTCATTTAAATTTTGCTCTCGCGCGGGCAGAAGACGGCAAAGGGTTTGATGACATGGATCCCGAGATGCTTACACTCATTCAGACCAAATATGAAAAAGCCTACGGGGCAGCATGTGAGCTGGCTGATCACGTCAAACAGGAAGCTGGTCTGCCGTTTCCTGTGCCCGAGATCGGCTACATTGCCCTTCATATCCAGCGTATTTTATCAAATCAATCGCTTTCATAAGTTAGCAGGAAAGCGTTGACATGGTGCATTTCATTTTGTATACTTTGCGTACATTATACATATCGGGAGTTGTTACTGCTTTGAGCAGGCAAGACCCAAAATGAGAAAAGGTGACGTGTGTGTCCCAGGCACACGTTTCCCTCCTCGTTTTGGGTCTTTTTTTATCTGAAAACAGCTCCTGTTATTTTTCAAAGAGGGGGTCTTCTGATGGATTACACATCCATAGCAAAAGAACTGGTTCCGCTTCTCGGCGGCAAAGATAATATTATTAGTGCGACGCATTGCGCCACGCGGCTCCGGCTGGTTATTGATGATGAAAGCAGTGTAGACAAGGAGAAAATTGAAAATCTGGAAGGGGTAAAAGGTGCCTTCTCAAGCTCTGGTCAGTTCCAGATTATTTTCGGTACCGGAACAGTCAATAAAGTATATCAGCCGCTCGCAGAAGAAATCGGCATCCATGATGAATCGGAGGACCGCAAGCAGCAAAAGGTAGACCATAACGAAGCTGTAAAAAAGAATATGAATCCGGTATCACGATTTGCAAAAGTGCTTTCCAATATCTTTGTCCCAATCATCCCGGCCATTGTAGCAGCTGGTATGCTGATGGGACTGCTGAATCTGATGAACCGCTTTGGCTGGGCAGACAGTGACAGTTCCCTGTATATTCTGCTTGATATGTTTTCCTCGGCGGCCTTTATTATTCTTCCGATTTTAATCGGCTACAGCGCGGCACGTGAATTCGGTGGAAACACGTACCTGGGCGCTGTGGTCGGAGGCATTATGACCCACCCGGATCTTTTGAATCCATGGGGGCTTCAGGAAAGCGGCGTGGAGCCGGAAATGCTCCAATTTGCCGGCATGAACATTGAGCTTCTCGGCTACCAGGGTACCGTTATTCCGGTATTGCTGACGGTGTACGTCATGTGCTGGCTGGAAAAACTGTTCCGTACCTTTGTTCCGAGTATGGTGGATCTGCTCGTTACACCGTTTTTGACGATTATGTCGACAGGTTTTATTGCTCTGATGGCTGTCGGTCCGCTTGGCCGTCTGCTTGGAGAAGGCGTAACATCGTCTCTCATGTTTTTATATGACACAGGAGCGGGCTTTGCCGGCCTTGTGTTCGGCGGATTGTATTCGCTGATTGTATTAACCGGCGTACATCACAGTTTCCATGCCATTGAAGCAGAAATTCTCGGCCAGGCCGGTTTTAACTATCTGCTGCCTATCTGGGCGGTGGCAAACGTTGCCCAGGGCGGAGCCGGGCTTGCTGTATGGGTGAAAACACGCAGCAAAAAAATGAAAGAAATCGCCGGACCGTCAGCATTTGCTGCTTTTCTCGGTATTACGGAGCCGGTTATTTTCGGAGTGAACCTCCGCTACCGCCGGCCGTTTATTGGTGCTGCCATCGGTGGTGCTCTCGGCGGCGCATATGTGACGATTACCAACGTTACCGCAAACGGGATCGGTGTGACCGGTCTGCCGATGTTTGCGATTGCAAACGATCCCATTAACTACGCCATAGGGTTACTGATTGCCGTAGGCGGCGCTTTCACTGCCACATTGCTGCTGGGCTGGCCGGAAGAACAAACACAACCGGAAAAAGAAGAATCAGAGCAGGACAGCGCGGATAAAGCTGTATAGGAGGAAGCCATGAGTGACGAACATGCTATGCGGCAGGACGTAGAAAAGAGGTTGAAAACAAACACAGACGCAATGGCCGGACCTTTTCGACAGCAGTTCCATCTCATGCCTCCTGTGGGATTAATGAACGATCCAAACGGGCTTGTGCAATGGCAGGGCGTTTACCACGTTTTTTACCAATGGATGCCGTTTGACACCGGGCATGGCAGTAAATGGTGGGGGCATGTGACGACCACGGACTGGATTCATTGGGAGTTTATGCCTCCGGCGCTGGCTCCGGTGCAGGAGTTTGAAAAGAATGGATGCTATTCCGGCAGCGCCGTCGTGCATGAGAATCAACTCTACTTGTTTTATACCGGCAACGTAAAAGATGAACACGAACGCCGGACGAGCTATCAGTGCCTTGCTGTTTCCCGTAACGGCGTCGATTTTAAAAAGTACGGACCGGTCATCCACCAGCCCGACGGATATAGCGCGCACGTCCGGGACCCGAAAGTATGGTTTGAAGCGGGCGTGTGGTGGCTCGTCATCGGCGCCCAGCGCTGCGACCGGGAAGGGCAGGTGCTGTTGTACCGTTCGCCGGACTTATGGAATTGGGCGTTTCTCGGCCCGCTCGCCGGCCGGGACGTCACGTTTTCCGAGTCCTTTGGCTTCATGTGGGAGTGCCCGGACTTTTTTGAACTCGAAGGTACACGGGTGCTGCTGGTGTCTCCGCAGGGGCTCGAAGCAGAAACGTATCGATACCGGAATCAATACCAAACCGGTATTTTCACTGGTGCATTTCATCCGGAGACGGGGACATTTACCCACGGCGGTTTTCGCGAATTAGACCTGGGATTTGAATGTTACGCCCCTCAGACGTTTGAGGATGAGCAGGGCAGGCGCCTCCTGCTTGGCTGGATGGGGGTGCCGGAGCAGCAGGAACAGGCTCACCCGACGGTTTCTGACGGCTGGGTGCACTGCCTGACGGTCCCAAGAGAACTGTCGATGCGGGAAGGACACTTACATCAACAACCCATCGAAGAATACAAACAGCTTCGGGGAACCCACACATCAACTACTGTGGCGGTAACCAATGAGACGGCTGCCTGGGCCTCGTGGACTGCAGCAGCTGCCGAGCTTTATATAGAGATAGAGGCAGAAGCGAGCTGGACCATGGCGTGGCGCCGCTATTTTCATATTTCTTACGATGCCGGAGAACAGACGCTCACGTTTGAACGTCCTGATTTTGAAACCGGTGAGCCGGAGCAGCGTGTCAGCCGGGTGAACGGCGTGCATACACTCCACTGTCTGTTTGACCACTCGTCCGCCGAAGTATTTGTGAACGGCGGAGAATACGTATCGACTTCCCGCATTTTTCCGGAACAGGAGGCAGCGGGACTTCAATTCGCAGCGGAAGTCTACGCTGTATTTTATGTACACGCGTGGGAACTTCAGTCTCTGCAATGGCAGTAAAGAGTTGGATAAAAACATTCCGAACGGATCCCTCGAACCGTTCGGAATGTTTGTTGTGTATGATAAAAGATATTTTGAGGGCAGGAGCTGGTCTGTGAACACTTTTCCCGGAGTACTGGAGATCGTTCAGCTCTTACGTTACGTTTGTAGGCCGGCTGCCCGCGTAAACGTCACATAAAGCGGTTCATAATGACGTTTGGGGTTCCTGTTTCCAGCCTAAACGTTATCACAGGGTGCAAGCGTTACGTTCAGCTCCTTTTTCCGCGCATAAACGTCGTCATAACCTTCTCATAACGACGTTTGTACCGGGAGGCGACACCCAAACGTCGTTTACTTTCCACCCGGCCAGAATTCTGCGGGGTCCAGGGAACACCCTCAAAGGCGCCTATACACCCTTACGATATTTCTTCCACCCCTGTCACTTCGCCGGATTCAAGGTTGAACGTTACGCGGTACGAGGCATTCTGCTGCTGTCCGGCGTTTTCTTTTCCTAACAGCTCAAATTGAAGGTTCTGTCCTTCTTTTTCAAGGTTTTCAAAGCTATGGACGGAAGCAAGCGCAAGGCTCAGCTCCATCTTCTGTGCGTCCTGCTGTGCCGCATCCATCATAACAGTGAAGGATGGTTCGTCCGCGCTCGATTGGCCGAGTCCGATAAACGTGCCATCCTGATACAGATGAAGCAGGTTATCGGCAGCTGTGCCGAGGGTTTTCCACTGCCCGGTGGATCCTTCTGCTTTATAAAGGGTCTGTTCGTCACTTGATTCCGGACGAGAGCCGGTGAATGTGAAATAATAATTCTTCCGCTCTTTAGCCAGTATATTCAGCCCAAACCTATCATCGATTGTCTTCGATGCAGTCACGTCCCCGTCCTGTATTTGATAAAACAGGTCCTTTCCGTTACTGTTCACAAAATACAACAGCGCATGGTCTCCCGTCGACCGTTCCAGACCAACGTCCCTTCTCGTATACTCGGAGGCCGGAACGGGCAGATTCTTCACAAGATCCAGTTCGGACGTGCCCGGATCATAGGTATACAGGTTCTGATTGGTCAGCACAAGCAGCGAACCGCCGGTTTCTGCGATATCGCGGACCTCTTCGTCCAGCAGCTTTTCATGACCGCTTCCATCGGGGCGGACCTTATAGAACCCGCGGTATGATCCAGCATACAGACTGTTTTCATGAAAAACAAGGTCTCTTGCAGGCAGGTTGAGAAGCCGCTCCTCGCCGTTTCCATTCAGATTCATGGAAAAGGTTTCAACCGGCGTCCCGTAATAAACGGTGCTGCCGTTTGTCTCCAGGGCATATTTCGTATTGTCATGATCATCAAAGTAGTCATGACGCTCCTGCAAAAGCGGCCGCGAAACAAGACTGGTCCGCCCCGTTCCATCGAGACGCGCCCGCTTCCAGACCGGTTCCGCTTTCTGCAGCTGCTTTTCATAGCCGACGTAGTAAATGTCGTTATTCTTGATGTAATAATGATCGGCCGGTTCATCCAGAATAAGCTGCTTGTCCGTTCCATCGGTCCGGACACGGTACAGGTGGAAGTTTTTATTGCCCGAATGCGTGCCGGTTCTGTGATGAATCGGATAATAGAGCCAGTCGCCTTTTAACGTCAACGTCGTCCCCTCGGTCAGGCCGGACGCATCATTCAAGCCCCAGGTACCGCCGCCGTGCATATAATCACCGCTCACATCTTCATTGGAGAGCACGACTTCTTTTTCCTGTTCTCCCTCGGTGTAACGGACCAGATCGCCGCTTCGGATGGTATAGGTCCAGCCGTTTCGGCTCACTTCTTTGCCACGCAGCACAGAGGCATTGTCCACACTTCCTCCACTGCTGCTTTCTCCAGGATTCAGGGCATTGTTTAAAAAGACGGAAAACTGCGCCCTTGTCGTTTCATTTCCCGGGCGGAAGGTTCCGTCGGCGTACCCCGATGCAATGCCATGGTGGGCGATGCTTGATATGTCGGTGAAACTCCAGAAGGAGCGGTCCACGTCTGTAAACATAGGTTCGGAATGCTCCGTGAGATCAAACCCGCGGTGGATAACCGCAGCCATCTGCGCCCTGTTTATGTATTCACCGGGACGGAAGGAATCGCCGCTGCCGCTCATGACGTCTTCTTCACTCACCGCTGCCACAATGCCCGCACGGTTGTAGCCTTCCGGAATATCGTCGTAGTCCGGAGCGGTCCGGCCGGAAGTTTCCAGATCCAGGGCTTGTGCCATCATCGAAGCAGCCTGGATCCGTGTAATCGGCTCCCCGGGCCTGAATGTTCCATCCGGATAGCCGCCGATGATACCTTCTTCACTTAAGCTGCGGATGCTGTCCTGCGCCCAGAAATCATTTCCGATGTCGGAAAAAGCAGCCTCTGCTTCGTTTCCGGGCACAGCCAAACCTACTCCCGCGGCTGTCAAAAAAACAGCAGCACCCCGGACCAGCAGAGAGGATGGTTTCCTGCGTTTCGTTCTATGATTCATGTCATATTTCCCCCTTATTGCCTTTGTTCTTCCATGCTAACACCGGTGACTCCCTCTGCTGGTTTTGTGTGGAAAAACTGAAACTTATGTCCCGTGTACATGGCATTGCTGCATCAAAACCATTGGTTATCTCCATTCCCATTCATCCATCACTACCTGTTCCGCTGCATTAATTCCATCCCCCATCTCAACAGGATAACTCTTCTGCCACTCCACAATGGTCTGCTCGTTCTGCTGGAGAATAACGGTAACGTGCTCTCTTTCTCTGTTTTCAAAGACAGCCATGTAGTCCCCGTACTGCAGATCTTCAAATTGGTGGGTATTCCTTTGATATCCCTGGTTTTCATACGTTGTTTTGATTTCTGCAGCCATTGTTTCAAGATTCTTTCCATCCGTGTGTTCCGTCACTGTCCATACCGGTTCATCGGTCCGCTGCTGATCTGCTGAAAAAGCGGCGTATATAGCTAATTTTCCTGCTTCCGTTATTTCTGTTTCGAAGAATTCAGGAATATAAGTCGTGAATGAAAAGCCATCTTCATCAAGAAGTTGAAACGTATCTTCGGTATAGCTTCCTTCAACCTGGTACGTGATTTCTTTAGCGTCCGGTCTGTTTGAATCAGGCTGTTCTTGAGTATCCTCATCCTGATCATCTTCCGGATCCGTAACACTCGCGTTTTCCTCCTGTCCTTCTCCTGTGCCGCGATCCTCAGGCGGGAGAACGGCTTGAGACATAACCAGCAATCCGGCGATCAAAGCTGCGGCTATCCCTCCGGCAGCAGCACCAATACGGGATGCGCGATGTTTTCCAACGCGCTTGGAAGACTGCACATGAGCCCAGATCCGCTCCGGACTGGTTTCGTCAGGAATGCGGTCGTAATCCTCTTTCAACCGTTTCATCTGCTCTTCCCATGATTGATTCATGCCTCAACACCTACTTTCTCCCATTCTTTTTTCAGCTGTTTTCGTGCTCTCATGACTCTTGTTTTTACCGCGGTCTCGGATTTCTCGAGCACCTCACCAATTTCCTTGAATGATTGTTCATGAAAATAATGAAGAATAAGCGGAATCCGGTATTTTTCTTCCAGTCGAAGAATCATATCGTGCAACTCCCAGGACGCTTCACTGGAACCCAGTTCTGCATAGGGTTTTGTGGTTCGTTTCTCCATCACCGCCTCCACATTGCGGCGCTGTCTTTTTTCCCTGCGCATGTGATCGCGCGCGGCATTCAGCGTTACAGCATATAACCAGGTGGTAAATGTGTTCCCGGTAAACGATGACAGCGAGCGGTATACGTTCAAAAACACATCCTGCGTAATGTCCTCCACCTCTGACCGGTTTACTCCGATTTGGTGTGCAAACTTCTGCACTGTACGATAATGTTTTGCAATTAATTCCTGAAACGCCTGATTATTTCCGGAGCGTGCCTGTTCCACCATGTCATGATCGTTCATCACAGTCCCTCCGTTTTTCATGTTCTATCTGTAAGACGAATAAAAGCGGCAGATCGTAACAAGAAATGTTATTTTCATTCAAAGAACCTTCTTTTTCGGATCATCCCCCCTTACATCTTAGTCCTCCCGGCGTGTGGAGGAAACGTTTTTATTTTTTCTGGAAGGGTATACTGTGTGTACTACATACAGTAAATAAGTAAAGGGTGTTTAGTCATGAAATACGTGATTATCGGCGGAGATGCAGCAGGCATGAGTGCCGCCATGCAGATTGTACGGAACGTGGAAGGGGCGGAAGTGACAACGCTTGAAGCGGGCGGCATTTATTCCTACGCCCAGTGCGGGCTTCCCTACATCGTCGGAGGCGAGGTGGAACATACAGAGAAACTGATCGCCCGGGATGTGGAGACCTTCCGGGAGAAATACGGCATCGATGCGAGAGTGTTCCACCACGTGGAGGCTGTCGACACCGAGAACCAGGTCGTGTCCGGAAAAAATAAGGAAACAGGAATGTCGTTTGAACTGCCGTATGACAAGCTGCTCATCGCAAGCGGCGGTTCGCCGGTTCTGCCGGATGTGCCGGGGCGGACGCTGAAAGGCGTTCATACGTTAAAGACGATTCCGGATATTGAAGCGATTGATGCGGATCTGGATGACGTGCACGATGTGACCATTATCGGCGGCGGCTATATCGGCCTGGAGCTTGCCGAGAACCTGATCGAGACAGGTCGGAACGTGCGTATTATCGAGCGCAACAACCGCATTGCCAAAATGTTTGATGCCGATATGACACCGCTCATCCATGAAGAAGCCGGGAAACACGGCGTCGAGCTGTGCCTCGGGGAGTCGGTGGAAGTGCTGGAAGGCGTGCAGCGGATCCAGGCGGTTCAGACGACCGGCGGCTGGTATGATACAGATCTCGTCATCGCCGCCACGGGTATCCGGCCGAACACGGATTTTCTTGAAAATACCGGGGTTCAGCTCCGGCATAACGGCGCGGTCCAGGTGGACGCGTGGATGCGCACCAACGTGGACCACGTGTACGCAGCCGGTGACTGCGCCGTACAGTACCACCGGGTCAAAGAAAGAGACGATTATGTTCCACTCGGCACCCATGCCAATAAACAGGGACGCGCCGCCGGGAAGAACATGGCCGGCATCCCGAAACAGTTTCAGGGAATCGTAGGTACATCGATCCTCCGTTTCTTCGATCTCACCCTTGCCAAAACCGGATTAAATGAAGCCGAATCCGAAAAAATGGCTTTCCCATTTGATACGGTGGTTCATCGTGCGGTGGACAGAGCCGACTATTTTGAAGGAAAAAAGCCGCTTCATCTGAAGTTGTTATACCGCACCGACACCGAGGAAGTCATCGGTGGTCAGGTCATCGGGGAGTCCGGTGCGGCCAAGCGTATCGACGTGCTCGCCGTTACCTTGTTTCACCGGATGACCCTCGATGACTATGAAGATCTTGATCTATCCTACGCACCCCCGTACAACGGTGTCTGGGATCCAATCCAGCAGACTGCGCGGCGGGCGACCTGAAAAACTAACGCTCCCGATGATCCAAAAGGACCGTCGGGAGCGTTTTTGATGGGAAAGAAAAGCTGTGCTGCTGTATCCGCCGGTTTGGTTCAGCTGGATGGGTGCGTGTCCAGGGACACTAATCAGATGAAAGGAACACTTAGTGTCTGTCAACTGTTTCTCCATGTACACTGTGAGGCTGAAATTAACAGATAGTGTCCACGGACAACTGCTGGTGGACACTATTGGATGGCGCCGGCACGTCAGTGTACCCGGTATCACTTTTTATGGACACTACCATCATTCCTCTGCATTTTAGTGTCCATTACCCCTTCCACCATATCAGCAGAACACAAAGCCCCCTTCGTTTTGTCAGCCATCCAATACCGTCACTTGTACCTGATACCTCGGCAGTTCCTGCTTATACTGCCGTTTCAGTTCCTGTTGCTTCTTCTTTTTTTCTTCTTTGTTCCACTCCGCATCACTCATCGTGTAAAGGTAGGCATGGCGGCCGCCGAAGGTAACGTATCTTGGAGAGAATCCGATTCTTCGGGCAATTTCTTTCACCCTGGCATTATCATTACCCAGGTTTTGTTCCTGTGTCGTCATCGATACATTTCCGGGACCCTGATTATAATCCGAAGGCGCTGCCGGTTCCGGACTCCGCAGCGGACCAGCCTGCGGGGATTTATCCTGTTCACAGGCTGCCGCTGACAGAAGGGACATGCTGAGTAAAAAAAGGACGATATATTTCATAAGCCGGACTTCCTCCTTCTGCAGGTTGTCCGTCTTAGGATTTCCGCCCGGCCGGATTTCATGCAGAGACGGTTTGGAGGGTTTTGTGCCGCGTTGGCTGATATTTGGCAGTATGTATCACACGGCGGCTTAAACCAGACGCTAAACCGGTAGAATCAGAAGTTTTTTCTCCGTATCCGCGGTCCGCCCGTGCCGGCAGCACCCGAAGCAGCAAACCTGCTGCATCCTCATAATAAAAACTCCGGCTATGCTTCACGCAGCATAACCGGAGTGTATTCCGATGATATTCTTGTGCACCAACTTCGGTTTTTCGTTCAGCAGGTGGACCCGGTATTTTCGATATTCCACTCGGAAACGGGTCTGCCGGGTACCTCATGGCAGTGCCGGCACCGCGGTTCGTAGGCCTCATCGGCTCCGACCATAATGACTTCCCCCGCGTAGTGAGCCGGGCGTCCTTCAATCAGCCGCTGTGTGCGGGAAGCAGGCGATCCGCAGCAGGGACAGACCGCCTGTAATTTCACCACTTCTTCCGCCGCTGCCAGCAGTTCTTTCACCTGCAAAAACGGTTCTCCCCGGAAATCCTGGTCCAGACCGGCCACCACCACTTTGATGCCCCGGTCCGCCAGATGCTGGGCAACAGAGACGATACCGTGGTCGAAAAACTGTGCTTCGTCCACCGCTACCATCTGCACCCCGTCTTCAAGCATAGAAAGAATATCATGAGAATGCCCCACTGCTTTGGCCCAAATTTTCGTCCCGTTATGGGAAACGACTTCCTCTTCACTGTACCGGTCATCCAGGGCCGGTTTAAACACAATCACATTCAGATTGCCGTAGGCTGCCCGGCGGATGCGCCGGATCAGTTCTTCGGATTTTCCGGAAAACATGCTGCCGCAGATGACTTCAATCCATCCATCTTTTCTTATCATGTACATTGTTGTGCCCCTTACTTCCTCAATTAGTCTTTTCTTATTTTCCCTGAAATTCGAGATGTATTCAATAGGTCATAGGAAGTTTTCGGAGTTAACCTTTAAAGCTGTCTTTTTCCGCTTGAAGCAGCGAAGAAGGCTGCCTGTTCCATTCCCTGTCCCTATGCTGTTTCTGCCGGACAATACGGGTGAGCACCCCGTTTTCTCCGGCGAAAAGAAAGGAAATCAGGAAAATAACACCTGTCATGACCGCCATGCTCCCTGAAATCGAAACGTTGAGCCACTTGGCGGCATAGTACCCGCTGAAACAGGAGGCCGCGCTGAATACGACGCTGTATAAAAACATGAAGGAAAGCTTTTTGGTCCAAAGATACGCCGCAGCAGCCGGAACGATCATAAAAGCCACGACAAGCACCGCTCCGACGCTGTCAAACGAAGAAACAGCTGTCACCGACGTCATCGTCATGAGCAGGTAATGAAGAAAAACGGCCGGTATGCCAAGCGAGACAGCGAGTGCCGGATCGAAGGTGGAAAGTTTCCATTCTTTATACAACAACGTGATCATGGCGACGTTGAGAAGAAGCACGATGCTGACAAAAAGAAAGGCCTGCGGGATGGAAACGCCAAAAAGTGTCACAGTCTGAAACGGAACAAAAGCGATGTTTCCCATCAACGCGTGATTGACGTCCAGATGAACGTTGCCCGCATAACGGGAAATGAGAAACACTCCGAGCGCAAAAAACGCAGTGAATGTTACGCCGATGGCAGCATCAGGCTGCACCCCGGAGTTTTTCAGAAGCTGGATGGCAATCGTCGTTAATAATCCGGCGGCAGCCGCGCCGATGAGCATCGTAAGGCTGTCAAGCGTCCCGGTCAGCAAAAACGCCGACACGAGCCCGAGTATCACGGTATGGCTGATGGCATCCGATATCATGGCTGTCTGCCGCAGCACCAGAAGCACGCCGATGATACTGCACGAAGCCCCGGCCAGTACTCCGGTTATAATGATCCATCCTTCATACGTCATGTTGGTCCCTCCTTTCTTCCGTCACGTGAGATACCTGTTCTTTTTCAGCCAATTCCACAACTTTTTCGCTTCATTGTTTTTCGCACCGAGCGCTTTCTGCCATGATTCATAGTTGGAACCCGGCGCGTCCTGCACCGAATCGAGTGCCTTGAGAGCCTGCTGTTTTTTCCAGCGGCGCCGGAACTGCCGGTGCGCGAGAACCTGCGCCAGTTTCCCCCTTTTTGGAGCAAACAGAAACGACAGAATAAAGATGGCTGTTGCGGTCAAAACAACGACCGGACCCGTAGGAATACCGCCGTCGACAGCACTGAGGAGTGTTCCGGAGACACCGGAGAAGGCCCCGATTACCGCAGCAAGGATTACCATGATACCGAGCCGGTCGGTCCAGTACCTTGCCGCGATGGCAGGTGTGATGATGAGCGCCGACATTAAAATAATGCCGACAGCCTGAATCCCCGCGGTTACAATCAACACAATGGACAGGCTCAGGACGCTGTTCAGCGTCTTTGTTTTCCACCCGAGACCGCCTGCGAAAAGCGGGTCAAAAATAACCAGCTTCCATTCTTTGAAAAACAGCAGAGCGGCGGCTGTAACCAATATGGCCATGCTGCTCATCATCCAGACATCGGATGAAACCATGGACGCGGCCTGACCGAAAATGTAACTGTCCAGACCGCTCTTATTGCCGGCCGAGCTGTTGGTAATCATGGTGAGCAGAACAATACCAAGCCCGAAAAACACAGACAGAATCAAACCAATCGCTGTGTCCTGTTTCAGCTTTGAATGTCTGTGAATGACACGTATGCCCCACAAGCTGATTAAACCGAAGACAGCAGCACCGATCATCAGCGCAGGAAGCTCTCTTCCCGCCACTAAGAATCCAAGACACACACCCGGCAGCGCTGCGTGGGACATGGCCTCGCCGACCAGACTTTCTTTTCGCAAAAGGACAAACGACCCGACGATGCCGCTTGCCATCCCTAAAAACATCGTGCCAAGCAGAACCCAGCGGAGGTTGGGGCTTCCAAGCAGGGAGAGCCAATCCTGTATCATGATGGATTCCCCGCTTTTTCAGAAGAAGAGCTCTCCAGAAAGGCAAGCTGGCCGCCGTAGGTTTCCTGCAGTTTTTCTTTCGTAAACACTTCTTCTGTCGGCCCCTGGGCTACCACGTGTTTGTTCAGCAGAATCATCCAGTCAAAATACTCCTGGGCTGTCTGCAGGTCATGGTGTACGACAATGATCGTCTTGTTTTCCTGTTTCCATTTCTGCATCAGCAAAATGATGGCGCGTTCGGTTTTGGCGTCCACACCGGCAAATGGTTCATCCATGATATACAAGGAAGCATCCTGGGCCATGGCGCGGGCAAGAAAGACCCGCTGCTGCTGCCCTCCGGAAAGCTCTCTGATCTGTCTCTTGGCATACTGCTCCATTCCGAGCTCCTGCAGACATTCATACGCTTTCTCTTTATCCTGTTTTCCCGGGCGCCGGAACAGACCGACGTGGCCGTAGCGTCCCATCGTTACAACATCCAGGGCACTCGTGGGAAAATCCCAGTCGACTTCGCCGCGCTGCGGCACGTACCCGATACTTGAGCGCATTTTTTTCAGCTCTTTGCCGAAGAATTCGGCGCGCCCATGCAGTTTGGGTACAAGATCCAGCACTGCCTTAAGAAGAGTGGACTTCCCTGCTCCGTTTGGTCCTACAATACCTACCAGTTTTCCCTGCGGCACCGAAAAGTCCGCATTTTCCAGAACCGTGGCCTCCTGATAAGCTACCGTTATATTCTGAACGTCCAATGCATCACTCATTACTCTGCCTCCTTGTTTTACTGGAGAGACGATACCATCGTATCGATGTTGTGCCGAAACATTCCTTCATACGTTCCTTCCTCTGTTCCGGCTTCCCCCATTGCATCCGAATACAGCTCTCCACCGATTTCCACCTGCTGTCCTCGTTCTTCTGCGCCTTCCACAACGGAGTTTACCGCCTGTTCGGAAACACTGGATTCCACAAATAATGCTCCTATGCTCCGCTCGACCATCAAGTTCACGATATTGTTAACATCTCCGACACCGAATTCCGCGTCGGTGCTGATTCCCTGCAGTCCCTGCACCTCCATGCCGTATGCATCACCGAAGTAACTGAAAGCATCATGGGCGGTAACCATAACACGGCTTTCTTCCGGAATTTTCTGAATTTGTTCTTCGGCGTACGTATCCAGTTCCTCCAGGGTGTTCAGATACTCCTGCGCCCGTTTTTCATATCCTTCGCTGTTCGCTTCATCCACTTCTATGAACGCGTCCCGTACAGCTTCCACCGCGTAGGCCCATCTATCCGGATCAAACCATACATGGGGGTCGTGAGGATAATCCTCTCCGCCTGATATGAGCATATCTTCCGGTACATTCTCCGCTACGGCGTAGCTTGGCGTTTCATTTTCAACGTTTTCAAATACTTCTCCCATATTTCCTTCCAGATTTAATCCATTGTAAAGATTCAGGTCCGCTTCGGCCAGAGATACTACGTCCTGCTGCGTCGGTTCATAGAGGTGCGGATCGACACCGGGCCCCATCATTGCATGCACGTCGGCCTGATCACCGCCTATGTGCTCTGCGATATCCCGTACCTGTCCTGTAGTCGCCACGACAGAAAGTTTCTCCTCCGGTCCTTCAGAGGCTCCTGAGGGGTCTCCTGTTCCGCACGCTCCCAGAGTGACCATGACAATGCTGAAAAACATGAATTTTTTCAACAAGCTCATTTTTTTACCTCCAGCTAATTTATTTATACACATGACAAAAAGTTTCCCTAATGCAATACTATACCCCTGGAGATATTTTTTCAATACTTTTTTCAGCGGACAAACGTGCACTATTCAGGCTGATATTATACATACTGGAAAGGCGCCTGTTTTGTTCTTCTGAAGATGGATTCATGAAGTGGGAGGCGCTGGAGGAGCCCGGAGAGCTTTTAGTGTCCACCGAAACAGTTTAGATGGACACTAAGACGCCGGCGCAGGGCCGTTAGTGGTTTTGCACAGCCACCGGCATCCACTATTTCGAGGTGGCTGCACCAAAATGTCCACCAAATAGTGTTTGGTGGACATTATTCTTCCCTTTCAAGATGCTAATGGCCCCAGGTTTTTCAAGATGCCTCTTTAGAGGACGTTTGGCTGGCCGACCCTCGGGAGGGAAGCAGCAGTCAATCCACCTGTCGAGAAAGGGGCAATTGGCTTTTAGAACAGCTCTACCCGCCATCCCCCGGACGCACGGGGTGGCAATTGGTCGATTGCCTGCTTCTATCGACCAATCCCAGTGTCAGACACGACTGCTTTGGTCCCTGGCAGCTTCCTGCAGCCATTTCTCTTCAGCTCCTCCGTGCTATTGGCCCTTAGATCCGCGCTATCAGCTAATCCATGCCAGCCGGGGGGAGCAATTGGTCGATTGCCTGCTTCTATCGACCAATCCACACTATTGAACATCAAACGGTCGTGAGCAGTCCCAGCGGCCGCCGCATGGGAGCGGGAAGACCTAAAAAAACCAGGCAGGGATCCATGTCCCTGCCTGGTTTTTGTCCAGGACTGATAAAATAATTAGTCGAGGTTGTATTTCTTCTTGAAACGGTCGATACGGCCGCCGGTGTCCGCGAGCTTCTGCTTGCCGGTATAGAATGGGTGGGAGTCGGAGCTGATCTCCACTTTCAAAAGCGGATACGTGTTGCCGTCTTCCCATTCAATCGTTTCCTCGGACGATTTGGTGGAACCGCTCAAGAATTTAAATCCTGTGCTTGAATCCATAAATACGACTTTGTGGAATTCCGGATGGATCTCCTGCTTCATTTGTTTTCACTCCTTTTGCTCTGGTGGTGAAAATGCCGCAGCATGCACGGCTTTGAACCGGACCACGCGCAGCATGTATATTACTTTCCCATCAGCGATTGATGTCACACATAACGGGATTATAACAAGTCCACTGTGATTTTTCAACTATTTCTCTATGATCCGGTCAGCTGCGCCGGTTCGACGTGCGTCCTTTTTGCTTGTCTCTTTCGAGATCTTCGAAAAACTCGTCGTTGGTTTTGGTCTGTTTGACTTTGCGGATGAAATGATCGAGAAAATCCGGGGAATCGTTCATCGTTTTCCGCATGGCCCATAGGTTTTCAAGATGCTCTTTGGAAAGAAGCAGTTCTTCTTTTCTTGTGCTGGAACGGCGGATGTCGATAGCCGGGAAAATCCGGCGTTCGGCAAGACGGCGGTCCAGATGCAGTTCCATGTTGCCGGTTCCCTTGAATTCTTCATAAATCACGTCGTCCATCCGGGAACCGGTTTCCACAAGTGCGGTCGCAAGAATAGTCAGGCTTCCGCCTTCTTCCAGGTTACGCGCCGCTCCGAAAAACCGTTTCGGACGGTGCAGCGCCGCTGGGTCGATCCCGCCGGAAAGTGTGCGTCCGCTGGGCGGAATAACGAGGTTGTAGGCACGGGCCAGGCGGGTGAGGCTGTCCATTAAAATAACGACATCTTTTTTCTGCTCGACAAGCCGCATCGCCCGTTCCAGAACCAGTTCCGACACTTTGATATGGTTTTCCGGAACTTGATCGAAAGTAGAACTGGCAATGTCCCCGTCCACTGACCGCTCGATGTCGGTGACCTCTTCGGGGCGTTCATCTATGAGGAGCACGATTAATTCCGTTTCGGGATGGTTTTCGGTAATGCTGTTCGCCACTTCTTTTAAAAGAGAGGTCTTCCCGGCTTTCGGCTGTGCCACGATAAGACCACGCTGTCCGAAACCAACCGGTGTAACCATATCCATAATGCGGGTCCCGGCCCGGCCCGGTTTGTTCTCAAGGTTCATGCGCTCCGCCGGATACAGGGGGGTGAGCGCCGGAAAGTGAGGGCGTTCCTTGGAAGCATCGGGATCGTCTCCATTCACGGCCTCGACCATCAACAGACCGTGATACCGTTCCGAATCTTTCGGCGGCCGGACTTTTCCGGATACTTTATCACCATTTCTCAGATCAAAACGGCGGATCTGGGAGGCGGAAATATAAATGTCCTCCGAACTGGGCAGATAATTAATCGGCCGCAGGAAACCATATCCTTCTGTCTGGATGATTTCAAGAATCCCTTCCATGAACATGTAGCCGTCTTTTTCCGCCTGTCCTTTCAAAATAGCAAAAATCAATTCGCGCTTTGTCAGTTTGCTGTAGTAGGACACTTTATACTCTTTAGCCAGGGTATAAAGCTCTTTCAGCGTTTTATTCTCCAGTTCTGCTAAATTTACACTCAATCATCGTCACCACTTTTCTGCATAGTCAAATACACATTTTTCTATATTATTTCGTTTCTATGAAAAAACAGAGTTGGGATTTTTAATAGGATAACTATCGGTTCGGGGTGGAAAATGGCGGCTTCCGCTTGGATATGCTGGAAAACGTCTTCAGGTGGGGAGATTTCATATAATATCTTTCTATTTTTCCCGTCTATCATATATTGTAAACACGTTTATACAAGAATAGCAACAATGAATTCAAAGGACAGCAGCACATAGAGCTGTGCTGCTGTTTTGTTTTTATCCTTTTTTCAGTCCGCTTTTTTTATGACAAATCCCGGCTTTTTCTCTATGTTATGTTTGCCGTCCACAAATCTTACCGTTCCCGAACGCGCCCGCATCACGAGAGTCTGGGTGGTGGCGCTTGCTCCCTTGTAGTGGATGCCTTTCAAAAGATCACCGTCGGTCACGCCGGTCGCAGCAAAGATAGCGTCATCTCCGGCAACCATGTCTTCCATGTACAGAACACGTGACACGTCATCGATGCCCATTTCTTCGCACCGTTTCTTCTCTTCATCGTCTTTTGGAAGCAGCATTCCCTGCTGTTCTCCTCCCAGACATTTAAGGCCGACGGCAGAAAGAACACCCTCCGGGGCGCCGCCCGACCCGAGCAGAATATCAATTCCGGTTTCATCAAAGGCTGTGTTGATCGCAGCAGCCACATCACCTTCTTGAATAAACTTAATTCTTGCGCCTGCATCCCTGACTTCCTGGATGAGAGAGGAGTGGCGTTCCCGGTTAAGCATGGTGACAACGATGTCTCCCACGTCTTTGCCTTTGGCTCCGGCTACCGCTTTCAGATTATCGAGTACAGATGCTTTAATATCAATAACCCCGACAGCATCCGGACCTACAGCGATTTTGTGCATGTACATGTCCGGAGCATTCAACAGACACCCCTGGTCGGCTACGGCAATGACGGTGAGCGCATTTTCCATACCGTTTGCGACAATGTTGGTTCCTTCCAGCGGATCCACCGCCACATCCACGCGCGGACCGTGTCCTGTGCCGAGCTTTTCTCCTATGTAAAGCATCGGGGCTTCATCTTTCTCCCCTTCTCCGATAACAACCGTTCCTTTCATCGGAATCGTGTCAAACACATCCCGCATGGTGCTTGTGGCTGCATCGTCTGCTTCTTCTTTTTTTCCAAGTCCCATCCAGCGCGCCGATGATAACGCAGCGGCTTCGGTTACGCGTACCAGTTCAATAGATAAACTTCTTTCCAATTCGTTCCCCTCCCATATCCTTTACGAACTTTTTACCTGCTGTATTTCGCTTGACGTCAGTTCTTCTCTCCAGACTTTTGCTCCAAGGGCCAGCAGCTTTTCTTCCAGATCTTCGTAACCACGGTCAATATGTTCCAAACCTGTGATTTCTGTTACTCCTTCAGCCATCAGACCGGCTACGACGAGAGCGGCTCCCGCCCGGAGGTCGCTGGCTCTTACTTTTGCGCCCTGAAGCGAAGATCTGCCGTTAATAATCGCAGAGCGTCCTTCCACTTTAACGTCGGCGCCCATACGGTTCAATTCATCCACATGACGGAAACGGGCGTTATAGATGGTATCTGTTACAACACTTGTGCCGCGTGCCCTCGTCAAAAGTGCCGTAACCGGCTGCTGCAGATCTGTAGCAAAGCCGGGGTATACAAGGGTTTGGATATCAACACTGGTGATTTCAGATGATGTTGCTATTCTCACCTGTTCGTCCGCCGTTTCAATGCTTACACCCATTTCACGGAGCTTTGCCATAAGGGATTCGAGGTGATCGGGAATGACATTGTTCATCATCACTTCTTTGCCCATCGCCGCCGCAGCAATCATATAGGTTCCCGCTTCAATCCGGTCCGGTATAATGGAATGCACGCAGCCATCCAGCTGTTCCACCCCGTCGATCCGGATAATGTCGGTGCCGACTCCTTTAATTTTGGCGCCCATGCTTGTCAGTATCGTGGCTACATCAATGATTTCGGGTTCTTTAGCGGCATTTTCAATGGTTGTTCGTCCTTCCGCTTTGACGGCGGCAAGCATAATATTAATGGTTGCTCCTACGCTCACAACGTCAAGATAGATGCGGGCACCGGTTAATTTTTCCGCGTGAAGGTAGATGGCCCCCTGTTCATTTGTTACTTTGGCACCGAGAGCTTCAAATCCTTTAATATGCTGATCAATCGGACGCGGACCAAGATTGCAGCCGCCTGGAAGACCGATGACCGCCTGGTTGAATTTGCCCAGCATGGCTCCCATCATGTAATAGGAAGCGCGAAGAGACTTTACTCTTCCGTTGGGAAGCGGCGTCGGGACAATACTGGAGGGGTCGATGTCCATTTTTGATCCATCATAGGACACGGATCCTCCAATATCTTCAAGCAGGGAAGCCAGTGTCTCCACGTCGGAAATCGTCGGAAGGTTCTCGATGGATATGACGGAATCAGCCAGTACAGCCGCGGGAATGAGAGCTACCGCGCTGTTTTTGGCACCGCTGATATGTATACTGCCGTGTAGGGGATGTCCTCCTTCAATCATCAACTTCTGCATGCGTATCTCACTTCCTCGTCTTCGTTCTTGGGATGTTCTTTTTATCTGTTAAGAGGGGTACTTTCAGTATAGACAGCCGGGAAGGGAGATAGACCCTCCCGGCTGTTTTTGATTTTTCCAAAAACACGGATTTCACGTTTTTCAGTTGAGTCGGTTCAGCGGTTTTCCCAGTCATTCAGGAATTTTTCGATCCCCTGATCTGTAAGTGGATGCTTAAAGAGCTGGCGGATCACCTTAAGCGGCAGGGTGGCAACATCCGCTCCTCTTGCTGCCGACTCCGACACGTGCATAGGATGACGGATAGATGCGGCGAGAATTTCTGTATCAATATCATGCTCGTCAAAAATTTCCGCAATTTCACTGATCAGGTCCAAGCCGTTGTGCCCGATGTCATCCAGCCGGCCGAGAAACGGGGAAACATAGGAAGCTCCGGCTCTGGCAGCCAGAAGAGCCTGCACGGAAGAAAAGACGAGCGTTACATTGGTTTTAATGTTTTCTTCGGAAAAGACTTTTACCGCCTTCATTCCTTCTTCTGTCATCGGGACTTTCACGGTGATATTCGGTGCGATCTGCGCGAGTTCTCTTCCTTCGGCAAGCATGCCGTCGGCCTGAGTGGAAATGACTTCGGCACTGACCGAACCTTTTACGAGCGAGGTGATTTCTTTCAGGCGCTCCTGAAAGTCAGCTCCCTCTTTTGCCACCAGGCTTGGATTGGTCGTCACTCCGGCAAGGATTCCCAGTTCGTGGGCTTCCTTTATTTCGTCCATGTTGGCTGAATCAATAAAAAATTTCATATTCCCGCCTCCTTATCGTTCATCTTATAAATGAAAGAGTTAACAGGTACAGCCCGGGCCGGCCTGTACTCTATTAACTCTTTTCCCTTTCACGTCCCTGCGTTACACCCGGTTGGACGAACCGAATTCACGCATCTTCGCTTTTACGGTTTCTTTGACGGCATCACGAGCCGGCCCCATGTATTTACGGGGATCATAAAGGTCCGGCTTTTCTTCAAGGGTTCTGCGTACAGAGGCAGCGGAGGAAATCTGGCTTTCTGTGTTGACGTTAATCTTGGCGTGCCCGAATCCAATAGCTTTCTGTACATCTTCAGCAGGGATGCCCGTCCCGCCGTGAAGGACAAGCGGCACACCAACAGCGCTGTCTATTTCCTTCATACGGTCAAAACCAAGATTGGGCTCTGCTTTGTACGGGCCGTGCACAGAACCAAGAGCCGGCGCAAAACAGTCCACTCCTGTTTCTTTTACAAACTTGCTGCACTCAGACGGAACCGCATACGTCTCTTCTGCCTCTTCCACGGCTACATCGTCTTCCTGCCCGCCGACACGGCCGAGTTCTGCTTCAACAGACACACCGACAGCATGGGCAGCATCCACGACGCGTCTGGTCAGGGCAATGTTGTCTTCAAGCGGATAGTGCGAACCATCAATCATCACGGATGTAAAACCGGCACGGAGGGCTTCCATGCATTTTTCAAAACTGGAACCGTGGTCCAGGTGAACCGCCACAGGCACCGTAATGTGGTGGGCTTCCATAAAGGTTTTCACCATGTCCACCACCGGTTTAAAACCGCTCATGTA
The DNA here is from genome assembly GCF_042684865.1 of Salibacterium lacus. Lineage (NCBI taxonomy): Bacteria > Bacillati > Bacillota > Bacilli > Caryophanales > Bacillaceae > Salibacterium > Salibacterium lacus. The sequence goes on from NZ_JBHUML010000006.1 coordinate 165,852, forward strand.
ACGGGCCGCGCCTTCAGAGACGCCGCATATAACCGGAGAACGTTCTTCTTCGGCAGCCTGCAGTACTGCCTGAACAAATTCCATGTTGTTCAGATTGTACTGACCTACGGCATATTGATTGGCTTTTGCCTCATTCAGCATTTCTTTCATGGAAACAAGCGGCATACTTACCCTCCTTGCGGCTTACGTCGTGACAGGATAAATGAAAAGACTGTCTGCCGTACACGTTGAAAAAACGGCGTTTGTTCTGCCCCGCTATGTAACAAAGCATCGCACTTTCCACTATCTCTGGAATGTTTTCTGCTTCATTATAGCACATTATGAACGTTTTTCACCCATCCGTCCGGGAAAAGTTGCGGTGCCGCGTATAATAAGGCGATGTCGAGCGGTTTTATTTCCGCTTACGGAACTCAGACCAGGTATTTCTGAATTTCTTCTCTAATCTGATTGATATCAAATGGTTTGGAAATATACGAAGAAGCACCAAGCTGTTCGGCCTCCTGCATCATGCTCAGCTCCCCGTACGCGGTCATAAGTATGACAGATGCGCCGGGGGCCAGCCCGCGTTCCGAGCGTTTCCTTAGAATTTCAACCCCGTCCATACCGGGGATTTTCATATCAAGCAGTACGAGATCGGGATGTTCATGTTCGAGAAGTTCAAGAGCCGTACTGCCGTTTGAGGCTTCCAGAATATCATGCCCTTCTTTCTGGAGTATTTCCTGCAGCAGCACTCTTATGCCGTATTGATCATCCACAATTAATATTTTATGCAAACCGGTTCCCCTTCTTTCTCTATGCAGTACGCTTCATACCGACTATTTACAAGTGGATAAGAAAAGCAGAAGCGTCCTGAAACAACGGGAGTTCAGCTGAAAGTCATCACCCGGGACCGGACGTAAGAACGGCTGCCGTTTTTGAGAGAATCCCTCCCCGTCATACAGATTCTTTCTACTCAGGATATCCTCTGCTTTTCTTCATTCGTTGTTATTGTTACCCCTTCCATATCCCCCCTCTGATTTCCTTCTTTTGCTGTAATTTTTACAGAAATACGAATCTGCTTTACGATAGAATCAGTACGTAAGGAAAGGCGGGAGCCATGTGAAAGTTTTTGCGACACAGCTGCAGGGAGCTTTTCAGCATATTTTATCAGAGGATGAAGCGATAGAAAATGGAGCCAGGCTTCTGGCACAGGGACCGGCGGGCACCGGTCGGCTTTTGATCGGTGGAACATCGTCCATGGAAGGAAGCGCCCTAACTCTGACGCAGCACCCGGATGCCCCGGCGCAGACAGCATTTGTGTCTCTTAAAGAACTGGGTCAGGTGGAAATGGACGACAGGGTGCTGCTCTTGGCCGGAAACGAGGAAAAGGAGGCACTGCAGACCGCTTGCGGCAGACTGCTGGAGCAGGAGATTCCATTTGTGGTAACCGCTCCGTTTGCCGAGGAGGACAGCGGCCTGGACCTGGAGCCGACAGACGTGTGGCTGCAGACACATGTGAGAGGCGGCATCGTACCCGGAGAAAGCGGGCAGCGGATGGGGGATCCTTCCGCTCTGTGCTCTCTCTTCGCAGGACAGCTTCTCTTTTTGAACATCATAGAAATGCTTGACGAATCGTAAAGCGCCGGCTGCCGGATTCTAACTCCGTCAACCACTCTCCGCGGACACTAATGGCAGCACTCCGGGCTTGCAGCGTCGTCCACATGCAGTCTATCAACCAAAAAGAAGCTGCCCTGAACAAACAGGACAGCTTCTTTTTTTATATTACTGATGCTCGATGGATGCTTGAATAAATTCGCGAAACAGCGGCTGTGGTCTGGTCGGGCGGGACACGAATTCAGGATGGAACTGCGAAGCGACAAAGTATGGATGATTTTCCAGTTCGACAATCTCCACCAGTCTGCCGTCCGGGCTTGTCCCGCTGAAAATGAATCCTGCTTCTTCCATGGCATCGCGGTAGGCGTTGTTAAATTCGTAACGGTGACGATGGCGTTCATACACCACTTCCTCCCCATATGCCTGCTTGGCGATAGTGTTTTCCCGCAGTTTGCATGGGTACAGACCGAGCCGCAGGGTGCCGCCCATATCCTCTACATCTTTTTGCTCCGGCAGGAGATCAATGACCGGGTCCTTTGTATCCGGATCAAGTTCTGCCGAACCAGCCTCCGTCAGCCCCACTACGTTGCGGGCAAATTCTACAGAGGCAAGCTGCATGCCAAGACACAATCCAAGATAAGGAATATTATTTTCCCTCGCGTACTGGATAGCCGTGAGTTTACCCTCTATGCCGCGGTCACCGAATCCTCCCGGCACAAGAATACCGTCTGCTTCTTTCAGCTTTTCGACCATGTTGGATGGTGTCACTTCTTCGGAGTTGATCCACTGAATATCCACATAGGAGTCAAAAGCATAACCGGCGTGTTTCAGCGATTCTGCTACGGACAGATAGGCATCAGGCAGCGATACGTATTTTCCGACAAGAGCGATGGTTACCCGGCCTGATAGGTTCTGCACCTTTTCGACCAGCATCTTCCACTCTTCCATATCCGCCGCGCCGCCATCTAATTTCAGATAATCGCATACAATCTGGTCCATCTTCTGCCGCTGAAGATCAATCGGTATTTGATACAATGTATCAGCGTCCGAACATTCAATCACAGCATCTTTATGAATATCACAAAAGAGCGCGATTTTCTCTTTCATTTCCTGCGGAACGGCGCTTTCGGTCCGGACCACAATCACATTCGGCTGAATCCCGAGGCTGCGGAGTTCTTTCACGCTGTGCTGGGTCGGCTTTGACTTCAGCTCACCGGCAGCCGAGAGATAAGGAATGAGTGTACAGTGGATGTACATGGCATTGTCGACGCCGACATCACTTTTAATCTGCCGGATGGCTTCAAGAAAAGGCAGGCTTTCGATATCGCCGACAGTGCCGCCGATTTCGGTTATAACGACATCCGCTCCGGTTTCACGTCCGGCACGGTACACCCGTTCAATGATTTCGTTGGTCACGTGCGGAATGACCTGGACCGTGCCGCCGAGATAATCTCCGCGGCGTTCTTTACGTATAACCGATGAATATACCTTCCCTGTCGTTACGTTACTGTTTTGGTTCAGGTTAATATCAATAAAACGTTCATAATGCCCTAAATCAAGGTCCGTTTCCGCACCGTCATCGGTCACGAACACTTCCCCGTGCTGGTATGGACTCATTGTTCCGGGATCGACGTTAATATAGGGATCGAACTTCTGGATGGTCACGCCGTAACCACGGTTCTTTAGAAGACGGCCCAGTGAAGCGGCGGTGATTCCTTTCCCAAGCGATGACACAACCCCTCCGGTTACGAAGATATATTTAACTGCCATGCCTTCATCTACTCCTTTTTTATTTAATTGCACGAGCCGGCTGCTCTTCAGAAAAGGACGGAACACCAACCTGTTTAAAACGGCCTTCCATGAAGAGCGTACACGTTCAGTGGCGGGCGCTGAAACGGGGTCCGGCAAACGTCGGCATTTGAGCTTTCCTGACTATAAAAAAAACAAAAGTGACACCAATCCCAGGGCGGGGGCGCACTTTCGTTTCGTCTCATTTATGGAATCCTTATTATATACCTGTTTAAGCCCAAAAATGATTTTACCGAGCCTTATTTTAAAAGTCAAGCATCAATATGAGAGGATCCTCTACTGAAACCGCAAATGTCCTGTGCCGGGCATAGAAGCCGTCACACTCTGCGGAACTCAGTAGGAGTCGCCATCATCTGCCGGTTCTTCCTCCGTGTCTTCACTTTCAAATCCGTCCAGCGGCTTCGTTTTTTCTTCGTCTTCGGCGTTCTCTTCCTGCGACAGTTCATCGAGTTCATCTTCGATATCTTCAAAGTTATCATCAAAGTCTTCCTCGAAGTCATCGACAGGGTCTTGATTTTTCTTCGTATCTTCCATCTTCACCGTCGTACTTAAATCTTCATCGGACTGGTCCAGCGGGTACCATCCGCGCAGGCCCCAGTGATTCTCTCCCAGATGGACAAAACGTCCGTCCAGATTCATGGAAGTGAACAGTTTGGTCTGCCGGTTTTTTGTTTCATCCGAGCTCAGGTCTTTCAATTCAGCAATCCGGTTCATCAAACTTCCATATTCATATGGCTTTTTTTCATCTTCCAGCAGAATATGAGCCAGTTCTATCGCAGACATTTCTTCCACTTCTTCTTCATTATAATCAGAAATACTCAAGGACCGCACACTCCTTTTTTCCACAAAGTATTCATGTCCTTCGGGAAACTGTCTACACAGACATTCTCCCGACTTGGAAACAGACTACGTTTAAGTTATCCGTTCTTCAAAATCATACTTTTCATTATAAACATATTTGCGGTATTTATGCCAGCATTTTTCGATGGATTCGCGCTCTGTTTCTGCATGAAGCGGAAAGTTTTTTTGTATCTTGATTCTAGAATGGCTTCGTTTCGGATATTCTAGGGGGTACAGCGAACCCTCTTACTGTAGAAAAGGGGGTATCAGGAGGCCTCTTTCATGATCTGGATAATGTCAGGTACCGCCGCGCTGCTGCTGGCTGCAGGATGGTGTCTGTTTGATTTTGCCTGCGGCAGAAAGAAACACCGCAAAGAACGCAGTAGTGTGCTTTATCCGCGCCGCTCGGGACAGGTAACGTGCTATAAAGAGGGCGGAACCTTCTTCCGGGATTATTTTGAAGATATAAAGCAGGCGGAAGAGTCGATCTATATTCTTTTTTACATATTCCGGCAGGACAGCATTGGCAGTCAGCTGATTGACCTGCTCTGCCGGAAAGCAGAAGACGGGGTCATCGTCCGCGTCATGCTTGACCGTGTCAGCAGCGGTATGACCCGCCAAGGCCGGAAAAAGCTTAGGAACGCAGGAGTATATTTCGCGTACAGCCAGCGGATTTCCCTGCCTTTCTTGTTCTATTCCCTGCAGCGGCGCAACCACCGCAAAATTACGGTCATTGATGAAGAAACCGGGTACACGGGTGGTTTCAATGTAGGAGATGAATACATTGGACGTGATCCGAAATTTGGATACTGGCGGGATTTTCATCTCCGTGTTAAAGGAGAGGGGGTGCAGGATTTAACGCGCCAGTTCATTGCGGACTGGCACCGGGAACGTCCGGAGGACGATTTTTCCTCTGATAAAAACCCGGAGTCTCTTCCGGATGGGGATACCACTTTCCGCTTTCTGGCAACGGATGGAGATGAAGTGCTGAACACCTTTCTTCATATGATCGGCCGGGCCCGTACCCGCATTTATATTGCAACTCCTTATTTCATCCCGGGTCCCACCCTTCAAAAGGCACTGCTTGAAGCAGCAGCACGGGATGTCATCATCACGATTATTCTTCCTGCCAAACGGGACCACCCCCTGGTTCAGGAAGCGTCCTGGTCTTACCTTGAGCCTTTAATAAGCGCCGGAGTCTGCGTTTATCATTTCAACGATGGTTTCTTTCATGCGAAGGCTGTGCTGATTGATGAGCAATGCTGCGATATCGGCAGCGCCAATTTTGATCAACGAAGTTTTCACCTGAATCTCGAAATGAATACGCTGATTGAAGATAAAACATTCATTGAATACATCAGAAATATATTGGAAAAGGACATGCAGCATTCCACCCTCCTGCACCTTGAGGATGTGACGAAGCGGCCGTTTTCGGTGCGTATCAAAGAAAAAGCCGCTCATCTGCTGGAGGCGTTGTTGTAACAGACCGTCACGTCAACGTTTTGAAGGGGACACTTCCGTTCTCGAGCTGCCGGGCGAACTGTGCCACCGCCGCATTGTAGGAGGCGGGTTGAAGCGTTGGGATCTGGTGGCCGACGCCATGGACCATCACGATATCTTTTGGTGCCTGCACGGCGTATTTGTAAAAGATGTACTGATAGTAATGAACATACCAGTCTCTGGAGCCGTACAAAAGAAGAAGCGGCCGGGAAAGAGAAGGGAGAGCCGCTGTACAGGAGTAATGCAGGCCGGATTCGTACAGGGAGCGCACGAGCGGTGCCGAACTTCTTTTCACCGCAGCGGCTATTCGTTCACGGTGCCCGGACTGCGTGGCATTTCCTATCGAAAGCATCCCGGCCAGCAGCCCCATCCATCCTTTTTCCGTGATCCACATTCCGATTTCGAATTCTCTGTGAAGCAGCGTGGTGCGTACTTCCGGAAACCCTCCTGCCAGCGCTGCCCCTGCGGTCCGCTCCGGCCAGCGGATAGCAAAGTCGAGCGCGACCGATCCGCCGCTTGAATAACCGCATAGAAGAACCCGGTCCAGCCCGAGGACGTCAGCCAGATTGTGCAGGTCTTCCGCCCATTCCGAGATAGTAAGCGTCTCCCTGCCGGCCTGGCTGAAACCGTGGCCTCTGGCATCCATCAGAATCACCTTGAAATCATGGGCGAGTTTTCGTTGATGATAAAAGGCCGCACTTCCCATTGCCGGGGGATGGATAAAAAAAATCGGCAGTCCTTTTCCCTTTACCTCGTAATGCAGCTTGTGTCCCTGTGAGATGAAAAATGGCATATCTGTCCTCTCTCCTTTGCTCAGCTCCCCCCGCTTTGCAGCCAGGTCTGAATAAGATGGAACATTTTCCACCCAAGAAAAATGCCGACAATGCCCAGTATACCGGGCAGAGCGGGAGGAGCTGGAATAGGCAGGCGTACAACAGCAAATAAAAAGCCGACGCCCAGTCCTGTTAAAAGGGATAATAATGCTTCCTGCATTCGTACCACACCTTTCTTTATACTATGCATCAACGCTTTCGGGCTTATTCCCGGTTTCTGATTCCGGTTAACGCATATTGCCGATTCACGAGTTGATTGTCGGGATGGATGGGGGTGCTGGTTTCTTGATCGATTCTCTGTATTTCTCGATCGATTCTCCGGATGACTGCTTCGATCCGCACCGGGTGGTACCACCGCGCAGCGTCCGATGCGGGAGCGGCGTTTCCTGATCGATTCCCGGGATTTCTCGATCGTTTCGCTCATTTCTCGATTGATTTCCGCACGAATTGGGTTTTTCTCGATTGATTCTCCCCATTTCTTGATTGATTCTCTGTATTTCTCGGTCGATTCTCCGTAGTTCTCGCTCAATTCAGGGTATTTCTGCTTCACCTGCTTCTGGCCGGCGGCACCTGCCGTCCTTCCCGTTCTGCCAACATAAAAAAACTTCCGGACGATCCCACGGATGGAATTGTTCGGAAGTTTAAGGCTGCATTAAAATACGTGGCAGATTACATTCTTTCAGGAGCATGTACCCCGATCAGAGCCATGGCGTTCTGCAGCGTGATCTGGGCGGCTTTCACGAGTTTCAGACGGGCCTGTGTTTTGGCGGCATCTTCGGAATCCACTACGCGCTCTGCGTTGTAGAAGCTGTGAAAGGCAGCAGCTAGTTCATGCGCGTAATTGGTCATCCGGTGCGGAGCGTATTTATCCGCAGCGATTGCGACCGCTTCCGGGAATTCACCGATTTTTTTCAGCAGGTCGTACTCTTTTTCCGAGGCAATCGGCGTCAACTCAGCGTCCGGATCATATTTATATCCCTTTTCCTCTGCCTGTCTGAAAATGCTGCAAAGACGTGCATGCGCATACTGGACGTAATAGACCGGGTTCTCATTGGATTCGGACTTCGCCAGTGTTAAATCAAAATCCATGTGAGTGTCCGAACTTCTCATCGCGAAAAAGTATCTCGTCGCATCGATCCCGACTTCTTCCATCAAGTCTTTCAGCGTCACGGCTTTGCCGGTCCGTTTGCTCATTTTCACCCGTTCGCCGTTCTCATACAGATTCACCATTTGAATAATACGGGTATCAAGCTGGTCCTTATTATAGCCAAGCGCCTGAACCGCTGCTTCCATTCTCGGAATGTAGCCGTGATGATCTGCTCCCCAGACATTAATGACTTTTTCAAAACCACGCTCGAATTTATTTTGATGATACGCAATATCGGGCAGGAGGTATGTGTAGGTGTTGTCGTTTTTGACGAGGACTCTGTCTTTGTCGTCGCCGTAGTTGGAAGATTTAAACCAGATGGCGTTATCTGCTTCATACACTTCACCGCGCTCCTCCAGAAGCTGCAGCGCCTCTTCTACTTTCCCACTTTCATACAATGATGTTTCAGAATACCACACATCAAACTCGACCCGGTAATCAAGCAGGTCCTGTTTCAGTTTTTCCATTTCCCGTTTCAGCCCGTATTCCCGGAAAAAGGCAAGCCGTTCTTCCCGTGCTGTATCGACAAAAGCATCCCCGTGCTCAGCGGCCAGTTCTTCGCCGAACTGTTTAATATCAGCACCGCGGTAGCCGTCTTCGGGCATCGTCGTTTCTTTTCCGAGGGCTTCCAGGTAACGGGCTTCCACCGAATAGGCGAGGTTACTGATCTGATTGCCGGCATCGTTGATGTAATACTCCCGCGTGACATCATAGCCGGCGGTCTCGAGGATACTGCTGAGCGCATCCCCAACGGCGGCGCCGCGGGCATGTCCAAGGTGCAGATCTCCTGTCGGATTGGCGGAAACGAATTCCACCTGGACTTTCTTCCCGCCGCCGGCATCTGTTTTTCCATATTCCTGTCCGGAGGAAAGCACTGCTGGAATGACCTGGCGCAGATAACTGTGATCGAGGAAGAAATTAATAAATCCCGGTCCGGCAATCTCCATTTTTTCAACAGATGCTTTCGATGTATCCATAGCTCCGGTAATATCTTCTGCAATCAGCTTTGGTGCTTTTTTTGCTGTTTTGGCCAGCTGCATCGCAAGGTTCGTGGCAAAGTCGCCGTGTTCTTTGTCCTTTGGTGTTTCCATCACCACTTCCGGCAGTTCTTCTTTGGACACGAGCCCTGCTTTCACAGCGGCGTCCGCGGTTTCCTGTTTTAATTGTTCCTTGATCTGTTCGACGACGTTCATAACCGTTACGTATCCTCCTCAATCGATATAGTGACTTCATACCGTCCGGCAGAAGCACCCTGCAGTTTCAAGTCATAGCCGAACTGAATGCGGCCGGTGCTGCCGCTGTCCGCCCACATGACAGCCACCTGGTGTGTGTCCGCCTCGGTCGTGAAGGTGCCAAATGGCGTTTCATAGCTTCCTTCCGTTCGTTCTCCACGTAAATAACGCTGACGCATGGATACCGAGCCGGACCGAAGTACCGTAATTTCGCGTCCTCCCACCTTTAAGACAGTGGAAACTTCGCCAATGTCGTCCAGATTTTCCGTGAACGACACAAACGTGAAGTTCTGCTTTTGGTAGACTTCGCCCTTCGCCTGCAGGTTCACCTGTTCCTTTTCCCCCTGCTGTCTGATGTTGGTGGTCATCTTGACATCCACCGGCGTCTTCAGCGCATCTGTCATCCTACCGCTCCCCTTTTATATCATGGATTTTTGGGTCTCTGGGTTTCTCCGTATACAAAGTGTAGCGATTCCCTTTTTCACATGCAAGATAAAGACAGGCCTACGCTGTCATGATATGTACCAGCCTGCCTGTTTATGACTGTATTTTTCGGAGAACAGATGGGGAAAGAAGCGTAGATGAAGACCCGCCGGGACTTGACTTTCTTCTATTGTACACCAAATACAGGGGTTCTGTATCACTTTTCTATAGTCCGGTTGATTAAAAATCGCAGCGGAGTCCAGTCCATGCTGCGATTTTTTTATTATTCTTTTGTACCTGAATAACGGTTCCGGTCACTTTCTGCCCCGCCGGGTTGAAAAGTAACGCTTAGAACCTGTCTGCGAGTTACTTTTTCTGTGGCTCCGCTGAAAAGTGACGCTTAGAAAGATATCCTTTGCTTTATAGACACTTTTTGTATCAGGTTTTCGGCCTGGTTTCTACGTTTCAAATGTCGTACCTTTTCCCGCGTCGACAAGGCTCTGCCGGGCGTATACGGCGATGGCAGTGTCCTGGACTCCAGTGCCGGTCAAGTCACAAAACGTCACATCTTCGTTGGATGTTCTTCCCCCGGCATGACCGAGAGACAACGCTCCGAGTTCCACCGTATCGGCGTTTTCCTGAATAACTCCTGCTTCAAGCGCATGATGATGTTCACCAAGCTTAAAAACCTGTGCTTTGGCATCACACGCCAGCACATCCACCGCTCCGAGGACATCCGGGGCCACTTCGTTCTTTTCCTCGGCATCAGATCCCATGGCGGTAATATGGAGGCCGGGATGGAGCCATTCTTTTTGAATGATGGGCTGCTTCGCGGGGGTTGTCGTTACGACCGCATCACTGTTTCGAACTACCTCTTCCGGGCTTTCGGTTGCTTTCACCTCAATTCCGAGCTCCTTTTGCATGTCATCGATATACTCTTGTACCCGTTCTGACTTCCTCCCGTACACGAGCACCTGATCCAGTTTCCGGACCAGCTGCAGCGCGCGGATCTGGTACCGCGCCTGGGTTCCGGTTCCGATCACACCGGCTGTTTCCACCGTTTCCGGGGCCAGGTGCGCTGCTGCGATGCCTCCGGCCGCCGCCGTGCGGACATCGGTTAAATAGCCGTTATCCTGCAGGATGGAATCGGTAAAACCAGTATCGGTGCGGAGAAGAAGCATCATGCCGCTAAGGCTGGGAAGCCCTTTATCGGGATTGTCGAAAAAACCGGACGACATTTTCAGAGCAAACATATCCATTCCTTTTACATAGGCCGTTTTCACATCCACTTCTCCATGGTGTTCAGGAATATCGACCCGGAGAACCGGCGGCATTGTCACCTCTCCCCGCTCCAGTTTCTGAAATCCTTCTTCCACCAGTTCCAGTGCCTTCCTATTTACATCCACCACTTGCCGGATATCACGTTCAGAAAAGATATGCATCGGCAGTACGCTCCTTTCCTCTTTTATATCTACTATCCCTTCTTCGCGCGCATGATTAAACCTGGTTTTCCCAATTCGTACCTTTTGTATTTTTTGCAGATTCGCTTGTTTTTGACATGGTTTCGCTCGATTGCGACAATATTCCGCTCGTTTTCGACAAAATACCGCCCGCAGTCGACATCACTTCGCTCGAACCAGTTTGTAGATGCTGGAATAAAAATCATGTACAATGGTGAAAGCGTTTTATAGTATGTTAGACAAGGTGGTGTACGAACAATGCAATACCGGCAGCTTGGAACAACAGACCTGAACGTAAGTGAAATCAGTTTCGGCACATGGGCGATAGGCGGAGCCTGGGGGTCCACCAATGACACGGAAGCCTTAAAAGGATTGGAACGGGCCATGGAAGCCGGCGTGAATTTTTTTGATACCGCGGATGTATACGGCGGCGGCCGCAGCGAAGAACTTCTTGCAAGAGCGACGAAGGGCCGCGAAAAGGAGATTCATATCGCGAGCAAGTTCTGCCGTGCCGGGGATATCCACGACCCTGCCACCTACTCTGAGGAAAATGTGCGCGCCTGGCTCGAAAACAGCCTGCGCCGCCTTGGCCGGGAACAGCTTGATCTCTACCAGATCCACTGTCCGCCCCAACACATTCTCGAAGACGGCCAGGTATTTCATGTGCTTGATAAACTGCAGCAGGAAGGAAAGATCCGCTATTACGGTGTCAGCGTGGAAACGGTCGAGGAAGGCCTGATCTGCCTGGATCAGCCGAATGTCAGGGCGCTCCAGGTCATCTTTAATATCTTCCGCCAGAAACCTCTTGAGGAACTTCTTCCAAAAGCAAAACAGCAGGGCGTCGGCATTCTGACCAGGGTTCCGCTTGCCAGCGGCCTTTTGACCGGCAAATTCACAACCGGGAGCACGTTTGCCGAAGACGACCACCGGAACTTCAACCGGGAAGGACAAGCCTTCAATGTAGGAGAAACATTTGCCGGCCTGCCTTTTGAAAAAGGAGTGGAACTCAGCCGGTCTCTCGAGTGGATCGCCAAGGGGCGCGGATCCATGACCAGAGGAGCTTTAAAATGGATTCTCGAACACGACGAAGTAACATGCGTGATCCCAGGCTTTAAATCGGTGGAGCAGGTAGAGGACAACTTGCAGGCTGAAGAAAGTGCTTCCTATACGGAAGAGGAAATGCATAAACTCCGCAGAATGTATGAAGAGGATGTGCTGCCTTTCATTCAAGGTCATTACTAAGAAAAGAGCTTGATTACGCGTAAGTACGGCGACCCGGATTCAACATAGTTTTCCAGGGGAGCAGAAGTGCAAAAGAGAAAAACAGACGGTCAGAAACGCAGATATGAACGGTTCATACCTGCGTTTTTTATGGATTCCAATGGTTTCTTGTTTACAACCTCTACACAGCGGATATTCCATCCAGAAAAGATATTCTTCATCTTTTATCTGGACTATCTGCACGTGCATCATCAAAAAAAAGAAGCAGCGGGCTCTGCAACGTTTCTCTCTATGTTTTCGTCAAACAAGAGAAAAGCGTAAACAGGATTCTTTATATTATTTTAAAAGAGGTGGATGATGATGAAATTATGGAAGAAAGCAGGGTTATCCTGCATCACTGCATTTTTCATGACAACAGGTACAGTATCTGCAAGTGAGAACTTCTCCGATGTCGGCTCAGACTTTTGGGCGGAAAATGAAATCACGTATCTTGCCGGTGAAGGCGTGATCAGCGGCTATCCGAACGGAGAATTCCGTCCCGGAAACGAAGTCACACGTTCCCAGGCAGCGCTTATGATTGCCGCGTCGCTGAATCTTGAGACCGGAGACCGTCCGAATCCCGGATTTGAAGATGTAGATGAATCCAGTCATGCGTATGAAGCCATTGCAGCTGTCGCAGACGAAGGGATTATTAATGGAGATGACGGGGCCTTTATGCCGAATGAGCCTTTAACAAGAGGACAGATGGCAGCCGTCCTGACAAGAGCTTATAGCCTGAACGCAGACGGCAGCGCCCGTGACTTTGCAGATATCGAGAAGGATTATATTTTCTATCAAGACATTCAAGCCCTTGCCGGCAGCAACATCACAACAGGATACGCCAAAGACAACACGTTCCGGCCGGGAGAATCCACAACCAGAGCCCAGTTCTCCGTATTTACCGCCAGAGCGATGAACGAAGAATACAGACAGGAACCGGCAGACACCCCGTCCCTTTCTTACTTTGAAGAACGTATCACTGAAGCGGAAGAGGCCATAGAACAGGCGATGTACCAGCAGTATGAGGAAGCCTCCGGAAGTGACCAGGCAAAAGACCCCTTCACAGAAATTGAAGACACATTCCATACCTATTACACAGAAAGTATTACCACCAACATGTGGGAACCTTTTTACCAGGAAGGTCTGGATGAATACGGTCCGGCTCTGGCGCAGGCATTTCCCTTCCGAGTAATGGAAAACGTAACATTTGAATCACGCAGCAGTAACGAAGTTGTGGTCGGTGGATTGGAACCGGAAAGCCAGTTAAACAATCAGGCCACCTACTACGAATACACGCTCGTGAAGAAAAACAGTACCTGGCTCATATCAAATATGGAAGGAACACCGCAGTAAGAGGGTTCACGTCTGCATGACGGGAAACAAAATATTATCGCCGTAAAGTAAAGCATCAAAAATCCGAACGATGGCGGAGAATGCTCGAAACAACATTCTCCGCCACTGTTCGGATTGTTTTTTATTTATATTCATTTATTTCCATCTGCTTTATTGTTTTTATGATTCTATTTTTCCCTGCACGATTAACCGGTTCACCGGATTTTTCATCGGGGTGCAGGTAATTAATGTAATAACATCTTCTCCATTCGTATCCTGCCGCAGCACGGAAGTATCGGAAGGATCTACGACCGTTGTCTGAAAAACGGTGTAAGAGTGTGTTCCGGTGCCGGTCTCCACTTCTATCAGATCTCCTGTTTCCACCTCATCCAAACGGTTGAACATACGGCCATACGTGTGACTACGGTGGGCTGCAACTGCACTGTTTCCTTCCGCTCCCAGCGCAGCCGTTCCGGCAAGATGACCGGCTGCCACATCGAGGATGGAGGCAGATGCTCCTTTTGCCACAGGAAGTTCCACATTAATGGCAGGGATCCGGAGGAGACCGATGGGATCGGTTTCCCCTTTCGATTCTGGTGGATGTTCCGGTGCGGAATTGAACGCTTGTTCCTTCTCCGCCTGCTGAAAGACGTGTTCCAGTTCTTTGTAATCCCGTCCGGCTCTGGTCTCCACCTGTGCTGCTTCAGCCGTCTCCCACTGCTCCAGCAGCTGCGCCTGTCTGGAATCTGCCATCCATTCGTTTACATGCGGATAAAGCAACAGGAGAATTCCCGTTAGAACTAGGAGAAGGGCAGCTGGTTTCATGGCTCCCTTCTCCTCCTGAACATAAATGGCACAGCAAGAGAAGAGACTCTGCCATATAAATAGATCCCTACAGCTATACTGGCAAGGCCAGCCGCATAAAACAGCAGATCTCCGTGTTCGCCTGTCTGCGGAAGCGTCGGCCCCGGCCGGTCATTTCCACCGGGGACTACCGTTTCATCGTCTCCGGGCTCTTCCGGTTCATTCGGGTCCTCTGTATCCGGCACATCCGGGTCATCCGGTGCTGCGGGACTACCAGGACTCTCTGGATTGTCCGGGTTATCCGGTTCCTCTACCGGTTGGTCAGGGGCCGCCGGCTCCCCGGTGTCCGGCTGTTCCGGTTCGCCGGTGTCCGGATTCGGGGATGAAGGTGTTTGCGGGTCATCTGAACCTCCCGGGTTACCGGTATCTCCCGGATCACCGGTATCAGAGTCCGGATTTCCGGAACCGCCGCCTGAATCATTTCCCCCACCTCCGTTATCGTCCGTATCGCTGTCTTCATCATCTTCCGGCGGGGCATTTACCTGTCTTGCATCCACTTTCACCGACACGCTCGCAGACAGGCCCTGATACTCATTCCCGCTTTCCTCCGGAAAATGAACAACAAAGGTAACCGGCAGATCTTCGTCCTCTTCCAGCATCCCCATATCAATCGTATCTACGCCCGCAAAGCTTCCTTCGTATTTCTGATTACCGTCTGCCTGAACGGTTACCTGGAGATTTTCAAAAAACATACTGGATTCTTTTTCCCGGTGCTGCTTCTCTTCTTCTTCTCTCTGCAGTGTAAGAGCGTATTCGATATCATCACTACTGACATTTTCCACGGTGATATCCGTTTCAAAGGAAAGACCCGGAGCAAAAGGACCGATACCTTTCATAAAGCTGCTGTCCTCCAATTCGACCAGCTTTCCTGCAGCAGCTGTATTCCAGGAAAACAGAAATAACAACGCCGTCCCAAGCAGCAGAGACGACGCTTTTTTCCATTTCGTCTTTATCATCTCCCGACCCCCGTTCTTTTCATTTCTTTTCAGCTGTCAAAACTCCGGGGTTTGTAGCGGACATATTTCTTCCGCATCCCCAATGCTTTGAAAATCGTTTTGTAATATTTCCATAAAACAATAGAACCGAGCAATACCGTAACGGCGGCTATTCCGTATCCGCCTGCCATCTGTTCTATCAACCATCCGGCTTGGGGAAGATGGAAGAGATACACCCCTTCCACCTGCTCCGGCGGAACCATTGCATTATCCTGCACCGGATTGGCATCTCCTTTCGTGCGGAATCCTTCCTCCGTTACCTGCGTTACCCGATGGGTTACACTTTTACCGTTTTGGTTGAACATAATAATTGAACCGGTGCGGACTCCGCCTGTGTCTTTTAGAATCAACAGATCGCCTGCATGAAAGGTTGGTTCCATGCTCCCGGATGCTGCTTTTACCGGCTGCAGACCGAAAGCTTTCGGAATACCCCCCGAACTATGCACGGTAAAGAAAACAAGATAGACCGCATAAATGAAAGTACAGAGGCTGAGAAAAACCATCAGTCTTTTCAGCAGTTTCATTGGTCCTTATCCTTTTTCTCTGCTTTCTTCCTGGTTTTATCATCGTCAGACCGCGAAGCTTTATCATCTCCCGAATTGCTGGTACGTCCTTTTTCTTTCTTTTTATCTTTATCCTTGTCTTTGTTGTCTTTATCTTTGTCCTTGTCTTTGCCTTTATTGTCCTTATCTTTACCAGGCTTTTCTTTATCTTTATCATCCGTTTTTCCGCCTGTTTCTTCATTATCTCCGCTCTTATCTGTCTGTTCATCTTCCTTGCTGCCGTTGTCTTCTTTTTTGTTGTCAGATGGTTCCGTCTCCGGGCTTTCGGAACGGGCTTTGTTTTCCCGGGTCGTTGATTCCTCATCTTCCTTGCTGGAATCTTTATCACTTTTCACAGCGCTGCGTTTGTCCTTGTCTGTTCTGTCAGCACCGCCGGATGTTTCCTCGCTGCCGGAGACACTCTCTTCATCCTGCCGGCTGTTATCCTCACTGCTACTCTCTTCTTCGGAAGGGGAAGAGTCTATATTATCCTCCGCCTTGCCTGGACTGCCGGCGTCTCCTCCGTCGCGGTCTTCGTTACCATCTGTCTGTTCTCCCGGGGTTTCTTCCTCTTCTTCTCTGGCGCTTTGGTTTTCCCCGCTGGTTTCTTCGTCTTCTCCTGTGCTGTTTCCGTCGGTGGAAACTTCTTCTCCGCCTTCTTCGTTATTTTCCTGTCCGCTGTTGTTACCGGGGTCCGGGTTTTCGGATTCCGGCGATTCTTCCGGCTCCGAGCTTCCTCCATCCTCGGATGCTTCTACACTTTCTTCCGTGCTTTCTCCGCTGCTGCCGGATTCCCCGTTATTTTCATTTCCACTGTTCTCTTCTTCTACGGCTTCTTCCGTGCCGCCGGTATCTCCGCTGCTGTCACCAGGGGCCGGCGTTTCGGATTCCGGCGGGGCTTCTGAGTCTGAACTTTCTTCCTCTCCGGGCGCTTCTCCGCTTTCTTCCGTACTTTCTCCGCTGCTGCCGGATTCCTCGTTACCTTCATTTCCGCCGGCATTTTCTTCTGCTGCTTCATCTCCGCTCGTAGTATCTTCACTGTTCTCCTCGTCTTCGCTGCCGTTATCCGGCTCTGGTTCCGTGGATTCTTCCTGGTCAGCATTTCCGCCGGTTCCATTGTCTTCGGAGCCGTCGTTACCATTACTGCCGCTTTTGTCTTCTTCGTTGTTTCCGGTTTCTTTGCTTCCTTCTTCTTCACTGCCGTCTCCGGATTCCGGCTGCTCTTCTTCCTTATTTTCTTCCTCAGACTCGGGATTCTCTTCGACCGGTTCTTCTTCCTCCACACCGTCTTCTACGTTGTCTTCCTGCTGCTCTTCCGTGTTTTCACCAGCCTCTTCTTTTTCTTTCTCTTTTAATTCTTCTTCTACTTCTTCTTTTTTCGGAGGAGGGTTATGGACTTTCACGCGGATACTTTCTTCAAAGCTTCCATTGAAAGCACTAATGTCAAAATACACCCATTGATTGTTACAATGGTTCCCTTCCCGGTGATTTGTCACAAACGTGGAAGACACTGAATCTCTTGCCGAAATCGAGAGACGTTCCACCGCAGGAATGATGCGGTAATTATTTTTCTTATGTGTCTTCTGCCCGGCTTTGATACGGACGTCTCCTGCATCCACCTGTGTTTTGTTTTTCACGGTGAGCGTAACGGCGCATCCTTTTACCTTTTCATCAATATCCAAGCCGTCTGCCGGGACAAATGCTTTGACCGAACTGGAAGAACTTCTTGTCTCGGCTGAAAAATACGAATAAGTGCTGAATCCATCCAATACGCCTGCAATCACAAACATACTCACCACAAACAGGGATAACCAACCTTTCAACCTACAGCACCTCCATTCATTGATCGCAATATAGAACGAAGCAGCTGGAAACCAGCTGCTTCGTGTTTACAGCTTATCTAATTAGCTATTAGTCTTGCGGATACTCTGCATCTTCAACTGTCTGCTTACCGTCGACACGGAGGGTGCCTGTTACCGAAGAGTCCTGATACTCATTGCCGGCTTCCTGATCGAGGTAGACGTCAAAGCTGACAGTCACTTCATCACCCGGTTCCATATCTCTGTTGAAGCCATCCGCTGCATCACGGAACCATTCATTAATAGGTGCTTCTGTTTCATTGGCATCAATCCACTCGCTCTGCCCGCTCCAATCCACGCTGCCGGTACGGTCCAGATTCATACGGATCTTATAGTCATTGCCGTCCGCACCGTCAATGCCGTTTGTTTCCACATCGAGCATCAGACGCGGATCAAGTGCCAGGTTGCCATCGTTTTCAAACGTGATGGAGTTGCCTTCGGCCATATACTCTGAATCGTTTTCCGCTGTATTCTGCTTGACCGGCTGCAGAAGCTGCCCTTCCGTACTGAAGACTCTTTCTTCACTAATGTCTGTCAGGGAAAGCGTTCCTGCCTGTACATCACTGGATCCTGTTTCCTGGCTTTCGGTAAACCATGAGAATGTGCCGAATCCTGCCCCTGCTGCCATCACGCCTGCTACAGATGTTGCGATAAGTGCCTTTTTTGTTTTGTTCATTGATAAATCCTCCTCATTATTAAGTAAATGTTATTCATTCTTCTCCTGTCCCCAGTGACACTGTGTATACATCGATAAATAATAGCCGGATGCGGCTGTCTTCCTTTCTCACCTCCTTTAAAGAATTAAGAACCATGCTCTACCGTTTGGTCTGATTTGCTGCTTTTTCCAAGCCGTTCGTAAATAACAATGCCAATGTAGGAAAAAACGGGAAGGATAATAAACAGGATCATGCCGGCGGGACTTCCGAAAAACTGTGCCAGATAACCGCCGTAAGGAACGGAAAACTGCATTTTCCCAAGAACCTGGGCACCGCCGACCGCTTCATCATCTTTCACATTGTTGTTATCCCCCTGGGTTACAAACGCCGGCTGTCCCTCTTTTTCGGTCGTTTCGATAACCCGGTGGGTAATGACTTCTCTTTCCTCGTTATAAAAGGAAATCACATCGCCGGACTGAATCGCCCCGGGATCTGTCTGTTTTGTGAGAATCATGTCCCCTGCCGAAAAAGCAGGTTCCATACTGTTCGACAAGACGGTTAAGGGATGATACCCAAACACAGATGGCATTTCATCCGGATTCACCCGGCCCTGGATCAACAGAAACACTGATGCCAGAAAAAGAACGAACAGTATACCCAGAAAACTATTCACAACAATTCGGATCATCTTACCAGCCATCCTGCTCCCTCCCTGCCTTTTGTTCGTTTTATAGAATGTAAATGTATTATATAACGAACTTAATCATTTGCAAAACCTATTCTGAGTTCAATAAGTTCTATATAACGCACATTACCTTTATATTTCTCTGAATTTCTTTTAATAACTCATTTTTTCAGGATTATTACTGCTTTTTTGTTTTATATAATGAACATACAGTGTGATTTCATCATGGTACCCCAAAGGGATCATTTGTTGTTTAGTATGGATAACGCATATAATGAAAGAAACGTACTGGAGAAAGGACAGGGATCGTAGTATGAACAACAGGCATCACGACTTTTTATACGAACTGCTGCAGACACCGTCACCTTCGGGCATGGAGGCGGACATTCAGAAGAAGTGGCTGCAGCATGTGAAGCCGTATGCGGCGCAGTTACATACCGACGGCGCGGGGAACGCTTCCGCCGTTCACCATCCGGATGCTTCGCTGCGGGTAGCTGTGGCGGGACACTGTGATGAAATTGGATTTATGGTCAAAGCCATCGATAACGATGGTTATATTTATGTGGAGAAATTAGGTGGTATCAGTCACAAACCGGCGATCGGCATGAAAGTGGCGATACTCGGGAAATACGGCCGTCTGACCGGGGTGTTTGGATCAAAGGCCGAACATCACGGCGGGGCAAAAGATGATTTCAGCTTTTCGGATTTATTCATTGACTGCGGGGCGTCTTCCAGGGAAGAAGTGGAGGCTTTCACGGTACCGGGGGACACAGCAGTCTACAAACGGGAACCGGAAGGACTTTTGAACAACCGCATCAGTGGGCGCGGCCTCGATAACCGGACCGGTGCTTTCATTGTAGCGGAAGTCTTCCGGCGCCTGGAGAACCGGCTTCAAGCGGACGTCGGCATGCATGCGGTCAGTACGGTGAATGAAGAAACAAACATGGGCGGGGCTTATTTTGCCGGAGCAGGAATCGCTCCGGACCTTGCCATCGCGGTGGATGTGACATTTGCCACAGATTATCCGGGCGCCGTATCAGGACAAACAGCGGAAGTGAAGCTCGGTAAAGGTCCAGTCCTTGCCAAAGGGGCTCCCATTAACCAAAAAGCCAATGACCTGCTGGAACAGGCTGCCGGCGCCGCAGGTATCCCGGTGCAGTATGAACTTACTCCGCGCTCAACCGGCACCGATGCCGATCAGCTGCGCAAAACAGCACGCGGTGTTCCTGTTGCTGTGGTTTCTCTGCCGCTTCGGTATATGCATGCACCGGTTGAAACCGTAAGCCTGGATGATATCGAACAGACGATTGAACTGCTCGTCTCCTTCTTCACCCGGCTGCAGGGAAACGAAAACCTTAAGCCCGTCTCTCTCGATGATCTTGAAGATTAGGAAAAAGCGCCTTCTGAACAAGCCGAATGACGGGATATATTTCTCTTTCTCCTGTATGATGAGAGATAGTGTGTCAAGTGTAGATGTTATTCCTATCTGAAAGGTCGTCTGGTATATTTATGGAACATTCCGCCACCTCCGCTCCAACGTTATCTAAAATGCGCCGTTTATGGATGGCTGTCCTGCTCGGTTCGCTGGCTGCTTTCGGGCCGCTTACGATTGATATGTATCTGCCGAGTTTCCCTTCCATCGCGAGTGATTTGGAAACGACCGCTTCGTCGGTACAGTTAAGTCTGACCGCCTGTCTTCTCGGTCTTGCGGGAGGGCAGCTTGTCATCGGCCCCATCAGCGATATGAAAGGCCGTAAAACACCGATGATGATTTCTCTGGCGGTCTATGCGGCCGCATCCATACTTTGTGTGTTTGCGCCTTCCATCTGGGTTCTCATCGCTGCGCGTTTCCTGCAGGGATTTTCCGCTTCGGCGGGCATTGTCATTTCGAGAGCCGTCGTCCGGGATCTGTATACCGGCAAAGAACTCACGAAATTTTTTGCCCTGCTGATGCTTGTCAACGGACTGGCACCGATTCTTGCCCCGCTTGCCGGCGGCATTGTGCTGAACTGGACGTCGTGGCAGGGGATATTTGTCATACTGGGTATGATCGGTCTGTTTATGCTGACTACTGTCTTTTGGCTGCTTCCGGAAACGCTGGCGGACGACAATAAATCAAGCAGCGGTATCAAACATACGATTCAGACATTCGGTGAATTAATGAAAGACAGCACCTTTGCCGGCTACGCGCTGGCACAGGGGCTTGTCATGGCTGGAATATTCGCTTACGTTTCCGGTACTCCGTTTGTCTATCAGGGCATTTACGGAGTATCCGCCCAGGTGTTCAGTATCCTGTTTGCGATGAACGGGATCGGCCTGATTATAGGAAGTCAGCTGACCGGCCGTTTGGCAGGCTTGGTAAACGAAAATACAATACTGAAAAGCGGGCTGTTTGTCACAATGGGCGCCAGCACGTTTTTGCTGCTCATGATTTTACTGCAGGCTCCGCTCGTCTTTATCGTTATTCCGCTTTTTCTGATCGTGTCGTGCGTAGGTGTTGTTACGACCACCTGCTTTTCCCTCGCGATGGAGACCCAGGGTCACCGGGCCGGCAGTGCCTCTGCGCTGCTCGGTCTGCTGCCGTTTCTATTCGGAGCGACCTCCGCCCCGCTTGTCGGAGTGGCCGGAGAAAACACAGCACTCCCTATGGGCTTGATTATTTTCACAGCCGACCTCCTGGCGCTGGGCTGTTTTCTTCTGCTCGTCCAGAAACGCAGGTCATAATACCGCAGAGGGCTTCGTTTTGTCATCACGCTTTCAATGAAAACCCCTTTCCCCTTCCTGTACACAAAACTCCGAACGATGAGCTGCATTCTACGCAAAAATGCGCTATCGTTCGGATTTTTAACGTATTCGTCTACTGCGGGATCAAGGACCGCCGCTTCTTTGAAGTAAAGGTACTTGCACGTTCGTTGTTTTATTCCACGAACTGCTGGCGCCGGACGGCTGCGGCGGTTTCTTCAAGTGATTTTCCCATACCGGCTTCCACCACCGCTACATAGGTGCCTTCCACAATCGGCGCATTCACAATCTCCACACTCCCCTCCAAATCAGGAAGCATATCAAGTGCGAGTTCAGCGTTCATCAGAGCGCTTCCGATGTCATAAAACACAAGCATGCCGGCTTCATTATCCGCCTGCTGCAGCGCATTCTGAATTTTATCCGCGCTCGTCCCGATGCCGCCGTCTTCCGTGCCGCCGGCAGCATATACTTCAACGTCCGGCTGTTTCGTCTGGGCGGCGAGATCATATACTCCGTCTGCGATTTTCCCGCTGTGGGAAACGATAATGACTGCGGGTTTGCTCATTAGACTTCCTCCTTGTCCAGGGCCTCCGCCAGCGCTTCGAACAGAAGATAGGAGGAATAGGCCCCGGGGTCAATATGAGTTTTGGATTCTTCTCCGTAATACGAAGCCCTTCCTTTATTTGCTTTCATTCCCTCCGTCTGCTCCATGCTTTCTTTCGCTTTTGCGGCTAATTCCGATGGAACGAGATCCCGCTGCTGCACGTATTCCACAACAGGAACCCAGACATCCAGCATGGTTTTGCCGCCGCTTTCAGCCTTGCCGCGTGTTTTCACGCCTTCTACAGCAGCTTCCAGACCCTGGGCCAGTTCATTTTGTGTGAGGGAAGTTTTGTCTTTCCACTCGTTCGAGGCTTTCAGGAAGGCGGTGCCGTAAAGCGGACCGGATGCCCCGCCGATCTTAGAGATAAGGGTCATCGCCGCGGATTTTACAATACTTCCGATATCTTCTTCTCCGCTCCCTTTCACACCATCTGCGGCTTCCTGAAACCCGCGGGCCATATTGTGGCCGTGGTCACCGTCTCCTATGGCCTGATCCAGTTCGGATAAATATTCTTTATTGTCCTGCATTTTTTCGCCGGCTGTTAACAGCCACTGCTTCATATCATTGGTCGTCAGTTCCACAGCACCAATCACCCTTTCTGATTATGTTATATACTTTTTCATCGTGTCATCGAGCTTCAACAGCGTGATAGAACATCCTGCCATTTCAAGCGAACTCATGTATTCGCCTACCATCGAGGTATGGATGGAAATGTTTCTGCCGGCAAGAAGCGCGGCTGCTTTGCGGTACACGATATAAAGCTCCATCAACGGCGTGGAACCCTGTCCGTTCACGAGAACGACTACTTCCTCTCCATTTTTCACGTCAAGGTCTGCCGTCACGTTATTCAGCAGTTCTTCGGCTACGACATCGGCCGGCTGGATTTTCTTTCTCTCCATTCCCGGCTCTCCGTGAATACCGGTGCCAAGCTCCATTTCATCGTCAGCAAGTGTAAAGCCTGGTTTGCCGGAGGCCGGAACTGTGCTGGGACTGAGGGATACCCCCATCGACCGGGTATGGCCTATGACATGACGGGCAAGCTCTGCTGCTTCCTGGAGATCCAGTCCTTCTTCCACGGCCGTGCCGACTATTTTGTGTACCAGCACTGTTCCTGCTGTGCCGCGGCGGTCTTCTTCGTTTTCCACCGCCATATCGTCTTTTACGACCACCTGCTCTGTATCGATACCTTCCGCGGCTGCCATTTCCGCCGCCATATCAAAGTTCATCACGTCTCCGCTGAAATTTTTCACAATCAGCAGGACGCCGCTTCCGCTGTCCACCGCCTTGATGGCTTCAAGGATCTGGTCCGGCGCCGGGGACGTGAACACTTCCCCCGCAACGGCGGCATCGAGCATATTTTCTCCGATATAGCCGGCGTGGGCCGGTTCGTGGCCGCTTCCTCCCCCGCTCACGAGTCCGACTTTGCCGGGAAGGGGAGCATCTTTGCGGACCAGCACATTCCAGCCGGGGAGACGTCTCAGTTCATCGGAATGAGCAGCTGCCATTCCTTCAAGCATCTCTTCCACAACGTTTTCCGGGTTATTAATAAATTTTTTCATTCCCATACCTCCTTACCTCTTGGTTACCCTTTACTTTTCCTCTATTCCTTTTTTCCCGTGAAATAAAAACATCAACTTAGCAGGTGTATTGCATTTGCCCGTGGCGGATTCTATAATTCCCCTGTAGTTGCATTCCTAAAATTGGTTATATCTATAGAAGAAGGTGCTCCTATGATCGACATCAAAACGAAAGCATTCTGGCGGGGGACGCTGGCGCTCGGAGCAGCCGCCCTGATGACGTTCGCCAACCTGTATTTCCCGCAGCCGCTCCTTCCTCATTTCTCCGAGTCTTTCGGCGTTTCCGAAACGACAGCGAGTCTACTCGTTTCGGTGCCGCTGTTTGTGCTCGGGATTACGTTTTTTGTTTATACTGCATTATCGGATGCGTTCGGGCGGCGTCCCATCATTTTTACGGCGCTCGGACTCGGGACGTTAGGTACGATTGCAGTAAGCGCGGCTCCGACATTTGAGGTGATGCTGGCCGGACGGATATTTCAGGCTGCCGGACTGGCCGGCATTCCGGTGGCTGCCATGGCCTATATCAGTGAAGAATTCAAGACGCGTGCGATGACAGTGGCTGTCGGCGCCTATATCAGCTGTAACAGTCTCGGCGGAATGAGCGGCCGCGTACTCAGTGGTGTGTTAACCGAATTCTGGGACTGGCGGACAGCGTTTCTTGTGATGACCGTGCTGAGCGTGATTCTGGCTGCCCTTGTGTATATGCTGCTGCCGCGCTCACAGGAATTTCAGGCAAGACCTCTTCATCTCAAAACGATTATTCAGGACAATAAAGACCATTTAGCCAGCCCCCTGCTCCGCGGGGCTTACATCATCGGCGGCCTGCATTTTCTCATGTTTATGGGTATTTTCACGTTTATCACCTATTATCTCAGCCAGGAGCCGTTCTATGCCTCCACCGGGGTTCTTGGTCTGCTTTATCTCACGTACAGCTCAGGTACGATCAGCTCCATCCTTGCCGGCAAAGCTGCGCAGCGGTGGAAGCAGACCGTCTGTATGTTCGCCGGTATGGGCTGTATGGCAGTCAGTCTGGCCGCTACGCTGCTTCCTGTATTTCCTGTTATTATCGCTGCATTGTTTCTGCTTTGTTTCGGATTCTTTTTTACCCATTCCACTTCGAGCGCCTGGGTTACCAGGCACGCCACACACGCCAGAGCGAGCGCTTCCGGTCTTTACCTGACTTCCTATTACATTGGAGGAAGCCTTGGAAGCCTGTATTACGGACTGTTGTGGAGTCTGTTCGGATGGAATGCTGTCATTTTCGGTTCTTTTGCGATTCTTATCATCACTACCATCGTCACAGCGGGAATGAAACGGATGGAGGATCAGCTGCCGGAAACAGAGCAGAGATGATCAGCTTATCGCGCGTTGCGTGCCGGCCGTTCCGGGAACCATGACAAATGGAATATCATTTAAATCAAAAACCCATCCCCCGCGAGCTCCAGCTCGGGAAAGGATGGGTTTAATGGAACGTTAAGTAGTTTTCATTAACAGGTAAATAAAATACGGCGCACCGATGGCTGAGACGACGAGCCCGACCGGAATTTCGGCCGGCGTAAATAGATTTTTTCCGATTGTATCAGCAATCAGCAAAAGTAATGCTCCCATAACAGCCGATGTCGGAATCAGGTAGTGATGCATCGGGCCGACGAGCCGACGAGCCAGGTGCGGCGCAACCAGACCGAGAAACGCAATACCGCCGCCGACAGCAACACACGCGCCTGCAAGCGCTACTGCTGCCATTAGAAGTACCCGGCGTTCCTTCTCCACTTTTGTACCGAGCCCTGTCGCAATGTGATCCCCGAGGGAGAGGACATTCAAGTGCTGCGCTTTGTATATCGTGTACGGCAGTAAAAGAACAATCCACGGCAGGGTGGAGAGGACAAGCTGCCAGTTTGCTCCCCAAATACTGCCGGAAAGCCAAATCATGGCCTGGGAGAAATTATTGGGCTCCATGCGGAGCTGAAACACAATCAGCAGGGCGTTGAATCCTGCATTCACCGCGATTCCGACAAGAATCAGACGTACCGGCGAAATGCCCTGCTTCCAGGCCAAAATGTAAATCAAAAACGCAGCCAGAAAAGCACCGGCCAAAGCGGAAAACGGCATCGCAAACATGGAGAATAAGCCCAGATCCCCCATCGATCCTTCAAACATATAAATGAACAGAACCACCGCCAGACCGGCACCGGCATTGATACCGATAATGCCGGGATCCGCGAGTTCATTCCGCGACACTCCCTGGAGGATGGCGCCGGATACTGCAAGGCCTGCCCCGATCAGAAGAGCCAGCACCATTCTCGGCATCCGGAAACCAAACAGCACAAGCGAAGATTCCGATGTGCCTGCTCCGAACAATGTTCTGATCGTATCCAAAGGGGAAAGAGGATAACTTCCGAGATTCATGCTGAATAGAAAAACAAGAACGACGAGAAAGGCGAGTATCATCATCACATAAGCGAACCGTTTCCGGTGGATACGGTCGATATCCATTACAGACCCCTCCCTTCACCGCGGGCCAGGTAAAGAAAGAAAGGAATGCCGATCAAGGCGGTGATGGCGCCGACCGGTGTTTCATAAGGAGCGTTAACCATTCTGGCGCCAAGGTCGGACCAGACGAGCAAAAGCGCCCCCAGCACAGCGGAACACGGAATCAGCCAGCGGTAGTCCACTCCTGCAAGAAATCGCGTGATATGCGGGATGACAAGACCAATAAAACCGATTCTTCCCGCCACGGCAACTGCCGCTCCGGTTAAAAGGAGTACGGTGATAATGCCGAGTACTTTAATCAGAGTCGTCCGCTGCCCGAGTCCTTTGGACACTTCTTCTCCAAGACTCAAAATGGTGATCGCTCTTGAGATGAGGAGCGCAAGGCCAAGCCCGGCAGCAGCAACCGGAATCAGCATCTGTATACTCGTCCACTCTATGCCGGCCAGCCCGCCGGCGAACCAGAACGTCATATCCTGCGCGACGTCAAACTGAATCGCAATGGCCGTCGAGAAAGAACTGAGCATCGCACCAACAGCCACTCCGGCCAAAGCCAGTTTCACCGGCGTGATGCCGCCTTTGGAGAACATCCCGATGCCGAATACGAGCAGGGCTCCAAGCCCTGCTCCTGCAAAAGACCATCCCATCAATCCGACATACGACGTAGCCGGAAAAAAAGCGAATGCGATGGCTATCGCAAAAGCCGCCCCATCTGATACACCCAGAATGGCAGGGGAGGCGAGCGGGTTTCTTGTCATCCCCTGCATGATGGCACCGGAGACAGCCAGAAAAGAACCGACAAATACGGCACTCAGCACCCGTGGGAGACGGATTTCCTGAATCACCTGGTGATCGGAGCTGTCCGGATTAAACGCAAACAGCGCTTCCCATACCGTTGTCAGCTTAATCGAGGCCGCCCCGAAGGTGATGGAAACGGCAAGACTGAGCAGGAGTGCGAGCGTGCCGAATACGAGAATCAAAACGGCCGCAGCGGTACCGTTCTTTTTTTTATTTTTTACCGTCTCGAGCTGTTCTTTTTCATGTTCTGCCACAGTGATTCCCTTCTATCATTCAGATTCGGTGATTTGGGACACGAGAGTATCCAGCTGCCGTTCCACCAGCACAGGGTTGAATTCGCTCCAGTAATCATTGTCCACGACATGGACTTTGTCGTTCTGCACCGCAGAAAGGGTATTCCATACATCTTTTTGCTTTAACTGCTCATAGTTTTCCTCTGCCGTCGAATTGGAAAACATGACAAAAATACGGTCCGCGCCATATTCCGGTATGACTTCCTCAGAAAGTGTCACCGCATCAGTTAATTCCGCCGCTTTATCGGTCGGTTCAAACTGGGCGGCATCGTAAATCGTTGGAAAAGCGGAAGTGGAGTACATATGAATGTTTTTGTCATAAAACTGCATCACCGCAGCTGTCTCTCCCTCATCCATATACGGCTCCATCTCTTCACGTGCCTGCTGGACATCTTCTTCATACTGCTGCACCCATTCCTGAGCCGCTTCTTCACGTCCTGTGACCTCCGCCACGATGTTCAACTGTTCCCGAAGCGGCGCCCCGAATTTAAGCGCTACGGTCGGTGCTATCTTCTGCAGGTTTTCGATTGCTTCTGTCTCTCGGTAGTTCGAAACCACAATCAAGTCCGGATCGAGCGAGATGATTTTTTCTGCGTCCGACTGCTCCGAGCCGACACTTTCCACCCCTTCGGTCAATTCATCTCTGTATTTGTTCAGGTCATAATCGAGCGCTCCGACCGGTTTAATTCCAAGCGCCGAAAGTTCGCCGAAGTAATTAATCGCGACCACATCTTCTGGTTTCTCCGGTATCTCGACTTCCCGGTCCATACTGTCTGTGTATGTACGCATGTTCTGTTCTTCACTGTTTTGTTCTTCCTTGTTCCCTTCGTCAGCGCTGCTTTGACTCGAATCGGATTCCGAACCGGAACCTCCTCCGCAGGCAGCCAGCACGACTGCAGCCAGAAGGATGGTGCCTATCATATATATCGAACGATGTTTCATTTATTGTGCCCCTTCCATTTTTAATTGATAATGATTATTAATGTCGTAAAAATTATATCGGAAATGAGGTATCAAAGCAATCACATACAGAAAAATCCTACGAGTTGTGCCCGTTTTGTCACACCACTCGAATCTTGAATCTAGATCAATGTTGCCATTGTACCATCTATCCCGCTCTAACCGTCACTTTCACGCATAAAACTCGAAAAGAAGGGCTTAGACAGCGCCTGCGCTCTTCTTTTTCCTGAATATGATGGAAAAGTGACTTTTAGACCGTTTGTAATCCTGAGAATGAAAGGAGTGTGCTTTGATTTTGAAGGTTAGAGACAGATTGCTGTGGAAAGTGTCTATAATGTGTTTTTTACAGACACTTTGACGGCTTGCGCTCCGGATTTTGTCTGCAACCTGAGTTTTAGAGACACTTTCCACACTGCTCCCCTCTACTTTGTCCCTAATCCAGCAATTGCGGCCATTTTCCCCGCGCATTTGTCCATAACCACTCCACTCAAAAAAGAGCCTCTATAGTAGAGACTCTTTCTATCAGGATAGTTTCATTTTCTGCAGGCGCAGAGCATTCAGCACAACAGAGACGGAGCTGAATGCCATCGCCGCGCCGGCGACCCACGGGGCGAGCAGGCCGGCGGCGGCAATCGGGATGCCGAGTGTGTTATAGATGAACGCAAAGAACAGATTCTGCTTGATGTTTCGCATCGTTGTCCGGCTCATCAGCACTGCATCGGCGACGCTGTTCAAGTCGCCGCGCATCAGCGTGATGTCGGCCGCTTCGATGGCAACGTCGGTACCGGTGCCGACCGCCATACCGATATCAGCGGCAGCAAGCGCCGGGGCGTCATTCATCCCGTCACCGACCATCGCGGTTTTTCTGCCTTCCTGCTGCAGTTTCTGGATCTCTACGCTTTTTTGTTCAGGCAGGACACCTGCAATAACACGGCTGATGCCAACCTGCGCCGCGATAGCATCGGCGGTGCGCTGGTTGTCGCCGGTCAAAAGCACAACCTCAAGCCCAGTCTCATGCAAACGCTGCACCGCTTCTTTCGATGTTTCCTTGATCGTATCGGCTACAGCGATAATACCGGCATATACTCCATCCACTACTGCGAGCATTGCGGTTTTTCCGGCGGATTCGAGCCGCTGCAGCGTATCCTGCACCGTTTGCTTCAGTTCTACTTTCTGTTCTTCCATCATCCGCTGGGTACCGATCCATACCGCGCGGCTGTTCACCGTGGACCGGATACCCCGGCCGGGAACGGCTTCGGTATCTGCCGCTTCAAGTAACGATACAGTGCGGGTCCCGGCTCCCTCCACGATAGCGCGGGCGAGGGGGTGTTCGGAATCTTTTTCAGCGGAAGCGGCGTACGATAAAAGGTCATTTTCATTCCAGCCGTCCGCCGGTATGACATCTGTCAGTTCCGGTTCTCCTTTTGTTACCGTGCCCGTTTTGTCGAGCACTACGGTTTGAATACTTTTCGTATTCTCCAGGTATTCTCCGCCTTTAAACAGAATGCCGGCTTCAGCTGCGCGTCCCGATCCTGCCATAATCGAGGTCGGTGTGGCGAGACCGAGCGCGCACGGGCAGGCAATGACAAGAATGGAGATCGTTGGTATGAGAGCGCCGCCTACACTGCCCGGCGTAATAAAGAATATCCAGACGAGAAATGTCAAAAGCGCAATGCCGATGACCGATGGAACAAAAACACTCGAAACCCGGTCGGCAAGACGCTGAACCTCTGCTTTGGAACTCTGCGCTTCCTCCACCACTTTGACAATCTGGGATAACGCCGTGTCGCTTCCTACTCTGGAGGCCCGGATTTGAAGCGCGCCGTTTTTATTCATGGTGGCGCCGTACACATCGCTGCCTGCTGTTTTATCGACCGGCATGCTTTCTCCGGTGAGCATCGATTCATCGATGGAGGAACTGCCTTGTGTCACTTCGCCGTCGACCGGAATCTTTTCGCCGGGTTTCACATACACGGTGTCCCCGATCTGCACGTCTTCGACCGGAATTTCCACTTCTTCTCCACCGCGGTATACGACCGCTGTTTTGGCACGCATGCCGAGTAGTTTCTGAATGGCCTGGGACGTGCGTCCTTTGGCACGCGCCTCAAAAAGTTTGCCGAGCAGGATGAGAGTGATGATGACAGCCGACGCTTCAAAATACAGAACGGGCACCTCAGACCCCGGACTGCTCCACCACTGCCAGCCTAAATAGATACTGTAAAAATAAGCCGCCGAGGTCCCCATCGCAACGAGCACATCCATGTTCGCACTTTTATTGCGAAGGGCTTTCCAGGCCCCTTCATAAAACTGCCAGCCGATAATAAACTGGACCGGCGTGGCAAGTGCAAACTGAACCCACGGATTCATCAGAATGTCCGGCATCCAGATGAAATAAAGCCATTCAAAATGGGTGACCATCGTCCATAGCAGCGGCAGAGCGAGTATGGCTGACGCCGTAAACTTAATGGTCTGTTTCCGGACCGCCTTCTGCCGTGGATCCTCCCCGCTGCTCTCTGTTTTTTGATGAAGCCCGTATCCAAGACGGTCGACGGCCTGCGTCATATCTTCAGTGGATACCATACCCGGGGTATATTCCACCGAGGCCGTTTCCATCGCGAGATTGACACTGGCCTCCGCAACACCGGGCATTTTGTTCAGTTTTTTCTCAATCCGGTTGGCGCATGCCGCACACGTCATGCCGGTCACATCAAAATCTGTTTTTTCATGTTCCACGTGATAACCGAGTTTTTCGATTTTTTCTTCAAAATCCGAGGCCCCGGTTTGTTCCGGATCATAGGTGACGCCGGCACGCTCCATTGCCAGGTTGACGTCCGCCTTCTCCACACCGTCGATTTTGTTCAGTCCTTTTTCAATCCGGTTGGCACACGCCGCACACGTCATTCCTGTAATCTGCAGCGTCGTTTCTTCCTGTCTGCTCATGGTTCCCCCCTTCTCCAATCACCAGAGTGAGTGGTATATTTCTTTTTAAATTCCCGGCACCTATTTACCTTACCGGTGTAGGGTATTTTAAAAAACAAAAATAATCCAGGACTTCTAACTCCTCTGCTTCGAGGGGCGGAAGAATATATTTTATTCTTCCACATCGTACCCCTGGTCATCAATTTCTTCTACAATATCTTCATGCTTTGTTATATCTTTATCGTACTCTATATCGACTGTTCCCTGATCCAGATGCACCGTAACATTCGATACACCTTCAAGCTTGCCGACGCTTCCTTCCACAGCCTGCACACAGTGAGCGCAGGACATTCCTTTTACATTCAATGTTTCTGTAGTCATCATGTGTTCCTCCTTTTTATTTACTATACCCAAGTAAGGTATTTTATATGCAAAAAATTATTTCAACATCCGTTTCATCACATCCATCAGCTCATTGATGGATTCTTCACCTTCCCCGCTCTCGATGGCGTTGGATACACAATGATGGGTATGATCCTCCATTAGCTGTACCGACACCTTGTTGACCGCGGACTGAATTGCTGCGATCTGATTGAGAATATCCACGCAGTACCGGTCATCCTCCACCATGTTATGAACACCGCGGACCTGTCCTTCAATTCGCTTCAGGCGGTTCAGCATCTGCTGTTTATGCGGCTGCACGGTCCGTTTCTCCGTGTGCATCTGTTCTTCCATGAATATTCCTCCTTTTTTCATATACCCCTACCCTGTATTTATATAATATTATGACTCTCTCCGGTATGCAACATATCTATTCCATAATTTATCGTATCTCCTTTATTATAAACAATATCACTTTTCATAAACGGACCCATTTTCCTCAATCCGGTCCAGTACTACTTTTTGTTCCTCGTTCCACTTTGCGCACCCCTTGTAAATCCTCATTTCCAACCACTCACGCTTTGGTTCATCCGAGCAGTACAGTACTTTTGCCGGTACTGACAATCTGCATTTGAAAAACCATGGAAGCTTTCTTTATATCAACCAGCTGCACATCTCTGCCAACCCGCGCAGCCAGATCCTCCGCGGTAAAAAACGCTGCCGTCGTGTCGATAGAGGTATATGTTAAAAAAGCAATATCAACATCACTGTCAGCACGGTTTGTCCCTTTGGCAAACGACCCGGACAGAATCAGCAGAACCGGAGACAGTTTTTCCACAAGAATCTCTGTTATATGCTTTTCCATGTCCTTCACAGCTATCCCTCCATCACTACTTTTTCTCTTTCATTATACCATATGTGAAAATAATAACTGCTCCGGAGAGTGATTTCCCGGAGCAGTGCCTGCACATGCTGGACTGGAGGGTTCGATATCCGCTGCCGGGAGAGTAGTGCCCCTACTTTATTTCCTCGTTCTTTGCTTTGTATCCATCATCGTACCCTTTGCGATAGGCTGCTTCCAGCATGTTCTCCAGCTGTTCACGAAGCTCCTGATCCTGAAATGTTTCAAGGAAACTCCATTGATTCTCTACATTCATGCCGCATCCCTCTTCCATCATCCAGTCCGACAGTTTTCCATTCCTTTCTCCCCTTAAAATCAAACTATTTTATTACTCAAAAATTCATGCCGTCTGCATATTTGTTGATAAATCATCCGGACCACCTTACAATGATGGAGGTGATTTATTTTTCGACAAAATTTTTATATAAAAGGGGGGCTCATGTTGCAAAAGGGAATCCAGTTCTGGAGAAAAGCCACCCGTTCATTCGCCCTGCCGGTCATCATTGTACCAGTACTTCTCGGCACAGCAGGTGCTTTCGCCTGGGACGAAACGTTCCAGTTTTTCTGGTTTCTGATTACACTGATCGGCGCGGCGGCCGCGCACTTATTTTCCAATATGATTAATGACTTATGGGACTACCGCAAC
The DNA here is from genome assembly GCF_042684865.1 of Salibacterium lacus. Classification (NCBI taxonomy): domain Bacteria; kingdom Bacillati; phylum Bacillota; class Bacilli; order Caryophanales; family Bacillaceae; genus Salibacterium; species Salibacterium lacus. The sequence continues at coordinate 199,190 of NZ_JBHUML010000006.1, forward strand.
GGCGCCGATGAACTGGCGGAAAAGGAAGAAGCCGATATTGCGACCAATTCCAGAATTCTTCCGGGCGGTGCCATGTCGGAAAGAGCATTTACAACGGTAACATGGGGGTTGTTTGCTGTAGCAGCTGTCTGCGGTATTATCATTGCGGCAGGGAGAGGATGGCCTGTTCTCGGCATTGCCCTGCTCGGAGCATTGATTGCCTACTTTTACGTCGCACCGCCGCTTAAATTCGGCTACCGCGGCAAAGGATACAGTGAGTTCGGCATCTTCACGGCTTTTGGCATACTGCCGGTTATGGGTGCCTATTTCGTTCAGACCAGTGCGTTTGATTTCCGGGCGTTTCTATTATCCTTTCCCGTAGGAATCCTGACCACGTTGGTTCTGTATAACCACCACTTCCTGCACCCGCGTTCCGATGAAGCGGCCGGCAAACGGACCGTAGTCGTCGTACTTGGAGAAAAAAAAGGGCTCGTGCTGTCCAAATGGCTGACCGCTGCTGCGTTTGTTTTTGTTTTGGTCTGCGTGGCATTTCAGGCCCTGCCCTGGTACGGTTTGATCAGCCTGATAGGCTTCATACCGCTTATACGCATGCACCGGTCGCTTGGAGAAACCAATCCTGCGGAAGCTTATCCGCCTTTTATGGGGGCTGCACTCAAAGCATCAACGCGGTGCGGGGGGCTTCAGATCCTTGCACTGATTATTCACGGTTTTATTACGTAAGGAGGCCAAATGATGGGACGAGAGTTTCAGCTTGGAGCATTTGATACGATTTTATCAGAAAACGGTCCGTGGCAGATCGGCGGTTTCCCGCTTCGGAACGGAAGTTTCTGGACGTACCGGGAACCCGAAGCTGTCGTGATTGTCCGAAACGGCATGCTGTATGTGCGCGCTCCGCTCAGCCGCAGCCATGACCAGGTTCAGATTCTCGACAACGCCAAGCATATGTATTACTCCAAAGAACCGGTCGAAGTTCCCGAAAATGGGGAGGTCAGCTTCGAATTCCAGATCCGCGCGCGCACGCAGGATACCGTCCCGGGGGATCTGTATGACGGATACGTGTCGTTGAATCTTCTTGATTTCACAACCGGCGCGGCGCTTGACTTCTTCGTCACGGATGATCAGTACGCATCGGTGTACGGGGTACTTCCGTTTCCAAATGTCGAAGTGCCGGACACCGATCAGACAAAGTACTTCTGTATTTTCAAAGAAGATACGCACAGTTTTGAAGAACGTGCCTTCAATACGTACCGTATCACGTACAACCGCGCGGAAGACGAAGTCATTTATCATGTGAACGGCGTGGAAGTACGCCGGGAAAAAGAGGTCCCGCTCAAGCTCAACCAGTTCACCGTCGGCCTCGGTATCATGACCGAAAAAGACCTCACCCCGGAAGGCAGCGTCTCCGTCCACGGCCAGACAGTCACCGCAGAATGGTCCCCGGTTACTGTGACAATTGATGACTAAACAAAATGAATAACAGAGGAGAAACCGGACGATGAGGCAGGGGTCGTCCGGTTTTTTCTGTGCCTGCCAAAAAGCAGTATGGAACAGCATGTCGTGTGATGGTTCCTGCATGAAACGACTGATCCGGCTGGTGGGGGCAGGGCGGAAATGGCCGGTAGAAGGAGGCCGGGGACCAATTCCAGACAGAACAGCCGCACAGATGGTTCATAGACTCTTCTAAAGACCATCTTTCTTCATGCTCCACCGGGCAGATAGCTCTTAGAACCGGGCTGACGACCAATTCACACTACCAGCTGCCAACCATCTGCTGATAGTAAAAATCATCAGCCGCTGAAACCAGTTCTCAAAAGAATACACCAGAAGTGATGATACAGCGGTATCCCTTATTTCCTTTCCCACAAAGGTATGAGAAGATATGAAAGGAACTACGTTCAGGCAAAGGAAGATGCGTTTATGTCCAGGCAGCAGGCTTATTTTTGTGCAACGGCAGGAGCAGCGATGTGGGGGTTCCTCGGTTTATTCGTGCAGGCCCTCTATGCGGAAGGGTTTACCCCGTGGCAGACGGTGGCCGTCCGGGCCATTTTTTCTGCGGGGTTAATCACCGCCTATCTTGCCATCCGGCACCCGCACCTTTTAAAAATACATATCAAAGATCTGCCGTATTTCATCGGCACCGGCATTATCAGCATCGTGTTCTTTAACTGGTGCTATTTCACCGTCATGGATGAAGCATCGCTGTCGCTTGCGGTCGTGCTGCTGTACACCGGACCGCTGTTTGTCACCCTGCTTTCCCGCCTCCTGTTTAAGGAATGGCTGACCCGGCGGAAAATTATATCGCTCTTTCTTACGTTAACAGGCTGTGCTTTTACGGTCGGTCTGCTTCCGTCGTTTGACACGAGCATCTCCGCGTTTGTGATTCTGGCGGGGCTTGGTTCCGGATTTTTCTACGCGCTGTACAGCATTTTCGGAAAATACGTCAGCCGCCGCTACTCTTCCATGACGATCACCGCCTATTCGTTTATCTGCGCGAGTGCCTTTATGATACCGGCGGGAGGGCTGATCGGTCAGGCCGGCAAACTGGCGGATCCGGCTGTCCTGCTGTACGGGTTCGGGCTCGCCTTCGTCCCGACCGTGCTCGGCTATATCCTGTATACGAGCGGCCTGACCTATATCGAATCGAGCCGTGCCTCGATTCTGACGACGATAGAGCCGGTCGTTGCCATCCTCCTCGGCGTCACCGTATTCGGCGACACCCTGAACAGCTGGCAGGTTCTCGGCATCATTCTCGTGCTCGCCTCTATTTTCGTCATATCCGAACGCCGGAAATCATCTTCCGCACAAGCCGAAGCCGGTGCGTAGGGAAGGGAAAAGCAGTACCCATTCATTACGTATTTCCGTCATATCATTCAAAAAAACAGGACCGTATCAAAAGCCATTAAAAGTTAAGGCATCTCTGAGGTAAGATTGGTTATATTCGGCACATCCTGTCGGGAAACGGTCTGGCTCATATCACGTGATCCTTTGTTTGATGGGATATTCGGCTGTCTCTTCGACGAACAGTATGTTCTAGGATCGGTGCCCGTTACAGGACGTACTACACAGGAAGTGTCGGCTTCTACGATCGGCAATGTGCGAGCTTTTAGTATAATATCCTCCTTTAAGAGATATAGCTGAAATGTATTTTTTGTACATGCTTTCATAGAGATTTATAGAAAATGGACAGGTGTGTTCATTTTCTTATTTATATTTATCAGCCTTTATCATCATCACACGTTATAGTTTACCCATGCTCTTTATATACATAAGGAGTATAGGTAAAAAAGGAGGTATTTTCATTGGCTGTAGTTAAAGCGAACGAATCCGATGTGAAGATGCTGGCCAGACTGATTCGTGCCGAGGCCGAGGGGGACGGAAAACTGGGAATGCTTATGGTTGGCAACGTTGGAATAAACCGTACAAGAGTCCGGTGCCTGGATTTTGAAAACATTAATACCATTCCTGAAATGGTTTACCAGTCACCTGGCGGCTTCGAAGCCACTCAGAAGGGATATTTTTATCAAAGAGCCAGACAGACGGACATCAACTTAGCAAGAAAAGTAATTCAGGGAAAACGTTATCATCCCGCCAGCTACTCCCTGTGGTTCTTCGCTCCCACTGGAAACTGCCCCGACCAATGGTTCGGCGAACCACTTGCCGGCCGCTACAAATCCCATTGTTTTTACACCCCGTCGGAAGGAAGTTGTCCGGGAGTATACAGCACATACTAAACAACAGTAAAAAGTACGGGAGAACGGAATCCGATTATCTTGATTGATAATCGGATTTTTTTATGAAAGCTGTAATGGTCAAATCCTGCTTTATCGTGCAGAATGAAATAAGGTTTTGCATCAACAGAGAGGGTGGTATAACGTGATTGCAGATATGTACAAACGACGGGAAAAACTGGGGTATGTTCTCACAGCGGTCATTCTGCTGATTGCCGCTTTGTGGTTGTTGTATCAGCCATTTGAAACTGTGGGAGAGTGGCTGGAAATGCTCTGGTTCCTGCTTCCGCTCGGCATGGTTCTCTCCATCATTGCCACAAGCCGCTTCAACTATCATAAAGTGAAAGATAGCGTCATTCCCCCTTCCGAAAAACAACTGCCGGACCTGCAGCACGTCGTCATTAAAAAAGATGCGGCGTTCGTTCCGCGGCTCCTGCTGTTTGAAAAGGACGGCGCGTTTATCGGCATGGTGAAGCCGCTCCACCTGCCCTGGTGGATGGCGCCGCTCGGTCTGCTCGGTGAGTCAATACTCCACCTTCTACCTGTCACATACGGACTGGTTTTACATCATGGAAAAACCGCCTGTACCTTCCGGAAAACAGGCGGTTTCAAACGGGGGAAGGTCAGGATTTTCAATGAAGAAAAGGAAGAGACCGGCACGTACATACAAGAGGAGTGGAAATCGTTCACCCAGATGAAAGGCTCGCTTTACGACGAGCACGGAGAAGAAAGAATTGCCTTAAAAACATCCGGATTTTCCGGCGATTTCAAGTGGTATGATGAAGAAGGCAGACGTTGGGCGTCCTTTTACAACGGTTGGTTTCCCCATGAATACACCAACCTCTTCCGGGACATGCAAAATGACATCGTAGCATTGTCCGACGACCTGTCCCATCAGGATAAAATCCGGGTCATATCCGTCATCAGCTGGCTGTTTCTGGCACGGATCCAGCAGTAAAAGACAGCCGCACACCCAGCTGAACACGGTACGAACTCATGGAAATCTTAAGCTTTAGTTGTATTAACGGAAGGATATATTTTTTATCATCCCCATCGTTAAACCAGTCAGAGCTCTATGGAAAAAAGGCTCGTCATAAAATGGGTCTCCATTCACCGTAGTCGTTGTCTCTACATCTATCCGGGCAAGCCTTACAACCGCTTCGTCCCCGTTATTTTTCTCCTGCTGCGCGTCGCAGAAATCATGGACATTGTTATCCAGCCATTTCACATACTTGTCTTTTTCTTTGGTGCAGGAGAAAACCATAGGATACAAATAACCTATTTTATTTCCTTCCACCGCCGTACCGCCGTGATCATAATAATTTTCATGAATCACGCCGTCCCTTTCGTACGTTGTCTGAAAACCTTCCCACACAGCATCTGCTTCTTGTGTATATACAGAGTTGTTCTCTGCTTCGATGCTAGAAACGTCATAACAGTGCCCAAAAGCTATCTGGGCTTCTGACCAGGCGACCCACGAAGTATAGCCTGCAGATACTGTGTTGGATAGTTCTCTGCCTCCTCCAATTTTATTCTCTCTTCCTTTACCGTCCATATGATCATAATCCATCGCCTTGATAAAATCTCCTATTTCAACGATGCGGTCATACCCTCCATACCGTTTGTAGTCTTTCGGAACGCTTTCCCCATCATTCTCGAAAGCATGGTGCATTAAATACGAGTCCATCGCCAATGCTGCACCGTACAGAGAAATGATATTGATAGAAAACACCGGAAGATTCTCCGAAGCATTTCTATACTCCTGCGCTCTGACAATCTCTTGAAACGTTCCATAATCTCCATATGTGTCATTAATATAGACATCGGTCATTTCCGTCATCAAATCATCCTTTAACATCTCTGTTCTCTGTTGAGTATCCGGATTATGATCCGATAACCTGGAAAAATTATAATACCTCATATAGATACAAGCCTGTGCCATAAGAGAAGCACTGGGCGAATTAAAAATACTGGTCCGCTCATAATATTCATTCCCATCAGCCGTCACATTCCTGTAAACAAAATCAAAAGCATCTTCCAGCTGCGTTAACGCCTCATCTGCCACATGATGGTCCCCGTTGCTTCGTGCTTTATTTTCCAGAAGGGACAAAAACTGAATATCCATAGCGAAGCGCATGATCAACTCTCCGGTATGGCTGTCTTTCGTTTTTGATTTTTCAACATGCTTTCCTTCTCTAAAATGTTCGATAAAGACTTTTCTTGCTGCTTCGTATGCGGTACCCATTCATTATCACGCCTTTATAAAGGTATAGCATAACTTGTTACAACCGTATAATCCCTCTTCACTCATTCCTTCCAATTTTATATGACTGTATGACTTTTCCTTATTCAGCCAATCCTTAAACGCTTAGATCATTACATCTGTGTGCGTTTTTGAAACATTCAGTTAAAAGAAAAAATCCGGACAATATCATCCGGATTTTTCGTCTTCGTTTCTTCTTTAGATTCGATGCCCTGCATCGTTAAGGTCTGATCAGGACTTTCAGGGCTTCACGATTGTCCATGGCACGGTACCCTTCCGGCACGTCATCGAGGCCCATCGTTACGTCAAAGACGCGGCCGGGATTCAGGGTGCCATTGAGAATGTCCGGCAGCAGCTCGTCCATGTAGGCACGTGTCGGCGCCGGGCCTCCGGTCAGCGTAATGTTGCGGCCGAAAAAGCTGGCTCCAACAGGAGCATCGTTGTACTGCGGTGCTCCGACGCGGCTTATCACACCGCCGGAGCGGACGACACCGGCGCTCATTTCAAACGCGGGCATCAGGCCGACGCATTCGAGCACAACATGGGTGCCTTCCCCATTTGTGAGCTCACGCACTTTCGCAATGCCTTCTTCGCCGCGCTCGGCGACAACGTCTGTCGCGCCGAATTCGACACCGAGGTCGGTGCGTTCCTTGTGACGTCCCATTAGTATGATCTTCTCTGCCCCGAGTTTTTTCGCGGACAGTACAGCAAGAAGACCAACTGCTCCGTCACCGATTACCGTGACGGTTGTATTCTCGTTCACGCCGCCCATGACTGCTGCATGATAACCGGTGCCGTATACGTCTGACAACGTCAGGAGAGATGGAATAAGAGGGGAGTCGTCTTCTATTTCATCAGGCAGTTTGAACATACTTCCCTGGGCCTGGGGGACATGAACGTATTCTGCCTGGCCGCCGCTCATAAACCCTCCGTTCACGCACGATGTCGTCCATCCTTCCTGACAGTGCGGGCAGGTGTTATCGGCGTAGAAAAACGGCACAACGACGAGGTCGCCTTTCTCAAAGCCGGTTACGTCTTCTCCCAATTCTTCGATTCGGCCAAGTACTTCATGACCCATCGCTGCGCCTTCTCCGTGTTCATGGGATTCCATGTTGTGATAAGGATGCAGGTCAGTCCCGCAGATACAGGACGCCACCACTTTCAACACGCTGTCTGTCGGCTGCTGGACGCGTGGAACCGGTACGTCTTCCACACGTACGTCTCCTGCTTCATACATCTTATTTGTTTTCATGTGTATTCTCCACCTTTTTTACGTTGTGCGGCAGCCAGCATCATTACTGCCCCGTATACACAATGTAGCACAAACCTTACGGATCTATCAGTTTTCAAAACTGCGGCAGATCCGGAGTACGCCTCCTCTTCTCCTTCTTTTTTCGCAGGACGATGCCATGAACCTGGAGAAATATTCTTGTTTCCTTTTGCATTCAGAGGGCTTTTCTGTTTTAATATAAGAACAAACGTTCGATTTTATGGTTGTTTTTCACGCGGATTCCTGTCTTTTGATGGGGAGACGAAAGGAAAGGAGGACACAGCATGGAACACGTACCATCCGGATTGTACGGCCGCTGCCGCAGGCTTGATCAATTCATTGCGGATCACCCTGCGCTCTGGGAGCATTCTGTGATGCAGCAGTTCCTCCAGGATGAGCACCGCCGGGAACAGCTCATTCAGGCGGTTTGTGCTCCGACACCAGAAAACCGGGAAGCACTCGATAAAGTGTTCGCTTCCTTTTACACAGAAGTCAGGTTTACATCCTATATATTGAAAACGCTGCACTGGAAGGCAGTCCGATATGATCAGAAGCGGCAGCGCAGGACACGGCAGCAGCCTCTAATAATGGACAAACCTCTGAACCCGGACCAGCCGGAAACGATAATAGATTCTTTTGTATCAACCAACACACCGGAGCCGGAAAGATGGCTGCCGGAAAAAGCACAAGATCTCCGGCAGTGTATCGGCGATGCTTTCCTTTATAAAGCCTTGAGCCAACTCACGGATCACCAGTATGCCGTGCTTCACAAGAAGTTTTTAGAAGAAAAAACCAATAAAGCCATTGCCGGCGAGTGGAACATTTCCCCGCAGGCCGTCTACAAGACCAAACAGGCTGCGCTTTCGAAATTGAGATCGTTCATGGAAGGGGGAAGGAACACATGATGAATGTGTTGAACGCGGCAGGTTTTATGCAGATGCTTGCCAACGTCGGATTTCCGATTGTCATGACGTTTTACCTGCTGTTCCGGTTCGAAAAACGATTGGAAAGTATAGAAAAAACATTGAAGAGAAACAAGGAAAACAGGAGGAATAATGAGTGACCATTACACTGCCCCTTATTCAGGAAGCAAGAACACACGATGAAAAAGCCATTCAACGCATCGTCGACCAGTTTGAACCATTTATGGAACAGTGCCTCGCGCAGACGCACGCTCACGAAAGAGAAGATCTGCGCCAGGACCTTCGGTTATCCTGTATAGAGAGCATTCATTCATTTGGAAGTATGAATGCTCCTGGTTTTTTCACATTCTGCAAGGATTTCAATACAAGAAAATAACGCAGAACGATAAAAGTTTACAACGTCACTCTGCGGTCTCAAAATCGAAATACTCATCCAGCCATTCGTTAAACAACTCATGGTCCTGCTCCACGCGCTCTTTGTAGAATTTGGACCATAGCTGAAGTTCTTTGATAAATCCTTCCTTGTCATCACCAATGGCTTTTAGAATTTCATTTTCGCTGTGATAGTCCAGAATGTGATTCTCGATATCGCCATCAGCGCGGGAATGGATTTTGGCGGCAATTTCACCCATGGTTTTCAGCGTTTTATCCACGTCATCATACTCCTGCAGATGCTTCTCCTTCAGATCTTTTTCGTATGGAGAACGCTCGCGCACATAAAAGTCGCGGTTCTGCATGGTGAAGTAACCTAAATACGGGTCAGCCATATGATGCATCGCCTGCTGGGTAACGATGACGCGCTCCCCTTGATGCTTGTGGGCGGTCCAAAACTGCTCGTCATACGGGAAAAAGTAAGCCGGAACAGGGGTGCGCGCTTCTTTTGCCTCCAGGATCACATCATCTTCATGTTCCTTATCGTGCGTTCCTTCTATTAAAATATAGAAACGCTTCAAGCCGGTGGAGCCGATCCCGGCACCTGACTTTTTCACGATATCCTTTATTTCATAATGATCCTCATGTTGAAGACTTTCTTCCGCCACACTTTGAATGTACTGCTCCCAGACTTCATTTATTTCCTTCCACTCATTATCAGAAACAGGATCAAGCTTCGTATGTTCACGGTCAAACACACGGTTTCCGTTTTCATCCACGGTTGTCTGCTTGTCCAGTTCATGCGTCGCTTTGCGTTCTTCGAGCTTCTTCAATGCTTTCTTGATGGCGCTCTTCGTGTTGTCTACGGTAAAGCGCGTCGTCACGGGATCCTCTTTATCTTTTGTGAATTTCTTGATCTGCTTGTAATACGACTTCGCAAACCGTTCAACCAGCGCATCCCGTTCCTTTTCATTAAAACCCTGCTGCGCGGCAAACAGGCGGATACTTACCACCATGCGCAGCACATCGTACAGGTAGGAACCAAGATACCCTTCGTCAAAGTCATCAACGTCGAATACAATGTCGCCTTCCTCATTTTGAAACGCGCTGAAGTTATCAAAATGAAGATCTCCCATAATCCACGTCGGCTTATCTTCCGGGGTATGATAGAAAAAAGGAATATTGGTCACATCATAATAGAAAAGATAGGCACTTCCTCGGAAAAAGCTGAACGGATCTTCCTTCATCTTATCGTACTTCGCCTTCCGGTCCGCGTTACTCAAATTCATAATCTCCGCATCGAACTGTTCCAGAATCGTATGCAGGGTTTGCTTCCGCAGGTATCTCTTCGTATCCTTAATACGTGTCACCGCATTCTCAACCATCACATCGTCCTCCTTACTTTATGGCAATATACTAGTAAACATGGTTGAATACAATATGTTCAGTCTTTGAGCACAGCAATGTTTCACGTGAAACATTGCTGGTAGTGAAACGATATCCCTCCGTTATTCGTCTAATAGGGGTGGAATATTTAGTTATACTGGACCTTTTTTTCAAACAGATGACACATGGATTAAGTCTAAATAACGGTTTATGCTGTACCTTCTCCCTCTGCTTTTCCTGATTTATAATGAGGACATAAACATATATTGGTACTATTCAGCCTTCATCCAGGCTGCTAAAAGGTGTGAAAAATCATGACTTCTAATAAAATACTGAAATGGCTCCTTCCGTTTATCGTAATAGGTGCCGGTGCGGCGGCTGTCTACTTTTTCACCACTCCCACGTTCAGCCACGATTACAAACAACTGACGGAACGGGTGGAAGTGGGAATGAAATACACAGACCCGGCAGAACAAACGGTTTACTTTCAGCCTTATATCGAAAACCCAAACCCTTCTTCGGATATCACCCTGACATACAGCGCCGACTTCATGTCCGTTGCCGTACTTGATGAACACGGCAATGTCATTAAAGATTCGGTATCGGCCCCTGAAAATAAGAACGAGAGTGCAGCAAACAGTCTGCAGACAACCCTGCAGCCGGGTGAACAGGAACAGAACACCAACTATTATAAAGTCCGCCTCCCGGACGAGGCACAACGCCTGCAGGTGACATTTACAGGTCAAGTGAAAGATGAATTCGGCATGGATAAGGTGGACGAAAGCATAGAAATAAACATCAACCACCTTACAATGTAAGAAAAGCAGGGAGTCGTCCACACGCGTTACCCGCTGCTTTTTTTCCTCAGGAAAAAGCTGTACTTTTCCCTGAACCCTCATAACCTGATATAATAAGAACAGACTGGTTATGTTCGTATAACAGCGAAATGATAATGTGCGGGTGTGATACCACATGAAAAAAAGAATCTTTATTTTACTTGGTCTCGTTTTTTTATTAATGCTTCCCTCGGGAGCTTGGTTTGTAAGCTCTTCTCTTTCAGATGCCGGTTCTGACCACGCACTTTCCGATTCAGCTGCCAACTCCTCCAAAACGCAGCAGGAAGATACTGCCGTCTCCTCCACCGGCACCGGTACACCTTCAAATGAAGATGACAAACGTCCCTTCGAACAAGGCATTCAGGAAGCGGTGGCTTCTGTGGTAAATGAGACACGCAGTCTTTTCATTTCCTCGGATCTGCACATCACAGCTGTCGGTGACTCCCTGACAAAAGGTACCGGCGATTCCTCCAGCAGCGGCGGCTATGTCGGTATTCTGAAAGACTCGCTGGAAAAAAGTGTCCCGGATGCTTCCATCCGCGTGCAGAATTACGGGAAGAAGGGGAACCGCAGCGACCAGATCCTGGAGCGTCTGAATAAACCGAACATTTCATCATCTATTCGTGAATCGGATATTATTCTTCTTACAGTCGGGGCCAACGACATTATGAAAATTGTCAGATCCAACGCAACCGACCTCACCTATGAAGTATTTGAAAAAGAAAAAGACCCCTATGAACAGAGACTCACCTCGATTTTCGAACAAATCCGTGAAGCAAATGGAGATGCTGCCATTTACCTTCTGGGGCTGTACAATCCATTTAACATGTACTTTTCTGATATTCCAGAGCTTGACCAAATTATCACAGACTGGAACATGATCGGAAGAAGCGTCGTGAACGAACAGGAAAATGCCGCATTTATTCCAATCAGAGGCATTTTCCAGTACGCAGGACCCGGATACTATTCGGAAGATAAATTTCACCCGAATCAAAGGGGATATGCTTCTATGGCCGACCGGGTGCTTGATTATATCGAACCTGATTTGGAAGAATACCAGAGTGGAACAGATGGGGAGAACAGCAATGACTAGCACAAACCGCAGGAAAACAGTATGGAAATGGTTATTTTTATCCCTGTTTACTATTAACCTGGGGGTCTTTCTCTGGTTGTTTCTTGTTCTGAATGCCCCCCCTTCCGACCCTGTTTCCCGGTCTTCCGGAGAAATCGAAGAACAAGATGTAGCTTTCACGATTGAATCAGACAAGGAAAATCTGAATCAATTAATCGAAGAGTATATAAGCAGGCTTCCCCAGAACGAAAATGTATCCTACAGCGTGGATTTAAACAGTACTGTGGAATTATCCGGCTCTGTCAAAGCTTTCAATCAGCAGATTCCCGCAACGGTGAATCTGATCCCTGAAGTGCAGACAAATGGTGATCTCATTTTGAAGCAGGATTCCATACGGCTGGGAAGACTGCAGCTCCCAAACAGCCGGGTTCTCCAATATATTAAACAAAACTATGAAATGCCTGAATGGATTCGTGTTCATCCGTCACGTGAGAATATTTACGTTGCTGTAACAGAGATCAGCCACAGCAGCATTCAAGTGAGAGCAGAACAGTTTGATCTCCAGAATAATGAAATTTCTTTCAGTGTTCATGCACCCTATGAGCGCCTTCCCTTTAATCAGAATACCATTATGAACTATTTTCAGTCCGGTTGACCGTTGATGACGAAGAAAGAAGGGAATCATTGTGTATCAAGCTTACAGCTACCTCTCCCATTTGTACTGCCCGAGGTGCAGCCGTGAATATGATGCCTCGGTCCCGCAGCATAAATGTTTGTGCGGAGCACCACTGCTCACAGCCTATGATATGGATGCTCTGAAGATTCAGTTCCGCAAAGAAGCGGTCATGGTACGCCCTCCTTCCATATGGCGGTACCACGAACTGCTTCCCGTTCGTACGGAAAAGGACATTGTATCTTTGGGCGAAGGCATAACTCCGTTACTACCCATGAAGAAAACCGCTGCACGATACAACATGGATGACCTGCGGCTCAAGGATGACGGCGTCCTTCCCGCTGGTTCTGCAGAAGCCCGTGGAGCAGCCGTCGGCATTTCCAAACTGAACGAATATAACGTACCCGATATGGTCCTGGCCGCAAATGGCCATGCCGGAGCTGCCTGGGCGCTGTACGGCAGCCGTTCCTCCATTTGCTCTCATGTCGCCATGCCTGTGGAAGCTCCACTTGCTGTAAGAAAAGAATGTGCAGCCTCAGGAGCCGACCTGCAGCTGATTAACGGATTCATGCAGGAGGCTGAGGAGGCAGCAGACCGGGCATCTGAGCGTCACGGCTGGTTCGATGCTTCCACTTTCAAAGAACCTTACCGGATTGAGGGCGAAAAAACAACCGGACTGGAGCTTGCCGAACAACTGCAGTGGAACCTTCCCGATGTGATCGCCTGCCCTGTTGGAGCGGGGACGAGTTTTATCGGTCTGTATAAGGCAATTCATGAATTAATCGAACTGGGATGGGTGCGTTCGGCGAAAATACCGAAGCTTGTAGCCGTACAGACAGAAAGCTGTGCTCCGATTGTACACGCCTTTGAAAAAAAATGGACCCACACGGTAGAGACCCCGGAATTGTATTCGGCAGCTTTTGAGATCAGTACAGGCACGTCCGCTGGAGATTTTCTCGTCCTGGATGCTATTTACAAAACAAAGGGAGCAGCTGTGGCCGTCTGCGAAGAGGACCTTCTGGCTGAGCAACGGCTGATTACCCGGGAAGAAGGGATTTTTTCCAGTCCGGAAGGGGCGGCAGTGTTTGCCGGAGTAAGGCAGCTGAGGGAAGAGAACTGGATTCAGCGTGAAGATCGCGTCGTGTGTATAAATACAGCCATGGGGGTAAAAACTCCGGATATCATGGAAGGAAGCACACCGATTCTCGCGCCCGGTGATGACTGGTGACAGCAGCCGCCTCCTGTCAGCAGTAACCGTAAAACGCTCCCCGCTGTCGTTATGACAACCGGGAGCGTTTTTTGGTATGTTCGATAAAATGATTTCCGCGCTGCTCCGATATCGAACTGCTGCCGGAAGACCTGTCGTCTGCACCGCCTCCGCCATAAAGATCCGCGGCCGTACTACGTGGCTGTTCTATAGGAAACAGAAACCCCGAGGTGTTCAAGGAGGTCATAGAAGGTCGGGCAGGTCTTGGAAACGCATCCGGGATCTTCTATCGATACTCCCGGCACCTTCGTTCCGATGAGCGAGAGAGCCATCGCCACCCGGTGGTCATCATAGGAATGCAGCTCCACCCCGACAGGAACACCGGGGTGAACCCGAAGTCCATCCGAAAACTCTTCCACTTTGATTCCCATTTTCCTAAGTTCCGTGCAGGCGGCATGAATCCGGTCGGACTCATGGTGACGGATGTGCTCCACATCCGTCATGGTTACCGGACCGTCTGCAAACGGAGCAACAGCCGCCAGTGTTAACGTCTGGTCCGACATTTCTTTCATGCTTATCTCAAAGTTCCCTTTGAGCTGCGGGGTTCCCTGCACTTCAATAAAGTCTTCTCCCCGGATGACGGTGCACCCCATCTTCTCGTAAACGTCGACCATGTAAATATCCGGCTGATTCGTCTGCATCGTCAGGTTATTGATGCGGATGCGGCCGTTATTGAGCGCCGCCAGAGCCATGAAATAGCTGGCGGTGGACGCATCTGCTTCCAGTGCCATGTTTTGTCCTTTATATCCACCGGCTGATACATCCATTTCAGTCAAATCTTCGTTGTATGCCACATCGGCACCGAACTGTTTCATGAGATCGAGTGTAATGTTGACGTAAGCATGCTGGACGATATAATCCGGAATACGGACTTTGAGCGTTTCCTCCGCGTAGGGCCCGGCAAGCAGCAGACCGCTGATAAACTGACTGGACGTGCGTCCGGAAATGGAGACGTCCCCGCCACGGAGTCCCTGCGCGCGGATTCGGAGTGGATAAGCTCCTTCGTTCTCTATATATTCCACGTCAGCACCGAGTGTCTCCAGAGCTTCCATGAGCGGTTGAACCGGCCGCTCACTCATTCGTTTGCTCGCTTCAACGGTGTATGTTCCACTTCCTGCAACAGCCAGGGCGCCCGGCAGAAACCGTGCAATCGTACCCGCTGCCCCGATGTATATATCGGCTTCCTGTACCGGCCAGCTGCCTCCGCACCCTTCCATCATGACGGTATCTCCATTCACTTCTGCGGCGGCACCCAATTTCTGCAGTGCATCAATGCACCAATAGGAGTCATCGCTTTTTAAAATACCGGAAAGCGTGGAACGCCCTTTTGCCAGGGCGGCCATAATCAATGCCCGGTTCGTGAAGCTTTTGCTGCCGGGGATTGTGACATCAGCCTGCAAGCGTCCCTCTTTAAGCGGTGCAATCGATACATGATCCACGTCATTCAGCGCAGCCCACGGGGACCGTGCTCTAAAATCTGGTTCACCCATTCCCATCGCCCTTTCTGTAAATCATACGTTTTCTCTATTTTATCACAGAGAGTGTTTGCAGAAGATGTTCGATTTGTTGAAAAAAGGACACGTCATACCGGCGCGGCGGGACGGCTGTAAGGTTTCTGATAATACCCCGGACCGCCGCTTCTTCCCGGCCGGCTTGTGTCGGGTACATGCGGACCGGCAGAGGCTCCAGCAAGTCGCTGTAAAAATGCCGGTGCGCTTCTGCCGGCACCATTCTCCGGAAAGAGCCGTTTCGATGCTGCCGGCTTTGAAGCAGCTTAAAGGAAGCATCATGATACACATAATAATCCGGTATGCCTAGACGCTGCTCCAGAAAAGCCGAGCGGAAATGAGGGAGCAGCTGCTGCACATAATCCTGCTGGTAAAGCAGTGCAGCGTGAACAAGCGGAGCGAACAAGTCGCCGTCCAAAGCGACCAGTGCGTGGGAGCGTGCTTTCTCCAGGGCCAGCCGCCAGCGTTTCTGCTCGTCTATGTATTCCTGCCAGACATCTTCGCTGCGGTCCCGAAACGAAGACGCCGGGATGACATACGCTCCGTACCTGTCTGCAAGCTCCAGAGAAAGAGTGGTTTTTCCGGAATACGGCGGCCCTTCTATACAAATAATCGGCATCTTTATCCTTCCTTGTCCGGTAATCTCTGTCGATTCTCCATCTATCTACTGCTTTTATCCTTTTCGCTGCAGCTGTTCTATTCTCCTTCCCGCCCCTCTAAACATACCGTGTGAAAGTATTATGCCACAACAGCAGAGTATGGACACAATATCCTTTAACGTGTTACGTTCAGGATAATTAAGGAAGAAAATAGTTTTCATTATTCCTGTCCATTTTAAAAAACGGAGCCCCCCTGCTGTAAAAAACGAAAAGGAGATAGAGCTGTATGGGAAAGATTATGTATTTTGTTCTAGGAATCTGCGTGAGTCTGCTTGTATTACCTTTCCTTTACCGTGCTGGTGTTCCCACATTTGATGTTGTATTACGACATGTATTTGGAGAAGGAAGTATCTGGGCCGTCTTCCCTTCCCTGCTTCTCATTTTACTCGTATTCCTGGGAATACGAAAAGCTGTGAAACAGCACTAAACAACAGAAGTCACCAAACCACTGCACATCTCCTGTCATACAAAAATATCCGGACGATGATTCGAAGAATATCACTGCATCTTCAACGAATCATCGTCCGGATATCATTTATTTATGGATAGATTTTTTTAAACACGGTTACCACACAGCGAGCCGGACCCGGCTGCCGGAAGTATCACGGGTCCGCACATCCCCGTCCTGATTGTCATAAACGATACCTGCTTTTTGCAGACGGGAACACACCTCATCGAGCTCCTGTCTATCCGACATCGTGATGGTGTATTCCTTTAACCCGACGGCGTTTTCCGGAGGAGAAGGTGCATCTTTACCGGCCCAGATATTCAGACCGATATGATGATGATAACCGCCGGCTGCAACAAACAAGGCGTGCTCCCCCATGTGCACCATCGGAGAAAACCCAAGACCACTGACATAAAAAGCTTTCGTTTCCTCCAGCTCCCCTACGTGCAGATGGATATGACCGATGATGGTGGCAACGGGCATGCCCTGCCACTCTTTTCCCTCTGCAGCCTGCAGAACCGCATCGGCATCCAGAGGGGCTGTCTGCGCATATATCCAGCCCTCATCATCGTATCTCCACTGACTGCGGTCCCGGTCCCTGTAAAGCTCCAAACCATTACCATCGGGATCGGGCAGATAGACCGCTTCGCTGAAATGATGATCCGCCGCTCCCTGCAGTGGATAGTCATGCTGCACAAGACGCCTCAGAATCATGCCGAGCGAAGCCCGGTCCGGCAACAGTACAGCAGCATGATACAGACCGGTGGTATGCGGTGGTTTTCGTACCGCGTCTTCCCTTTCTTCCAACACAATAAGAGGACGCTTTCCATCGGCGGAGAGCTTTGCGGTGTGTGATGTTCTCTCTATCACCTGAAAACCAAGCAGTTCTTCATAAAAAGACAGCGATTGTTCCAGATCCGAAATTGTAAAGATGACGGAGCCGATTCGCGCGTCATCTGGAAGTGATGCAGACATAGCAGATTCCCCCTGTCGTTTAGAATATCACGGCATCCAGTGAAAACGAACCGGCTCCAATGAAAGCAATGCCGATCCCGGCGGCGAGCAGCATCAGATTGTATTCATAACCGCCTTCCGTTGACCAGAATCCATTCGGACCGTGAACTTTTACAATCGCTCCGATCATCGTCACGGCGATGATAATACCTGCTGCAGGCGTGAGCAGACCAAGAGCAAACAGCAGACCGCCCGCAAACTCAGCCAGTCCCGCCACAAGAGCCATCGTATAGCCCGGCTTGATGCCGATGGAATCAAAAAAACCGCCGGTCGCTTTCAAACCATGACCTCCAAACCACCCGAACAGTTTCTGCGCCCCGTGGGCAGCAAAACTAAGTCCAATAACGAGCCGTATGATTAACAGCCCTGTACTTGCTAATAAAGACATATAATTTCCTCCTTTTAAACAGTAACAAAAATATAACAGGTTACTTTTAGTAAGTCAATAAAAATAACCTTCCCTCCGCTTTTGCGCACAGCCGTGTAACAAGGTGCCTGTTATGCCAGGGCAGCGTTTCTTTTTATTCTCCTGCTTTTGCGTCTTCTTCCACCCAATTGTCCGCCCATTTCTGGACTTCCGCCAGTGCCGGGGTGATGTCTGCTCCCTTGTCCGTTAAGGAATAAAGAATACGCACCGGCTTTTCCGGCACGACATCCCGCTGGACCATATTTTTTTCTTCCATCTCTTTCAACCGTTCGGTCAGCATTTTTTTACTGATCTCGGGGATTTGTGCGGCGATTTCATTAAAGCGCATCGGCCCTTCCTCCAAAACACGGATAATCACACCGATCCAGCGCTTTCCCAAAAGCTGAAATGCTTCTTCAAATTTCGGGCATACTCTCATCGAAGCCATATCGACACCTCCCGTTTCCTGCTATTATAGTATATTCTATCGTTGACTAATAGTAACGAAGCCTGGAGGGAATCGTCATGGAAAATATTCCACCTTTAACAAGAACTTTTGTTCCCTTACACTAAAGGAAGAAAGGAGGGGGAGCTGTGAAAGGAAATAAACTGACACCAGGCTCCAACCTGCGCTGGGAATCGTCACGGATGATTCTTCCGGAACACCGCGAGCAGTGGCTCAGACATCAGCAAGAGCAGAAAAAAGCGAAAAAACCGGAGCTGGATCCGCAGCGGTGGGAGGAACTGGAATGGATTCTTGCCGATGCGATGCGGGATAGCCGCTCTCTTCATTTCACGTTCTGGGAAAACGGGTTTTTTTATGACATCACGGGCACCTGTCATTTCATCAACCACGAGCAGCAGCAGTTTCATATTCAGACAAAAGATGGAGTGAAATATTTGAAATTTGAGCATTTAGTTCATATTGAGTAGTACTCAAAACAACGTACAATCTGTTATGATAGGTTTAAAAAGTGTAAATGAATAACATCAAGGGAATACTGCACGCAGAGCAGTTCCAATGAAGAAAAACAACAGCGCCTGGACAGGCGGACAAGACACTCATGTTGTTTGTGTCATGAGTGTCTTATTCGTGCAGAACGGCAGCCTAAGCGAAAGGGGGAACATGTCGATGGCTGAAGATTTTAAAGGAATATCCATCGTCATTCCCGCCTACAAACCGGATGAACAATTACTGGAACTTGTACGGAAATTAAACAGGGAATCTTTCGATGATATCATTATTGTAGACGATGGAAGCGATGCTTCCTGCATATCCATCTTTGAAACACTGGAAAACACCGCCGGCTGTACCGTGCTCCGGCACGAACAGAACGGTGGCAAAGGAACAGCACTGAAAACGGCATTTTCCTACTACAGCACCTCATACCCGGATGGAATAGGTGTTATTACGGCGGATGCGGACGGTCAGCACCATCCTGACGACATCAAAAAAACGGCGGAAGCGCTGATGGAGCAGCCGGATGCCCTTGTTCTCGGCGTCCGCGATTTCTCAGGCGAGGATATTCCGCTCAGGAGCCGGTTTGGCAACGTGTTAACCAAAATGGTCGTGAAAGCCGCTTCCGGCATGAAGCTGACCGATACCCAGACAGGGCTCCGCGGCATTCCAACATCCTTCGCCGAAGAACTGCACAGCATCAAAGGCGACGGCTATGAATTCGAAATGAGAATGATTCTGGCCTGCCGCACCTATAAGCGAAGCATCAAAGAAGTAACCATTGAAACCATTTATATGAATGACAATGAGTCCTCCCATTTTCACCCGATACTGGACTCCATCAAAATCTATTATGTCTTTTTACGTTTTCTCTTTTCTTCTCTTGCTTCCTTTGTCGTGGACGTTTCCTTGTTTGCCGTATTTTCAACGGTACTCAAAGCCCTTATGCCAATGGGATTCATTATTCTGGCCACGGTGCTGGCGAGGGTGCTTTCCTCGCTGTTCAATTACTTCATGAACCGGCATGTCGTGTTCAGATCAAATCAGTACCCCGCCCGCACGATGATAAAGTATTACACCCTTGCCGCTGTGCAGATGGGCGCTTCCGCCGGCGGTGTGTACATGGTGTACCATACAGTCGGCGGACATGAGGTTCCTATTAAAATCGCGGTCGATTCTCTCTTGTTTTTACTCAGCTTTTACATTCAGCGGAACTGGGTATTTAAAAGAGAAGCTTCTTACATCGGCAAAGAGGTGAACCACTATTAACGTTTTAATTATGCTGCTCTTGGTATCGTTATCGTTTGCGGGTTATGGTGCGGTGTTATACGTGAAATACCGCATTGCACCGGCCGTCCTCCCGCTGGTTCTGTTTACGGGAACGATTCTCGTCCTGTTTCTCGGCGGAGTTTTAAATGTTCTCGCCGAAACAGCATACGTCCTGTTCGGAGGCGGTCTTCTCGCTTTTTGTTACACTGTTTTCCTGTTTCTGCGCGACCGCAGGCTGTTTACCGGTCTGCTGAGCCCGGGAGCGGTGTTCTTTGCAGCGGGTTCCGCCTTCTTTATTCTTATGCTTCAAAATGAAATATTTCTTCACTATGACAACTTCAGCCACTGGGGACTGATTGTGAAAGAACTGTTTCAATCGAACAGCCTGCCGGATGAATCCACGATTATTACATATACCACGTATCCGCCGGGATCAGCCCTTTTTGCCTACTATATCGTAACATTCACCGGCTTTTCGGAAAGCATGGCACTAATCGCCCAAGCGATTCTGATTACCGGGGCGCTTACGCCGTTTTTTCTTTTTAGTTCCTGGAAAAAACCGGTTCATGCAGCGGCGGTATTGTTCATCCCGGCTGTTCTGCTGCTGGTGAACAGTTCCAGCATTTTCAGTCTGCTTGTCGATCCACTGCTTGGCTATATTGCCGCAGCAGCAGTCATCACCGCCTATTATTACCGGAACGACTGGAAGACGATGGGGGTACTGCTGTTCCCGATGCTGTCTGCGCTTGTTCTCATTAAGGACAGCGGCAAAATCTTTCTCGCGTTTACCGTTTTATGGATGATTGCGCTGTTGATACGCTACCTTTGGAAATACGGAAGAGGATGGAAAGAATCGTTTCATTCCGTGATTTGGAGTGTCGGCTGGACGATTTTGTTTCCGCTTGTTTTCAATCTGCTGTGGTCCCGCTATATTGAAGAAGCCTACAATACGTCAGAGTATGAAGACAGTAAATTCGCCATTACAGAAGAAACGCTTACCGATATCGATAAATCTCCGGAATTTATCAATAATCTGCTTCCGATGGTGGTGAATGCCGGGCTGGATTTCTCCTCCCCGCTTGTACAGGGAATGGTACTGGCTGATATCGCCGCTCTCATGACTATTGTCATCGTGAAGATGAAAGCGGGCCGGATGCCGTTTTCTCTTTTATATACTGCGCTCACCGCCAATATCTTTTATGTTATATACATCACGCTTCTCTATCTTATGTATCTCTATTTGATGCCCGAGGTGGAAGCGGAATACCTGGCGGGTTTTGACAGGTATCAGTCGTCCGTTGTCATCTTCTCCACCGGCATCATGATGGTCTTTACGATACGGACCTGGATGGAGCAGGCGGGTGAATCTTTCCGGAACTGGATTACGGCTTCAGCCGCTGTACTCGCAGGTCTTCTCGTATTTATTCCTTACACAGGGGAAATACAGGCCTTTTTCCATCAGGAAAATTCAGAGGCCGCTCCGAGGAAGGCCGCGTCTTCGCTGTTAACTGATTTAAGGCAGGAAGAACCCATTTCGGAAAACACACGCCTCACCATCATTAACGACCTCGGTGAATCCGACCGCGGTTTCCTGCGGCACTTGATGCGCTATGAACGGATGACAGCCAGTACTTTCGTTCATACACAGTGCACAACAGGTGAACACCAGGAGCAGCTGACAACCGATATCGAGAAATCGGGGTACCTCATGGTGATCCAGATTACATCCGAAATGCAGGAATGCCTTAACGCCACCAGCGATGTGGAAGTTGATGAACCCGGGCTGTACCGGATTGAGGAAGGAACCATTACATCCACCATCCAAACAGAAGACGGCTGATGCAGCCGTCTTCTTTCTTTTGGGTGATGGAGTGCTGTGTGGAGAGATGGGCATGTTCAACTTTTTACCTGCAAATGGCCGCCGCTGCTTTTTCCCTTACCTGCGAAGATACATGTTGGAAAAATCAACGTCGCGCTCTACATCAATCGGACGCCCTTCACTGTCTGTTACCGAAAACCCACCCATCATCTCTCCGCTGTTTTCCTCCGAGTCACTGCCGAACAGCTCATCGTAAGCCTCTGCCGGAGGGTACATATTCTGCGGCGAATCCGACGTACCATGAAATGCCGTCTGATCCCAAGTTTGCTCGGCATCAAAACGTCCGTTTTCGGTTTCCTCCATCTTCATGCCGGTGAATCCGCCTTTCCCTGGAATCAGCCTTTCTTCTTCCACCGGGCGGTACTCCTGTGCCATTTCTTCACCGGCATGCTGCACGCACCGAAGCGCCGTTGGTTCGGCTTCAAGCCGTTCAAACGGAATATCCCTTCCACACGTTTCACACGTTCCGTATGTCCCCTCGTCGATCGCTTTCAGTGCTTTTTTCACACGAAGCAGGCTGCGCTCTTCATGTTCTTCCAGTGCCATATCTTTTTCCCGTTCATACAATCCCGTAGCCTGATCAGCAGGATGGTTGTCATAGTTGGAAAGTTCCCCCACCGTCTCCTGGGCAAAAGCTGTCTCCTGTTTTCCGTGCGCTGAATGCTGCTGCCATTCTTCCAGCAGCCGCCTGCGCATTTTTTGAAAAAATCCGCTTGTTTTCACATGCCTCTTCCTTTCTGCCTTTTCCCCTAGTCTGTACGGATTGGTGCGTTTTGTTGTATCACAGTTTCTGGTATGACCTGAAGCTGTGCTGAAAGGAGAGTGGACATCTGCGTCGTCCGGCCCTTATTCTTTAAAGAGAAGGTATAATGGTCAAAATTGGTATAAGGAGCGGATTGGATGAAAACCATAACCGTACGTGATGTCTGGATCGCAAAAAAACGGATACAGCAGACACTTCCGCCCACTCCGCTGATCCCTTCTCCTGTTCTTTCTGAAAAAACAGGGGTGCCGGTCTATCTGAAACTGGAACAGATGCAGCCGACCGGAGCATTCAAGCTGCGGGGAGCTGTGAATATGATCACCTCGCTTCCATCTGAGGAAAAGAAACGCGGTGTTGTTACTTTTTCAACAGGAAATCACGGGTTTGCGACAGCTTATGCTGCCGCACAGGCAGGCATGAAGGCAGTGGTCTGCGTTTCAAAACACGTGCCTGAAGCAAAAATCCATGCATTGGAAGTCGCCGGCGCGGAGCTTCATATCGAAGGAGAAAGTCAGGACGACGCAGCAAAAGTATGTGCACGGCTCCAAGAACAAAAAGGGTATGTACTGATTCCTCCGTTCGATCATCCGGCCGTTATTGCCGGTCAGGGCACGATCGGTCTGGAAATTCTGGAAGAACTGCCGGAAATACAGACCGTTGCCGCCGGTCTGTCAGGTGGAGGACTTCTGTCAGGAATCGGACTTGTAATGAAAGAAGCCGATCCCGCTGTACAGGTGGCCGGATTGTCCGTCAAAAAAGGAGCCGCCATGGATGACAGCATTCAGGCGGGCAGGCCGGTAGTATCGCCGGAACATCCAACACACGCCGACAGCCTGCTCGGCGGCATTGGATCAGCCAATCGTTATACAATGCCTCTCGTTACACAGTATGTGGACAAACGAATCCGTTTATCGGAAGAATCGATTGCCCGCGGTATGGCCTTTTTATATGAAACGCACCGCTTTGTAGTGGAGGGAGCGGCGGCTGTTGGTGTCAGCGCCCTTCTGGATGGGACCGTGAAACCAGCAGGACCGGCTGTCGCTGTCGTCACGGGTAATAACGTAGGGATTCAGGAGCACCGGCAGGCTGTCCTGCCCTGGCTCTCCAATCAGTAGGATGCACCGTAAAGACACGGCAGGAGTTATGGACACTCTGCGGCTGAAAGTGTCTGTAATCCTGAAGTAGTGGACACTTTTCCACGCAAAATGTCCGGTAAAAATTTTTTGCGGACATTTTGCAGAGTTTCACACGCAGAAATGGGTGTAAAACCCGGATACTGGACATTTTACCGTTCCGTTTGTCTCTAACCTCCACATCCCCCGTCCGGCAGCATGTAAACCGCAGACCCACTCTGCCGGTTCCTTTTTCACCCAGCGAACCAAAAACGGGGCCTGGCCCCCGGCTGATCTGCACACTGCGGGCCGCTTCCGGAAATGGCGGCGGTAAGTACCGCACGACGGACTGCACCACAACCACAAAAAACCCGGACGCTGCGGTCTCAGACCGTCGTCCGGGTCGTGATACATATCCATCGTCTATGCTTTTTCCCAGCTGGTATTCAGTTCTACACCCGCTGCCTGAAGTGTAGTGAACACAGGGCAGCGCTCATCGGTGAGACGTTTAAGTTCCTGAATCCTTTCATCGGACTCGCTCGTTTTCACTTTGGCGTGAAGAGTTACGGTCTGAAAATACGGGCGCACTCCTTCCACTCCCTGCATACCGCGGGGATCGATCTCGCCGGAAATATCAAAGGAAATTCCCTGAAGATCGAAATCCAGCTCTTTTGCGGCAAAATTGGCGACGACATTCTCGCAGCCGGCAAGAGACCCGAGCATGGTCGTTAAAGGATCCGGGGCACTATCATTTCCGCCCAGACTCCGGGGTTCATCAATTTCGATGCGGTGCGCTCCCGATTCTGCCACGGTTCTCATGTTTTCCGATTCTCCGGTAATATGAAAATTCATGTGTTGAGCCATGCTCTTTTCCTCCTTTTCAGGAACTGTATTCTTTCATGATGTTCTTATCCAGCTTCTTCTTTTCTTTCCAGGCGTGTTTATTTATCGCCGCCCTGCTGCCGCGTCGGTACAAGCCTGTCCCGCTTCCCAGATTCAGTATCATCGCTTCCTTCTTCGGCGGCTTAAATGTTTTCAGTTTCGTTTTGCCGCGCAGCATGCGATTGAGGTTTTCTTCCAGCACTTGTGCCTCCTGCGACGCCGTCATGCTGCCTTTTGAAACATCCGGTTCCTCCTGTAGCACCGTTGCGGCTCCGGTGCCGAAAACGTGCGGATGGCCGACTGCCTGCAGCGTGGAAGAAAGCAGCAGAAATCCTTTATCATCCACCGGCAGATTCGCATAGTCAAATATGAGCGGCGGCTCCGCGCCATCCAGCCAGAGCATCTGCCCGTATGGCAGAACTTTGCTTCCGGCGTAAATAACATCTCCGTCCATCCGCTCGACCGGTATGTTCTCATATACAAGCAAGCCCCGTGCATCAAGAAGATCTCTTACATTTTCCCGTACTTCTTTTTTCTCTTCTGGAAGGAGAGGCCCGCTCGTGACCAGGGTTACCGGTGTCTTCTTCCTGTTCGCCTGACGCCATGCCTGCAGCGAAAGAGCAAGCTCCACTCCGAAAGCACCGCCGCCGGCAACAACAGGATATTCCGTGTGCTGCATGCTCGCCGTTGTCATCGGTATTTCTTCATGTGGATTCAGAAACAGAGCATGCTCGCGTACACCCGGAATGGATCCCGTTTCCTGCCGCAATCCCATTCCAACAGAAATAAGGTCAAACGAAACAGACTTGCCGCTCTCGGTTAATACCGTTTTTCTATTTTGATCCACCGCGGTCACTTTCTCTTCCAGAAAACGGCCGCCGTTTCTTTGACAGAAATCCGCCAAGTCAACACGGATATCTTCCAGACTGTACCGGCCTTCCATGTACGGCCCCATCATTTCCGGAAAATATTTGTAGCGTGAAGGTGAAATCAATGTCCATTCCGTATCGCCCGGGGTGTGCTTTCTCCAATTTTTCAGAACGGAAAGGTTGGCATATCCCGCTCCCACAAACAAGACTTGGTTACTCACTATGTGCTCCTCCTTTTTCTAGTCAAAATCACAGGGAGAAAAAGCCCTGCCAATGTAAGTATCTACTATCTATCTTCCTCTTTTGCAGCAGCGGCAAACATATCCACCAGAAGTTATCCTGCTGAAAAACAACGGTGTCCAAACTGCTTTTCTTACCTGATACCAACAAGGGCCGCCACAAATAAAAAACGGCAACCCGGCTGTATGCCGGATCACCTCTTTTTCAAAATGCCGCAAAGACGGTCATCAGGACCACTGAGCCTGAAGCACTACTTCTCCCTGGGGCTGCTCATTGCCTGGCTGCGGTTCCTTCGATACGGCTACCGCGTCCCAGTCCCCCTGCTTTTCTTCCAATTTATACAATACACCACCGGCTCCTGCTTCATTCGTCGTAAAGGATCCCGCCGGCACAGGTGTACCGTCTTCAAACAACCACACCTGGTACACTTCTTCATTTTCCAGTTCTTCCATACTCTGTGCCTGAACAAGGAGCTCTGCCGTCCCGTTTTGCTCCACAAGCGCAGCGGTCCCGGCACTTCCTCCTTCATTCGATGGGAGAAAGGTTGCTGTCTGAATGGAGTCCTGCGTCCCGGGAGATGCGCCGTTTTCTTCTTCCTGCAGCTCCGACAATGCCGTCCGGGTATCGGATAACTCCTGCTCAAGTTCCTGATTCTCTGTCGAGAGGTCCTGCAGCTGGGATGTAGTATACATATTCATACCCAGGGAAAGAAGAAGACCGGCGGCAAGCGCCCCACCCCACCACTTCGCTTTATTCCATGTCGTTTTGGGGGCGGACTGTACAGGCTCGTTGTGTTGTTCTTCTGCCAGCACATGACCGAGAACCCGGCCTTTTAAACCTTCAGGTGGATCGACTTGTTTCACGTGAAACGGAATGTCTCCTGCGGCGTTTTCGAATTCCTGGAGTTCCCTGCGGCACTCTTCACATTCTTGAAGGTGGTGTTCAAATGCCTGCTTTTCTTCTTCTGTCAGACGATCATTGATATAATCGATAAGATCATGACATGTTTTATTTTCCATCGTCGATCCCCCTTTCTTCAGCCAGATTTTCTCTTAATTTCTGAAGGGCAAGCCGAATTCTTCCTTTCACGGTTCCAAGAGGAATATCACAGGCATTCGAGATTTCCTGCTGCGAATACCCCTGGAAATAAAAAAGACAGATCATGCGCTGCTGCGCATCCGGCAGGGTATGAATGGCATTCTGCAATTCATCCCTTTCTTCTTTGCTTTCCACTTCCTGTTCCACTCCGGGCATTTCCTCATGACGGGAATCCCGTTCTTCCCACTCCACTTCCTGCGTTTTGATTCGGCGGTTCCGGTCAATGGACGCATTGCGGGTAATGGTAAGCAGCCAGCTCGAGAATTTTCCCCGCTCTTCCCTGTACTGACCGGCTCCGCTGCCCTTCCACAGTTTCAGGAACACATCCTGCATCACTTCTTCTGAAGCCTGTGCATCGTTTGTCATCCGGAATGCAAAGGAATACAGAAGTCTTTCGTACCTGTCATACAACATTTCCAGCGCTTCCCGGTCTTTGTCCCGGATGCGGTCGTACAACTCCTTATCCGTTGATTGATTCATATGCGAAACTCCTTTGGCGTCCCTGAAGAACCATTCAACCAGCTAACGTTAAAATGAGCGGATTGGATGCATGATGCAAATGAATTCTTCCAAAAGACTGACTATCATTTTAAATGTCCTGTTTTTGCTGATATGTAAAAAGAAAACCTTCCGAACGTGTCGAAAGGTTATAAATGATCACCAGCGGATCGCATCCAGTACCTGAAATGTCTGGTATTTCTGCTCCGCGCTCCATCCCCAGCTTTCGATTTCGTCTTTTAGTTCCTTCATGGAGGAACGCCCGCGCACAAAGCCGTTGAGCCTCGCGGTTACTGCCGCATCACGAAACGAAATTTCATCGGGATACAACCGCGAAAGAGTCTCCACTGCTTTTTTATACCGTCGCAGAAAATATTTCTGATGATAATCTTCAGCAGGGAAAAAAGTGTCCCGTGCTATTATTTCCGTTTTTATCTGCGCATCCAGCTCTTCTTCTTTTCTTTCTTTGGAAGCAAATGCTTTCTTCTTTTGTTCTTCATTCCCGTACATCAGCAGTGACATGTACTGACGTTTTCCAAATGGTGCACTCATCGCAGGGTTATGGCTGTCCCAGAAAAGTTCCAGCAGTTCGTCATAGCTGATTTTGGAAGGGTCAAACAAAATTTCAAGTGATTCCGTATGATCTCCCATCTTCCGGTATGTCGGGTTCTTCAAACTCCCGCCGGTATAACCGACGCGTGTACGGTGTACTCCTTGAAGCTGCCCAAACTGGGCATCGGGTCCCCAGAATCATCCGAGTCCGAACACTGCGGTTTCCATGATGGTCCCCCCTGTTTTTCTTTATCCTTTCAGTTTAAAGGACGGCTCTGCCGAATGCAAAAAACGGTCCAACCTTTTTTCTGAAAAACTCTTTATTAAAAAATTTCACCTTGAAATTAAAAGCTGATATCGATACAATATAAATCGTAACTATTACGATTTATATGAGGAGGGGACGTGTATCAATGAAAACATTACTTAAGTATGCCTTATTTGTGATAGCTGTCAGCTTCGTACTAGCAGGATGCGGGCAAGGGTCCGATTCAAATGGGGAATCGGCATCCGAATCGGAAACCGAAGAAACTTCCGGAAGCACTGTAGACAGCGAATCTTCACCAGAAGAAAGTCCCCATGACCACAGTCACAATCACAGTCATGATCGTGATCATGAGCACAGCCACAGCATGAGTGAAGAGGAGCAGGAAATTTACGATGGCTGGTTTGAAGACAATCAGGTGAAAGACCGGTCCCTGTCCGACTGGGAAGGTGACTGGCAGTCCGTGTATCCTTACCTGCAGGACGGCACCCTTGATGAAGTGTTCTCCTATAAAGCAGAAGAAGGAGAGAAAACGGCGGAAGGGTATAAAGAATACTACACCAAAGGATACAAAACGGACGTGGACCGGATCGTTATCGACGGGCAAACCGTGACATTCCATGAAAACGGGGAAAAAATGTCTGCGGAGTATGCCTATGACGGCTACGAAATCTTGGAATACGAAGCAGGAAACAGAGGCGTCCGCTATATCTTTCAAAAAGAGGAGAACGTCGGCGAAGCTCCCACCTACATTCAGTTCAGTGACCACGGCATCGCCCCGAAAGATGCGTACCACTACCATCTCTACTGGGGAGACGACCGCGGTGCGCTGCTTGAAGAAGTGACCCACTGGCCTACGTATTATCCGTCCGATTTAAGTGGAGAGGAAATTGTTGAGGAAATGAAAGCACACTAGAAGGTGAATGCGATAAGGAACGGAGCGGGGAACTAATCCCGCTCCGTCTTTTATGTTGGCTGGTAAATCCGCATATTCGGCTTGTATATCTTCTTACTTGGCATGTAAATGAGCCTATTTGGCTTGTAAGAAAGGACTCGGCAGGTATTACCCTCAGCTTGGCAGGTAAATCACGGTATTTGGCATGTAAACGGCAGAGTTTGGCTGGTACACTCCCTTTTAAGGCTTACAGCCACCGGGAATTCTCGAAAAACAGCACCAGTATCCATCGTTTGAATCGGTGTCGTGTCCATCTAATTGTTCCAGCATTTCTTTACCATTGACAGGACTAATGCCTTATGATTAAATATTAAATAACCGCTTACAAAAATAGGATCACTTAGGATTGTAACTGTTCAGCAGGCAAAACCTAAATTTTTTCATACGCCTCAGGTGCAGTATGGATAAATTTAGGTTTTTTATTTGCTGCAAGAAAGAAAAAAGGACGGTCCTTATGAAGATTAAGAAAGTGTACAACAATAATGTCATATTGACCGAGAACGAACAGGGACAGGAGATGGTCGTCATGGGACGGGGGCTCGCTTTCGGGCAGCAGAAGGGAGACGTAGTCCATGACGATAAAGTAGAGAAAACGTTCGTTTTGGAAGACCACGCGGTATCGGAGAAGCTGGCGGAGCTTCTAAAAGATGTTCCGGAGAAGTTTCTGGAACTGTCAGAACAGATTATATCCATGGCCAAGCAGGAACTGGGCGTTAAACTGGATGATTATCTGTATGTTGCCTTGACCGACCATTTAAACTTCGCCCTCCACCGGCATAAACAAGGACTTCGTCTGCAGAATGCACTTTCCTGGGAGATCCGAAAGTATTACCGGGCAGAATTTGACGTAGCCCTGAAAGCGCTTGATATCATTCGGGAAGAAACGGGAATGGAACTTGAAGAAGATGAAGCGGCGTCCATCACCCTTCACCTCGTTAACAGCCAGATGTCGGGAGAAAAGCTGGATTCCATCGTACAGGTTGTAACGATAGTGAATGACCTGCTGACGATTGTGAAGTACCACTTCGGTATTGAACTGGATGAAAAATCACTGAATTACGAGCGGTTTGTCACTCATCTGCGCTTCTTTGCCTGGCGTCTGATCCGGAATGAACGGGCAAGCTACGACACGGGAGACGATTTTCTTTTCAACCAAGTGAAACAGCAGTACCGTCAAGCCTATGAATGTAGCCGCAAAATGGCAGCTTACGTGGAAAACACGTATGAATGGACGGTTTCCAAAGACGAAATGATTTATCTTACCGTTCACGTGCACCGGGTGACATCCCGGGCCACAATGGAATAACGAGAAATAATCAGGATTGTAACTGAGCAGCAGGCAAAACCTGAGTTGAACTCCACGCAGAAGACGCATGTGTCTGTTTTCTGCGTGGACTCAGCTCAGGTTTTTTTATTTTCATATAGATTAGAAAGGGGAGAATTGTCATGAAAAAAGATTTCGAATCGCTCGCCGGTTCCATTATTGAAAACGTCGGCGGCGAAGAGAACGTGCAGTCTGTGTATCACTGTGCCACCAGGCTCCGTTTCAGACTGCATGACAATGAGAAAGCGGACAAACAGACGGTGGATGATCTGGAAGGTGTTCTTCAGGTCGTGGAAAGCGGCGGTCAGTTCCAGGTTGTTATCGGCAACGAAGTGTCCGATGTGTACAAAGCCATTACAAAAACAACAAGTCTTGGAG
Source organism: Salibacterium lacus (assembly GCF_042684865.1). NCBI lineage: Bacteria > Bacillati > Bacillota > Bacilli > Caryophanales > Bacillaceae > Salibacterium > Salibacterium lacus. Next base: position 230,057 of record NZ_JBHUML010000006.1, read on the forward strand.
AAGAAAGCAGCGGCGGTGGCGGAAATGAAGAAAAAGGAAGTTTGTTCAACCGCGCCATCGATATTATCGCCGGTATTTTCACTCCGATTCTCGGGGCACTTGCCGGTGCCGGGATCTTTAAGGGACTGCTTGCTGTTCTGGAGTCCACCAACCTGCTTGCCACCGACAGCGGCACGTATCAGATTCTGAATGCGGCGTCAGACAGCTTGTTTTACTTTCTTCCATTTTTGCTTGCCGTAACCGCGGCACGAAAATTTGAAGGCGATCCCTATGTTGCTCTTGTTATTGCGGGTGCGTTATTCTACCCCGACCTGATTACGTTCGGTGAGGAACAAGGAACAATGTCGTTTCTCGGCATCCCGGTCATCATGGCAGATTACTCCACGTCGGTGATTCCGATATTAATTTCCATTTATATTATGTCGAAGTTTCAAGGTGTGCTGAATAACTGGCTGCATTCCAGCATCCGGATGTTTTTCACACCGCTCATTCTGCTTCTGGTCATGGTACCGTTAACCTTGGCAGCGTTCGGCCCGGTTGGTACAGTGATCAGCGGATGGCTCGCGGATGGATATACGTTTGTATTTGATCTCAGTCCTGTTATCGCTGGTATCATCATGGGTGTTTTCTGGCAGGTTCTTGTCATCTTCGGTCTGCACTGGGGATTTGTTCCGATTGGTATCAACAATATTTCCGTATACGGGGAAGACACCTTTTCAGCAATCATTGCCCCGGCTGTGTTTGCCCAGGCCGGCGCCGCTCTCGGCGTATGGCTGAAAACAAGACAGACCGGCGTAAAAGCTATCGCCGGACCAGCTGCCATTTCCGGTCTGTTCGGAGTCACGGAGCCGGCCATTTACGGGATTAACCTGCGATATAAGCGCCCGTTTGTACTCGGCGCTGCAGCAGGCGGTGCCGGCGGTGCCATCGTCGGTTTGTCCGGTGCTACTGCTCTTGCCGTCGGTCTGCCGGGTCTTACAACCCTTCCTATTTATTTCGGAGAAGGGTTCGCCCTCTTCTGCGTAGCGATCGCCGTGTCATTTGTTCTGGCTGCCATTTTGACCTATTTCTTCGGGTACAGCGATGCAAGAGACGGGGAACCGGAAGAAGATGCTGGAAGCACCACGTCCGGCAGTCAGGATATAGATGTAACGACACCTTCTGCGGCCGGTAGTGAATCACAGCACACGATAAGCAGTCCGCTGGAAGGCGCTGTCATTCCCCTTGGAGAAGTGAATGATGCAGCCTTTTCTTCCGAAGCTCTGGGTAAAGGTGTTGCCGTGATTCCTGTAAGTGGAAAACTATATGCGCCGGCGGACGGCACCATCAGTACCGTCTTCCCGACCAAGCATGCATACGGCCTGACGACAGAAGCCGGTGTTGAAATCCTCATGCATATCGGACTGGACACGGTACAATTGGATGGACAGCATTTCACGTCCCACGTGCAGCAGGACCAGGTCGTGAAAAAAGGCGAACTGCTTGCAGAGTTTGATGTAGAAGGCATCAAGGACAGCGGCTTTGACATCGCTACGCCGGTTATTATTACAAACAGCGGCAATTACTACGATGTACTCGGCGATACCGACGGCAACGTCACGCCCGGCGATCCCATACTTTCGATTATACGCTGAATGACTTGCAGGCCCGTGCCGGCCTCAACCGGTTGGCGCGGCTGCCTGTTTACTACTATAAAGGAGTGAGTGAATGATGACATTTCAACCACAGTTTCCACAGGGATTTCTATGGGGCGGGGCCACATCAGCCAACCAGGTGGAAGGCGCCTACAACCTTGGAGGCAAAGGACTATCGACTGCTGATGTTGTGGAATTCGTAGAACCGGAAGATCGGACAAGCATGAAGATTCCATTTCCAAGCCTCGATGAGATCCAGCGCGTTCTTGACACCGAAAACGACCGAGTCTTCCCGAAACGGTTCGGTATCGACTTTTACCATAACTACAAAGAAGACATTGCGTTGATGAAAGAGCTCGGCTTTAAAACGTTCCGGATTTCCATCGGCTGGGCACGTATCTTCCCGACCGGTGTGGAATCAGAGCCGAATGAAGAAGGCCTCGCTTTTTACGACAACGTCTTTGATGAAATGCAAAAACACGGAATTGAGCCGCTCGTGACATTATCCCATTATGAAATCCCGCTTCACCTTTCCCGCGAATACGGTGGATTTTACAGTCGTGACGTCGTCGATTATTTTGTTCATTATGCGAGAACCGTCTTTCAGCGTTATAAAGATAAAGTGAAATACTGGATCACCTTTAATGAAATCAATTCGCTTTTAATGGCCCCTTATATCGGTACAGGCCTGGTGCAGGATTTTGTACCGGAAGGACGACTGCTCGAGGCAAAGTATCAGGCAGCGCACCATCAGCTCGTGGCCAATGCCAAAGCCATTGAAGCCTGCCACCGCATCATTCCGGACGCAAGCATCGGCTGCATGGTAATCGGCATGATCAATTATCCGAACAGTCCGCACCCGGAAGACGCATCCGCGGCGCACAATGACATGCAGAAAACGTTCTTTTTCACGGATGTCTTCACCCGCGGCAGTTATCCGTTCTACATGAAGCGTTTCTTCGCCGAACATGATATCCATATTAAGATGGAACTCGGAGATGAGCGGCTGCTCCGCGAAAACACTGTCGACTTCATCCCGTTCAGCTACTATATGTCAGGAGTCTCCGCCCGTCCGGAACAAGGTGGCGAGAAAGCCGGCGGCAACCTGATTTCAGGGCTCAAAAACCCGTATCTCGAAGCATCGGACTGGGGCTGGCAGATTGATCCGGTCGGTCTGCGCACCCTGCTGAACATGTTCTATGAACGCTACGAAAAGCCATTGTTCATTGTAGAAAATGGACTTGGCGCCTTTGATAAAGTAGAAGAAGACGGCAGCGTTCACGATCCGTACCGTATCGATTATCTTGCCAGTCATATTGAACAGATGAAAGAAGCGGTCGGCGATGGTGTGGATCTCTGGGGCTACACCACATGGGGACCGATTGATCTTGTCAGCTTCTCCACCTCCGAAATGTCGAAGCGCTACGGCTTCATCTATGTGGACCAGGACGATTACGGCAGCGGCAGCTTAAAACGTTCGAAGAAGGACAGCTTTTCCTGGTACCAGAAAGTCATCGCCACGAACGGTGAAGACCTGTCCTCCTCCTAAGATGTAAATGCAAAAAGACGGAGCCCGGGACGTAATCCCGCTCCGTCTTTTTTGCGTTGGCATGTAAACCCGCACATTCGGCCGGTATTTCTTCTTACTTGGCTTGTAAGCGAGCATAGTTGGCATGTAAGAAAGGATTCGGATCGTATGGCCCTCCACTTGGCTCGTAAATCACGGCATTTGGCATGTAAACAGCAGAGTTCGGTCGATATATACACTTTTTTGAATCTCCAGCAGCCAGGGTTATCCTTCACGCTCCTCTATTATTAGACGGAAGTCACGCCTTGAGCAGCCTCATCTTCTTTTGTTACCAACTGTTCCATTCTCTTAAAAAGACAAGTCCGCCTTCTCTACACATCTGACTGGAAACGTGCACAAAAGAGAAACCTGTCACTAATCAGCACTCTGATTTTCTTAAAATCCACTCCTCCATTACTTTCTATAAACCTTTTAATGAACATCACACAAAAATAGATTGTACTGTTATTCATTTCATTCTGTACATATCCTGAATCCGTGATGATATCTTTCGACATACCCTTCAAAACCTTGATAAAATAGGCGGTAAGATCCTATTCATCTTATTGAATGAATGCACCCGGAAGGTGAAAAAATGAAACGTCGATTTGATATCCAATGAACGGATGATTATATTATATCTGCCAGTGGACTTCTCTTGATAGGGGAACTCCTTCAATCCTTGAACTTACATAAACGTCTCCATTTCTTATCCATGCCCGGCTTAACATCGTCGGCCGCCATTTCCCATGGCGATGTCGTATACAGCTATCTCGGCCTTCTCTCTCAGGGGAAAAATGATTTTGACTGGATAGAAGAATCCCGCGGTGATGTGTTTTTTCAACAATCCCTCGGTCTTCAGGGAGTTCCGTCTTCCCCGACATTACGGCAGCGTTTCAATCAGCTGGCGCAGCATCCGGAAACCCTCCCGTTGATATGGGAGGAAAACACCCGATTTTTAAAACAACGGTCGTCTTCGCTTACTCCGACAGTTGTATCAACCGATACAACGCAGAAGGCGGACAATCTGTCTCTTCTTCCTCTTGATGTGGATCATTCTCCCTTTGATAACAGTGGAACCAAAAAAGAAGGCGTTCGTTTCACGTATAAAAAGGTCGAAGGCTATAATCCTGCTTTTGCTTACCTTGGAGAAGAAGGACACCTCGTCTATGCCCAGCTGCATGAAGGGAACGAGCATGTGCAGAAAAGCATGCCGGAGGTTCTTCAACAGGCTTTGACTTCGGCCGGAGAGATTACATCGGAACGACTTTGTGTCCGTATGGATGGAGGAAATGATGCTAAAGAAAACTTGAAGCTGTGTGACGATCATGGCGCCGATTTTATTGTCAAACGAAACCCGCGCCGGGAATCCCCTGAAGCATGGCTGGCTCATGCTGAACAACACGGAACGGCTTCAAAGCCCCGTGAAGGAAAGACCATTTATACCGGTCGTGTTTCGGTCCCCGATGTTTTAGAAGAGCGTACGGTCTATCAAGTCTACCGTCTCGTGGTACGAACTATTATGAAAGACGGACAGATCAACATGTTCCCGGATATTGATTTCCAGAGTTTCTGGACATCGCTGGACCTTCCGCCGGAAACCATTATCGATTTGTATAAGCAGCATGGCACGTGCGAGCAATTCCACAGCGAGTTGAAAACCGATATGGATTTAGAAAGGTTCCCATCGGGAACGTTCGCAACGAACGCGCTTGTGCTGGCTCTTGGATCCCTGGCTTATAATCTGCTTCGTTCTATTGGTCAGGATGTCCTGGGCGGCAGTGATTTTCCTGTTTCCAAAAACGTCTTCCGACAACGATTAAAAACAGTTATCCAGCACATGATTTTATTTGCTGCACGTATGGTCCGCCATGCGCGAGGGCGGTATCTATCCATATTCCGCGGCCATCCATGGAAAGACTGTTTGATCCGTTTATTCCATCGGTATACCCCTACATAAAAAGACAACGTGCCCTCTTTTGCTTAAGCCTGTCTTATCGATGAGCGAACCTATAGAAACCCTGTAGGTTTCTTTGTGTTGCTGCAAAAGCACCCTTTTCTAAAGAGAAGAAAACGAAGGCAGGAGCGGAAGGCGGCGCTTCCAGCGGGAAGAGCAGCAGCCGAAGATCCTATCAAACGGCGGTTTTTCCGTTTGATATAGCTGAGGCGCTGCCCGCGGAAAACGTCCGCCTGCAGCGTATGCTTCTTTGCCTCCAGCGTATTCCTAAAGTAGAAACGAGTTATAGATATAGAACGGAACCTCACTCCAACAATAACCCTCTTTATCACGGATTCAGGCATATTTTTATATTACTATTTATATTCGAATTTAAATTATTTTACATATAAATTCAATAAAAGGGTTCGATACATTCATTTTGTAAAAAAAATATTTAACTTTTTTAAATTTATGAATCCCCCTTCATGAGCGTACTCAGAGAGTTTTTTCCCCGGTGTTAAGGGGATGAGGGGTGTTGAAAAATCACAAGGTTATTATTACGATTAAAATTATTGCATGCACAACAAGGAATGGCACGTCCGTCATCATAGTCCTTGAAGATTTATTTTTTGTGAGCAGTTCCGAAACATTCCAAAAATGAAATAATAAATCAAAGTAAGAGGTGAAAGTGTGAGACATGTAACGCCGGTATTCTGGATTTCGATCGCGTTATGTGCAGCCCTTGTTATTTGGGGCTCTATATCGCCGGATCAGCTTCAAAACGTAACAAACACTTTAACATCGTCCTTTTCTACAGGGTTCGGATGGTATTACTTAATTATTGTAGTCTTCATTCTAGGATTTTGTGTATACTTAATCTTCTCCCCGTACGGACGAATAAAACTCGGGAGTGATGATACCGAGCCTGAATTCAAACTGCCTACCTGGTTTGCCATGCTTTTCAGTGCCGGGATGGGAATGGGGATGGTATTTTGGACCACCGCGGAACCGATTTCGCACGCCTTTGTAAACTCGCCTGAAGCAGAAACCGGGTCAGAACAGGCTATCCGTGAATCGCTGCAGTACTCTTTCTTCCACTGGGGAATTCATGCCTGGGCCGTTTATGCTATTGTTGCCCTGGCTCTTGCTTATTTTAAGTTCCACCGCGGGTTTCCGGGACTTATCAGTGCAACGCTCATCCCTATTTTAGGCGAAAAAAGCATGCGCGGCCTGCCGGGTACCCTGATTGATGCACTGGCTGTTTTTGCGACCGTTCTTGGTGTGGCCTCCACACTTGGGTTTGGAACCGCCCAGATCAACGAAGGCATGGCCTTTCTATTTAATACACCGAATTCGTTTACGGTGCAGATCATTGTGCTTGTCATTGCTACTGTGTTGTTTATCATTTCGGCATGGTCTGGTATCAGTAAAGGGATCAAGCATATGAGTAACGTCAATATGTGGCTCGGATTCATTCTGCTGATTGCCCTTTTTATTGTCGGACCGACCATCTATATTCTGGACATGTTTACAAGTACAATGGGAAATTATCTTTCGAATTTCTTTGACATGAGTTTCCGAAGTGCTCCGCTCGATGACGGCACACGGGGCTGGATCGATTCGTGGACCATTTTCTATTGGGCTTGGTGGATTTCCTGGTCGCCGTTTGTGGGCATCTTTATTGCCCGGATTTCCAAAGGTCGTTCCATCAAGGAATTTATGCTCGGCGTGCTGTTCGTTCCGTCTGTTGTATGTTTTGTCTTCTTCGCGGTGTTCGGTGTTTCCGCGTTGAACCTGGAACAAAACGGAATTGCCGACATTTCCCAGTATCCGATGGAAACAGCGACGTTTGCGGTGCTTCAGGAATATCCGCTTGGGTTTATCATGTCGATTGTGACTCTTGTTGTGATTGCCATATTCTTTATTACTTCGGCTGACTCTGCTACCTTTGTACTCGGCATGTTGTCGACAAACGGATCAATTGAACCAGCCGGTATTGTAAAAATTTCATGGGGTGTGGCCATGTCTTTTGTCGCTGCTGTTGTAATGTACTACGGAGGAACACAGGGGCTTCAGAACACCCTGATCATTGCCGCTCTGCCGTTTTCCATTGTTGTTCTGTTAATGGGGGCTTCCTTTTTCAAGACAGTGCGTGAAGAACGAAGGCAGCAGAAAAAAGCAGAAAAAACGACAGCATAACGATACAAATCAGCAGACACCCTGGCATGTCAGGCAGGGTGTCTTTTTTTATACAGAACAAGACGCCGTTATCAGACCAGCATCAGGAGGAATTGGCCGATGGACAACGGCTGGCGGCAAGTTCCAGATAGATTCATACGCTAAATAGTCGTTAAAAACATGCGGACGACCATTCCCCCGCTCTTCCCGTACACGATCAGCTCCTGAATTCAATCTATCGACCACTTCGTACAGTCCCTGCACCTGTAATGGCCGATAGATAGGCGGGGCAGTCTGGACAAACGCTTGACCGTTTCATCAAAAAAAGCGGCCCCTTCCTCCTTTCACAGAGGCAGGGGCCGCTTTTTTATTTTATCAGGACTTTTTATTCAACTCGGCGGCAATGGCTGCGCCTATTTCGGCATTGTGCTTTACCAGGGCAATGTTGGCGTCCAGACTCTGTCCGCCGGTGGATTCCTGTATTTTCTGAAGTAGAAACGGGGTAACATCTTTCCCGGTAATACCAAGGTTCTCTGCTTCCTGCACCGCTTTTTCGATCACTTCGGAAATGACTTCTTCTTTCATCGCGTAATCTTCCGGTATCGGATTGGCGATTACCGCGCCGCCTTCCATTTCCATTTCCCATTTGGCGTGCAGGGTGGAGGCAGCTTCGTCCGCTTCATCCACCCGGAAATGGACAGGAAATTCGCTGGACCGCGTGAAAAAGGCCGGCAGCTGATCCGTTTTGTATCCCATCACCGGTACACCCTTCGTTTCCAGGTATTCCATCGTCAAACCGAGATCCAGAATGGATTTCGCTCCGGAACAGACGACCGCTACGTTCGTGCGGGCCAGCTCTTCCAGGTCGGCGGAAATGTCCATGGAATGCTCGGCACCCCGGTGCACGCCGCCGATTCCCCCGGTCACAAAGACAGGGATATCAGCCATGGCTGCACATATCATGGTAGCTGCCACCGTCGTTGCTCCGTGCTTCCCGGTAGCCGCCAGATACGGAAGATCTTTTCTGGAAGCCTTCGCCACGCCTTCTGAACGGGCGAGGAGATCCAGCTCCTCATCACTCAGGCCGATTTTTATCTGTCCATCAAGCAGGGCAATGGTGGCTGGCACTGCACCACCTTCCCGGATAATCTGCTCAACATCCCGGGCCGTCTGAACATTCTGCGGATACGGCATTCCATGGGAAATAATCGTGGACTCAAGCGCAACAACCGGTTTTCCCTCAACTTGTGCGGTATGTACTTCTTCGGATAACGTGATAAATGACTTCATGTTCGTTCCTCCATTCTTTTATTCAACCATTCTGCAGTCATCGTTTCTTTTCCAGAGGTTTCTGATGTCAGAGTTGCTGCTGCATGCATCATCCCTGCCTGCCCGGCTGCTTTCACGTCCCATCCTTCAAGCCAGGCGTAAAACAGGGCGGCACAGAAAGCATCGCCGGCCCCTGTTACATCGGCAATCATTTCCACCGGTTCTGACGGAAGATGAAAAATCCCGGAAGCCGCACTTCCGATAACAGCACCGAGGCTGCCGCCGGTAACGACCACGTGCTCTACCCCTTTTTCCAACCATGCAGAAACCGCATTTTGCCAGTCCTCTCCATTCTCAATAGTTACGCCAAGTGCCGCTTCGGATTCATCCTTATTCGTCACAAGCCATGTGACCCCTCCCAGTTTTTCCGGCAGCCGCTGCATTTTCGGGGCAGATACTGCGGTAATCATGAGAGGTATTTGATACTTAACTGCTTTCTGCCGGATACGTTCCAGTGTTTCTGCAGGGCAGTTCAAGTCAGCCGCTATGCCGCCGGCCTGCTGAAAGACATGGTCGCGGGATTCTATATATTCGGGGGTGATCGATTCATAAATTTCCATATCCGCAAAAGCCATTGTCATACTGCCCTGCCAGTCCAGAACAGCTGTATAGGATCCGGTCGATTTTTCATAAAATACGGCGGCATGGTCCAGGTTGATGTAACCTTCCGACGCCTCTTTCAGCGTTATCCAGTCCGCATCCATCCCGGCTGTCGTCAACAGAATCGTTTCTTTCTCCAGACGACCGAGATTTTCTGCCAAATTCCGCGCCACGCCGCCTGCACTCTCCGTCGATGTGACAGGGTTGGACGTCTCCCACTGCAGGACTTCTTTTATATAAAACTTCCGGTCCACATTTGCCGCGCCGATGCATACAATCGGCCGGGTTTCATTAATGACGTACGCTTTGCCCAGAATATAGTTTTTCCGGACCAGGCCGGATATGATGTTAGCCACTGCAGGTCTCGATAGGCCGACAGCTTCGGCAAGATCAAGCTGGGACACATAAGGATCGTCCTTAATACGCGCGAAAACCTGTTTTTCTTTTTCCGTCATCGGCTCTCTATTGTTATATACGGGCATTTCCCCACCTCCTTAAACATATGTTTTTAAATTAAAACTTTAGTTTAATATCATATTACACGCTCCCACGCTGCGCGTCAACTCCCATCTGTATTCAAACAGAGCCGGAGTTTTCTTTTCATCGAAAACTCCGGCTCCCTTTTACTTTTTCTTATGTTTTTGTTTCTCCCGGACCATACCGGGATGGTTGGTCGTAATGATAAGCTCCTGAGACAGGAGACGAAGCCTTTCGACAGCGTGCTGCTTATTGACCGTCCATACATTTACCTTGTAGCCGTTGTACAGCATCATATCCACGATACCCTGTCCCGCCATTTCGTGATAAAGCATCATAACTTCCGCCCCGGCCTCTTCCATCTGCTCAAGGGGAATGACCGGCCGGTTCATAAAAATCAGGCCGGTTTGTATCGACGCATCCATCTGTTTGATTTTTTTTACCGCTGTATGATCAAATGACCCAACCAGTGTAGACCCTGTAATCTCGTACTTATGAAGAAGACGTACGATTTTCTCTTCCAGCCCGGGATAAATGTCTCTGCGCTGCTTCAGCTCAATTGTCAGAGACTTTTTTCGGTTCATCCGGCGGAGCACATCTTCCAGTGTCGGAATCCTCTGCCCGGCAAACTGTTCGTTGAACCAGGATCCGGCGTCCAGCGTCTTCAGTTCATTGACAGTGTAATCCCGTACCGCTTTCTTTCCGTTTGTGGTGCGCTTCACCGTCTGATCATGAATCACGACCGGTACGTTATCACGCGACAGATGAACATCCAGTTCGATACCATCCACATCCGGGGAATTCCATGCCAGCTCAAACGCAGCGAGTGTATTTTCCGGAGCCCTTCCGGACCAGCCCCGGTGAGCAATGCATTGTACCATTTCCAGAACCCCTTTTTCATCATCTTCTTCAAGTATACAAAAAAATGCTGCCTTCGTGTTTACATACAGCATATTTTCCTATTACGCAAGTTTAAAAGCAAAGGAATTGACCAACAATGGGTACAAACAGGAGCATCATTTCAGGAGGGGGAACCAATGAACACAGCAGTGCGCCAAAGCGGCCGGCAGAAACCAGGCGTCATCCGGCTGATGATCCGATTTCTGCTGCTTGCCGGCATTATCGGCGTGAGCGGTATGCTGGCGGCTGCAGGCTCTGCTTATCTGCTTCAGCCACCACCGATCCAAGCCGATCAATCCACCGTGGTTTATGGAGCGGACCAATCTATCATCGGAGAACATCATAATGGCAGGCAGCAGTACTGGGTAGATCTTGAAGATATCTCCCCAAATCTTGTGCAGGCGTCGGTGGCTGTGGAAGATGATGAATTTTATGAACACAGCGGTTTTGATTTTTCCCGTATTCTATCCGCTGCAGCCGTGAATATCAGAACTCTCTCCAAAGCACAGGGAGGAAGCACCATTACCCAGCAGTATGCCCGTAATCTATTTTTATCTCATGACAAAACGTGGTCGCGTAAACTCGAAGAAGCTTTCTATGCACTCCGTCTGGAAGCGCATTACGGGAAACAGGAGATTCTCGAAGGATATCTGAATACGATTTATTTCGGACACGGCGCCTACGGTATTGAAGCAGCTGCCCGTCTTTATTTTGATACATCCGCCGAAGACCTCTCCCTGGCGGAGGCATCGCTTCTGGCCGGTGTCCCGAAAGGTCCTTCGTATTATTCACCATTTTCCCATCCCGAGCGTGCTAATGAACGGCAGCAGCTTGTGCTGTCTGCTATGGAGCGGACCGGAGTAATTACAGCCGAGGAAAAGGAAAGTGCCGAACATGCTCCTCTTTCTCTGGAACCGCCCGGTCAGCTCTCCGACGATCGTATCGGCCCCTATTTTCAGGACCACGTCCAATCACTGGTGGAGCAAAAATATGGAATGGATCCCAAACAGGGAGGACTGCGGATCTATACCACCCTTGATCCTGAGCTGCAGAAAAAAGCGGAAAAGTGGATCCGCTATGAGATTCCAAAAGAATCAGAACTCCAGGGAGCGCTCACCGCCATGGACCCGGAGACCGGAGATGTCCGTGCCATGGCCGGCGGAAAAAACTATCAGGAAAGCACCTTTAACCGAGCCGTTGATGCTGCCCGAGCTCCCGGTTCTGCACTGAAACCATTCCTGTACTACGCGGCACTTGAAGAAGGCTTCACCCCATTAACGTCTTTTCGAAGCGAACCATCCGAGTTTACGATCGGAGAGCAGGGACAGACGTATGCCCCGGGCAATTACGGTGAAATCTATGCCGATGACTTCATTCCCATGTATGAAGCACTGGCGGTATCGGACAATGTGTTTGCCGTGAAGACTCATTTGTCTCTAGGGCCGGATGCCCTCGTAAATACAGTTAAAGATGCAGGGATTTCTTCTGATTTATCTCCCATTCCATCCCTGGCTCTCGGCACGCAGAACGTGAAGCCGCTGCATTTAACGAATGCTTATCTCCCTTTTGCAAACGGAGGCAAAAAAACAGAACCGCGTCTCATTACAAAAATCACAGATGACGAAGGTAATGTGCTCGTAGAGAATGAACCTGAAATCAATCAGATTTTTGACCCACGGAAAACGTATGTAGTCACAGATATGATGAAAGGTGTCTTTGATGTATCCATGGATGCCTATACATCAGTCACCGGAAGATCCGCTGCCCATCTGTTTAATCGACCGCTTGCCGGAAAAAGCGGATCCACCGATTACGACAGCTGGATGGCCGGCTTTTCCCCGGATCTTGCCGCCGGCGTGTGGATCGGCTATGACGATAACCGGAAGATGAACCATGCCGAAGAAGGGCAGATTTCAAAACGAATCTGGGCCCAGTTTATGGAAGAAGGGCTCGAAGATGAACTGAAAATGGATTTCCCCGCTCCGGACGGTATAGTGAAGACTCCGATTGACCCCGAGACCGGGCTGCTTGCTTCAGAAGAATGCGGTCCCTCCCGGACGATTGCTTTTGAGAAAGGAACAGAGCCGCAGCGTTCCTGCACCGAAGAACTTGAAAACAGGCAGGTGACAAATCCGGAAGAGAACCCAAACCAGAAAGAAGAACAGCTCCCCGGGCAGGAGGAAAAATTCTGGGAGCGGCTGAAACGTTGGATGCAGCCGTAATACCCCACGCCTGTTGATTTTCCATATAAAGGAATGGGAAAGGGTTCTATGAGGAGGGTGCATCTGTGATCAAAGCTTGTATCCCCCCTTCTTTTTCGTTGGACGGAGCCGTCTGCCCGACTCCAGCGGGAGAAGCGTCAGCCGAAGATCACCGGGTGATTTACCCGGTAGCTGAGGCGACGCCCGCGGAAAGCGGGCAGGAAAGGCGGAGTCCAACGAAACGCTTCCTATATTTGGATAATCAACAGCCGTGGCAATACCCTTCAAACTAAAACGTGCAGGAGGCTTGAATAAGCGCTCCTGCACGTTTTAGTGTCCTAGCTTATAATGCATGTGTGTGTTTCCAGTATATTCATCATGAAGAAATTGAACAACAGCTCTGCAAATTGTTCAAAAATCGTTCAAAAATTCAGCCGTTATCTTCGTCATTTCCTTTTATATTCAGCGCTTGATGCAGTTCTTCACCGGAATGATCCCAGTATTCTTTACTGAACCCTTTGAGAAACTCACCGAGAATATACTTGGAATGATCATCCATGTGATCCACAGCCAGTTTCCCTTTCATGGATTTATCCATATTATTCACGTGTTCCGGCATACTTTTATACCCTTTGCGGATCCGCTTGTCGGAGTTCTCTACCAGCGTTTCACACGCTCCTACTCCGGTGTAACACGGCTGCCCGTCTTTATGATCAACGGTTACCCAGACGAGCCAGTAAAGTTTCGGCTCAGGAACATCTTCTTTGTCTGCAGAGAATTTTACCTTCTTTTCTATTTCAGAGCGGGCATGCAGGGCTCCCATATCTATGAAGGCCCGGTCTTCGGCAGGATCAATGATAACTGGTGTCATATTGTCCAGGCTTAACGTACCCGCCCCGTAGCCACCGTCACCGCCGGTAGCGTCTCCGCTTAAGATATTGAAGCCTCCGCCTTTTCGTTTCTTGTCCTCGTTATCAAAAAGATCCATGCAATCGTCTCCTTTTAAAGATTCTCTATTTACATCATACGCTGTTTGAACGGTTTATTTCAAAGAATCGATCAGCTGCCAGGCTTCCTCCATATCTTCATCCGAGTAGTTCTGGCTTTTTTTCAATTTATGAACTTTTTCCTTTACCTCTTCTTTTGGTAATTCATCGAAATAAAGCACCGTTGACACCAGCTCTAAAAACTTTGCGCTGTATTCATTTAACCGGCTCGTAATTTTTTCCGCTTCCCTGCGGGGCCAGTCCAGCTGCATGTTCTGAAGAAAGGTATCCCCTTCTTCGGTGAGCTGATACCGGTATTGGTAGTATCCGGCCTTTGTTTCCTTGATTTCAGACATGAAACCGAGACTGCACAATTCTTCTGTTCTCATCGACAGTTCCTCAGAATACGGCCCGTACATGTGATACGTATATTTTTCCTGCAGGGGGAGCTGCAGCTTCTTACTTATATACACGATTTTCTGCCACTTCTTGCGGCCTACCACTTCTCCGGCATCCTGTAATAACGCGAGTAACTTTGCATGATCAGGCAGCATTGCCGATTTCCTCCTTCATGATCTTCGCTGCAGAGAGACGTTTCCCACTGCAGGACTGTCCGTCCCATTTTTATGTTTTCCTGCGTGCTGAAAAAGACATCAGGCTTCCTGTTCCGGTTCCACCTGCTCGTTTCCGGGAAACAGCATATTTTTGATCTGCTGTTTCGTATCTTCGTGTCCCGGTGCTTCCAGCCATTCCTTTGGATAATATAATTTATGATCGGTCCGTTTCTTCCCGGAAATAGCTTCCACCAGATCCGACTCTCTCGACAGTTCCCGGAGACGGCCGTTTGGCATCAGCAGGTGGATCGGCATCCGCTCTTCTTCTTCCCCCGGGCGGTAGAAATCATACGGGAGATCCGACGAAGAATCAATCACAAGATAGTAATCCGGGTCAATCCCGGCCTCCCGGAACAGTTCCTGAAGCCTGGTCCATTTGTTCAGCAGGAAATTCTGGCTGAATTCAACAAACTTAAACAAACGCCGGTTCAAAAAGCGCTCGCACAGATCCTGCAGAATGCTGTCCTCTTCAAACTGCCACATTTGAAAATAATACATAATGACCGACTCATCCAGACACAAATAATCTTCGAGTGTCTGCGCCCCTTCAAAAAAGCGCTCGAAATGATAGGGATTCTGGAAAAAAACGTGTCCTTCTTCCCTCAGTTTCTTCACCCGCTGCAGAATTTTACTTAAAATCACTTCCGCACTGCGGGTAACGGGATGGAAATAAACCTGCCAGTACATTTGATAACGGCTCATGATATAATCTTCGACCGCGTGCATTCCGGTGTTTTTAATGACAGCCTGATCTTCGGTCGGGCGCATGACCCGAAGGATCCGCTCCATGTCAAAATGTCCGTAACTGACACCGGTATAATATGCATCCCGCTGCAGATAATCCATCCGGTCCGCATCGATCTGACTGGAAATCATGCTGACAACGAGTTTATTGGGGTAC
The DNA here is from genome assembly GCF_042684865.1 of Salibacterium lacus. NCBI lineage: Bacteria > Bacillati > Bacillota > Bacilli > Caryophanales > Bacillaceae > Salibacterium > Salibacterium lacus. The sequence continues at coordinate 245,383 of NZ_JBHUML010000006.1, forward strand.
GTTTTTTCAATCACATCGGCGACGTCCTGCGGAAAGTTCTCTCCCATCCGGCGCAGCACCTGATTGACTTCGGTATCTCCTGTAATGATCTTTCTCGTCCACCATTCATGATCCGTCTGAAAGACTTTCTCAAAAGAATGGGAGTACGGACCGTGACCGATGTCATGAAGCAGCGCCGCGCTGAGGCAGAGAAGGCGCTCTTCCTGCTGCCAGTGCGGTCTGCCGTCAAACACTTCGATGATCCGCCTCATAATTTCGTACACGCCCATGGAATGGTTAAACCGGGTGTGTTCAGCACCGTGGAACGTTAAAAACGTTGTTCCGAGCTGACGGATCCGCCGCAGCCGCTGAAATTCACGGGTTCCGATCAAGTCCCAGATCAACTCATCCCGGATATGAATATAGCGGTGAACGGGGTCTTTAAACACCTTTTCTTCCTGCAGTTTTCGGTTGCCTTCTTTCATGAGCTTTTTTCGCTCCCTTTATGTATGCTTTGCTTTCAAACATACCTATAGTATCTTTTATTATATCAACCAGTCTGCTTTCTTGGCAAAATAAACCGGGAGAGGAGCTCATATTTCAACGACGGTCGTTTCATGCTATAATCTACGGAGCTATTATCAATGAGAACGGAGTTCAGCGCATGAATATGAGTAACATGTTCCACGAGATACGCTGGCGCTGGATCGACCATTCCAGCTCCGGCCTTCATTTCAATCCTCTCCAGTCTTTTGCTTACGACGATACATTTTGTGTCAGCGCAGGGACGGGAGTTGGCCCTGTGATGCGGGCGTGGGTCCATTCCCCTGTCGTCGTGCTCGGTATTCAGGACAGCCGCCTTCCGTCTGCGGCAGACGGTATTGCTTTTCTGGAAGAACAGGGCTACCAGGTGATTGTCCGCAACTCCGGAGGGCTGGCGGTCGTACTGGACCAGGGTGTTTTTAATTTGTCTTTTATCTTTAAAGAAAACAAACAGTTTTCCATCCACAGCGGGTATGATTTGATGTGGGAAGCGGTGCGGCGGATGTTTCCGGACGCCCCCGCTTCGATTGACGCATATGAAGTGAAAGGCTCCTACTGCCCCGGCGATTATGACCTGAGTATAAACGGCCTTAAATTCGCCGGCATATCACAGCGCCGTATCCGCGGCGGTGCCGCTGTACAGATCTATATGGCCGTTCACGGAAGCGGCGCCGAGCGGGCCCGGCTGCTCGAACAGTTTTATGAGCGGGCTGTGCAGGGAGAGCCGTCCAAATTCGAATGGCCCCGCATTGATCCGCACGTCATGGCCTCCCTTTCCGAACTGTACAAAGAGACATTTACGATAAACGATATCCTGTTCCGGATGCTGACGACGGTAAAAAAAGAAGGAGCCCTTATTGAAGAAAGCCTTCTGGATCCGGATGAACAGGAACGCTTCCATATGTATTACGACCGGGTGGTGGAACGAAACAACAAGGCACTCCAAAAAGCCGGACAGCAGAATCCATAAAAAATGGGGCTGCTTCCCTATGTTCGGGAAGCAGCCCCGTTTATTATCCGGTCTGTCTCTGTCTCAAGCTTTATTTCAGGCCTTTATTGGTGTTTTTTTTTCCATAACAGCCTGCTGTCCGGTGAGCAGTGCGAGATTGTACACGTCCATCACGCTACATCCGCGGGAAAGATCATTCACCGGCTTGTTCAACCCTTGGAGAATCGGCCCGACGGCGTCATATCCACCGAGACGCTGAGCGATTTTATATCCCAGGTTGCCCGATTCCAGACTCGGGAAGATAAAGACGTTCGCCTCGCCCTGAAGCGGGGAATCCGGTGCTTTCGTCTGAGCCACTGCCGGAACAAATGCCGCATCAAATTGGAATTCTCCGTCAATCATCAAGTCCGGACGATCCTCCTGCGCTTTTGCGGTAGCTTCTGATACTTTCTGGGTTTCTGCGGAGGAAGCAGATCCTTTCGTTGAAAAGCTCAGCATTGCTACTCTCGGGTCCATGTCAAACGTCTGTGCCGTTTCAGCTGTGGATACCGCTATTTCCGCCAGTTCTTCTGCACTTGGTGAAATATTAATGGCGCAGTCCGCAAACACAAATTTCTTCTCGTCTTTCACCATGATAAACACGCCGGACGTTTTCTGAATGCCGGGTTTGGTTTTGATAATCTGAAGTGCCGGGCGAACCGTGTCACCGGTGGAATGCGCGGCACCGCTCACCAGCCCGTCGGCTTCATCCATATAGACGAGCATCGTTCCAAAGTAATTGGGATCCTGCAGTTTTTCCTGCGCGCTCTCTTTTGTTTCTTTTCCTTTACGCCGTTCCACAAAAGCTTCTACCATACGGTCAAAATATTCATAAGCGGCCGGGTCATGTATCACCGCACCTTCCAATGAAACCCCTAGTGATTCCGCTTTTGCCTGTACTTCTTCTCTATTTCCGATCATAACCGGACGCACCATGTCATCGGCCGCCAGTTTTGCAGCTGCTTCGATGATTCGATCATCGTCTCCCTCTGGAAATACAATGGAAGGATATGAAGCTTTCACCTGGCTTTTGACCATCTCAAACAGATCGCTCACAGCCAATTCCTCCTTTAATCACACAATTCCCCTGTTCCTGTTCCTTTAATCATTACGTTTATTATAACCTGTCTTTAGGTAAACTACATGTTTTATGAAAACTCGTCACTTATTTTTCATTCACAAGCATACTCCAGTGCATCTAAAAAATAAACCCTGAGGCTTAAAATAATAAAAATAGAAATTTTCTAACCAGTATGCGCTTGCAATCCCCGCCAAATCAAACGTTTACACACTTATACAGGAAATGTTTCACGTGAAACATTTCTTCCAGTAGAACGTGATACTGCTTTTTTTCCTACGAAAAACCTACAATGAATCATCCGACTCTGTATCATACTAAAACAATACGCACTCTCTTTAACAGGAAAGGAAGATAAACATGGAAAAGCAGTGGTGGCTCAAGCCTCTTCCCCTTCAGCATATTACGCTGCAGACGAGAATCATCATGGAGGTGAACCATGAATCATTCACTAATAGGGATGTCCCCTATCCCGCCAGCTTTCTCGCTGCCGGAAACATCGATTCTTCCTCTCTGGAGCGCTGGAAAGATGCGATTCATACCGTTCATAAGGAAGAGAAATCAATTTTTCTTCAGCTCGAGGCTGAAGGGGACGAGTTCCATACCGCCTCACGCAACACAGCCCTGCATGACATCCACCACATGATTCAAATTTATGCCGATAAAGCTGCTAAAGCGGAACAAGCAGGTTTTGATGGAGTAGAAATCCCGGGAACGAAAGGCTCCGTTATTCATTCTTTTGTATCCCGCAAGTCTAATGAACGAACCGGAAATTGGGGAGGTTCCCTAAACGACCGTCTTCACTTTCCTCTTGCTGTGGCAAGACATGTACGGGAATATACCAGATCGGATTTTCCCCTTTTCTTCAGGCTTCCTTCTGTGACAGATACCGATGCAGCAGAGGAACTTGCTATGATGGCGCGGCAGCTGGAAGCTTCCGGTGTAGATTTATTTCATATTGGAAGTGAAACAGATAACCGTTCCACTAAAACATCTCTTCAGAACATCCTGCACACCGCTTCCTCTGTCAAAAATACCGTTTCCGTACCTGTTATTATCTCCACCGGTACCACAGAGGCAGTAACCTCCACCCAGCTGAAGGAAAAAAATCCTTTCGACGGCATTTCCGTACACGAAGGAAATGAAAGTTGGAAGCGCTTGTTTTTGTCTGAAACATGACAGTTTCATGGAAAGAGGCTCCCAGGCGGCGCTCGTTTTTTTCGTATCGTTCCATTCATGGTATAGTATAAACAATGGATACTTTTCAAAGGAGTGATACATAATGAGTGAACCTTCTCAAACGCTGGATGGCTGGTTCTGCCTGCATGATCTCCGAAAAATGGATTGGGCAGCCTGGCGCCGGGTACCGGATGAAGAACGCCGCAGCATCGTTCAGGAATTTGTGGATATGGTGAATACATGGAAGGCTGTAGAAGAGGAAGAAACCGGGAGTTATGCTCTTTATACAGTGGTCGGTCATAAAGCTGATTTCATCATGGTCAATCTCCGTGACTCCATGAACGATCTGGACCGCATCGAACAGGAATTTAACAAACTCCGTATCGCCGACTATACGACACAGACCTACTCGTATGTCTCTGTTGTGGAACAAGGGAACTACACCCCGCCAAAAGACGGCAGTGATCCGCTCGACAACCCGAATATGCGGGCAAGGGTCTACCCTGTTCTGCCGAAATGGAATCATATCTGCTTCTATCCAATGGATAAAAAGCGCGAAGGTGAGGATAATTGGTATTCCCTTCCCCTTGAAGAACGGGTTGAATTAATGAAAGCCCACGGAAAAACCGGACGGAAATACGCCGGTGAAATCAAACAGATTATTTCCGGGTCCACCGGTCTTGATGACTGGGAATGGGGCGTTACTCTGTTTGCCCATGACGCCCTGCAGTTCAAAAAACTCATTTATGAAATGCGCTTTGATGAAGTCTCCGCCCGCTACGGAAAATTCGGTGCCTTTTACGTCGGCAACCTTCTGGAACCGGATCAGGCACAGCTGTTTTTTGATATGTAAGAAGCAACAGACGAAACAGTCCAAGCTGCCCCGGTATACGGGGCAGCTCTTTTTAGCTGCAGTGCCGTCTTTTTAAGAATTTCGGCTCTTTTTATACATAATCCTGTTTTCCCGTTCATATCGTAGAGTAGATAATGCTGCAGTAAAAGTCCAGGCGTTCCTGTGCAGGGGCGCTTGGCCAGGTACTGCAGCCAGCTCCAGGAAACCCCACCATTTATACTTTCCTGATTACCAAGAAACGGGGTGATTTCATCGCTGTTATCAAAGCGCCGACCGAAGATCTAAAAATGATGGCCCGTCTGATGCGGGCTGAAGCCGAAGGTGAAGGTAAGCTGGGTATGCTCCTGGCGGGTAATGTGATGGTGAACCGGGTGTATGCCCATTGCCTGGATTTTCAAAACATCCGATCCATTCCGCAGATGGTCTACCAATCCCCAGGTGGATTTGAAGCGGTACAGGAAAGCTATTTCTACCAGCGGGCACGAAGTCAGGATATACGATTGGCCCGCCGACTTGTCCAGGGGCAGCGGTTCTCGCCTGCCGAAAATTCATTATGGTTTTACCGCCCGCAGGGAGACTGTCCGGCGGAATGGTTCGGCCAGCCGAATGTCGGTCGATACAAAGCCCACTGTTTCTTTTCTCCAACCTATGCAGACTGTTCCGAAGTGTATCGGTAATTCCAATCTGAAGGAGGACCTTTCGTGTACAATTATTATCCATGGTATCCTGCCCAGCAGTCCGGAGCCTGGTATCCGTACAGCCCGGATATGGGAATGAACCGTCAGAACAATAATGGCAGCGGCATGATGAACGGTGGTATGATGAATGGCAGTACCATGAACGGCGGTGCAATGAACGGCGGCGGACTGCCGATGGAGCAGTCCTATATCGAAAACATCCTTCGGCTCAACAGTGGCAAACCAGCTTCGGTGTATATGACCTTTGAAGGAAACCCCGATTGGCAGTCGATGGTCTTCCGCGGCATTATTGAAGAAGCCGGGCGCGACCATATTGTACTTAGAGACCCCGACAGTGGAAAATGGTATCTGCTCTTGATGGTCTATCTCGATTACGTCGTATTCGATGAAGAAATCAATTACCAGTACCCCTATAACGGGCAGAATCCCTCCCCTAATGGTTGAAGATGTTTAAACCACTTGAACATGTGCAATATATACCAATAGACAACAGGCAGTGCGTGAATTCAACATGCACTGCCCTTTTTGTCTTTATGACAAAAAAACGGAAAGTGCCTGACACCCGCTTGCGAAACTACCAGAAGGCACGGCCTATTTTTTACCCCAAAAAAAATCCAGGCATTCCTCTTGAAAGTCAAAGATGGTCAGTGTACAATATGATTTACAAGGTCAAAGATAGTCAAAGTCAAAGCAGATGATTTGAAACACTACAACCAAGGCGTTATCATGCCAATCAAGATAAATAATCAACGACCAGACAGTTTTAATGAATAAAGGAGGACACAAATAATGAGAAGATGTGAATATTGCCAACAGCGCCCGGCGCGCATTGAGTTGAACATGAACATCAACGGCTACCAGCAGAAAATGAATTTGTGCGATATATGCTACCATGAAGTACGTAATGAAATGAAACAGCCTTCCAACTTCGGAGGCGGACAGTCTTCTGCATTTGATCAATTCTTCCAGAACATGATGGGAGGACAGCAGCAGATGAACGGCGCCCAGGAACAGGGTGGACAAGCTCAGCAGGGCGGCGGAAACGGCGGTCTTTTGGATGACCTTGGGAAAAACCTTTCCGATGCTGCCCGCGCCGGCATGATCGATCCGGTCATCGGCCGTGAGACAGAGGTGGAACGTGTTATTGAGACACTGAACCGCCGCAACAAGAATAACCCGGTGCTGATCGGGGAAGCCGGTGTCGGTAAAACCGCCATCGCCGAAGGACTCGCCCTCCGGATTACCGAAGGCGATGTACCAAACAAACTGAAAAACAAAGATATCTACCTGCTTGATGTTTCTTCCCTCGTCGCCAATACCGGTGTACGCGGACAATTCGAAGAAAAAATGAAGCAGCTTCTAAAAGAACTGCAGGAACGTAAAAACGTCATCGTCTTTATCGACGAAGTTCATCAGATTGTCGGAGCCGGCTCTGCCGAAGGGTCATCAGACGCAGGCAACATCATGAAACCAGCCCTCGCACGCGGCGAAATTCAGGTCATCGGTGCCACAACACTGAATGAGTACCGTAAAATTGAAAAAGATGCTGCGCTTGAACGCAGATTCCAGCCGGTTATGGTGAACGAACCAACCCTGGAAGACTCCGTCAGCATTTTGAAAGGCCTGCAGAATAATTACGAAAAGTACCATCAGGTTTCCTATACGGAAGAGGCACTGGAAGCGTGTGTAAACCTGTCAAACCGCTATATTCAGGACCGTTTCCTGCCGGACAAAGCCATCGACCTGCTCGATGAAGCCGGCTCGAAAATCAACCTGATTCACAGCGACGATGACGAACAGGAACTGCGCAGCCGTATCGAACAGACTGCCGCAGACAAAGAGAAAGCCACTCAGCAGGAAGACTATGAACGGGCAGCCCAGCTCCGCGATGAAGAAGCCAAGCTGCAAAAACAGCTTGAAGAATCCGAAGGCGGCAGTGATATCTCCAATCGCAACGCTTACGTGGATGTCGACACCATTCAGCAGATTGTAGAAAATAAAACCGGCATCCCGGTCCGTCGTCTGCAAAGAGATGAACAGCAGAAGATGAAAGACCTGCCGGAACGGCTCCGCGCAAGCGTCATCGGGCAGGATGAAGCAGTCAGCAAAGTCGCCCGCTCCATCCGCCGTAACCGCGCCGGACTGCGCAGAGGCACACGCCCAATCGGTTCCTTCCTGTTTGTCGGACCGACCGGCGTCGGAAAAACCGAGCTGTCCAAGTCTCTTGCCAGAGAAATGTTTGGCGACAGTGAAGCGATGATCCGTCTTGATATGAGTGAGTATATGGAAAAACACTCTATCTCCAAACTCGTCGGTTCGCCGCCTGGATACGTAGGACATGACGAAGCAGGACAGCTGACCGAAAAAGTGCGCCGTCAGCCGTACAGCATCATTCTGCTCGACGAAATCGAAAAAGCGCACCCCGACGTGCAGCACATGTTCCTGCAGATCATGGAAGACGGCCGTCTGACCGACAGCCAGGGCCGTACCGTGAGCTTTAAAGACACGGTGCTCATCATGACATCCAACGCCGGCTCCAACGTGAAACACGTCACCGTCGGCTTTGGAAACGAAGATGCGGTAGAACCACGCTTGATGGAATCCCTGTCGGACTACTTCAAGCCCGAATTCCTGAACCGGTTTGACAGCATCGTGTCCTTTGAAGAACTGAAGAAAGAAGACCTTGTTACCATCGTGGATCTCATGCTTGAAGACATTGTCGACGCAGCCAAGGATCAGAATCTCAACGTCACCATCTCTCAGGAAGCCAAAGAGATGCTGGCCGAAGAAGGATATGACCCGGCATTCGGTGCCAGACCGCTGCGCCGCGTCATTGAAGAAAAAGTCGAAGACGGCATCGCCGACCTGATGCTCGAAGAAGAAAACATCGAAAACATCCAGGTCAACGTCGAAGACAACGACATCTCCGTCGTTAAAGCATAAATCAGACAAAGAAACAAAAAAGCCATGGACTCACCTCCCCGCGGGATGTGCGTGTCCATGGCTTTTTTTGTGATGGTTTCTGTTTTCTCTGGTAAAGCACCCTGCATCATATAACTTTTCCATGGTTTCTTTTCACAGCCTGATCGCATTAATCGGAAACAGTGGAAAAGCTTTCGAACGTCAGCCCTGAATCTTCCTGTTGGATCATGGACTCATGGGTATGGGTGATGCCCGGATTCTGTCGTGTCACGGTGATCGTCAGACGGAGTTTTTGGTTCTCCATCGACTCCACCTGCACATCATGCTCATCATAGGTTTCCGGAATCGCCGCCATGCTGCCTTCCTGGAACGTGTATACATCTCCCTCCCGGTCATAAAACCGGTTAAAGTACGTATCCACGACGTCTTCGGAATAGAGCGCACCAAGGTGGGCATACATCGTTTGTTTTTCTTCTTCTGAAATCGTCCATATTCTCTCAGACAGCGGCAGGCTCAATACATTCATCATCCAGCTCTCTGCCTTTTGAACCGCTGCGATCATGTCTTCCTCCTCCGCGTCCCGGAAAGATACGTCCATCTCCGGTGGCGGCAGTTCCTGCACCTGCTCTTCTAAGGAAACAGGTCCTTCCAGCCGCTGTGTATCATCCATCGCACGGGCCAGAAAAACAGAAAACTGGGCGCGGGTAATGGGCTCCCCGGGCTGAAAACTTTTTCTGTCCTCCATTCCGCTTGCAATGCCCTGCCTTGTTACCGCTGCAATCTCCTCCAAAGCCCAGTACTCCGCTCTTACATCTTCATAATACACGCCGGACGCGGATGGCACATCAAACGCCCTTGATATTAACACAGCCGTTTGAGCCCGTGTCATTGGTTCGCCTGGCCGGAATTCTCCATCGCTCCCCTGCATGATATCTTCATCCGCCAATGCGGCTATCGAACCGGAGTGAGGGGTGTCTTCGTCCACATCAGTAAAGGCAGACATGGATCGGTTTCCAACGTTTACATCCAACGCATCAGCTGTCATTCCGGCAGCTTGATGGCGGGTTATCTCGTCCCCCGGTGCAAACGATCCGTCCGAATCCCCTGATATAACATTTTGTTCCGTAAGATAAGCGATTTCTTCCCCGGCCCAGAAATTCTCTCCTATGTCGTCAAACGAGGTTTGGGCCGCTGCTGTTCCACCTGCTGCGGCAAATAAAACGATAAAACCGATGCTTTTTTTCATAACTCCCCTCCTATGGATAATGAGCAGACAGACAATTTTACTTTTTTTTACATATGGTTGTGTCTCTACAGTATCATTATCTGCTCCAAACCCGCAACCATGAAAACCAACTGATTTTGTCAAAAATTGCGACATTAATACCTTGAATGTCATAAAACGTCCATTGTTCTCTATGAGCGGCCATGCTATGCTGTTAATGGAGAAAACACTTTCATGCGATGAGGTGAACGATAAATATGCTTTCTTCTGGAATTGGCAGGCTCCGCGCGGCAGGAATGCTGGAAGGTCTATCCTTCATTATTCTGTTGTTTGTGGCCATGCCTTTGAAATACGGTCTTGGTATGGATATGGCGGTAACCATTGTGGGGGCCGCCCACGGCGGTTTGTTTATTTTATACATGCTGGCGGTGCTGTTTGTCTGGATTCAGCGGCGCTGGCCGGTTCCAAGAGCTATGATTGCGGCGGTGGTGTCCGTCATTCCATTTGGTCCGTTTGTGTTTGACCGAAGCCTCCGCAAAGAAGAAGAACTCGGAACCGCTCCGGGAAACGCCATCGGCCTGTAAAAAAAAGTTCGTCCCTGTAACATATGAGTTGTCAGGGACGTCTTTTTGTGTGCATGGCCAAAGCTTGCTGTACATACGTATCACTAGAAAAATATGAACCGAAGGAGACTTGTTATGTTCGAATGGAAAAATATTTTGAGAGGCCTGGCTATGGGGGCCAGCGATCTCATTCCCGGTGTCAGCGGCGGCACCATCGCTCTTGTGCTCGGCATTTATCACCGGCTGATCGCCGCCATCAATAACCTGTTCAGCAGGCAGTGGAAAGAACAGCTCGGTTTCTTTATTCCGCTCGGTATCGGGATCGGCGCCGCCATCTTCAGTTTAAGCAATGTGCTTGAATGGCTCTTGGCTGACTATCCGCAGCCGACCTTTTTCCTGTTTATGGGGTTGATCCTCGGGACGATTCCCCTTTTGCTCCGCGAAGCTGATTATAAACGGGCGTTCAAAGGCCATCATTATGTCATTGCAGGGGTTGCCGCGATACTTGTCATTTTATCCGGCCTTTTCCGGGGAGAAGAGAGTGCGGTCATGGAATCTCTGTCCGCCTCCGATTATCTTATCTTCTTTTTCGCAGGCTGGATCGCAAGCACGGCCATGATTCTCCCCGGTGTCAGCGGTTCCTTTATTTTGCTGCTTCTCGGTGTGTACAGCACCGTTATTCATGCTGTGAGCTCGCTTCAGTTTTCCGTTCTCCTTGCGGTAGGTGCAGGAATTGTTGTCGGCCTGGGGATTATGAGTAAACTCCTCCACTACCTGCTGCGACGGCACACTGCCGGAACCTACGCCGTGATGACAGGCCTTTTAATCGGATCATTGTTCGTCATATTCCCAGGACTCGGTGCCGGCTTTATCCAGTTTTTCGTCAGCATTATCACCTTTGCCGCCGGATTGGTCATTGCAGCGGTGCTCGGAAAAATGGAACGCAGGTAATATAAAGGGAGAACTGGATTTCCAAGTGCTTCTGCTGCTCCTCACAGCTGCCGGCAAAGACTAAAAACCACCTCCCAACAGGTGGCTTTTTAATAGAATGATTTAAATAAAACCCAACCGAAAAAGCAACTGCTTTTTCGGTTGGGTTTCTTATTTTTCCGTGTTTTTTATTATGCTTTCCATACCGATACAATCAAGAGAATCCACCCGGCGATAAAGGCGGTGCCGCCGATCGGGGTAATGGCGCCGAGCCAGGAGATTCCGGTGAATGCCATCGTATACAGGCTTCCGGAGAATATAAGTATTCCCGCAAACAACAGCCAGCCTGCCCACATAATGAACGCCGATCCCCCGGCATACGCGGCTACCAGACCAATCGCGAGCAGTCCGAGCGCATGCATGATATGGTACTGCACGCCGGTTTGATATACACCCATCAGACGATCTGACAGCTTTCCTTCAAGTCCGTGTGCGCCAAAAGCGCCGAATCCCACTGCAACGGCGGCATTCAACGCGCCGAGAATCACAAAAATCTTCCACATTGCTGACACCTTCCTTTTTTAAAAATCCAACAGATTCCCATCCGTTGAAGGTAGATCCTCCGTGCGGGAAGAGGACGTTTTCGGAACGGAAGCCGCTCCACTGCCTGCTGAAGGTGCCGCAGGAGCTGACCGTGCGGCGCTCTTTTTATCCGTAAGTTCTTCATCCCCTGCCAAAATATCACAATAGGCTTTGATGACCCTGGCATGACGTTTTACAGCCTCTTCATCCTCACGCTCCAGCCGGTCCGAGAGCGTCATCATTTCTTCTTCCATTTTTTCCACCACGGTTTCCGCCGGGATATACATCGCTGTGTCACCTGCCCTGTCCATTCATATCGTGTCTTTCATTGTAACACAGATGAAGCACAGCACGCCCCCGGCAAGTGCCCTTCTTCCAACACAAATAATCCTGAACCAGCAGCCTGTCGGATGCCGGGTTCAGGACTTGTTTGTTCATGAGATGGTGCTTTTATTCTGTGACCACCGTATAACCAAGCGGTTCGATTTTTGGATAATTTTCTTCGTCCACTACCCATATCTGTTCGTCGTTATCTTTGACAATAACGTCTTTATGCGTGGCAGCCTGTCTTGCCTCTTCTACATTTTCATATTTGCCGGCGGGAATCTGCATGTCATCTACCATGATGAATGCCATTATTAACACCTCCATTTGTCTGAGATGTTCCCGTCTGATATCTCTATTAAACGAAGCATGCCGTAATTGTAAAATGATTGTAAAACAAACTTCTTTTAGTCGTCCGTTTCCTGATAATACCGGTGCAGTTTTTTCAGATCGCGGTTCCTAAGGGAAGATGTCTCTTCTTCGTGCTGTTTTTTTACGTCCAGCACTGTTTTCACTCCTGCCGTGTTGAGCCCCTGGTCCATGAGTTCTTTAATTCTCGCACAGCGGTCGATATCTTCAAGCGAAAAGATCCGTTGGTTTCCATGGTTGCGTTTAGGCGCGATTAACCCCTGATATTCATAGTATCTGATCTGGCGGGCACTTAGTGATGTCAGTTCCTGTACCACGCTGATCGGAAAACAGGCAGTACGTGGTGGTATTTGTTCTGTCACCCCGCTTTCCTCCTTTATATAAGCTGGAATGATTGGAAACGAAATCAGCGCGTCTGCCGGTTTAAATAAACATACACATCCTGCAGCGTCTCATACCCTGACTCCACCGCTTCCTTCATCGTGCATACCCAGAGTTCAGCCGCGAGAATCGCATCTTCAAGGGCGTGGTGGCGGTTGTTGACCGGGATCCGGTAATGATTACAGCACGTATCCAATTCATGAGTTTCCTGGTCCGGCACCGCAATCTGATACAAAAAAGAAGTATCCAGCAGCCGGTGCTTAAAATGCATACCACTTGCCTGATACGTTGCATGCTGCAGAAATTTCTTTTCATGCCTGGCATGGTGGGCCACCAGAATATCGGTGTGAATAAACGAATAAAATTGCTGCAGTACGTCGGCAAGCGGCGGCGAGGATTCGAGTTCTTCTTTTGTCAGTCCTGTCAATTCTGCCGCTTCAGGGGATAAAGCATCTGGTTCGGCAATCGTGCTGTAAAACGTTTCTCCGTGTTCCACTTTTCCTTTCCGCACTTTTACCGCTCCAATGGACAGGATTTTGTCGCCGCCATCGGGGTAAAAACCGGATGTTTCCAGATCCAGCACGGTGAAGTCGAGCGTATGAAGCGGCTCCAGCAGCGGCTGCTTCGCCTTGAGATCCTTCTGCAGCTGTCTCATATAGGACTGATGCTGAAGGCTGTTCTGATCAATCGACCCCGGAACGGGCGCACCCAGCTTTCCTGAAACCTGGCGGACCCACTGGAACATGTTGTTCATAACCATTTGTTTTCACCTGACTCTGCAAGCTTTTTCGTATGCTGAAAGAGCGATTTCCCCTCTTTTACAGCTGCTTTCAATTCCTGTCTCTGTTCTTTGCTCAAGGCGTCTACCGGAATATAGTGCACATCTTCATACGTGTGCTGCTGCATGGAAAAAGCCGTGCGCAGCCGCAGGAGATTTTTAAAATGATGTGCCTTTTCCACTGCAAAAGGATAAACGTCTGCTGTTTTTTGCATACGTTCAAGCGTCGGTGTTTCCAAAATACCTTCCCTGATGGCAAGAAGACGCATCGCATGTACGTATGGAAAGAAACCAACGTCTTTTAGATGAATGGAACCGGCATAAGGGCCTTTTTCATCCGGCAGAAGCTGCCCGAACGCATTCACCCCCTGATGCAGGTAGGAAATATTCTGGGACAAACGCTTTAACAGTTTCGGCCGCTCCTTCACGAGGTAAAACACGTACTTTTTCACTTCCTCCAAAAGTGCCGCTTTGCCACATAACGGCCTCGCGTCAATAAACGTTAATAAATGGCGGAGGGTCTCCCAGGTGTCGGTTTCTACCCATTGTTCAATCTGATGTTTCCACCCGTCCCGGCTGTGGCACCAGCGCGGATGGGAAGCCATGACTTTTCCTTCACACCTGGGGTAGCCCACAACCGCCATCCCTTCCCTGATTTCTGCTCCAAGAGCCAGGAAATATTCTTGACCGGTCTCTTCTTCTCCGCCTTCAAACACAATGCCGTGATCCTGATCACTGAACAGGCCCTGTTCTTTTCTTCCGGCGCTTCCCATCAAAAAAAACGCAAAATGAGCAGGGGCCCTCCCCCGCTCATTTTCCACTTGATTCACGGCAAGAGCTGTTGTTTCAAGTACCCACCTGTCATGAGCTTCGTTTAACTGCCATGAATCCTGCGCATACATTTTTGTTTCTTCATCGCGGGCTTTTTTTATCGCTTCATAGCTTTGAAAAGAAGGAAGGGGAAGAGCTTCCCCTTCCGGATAGAACGATGAAGTTGTCATGTTATCACGCACCTGTGTGAAAGTTTCCTGTATTCGTCTGAGGATTCACGTTTTCCGGATAACCGTAACTGCCGTGTTCACTCATATCCAGTCCCATGATTTCTTCTTCTTCAGAAACGCGGAGTCCTCCTGTTAATCCTTTCGTAATCAAAAGCAGGATGTAGGAAGCAGCAAAGGCAAACACACCGCATGCCAGCACACTGATGAACTGTACGCCGAGCTGGGTAAGACCGCCGCCGTAGAACAGTCCGGCCTGACCACCGTTCATTTCCGCCAGCTCAGGGGTGGCAAAGAAACCGGTGGAAAGCGTTCCCCATACACCGGCTGCCCCGTGAACGGAGAGGGCGAAGATAGGATCATCAATGCCTTTCTTTTCGAAGAACTTCATGCTGTAAAATACAAGCACTCCGCCAATGATACCAATCAGAACAGCAGCCCACGGTTCAACAAAGGCGCATGATGCCGTAATGGCAACCAGGCCGGCAAGCGCTCCGTTGAGCATTGTCGGCACGTCTGCTTTACCAAGAGTAGCCCATCCGATAAGCAGAGCAGCGACCGCTCCGGCTGCAGCAGCAAGCTGCGTGTTCAGAGCAACAAATCCAAAGAATGCGTCTGCGACACCAAATGTACTCCCGGCGTTGAATCCGAACCAGCCTACCCAAAGCAGCAATACACCAAGAGCAGTAAAGACCTGGTTGTGACCGGCGAGTTCATTCGGAGAACCATCTTTGTTATACTTACCGATCCGCGGTTTCAACAGGATCGTGGCGGCAAAAGCACCCATTGCACCGGTTAAGTGAACAACGGTCGAACCGGCAAAATCCTGTTTCCCAAGGGCGCCGATCCAGCCTGCGCCCCATACCCAGTGGGCAACAATCGGATAAACAAAGGCTGAAAACAATACAGCGAAAATAACGTAGACAGATAATTTCGCCCTTTCTGCAAAGCCGCCGAATGCCACAGTCAGCGCGATGGCAGCAAAGGCCAGCTGGAAGATAAAGTCGATGGAGCTTGAAAGTCCTCCTCCTTCAAAGGCATAATCACCATAGAAGAAGTTTGAAAGACCAATGACACCTCCTGCGCTGTCTCCGTAGATAAATCCATAACCGACTGCCCAAAAAACAAGGGATGCGATACCGAGTGTGAAAATAGTTTTACCGGCAATATGCCCGGCGTTTTTCATCCGGGTGGAGCCGGCCTCCAGCATAATAAAACCACCCTGCATAAAGATAACTAAAATAAATGCGACCATGATCCAAAGATTATCCATGAGTACCATAGGATCCATGAACGTCCTCCCCTTTCGTCTTCTTTAATAGATGTCAACTTAGTTAACATCTTTCGTTAATTCATATTCTACACGTTCTAAAAATGGATGCTACATTTATGTAAGAAAACCTAACACATTGATTTTGGAAAATCTGATGTCTTTCTCAAAGCCGCGTCCGCAGTATTCTGAAAACGTAAAGGAGATTACTATGAAGCTGTTCCTCCGCGTCTGTCTTTTGTCAAGAGCCCTGCTGCTCATCTATGCTGTCTGGACCGCCTGCAGTATCTGGAGTTTCAGTCAGGTTACTGAAACAAAGAAAACCGATGCTGCCATCGTACTCGGTGCAGCGGTTCACGGCAGCGAACCTTCCCCCGTTTTTCAAAAACGAATTGATCATGCTGTACAGCTTTGGGAAAACGACCAGGTGGACGCCCTTCTTTTTACCGGCGGCAGGGCTGAGGGGCGGGAGACGGCTGAAGCTGAAGCAGCCGCCGCCTATGCTGTAGAAAATGGGGTCGAAGAAGAAAGTATTTACATGGAGACCCGGTCGCGGATAACAGAAGAAAATCTAAAATATGCCAAAAAGGAGGCCGCCGGGCATCAGTTCAACACCTTCACGCTCGTAAGCGACCCACTCCATATGAAGCGGGCGGAAGCGATAGCAGAAGATCTCGGGATGGATGTGATCTCTTCTCCTGCTTCTGATTCCGCTTATCAAACCTGGAAAACCAAAATCCCGTTTTTCCTGCGCGAATGGTTTTTTTACACCGGCTATCAGCTTTTGGCCCCGTTTCGTTTTTAACAAGGAGAAAGGAAGTCCTGGAGAAACACCGCTTATGAAAACAGCTGTAAAAATGGATTACAGCCATTTTTTTAGAGAAGCGGCTGTATTCTGTCCGTTATCATTATGTTCCAGACACTTTCCCAGCATAATTGTACATTAACACTGTGCCATTCATCGAAACCGTAAAAAAGAGCTGCTTCGTGTACCGGTACACGAAGCAGCTCTTTTGCTTAATAGATGGGAGCGTTTATGCGTATGGGAAGTCGTCCGGATGAAAGCCGTAGCGGCGGTCTTCATTCAGACCGTTGATGGCCTGCAGATCTTCGGCATCCAGTTCAAAGTCAAACACTTCTGCGTTGGATTTGATCCGTTCCGGTGTGACCGATTTAGGAATCGTGACAACGTTATTTTCCATCGACCAGCGGATAAGTACCTGCGCCGGCTTTTTGCCGTGTTTTTCGGCAATCCGCTGCACGGGATCAGCATCGAGCAGGTCTCCCTGTCCGAGCGGGCGCCATGCCTCAAGTTGAATACCATGCATCCGGCAGTATTCAAGTAGCTCTTGTTGGAAAAGACGTGGATGGAATTCCACTTGGTTAACCATCGGTGTTATTTTGGCAATTTTCATCAGTTCTTCGAGGTGCTGATCGGTAAAGTTGCTGACACCGATGGCACGGACTTTGCCTTCTTCATAAAGCTTTTCAAGCGCGCCCCATGTTTCTTTGTATTTGCCCGGTACCGGCCAGTGGATTAAGTATAAATCAATCACGTCAACGCCGAGTTTTTCGCGGGAACGTTCGAATGCTTCCAGTGTTTCATTGAAACCATGCTCATTGTTCCACACTTTGGTCGTCAGAAAGATATCGTCGACCGGAATACTGCTTTCTGCGATCGCTTTGCCGACACTGTGTTCATTTTCATAAAACGATGCTGTGTCAATGCTGCGATAACCCGCTTCCAGAGCCGATTTCACCGCACGTTCGACTTCATTTCCGGCTTCGGCCTTGTATACGCCAAGGCCAACCCATGGCATCTGCACACCGTTGGCCAATGTTGTTGTGGATGTTTGAATACTCATATACTTTTTCCTCCTTGTTTACTTGTCAGGAATACACCAATCGATTTCCGGTCTTCCCGCTTCTCTTAGAAACTGGTTTGTGCGCGAGAAAGGCCGGCTGCCGAAGAATCCTTTATGCGCCGAAAAAGGACTCGGATGCGGGGATTTAATCACGAGATGACGATTGGCGTTGACCAGCTCTTCTTTCGCCTGTGCGTGACGCCCCCAGAGTATAAATACCACAGGATCGCTCTTATTATTCACCTGATTGATGACTTCGTTGGTGAAATATTCCCATCCTGCGCCGCGGTGGGAGGCAGCCTGGCCCGCTCTCACCGTGAGCACCGTATTCAAAAGCAGAACTCCCTGCTCTGCCCAGCTTGTCAGACAGCCGTGCTGTGGAATCGGACAGCCGATATCTTCATTCATTTCTTTATAGATGTTTTGAAGGGACGGCGGCATTTTCACTTCCGGCTGAACAGAAAAGCTCAATCCATGAGCCTGATTGGGCCCATGATACGGATCCTGTCCCAGAATGACAGCTTTCGTTCGTTCATAAGGTGTATGATGAAGCGCATTGAAAATATCATACATATCAGGATACACCGTATTTTCCCCGTATTCCTGTTTCAAAAACTCTCTCAACTTCTGATAATAGTCTTTTCTGAATTCCTGATCGAGAATGTCCGCCCAATCATTTTTCAACACAGACATACTTCGTCATCCGCCCCTTTTTCGTCAGGTGCCTGCATGCACGTATTCCCGCTGTACTTTCTTTCAAACATAAAATGTTTCATGTGAAACATCACCTTTTTATGAGAGCCTCCAGTTCTGTATAAATACCGGGGGCAGCGGCCAGTGCATACAATCCTTTCTCTTCCTCGGATACTTTCGTTCGTCCTCCCGCTTCTCTTACCAACAGCAGACCGGCTTCCACGTCCCAGTCATGCAGCTTGATCTCCCAGCTCGCATCCAGTCTCGCGCAGGCGACGTAGCATAAATCCAAAGCAGCACTGCCGGTACGGCGGAATCCACCGAGACGGGGCACTACCTGTTGAACATGCGGCAGATTATTGTCTTCTGTTGTCCCTTTATCATAAGGAAAGCCGCTCCCGACAACCGCTTCATCCAGACGTTTCGTCTCTGAAATATGTATACGGTTTCCGTTCAGCCATGCTCCTTCTCCTTTTACTGCTTCAAACATTTCGTCCAGTTTCGGCGCATATACGAGACCGGCAACCGTTTCTCCTTCATAACGGATACCAATCGAAATACAGTAAAACGGCAGACCTCTCGCATAATTCACCGTGCCGTCAATCGGGTCAATCACCCACTCATAAGGAGAGTTTCCTTCATACGCGCCGCTCTCCTCTGTTTTCATCAGATGATCCGGGTAATGACGGCGTATATTCTCTGTTAAAAATGATTCCGTCCACACATCCATTTCTGTCACAAGATCAATCGCGGCACTCTTGCTGCTCATTTCCATCGGTTTTTCCGCGCGGGCTGTCTGTTCTTTCCCCGCTTCCAGCGCCCATTTTTCAGCAAGTTCGAGCATCTCTTTCCATTCCTGCATCCCTATCTCCCTTTCTTTATTATGTACTTCTTTTATCATATCTGAAATCAGGAAAGGACTCAAAAAACAAGAGGGATCAATCACCTCTATTCTGTTGATTTGTGTTACATTAGGGGGTGTTGCACAACGTTGTATGCCATGAAGGAGACAAACTATGCTTGAACTCATTCTGAATGTACTGGAGCAGCTCGGTCTGGCGGGATTGTTTCTAGGTGTCGCCATTGAAGCGATATCCTCGCCGTTTCCGGCTGCTATCGTGCTGCTCGTTTACGGGTACATCATGGATCCATACGGCTGGGAATGGATTCTGCTCAGTGTCGGATCTGCAGCCGTTTATACTGCCATTGCCTATATCCCTTACTGGCTCGCTCTCCGCTACGACTATCTTCTGCAAAAACAGGTGGATAAAGCCGGAACGAGGCAGATGATGAAGTTCATGGACAAGTACCGGGAATGGACCATCACAGCCGGCCGGATTCTTGGGATGGGGTACATCGTATACGTCGCCGCCTTTTACCGTATCACCCCTTTCCGCTACGGTTTCTTTACCTTTATCGGTGTACTGCCCGTCGCGCTTCTCATGCTGTACCTCGGCCGCCTCGGCAACATTGAAGTGGTTTACTCCTGGTTCCAGGGCATTCAATACATGATTATGGCGGTTCTTGCCGGTCTGATCGGCTGGTACATCTACTACCGCATCAAACGGCGGAAAAAGACGGTAAATAAAGAACGCGGGGAAGAGTAAAAACAGACCCGGACCATCAAAAGGAAGGTCCGGGTCTGTTTTCGTTCTATTTAGAAAAAGACGTGTTTGTCTCAGAGTGTAAATTTATTCACCGTGCCATTCAATTCATCTGTAAGGGTCCGCAGTTCGCTCACCTTATCCACTACATTGCGGAAGGTACCGAGCTGTTCCTGGGTCGATGATGAAATTTCTTCGTTTTCCGCTGCTGTTTCTTCGACAACGCTGCTGATGCTTTCTACATTTTCAAGGACATCATTTTGAAGCCCTTTGGAGTGTTCCATGCTTTGCAGCAGTTCCTCGAGTTTATCTGTAATAGAGGCCACTTTCTGATGAATATCTTCAAAGGAGCTGTTCGTCGTTTCCATAGAAGTTTGTTCTTCTGCTGAAATCGCTACCCCACGGTCCACCGCGGTTGTTACAGCTTCGATTCCTTCTTCAATCGAACCGACCATATCGGAAATCCTGGTCGTTTCTTTTGTCGTCTGTTCAGCCAGCTTCCTGACTTCTTCGGCAACAACAGCAAACCCTTTCCCCGCTTCGCCCGCTCGTGACGCTTCGATAGCGGCATTAAGGGCCAATAAGTTTGTCTGACCGGCAATGTCGGAAACCGAATCCGCCATAGAATGGATCTTTTTCGTCGACTCCACAAAGGACTGGGTTGCTTCTTTAATACTCTTAGTCGTTTCTGTATTTTCCTGAACCAACTCCCGCTGCTTCTCAAGTGCTGCCTTGCCGGACTGAACAGCTTCAATCGCTTCTTCTCCGTATTGTACAGACTGCTTCGTGTGGTCTACGTTCGAGGTGAAGGCTTTGTCCATGTCTTCCACTTTCGTGACAGAATCCTGAAGGTCGGAAGCAATCGTCTGGGTGCCCTGAGCCAGTTCATCGGTGGAAGTGGCCACCTGCTGGTTGATTTCTGTCACGGTAGCATTATCATTTTCAATCTGACCGGCAAACCCTTCTACTCTTTCACTTACCGATTGAATCGACTGGAGTAACGTCCGGATCTGTTCAATCATTTGATGGAACGAATCATTTAATTGTCCCAGTTCATCCTTTTTCTGATACGAAATCGGTTCAATGGCCAGATTACCGTCCGCCACTTCATTGGAGTTTTCGGCCAGTTTCTTCAATGTTTTTGTAATAGGGCTCGTGATCCGGTTGGATACCACAAGACTTATAATAATGAGAAGCAGAACACTTACAATACTGGTCACGATAATGAACTGTACCTGCTGATCGAGTGCCGCCTGCGATTGTTCATAACTTGCTTCGGAAACCAGCTGCAGCATGTAGACATCATTTTCAATACCTGCCAGACGGGATGCCTGCTGGTCCGCAGCACTACCATCTTCAGCGTTCAGCGCCTGAATCGTTGTTTCTGTCCATCCATCGAATTTATTTTTGATTTTTGTTATATATTCGCGGCTTTGTTCGTTCACCGTGATATTATCAAGCTGACCGAGAAGCTGTTCGGTTGCTTCGATGGATGAGGTGGTTTCCTGGACCAATTCCTGACTCTGCGTCGTTGAAAAGCTGGATAAGTTCAACTGGGCGGCGTTGGTCTGCGATTTGAATTCTTCAATGGTAACGAGCGTCTCTACTTGATCCTCACTGGAAGACTGAATCTGCATCATATTGAAAATGATGAAGGCAATAATAGCTGCGGCCAGTACAACGATCGTCAACGTATTGATGAGTAATTTCTTTTTTATAGACATCTTTTCCTCCTACGATTCATCTGCCATGTCTTCTTTGGCAGCATCTAGTTGTTGATGAAGATTGTCAGGAAAATCTGCCACACGTAATGGCGCTAATCCGACCCCTTCTTCGGCAATGCCGAACTCCAGGTTTTCCCCAGACAACGTTTCTCCTTCCGCCATACGCTCTACTACTTGATAAATGGCGTTATCAACATTTTTCATCACAGAAGTAATAACCGCTTCTTCCGCCTGGAAATACTGGTCTGTGTCTACACCTATACCATATACGCCCTGATTCTGCGCTTCCTTAAGCACACCAACTCCGGTAAACCCGGCGGCAGCGAATATAATATCCGCATCGTTTTGAATCATTTCATCCGCCATTTCCGCTCCCAGTTGATCATCTTCGTATGTACCAGCGTACTCCTTGTCGATCATAATATCGGGGTTCACTTCCTCAGCCCCTTCTTCATAACCATCATAGAAGTTATTAATAATTTCTACATCCTGTCCGCCAACAAAACCGATATGATCGGTTTCTGTAGTCATAGCGGCCGTCATACCTGCTAAATGACCAGCTTGGCCTACCTTGAAGTTTGCAGAAGTAATATTCTCCATATCCGACTCAGCATCAATGATCATAAATTGCTGATCCGGGTAGTCACCCGCAACGGTTTCAAGAGCTTCCTGCAGCTGGTATCCTATTCCGATAACAAGATCATTATCCTGCTCTGTTAACTCGCGTATACCTTTTTCGTATGTATCTGTTGTGGAAATTTCTCTATAATCGAACACCACATCCATATTATCTCTGGCCCGGACAAGTCCCTCAAATGCAAGATCATTAAAGGACTGATCTCCCAGGCCGGTATCAGACATCATGACGCCGACTTTAACCTTTCCTTCCGTCGCATTTATTTCCTGCTCCTGGCCGCATGCTGCGAGTGACAACAAACTGAGCAGCCCTATCGCCAAAATAAAAAGATTTTTGATTTTCATGCTTTTCCCCCTAAACTCTTCTCCCTCTTTTAATCGTCAAATTTCCTGTTATTTGAAGGGCTTTACATTCATTTAACAAAAATTAAAGCTTATTTGATAAAATAAGATGGATATCTGTTTGTTCCCGTATATAACTCTTTCATACGTAAGGTGAAACGGTAAAATGACTTTATATTTTCCAGAGCAGGAGGACGGGGACAAAACAAAAAAGCCCGAACGGTGTAAACCATCGTCCGGGTTTTTCGTGCTGCCTATACTCTTTGTGAACAGCTGTACGAAAAGGATATACTGCTGAACTATCGCTGCGAAAGTACCAAATCAGTGTTTCAACTGCTTTCATCGAATAAATATATGAACTAAGAGTAACCCTATACATAAAACAGATGCGGGGTAATAATGACATGAAACAGGTTTTTCTCTGGGCCCTCCTTATACTGCCTTGGGCGTCGTTGCTTTTATTAAAAATGGATACTGTACGCAGGTACATGCCGGTGGCTCTGTTAATGACTGTGATTCATACCTTGGCCTATCAGGCGGCTTACCATTATGGATGGTGGAAAGAAACAGGCTCCAGTCTGTTCGGATGGGATAAAGTCGTCCCGGTCCCCTGGGTGTATGGAGCATATTTAGTTATAGTGATCTGGGTATTCCGCTTTACTTTCAGGAAGTTTTGGATGTATTTAACTGTAAATATAGTTTTGGACGGATTATTTATGTATATCGTTTACCCGGTATGGCAGCAGACAGGGCTTGTTTCGAGTGAATCGACTCTGCCTACCATAGCGGTTGTTGCTATGATGGTCGGTTTTGCCGTCATCCTCTATCTGTATCAGCTGTGGCAGGACGACGTGTTCAAACCTCCCAAAGCGGAACTCATAAATGACCAATAGCTGACTTGACGTTGACTTCATCATAATAGCGTTCATTTTTCCCGTATTTTTTACGAAGATAACCGCAGCTGTGGTAATCATTACATCTACCGCAAGGATCCTCCTCTGAGTCAAGTGATACTCCTTGTGCCTCTATTTATGATACGGTTCCCCTTTCTGAATCTTAAACGCACGGTAGATCTGTTCGAGCAGAATGAGTTTCATGAGCTGGTGCGGGAAGGTCATTTTGGAAAAGGAGAGTTTGTCGTCTGCGCGCTGCAGGACCTCGTCGCTTACGCCGTTGGAACCGCCGATGACAAAAGCAATCTGGCTCTTCCCGTGAAGACCCCACTGCTCCATCTTTTCCGCCAGCTTCTCCGACGACCACTGTTTTCCGTCCAGATCCAGTACAATCACGTGCTGTCCCGACTTTATTTTATGTAAAATCCGTTCTCCTTCTTTCTCCTTAACCTGCTCCTTTTCTTTCTCACTCATCTGTTCCGGTGCCTGTTCATCGTTCACTTCCTCCATCGTCAGCTTACAGTACGGCCCGAGGCGTTTCTCAAACTCTTCAATCCCCTGTTTGATATATTTCTCTTTAATTTTTCCGACACTTACGATTTGAATCTGCATACGCTCTCCCCTGTTCTTAAGTTATACACACGTGCACAAAGCACCTGTGATCTATCCACAGAAACAATCCACATGTTCACACCCGATCCTGTGGTTCCCCTTGAATTTTATGCACAGATTATCCACAGGAAAAGGTTCAGGTTGTGGAATAGTCTGTGCATTCCCTTTGTCCTTGTACGGGGCTTCCCATGTCTGTTCGAACCCGTCATCAAGGGATTTTTCACCGCAATCCGGACATGCATCGTACATGGTACCACCTTCCCCTCCACTATATCACATTCCACTTATCCACAATATCCTTAAGAAAAGGCTGATTTCCTGTCTACAACAAGGATCAGCTGAAGAGGACTGGCTGGAGCAGTGGATTATTCGTCTGCCGAATGAAGGGAAAATCGGTCGATAGAGGGTTGCTTCCGGTCACTTCCAACCGGAAACACAGCAAAGTTGGTTCCTGGAAGTTTTCTAAGGACCGTTTCCTGCCTGTTCTGCCATGCAATTAGATCTTGCAACCAACCTGACGACCAATTCAAGCTGCTTACGACCATCCAGCTGGCCGTAAACAGGGCCCCACCCCGAAACCCTGGACCTCTGTTTGCTGTAAAAAAGCCATTAAAAGCGTTAGATAACGCTTTTAATGGCTTCGATGCTTAAAACTGCTGCTGATTATTCAGTGTCATATCTGTCGTCTGCTTCTGTCCTTCACGGTAGAACGTGATGGTTATTGTATCTCCCATTTTCACTTTTGTGTACAGATATCTTCTGAGGTCGTGACCATCCGTGATGGATACTCCATTCATCGCTGTAATGACATCGTATCGCTTGAGCCCGGCTTTTTCCGCCGGTGTTCCGGAAACGACGTTGGTAATAAATATACCGTTATCTACATCCTGCGGCAGCTGCAGTGTTTCCTGCCAGTGGTAACTTGGTATTTCTGAAAGAGACCTTAGAGTGATACCCATCTGCGGACGCTTTACTTCACCGCTTGCTTCCAGGTCTTCAATCACCGGAACAGCCACCGAAGTAGGAATGGCAAATCCGATACCTTCCACGGACGACTGTGCGATTTTCATGGAATTAATGCCAATCAGCTGTCCATTGATATTCACAAGAGCACCACCGCTGTTTCCCGGGTTAATAGCGGCATCCGTCTGGATCACTTCTGCATTCCAGTCCGATTGTCCGTCTCCGTCCAAATCCACGGGAATGCTGCGTTCCACGGCACTTATGATGCCCTGGGTTACCGTGCGGGACAGCTGTGTGCCAAGTGGGTTGCCAATTGCTACCGCTGGTTCGCCGACATTCAGGTTATCTGAATTACCAAAGGAAACAGCGGTTTCCACCCCTTCGGCATTAATTTGAAGAACGGCCAGATCGGTCAGCACATCAGATCCAACGACCTCAGCGTCGACGCGGGTATCATTTGATAAACTGACTTCCACCTGACCTGCTCCTTCAATCACGTGATGATTGGTCACCACAAAAGCCGTGCCGCCTTCCATTTTATAAATAACGCCGGATCCTGTTCCCTGACTGGCACCGGATCCGTTTTCTTCTTCCCAGAAATCGGACTGCTGCAGGTTAAAGACGCCGACCACCGCGTCCGATACCTTTTCGACTGCTTCTGTCGTATCGGATTGGACCGACACCTGCATCTGCTCAGCCTCTCCTTGAAATGATATATCTTCAGGCGCCTGCTGCGCTTCCTGTCCTTTCTGGGGATTGTCGCCCCCTGCGCCGGGAAAAAGACTGGATTCATAAAGCAAAGGAACGGCTGATAAGACCAGAACCGCTCCGATGACGGCACCGGCAAGCGCTGCCTGCCCGATTCTTTTCTGCTGCCGGTTCCTTCTTTGTGAAGATCCCTTTCCATGCTCATTGTCATACCCCATATGTGTTGTCACCTTTCATCCATGTTCCGTAATCATCCTTTATCGTTTCCCTTTTGTTTGTTTTTAAACATATTTCCTACAGGGTTACGAGGGGTTTTGCTTCATACGGATCCGTATCGTACAGATGAAACGTGTGCCCCACACCGGATTCTTCCTCTTCAAGAATCTGTTGGACGGACATGCGGGCGAGTTCTTTCATGTTGTTATCAAGGCTCAAATGGGCCAGATAGACACGGCTCGTTCTGTCCCCGACCACTTCTGCCAGAGCCGCCGCCGCATCTTCATTCGACACGTGGCCGGTATCACCGAGAATACGGCGTTTCACATTCCACGGATAACGTCCCATGCGGAGCATATTCAAGTCATGGTTCGCCTCAAACACATACATGTCGGAATTACGGATCAATCCCTTTGTCTGCTCCGTCACATATCCCATATCCGTCGCGAGCGTGAATTTTTTGCCCTCGTGGTGAAAAACAAAAAACATCGGATCCGCTGCATCATGAGAGACGGGAAACGATTCAACATCCAGATCACCAAATGTCTGGACGGCGTTCTGTTCAAACACAAACTTTTGATCCCCGGCAATCGTCCCGATACTGCTTTCCATCGCCTGCCACGTCTTCGGGTTGGCATACAGGGGGAGCTGATATTTTCTCGCCAGCACCCCCGCTCCTTTAATATGATCGGTATGTTCATGAGTGATAAATATTCCGTCCAGCTCTGAAGGGCTCCGGGCAATCTGTTCAAATAAACTTTCTATTTTCTTTCCGCTTAACCCCGCATCAATTAACAGCCGCTGTCTGTCGGTTTCTACATAAACAGCGTTGCCTGTACTTCCGCTGGCGAGTACGCTGAACGATAGTGCCATGATAAGTCCTCCAATTACTGCTCCTGATTCTGACTGTCTTCGCTGTTTCCTCCGTCATTCTCTTCGCCGGATGGTTCATCCTGATTGGTGTCTCCGGAAGGATTTTCGACCGGACCGGAGTCCTCCGACACTTCCTGAAGCGTTCGGACTTCCCCTCCAATCGCATTTACCAGATACTCATTTTCTCCATTTACTTCCATACTGTACATAGGTGCCATCACCTGATTGGAGCCTTCCGGCGCAAAGAGACTGTAATACCTAAGTTCCACCTGATTGACTTCATCATTATTGGAGAGGATGTTTTCAGTTAACAGCCTGTCTATCGCCCCGTACGTAGACAGCATATCTTTTTGTTCTCCTCCTTCTTCAAATTCCATGTAACTTTGAAGGTAACTTTCTATTTCATTGTCCTCATTCAGGAACAGAACGAGCGGGTTTTCAGCATAAGTGACGGTTGCTTTTTCTTCATATACTTGATTTAAAAGGACTTGCCCTTCTTCTTCATTTATCTCTTCCATAGTGTAATCGGAACCGTTCCAGACCTGCTGATCCAAAAAGTTTTGGATGTCTTCTTCACCGGACACCGCATACGTATTCTCCAGAGTGACTTCCACATAGTTATTATCCACAGCCGTTACATTTTCTTCTCCGGCCTGCTGGCTCACTTCTTCTTCAATGTCTATGGATTCGCCGACAATGTGGCTGATTTCATCACTTTCTTCCGGCAGTTCTTCTGTGACGGATATATTTTTCGCATGGAGTTCTTCCTCTGTGGAACTTTGTGCCCGCACATTGAGTTCACTCTGGCCCTGCTGTTCCAACAACTGCTGCATCAAAAACGTGTTTAACAGCAAGAAGGCGATGATAAATATGGTTTTCGTACGATTCCAGTCCATGTTATCCCTCCGGGGTGGAGTCCGCTTGAGTGTCATCCGGATCTACCGGGTACCAGGCTCCATCGTGTTTCACATACCATCTCGGTTCAAATCGGAAAACAAGGCTGTCGGTTTTCTCCAGTTGATACCCAGGCTGAATGTCTTCAATCAAGGAAGGATCAAACTGCTGTTCTGCGTATTCAACCACTTCCCTGCCGGATGCCAGTTCGATGGAACCTCTTGCATCAATCGGAGAATCGTCAAGTTCAAACAGCGGACGGGAATATTCGGAAATCTGTCCTCCGGATCTCGTCACATTGATAGAAGAAATATCCGGACCTCCCGATGTGAACACCGGAAGTCCTGAGACAATCATCCGGTACGCCGCACTCTGCCCCTCAGACTGCAGCTGCCAGTCATATAACCTGTAATCATCGGTCCATCCTCCCCGGGAATTTACAAACCCGAACGTGGCATCAATCACATGACGTTGACTGGAAGAGGCGCCCTCACTGTATACCGGGTTGACATACTGAAAATATGTTCCATTTTCTTCTATACTTACCATGCGATTTCCGTCTGTAAACGAGGCTTCCCCATTTTCACGGCGGTACTGTTCCACATACTCCGCATCACTGAACAGTAAATTTAAAAACTGGTTATAATCAATGTCCGTTGATGTATCCGACAACGTGCTGTACTCTACCGGATTTTCCGGAAGATACAATACGTCAAGCGGAGAAGATGGACTACCGGGTTCGTAAGGAAAAACAGGTTTATACTGATTCATCTGCAGCATATAATTCTCCCGGAATGATGACAAACTGAAACTGGTTTCTCCTTGAAGTACAAAAGATTCCTCGTTGGAGGCAAAGGTAACCAGAAGGTTCTCCGAATTGCCCCCTTGATCCCTCAGAATAATACGATCCACCGAATTAATAGAAAGACCTGGATCTTCCTCCTCAAATTGAAACATCTGTAAAAAAACCTCATCGGGAACAGAGGCAGGAAAAATAATCTCTGCTGTACGGGGAGCTCCATACAAGCTTTCTCTGGATACATTCTCCCGCACCGTCATATTTTGAAATTGGGAATCCAGCAGTTCGTCGTAAAAACGCGCAAACAAATCATTCGTTCCATTTAACGCAGTGTAACTGACTCCCTCATGCAACACCAGCTGGGAGGGTTCTACCACATCATTCAAACTCCGCTCCTCTCCAATCTCTTCATTTGAAGTCGCAGCAGATTCATTAAGAGGAGCGAAATTGGGTTGAAATGTCCAAAGCTGCCACGTCAAAAACATACTGAACATTACTAACAAAGCAAGGGCCCAGGATTTTATACGTTCTTTCATTCTACAACCCCTTCTTTTTCCAGTGCTGAATAAGGAAGTGTTACGGCAACCGTCGTCCCTTGCTGCCACTCACTGTCGATCGTAATAAAGCCGTGGTGGGATTCAATTAATTCTTTCGCAATCGCAAGGCCGAGCCCGGTTCCGCCAAGATTACGGGCTCTTGCTTTATCCACCCGGTAAAACCGGTCAAATACTTTCGGCTGGCTTTCTTTTGGAATACCTACGCCTTCATCGGTGGTTTCCACATTAACCGTCTGAGGCCCCGGGGTCACCTTAATCGTAATGGTCCCCCCGTCCGGTGAATACTTCACCGCATTGGAAACAATATTGTCAAATACCTGCATCACTTTATCTTTATCAATGTCGACATATAACGGTTGGTCCGGGATCTTCTTGGAGAAATGGAGATTCCTGTCCTTTGTCATCATCTCAAAACGTTCCGCCATCTGTTCCAGAAGTTCTCCGAGATCCTCTGTTTCAAACGTCAGGCTCAAATCGTCACTATCCATCTTGGAAAGCTGCAGCAGGTCGTTGACAAGCCGTATCATGCGCTCTGTCTCATTCTGGGTAACCTGCAGAAAACGCGGTCCCAGGTTTTCATCGTACATAGCTCCGTCTTCCAACGCTTCCAGGTAACTTCTTAATGTTGTAAGAGGCGTCCTGAGTTCATGCGACACATTGGCTACGAATTCGCGGCGCTCCCGTTCAAGTGCTTCTTTTTCCGTTACATCATGCAAAACGGTGATCAGTCCGTTTACCGGGCCGTCTTCATTTCGGATGACAGAAAAGTTCGCTTCCACCAGGCGTGCTTCGTCTTCATCGCTGAAATCCAGTAAAATAGAATCAGCGTAATCATATAAGTCACTGGGCGCCACCGTTTCCGACAAATGCAGCAGCTCCGGCAGAGAGGCTCCCATAACATGATTACTGTCTACGTGGAGAAGCTGTTCGGCCCTTCTGTTCATCAGAATGATACGTCCCAATTCATCTGTTGCAATAACCCCATCGGTCATGTGTGTCAGAACGGAACTGAGTTTTTTCCGTTCTCCTTCCGTTGTCGCGTGGGCTTGTTTTAGATTCAACGTCAGAGAGTTGAACGATTCAGCCAGCTGCCCGATCTCATCCTGACCATACACCCTTACTCTTCTGGAGAAATCTCCTTCCATCATCACCCTGGCCTGCCGGCGCATATCAACAATCGGTCTTGTGATTGTCTGGGACAGCAGTACGCCAAGCAGAGCGGTAAGTCCGAGTGCGATAATGGTTCCATTGATAAAGATGGAATTAATCTGGTTCATTTCCTGATACATGCTTTCCATGCTTGCTTCGATGTAAATCGCTCCGATAATTTCCCCGCCTTGTTCAATCGGCTGGGCGACAACACGGAGGCGGTCTCCATCCTGACTTCGGACAATATCCTCCACCGGTGAACCGATAAGCGCTCGATCCACTCGGACACGGGTGCTCTGCTGGCCGACCAGGTTCTGGTCATTCCATTCCGATGTTCCCAGAATCTGCTGGTTCGGGCCGATAACCTGGGCTTCCATTCCTTCAATGGAGAAGAATTCCTGAAGAAGGTTGTCGATATCATCTTCCAGCGGTTCTTCCTCTTCGTCCCGGCTCCTTGTCAGTTCTTCCTGCACGTTATACTCGAGCAGATCCGCCCGTTCCTGAATCATATCTTTGTGATTACCTTCCAGCTGTGACTGCAGTTCCCCTGTAAAGTAAACACCTATCACCTGCACCGCAATAAAAATAAGCAGCAAAAAGATGGTGATCAGCTTAAAATGGATCGATTGAAAAAAACCACCCAGTTTCATGCCTACTTCTCCTGTTCAGGGTGCTTCACGTAATATCCTACACCGCGTCTTGTAACAATCCACATTGGATAGCTTGGATTATCTTCTACTTTTTCCCGCAGGCGGCGGACTGTCACATCCACTGTCCGAACATCTCCGAAGTAGTCGTATCCCCACACCGCTTGAAGGAGGTGTTCACGTGTCATGACTTGTCCTATATGCCTTGCTAGGTAATGAATGAGTTCAAACTCGCGATGCGTTAAATCTACGGGCTGTCCCCGTTTGGAAACCAGATAGGCGTCGGGGTCCACCGTTAAACCGCCGACCTCAATCAATTTCTGTTTCGAGGAACCTTCCTCCGGCACCGTCTGCAGACGACGGAGATTGGCTTTAACACGCGCAAGCAGTTCCCGGTTGCTGAAAGGTTTGGTGACATAATCATCCGCTCCGAGTTCCAACCCGAGCACTTTATCAATCTCGGCGTCCTTAGCTGTCAGCATGATAATCGGCATATCAAAATGTTTACGGATCTCCCGGCATACTTCCATGCCATCTTTATGAGGAAGCATAATATCAAGAAGAACTAAATCCGGCACAAATTCGTGCACCTTCTCCAGTGCTTCGTTTCCATCGTAAGCTACTTCGACTTCAAAACCTTCTTTTTTTAGATTAAAATCAAGAATATCGGCGATGGGTTGTTCATCATCGACAACGAGTATTTTTTCATCCATTTCCATTCGCTCCGTTTCCTGCATGAATTCCGGCCTGTTTCGTTTCATGCTCCTTAACGAAAAGGCGGACGACTTGTTTGTTTCTCATCTACCTATAATTGTAACATAAGGGACCACGATGGGTTATCATGGTTTAAATCTCTTTGTTTGTGCTATCAAAAAACGTCTGGACTATATGCCAGACGTTCGGGATTCTCTATTTTGAATGGTGGTGGCTCGAGACGGAATCGAACCGCCGACACGAGGATTTTCAGTCCACTGCTCTACCGACTGAGCTATCGAGCCTCTTTTGATTGAAGACAAATAAGTAAGTAAATGGCGGGCCTGACGGGAATCGAACCCGCGATCTCCTGCGTGACAGGCAGGCATGTTAACCGCTACACCACAGGCCCATTTTGAAAAGAATAAGCTGCGAATCTCTTCGTCAACTGCGTTCGTGTCGTCAGGTCACGTACTGAGGTACGTTCCCTCCTCCACTCTCTTGTTTCCTCGACCTTCTTGCTTCTTCTTTCCAAAAGCAAGGAGGCGAATCTCTTCGTCAACTGCGTTCGTGTCGTCAGGTCACGTACTGAGGTACGTTCCCTCCTCCACTCTCTTGTTTCCTCGACCTTCCTGCTTCTTCTTTCCAAAAGCAAGGAGGCGAATCTCTTCGTCAGCTTTTATAAAAGAAAATGGTGACCCGTACGGGATTCGAACCCGTGTTACTGCCGTGAAAGGGCAGTGTCTTAACCACTTGACCAACGGGCCGTCTGTAATACATGGTGAGCCATGGAGGATTCCGAAGCGAAGCTAGTCCTGCAGCTTCCTGTAACAACTCCCCCGCTGCAGGGGAACCGTAGGTGAGAATCCTGCACACCTTGTCATTTGAAATGGTGAGCCATGGAGGATTCGAACCTCCGACCCTCTGATTAAAAGTCAGATGCTCTGCCAACTGAGCTAATGGCTCCCGTTTTTTGTTCATCGTTTACAGCGACAGAATTAATAGTACCACGTCGATTTTTGATTTTCAACCGGTTTTTTTGAAAAAAATAATCCTGCCTGTTTTTCTCTCACCCAGAAGGGACAAAACAGGCAGGAGACAGCAGGTTAAACGCCCCATACTCCGCGGACAAGGTTGGTCTGATTTCGATCCGGACCGACCGAAAAGATGCTGAGGGGAATCTTCGTCAACTGGGACAGGCGTTCCAGGTAATGGCGGGCATTTTCCGGAAGTTCATCGAGCGAACCAACGTCCGTAATATTTTCTGTCCATCCAGGCATCTCTTCATAGACCGGCTCGCATTCGGCAAGTACTTTCAGGCTTGCAGGAAACTCTTCCATGATTTCACCGCGGTACTTATAAGCCGTGCATATTTTCACCGTTTCAATTCCTGTCAGCACGTCGAGAGAATTCAAAGAGAGATCCGTGATTCCGCTGACACGGCGAGCGTGGCGGACGACGACGCTGTCAAACCACCCTACACGGCGCGGGCGGCCGGTTGTTGTTCCGTATTCATTGCCCGTCTCCCGAATCTGATCTCCAACACTGTCCGTGAGCTCTGTCGGAAACGGACCGTCTCCTACACGTGTGGTATAAGCTTTTGATACACCAACGACATGATGGATTTTGGATGGGCCGATCCCGGATCCTATCGTGACACCGCCGGCGATTGGATTGGAAGACGTCACAAACGGATACGTTCCCTGATCGATATCAAGCATGACTCCCTGGGCTCCTTCAAACAGGACACGCCGGCCTTCATCCACCGCATCATTGAGAACAACGGATGTATCGCAGACATAATCCGCAAAAAATTGGCCGTATTCGTAATACTCATCGAGAATATCTCTGATCTGAAACCCTTTTGTCTCATAGATTTTCTCCAAGAGACGGTTCTTTTCATTTAAATTCCGGTCGAGTTTTTTTTCGAACTCTTCTTTATCCAAAAGGTCGGAGATACGGATGCCGATTCTGGCCGCTTTGTCCATGTAGGCAGGGCCGATCCCTTTCCGGGTGGTTCCGATTTTGTTCGTGCCTTTGCTTTCTTCCTCCATGGCATCGAGCTTCACATGGTACGGCAGAATGACGTGCGCCCGGTTGCTGATCCGAAGATTGCTTGTATCCACTCCTCGTTCATGGAGATACTTCAGTTCTTCGACAAGTGCTTTGGGATCAATCACCATCCCATTTCCAATGACACACGTTTTATTATCATAAAAAATGCCGGACGGAATCATATGAAGCTTATACGTATTTCCGCCAAACGCGATGGTATGACCGGCATTGTTGCCGCCTTGATATCTGGCAACAACTTCTGCATTTTCCGAAAGATAGTCTGTAATTTTCCCTTTGCCTTCATCTCCCCATTGTGTTCCTACAATTACGATTGATGACAAACTGTCCACCTCCGCACCTGTTCCCAGGCCGCTTTATTTTTTCTATGTAAAAGCCACAGGCTGAAAACCCTCACATAGTGTATCAATCCCACCTTGAAAAGTCAATAAAACACGAACATTATTGTAATATGGAGAGATTTATGTTCGTAAAAATACTCACTTCCCGCTTTTTAAAAGTGTCTTAAAGGATTTTACCATATCGGTAAAAAATACAATCGTTAATAACCCAATAATAAGTAAAAACGA
The DNA here is from genome assembly GCF_042684865.1 of Salibacterium lacus. NCBI lineage: Bacteria > Bacillati > Bacillota > Bacilli > Caryophanales > Bacillaceae > Salibacterium > Salibacterium lacus. The sequence goes on from NZ_JBHUML010000006.1 coordinate 279,553, forward strand.
TGATTCTTCAAAAACGAAAATACCAAGGAGGACAAGGAACATACCAAGATAAAAACCTGGATCGGAAAGTTCTTCAAACGTTTCGTCTTCATCTACTTTTATTTTTTGCTGTAACTTTTTGTCTGTTTTGATTAAATCATCAATGGTTACTTCAAAAATTTCGCTGATCTTTATTAGAGTTTGGAGGTCCGGGTAGCCTTTATTGGTTTCCCATTTATAAACAGCCTGCCGGGTTACATTTAATTCCTCGGCCAGTTCATTCTGCGTCCACTCTCGTTCCATTCTACATTGCTTTAGTTTCGTTCCGAATTCGTCATTCATTTCATCACCTCTTAAAAAAATACTACAGTATCTTCTTCAAAGACGGAATAAATGTTTTGTTACAAACGTAAACGCTCCGTTTACATCCCGGTACAAAAAGCCCCTACGTAAAAAAGCCAAGGCTCTTTCCACCTTGGCTTCGAATCATGCACCGGGCGGCGCGTCTCTTTCATCATGGCGCCGGTCGAGGTTGACAAATTTGTTGTATTCTTTGATGAAGGCAAGTTCCACGGACCCCACCGGACCGTTCCGCTGCTTGGCCAGAATGACTTCAATCATATTTTGGTTCTCGGTTTCCTGATCATAGTAGTCTTCCCGGTACAAAAACGAGACAATATCAGCGTCCTGCTCAATACTTCCGGATTCACGGAGATCCGACATCATCGGTCGTTTATCCTGTCGGGACTCCACACCACGTGAGAGCTGGGAGAGCGCAATGACCGGCACGTCAAGTTCTCTGGCAAGGCCTTTGAGCCCTCTGGAAATTTCGGAGACTTCCTGCTGACGGCTTTCTCCGCCGCGGGACCCGGAGCCCTGGATTAACTGCATGTAATCAATCATGATCATGCCAAGTCCCCGTTCCTGTTTCAGACGCCGGCACTTTGCCCGGATTTCATTCACTTTCACACCGGGTGTATCGTCGATGTAAATACCCGCTGAAGAAAGGCTTCCCATAGCCATCGTCAGCTTTTCCCAGTCTTCTTCTTCAAGTGAACCGGTCCGCAATTTTGTGGCATCAATATTTCCTTCGGCACACAGCATCCGCTGCACAAGCTGGGCAGCGCCCATCTCCAGACTGAAGACAGCGACATTCTCCGCCGATTTTGTTGCCACATTCTGGGCGATATTCAGCGCAAACGCCGTTTTTCCCATTGATGGGCGGGCCGCGACAATAACCAGATCACTACGCTGAAAACCGGTGGTCATTTTATCCAGTTCTGCAAATCCGCTTGCCACCCCGGTAATATCATCCTCCCGGTTCTGCAGCATTTCAATATGATCGTACGTTTCAATCAGCACGTCCTTGATGGAAACGAATGCGCTCGTCCGGCGCTGCTGGGCTACTTCGAGGATGGATCGTTCTGCGTCGCTCAGAATATCCTCCACTTCATCTTCCCCATTATAGCCTTCGGAGACAATCGATGTGGCTGCCTGAATCAAACGGCGCAGAATCGATTTCTCCTGAACAATCCGGCTGTAATAATCCACATTGGCAGCGGTCGGCACAGCATTGGCAAGATCCGTTAAGTAGGAAATGCCGCCTACTTCCTCCAGCCACTCATGATCCTGCAGCGCCGAAGTCATCGTTACTACGTCCACCGGGCTTCCTTTTTCCCCTAATTCAAGCATTACCCGAAAAATTCGTTGATGAGACACGCGATAAAAGTCTTCGGGTGTGATGCGTTCTGTTGCTGTAACTAAGGCCCCGGCTTCCAAAAAAACAGCGCCCAGAACGGCCTGCTCTGCTTCAATATTCTGAGGAGGCCTGCGCTCAGCCATGATATCGCTCATGTCCATCTTCCTGCCTTTCCTTTGTTTCCTTGCACAGAAAAAACCGGCCTATAACGTACGAAACATTATAAGCCGTATGAAGAAGCCGACTGCGGTTTACTCTTCCACTACATGCACATCAACGACCGCCGTTACCTCTTTATGCACTTTAATCGGCGTCTTCGTTACGCCGAGTGTGCGGATCGACTGATCGAGTTCAATTTTTCGTTTATCCACTTTCATGCCCATATCCTTCAACTGTTCTGCAATCTGTTTTGTCGATACAGCGCCGAACAAGCGGCCGGCTTCTCCAGCTTTTGCAGTAACAGTAACTTTTGTATTTTCCAGCTGTTCCTTGAATTTCTTCGCGTCTTCAAGTTCCTGCTGTGCTTTTTTCTCATCGCTTTCCTGTTTAGCCTTCAGGTTTTTTACGTTACCTGCTGTCGCTTCAACAGCCAGATTGTGCTTGAATAAATAGTTCCGGGCATAGCCTTCCGATACGTCTTTCATTTCACCTTTTTTCCCTTTTCCTTTTACATCCTGGTTAAAAATCACTTTCATTCCTCGGTTCCTCCTTCCAGATATTCATCGATGGCCTGCTTCAGCCTTTCCTCTGCTTCATCAAGCGCAGAATCAAGCTGCGTAGCGGCATTGGTAAGGTGTCCGCCTCCGCCGAGGGCTTCCATAATCAGCTGCACATTCACTTCACCCAGAGAGCGGGCGCTGATGCTCACCTTTTTGTCACTACGTTTGGAGAGCACAAAGGATCCCTTCACATCATTCATCGTAAGCAGGGTGTCCGCTGCCTGGGCTATTAAAATCTGATCATACATTTCCTCTTCCGGCGCTTTGGCTACCGCCATGCCATCCCGGTAAATCGCCGCTCTCTCTATTAAGTGCGACCGCCGCACGTACTGGTCGATATCCTCTTTCAGCAGCCTCTGCACCGTCGTTGTGTCCGCTCCGTGGGATTTCAGGAAGGAGGCGGCATCAAACGTACGGGAACCCGTCCGGATGGCAAAACTTTTCGTGTCCACAATAATACCGGCAAGCATGGCTGTGGACTCAAGTTCATCCATCGAGAGCTTGTTTGGTTGATATTCTAACAGTTCAGTCACCAGTTCTGCAGTCGAAGAGGCATAAGGTTCCATGTATACGAGGACAGGGTCCTTAATAAACTCTTCCCCGCGCCGGTGGTGATCCAAAACCACCACCCGGTCGACTGCATCAACGAGGCGGGGTTCAATAACCATCGACGGCTTATGTGTGTCCACTACGACAAGCAGTGTATGCCGTGTTAAATCATCTAACGCTTCTTCCGGCGTAATAAATTGAGACCAGAGGTACTCATGGTCACCTACTTCTTCCATCAGCTTCTTCACGTCCGGATTAATTTCGTTGGGGTCGACAACGACGTATCCGTCTGTATTGTTGACTTCGGCTACTTTCAGCACACCGATTGCCGCACCAATGGCATCCATATCCGGGTTTTTATGCCCCATGATAATAACCTGATCGCTCTCCAGCACAAAATCGCGGAGGGCGTGGGAAATGACGCGGGCACGGACTCTTGTCCGTTTTTCCATGGCGTTGGATTTACCGCCGTAAAAACGTACTTTCCCGTTTGTTTCCTTAATGGCGACCTGGTCTCCGCCGCGCCCGAGAGCAAGATCCAGACTGGACTGCGCCAGACTTCCAAGTTCCCGCAGCGAAGAATCACCGCTTCCGATACCAATGCTCAGTGTAATGGATACTTTCTCTTTTCCGGTTACATCTCTGACATAATCAAGCAGTTCAAAGCGTGTCTTCTCCAGCTGCTTTAATGCTTTCTTATTCATCACAGCAATAAAGCGGTCGGATGAAATGCTGCGCAGCAGAATTTGATGCTCTTCCGCCCATTCATTTAACGAGGTTGTGACATGACTCATCAAGCTGCTCCTCATTTGATCATCCATACCCTGGGTCACTTCATCGAAATTATCCAGATAAACAAGACCTATAACCGTCTGTTCTTCTTCGTAAAGGGCCTGGGTTTCTTTTGTTTCCGTCATATCAAAAAAGTACAGCAGTCGTTCGTCATGCTTAATGTATATCGTATAGTGCCTGTCACTCAGCGTTAACTCTGCTTCCGTCTCCCCTTTTCTGATCGGAGATGATATATCTTCAAACACATCATTGAGCGGAAGACCAAGAAACTCACGCGGCAGGTAATTCATCATGAACGGATTGGCCCACTGCACCTGATACTCTTCATCATACAAAACGATTCCGATAGGCAGGCTGGTGACTGCTTCTTCACCGGCTTTATTGACACGGTGGGACAACGTTTTTATATACTTTTCCAGATCACGTTCAAATGCTTTTCTGGCCTGGAGCACATAAATAAGCAGAAACAGCAGGATTAAAAATCCGACGACGCCAAGCATCCATTGATATATCGTCAATAAACCAATGAACAAAGCAGCTGCCGCGAACAATAAGGTTACATGCAGACCGTGCCAGCGGTTCATTAAAAACTTAGGCATATTGTCAACCCCTACTTCGTGTCAGATTCCAGACGTTTTTTCAATTGAAATCCTAAATCCATAATACCCAAAATACGCGCCAGCAAAAGAATAAAAGGCAGAATCAACCCAAAAATCATGAGAAGAATGGGAAAGGCTTTTGGGATAGATTTACTATAACAATAATGAAAGATCACCGTAAAACCCTGCAGAGCCATGGCTGTTTCCAGTAAAGGGAAGAGATTCCACATTACGGTCTGGACTGCCGAGCCATCTTCGGCCCCTACCAGGTATACAATAAAGGTAAGGAGATAATACCACAGAAGGGAACGTGGAACATTCCAGTTTCGAAACGGCGGAAACGCCTCCACTTCCATGTTCATGCGCCGCATCACCTTGTGGGCAATGAACTGTGTCAAAAAGGCATATAATACACCTGTAAATACAATTAAGAGCGGTCCCATCTGCCCGAAGCGGTCAATCATTTCCCCGTACTGTTCCAGTTCCCCGGAAGTCTCCTGGCCCAGGGAGGAAAGCATGGACTGTGCCTGCTCCGCCGACTGCCTCATAATATCCTGAAGAACCGACAGCGGATCGATATCAAAGAGAAGAACCGTTCCGGCGTAAATAACCGTCAGTCCGCAGATATAAGCAACACTCGCGGCGGCGGCTGTAATCAGAGCCTCTTTCCTGCGGCGCATCAGTTCTCCCATGGTCACGCCGCCGAGTGCCGACAGCATGGCAAAGGGAAGACCTGTAAGAGCAGTTAAAAAGACAGACAGCAGCATCGATACAGCCGCCATCACGACACCCGGCTTCCAGCCGTACCGCGCCGTAAACACAATAAAAGGCAGAGGCAGGAACCAAAGCAGTATCGTGCTGAGAAACGGAACGAATACAGCAAGCAGCAGCATGACAATAAAAATCCCGCTCAACACGGCTCCTTCCGTTATTCTTCTCGTTTGCTGCAAGTAACGTCACCTCATCCATCGCATTCTCATATAAGCAAAAACATCATCCGTAGTGTTTATGTAGAATCCATTCGTCTATTGTAAGCCATTCTTTTGAAAAAAGAAAGAATGTCCTGACGCGCAGCCGCGAAATAAAAAACGTTTCCCGGTCGAGTCGGGAAACGTTTTTACCTGCGCCTTACTGTTCCCTTACATAAGGAAGCAGCGCCACATGGCGGGCACGTTTGATTGCTTTCGTCAATTGACGCTGGGACTTGGCACAAGTACCAGTTACACGGCGCGGAAGAATTTTACCGCGTTCCGAGATGAATTTCTTCAATAGTTCTACGTCTTTATAGTCAATTTTATTAATCTTATTGACTGTAAAGTAACATACCTTCCTTCTCTTACCTCTACGGCGTGCCATAAAGTTTCAACCTCCTTTAGAATAGTTTTTTGTTTTATACGAAGAAGGGGAGAGTTTTATTAAAATGGCAGATCATCATCGGATATATCAATCTGCTGACCGTCATTGCCGAATGGATCATCATTCAGGTTGGACGATCCGCCTTGATTCTGCTGACCGGAGTTCTGCTCGGCGCCGTACTGATTCCCCTGGGGAGCGCCGCCACCGCCGCCTGAAGACCCGCGCGGTTCGAGAAATTGTACGCTCTCAGCCTGCACTTCCACGACAGTAACACGGCGTCCTTCCTGATTTTCATACTTCCGGCTCTGCAGACGGCCGTCAATACCGGCCTGACTGCCTTTTTTCAAATAGTTTGCGACGTTTTCCGCCTGTTTTCTCCAGGCCACACAATTGAAAAAATCAGCTTCCCGTTCTCCATTTTGATTCGTGAACGGGCGGTTCACGGCGATGCCGAAATTAACCACGGCGATACCATTCGGGGTATACCGCAGCTCGGGATCACGGGTCAGCCGGCCAACCAGAACAACACGATTTATCATTTTAGAACTCCTCCCACTGGTTATCCTTAGTCTTCATTTTTAACGACAAGGTGGCGGATAACGTTATCATCCATCTTAACCAGGCGTTCGAATTCATCGGTTGCGCCCGGCTCTGCCTTGATATACACAACGACATAATAACCGTCTTTCAGGTCATCAATTTCATAAGCCAGACGGCGTTTGCCCATCTCATCTACTTTTTCAATTTCTGCTCCCTGATTTGTCAGGACGTTGTTGTAACGCTCAACCATTTCCTTGATTCCGTTCTCATCAACGCTTGGAGCAATGATATAAAGTACTTCATAGTTACGCATATGCGTCACCTCCTTTTGGTCTTTACGGCTCTCGTTCAAAAAAGAGCAAGGAGCAAAATCATGTATTGATATTTCACTCACAACATACAATTCTAGCAGAACTGCTATACATTTACAATAAGAAACCTCATGTTTATGTTCTAAACGATGAAAATAAGAAAGGGGACTTGGACAAAATAAAATGTCCTCGCCCGTCAGCTCCGCCCAGCAGCTGACGCAAAGGAAGGAATAGTGTCCTCAGATCGTCGTTTGACAGACACTATTTCGATACAACCAGGAACTAGTGGTCGCAAGGGGAGGATCCGGGGACACTAAAAGCTCCAAACGGCCGCTTAGTATCCACACCCCTGAAAATGATACGTCCGGTGAATGCGCTGAAACCCAAAAAAACCCGGACGACAGCCTTTTGGAAACCATCGTTCGGATTTTTATACCATACCGATTCTTATGTCACACGCTCTCTACATCTATTCGTCCCAGGTCCTTTTTTGAAAGACGATGACCATTGTGACGATTGCCGCTGCCATCCATGCGGCAAGAATAGCATAGTGGCCGGCCACACCTGCCATTTTGTTTCCTGCATCGAGGTCCCGGCCTAAATATTCCAACTGGAAATTAGGTAAATATTCCAGCACCTGCAGCACAGCGTACTCCTCAATAAACACATTAAAAATGGGACCCATTCCAAACAAAAATATGAAAGGAACAATAATTACCGACGCTTCCATTAATGACCTTGTCAAGAGTCCCAGTACGGTTCCAATAACAATACAAAAGAGAAGGGTGATAATGAGCGCAGGCAGAAGGACCGCTGGATTGGCCCATTCTCCATCCATAATGACATGGCAGATACCAAAGGTAAGGACGGTTAACAAGATACTGACGATACTCTTACCGATAAGAATTTCAGCCATGGTAGCCGGCGACATCATCAGGCCGCGCAAGGTGTTTTTCTCCTTTTCCTCCGCTATCAGAGCACTTTGAACATACGTGCCCACGGTCACAAACGTCAAATTGATGAGCATAAAGTAAAGTCCCAGCTGAGCGGGTCCTGAAGTGGTGAGCAGCACCGCCATAACAATTGGCATAATAAGCGTCGTTAACACATACATATTTTTGGTCAGGTCTTTGACATCTTTTTCAAAAATAGCATAGATCCGCTTCATAGAATGACTCATAGCAAAGCCCTCCCTGTCACATGGACAAAAATATCACCAAGCGAAGGTTCATTCATTCGAATGGAAATGATTTCTCCTGTGGTCATGTATTGATACACTTCTTCCGCACTTTCCGGGCTGTTTTTCACAACAACATGTTTATTATTCTTCAATTCCAGCGTCATCGTCTGGTCGGAGAATTGACGGCGCAGCCGTTTCGGTTCATCCAGCAGCTGAATCCTCCCCTGCGAAAGAAAGGCAACACGATCGCACAATTGCTCCGCTTCGTTCATATCATGCGTCGTTAAAAATATCGTTGTTCCACGCTCATTGAGATCACGAAGTTTTTTATGCACCAACATCGATGTAGATGGATCGAGCGCTGCTGTCGGTTCATCTAAAAACAACAGCTCCGGTTCATGGAGCAGCGCTCTTGCTAAAATTACCCGCTGGGTCATTCCTTTAGAGAGGTTGGATACAATCTTTTTGCTATCGTTTTGTAATGCTAAAGACTCGAGTTCTTCCGGAATTTTTTCTTTTGAAATACCGTAAAGCTCGCAGTATAACTTCAAGTTATCATAAACAGATAACCTTTGGTATAAACCGCTGTTGTCCGTCATCACCCCTAATTTCTGAAGATAAGCAGGATCATTGATGGAAGTGGACAAAACTCCAAATACATCAGCCTTCCCTGAAGATGGTGCAAGCTGCCCCGTTAAGATTTTTATCGTTGTCGTCTTCCCCGCTCCGCTTGGGCCGAGAAAGCCAAAAATCTCCGCTTTTTTCACAGAAAAGGTCATATCCTCTATGGCCGTGCCGCCGGAAAAGGATTTTTGCAGGGATTCGACCTGAATAATATCTTCCATGTTCAACCTCCTATGCTGCCGGTATGCCGGCAATTTAACTGCTTCTTCAGCATAAGAGATCTATTGGTGTGCAGCATTATATTATCCATGAACAGCGGATAAAACATAGTGAGTGGAGCTATTTCAGCCCGAGCATATCTTTTAATTCCGCCATTTTATTTTTAGAAAGAGGAATTTCCGAATCGACGGCGTCTTCAAGTTTTAAGCTGTAGCTGTTTTTCGTCCACGTAATAATTTCCCGCACCTTCTGCAGATTGACAATATAGGAACGATGACATCGGAAAAATCCAAAGGACTGAAGTTTTGATTCAAGATCATTTAAGGTGAACATGCAGGCAAACGCTTCTCCGCGGATATGTACGTTAGACTGTCCGGCATGACTTTCAATATAATCAATCTCCGGCGGGTCGAACAAAATCATTTTTTCATTTACTTTCGTCGGGATTTTATGAAACGGAACTGCCGTTATATCTCCTTTTTCTTCAGAAGTTTCATCGGTTGAATCAGGTTCTTCTTCCTGCTTCACTTCGATAAGATGAAGACCTGTATCGTCCAGGCGGTAGACCGTTTCCGTTAAGGTAATCGCGCTTTCCATGTTTCCGGTCAAAAGGAGGACGCCTTTATTGTTTTTCTGTAAATAGCGCACCACGTTTATAAAAATACGCTTCGTCGCGATATCCACATTTTGATCAAGCTCTTCAAAAAGGTAAAGGGAAGGATTCTGAAAAAGCACTCTCGCCAATTGGACCCTTCGCTGCATCGAGTAAGAGATATGCTTTACCTTTTGGTGTTTAACATCCGCTAATTGCGTCAGTTCATACACTTTTTCTATAGATACATCTGTGCCATATAACTTTTTAAACAGCTGCAGCTGATCTTTCACTTTCAGACGTTCATACAGTCCTTCCTGTAGAAAAAGGATTCCTAAATCAAGGGAAGGAAAGCTCTTGCTGTTCGACATGGAAGCCTCTCCCACCCATATTTCTCCATCGGTGAACGCTTCTTTTCCGGTAAAAAAACCAAGAAGGATATGACGTAAATCCGTGCTGGAATGAATAGATACTGTGCTCCCCTCTAAAAGCTCAAGCTGTATCCCGGGGAAAATAACCTGATCCTGACGATGCTTCTTTACATCAACTATTCTTAACAACGTGATAATAACTCCTCCCTTCTACTCCTGCGAAAATTTGTGGAGCCCCTTTCGTTAAAGCTGGTTCATACTTACCTTTTGAGGTGCTTTGCTTTTGAAAAGGGAAACATAGACGCTTTATATTTCCCTTTTTCGATTCCTGTTACACTAAAAGGTAATTATAAAAGCTTTATAGTAACTTTTTTCGCTCTCCACCCTTTGAAACCGGTCACCTTCGACTGACGCTGCTCCCGCTGGAGCCCTCCAAAGTTTCATACATTTTTATTTGATTAAAAAAGCGCAAGAGGCCCGCCTGGGACCCTTGCGCTCTTTTTTATACATTGAAACGAAAATGAATAACATCGCCGTCTTTTACGACGTACTCTTTTCCTTCCAGCCGTACGTTGCCTGCTTCTTTAGCCGTGTTCATCGAGCCGGCATTCATTAAATCGTCATAGCTGACCACCTCGGCCCGGATAAAGCCGCGTTCAAAGTCACTGTGAATCACGCCTGCCGCCTGTGGAGCCTTCATGCCGCTTCGGATGGTCCAGGCTCTGACTTCCGGTTCTCCTGCCGTGAAGTAGGTTTCAAGACCAAGCAGTGTATAGGCCGCCCGGATAAGCTGGTCAAGTCCGGCTTCTTCAATACCGAGGTCATCCAGAAATTCCTGCCGATCCTCGCCTTCAAGTTCAGCAATCTCGGATTCAATTTTGGCACAGACCGTAATAACACCAGAGCCTTCTTCAGCGGCATAGTCTTTTACAGCCTGTACGTACTCATTGTCTTCCCCGCTTAATAAATCTTCTTCACTGACATTGGCCGCATACAGCACCGGCTTCATTGTGAGCAGCTGAAAACCATGAATCAGCTTCAGTTCTTCATCGGTCCATTCGAGGCTTCTGGCCGGTTTTTCTTCTTCAAACGCATCACTCAGTTTCTGCAGAACTTCATACTCAGCCAGAGCATCTTTATCTTTGGATTTCGCCAGTTTGGCTACCTTATCCATTCGTTTCTGAACGGTTTCAAGATCAGCCAGAATAAGTTCAAGATTGATGACTTCAATATCACGGATAGGATCCACGCTGCCGGAAACGTGGGTAATCTCGCCGTCATTGAAACAACGGACTACGTGCGAGATGGCGTCCACCTGCCGGATGTGGGAAAGAAACTTATTCCCAAGTCCTTCTCCCTTACTGGCTCCTTCCACAATGCCTGCGATATCGGTAAACTCAAACGCCGTAGGAATGGTTTTTTTCGGCTGGACAAGCTCGGACAGCTTGTTCAAACGCGGGTCCGGCACTTCCACGATACCTACGTTGGGGTCTATCGTACAGAAAGGATAATTGGCTGATTCCGCGCCCGCCTGTGTAATTGCATTAAATAACGTGGACTTCCCGACGTTGGGAAGTCCGACAATACCTGTTGTCAACGCCATATTCGTGTCACTTCCTTTAGAATCCATTACTCTATGGATATGCTTCGTTTTCACCCTGTCCAATTATAGAGACAAGCCCGCTGAAAAACAAGCTGTGGTTACTGTTCTGCGTGCTCGATTACTCTTTTCATTTTTTTTCGGAATTCCCGGCGCGGAAGCATAACACTGTGTCCGCACCCCTGACATTTGATGCGGATATCGGCTCCCACACGAATGATTTTCCATTTATTTTCCCCACACGGATGAGGTTTCTTCATTTCCACCACATCATGTAAGGCAAAAGGCATATCAACCAATGGCTGCACCTCATTTCTACTAACCGATACTCCAATTGTATTATATGTAATATCCTATCCTATCTTATAAAAAGAAACAATCCTTCCGTTTCAAATCTTTATCATTTCCCGGGAAATGATAATGGACTTCCTTCTTGTCTCACAACCTTTTACTTAGGAAAAAAGGATGAATCAATACAACAACCAGTAAATATAAATTTAAAATGCCGTAAATGGGGTATAGAAGGGAAATGAGTCTGGAAAAACCCAGCTCTGTCACCGGCAGCATCAAGCAGAGAAGCAGGACCGCCAGCAGCCAGGACGGCATGTCCAACATCGAGCGGAGCCTGGTTGATAATCCATGCAGTCCGGAAGCGGCTGTGGTAAAAATAGCGGTCCATAATAACACCGCCATGAATGCTGTAACAGAATGCGGATAAGATTCAAGCAGAGCAAACAGCGGAATCTCATACAACATGATATCTTCTGCTGCCGCAAGAAGGGACTCATTATATAAAAAAGAGACACTACCGAGAATACTGCCGCTTCCGATACTGGCAATCCAGATTTCTCCGCGGTGTTTAATCTGTGTGCCGGTCGTGGACAGCACCGCTACAAGTGGAAGCAGATTCAGGGAGGTAAACGTGAAAGAAGATGCCCAGTTCCGCTGAGACACCCAGTTCGAAAAACTGAAATCAGCATTCAACCTGAAGTAGACGGTCAGTGTCAATATGAGGCTGATAATAAGAACAGGCATGAGGAAACTATTAAGGCCGGTCAGCCCCTTCACACCACGTATAGATACAATAAATAAGAGGGCACACATGAAGAGAATTCCAGCGGTGAACGGAACATGAAAATACTCCAGCGCCGCACCACCGCCGGCAATCATGATCCCTGTCGTTGTAAATAAATACACAATGATTAAAACATCGTATCCCTTGGAAAAACGAGGGCCCATCAACCTGGCCAGGACGACAGAATAATTCTCAGTCTTCTCCTGGTAGCTGATCGTCAGCACGACAAAACAGCTGATCGTAAACAATACGCTGAAAATCAAGATAGCCAGTCCACTTTCATGACCAAAAAACTGCCAGATTTCTCTTCCGGATGCATAACCGGCCCCAATTGTCGTACCTATAATAAGAAACATCCATTTCAACCCATCAACAACCATCAGCACATTTCTCCCTTTGTCCGGATTTTTTCATCGCTGTGTCTCATGTATAGAAAAGATACCGAATTCCTATACTGGAACTACTATGAAAAAGGAGAGGCTAATATGCTTGGGAAAAAACCTGTTCATGCTTCCAATCCGTATCGTTATCACGTGCATGCCGAAGAAGTCACCGCCTCTGCCCACCTGGCCGCACAGCTGTATGAACAGCTGCAGCACGTACCCTCCCACCGGGATCTCATCATCGTATGTATAGGAACAGACCGATCCACCGGTGATTCGCTCGGACCGCTCGTCGGTTCCTCCCTTGAAAAGAAGTTTCTGCAGCGGTTTACCGTGTATGGGACATTGGAACACCCCGTTCATGCCGTGAATCTGGAGGAAACCATGGAAGAGATTGCGAAAAAACATCGTTTCCCTTATATTATTGCGGTAGACGCCTGTCTGGGAAAATTGAAGAATGTCGGTATTATTAATTTCACGGAAGGGCCGGTTATGCCTGGGGCAGCGATGAAGAAAAAACTTCCGGAAGTCGGGGAGATGCATCTGACTGGTATTGTCAACGTGAGCGGGATGATGGAATATTTCGTCCTTCAGAACACCCGGCTCCATCTTGTCATGAAAATGTCAGAACGCATTTCGGAGGCGTTCAGCCGGGCAGACCGCAAACTGAAAGGGGCCTCGGCAGATTCAGTGTTTCAACGTCCGATGAACCTCTCCACCCAGCAAAACGGCTCGTCTGCCTCTGAGAGCGCCTTTTCACTGCAGAACCATAAATAGAAAACCAATACGAAACGCTCCCGACTATCCATTATGATAATCGGGAGCGTTGCTTACGTTTTAGAAACCAATTGAGCTGTGCTATTGGTTAAAAGTCTGTCAGTCGTTTTCCAGCATTTCCAGGATACGCTGTAAATCGTCATCGTTTACAAACTCTATTTCTATTTTCCCTTTTTTGCGTCCTTGTTTTATAGCCACCGAGGTGCCGAAGTAGGATCGGAGTTCTTCTTCTTTCGCCTGCAGAAAGACAGAAGGTTCCGTTTTTTCCGTTTCTTTTTTCTTTGCTGCAGCGGAATTAGACGTTTGATTCAGCTGCTGCACCAGCTCTTCTGTCTGACGGACATTCAAGGATTCTTTTTCTATTCTTCCTACAATATCGGCAGCCTGTTTTTTATCGCGCAGCCCAAGCAGAGTGCGGCCGTGTCCCATCGATAGTGTTTTCTCGGCCAGTTTCTGCTGTACATCAGCGGGAAGTTGGAGCAGCCGTAGATAATTGGCAATATGCGGGCGGCTTTTCCCAAGACGTTTGGAGAGCTCATCCTGTGTGACCCCAAGGTATGTCATCAGCTTTTCGTAGGCTTTCGCTTCTTCGACCGGGTTGAGGTTCTCGCGCTGCAGGTTTTCGATCAAGGCAACTTCCATTATTTGTTCATCGCTCAAGTCTTTCACCACAGCCGGAATCTTTTCCATGCCGGCCGTTTTGGCTGCGCGGTAACGGCGTTCTCCTGCCACGATTTCGTATCCTTTTATGCTTTTACGGACAATAAGCGGCTGCAATATACCATGTTCTACGATAGATTCCTTTAACTCCTCTATCGCTTCACTCGTGAACGTCTTGCGGGGCTGATAGGGATTGGGCCTCAGTTCCTTCACCTTGATTTCTTCGACTTGACTGCCTTCATCCGGGATAAGAGCATTTAAACCCCTGCCTAGTCTTCTAGCCATCAGCCGTCACTTCCTTTGCTAAGTCTAAATATACCTGAGCCCCTCTTGACTTGGCATCATAAAGCATAATCGGAAGACCATAACTGGGAGCTTCACCCAGCCTTACATTCCTTGGTATGATCGTTTCAAATACTTTTTCCTGGAAGTATTTCTTCACCTCTTCTATGACCTGGATACCGAGGTTGGTACGGGCATCGAGCATGGTAAGCAGTACTCCCTCTATGCACAAATCGGTATTCAGATGTTTTTGTACGAGGCGTATCGTATTAAGAAGCTGACTCAGCCCTTCCAGCGCGTAATATTCACACTGTACCGGTATAAGCACCGAATCCGCTGCCGTCAAAGCATTAATTGTCAGCAGTCCAAGGGAAGGAGGACAATCGATGATCATATAATCATAATCATCTTCCATCTCCGACAGAGCTTTTTTCAGACGTATTTCCCGGGAAATGGTGGACACAAGTTCAATTTCAGCGCCCGAAAGCTGGATAGTGGATGGAACAACATGCAGGTTCTCCACACTGGAAGGACGGATCACCTGTTTTGTATCGGCGTCTTCCACGAGCAGGTTGTAGATGCACTCATCAACGTCCCCTTTTTCAACTCCTGCACCGCTGGTGGCGTTTCCCTGTGGATCTATGTCTACAAGAAGCACTTTCTTTCCTATGTGTGCAAGGCAGGCGCTGATATTTACAGCTGTAGTCGTTTTACCGACACCGCCTTTCTGGTTTGCAACTGCGACGACCTTTGCCATCAATACACCTACTTTCTTCCACTTGCTGGTGTGAAACATTCCACCTTTTCACTTTGTATAAGCGTTCCTAAATCTCTCCCGTACTTCAACCGGAGAGGGGAAGGACTGAAGATTCGGCGATATTGAAATACCGCCGGTTAACCATAGTCCTGCCCATCGCAGCCGGCTTATTTTTTCGGGATACGGATGGTAATTTGATAGAATTCATCGTGATCTTCTTCTTCCGTATCAATACCCATACCACTGTTCTCGACCATTTCCACCGATTCACGAATCGTATTCATCGCAATTCTGGTATCTTTGGAGAAGTGTTTGCGGGCGGGGGCCTGTTTTTTCGGCTGCTTCGGTTCGGAATTGTCTTTGATGAGCTGCTCCGTCTGCTTCACATTCAATTCCCGCTGCACGACCATATCAAGAATGTGATTCTGCTGCTGCTCTTCTTTTACCTGCAGCAGGGCACGTGCGTGTCTCTCTGTTATCTGCTTATTCTTCAGAGCCTGCTGGGTTTCTCTGCTCAGGTGAAGGAGTCTCATTTTGTTAGCGACCGTCGACTGTCCTTTTCCAAGACGCTGTGCCAGACTTTCCTGGGTCAAACCATGCAGTTCCAACAGTTCAGCATAAGCGGAAGCCTCTTCAATCGCGGTTAACTCTTCCCTCTGCAGATTTTCAATCAACGCTACCGAAGCGGTTTCGGTATCATTGAAATTTTTAACGATTGCCGGAACTTCATTCATTCCCAAGGATAAAACCGCACGCCAACGCCGTTCACCAGCGATGATTTCAAAATGTTCTTCCTTTTCCCGTACAGTTATAGGCTGCAGCAGGCCGTGGGTACGAATGGACTGGGCAAGCTCCGCAATTTTTTCCTCCTGGAAAATGGTTCGCGGTTGAAATGGATTGGCTGTAATTTTTTCAACAGGGATGTGCTTAATCTCATCTGGACCGGCTTCTTTATCCCCTTGCTGATCCCCCAGACCAAACCACTTTTGAAGCGACTGCTTCATTGCCTCACACCACCTTACTAAAGCTGAAATCTATTATTAATCTTTCAAACAGCAGCGTCTTTCCTATCTATCTTCTGCTTTTATTTTACCATGCTTGTAACCAATGTCTACCATTGCCTTAAAGGATCGGCTTCTTTGAAGGAGTTCCTGCTTTCCGGGGATATTTCCCGGGCACCGCATCCACTTTTTCCATCTTCAGAATATAGCGGGAACTTTCTTCGTTCGGCAGTGTCAAAGCGGAAGCTTCTTTCCATCGTCCTCCAAGTGTCCGGCAGGCTTTTTTTGCCTCCTCTTTTTCTGTCAGTCCTTCGGCTCCTTTTAACGCAAGGAAATGCCCCCCTTGTTTCACAAACGGAAGGCAGAGCTCTGTAAGGACGGGCATTTTAGCAACCGCCCGGGAAATCGCTGTATCATACTGTTCCCGGTGCTCCGTCTCATGCGCTTTATCTTCAGCCCGTCCGTGCAGCACCTGAACCTGCTTCAACTGCAGCTCATCAATAAGTTCTTCTAAAAAAGAAATTCGTTTCTTCAGTGAATCGATGATGACGATATGTAGATGCGGGTGGATAATCTTGAGAGGCAGGCTTGGAAAACCGGCTCCCGCTCCAATATCCACGAGTTTTTGATCATTTTGAAAATCATAATAAAAAGCAGGAGTCAACGAATCATAGAAGTGTTTTTCATACACATCTGCTTGACCGGTTAGCGATGTTAAATTCACTCTTTGATTCCACTCTATCAACTTATGGTAGTAAGCATCAAATTGGTGAAGCTGTCTGTCTGTCAGATTGATTCCCTGGTTTTTCAGCCATTGTGAAAATAAATCTTCTGTCATCACGGTGCCTCCATTTCCTTTCCTATGAAAGCAGCTCCAGGGTATGATCCGGTTAACACCCTGGAGCTGTTCTTTTTCTTATGCTTCTGCTGTTTTGGCCAGTTTGCCCTGCTCGATGTAAACGAGCAGGATCGAAATGTCGGAAGGGTTCACCCCGGACACTCTGGAAGCCTGGCCGACAGAGACCGGCTTGACTTCCGAAAGTTTCTGAACCGCTTCGGTTGCAAGGCCTGAAATCTGCGTATAATCCGTATTCTGCGGAATTTTTTTCTCTTCCATTTTGTTCATGCGCTCCACCTGCTCGAGCTGTTTGGCAATATATCCTTCATACTTTGTCTGGATTTCAACCTGTTCCCGTTCATCCGGGGACAGTGTATCACCACCTGGTGCGAAGGGAGCCACGTCATCATATCCAAGTTCCGGACGTTTCAGAAGATGGGCTGCCGAAACCGCTTCTTTCATTGGCGAGGAGTCTTTTCCTTCCAGCATCTGCTGCAGTTCATCACCCGGCTTCACTGTTGTATTTTCAAGCCGGTCTTTTTCTTTGGCGATGGCTTCTTTTTTTCTGGTGAAACGCTCATACCGCTCCTCTTTAATCATTCCGATGTCCCGGCCGATGTCTGTCAAACGCAGGTCAGCGTTGTCATGACGCAGAAGCAGCCGGTACTCTGCACGTGAGGTCAGCAGGCGGTACGGTTCATCGGTTCCTTTTGTGACCAGATCATCAATCAATACACCGATGTAAGCATCGGAACGGTTCAGAATGACGCCTTCTTCCTTTTGCGCTTTCCGAGCTGCGTTAATACCTGCCATAATACCCTGTCCGGCTGCTTCTTCGTAGCCGGAGGTGCCGTTAATCTGACCGGCAGTGAACAGATTCTCCACGTTCTTTGTTTCGAGTGTCGGCCAGAGCTGGGTCGGCACGATGGCATCATATTCAATCGCATAACCCGGACGCATCATCCGCACATTCTCAAGACCCGGGATGGTTTTGAGCATATTAAACTGGACATCTTCCGGCATGCTGGTGGAAAGACCCTGCACGTAAACTTCCGACGTGTTTCGGCCTTCCGGTTCCAGAAAGATCTGGTGCTTTGGTTTATCGTGAAAACGCACAATTTTATCTTCGATGGAAGGGCAGTAACGCGGCCCGGTTCCTTCCACCATTCCCGAATACATCGGGGAACGGGTGAGATTATCATTAATAAGAGAGTGCGTATCCGCTCCTGTATACGTCAGCCAGCAGGGCAGCTGATCCGTAATATAGTCGACTGTTTCAAAGGAGAAAGCTCTCGGTTTTTCATCGCCGGGCTGTATTTCTGTTTTATCATAATCAATGCTTCCGCTGTTCACCCGGGGAGGAGTTCCTGTTTTGAAACGTTCCATTTCAAACCCAAGTTCCTGCAGGCTGTGCGACAGGCTGATGGAAGGCTGCATATTGTTCGGTCCGCTTTCGTAGGCAAGGTCTCCGAGAATGATTTTCCCGCGGAGGTACGTGCCTGTCGTAACGACCGTCGTTTCGGCATAGTAAGCCGCTCCGGTGTTGGTGACAACCCCTTTGCAGACGCCGTCTTCGACAATCAATTCTTCCACCAGTCCCTGACGAAGGACGAGGTTTTCCTCTTCTTCCAGCGTTTTTTTCATTTCCTGCTGGTAAAGGAATTTGTCCGCCTGTGCTCTTAGAGCCCGTACCGCCGGACCTTTTCTCGTGTTGAGCATCCGCATTTGAATATGCGTCTTATCAATGTTTCGTGCCATCTCTCCACCGAGTGCGTCAATTTCCCGAACGACAATGCCTTTTGCCGGGCCTCCGACAGACGGATTACACGGCATAAACGCTACAGAATCAAGGTTCAGGGTTAACATCAGCGTCTGCGAGCCCATACGCGCCGCTGCCAGGCCGGCTTCCACTCCGGCATGACCGGCACCAATCACAATGACATCGTATTCGCCGCCTTCATATGGCATATGCTTTACCTCCTTTTTATTTCCCAAGACAAAATTGTGAAAACAACTGATCAATCAAGCTCTCATGGACATTTTCTCCGATAATTTCTCCCAGCTGCTCCCAGGCTCTCGTAATATCAATCTGTATCATGTCGACAGGAACATCCATTTCCGCTGCCTCCATCGCATCGTTGATGGATCGTTTCGCCTGATTTAAAAGACCGATATGGCGGGCGTTGGAGAGATAACTTAAATCAGCGGTCTCCACTCCTTCGTCAAAAAAGAGTGTCGAAATGGATGTTTCCAGTTCATCAATTCCCTCGTCCTGAAGCAGAGAAGCCGTGATGACCGGACGTCCTTCCGCAAGCTCCTGGATACGGGTTTCATCGATGTTTCGCGCGAGGTCGGTTTTATTTAAGATAATCACAGCATTCATCCCGCGGATCGCTTCAAACAGAGCCTCATCTTCTTTGGTAAGAACCTCAGAACTATTGACGACAAGCAGAATCAGCTCCGCTTCATTCAAAGCCTGACGGGATCGTTCCACGCCGATTTTCTCAACAATATCTTCGGTCTCTCTTATGCCTGCTGTATCGATTAGCTTGAGCGGAACACCCCGGACGTTTACGTACTCTTCCAGCATATCCCGGGTAGTGCCGGGAACTTCGGTGACAATGGCTTTATTCTCATGCACAAGGCTGTTCATAAGCGAAGATTTTCCCACGTTGGGACGGCCGATAATAGCAGTGGATAACCCTTCCCGCAGGATCTTCCCCTGCTGCGCCGTCGTAAGAAGGGTATCTATTTCATCACGGACAGCAGCGGCCCGGTCTGTGAGTGTATTCAGTGTCATAGTCTCTGCATCGTCATATTCGGGATAATCAATGTTAACCTCCACGTTAGCCACTGTTTCCAGCAGCTGCTGACGCAGACGACGGATGCGTCCGGCAAGACGGCCCTCCACCTGTTTCATGGCTACATTCATGGCCCTGTCTGTTTTCGCGCGGATTAAATCCATCACTGCTTCAGCCTGGGATAAGTCAATTCGTCCGTTCAAAAATGCACGCTTTGTAAATTCCCCCGGTTCAGCCAGACGGGCTCCCTGGCTGAGAACGAGGTCAAGCACTTTATTGACAGATACTATACCGCCGTGGCAGTTGATTTCCATAATATCTTCACGGGTGAATGTTTTAGGGGCGCGGAGGACAGAGACCATCACTTCTTCGACAATCTCTTCCGTTTCCGGATTTACTACGTTCCCGTAATGAATCGTGTGGGAATCGACCGAAGATAATGATACTTTCCCTCTGTATAGTTTTTCCGCGATAGCCGCCGCTTCCATGCCGCTGATACGAACGATGGCTATTGCACCTTCACCGGACGGTGTGGAAATCGCTGCAATGGTATCACCTTCCATCCTCCTGTCTCCCTCCTTCTCTATTTAACCCTTTTTAACAGGGTATTTTTACGTTTCCCTAACATAATAGAATATCATATAGGATATGAAAAAGAAAGGCTTGAGTTATTCACATGTGGACAAGTCATATACTTCTTGTCGTCACCCTATTTCTCCCCCTGTGCACAACTTTTTCGTTCTGTATCTAAACTACCGCGTTTTAGGCGTTTTAGAAATTCCTGCTTACAAAAAAATCCGAACAACGGCAAATGCTTAAAACAGCATGGCATACCATTGTTCGGATTGTGATCTACCCGTATCCTGTTGTTCCGCTCTTTTGTCCTGCGGTTTGTTTCCTCTGCTGATTAAGATAAGTTTCAGAAATCACCGAACGTTCATACCGGAGCAATAACAACATAACGACGGGGCTCTGTGCCGTCGGAATACGTTTTTATACGTCTGCTGCGCTGAAGAGCGGCGTGAATAATTTTGCGTTCCTGCGGCGGCATCGGTTCAAGCTCGACTTTTCCGCCGGTTCGTTCTGCTTTGGAAGCAAGATTTTCCGCCAGCTGTTTCAGTGTTTCGCGGCGGCGCTCCCGGTAATTCCCGGCATCAATCGCAATGGTAATGTGTTTGTCGGCATACCGGTTGGCAGCCAGCTGCACAAGATACTGCAGAGAATCCAGTGTCTTTCCGTGTCTGCCGATGACAATCCCGGGATCTTCACCATAAAGCTGAAACATAACCTTTCTGTCTCTGGTTTCTTCTTTTGCCACCTGAATCGGCACACCCATATCTTCAATCACTGCGCGCAGAAAGCGATCCGCTTCTTCGGCGGGATCCGGTTTTCGCTGCGCTTCTATCAAAGCGGATCTGTTTCCAAGCAGCCCAAGAAAACCCTTTTTCGGTTCTTCGATTACTTTGTAATCAATGTGGTCCTTCGTTTTGGCATCGAGCTCCGTTACTGCAGAAGCTACTGCTTCTTCGATGGTTTTTCCCGAAACCTTAACGATCTTCACGTTTTATTTACTCCCTCCGGATTTAGCTTCCATTTTTTCCTGCTTCTTTCTTCTGGCTCCCGGTCCGGTGATGAAATACGTCTGCACCACCATGAAAATGTTCCCGACGACCCAGTACAAAGCAAGTGCAGATGGGAAAAAGAAGGCAAAAGCGGTAATCATAAACGGCATCATATACATCAGGATCTTCATCTGCGGGTTATCAGAGACCATCATCATTTTCTGCTGAATGAAGGTCGTTGTTCCGGCAATGATCGGCAGAATGTAATCCGGCTGTCCAAGCTGGAACCACAGAAAAGTGTGCTCTTCAATGGCTTCGGTTCTCATAATCGCGTGGTAAAAGGCAATGAGAATCGGCATCTGAATAAAAATCGGCAGACATCCGGCAAGAGGGTTGATTTTATGTTTCTGGAACAGTTCCATCGTTTCCTGCTGCAGTTTCTGCTGCGTCTGCTGATCTTTGGCACTGTACTTTTCTCTTAACTTCTGCATCTCCGGCTGGATTTCCTGCATGGCAGCCGAGCTTTTCGTCTGTTTTATCATAAGCGGCAGAATGAGAACTCTGATAAAGATAGTGACAATGATAATGGAGAGCCCATAATCTTCACCGGTCATCTCCGCAATTTGAATAATCAGCCAGGAAAGTGGATAAACAAAGAATGAATTCCAGATTCCCTCACTGTCTTCGGTGATGGGCTCATTTATATTCATACAGCCTGTCATTAACACCATCACAACAAGCAGCACCGCCGCTAAGCTCAGTTTCTTAGACACATGAGTTTCCTCCTTGGAAAAATTTTAAACCCTTTATTCATGAAAAAAAATTAATGATAACGCTGACACTTGACGAAACAAGCCACCCTATATTCTAGCGGAGAAGCAGGAAAAAAAAAAGGAATCATTTATGATTGTCACGCTTTCTCAACACCCCGGCTACATTCATAACATGTTTCAGACTCTTTTTGATCTGGGCATAGTCCATATCCGCCACTGGTTTTCTGGCGATAATGATATAATCTCTGCCCCCCTCGATCTGGCTGTCCATTTCCCGGAGTGCTTCCCGCAGCAGTCGTTTAATTCTGTTTCTCGTTACAGCATTGCCCATTTTCCTGCTTACAGTCAGGCCCGTCCGGTAATATGTGTTTTCGTTATTATCCATGACATAAATAACAAACTGGCGGTTGGCTGATGACCTTCCTTTTTCAAAAATACGGCTGAATTCGTGATTCTTTTTAATACGATGTGCCTTTTTCACCCGGTTCTCCTCCATTTTGTTTCTGCTATATGTATCTTCAGCCGCTGCAGAACACCGGAATGTTTCTTCAGCGGCTGGAAATGAAAGAAAAACAAATGTTTTTTTCCGAAAAAAGACCACTGTGGAATCAGTGGTCTTAAGCGGAAATAACTTTTCTTCCTTTGCGGCGGCGGTTCTTAAGTACCTGCCGTCCCTTCTTCGTACTCATCCGTTCACGGAATCCATGTACTTTTTTACGTTTCCGATTGTTTGGCGAAAATGTAGGCTTTCCCATTTTATTTGTACACCTCCTTCGAGGAATATCTCAATTAAGGACATTCCCGTAAATTATATAGAGGAACGGTTTTCGTTGTCAAGTCTTCATCCCTTATCCGGCTCTTTCTTCAGAAGTCCTGGTACTGTGTTTTGAGCCTGTGGATAAATGTTACAAGGGAACAGCAAGGTTGTAGACAATGTTATCTACAAGTTGCACACATAATCTAGTGGTGTGGATAAATTCTGTGCACAAGGTATTGATGCTGTGGATAACCTTTTGAAAAGGCGTTGTCACCAGGTTTTATTTTTGGTATGATAAATATGTTTTTACTCTGGATAAGTGGAGTAAGGGAGAATATTATCCACATGTGTGAATAAGTGTGTGGATAAAAATTCACACCCCGTGGATGTATCTATCCACAATGATGTGCAAGCTGTGAACAGGATGCTTTTCTACCATATTATTATTACTTGATAACTGTCCACAGTTCTTTCAAAGGGGAGTATGTGTTGTTCCCCTGCCAAATACACAATTTACATGTGTTATCAAGCAAGGCTTCCATCCGCGTGCATGAAGAGTTGGAGGCCTTTCTTTGCCCTTTATCCCGGCAGCAGCCACAAAAAAGGAGGGACGTACATATTGGAGAATATTACAGATCTATGGAATCAAACACTCTCGGTCATTCAAAAGAAAGTCAGCAAACCAAGTTATGAAACATGGTTGAAATCAACAAAAGCCGCAGAGATTCAGGAAGATATGATTATCGTCACCGCGCCAAACGAATTTGCCAGAGACTGGCTGGAGAACCGTTACTCCAGACTGATTTCTGACACTCTGCAGGATATAACCGGAGCAGAATTACAGGTTAAATTTATCATTCCGGACACCGGGGAAGAAGACCACTTTTCCGTAGAAGACGAAATGAAAAAGATGCCGCCCCCGGCGGAAAATAAGCAGGATGAGATTCCTAAAAGTATGCTGAACGATAAGTATTCGTTTAATACCTTTGTCATTGGTTCAGGCAACCGGTTTGCCCATGCTGCTTCTCTTGCTGTTGCGGAAGCTCCGGCCAAGGCCTACAACCCGCTCTTCATTTACGGAGGAGTCGGTCTTGGAAAAACCCATCTGATGCATGCCATCGGCCATTACGTGATTGACAACAACCCCGATGCCCGGGTGGTCTATCTTTCCTCTGAAAAATTTACCAATGAATTCATTAACTCCATCCGTGACAACAAAGCGGTCGATTTCCGTAACAAATACCGCAGTGTGGATGTGCTTTTAATTGATGATATACAGTTTCTGGCAGGAAAAGAACAAACGCAGGAAGAATTCTTTCATACGTTTAATGCCCTGCATGAAGAAAGCAAACAGATCGTCATCTCCAGCGACCGGCCGCCAAAGGAAATTCCAACGCTTGAAGACCGGTTGCGCTCCCGCTTTGAATGGGGGTTGATCACAGACATCACCCCACCTGACCTGGAAACAAGAATTGCTATACTCCGCAAAAAAGCGAAAGCAGAAAAACTTGATATTCCAAACGAGGTTATGCTGTATATTGCCAACCAGATTGATACAAACATCCGTGAACTGGAGGGCGCTCTTATAAGGGTCGTGGCGTACTCCTCTTTGATTAATCAGGATATGAACGCAGATCTTGCAGCCGAAGCGTTAAAAGACATTATACCGAACGCCAAACCTAAAAAAGTCAGTATTGCCGACATTCAAAAAACAACAGCCGAACAGTTCAGCGTCCAACTCCAGGAGCTGAAAGCAAAAAAACGTACAAAAACCATTGCTTTTGCAAGGCAGGTCGCTATGTATTTATCCAGAGAGATGACGGAAGCCTCTCTTCCAAAAATCGGGGAAGAATTTGGAGGAAGGGATCATACGACGGTTATTCACGCTCATGAAAAAATAGCTTCCATGATGGACACCGATACAGAACTTCAAAAAACCGTGCAGGAAGTTATCGACAAGATACAAACATGATGTGTAAAACCTCTTGAAGTTGTGCACAGTTTTTCCACATGTGTACAACCCTGTATTTCCGGGCGTTTCCCGCGTTATCCACAGAATACACAACACCTACGGCTATTACGGCTAGTATTTATTAATAAATATAATATATAAGGGAGATGTCATATGCATTTTGTTATTCATCGGGAAACCTTCGTGCAAAGCGTGCAACATGTAAATAAAGCTGTCTCTACAAGGACAACAATTCCTATTTTGACAGGAATTAAGATAGATGCATCCGAAGAAGGCGTTACATTGACAGGAAGTGATTCCGATATTTCCATCGAATCATTTATCCCTAAAGCGGATGAAGAGAAAGACTATATTGATATTAAAGAAACAGGAAGCATTGTGCTTCAGGCTCGTTTTTTTGCCGATATTGTTAAAAAGCTGCCGGGAGAGGAAATTGAACTGCTCGTTCAGGATCAATTTGCAACAACACTGCGTTCAGGATCCGTCGTGTTTAACCTGAACGGCCTGGATCCGGAAGAGTATCCGCGTCTTCCAAATCTTGAAGAAAACCAAACGTTCACGCTTCCTCAAAATCTCTTGAAAGACATGATCCGGCAGACTGTCTTTGCAGTGTCCACTCAGGAAACACGACCGGTGTTAACAGGTGTAAACCTCGAGAACGAACAGGATCAGTTGACCTGTACTGCAACAGACAGTCATCGTCTTGCGATGAGAAAGGCGGCCATTGAATCCGAAGGAGAGCCGCTTGATATATCCAATGTCGTTATTCCAGGGAAAAGCATGAGCGAGCTAAGACAGATTCTTGAGGATACGGATGAAAGAGTGGAGATTGTAGTCACAGAAAGCCAGGTTTTGTTTAAATTCCGCCATCTGTTGTTTTTCTCAAGGCTCCTGGACGGGAAGTATCCGGTAACCAGTAATATGATTCCAGACCATTCCAAGACGACGATGGAGATTCCGACAAAAGATCTGCTGCATTCGCTGGAGCGGGCACTCCTTCTGTCCAAAGAGGCAAAAAACAATGTAATTAACTTTAAAACACTGGAAGGGCAGGATATTGAAATCAGTTCTGTCTCAGCTGAGGTCGGAAAAGTAACAGAGCGGATAACATGTCATTCCATAGAGGGAGAGGAACTCCGGATTTCGTTTAACGGAAAGAACATCATGGATGCGCTGAAAGTAATTGACAGCGAGGTCGTGCATATTATGTTTACCGGGGCTATGAGTCCATTTGTTATCCGTCCGTCTGATCATGACCGGATGCTCCACTTGTTTTCTCCCGTACGAACCTACTGAACAGCCTGAATTTTTTCTTAGAAGGGAAACGGATGTTTCTCTTCTTTTTTTACTACTTGGCGTTATCGTTATAGTTTAGTAAAATAGGGAATGAAACCTTATATCGTTCGTAATTACAGTTTGATGGAACAGCGGCTGTGGAAGATACAGATGAAACGCCGCCGGAGGCAGGAGGAAAAGATATGCACCAGACAGTCACGATTGAAACGGAATATATTACATTGGGGCAGCTGCTTCAGGAAGCCGGAGTTATTGATTCCGGCGGGATGGCAAAATTATTTCTGGCCGACTTTGAAGTGTTTGTAAATGATGAACCGGAACAGAGACGGGGACGGAAATTGTACCACGAAGACGAAATCGACATTGAAGAAGTGGGAAAGATAACCATTTCTTCTAATCGTGCGTAGAGGGATATCGTGCATATAAAAAAACTCCGCCTGAAGCAGTTCCGCAATTATGAGGACATCACGTTGAACGTGGAAGATAAAGTGAACGTGATCCTCGGCGGGAATGCCCAGGGAAAAACCAATGCCATGGAGGCCGTTTATGTTCTGGCATTTGCCAAGTCCCACCGCACGTCAAAGGACAGGGAACTGATTCAGTGGGAACAGGACTTTGCCAGAATTGAAGCGGAACTTGAAAAGAACACCGGTCCGTTATCTCTTGAAGTCATTATTTCCGGAAAAGGAAAGAAAACCAAAGTCAACGGACTGGAACAGCAGAAATTAAGCGGCTATGTCGGTACATGTAATGTCGTGATGTTTGCCCCGGAAGATTTGAATCTTGTGAAGGGCGGTCCTTCCATGCGGCGGCGTTTTATAGATATGGAGATCGGCCAGATCAGCCCTGTCTACCTTCATGATTTGATGTTGTATCAACGAATTTTAAGGCAGCGGAACCAGCTGCTTAAGAATATGTTTCCCGTTCCTGACCAGGAGCAGGAGATGATGCTGGATGTCCTTACGGAACAGCTTTCCCAGGCGGCCGCGAAAGTCATCAGCAGACGGTTTTCCTTTCTGCGTCTGCTTCAGGAATGGGCCGGGGAGATTCATGGCAGAATTACAAAGCACCAGGAGGAGCTCGAGGTGGAATACGCTCCCACCACCGAGGTATCAGAAGACATGAACTTGTCGAAGATAGAAGAGCATGTCCGAAAAAAATTCGAAGAGAACCGCCAGAATGAGATCCGCCGCGGGCTTTCCCTCACCGGCCCTCACCGGGATGAGCTGACGATGCGTATCAACGGACGCGATGTGCAGACTTACGGATCCCAGGGACAGCAGCGTACTGCCGCCTTATCCCTGAAACTGGCGGAAATTGAACTCATACACGATAATATCGGGGAATACCCGATATTATTATTGGATGACGTTCTTTCCGAGCTGGATCATAACAGGCAGTCCCACCTTCTCCATACGATTCAGGGGAAGGTACAGACATTTGTAACAACAACCAGCGTGGACGGCATCGAACACGAAACCTTAAAACAGGCTTCGACATTTACTGCGCAGGCCGGAACATTGAGGCAGATGAAATGAGGTGGATCGGATGTTTATTCATTTAGGCGGAGATAAGGTAATCCGTTCGAAAGACGTTATAACGATAGTTGATCAGGATACCCATGATTCCTCCAGTATAACCCAGCAGTTTTTATCATCCCGGGCTGAAGAGGATGTTGAACGGATTTCATCAGAACAGACGAAATCGGTCGTTGTAACGACTGAAAAAATATATTTGTCTCCTATTTCCACCCTGACACTGAAACGGCGGGCTCAGGCCATTTCGGAATACGAAGACTACACGGAAGATCAGGAAAATAAAACGTAGACCTTGTTATAAAGAGTCATTGAAATAGAGGAACAGAACAAACCGGACGTGAAGAAAACTTGGAACTAGTGATGGAAGCGAAGGTGAATAAATTGTCAGTAGATCAACATTCGTACGATGAAAGTCAGATACAGGTACTCGAAGGTCTGGAAGCGGTAAGAAAACGTCCGGGAATGTATATCGGAACGACCAGCAGCCGTGGACTGCACCACCTTGTCTGGGAAGTCATCGATAACAGTATTGATGAAGCCATGGGCGGGTATTGCGACCACATATTCGTCACAATCGAAAAAGACCACAGCATTACTGTTCAGGACAATGGACGCGGTATTCCCGTAGGTATTCAGGAAAAGATGGGAAGACCGGCTGTGGAAGTGATCATGACAATTCTGCATGCCGGCGGTAAATTCGGCGGCGGCGGATATAAAGTATCCGGCGGGCTGCACGGGGTCGGAGCGTCGGTAGTGAATGCTCTTTCCGAGATGCTGGAAGTGGAAATCCATCGTGACGGAGAAATCTATTATCAAAATTATGAGCGTGGGGTTCCGAAACAGGACGTACAGACAATCGGCACAACGGAGAAACATGGAACGAAAATCCATTTCAAACCGGACCCGTCTATTTTTGATGAAAGCGATGAATTTGATTATGAGATTTTCTCCACCCGTCTGCGGGAACTCGCCTTTCTTAATAAGGGGCTGCGAATTACGTTCAATGATAACCGCGATGAATATAAAGAGGAAGTGGAGTACTACTACGAAGGGGGTATTGCTTCTTTTGTAGAGTATCTGAACCGCCAGAAGGAAGTGCTCCATGACGAACCGGTATTTATCGAAGGGGAAAAAGACGAAGTGCAGGTGGAGATTGCTTTTCAGTATAATACGAGCTTTACAAGCAGTCTTTATTCATTTGCCAATAATATCAATACCCACGAAGGCGGCACCCATGAATCGGGTTTTAAAACCGGTCTGACCCGGGTGATTAATGATTATGCAAGAAAATACAACTTATTCAAGGAAAATGATCCGAACCTGATCGGCGACGATGTCCGGGAGGGACTGACTGCCATTGTTTCAGCGAAAATCCCGGATCCACAGTTTGAAGGGCAGACGAAAACCAAACTTGGGAACAGCGACGTCCGTACGGTCACGGATTCCCTGTTTTCCGAGCACTTCTCCAGATTCATGTCTGAAAATCCGGAAACGGCGAAACAGATTGTGGAAAAAGGGTTGATGGCTTCAAGAGCCAGAGATGCGGCGAAGAAGGCCAGAGAGTTAACACGCCGTAAAAATGCGCTGGAGGTAAGTTCCCTCCCGGGGAAACTGGCAGACTGCTCATCCAATGATGCTGCCATCAGCGAAATCTACATCGTAGAGGGAGACTCCGCAGGCGGTTCTGCCAAGCAGGGAAGAGATCGTCATTTTCAGGCGATTCTGCCGCTTCGGGGAAAAATTATCAACGTAGAGAAGGCGAGGCTGGATAAGATTCTGGCCAACAATGAAATTCGTTCCATCATTACAGCACTTGGCACAGGTATTGGAGATGAGTTTGATATTTCCAAGGCCCGTTATCACCGGATTATTATTATGACGGATGCGGACGTGGACGGTGCTCATATCCGTACGCTGCTGCTGACATTTTTCTACCGCTACATGAGACCGCTTATTGAGAGTGGATATATTTATATTGCACAGCCGCCTTTATATAAGATAACACAGGGAAAAACGGTCCGTTATGCATACGTGGAAAATCAACTGGAACAGGTTCTTGCCGGACTCCCGGAGCAGCCGAAACCGGGATATCAGCGCTATAAAGGGCTGGGCGAAATGAATCCGTCCCAGCTGTGGGAAACGACAATGAACCCCGAAGCGCGGTCTGTCCTGCAGGTCCAGCTTGAAGATGCAATGAAAGCGGATGAAATCTTTGAAACATTGATGGGGGACCGGGTGGAACCAAGACGGGATTTCATTCAGGAAAATGCCCACTATGTAGAAAATCTGGATGTATAGCGGACAGTTTTACCGGCATAAAAGGGATGGATGCTGTTTCTTCTATCCCTTTCGTGATTACGTTGGGGATGGATCAGAATTGGGAGGTTTAAGGTATGGCAGATCAATATGAATCGAACGTAACAGAAATAAATATAGGCCAGGAAATGCGCACCTCATTTCTGGATTATGCGATGAGTGTCATCGTAAGCCGGGCACTCCCGGATGTACGGGACGGCATGAAGCCGGTGCATCGCCGTATTCTTTTTGCGATGAATGAGCTCGGCATGACCCCGGACAAACCTTATCGTAAATCGGCGCGTATTGTCGGGGATGTTATTGGTAAGTACCACCCTCACGGCGATTCGGCGGTATATGAAACGATGGTGCGCATGGCGCAGGATTTCAGCTACCGGAATATGCTGGTGGACGGTCACGGCAACTTTGGTTCCGTTGACGGAGATGCGGCGGCAGCCATGCGTTATACGGAAGC
Source organism: Salibacterium lacus (assembly GCF_042684865.1). Lineage (NCBI taxonomy): Bacteria > Bacillati > Bacillota > Bacilli > Caryophanales > Bacillaceae > Salibacterium > Salibacterium lacus. Next base: position 309,925 of record NZ_JBHUML010000006.1, read on the forward strand.
GAAAATGTCCAAAATTTCGCTTGAAATGGTACGCGACATCAACAAAGATACGATCGACTATCAGGATAACTACGACGGTAATGAACAAGAACCGATTGTCCTGCCTTCCCGATTCCCGAATCTGCTGGTTAACGGTGCGGCAGGAATTGCTGTAGGAATGGCCACCAACATTCCGCCTCATCAACTGGGGGAAGTGATTGATGGAGTGCTTGCTCTCAGCAGAGATCCCGAAATGACGGTTCCTGACTTAATGGAATATATTCCGGGACCTGACTTTCCGACGGCTGCGTCGATTGTCGGCAGAACCGGCATCAGGCGTGCCTATCAGACAGGACGCGGCTCTATTACCATCCGGGCTAATGCTTATATTGAAGAATACGCGAGCGGAAAAGAAGCCATTATCGTAGATCAGCTTCCTTACCAGGTTAATAAAGCCCGGTTGATAGAAAAGATTGCAGAGCTTGTTCGTGACAAGAAAATCGAAGGTATTACCGATCTTCGTGACGAATCCGACCGCAACGGCATGCGTGCAGTGATCGAAGTGAAAAAGGACGCAAATGCCAATGTCCTGTTAAATAATCTGTACAAACAGACAGCGCTTCAGACCAGTTACGGCATTAATATGCTGGCTTTGGTTGACGGACGCCCGCAGGTATTGAACCTGAAGCAGTGCCTCAGCCATTACCTGGAGCACCAGAAAGTGGTGATCAAGCGCCGTACTGCTTTTGAACTGAAAAAAGCGGAAGCGAGAGCCCATATTCTGGAAGGGCTGCGTGTGGCTCTGGATCATCTTGATGCTGTGATTGATTTGATACGAAACTCTCAGACAACCGACATCGCAAGAAACGGTCTGATGGAACAGTATTCTCTCACGCACGAACAGGCTCAGGCGATTCTTGAAATGCGTCTTCAGCGCCTGACAGGACTGGAGCGCGATAAAATTGAACAGGAATACAGCGATTTGATGGAGCGGATCAGGGAGCTTCGCGAGATTCTTGCCAGTGAAGAACGGGTTCTTGAAATTATCCGGGAAGAACTGAGTGAAGTGAAGGACAAGTTTAATGACGAGCGCCGGACGCTCATTACTGCCGGAGAAAATCAAATCGAAGACGAAGACCTGATTCCCCGTCAGAATGTGGTCATTACGATCTCCCACCATGGTTATCTTAAGCGGATGCCGATTGATACCTACCGCAGTCAGCGCCGCGGCGGACGTGGTGTACAGGGAATGGGAACAAATGACGACGACTTTGTGGAACATCTGTTTACAACCAGTTCGCACCAGACGATTTTGTTTTTCACGAACAAAGGGAAAGTATATCGTCTGAAAGCTTACGAAATCCCGGAACTGCAGCGAACAGCTAAAGGAATACCGGTCATTAACCTGCTTCAGGTGGAGAAAAACGAATACATCAGCACCGTTATTCCGGTGGAGGCTTTTTCTGATGATGCCTATTTATTCTTTTTGACAAAACAGGGCATTGCCAAACGTACAAAGCTTTCAGCCTACTCCAATATACGTAAAGGCGGGCTGTTTGCGATCAATGTCAAAGAAGATGATGAATTATACGGGGTTCGTCTGACACACGGAGATGAACATATCATCGTCGGAACGAAAAACGGAACCGCCATTCACTTTAACGAAGAAGATGTCCGTTTTATGGGCAGGTCCGCCACAGGCGTAAAAGCCATCTCTCTTACGCAGGGCGATGAAGTTGTGGGCATGGACATTTCCGCAGAAGGTAAAGAAGTGTTGATTGTAACGGATAAAGGCTTTGGTAAACGCACGCCGATCAGTGATTTCAAAGTGCAGCACCGCGGCGGAAAAGGAATAAAAGCCATTAATTTAACAGATCGGAATGGATCCATTGTTTCTATGCGTTGTATTTCCGATGATCATGATATTATGATTATGACTGTTCATGGTGTTCTTATTCGGATGGAAGCACGCGAAATTTCCAGACTCGGCCGCTATGCCCAGGGAGTGACGCTGATCCGTCTTTCTGAAGGGGAAGTTGTTTCGACTGTAGCGCCTGTGGAAACGCCGGAGAATGAACTTGAGACCGAAGAAAGCAGCGGACAGCTCCCTGAGAATGAAACGGAAGAAACCAGGACACCTTCCGAGGTGGACGACGACGAAGAACATGATGAAACACCGCCGGAAGACTAAAATATCAAGCTGCATATAAAGGGCCGCCAATCGAGCAGCCGGAGGGGGAAAAGGCATGAAAGTGAAGCGGCAGTATCTGAAGGAAGGCTGTATTCTGATGGAAGACATATTTGCGGTGACGTCCCGCCCTCTCATCAGAAAAAATACCGTTCTGCATCAGGAACACCTGAATGTACTGGACGCCTTCATGGTTACACACGTTCATGTAGAGAATAGATTGAACGACGGCACTCCCTTTACGCCGGCGGAGCAGGAAGATGAAGAGGATGAACAAACTCAGGAGGCGCCTGAAACGTTTCTGGATGTTTATTTAAAAGCCGTCCAGGCTTATAAAAACCTGTTTCAAAAGTGGACAGGGGGCGCCCGCGTTGAAATGGATAAGATCCGTGCCCTGCTCGCTCCTCCGGCGGAAAAATTGTTTGAATCTCCTAATCAGATTTTTTCTTTGCATCATTACAGCACAAAAGAGGAATATTTGTACCACCACGCTGTATCTACGGCTCTTTTATCCATGTTTCTGGCAAAAAGAATGGGCCTTTCCCAAAAGGAACGGCTGCAGGCGGGCATTGCGGGTGCCATGTGTGATGCCGGCATGGCAAGACTTCCCGGCGGAATTCTGCAGAAAAAAGGTCATTTAACAGAATGGGAATATGAGCAGGTGAAAAATCACCCGTATTATTCGTATCAGATGGCAAAAGAAACAAAAGCCGTAAACACCCAGGTTCTTCTCAGCGTTCTGCAGCATCATGAACGGGAAGATGGAAGCGGCTATCCCCTTCAGATGAAAGCAGACAGTATTCATACTTTAAGTAAAATCGTCAGTACGGCTGATGTTTATCATGCCATGACGAGTGAACATTCTTACCGGAAAAAAAGGTCGCCGTATAAAGTCATTGATGAGATGTACCGGGAAGAGTTTGGAAGACTCGATCCGCAGGTTCTTCAGTTATTGTCCGGGGCCCTTATTACATTTTCCATTGGAAGCAATGTTAGATTAAGCAATGGGGACACCGCCACCATTATTTACATTGATGAGAAATCCCCTGCGGAACCGATGGTCCGTTCCGATACGCATCAGAATATTATGCAGCTGGAGGGCAATCAAGGACCGTTTATTGAAGAGATTCTCCAGAGCTGAAAAATCCTGCGAACTGCCGGGGCACTTCAGCCAGCACCCATTCCAGGTAAAAATGAATAAAGGCGTAATCTTCCCCCTGCCGCTGCGTACAGAGGTCGCCCCACCATTCCCCCTCGTAACGGCAGAGCATGCTTAACTCGTACAACAAAAGGTAATGAACGGAAAGCGGCGGCAGCTTGGCGGTATCAAATAAAGAAGGCGGCACGTAATAACTGCTTCCCCGCTGGAAAAGCTGGGAAGCGATATTGTCAGGCTTTCGCTTTATCGAAAAAAGAACAGAATCTGCTGTTCTTTTTTTTATACCTTCCACCTCCATCCCAAGTTGTTCAAGCTGCTTTTGGATCAGAGAGAGCGACTGCTCGTTTGCAGGAGAAACATGTTCCACCGTGACACCGGCAGAAGACAGCTGCACCCGTGGAAGTGCTTCTTCCCCGTGAACATCGAGATACAAATGAACCATGGTATCCCATTTGAAAAAAAGGTGGTTCATTTTCCATTTTTCCCCCACTGCATGTTTCACGTGAAACACTCGTGACGAAAAATGCGGGAAGAACCCCTGCTTTTGTATTTTCACTTCATCTTCCATAAACGTAAATTGTTTTTTCTTCTTTTTTCTCGTCGTCACCCCGTGGGCAAGCATATCTGCGGCAGCCGGGTAATGAGGATCTTCGATAAGCAGGAGTCCCTTTAAAAGATGGGTGAGACCGTAAAAAAGAAGCAGAGGACGTGTTAAGAGGGGGGCCTGTGCTCCTTCTGTCCAGTACGTACGGCCCAGAAGCCACTCATAGTGAAATGCCGGGGTATTACGGTAGCTCCACTGAAGGGCGTCATAGGCTGAAGCACGGCGGGCGAGATATTCTTTTTCGAGCTTGCGCTGCAGCACATTCTGTGCTTCATACGGGGCATAATAAGAGAAATAGTTGTACAGATCATTTTGTTTCATCGTCAGCACCTTTCTGTTCGTTGAATAAATCAGAAAGTTTAAACTTATTCATAATTCTCGTTATAAGGCACAAAACATGATAAGATATTAGAAAATCTCAGAGTTGGTTTTTAGCATGCGCTGTTTACAGGCTGGTTATGAATCATCCTTCTTTCGTAAGCAGGAGAACAAAAACGATGCAGAAAGGTGGAGTGTCAGAATGCGGGAAGATAAGTTTGCTAAAGAGGGGTTAACGTTTGATGATGTCCTGCTGATGCCGGATCGGTCGGATATTCATCCACGTGATGTGTCGCTGAAGACGACACTGTCGGATAAGCTGAATCTTAATATACCGATTGTCAGCGCTGGAATGGATACTGTTACAGAAGCGCCGCTGGCAATAGCTGTTGCCCGGGAAGGCGGACTCGGTGTTATTCATAAAAACATGTCCATTGAAGAGCAGGCGGAAATGGTGGATCAAGTGAAACGCTCGGAAAGCGGCGTTATTACAGATCCTTTCTTTTTAACACCCGAACGGAAGGTGTACGATGCGGAGTATCTGATGGGAAAATACCGGATATCAGGCGTTCCGATTGTGAATGAAAAACAGAAGCTTGTCGGCATTCTCACCAATCGGGATCTCCGTTTCATTGAGGATTATTCCATCGAGATCAGGGATGTGATGACCAGTTCCAATCTTGTTACAGCACCGGTGGGAACAACGCTTGAAGAAGCCGAGAAAATAATGCAGAAGCATCGTATCGAAAAGCTTCCGCTGCTTGATAACGATGAGATACTGCGGGGGCTTATCACCATCAAGGATATCGAGAAAGTTATTGAATTTCCGCAGTCTGCAAAAGATAAACAGGGAAGATTGCTCGCCGGCGCTGCTGTTGGTGTAACAGGGGATGCGATGATCCGTATTGATACACTCGTTAAGGCAGAAGTGGACGCCATTGTGCTTGATACGGCACACGGACATTCCAAAGGTGTCCTGGATAAACTGAAAGAAATCCGTGATACCTACCCGGATGTGACCATTATCGCCGGTAACGTGGCAACACCGGAAGGAACCCGTGAACTCATTGAAGCCGGCGCGGATGTCGTGAAAGTCGGGATTGGACCTGGATCCATCTGTACGACCAGAGTAGTGGCAGGTGTCGGCGTTCCGCAGATCACTGCCGTGTTTGACTGTGCGGAAGAAGCTGCTCGGCACGACGTTCCTATTATTGCCGACGGCGGTATCAAATTCTCGGGGGATATTGTCAAAGCCCTCGCAGCAGGTGGTCACGCCGTGATGCTCGGCAGTATGCTGGCCGGGGTGAAAGAAAGTCCGGGAGATACAGAAATATATCAGGGCAGACAGTTCAAGGTTTACCGCGGCATGGGGTCGATGGGTGCCATGGAACAGGGCAGCAAAGACCGCTATTTCCAGGAAAACAATCAGAAACTGGTCCCTGAAGGCATTGAAGGACGTATTCCTTATAAAGGACCGCTGACAGATACTGTCAATCAGCTGCTTGGAGGTATCCGTGCCGGTATGGGATACTGCGGCAGTGAAAATCTGCTTGATCTGCGTGAAAATGCCCGGTTCACTAGAATTACAAACGCCGGACTGCGGGAAAGTCACCCCCACGATGTTCAGGTAACGAAAGAAGCTCCGAATTACAGTCTATAGGATGGTCGTCCCCCGGAGAGAAAACAGGTTACTTCTTTTCTCTCCGGGGGACTTCTTATTTCCCGGGAAATAATGAACCTGTATTTTTGGGACCGGAGCAATCTATTTTTTTGACTGTTCGTATGATAAAATATCCTTTGTGTAAATAGAGCGTGGAGGTGCAGGAGATTGAAGAAGAAAAACATACTATCTATGATTGCGGCAGTACCGCTGACTGCCGGTTTATTATTCCAGACAGAATCAGAGGTGCAGGCAGTGGAACCGGATCTTGCAGCAGAATCGGCAATACTTGTGGATGCTGATTCAGGCCAGATTCTTTACAGCAATAAAGCCGATCTTATTCTTCCCCCGGCGAGTATGACAAAAATGATGACAGAATACCTTGTTAATGAAGCTGTAGCTCAGGGAGAGATATCCTGGGACGCTGAAGTGAATGTGACATCCAAAGCAGAGGAAATTTCCCAGAATAACGCCTTATCCAATGTGCCGCTCAGGCAGAATCGTACATATACCGTTCAGGAATTATATGAAGCGATGGCTATTTATTCCGCAAACGGCGCAACCATTGCCTTAGCCGAGCATGTTGCAGGAAGCGAATCCGATTTTGTCGACATGATGAATGAACGAGCCGGAGAACTGGGAATGAAAGAATATGAATTTGTGAACTCAACAGGACTGAACAATGCTTCCATGGATGGACTCCACCCGGAAGGTACCGAACCGGACACCGAAAATATGATGTCGGCCCGGGCATCGGCAAAGCTCGCGTATCATCTGCTGAATGAGTACCCGGATGTCCTCGATACAGCAGGCATTACGGAAAAAACATTCCGTGAGAATGGCGCAAATACCTCCATGGATAACTGGAACTGGATGCTTCCCGGCAGCATGTATGGGAGTCTGGATTACGAAGGAGTCGACGGGCTGAAAACAGGCTACACGGAGATGGCGGGCAACGCCTTCACTGGTACAGTGGAACAAAACGGCACCCGCTTCATTTCAGTAGTGATGCGAACCGATTCGCAGACAGCCCGTTTTGAAGAAACTGCCAAATTGTATGACTACGGATTTGACAACCTGTCTGAGACAGAAGTGGTTCAGGAAGGGCAGTCTTTTGAAGATGCTTCGTCCTTTCCGGTTGTAAACGGAAAAGAAGACACCGTGTCCGCTTCTGCCGGAAGCAGCCTGTCTCTTCTTCTGGAAAATGGAGATGCGGAAAACATAAACACATCGGTCAACATTAATCAGGATGTACTGAATGAAAACGGAGAACTGGAAGCGCCGGTTGAAAAAGGTACAGAAATCGGAACCATTACGCTGAGCGGCGAGGCAGCACCACAGTCTCTCTCCGGTGTAAATGCAACATCACAGGAAGCACCGCTCGTTCTCGATGAAGGAGTGGAAAAAGCCGGATGGTTCGCTCTTACGATGCGGAGCGTCGGCGGGTTCTTCGGAAATATGTGGAACAGCGCCTCCAGTTTTGTACAGGGACTGTTATAGGGCCCGGGTGTTTATTCACACGGGTGGTAGTGTTATAATAAATGATACCATTACGTCTTGTTCTTGATACACGATACGGAACGAAACGATATAACGAAGGACCAGGAGGAATGGAAGATGGCAGATAGAGGGACAGACAGAGTAAAACGAGGAATGGCGGAAATGCAGAAAGGCGGCGTCATCATGGACGTCGTGAACGCTGAACAGGCAAAAATTGCGGAAGAGGCCGGTGCTGTAGCGGTGATGGCACTGGAGCGTGTGCCTGCTGATATCCGTGCAGCCGGGGGTGTGGCGCGTATGGCCGACCCTACGATCGTTGAAGAAGTGATGAATGCTGTATCCATTCCGGTCATGGCAAAAGCAAGAATCGGACACATCGCCGAAGCCAGAGTGCTTGAAACGCTGGGTGCGGATTATATCGATGAGAGTGAAGTACTCACACCGGCGGATGAAGTATATCACCTCGATAAGAGCGAATATACCGTTCCGTTTGTGTGCGGAGCCCGTGATCTGGGAGAGGCCCTCCGCCGTGTAGGTGAAGGGGCTTCCATGCTGCGTACCAAAGGGGAACCGGGTACAGGCAATATCGTGGAAGCGGTCCGTCACATGCGGATTGTACAATCCGAGTTAAAGAAAGTCGCCGGCATGTCCAAAGATGAACTGATGACAGAAGCTAAAAACCTGGGAGCTCCGTATGAACTGCTGCTGGGTATTCAAGAAACAGGAAAGCTTCCTGTAGTAAACTTCGCAGCCGGTGGTATTGCAACGCCTGCTGATGCTGCACTGATGATGCAGCTCGGCGCGGACGGTGTTTTTGTGGGATCGGGTATTTTCAAGTCCGAACATCCGGATAAATACGCGAAAGCAGTAGTGGAAGCAACCACTCATTATCAGGATTATGAATTAATCGCCCGGCTTTCCAGAGGACTTGGCACTGCCATGCAGGGACTGGAAATCTCCACACTTGACCCGTCGGAGCGTATGCAGGACCGCAGCTGGTAAAAGGAGGTGCGGCATATGCTGAAAATAGGTGTGCTTGCTCTTCAGGGGGCCGTGCAGGAACATTTGAAAAGCCTGCAGGCTCCTGATGTGGAAACCGTTATTGTAAAGCGTACGGATCAGCTGGAGGCACTGGACGGCCTTGTTTTTCCCGGCGGCGAAAGCACTACGATGAGGCGTCTCGTCAATAAATACGGGTTTTATGAACCGCTTCGCGCGTTCGCTGCTGCCGGAAAACCGATATTTGGTACCTGCGCCGGTCTCATTCTGATGGCCGACCATATCGCGCAGGAACCGGAAGGACACCTGCAGCTGATGGATATGAACGTGCAGCGCAACGCTTTCGGACGTCAGCGCGAAAGTTTTGAAACGACACTCGTTGTCAAAGATGTAGCCGAAGATATTGAAGCGGTGTTTATCCGTGCGCCGCTCATCTCCAGCACTGGAGATGACGTGGAGGTTCTCTCGTCATTTAATGGGGAAATCGTGGCAGCGCGGCAGAACCATCTGCTTGCCTGCTCCTTTCATCCCGAACTGACGGACGACACACGATTTCATCAATATTTTGTACAGATGGTGAGGGAATCTAAAGAAACGGCTCCGGAACACACCGCTGTAACGTAACACAAAAATGCGTTTTTTCATCATAGGAATGTTTATCTATCGGAAAAATCAAGGACGGGCAATAGTATCGGCATGTCTGACACGCAGAGAGCTGGTGGCTGCTGTGAACCAGCTGCAGAATGACCGAAAATCCTGCTCGGAGTGAAAAAAAGAACACGGCATCCCGCCAGTATTTTTTTCCGGTTCACCCACGTTACTGGGTGCAAAGAGGCAGTATGAATGCTGCAATTTGGGTGGCAACGCGGGTCTCAACTCCCGTCCCTTTTTACATCAAAGGGGCGGGAGTTTTTTCTCGTAGGAACCATCACAATGACAGAAGATAATAAGCAGGAAATAAAGGAGGATAAATATGCTTGATGTAAAAGAACTGCGGCATAACTTTGAGGAAGTCAAAAGCCAGCTGGCTAAAAGGGGCGAAGATATCGCGGATCTGGATACATTCCAGGATCTCGATGAAAAGAGACGGGACTACATTCAAAAAACCGAAGAGTTGAAGCAGAAACGAAATGAAGTTTCCCAGCAGGTGGCTGAGCTGAAACGCGAAAAGAAAGACGCTGATCATCTGATCCAGGAGACGAAGGAAGTTTCTTCGCGTATTAAAGAATTGGATGAAGCGTTGAAAGAAATCGAACAGCAGCTGGAAGATTTGATGCTCCGCATCCCCAACATCCCTCATGAAAGTGTACCTTACGGGGAAGATGAGTCTGAGAACGAAGAAATACGTGCCTGGGGAGACAAACCTTCCTTTGACTTTGAAACAAAAGCACACTGGGATCTGGCAGCTGAACTTGGCATGATGGATTTTGAACGGGCTTCGAAAGTAACCGGCAGCCGGTTTGTTTTCTATAAAGGAGCCGGCGCAAGGCTCGAGCGTGCACTGATCAATTACATGATGGACATGCACGAAGCAGAGCACGGCTACGAAGAAATTATGCCGCCGTACATGGTGAACCGGGACAGCATGACCGGCACCGGCCAGCTTCCGAAGTTCGAAGAGGATGCCTTTAAAATCAGGGAGGAAGATTACTTCTTGATTCCAACAGCGGAAGTACCGGTGACGAACCTGCACCGGGATGAAATTCTGGACGTGGAAAATCTCCCGCTTCTTTACGCTGCGTACAGCGCCTGCTTCCGATCGGAAGCGGGGTCAGCCGGACGGGATACGCGTGGTTTGATCCGTCAGCATCAATTCAATAAAGTGGAACTCGTCCGGTTTGCACTACCGGAGCAGTCGTATGAGGACCTTGAGACGCTGACCGGTCAGGCGGAAAAAGTACTGCAGCGCCTGGAACTCCCGTACCGCGTGATGAACATGTGCAGCGGAGATCTCGGTTTCACCGCTGCCAAGAAATATGATATTGAAGTATGGCTGCCAAGTTATGAAGACTATAAGGAGATTTCCTCCTGCAGTAACTTTGAAGACTTTCAGGCGCGCCGGGCCAACATCCGCTTTAAACGGGATAAAAAAGCAAAAACCGAATTCGTTCATACACTGAATGGTTCCGGTCTTGCGGTCGGTCGTACCGTTGCCGCCATTATGGAAAACTACCAGCAGGAAGACGGATCCATCAAAATCCCCGACGTACTGCGCGGTTACATGGGCAATAAATCTTATATTTCAAAGTAAACAACAGAAAGGGGACCGGCTGTCTATGCCAGCCGGTCCGATCTGTATGTATTCGCATTATTCGAACAAATGGAGCGGAAGCCTTGCAAGCGTGGCTGTATTTTTTTTATAATAACTATAGCTTTTATAATATATTACGAAGGCGGTCATTCTGATTTTCGTGTACCCTCAACGTTATCCAAAGAGGAGGAACGTCCCGTGAAACTGGATCAGACGGATATGAAAATTCTTTCCTACCTGCAGGAAAACGGCAAGCGGTCTTACAGTGAAATTTCCCGTTATATTGACGTGAGTGAAGGAACCGTGCGGTCGCGGATTAATAAAATGCTGGAAAATGAAGTGTTTGAATTCATTATTCATACGAACCCTAATAAGGTTGGATTGTATGTACAAGCTATTATCGGGTTCTCCACAAAACTGGGGGAACAGGACAATATCGCCAAGAGCCTGCAGCAGTTCCCCGAAGTACGATTCATCGGCGCATTTTCCGGAAAGCACGATTTAATTATTCAGGCCTATTTCGAAGACAATGACAGCCTCGTCCGGTTTGTGAATGAGGAACTGGCGCATATTGACGGCATATTAAGCGCGGATGTTAACGTGGAACTGAAACAGTATAAAGATTCGTTTTCCTATGTTATCCGGCAGTGACTGTCCGTAATCTGTACAAAAAGAGTCTTGCAGGGAATAATCTCATATGATACTATTGTGTTTGTCGGCTGAGAGAACAGCCTGCGTCATACGGAGGAGTACCCAAGTACGGCTGAAGGGAGCGGTCTTGAAAACCGCCAGGGGGTTAACGCCCCGCGGGGGTTCGAATCCCTCCTCCTCCGCCATTTAAATAACAACTACGAGGTACATAACGAATAACTAATCAGACAGGACACGGTCGTAAAAACCGTGTCTTTTTTTATGCGGCATAAAGGTTCTCCCCGGCAGTGTCCAATCGCCGGCGAATCCTTCGCTGATGCAGAAAGCCGTACGATGGGTTACGTGCACGGCGGGTTTAAACCTTCCAAAATCGGGAAGCATGCACGTAGTGTCTGCAGTGTTCCGCCGAAGACATGCGAGCGGATAACTGGACATCATTTTTGGCAGCAGGTTACGATGAAAGTGCTGGAACGAAATGTAACATAATGAGAGAAAACATTTTGCTGCAGAAAGGATGAATCATATGAACGTTCTTGTTGTCGGCGCAAACGGCCAGATTGGTAAACATCTCGTATCTTCGATTCAAAACAGTGATAAGCTGAAAGCCAAAGCGATGATCCGTAAAGAGGAACAGGCGTCTTATTTTAAAGAGCTTGGCGCGGAAACTGCTGTAGTTGATCTTGAAGGCAGTATCGATGCCATCGCCAAAGCTGCTGAAGGGATGGACGCGGTCGTTTTTACAGCCGGTTCCGGACCGCACACCGGAAAAGATAAAACCATGATGATTGATCTGGATGGAGCTGTAAAAACGATCAAGGCGGCGGAACAGGCTGGAGTGAAACGGTTTGTGATGGTCAGCTCGTTTGATACGAGCCGCGAAGCCATTCTCGAAGCTCCTGAATCATTCTCGCCGTATGTCGCGGCGAAACATTACGCCGATGAATGGCTGAAAGCATCCGACCTGGATTATACCATCGTGCAGCCCGGCATGCTGACCAATGAAGAAGGAACCGGTCAGGTGCAGGCGCAAGTGGAAGTGGACCGCGGGGAAGTGCCGCGGCAGGATGTGGCAGACGTCATCACCGCCTGCCTCGAAGACGATTCAACGATTGGAAAACAATTTCAGCTGGTAGGCGGCAGCACATCCATCCGCGAAGCCGTACAATCGCTGTAATATGGTTCCTATCCAACCTTCCCGGAACAGAATCCGGGAAGGTTTTTTAAGGATATCGGTTCTGCTTGCGGTGTTTTAGCATAGCCACAATTAAAAAGCTTACGATGACAAGCAGCAGCCACGAACTTATTTTTCCGAGGTGCACGATCTCCCATCCACTATGCTGGTGTGGATAGCTCCAGCCGCCTAACAAGGTTACGATATTTTCCGCCACCCAGATGAAAAAACCAATCAGAACAAACGCCAGGGACAACGGCATCTTGTAGGTCGAGGACCTTACCGTGAAGAACACCATGGTACGCAGAAACACAAAAAGGGTAAGGATTTTCAGAATCCAGCGGATATCATAGATAAAGTGGTGGGTGTAGAAGTTGAAATAGATGGCTGCACTGAGCAGCATTACTGACCATGTCGGCGGCCAGTGGGTAAGGTGGAGATTAAGCCTCCGCCATGCCTGACACATGTAACTTGCCACACTGGCATACATAAACCCGCTGTACAGCGGCACTCCGTACACTTTTGTCACTGCCTCCTCCGGATAACTCCAGGACCCCATATGTACTTTGTACAATTCGAGCGCCAATCCGATAAGATGAAACACACCAATCACTTTCAACTCATCCATCGTTTCCATACGGGAAACAAGCATCAGTGCCTGAGCGGCTATACAAATCAGAAAAATCAGGTCATACCTTGCCAGGCCGGGAACACTAACCACCTGGGTCAGGCCGAGACTGAGAAAAATAACAAGAGGAAAAACACAGGACTTCGCCTGCTCCCATCCAAAGTAGAGTAACTGCCTCATTATGTATCATCCTGCACTTCCATCAAATATTCTACCTGTTGGACGGTGAAGAAGGAAGAAAGTTACTGCCGCCTTATCCATACTGCCATTCCATCTTCTTCGTCTGCAGCGTGTGACCGAACAAGGTCTCTGTGAAAACAGAGACTTCACAAAACCCCATTTTGCGGTAAAACCGTTCCGCTCTATCATTGCCGACTTCAAGATAAACGACGATAGTCTCTTTCTCCCTCACTTCTTCTTTCACTTTTTCCATCAGGGCCGTACCAAGGCCTTTAGAATAACAGGAAGGATGAACGTAAATGGCGGCCAGCTCGCTTTCCTGTCTGCTTTGATGAAAGTGGGCAAAAGCAGCTGTATCTCCGTCATACTCAGCCGCAAAAAATACATCGGAAGCGAGCTTGTCGGAAAGGGCGGCAGAGGAATAAGCCATATCCAGAAATTTTCTTTGTACCCCGGACGGAATCAATGTCTCGTAGGTTTCCGCCCAGGATGCTTCCGCCACCATCTGGATGGCTGGAATGTCTTTCGTTCCGGCTTTCCGGATTACATGGTGCATAAGATATTCCTCCTAAAACATGAAGTTCATCTAATTTACTGTATTCTATATCATTCAGTAAAATCCTGTCATATAGTGAAATATTCAGGGTAACAGCTGTCGAACAGGACATCGTTTTGTTCCAACATCCCGCTTGATTTTTTTCGGAAGGCACGTTAAAATAGAACCTACCAAATGGTCGGTAGGTTCGATGAAAAAAAGAAGGTGAAACGATGGAGAAACGACAACAGATTCTTGAAGGTGCTTCCAAGGTGGTTTCGGAGCGGGGGCTGCATCGTCTGACGCTCGATGCCGTGGCGAAGGAATGCGGGATGAGCAAAGCCGGCCTGATTCATCATTTTCCAAACAAAGAAGCGTTAATCACGGCGATGAATGATCAGGTCGCCGCTCGTTTCGCAGGCAGTATTGAAAATGCCTATGAACAGGAATCCTCTTATAACAAAGCGTATCTGAAGGGTTCCATGAAGGAACTGAACGGATCAAACCTGCTGAATGTCAGCAACAGCCTTCTCGCAGCCATGGCGACCAACCCGGAATTGATCCAGCCCTGGAATGAGGCATATAAAGATATGGATGAAAAAATGAAACAGGACGGCGTTTCCGATGAGTTGGCCGCGGTCGTGCGGCTTGTCAGTGACGGGTTGTGGTTTGCGAATATGTTCGACCTGCAGCCGTTGTCCGAACAGGAACAGGATCATATAAAACATTATCTTTTTACGTTGATCGAGCAGGAAAAGGACAGATAAAGGGAGTGGTTGAATGATGGAATATATTCTGCTTGCGGTGTCCGCTGTTGGTATGGGTTATTTTCCTTTTTTTGAAATTTATCTTGCGATTCCGGCAGTCATGGTGGCGGGAATGAGTCCGGTATCTGCAGTCCTGTGGGCGGGTATTGGAAATTTTGCAGCGGTGCCGACCATTCTCTTTTTTTATGAACAGTTATGCAAAATTCCACGCTTGGAGCGCTGGATGAACAGATTGGAGCATAACCGGTTCCGGGGAAAGATCGAGCGGTACGGCGGTCTGGTGGTACTGTTAACTACGGTGATTGTTGGAGTCTGGGCTGTAGCAGCCGTCTGCCGCTCCCTTGGAATGAGCAGAAAAAAGCTGATGCTTACCTCCGGCATCAGTATTTGTCTGTACGGGGTATTAACAGCTTATTCCGTGCAGGCCGGACTCGACTGGTTTCAATAAATAAACCTTGTATATTTCTTTCGTTTCTTGAAAGAAATAATACAAGGATGTTTACAAAAAATACGGTACGGGGTATAGTGTAACCAGAAATAATATAAAGGAGGCGGAACCCATGTACCTGAAATATTTTTATGACAATGAACTGGCACAGGCGTCCTACATGGTCGCCTGTCAAAAGACCGGGGAAGCGGTGGTGATCGATCCGTCCCGGCATGTTAATCCATATCTTCAGATCGCAGAAGAACAGGGATTCACCATTACCGGCGCGCTGGAAACACACATTCATGCGGATTTTGTATCCGGAGCAGTGGAGCTTTCCGGCCGGACAGGTGCGGTGATCTATCACTCGGCAGAAGGGGAGGAAAACGGCGGTTATGCCTTTGATTCCAGTCTGAATACAAAAGGAGTGCGCGACAAAGACAGAATTCACGTCGGAAATGTGTGGATGGATGTTCTGCACACCCCGGGGCATACACCGGAACATGTTTCTTATCTGCTCACAGACGGCTCCCATCCGGAAAAACCGATCGGGGCATTCACCGGTGACTTTGTCTTTGTTGGAGACGTCGGGCGCCCGGATCTTCTGGAAAAATCCGTGGGAGTAAAAGATTCGGCAGATGTCGGCGCAAGACAGATGTTTGCCTCTATTCAGTCGTTCAAACAGTTTGAAGACTACCTGCAGATCTGGCCCGGGCACGGCGCGGGAAGCTCGTGCGGAAAAGCGCTTGGCGCCGTGCCGACCTCGACAGTTGGCTATGAAAAGATGTTTAATCCGGCGTTCCAGCCGGAGCAGGAACAGGAATTTGTTGACTTTCTGCTGGATGGCCAGCCGGAACCGCCGGCTTATTTCGCCAATATGAAAGAAATCAATAAGTACGGGGCAGCGTATTTATCTGAGGTTCATCCGCCGGTGTTATTATCCATCGATGCGAAAGAAGTGCAGAAGCTGGCTGAGAATGAAAATAACATGGTTGTTGATACGAGAAATCCGGCTGCCTATGCCCGTGGTCATATACCCGGCACGGTCAATATTTCCTATCCGGAAGCATTTACCGAATGGATGGGGTGGCTGACGGATTATGAATCGGATATTTACCTGATCGGCGCCGAAGCCGATCACGAAGCGATGCGGGATGCCCTGTACGGTATCGGAATGGATCGTATCGCAGGCTTCATACCGGCGGGCGTTGTAGAACGTGCCGGCCGTCTACGCACGTATGAAAACATCACGCCGACGGAAATGAAAGAGGAAAAAGAAAAGGGAAATATACGGGTGCTGGACGTCCGCTTTCAGGATGAACGGGAGCGGGAGCGTATTCCGGGAGCGGAGCACATCATGCTCGGCCATCTGCCTGCCGGAACAGATGAGGATCTCCCGCCGAAAGATAAACCGGTAGCGGTGCACTGCGGCTCCGGCAAACGTTCTGCTATAGCTGCCAGCATTCTTCTGAATAAAGGGTACGATGTGAAGAATATGATGGGCGGCATGATGAGGTGGAAAAACGAGAATCTGGAGACAGAATAAAAGCAGGGGAACCGGCTCTTATCTTTCATAAGGGCCTTCCCCGATATGCTTACAAGGGAATATTGACGGATCCTTCATGCCGGTGTATACTATACCCCACACGGTATGATAAGGGGTGAAAATATGGAATATACAGCAGAAATGAAAAATAGATTAAAGCGTGTCGAAGGACAGGTCCGCGGCGTACAGAAGATGATGGACGAAAGCAAAGACTGTAAGGAAGTTGTCTATCAGATGTCAGCCGCAAGAACGGCTTTGGATCGTGCGATGGCCCAAATTGTCGCGGAGAATCTGGAAGAGTGTATCCGCGAACAAATGAAAGAAGGCGGCGACACGTCGCAATATGTTCAGGAAGCGATAGAACTGCTCGGCAAAAGCAGATAAAAAAAGAAATTTTTTTAACTTTTTATAATACCCATAGGGGTAATAGTATATTGAGGAGTGTGAGTGTATGTTTTCGTCTATTTCAAAACTACCACCGCAAGAGGCGGAACAGCAGATACAGCGTGAAACGGTGAAGGTCATTGATGTGCGTTCCCGGGAGGAAGTCAGGCAGGGAAAGATACCGCAGGCGGTAAATATTCCCTTGGATGAACTCGCGGAAAGAATGGAAGAACTGGATACGAGCGAACAGTATGTGATGGTGTGCCGTTCCGGGAACCGGAGCGCGAAAGCGGCAAAACATCTGCAGAAAAATGGATATGATGTAAAGAATATGACCGGCGGTATGATGAAATGGCAGGGGGATATAGAAGCGTAAGGAAGGGAGAGCACATGATGGAATACAGTATACTGTTTATCACTATTTTATTTCTCATTGGATTCGCGGGATCTTTTGTTTCCGGGATGGTCGGTATCGGCGGCTCCATTATTAAATACCCGATGCTGCTTTATATCCCACCGCTTCTCGGCTTTTCTGCATTTACGTCCCACGAAGTAGCGGGCATCAGCGCCGTGCAGGTGTTTTTTGCCACGATAGGCGGGGTATGGGCATACCGTAAAGGCGGATATTTAAATAAATCCCTTATTTTATACATGGGCATCAGTATTCTGGTCGGCAGTTTAATCGGGGCCCTAGGTTCCAATATGATGACAGATGACGGCGTGAACATGGTGTATGCGATCCTTGCCACGATTGCTGTGATCATGATGTTTATTCCGAAAAAGGGAAGAGAAGACATTCCGAACGATGAAGTGTCTTTTAACCGCCCCGTTGCTGCCGGATCGGCTTTTGTTGTCGGTATCGGTGCCGGCATTGTAGGAGCGGCCGGAGCGTTTATTCTCGTTCCGATTTTACTCGTTGTATTAAAGATTCCAACACGGATGGCCATTGCGACCTCTCTTGCGGTAACCTTTATTTCTTCGATCGGCGCAACCGCCGGGAAACTGATAACCGGGCAGGTACTGCTGCTTCCGGCCGCGGTGATGGTAGTTGCGAGCCTTCTGGCAGCTTCGCTTGGCGTAGCATTCGGGAAAAAAGTAAATACAAAAATACTGCAGGGCATCTTGGCTTTATTGATTCTGGCGACCGCCATTAAGATGTGGATTGATATTGTAGGATAATAAAACAAGGTTGACAGAATTATTTTTCCGGGTTAATATACCCATACAGGTATATGTATATATTTTTTAGTTTTTATATACCCCGTACCGTATATATAGGAGGGAATATAATGAGCATGAAAGTCAATGAACGGGTGGACGCCAAAGGACTGGCCTGTCCGATGCCAATTGTCAAAACGAAAAAGGCGGTAGAAACCATGAATGCCGGTGAGGTGCTGGAAGTCCAGGCGACCGACCGCGGGTCCCTTGCCGATCTCAAGGGCTGGGCGAAAACAACGGGGCATGAATACGTCGGCACGAGAGAAGCGGGTGACGTACTGTACCATTACGTGCGTAAAGCTGATCCGGAGGAAACGAAAGAAGAAATCCCGTTTCCTCATGAAGTCACCAACGAAGCATTAAACGAGGCCCGCAGCCGGGACAATGTCACGGTGCTTGATGTCCGGGAGCCGGCGGAATACGGATTTGCCCATATCCCGGAAGCGGTGTCGATTCCGCTTGGAGAACTGGAAGACAGAATGAAAGAACTGGACGTTTCCCATACGATTCACGTCGTGTGCCGAACCGGCCGCCGCAGCAGCATGGCAGCCCATATGCTGCAGAGGAATGGTTTTGACCATGTCGTGAATGTGAAGCCGGGCATGTCGCAGTGGGATGGCGCTCTAACGGGAGAAAAGGAATAAGAAAGGGGAAAAGAAATGGGAATTCAAGCCTTAACAGCCGCGGAACTGGCAAAGAAAGTCATGAACCAGGAGCCTTTATTCATCCTGGACGTACGAAATGAAGACGAATTTCAGGACTGGAAAGTGGAAGGAAAAAACGTGGAGATCACCAATAAGCCGTATTTTGAACTGCTGGACGGGGTCGATGAGATTCTTGATCGGATTCCATCGGATAAAGAAGTCCTGGTTGTTTGTGCAAAAGAGGGATCGTCGCAGTTTGTCGCAGATATGCTGGCAGAAGCGGACGGAGGGGATTATTTATACCTCCAGGGCGGCATGAAGACATGGAGTGAGCATATCGAGCCGGTCAAAGCAGCGGATCTGACCGATGGAGGGGAACTCTATCAATTTGTCCGTATTGGAAAAGGATGTCTTTCCTATGCTGTTCTTTCGAACGGAGAAGCAGCCATTGTGGATCCGGTGCGATTGACCGATGCGTTTGCCTCTTTTCTCGAGGAGAAACAGGCCGTGCTGAAATATGCGGTGGATACGCACCTGCACGCCGATCATATTTCCGGAGGACGTGAGCTTGCCGAGCGCTTCGGCGCGTCGTACCTGCTTCCGGAAGCTGACGCCGGCGGAGTCACTTTTTCCTATGAACCGCTCAAAGACGGGGAGACATTGACGGTGGGGAGCATCGAGACAGCCATTCAGGCTATGTACTCCCCGGGGCATACGATTGGCAGTACGTCGCTGATTGTCGATGATCAGTACCTGTTTACAGGGGACATTCTATTCGTTGACTCTATCGGCCGTCCGGATCTAGCCGGAAAAGCCGAAGACTGGGTCGGCGATCTGCGCGAAACGCTGTACAGCCGCTACGCGGATCTTGATGGAGATCTGGTTGTGCTGCCGGCCCACTTTTCGAAAAATGAAGAGCTTGATGATAACGGACTAGTCATGGCAAAGCTTGCCGATCTGTTTGCCCGCAACCACGGGTTGAATATCGAAGACGAAGCCGCGTTCCGCCGGACGGTAACCGAAAATCTGCCGCCGCAGCCGAACGCTTACGAAACGATCCGTGAGACGAACATGGGACAGGTGGAGCCGGCAGAAGAAGAGAAGACCGACATGGAAATCGGCCCGAACCGATGCGCTGTTTCATAAAACAAAAGGTGAACATTTGAAATAAGTATTTTAACAAAGGAGAGATTTTTCATGGAAAGTAATAAAGTATTGAACGCCGAAGGGCTGGCCTGCCCGATGCCGGTAGTGAAGGCCAAAAAGGAAATTGATAATCTGAACGCCGGTGACATTCTTGAAATCCACGCGACCGATAAAGGAGCCGCGTCCGATATCCCGGCCTGGACGAAGTCATCGGGGCACGAACTCCTGCAGCAGGACAACGAAGGCGAAACACTGAAATTCTGGATCAAAAAAGCATAAGGAGGCCTTGATCATGCCAGAAGAAGAAAAGAACGGTACGACGATGATCGTCTTTGACGGCGATCTCGATAAAGCAATGGCGAGCTTCATTATCGCGACAGGCGCCGCGGCAATGGGCAAACAGGTAACGATGTTTTTCACTTTCTGGGGTCTGAATGTACTCCGGAAGGAAAATGTACAGGGCGGCAGTGACAAGAAGTTCATGGAGAAAATGTTTGAAAAAATGATGCCGCGCGGCCCGGAAAAACTCGGTCTCTCCAAAATGAATTTCGGCGGCATGGGATCGAAAATGATGAAAAAAATGATGAAAAACCATAATGTGTCTTCTCTTCAGGAAATGATAGAAATGGCGCAGGAGCTGGATATTAAGATGGTCGCCTGTACGATGTCGATGGACGTTATGGGATTAAAAGAAGAGGAGCTCATCGACGGGCTCGAATACGCTGGAGTGGCCTCCTACTTGTCGGAGGCGGAACAATCAAATCTTAATCTGTTCATCTAATGATAAGGAATGCGCTGATTGGAAGGAGAACGTAGAATGCCGGAGAAAAAATTTGACCCGGAAAAAGCAGAAAAACTGCTGGCAGAAGAACGAATCGATGTAGTAAAACCGGAGAATATCCTGGATCAGCTGGATATTCTCCCCGACGATGACGTGGCGGATCTTGGATCAGGAAACGGGTTATTCACGCTTTCCATGGCAAAAAGAACAGCAGGCGCAGTCTATGTGGTCGATCTCGAACCGAAGATGCTGGCGATGTTAAAAGAGCGGGCGAAACAGGAAAAGTTCCGCCTGCACTATGTGGAAAGTGACCTGGAACAGGTGGATTTGAAGGATGATTCCGTTGATAAAGTGCTGGCCGCTTTTGTCATTCATGAAGTGGGAAGTGTCAGCGGAACCTTAAACGAAATCAAACGGTTATTAAAGCCGGGAGGGCAGCTGATGATGGTGGAATGGGAAGCAGTCGAAACAGAATCCGGTCCTCCGCTTTCCCACCGCCTGCCTTCGGAACACCTGCTCCAGATCATTCGTGATAACGGCTTTGAGGCAGAATGTTCTGCCTGGAATGACGAGCATTATGTTATTAAAGCCGTCCCGGCCGGTTAAGCCTGCGTAGATTCATACTGCATTGTCTTTGTGGTGCCGGCGTGTAATCCTGCTTATTTGGCTTGTAAATTATAAGGTTCGGCTTGTAACAGGTTCCGTTTGGCCGGTAACGTATCATCTGGACTGTATTGTTTTTTATACGGCTTGTAAATAGTGGTATTCGGCAGGTAAGCGCAGGCCCTTGGCTTGTAAATACCGTTCCTGAAAAGAAAACGGGAAGAATTTCTGATAAAATCATCAGGTAGAATGGTGTAAAAGGAGTGCCTGATGGTGGCAGAAGAAGAATGGATGAAAGCGGCTCTTGCCGAAGCGGAAAAAGCAGAGACGGAAGGGGAAGTGCCGATTGGCTGCGTCATTGTTTATCAGGAACAGGTCATAGGAACAGGATATAATCAGCGGGAAGGAAGCCAGCAGGCGTCCGCTCATGCAGAGATGCTTGCCATCCGGGAAGCATGTTCTTTTATGGGGAGCTGGCGGCTTGAAGACTGCACCTTATATGTCACCCTCGAGCCCTGCCCGATGTGCGCGGGGGCTATCGTCCAGTCCCGGATTCCACATGTCGTATACGGCGCTCCCGATCCTAAAGCCGGGTGCGCCGGCACGTTAATGAATCTGCTGGAGGAAGAACGCTTCAACCACCGCTGCTTTGTGGAAGGACAGGTCATGCTCGAAGCGTGCCGGGAACTTTTGACCGGTTTTTTTCAAAAGCTGCGCCGGGCAAAACAGCGCCGCGCCCGTAACGAACAACCTTTCGGTGAATGATGGATTGGATTCGGGGGAAACCCGTGATATAGTAGAACGAGAATGAGTGATAAGCGGGAGGGAACACGGTGCGTCCAAATCAATTTTCTGCAGAAACAGCCCGGAAGATTGCCGAGAAATTGAACATGCCGATTGAACATATTGTCCATACACCGCCGCAGGTGATTATGGAGAAAATATCGGAGCTTGAAAAGAAAGAAGAAGAGGAAATGATGGAAAAGAACAATAAATAATTTTGCCTTTTCCGTGGCTTGTCTATTGCGTTTTTTTCTGAAACGCGGTATACTGATTATTGCACTCTTTAGGGAGTGCCCAAAAATGTTAACAACTTTGCCGTGCTAGGCGGGGAGGCAGCGGTGCCCTGTACTCGCAATCCGCTACAGCGAGGCTGAACCCCTTCTCGAGGCTTTGTTTCTGTGGGGCCTGACCCTTGTAAGTGGTGTTGACATCCGGGTTCTGTGCAACGGAAATTCGTGAACCCTGTCAGGTCCGGAAGGAAGCAGCAGTAAGCGGACTCTTCTGTGTGCCGCAGAGTCGCCCGGATCGAGCTAACTGCCTGGGTAACGCTCATGGATTCATTGCCGACAGAAGGTGCACGGCTTCTATACATATTAACTGAAAAACGGCTCTCTACGGTGGGCGGTTTTTTTTGTATGTCATAAAGGAGCGGGAGACCTGCGCCCCGGATTGCTGCGATCAAAAAGTGCCGGACGCAGACGCACCCCTCTGGAAATATCTCTTTATTTGAGCTTTGAAAACCGGTCATGGAAACGGTATAATAGAACATGAAAAGAAAGGAGGTCCCGGGGTGAGTTATAAGGCGCTGTACCGGGTCTGGCGTCCTCAGAAACTGGAGGATGTCGCAGGCCAGCATCACATCACCCAGACACTTCAGAATGCGCTCGGAAAAGAAAAGTTTTCCCACGCTTATTTATTCAGCGGCCCGCGTGGTACAGGGAAAACAAGTGCTGCCAAAATACTGGCAAAAGCCATTAACTGTAAACAGGCGCCTGTGCAGGAGCCGTGTAACGAATGCGAGGCATGCAGAGGTATTGATGACGGATCCGTGGTCGATATTATCGAAATTGACGCAGCTTCCAACAACGGCGTGGATGAAATACGGTATATCCGGGATAATGTCATCGCAGCTCCCCGGGACGTTCGTTACAAAGTATACATTATTGATGAAGTTCATATGCTTTCCACCGGAGCTTTCAATGCGCTGTTGAAAACGCTGGAAGAGCCTCCGAAACACGCCGTTTTCATTCTTGCGACAACAGAACCCCACAAGATTCCGCTTACCATCGTTTCACGCTGCCAGCGTTTTGATTTTAAGCAGATTACCTCAAGGGATCTGGTGGATCGTATGGCGTTTGTGCTGAAAGAAGAAGGCATGGAAGCCGAAGAGGATGCGCTCCATTTAATTGCCCGTGCAGCCGAAGGCGGGATGCGTGATGCTCTCAGTCTCCTGGACCAGGCTGTGTCTTTTTCGGAAGGAACGATTTCTGCTTCGGATGTTCTCGCGGTCACCGGAAGTGTTTCCCAGCAGTTTTTAACAAAAGTGGTTCAGGCTCTGAAGGATCAGGACACGCCGGCCGCCCTGGAAGCTGCCGATCAGATGATACGGGAGGGCAAAGATCCGCTTCAATTTATGGGAGATATTATTTACTACTTCCGAGATATGCTTTTGTATCAAACAGCCCCCGGACTGAATGAAATGATGGACCGGGTTACGGTGGATGAAACGTTTGAAGAACTCGCTGAAAAGATGGACACCGCGTGGCTGTACGAAGTGATCAATCAGTTGAACGAGTATCATCAGGAAATGAAAGGGGCAAGCCACCCTAAAATCTTTCTTGAAATGGCGTTAATCAATATCTGCCATACAAAAGAGGGCAGTCCAGCCCCTCAAAACCCTACTGATCAGTCCGAAATTCAATCCCTGAAAGAAAAAATTTCGGAACTGGAACAACAGGTGAAAGCTGTGAAAACTCCCGCTGCCGGCAGTGCCGGTACTTCCGGGAAGGGCGCTCCGGAAAGTACCCGTCCGGAAACAAGCACCCCCGCCCCCGGTATTTCTACCGCACGCGGAATGGACGGCCGAATCAGGCAGGTGCTGTCCCATGCAACAAAACAGGATCTTCAGGCGGTGACAAATGAGTGGAGCGCTGTTATGAAGGAAGTGAAACAGCAAAGCGTGCCCGGCCATGCCTGGCTGAGCGATGCCAAGCCGGTCGTCTCCGACGGGCAGACAGTACTGCTTGCGTTTCAGAATGAAATGCACCGCAGCATGGTTGATACTAAATTCCGTGAAATAGTGGAGTCGGCTATGCAGGCAGCCGGCAGACCTTTGCAGCTTTTGACTGTCCAATCAGCGCAGTGGGAAAAAATCAAGGAAGAATTTAAACAGCAGTATAAGGAAAAAGATGAAGAAGAGGAAGATCCCGGAGACGGACAGGAAGACGCGGAAGATCCGATTGTGGATGAAGCAGTGAAACTGGTTGGATCGGATTTGGTGGAAATTGAGGAATAATACCTAATCAGGAGGTTATACAAATGAAAAATCAACAGAACATGATGAAGCAGATGCAGAAAATGCAGAAACAGATGGAGAAAGCGCAGGAAGAACTGAAAGAAAAAACGGTGGAAGCTACATCCGGAGGCGGTGCCGTTAAAGTAACCGCTGCAGGGGATAAGCGAATCGTAGATATTGAAATCGACCAGGACGTCGTAGATCCCGAAGATGTAGAAATGCTCCAGGATCTTATTCTCGCAGCTATGAATGAAGCGCTGAAGAAAGTGGACGAATTGACAGAGCAGGATCTTGGAAAGTTCACTAAAGGAATGAATATCCCCGGTATGTGATAGGAGGAGGATAGGGTGCAGTATCCGACACCTATATCCAAACTAATAGAAGGTTTTATGAAATTGCCGGGCATCGGCCCCAAAACGGCGAGCCGCCTGGCTTTTTATGTGCTTGATATGAAAGAAGATGATGTTCTGGATTTTGCCAAATCACTCGTGAATGCAAAGAGGGAACTAACGTATTGCTCTGTCTGTCACCACATTACAGATATTGACCCGTGCCAGATATGTGAAGACACTTCCAGAGACCGGACATCCGTCTGTGTGGTTCAGGATTCCAAGGATGTCATGGCTATGGAAAAAATGCGGGAGTACACCGGCCTCTACCACGTCCTTCATGGAGCGATCTCGCCGATGGATGGCATCGGCCCTGAAGATATCAAAATCCCGGAACTGATTCAGCGTCTGCAAAATGATGAGATTCAGGAAGTCATTATAGCAACGAATCCCACCATTGAAGGGGAGGCTACAGCCATGTACATCTCCCGCCTTGTCAAACCTACTGGGATTACAGTCACCAGACTTGCCCATGGTCTCCCGATTGGAGGCGACCTGGAATATGCGGACGAAGTAACGCTCTCCAAGGCGATTGAGGGGCGCAGAGAACTTTAAGGTGGGAGCCCGGCATGCTGTTTCAGAAAAAAAAGATTCGTCAATCGGAAAATGAACGGCTGGTTTACTTGATTCAAAGAATGAAAGAAGAATTGGATCAATACGAACATCTGGTGGAGCGGAGTATCGAACCTCCGCCCGATGTACTGACAGAAGTAAAGCGAAAACGGGCGAAATATCTGTTTCTATTAAATGAAGCCCGCCACCGCCGCATCAACGGTCATCATGACATATAGTAAAAGGGGATGTCTCATTTTTTGGAGACATCCTCTTTTTTATAGTAGACAGGTGGTTGTAAAAGCAGAAGGTGTGTCTTTGGGCAGGATGCACCCGGGGAATGCTTGATGACTTTCTGGAAGGTCCGCTTCCGGGTGTTATATGTTCTAATGCCACCCAAATGGCCGGACAGAGCGTGGGATTGGATATTTCGCTGCTTTTTGGAAATGGGATTTTACCGGCCGCTTCTTCTTCGGGCCCGGTTTGATAACAGCAGTATCCAGGGCCTGCTTCCGCACAGATGCGGCGCTCCAGCCGCATTTCATCTATATCAGGTGTTCAGAGTGTTTGTGTTTTTTTACCTGCAAAACAAAATGAGACAGTGGTTAAAGAAATAAATATAGAGGCTTGTACATAGACATAAAGAAAAACACAAACAGGAGGAAAACATGAATCCCATTCTTTACATTTCACTTGCTGGAGTAGCTGCGTGTTTGTTCTTTATGTTTAGTAAAGGCGGAAGGCCGGTTAAATGGACAGGGAATCTTTTGGTAAAATTGATCCTCGGAGCGTTGGCGTTATTTTTTCTAAATGCATTCGGAACAGCTGTGGGTTACCACCTGCCCATTAATACAGTTACGGTTTCCGTTTCCGGATTGCTCGGGATACCAGGCATTTTGATGCTGATTGCTATCGATATCTTTATTATTGGATAAAAAATTTTCAATGTCATTGACATTTATTTATGAGACGTTATAATAGGAAGTCCCTTCAATAAGGGAAGGCCCCGTAACAAAAGAAATCCGGTATTATAACTGCCGGGTGCTGTAATAAAGATTTTAAAGCTCACGAAAATATTGTGAGAGGGATTGACTTTATACAGACCGGGGTGATAAGATATTTAAGTCGCTGGTTAAGAGACAGCGAATAACTGCCCTTTGAAAATTGAATGAAAGTCAAGCGTCTGTCAATTCAAATGATCTTTTGGATCATTACAGATA
>NZ_JBHUML010000007.1:0-969 GCF_042684865.1 Salibacterium lacus
AATTGACAGACGCTTGACTTTCATTCAATTTTCAAAGGGCAGTTTGTATGCCGCCTTTCAAAGCGACAATTACAATAATACCAACTCATTTAAGCAGAGTCAATGCTTTAATAAAATTCTTTTTTGGTGGAGCCTAGCGGGATCGAACCGCTGACCTCCTGCGTGCAAAGCAGGCGCTCTCCCGGCTGAGCTAAGGCCCCATTATCAAATGGTCGGGAAGACAGGAGTTGAACCTGCGACCTCTTCGTCCCGAACGAAGCGCTCTACCAAGCTGAGCTACTTCCCGTTCTTTGAGAGAATAAGGTGCGAACCTATTCCCGTCAACTACTTCATTTATTGCATCAGGTTACGTACCTATGCTATGTCTTTTATTAAAAAATTAACTTAAAATGGTGCGCCCGAGAGGAGTTGAACCCCTAACCTTCTGATCCGTAGTCAGACGCTCTGTCCAATTGAGCTACGGGCGCTTGATACATGGAGCGGAAGACGGGATTCGAACCCGCGACCCCCACCTTGGCAAGGTGGTGTTCTACCACTGAACTACTTCCGCATGGATAGGTGAAAATGGTGAGCCATGGAGGATTCGAACCTCCGACCCTCTGATTAAAAGTCAGATGCTCTGCCAACTGAGCTAATGGCTCTTATCGTTTGATACCAACATCTATCAAAAAAAAAATAAACCATATCATGTAAATGGTATTTATTTTCTACACTTCATATTAAATGTGAAAATAAAGGTGGTGCCGGCCAGAGGAATTGAACCCCCAACCTACTGATTACAAGTCAGTTGCTCTGCCAATTGAGCTAGACCGGCATAAATGGTGGAGGGTGACGGGATCGAACCGCCGACCTCCTGCTTGTAAGGCAGATGCTCTCCCAGCTGAGCTAACCCTCCACTAAAAAGCCTGGCGGCGTCCTACTTTCACAAAGGGTTGCCCCTTCATTATCATCGGCGCTGGAGAGCTTAAC
>NZ_JBHUML010000008.1:0-59367 GCF_042684865.1 Salibacterium lacus
CTTATCTGTAATGATCCAAAAGATCATTTGAATTGACAGACGCTTGACTTTCATTCAATTTTCAAAGGGCATTTTGTATCTGCCGCTTAATCAGCGACTTATTCATAATATCACTCAACGAAAACAAAGTCAACAACAGAATGTGATTTTTCGTTGAAATGTCCGCCTCTCTCGATGGCGCATTTAATAATTTAACACGCAGGGAAAGTACGGTCAATCCTTTTCTGCAAAAAATTTAATTTCTTCTTCATTTGTTTCGCCATCCTCTCTGCATGACTATCAGGGGACTTCTTCATTCCAGCCTATGATATGTCATTCTTTTTCGTGTATAAGAATGAATGTTTCAACGATTCGTTCTGTCATATCTTGTCCTGTAAGGAATATAGTTAGGACAGGACTACCTGAGGAAAGGAGACGAACGCGTTGCCCAGAAAAGTTTGGATTCTCAGCAGCCGTCGCATGCGTATGTACATCCTGACAGCTACCGCTTTATTCATTGTAATCGGAGGGGCTTGGATGAACCGTTCCGTTCTTCCTGTTTTCTCAACGGAGGAAGGCCCTTCTGCTTTTTACCGGGCTGACATTGATGAGAAAAAAACAGCCTTAACGTTCAATATCAGCTGGGGGGAAGACCGGGCTCTTCCTATTCTTGATATTTTAAAAGAAAAGGAAGTGGAAGCAGTGTTCTTTGTTTCCGGGGCGTGGGCGGAACGTCATCCCGATATCATGGAACGGATGATGGAAGACGGTCATACGATCGGCAGTCACGGTTACAGGTATGACCATTATCCGAACATGGATGAAGAGGAGATCATAAGGGATCTGAATTTGAGCCATAAAAAAATCAATGATGTTACCGGTCTCGATGTGGAGTATTTCCGTCCGCCGCACGGCGATTTCACTCCTTCTGTTCTGGAAACAATCACCAAGTCCGGATATACAACGGTACATTGGAGTGTTGGCGGGGACGACTGGGAAAATCCCGGAGTGAATCAGATCGTATCGGATATAACCGGCGCACTACAGCCGGGTGACGTTATTATGCTTCACGCTTCCGATTCTGCCAGACAGACAGGTGAAGCGCTCCCTGTGATTATTGAGGACCTCCGGGAAAAAGGATATAGTTTTGCCTCACTTGATGAGCTCATTTCCCAGGCGGAAACAGACGTAGAGGAGCTGGCTGCGCCGTAAGATTTCCGGCGCCCCGCCTGCTCCTGATCAAACGTTTGTTTAACTCAGGAAACTTTCTTCCGGCCGTCCCCTGTCAAACGATGCAAAAGAAGCAGCTGCCAAGTGTTGGCGGCAAGGAGCGGGGTGACATAAATCCAGAGCCATTTCGTATCATTAACAACATCAACCGTTAACGCGGGAACCCACTCAATTGTCGTCACTACAAACATAAAAAACAGAGCTGGTACAAATGTTTCTTTGTTCGTCTCCCGCCGTTTCCAAAACGCAATCACCGCACTGTATGCTAAAAGCAGAAGCGGCATCACCATATAACCAGCGAGTGTTTCCCCTGCTTCGGCAAATGAAATATACCGGAGATAAACCAGATCAAACAAAACAAACAAAATCAGTACCACTTGGATACGGTTCCAAAGTGTCACCGATTTAAACAGTCCCAAAGCGAGCCGTTGCAGGGTAAGGTAGGCAAAGTACCCCATCTGCGCAACCAGACTAATCGCAGCGCTCACCCCGAACATCCAGAGCAGACCGAAAAAGAAATTAAGAAAACCGCCGCCGAAGTATGTATCCGTATCAAGCAGTATTCCGATCACAGCACCGCTTGAGGCTCCGATCAGCAGAGTGGAAAAAAACAAGTAAACAAGCTTTCGTGTGTTCAACGCTATCGCGCTCCTCTGTATGAATGAATCATTTCCGTACTGATTTTACCAACCAATCCAGCAAAAAGCTACACAGCCTCTACTATATGCATAATTTTTTCATATCTGAGGCACGTTAATCAAAACACTACTGCATTCATGTCATGGAAAGGAGCGTGGATTCATGCCGACGCTGCTGAAAAAAATCACGTTGTCTTTATTTTTCTTCTTATTATTGGCCGGCTGTGCTCAGGCTGCCGAAGATCAGGGAAGCCCCAAATACGAAGAAACCAAAAAAATGCTCGTTGATTTGTTGAAGTCTGATGAGGGGAAACAGGCAATAAGTGACATCATGAGTGACGAAAAGATGCGCGAAAAAATCGTCATGGACCAGGAGATTCTTAAAAAAACCGTGGAAGATACGTTGACCGCTGAAAAAGGAAAATCCTTCTGGCAGGAAATGCTGAAAGATCCGAAGTTCTCCAAAACCTTTGCTGACAGCATGCAGAAGAATAATGAAAAGATGCTGAAAAGCTTAATGAAAGATCCGGAATACCAACAGATGATGATGGATGTGATGAAAGACCCGGAGATGGAAAAAGCGACACTGGAATTGATGAAAGGGAAAGAATACCGGCAGCAGGTTATGACAATCATGAGTGAAG
This sequence comes from Salibacterium lacus, assembly GCF_042684865.1. NCBI lineage: Bacteria > Bacillati > Bacillota > Bacilli > Caryophanales > Bacillaceae > Salibacterium > Salibacterium lacus. The sequence continues at coordinate 2,492 of NZ_JBHUML010000008.1, forward strand.
CGATGGAAAGTCCGCGGTTCAAAACCAAAATCACCAAGATTCTTGATAAAGTAGCGGAAAAGCAGATGAGCAAAGAAGGCGGCCAGAGCGGCGGTTCTTCTTCCGGCGGAGGAGGCAGTTAACCACCGCGTGTGCCCTTGTTTAAAAAACCACCCTGAACAGTTGTCCAGGGTGGTTTTCCTTACTTGCCGATCTTTTCCATGATACGGCTCGTGATATTGTTGTATATTTCTCCGATTGGATGGTCGGATTCATACACGGATGGAGCGAAGTCTTCTTTTTCCGTATCCGGCTGGCCGAGTGGAATCCGGCCGAACATTTCTGTTTTCAGCTCTTCTGTCAGACGATCGCCGCCGCCTTGTCCGAAAATGTACTCTCGTTCCCCGGTTTTTTTGCTTTCAAAGTAGGCCATGTTTTCGATGACACCGAGAATCTGATGGTTCGTCTTGATCGCCATGGCGCCGGCGCGGGCTGCGACAAAAGCAGCGGTTGCGTGCGGCGTCGTCACGACAAGCTCTTTACATTCAGGCAGCATCGTGTGCACATCAAGTGCCACATCTCCTGTTCCCGGCGGCAGGTCCAGAATCAGGTAGTCGAGATCTCCCCACTCGACCTCATTGAAGAAGTTGTTCAGCATTTTGCCGAGCATTGGTCCTCTCCAGACGACGGGAGCATTATCCTCCACGAAAAAGCCCATGGAAATCACTTTGACGCCAAAGCGTTCCACCGGGTAAATGGTTTCCCCCTGCACAGTTGGACGGTCTTCAATGCCCATCATGTCCGGCACACTGAAACCATAGATATCTGCATCAATAATGCCGACTCTCTTTCCGGATTTGGCGAGGGATGTTGCGATATTGACGGAGACTGTGGATTTGCCGACCCCGCCTTTTCCGCTTGTCACAGCAATAAACTCGACCGGGTTGTTCTCTGAGAGAAGGGAAGGTTTTCCTTCTTCTTCCTCTTCCTCTTCTTCCGCTCCCCCCATTTCTCTCACTTCTTCATCTGACAACGTATCAAAACGCAGGCCGACTGATTCAGCGCCTGCTTCTTTTACTATCTGTACAATGTTTTGCTGCACCTGCATCTGCTCGGCTGTACCGGTTTTGGCAAGCGCGATTTTAAGACTGACGTTGTCTTCTTTTATTTTTATCTCCCGGACTCCTCCGGTTTCCACGATGCTTTTATGAAGATCCGGATCCTGGATTTTCTCGAGAGCCTCGCGGATTTGTTCTTCGGTTAACAAATCGGACACCATCCTTTTATAACGCTGTATGCTTCTCTTACAGCATACCGTTTTTACGGCATCATTTTCAAACGTTTGCAACTACAGAGCTTCAGGTTCTTCTCCTCCGTAGTACCGAAGAATTCCGCGGTAAATCGAAACCGCGATCTTATTCTGATGTTCTTTTTTCCCAAGACGCCGCCCTTCCTCGGGATGCGACAGAAATCCAGCCTCCACGAGCACTCCCGGAATATCCGCCCGGTTCAGCAGAAAAATTTCCCGGATCCCTTTCGTCTCACGGGTTGTCCGCTCCAGCACCTCTGTCATCTCCATTTGAATGAATCTGGCCAATGTCTCATTTTCCGGAACACTCGGCTGATAAAACGTCTGCGCTCCACTCCAGCGGGTGGAAGGAACAGCATTCAGGTGTAGGCTGAGAAATAAATCTCCTCCGCTTTCGTTCACAATATCGAGGCGTTTATGGAGATCTTCCGTTTTACGGCGGCTGTACCCTTTCACATCGCTGCCGGCTAAATCGTAGTCCCCTTCGCGTGTCATCAATACAAGAGCCCCTGCTTCCTGCAGATAATCACGCAGCATAAAACTGATGGAAAGCGCTACATCCTTTTCCAACACTTCCTCCCCCCGGGTGGAAGCACCACCGTCCACGCCGCCGTGACCCGGATCCAGAATGATTACTTTTCCTGATAATGGTGTGTTCCACGAAGTGACTGTCTGCGGCGTCATCCAGCTCTGTATAAGCCAGCCCGACGCTGCTAATACTATGAACAGAATGGCAATACCAAGCCATTTTTTCATAAAACGCCCGCTCCTTTATCGATAACCCAGCTTGTTTTATTTATATGAGGGGGCGGGTCATTTATTACAGAACATTATCGCTTTCGAAAATCCGTGGACTGCTTTCGCACTCCGGTTTCAAGGCCTCGTTTCCACCAGTACATAATAAAGGAGTCGACCGCTTCTTTCATCTCTTTATAGTAACAACCCGGGTCGTCTTCCACCCAGCACTGCATAAATTCATACAGCTCTTCGGCAATCCCGCCGGCTGCCGCGGCTGCCTGCAGCTGAAACGTGAAAGGCAGTGCCCGGTTTTCCACATACCGGCTGAATTTCCCCCCGGATAGAAAAGCTTCCAGAGCAAGATCCATGCAGGCTTCCTCCAAAAAGGAATACGAAAACTCAAACCGGTGAAACACCGGTGTAAATACTTTTTCCGCCGTTGCTTTTACTTCCTGCGCGTCAAGATCCTGCAGGAGGCGCTTTTCTTCCTTCCATTCCTTTTGGATGCGGTGCGGCTCCAGTGATATGACAATCCCCATCTGACCTCCCCCTTCACGTTGTAGTATGTGATGGATACGTGCTGCCATACTAACGGTATATGCCAGTTCTGCAACAAGACGTTTAGCAGACCCGCAGCCGTTACAGGTGACCGGGTTTTCAATCTTCAAGTGCGCTTCGCTTTTTTTGGGTGGATGGACACTAAGTGCTCGAAGATTGAACTTAGTGTCCGTCAAAACTGTTTTTATGGACACTGTGCTTCCTTTTCGAGCTGTTAATGGCCACAGACGTTCCGGGATGAAAAAGGCTGGGGATTCCGCAAAAAAGCACGCTCTGCACCAGGGAAAGTCGGCTGCGGTGTCTAAGTGGTTAATTGGAGTGCCGGAGGAGGGATAAACGGTCGATAAACACTCTCTATCGACCAATCCCAGAAAAAAACGCCGCAAAATGGGTTCCTGGAAGCTCCCAGGGACTGTTTCCCTCCAGCTCCACCGGGCAATCGGCTCCTGGAACCGATCTACTGACCACTTCGGGCAGTTCTTGAATATAGATTGGTCGATAAGCCGGCAGTCCCCCTGAAAAATCAAAGCACCTCTCTGCCCTGTTTTCGCACAACAAAAAAGCCCTCTCTGCTCCAGCAAGGAACAAAGAGGGCTCGAACCCAATGTATAAAGGGAATCTTAACGCTTCGAGAACTGTGGTGAACGGCGTGCGGATTTGAGGCCGTACTTTTTCCGTTCTTTCATTCTGGAATCGCGGGTCAGATAACCAGCGTCTTTCAGCGTTTTACGGAAATCAGGATCTACGTCCAGCAGAGCGCGGGAAAGACCGTGGCGGATTGCGCCGGCCTGACCAGTAAAGCCGCCGCCGTCGACGTTGACTTTCAGGTCATACTGTCCTTCTGTTCCTGTTTCTGCAAGCGGCTGCTTTACAACAAGCTTCAGTGTTTCCAGGTCAAAATACTCGTCAATGTTTCTGTCATTAATGGTAATGTTTCCGTCGCCTGGTTCAACAAAGACACGGGCTACGGAATTTTTACGGCGTCCGGTGCCGTAATATTGAACTTGTGCCAAATGAATACCCTCCCTTTTGTTTTATCCGCGAAGTTCGTACTTCTCCGGTTGTTGTGCTTCGTGTTTATGATCCGAGCCGGCGTAGACGTGAAGCTTTTTCGCCTGCTGGCGGCCGAGGGATCCTTTTGGAAGCATTCCTTTTACAGCCAGTTCAAGCATACGCTCCGGCTTGTTCTGGCGCATATCCATCGCGCGGGTCTGTTTCAGTCCGCCCGGATACTGGCTGTGACTGTAGTAATACTTGTCCTCAAGCTTGCTTCCGGTGAGCTTAATACCCGATGCATTAATCAAAATGATGTTATCACCTGTGTCAATATGCGGGGTATACTGCGGCTTATGCTTGCCGCGGAGAAGTGTCGCTACTTCACTGGCAAGACGGCCGAGTGTTTCGCCTTCCGCGTCAATCACGTACCACTTTCGTTCTACTTCACCAGGCTTTGCCATGTAAGTTGTACGCATTGTTTTCCCTCCTGATCCTGTATCATGTACGTTTCGTTTATTTGGTTGCACTCATCTTCATCGTTTTCATTTCTGATCCCGGGGCTAGTGGGATTTGAAATGCCAAACTATATCATATAATATCGACATGCTTATGTCAATGCCTGCAACGCACGGATTCGTTGTTTGTATATTATTTCACTCATAACGGACTTCCAACAGGTATAAGGCATGGCCCGGCGCCGTGTTTCCGGCGGATTCCCGCTGCTTCGCTTCTATAACAGCCGGCATATCCTCCGGATGGCGCAGCCCTTTTCCGACTTCAAGCAGCGTACCTGTCATAATTCGTACCATGTTGTACAAAAAGCCGCTTCCACGGAAGGTGAAAAGAAGCTCATCTCCGCGTTCTTCCACACCCACCTCATGCACCGTGCGGACCATATCTGTCACATCGGTACGGGAGGAACAGAAGGAAGAAAAATCGTGGGTGCCGGTAAGGTGCGGAGCGGCCCGTTTAATATCCTCCACACTGATCGGATAAGGATAAAAATACACATAATGACGTCTGAAAATATCTCTTTCTTTCGTGAGGTGCACCCGGTACTGGTACGTTTTTTCAAGTGCATCAAAACGGGCGTGAAAAGAAGAATCCACAAAGGCTGCCTTCGTAACCTGGACGTCCGCTGCGAGCAGCTGGTTCAGAGCTTTCGGCCATTTTTCTTCCGGAACAGCAAGCGGCGTATCAAAATGGATCACCTGGCCGAGCGCGTGGACCGAAGAATCCGTTCTCCCGGAAGACACCACCGGCACATGCTCTCCTTTATGAATCTTTGTGAGCACCCGTTCCATCTCCAGCTGCACCGTCCGCTTACCGGGCTGCACCTGCCACCCTGAAAAGTGTGTTCCATCATAACGGACGACTGCTTTTACTCTCTGCATGAGTATCTCTCCTTATTTTCCAAACACAATCAAGAAGACACCCAGCGCTGCTGTGAACAAACAGGCCGTTGTGTCACGCCAGCCCCATACCAGCTGCCTGAGCTTCGTACGGCCTGCTCCACTGTTATAGCCTCTTGCCTCCATCGCAAGCGCCAGATCTTCCGCACGCTTAAAGGCCCGCATAAAGAGCGGCACGAGAAGCGCTGTAAAAGCCTGTGCGCGCTTTTTTAACGGTCCTTGATGAAAGGATGCCCCTCTGGACATCTGGGCCTTCACGATCTTCTCCGTTTCCTGCAGGAGGGTCGGAATAAATCGTATGGCAATAGACATCATCATGGCAATGTCCCGTGCCGGCAAACCAAAACGCTGAAACGGGCGGAACAGCTGCTCCAGTGCATCAGTTAAATCCATCGGATTGGTCGTCAGTGTCAACAGCGAGGCAATAAACACGAGCATAAGCAACCGCAGAGCGATGAACAAGCCTTGCTCTACTCCACCGCTGTATAAGGTGAAACCCCAGACACTTATCCATGCCTCCCCTTCACGGGTGAACAGAGCATGCAGCAAAAATGTAAACAACACTAAAAGAAAGACCGGAAACATTCCCTTGCGCATATAACGCAGTGACACTCCGGATATGATGAACGCTGCGGCGGCAGTGCTGCAGAGCGCTCCATACGCAAACCAGGTATCCACCATGAAAACTGTACACACAAACAAAAATACGGACAGCAGCTTTGCACGTGCATCCATCCGGTGTAAAAAAGAATGACCGGGAAGGTACTGGCCGACAACTACATGCTCAAACATCCGTTTCCCTCCCCGGCTGATGCCTTTTCATTTCTTCCAGCGCTTCTTCCGGGGAAAGAGAAAGGGACGAAAACGTTATGCCGGTTTGTGCTTCGATCCGCTGTAACACCTTCGTCCGCTCCGGAAGATCCAGATCCAGTTCTGTGAGCTCTGCCTCTCTCTTATAGATCTCTTCCGGGCTTCCTTCCATGCAAATTCTTCCGTTCTCCATTACTATCACATTGTCCGCCAGCGCAGCTGCTTCTTCCATTTGGTGCGTGATCATGATAATCGTCGTTCCGTTCTTTTGCTGCCAGTGCTCAAAGAGATTCAGCATATCCTGCCGTCCCTGCGGGTCCAGTCCGGCAGTCGGTTCGTCCAAAATCAAGAGAGACGGTTCCATCGCAAGAACACCGGCGATGGCCGTTCGGCGCATCTGTCCACCGCTCAGATCAAACGGAGAACGAGGCAGGAACGATACCTCCAGCCCTACTTTTTCAAGAAGTTCCGGTAGTATCTCCTGCACTTCTTCCCTCGAATATCCCAAATTAAGCGGGCCGAACATGATATCCTTTTCCACCGTTTCCTCAAAAAGTTGGTGTTCCGGATATTGAAATACCATACCAACTTGTTTTCGCAGGGACGCGATTTCTTTTCGCTTTATTTTCGGATGGATGCGGTGTCCACCAACCTCCGCCCCGCCCGACGTCGGTTTTAAAAGACCATTCAGGTGCTGCACAAGCGTAGATTTACCGGATCCTGTTCTGCCGATGACAGCCGTCACGGAACCATTTGGCACCTCAAAGGAAACGTCCCGCAGGGCATGGGTTTCAAGCGGGGTTTTTGGCATGTATACATGGTTCAGGTGCTGTACCGACACGTTCATTCCACCGCCTCCCGGATGGCCTGAAGCCACAGCGGGTCCAGGTTTTCGGCCGTCTGGGCCTGCTTTAGAAGGGCAAACGAATAAGGGAGAGGTATATTCAGTTCCTCCAGCCACTCCGGATGCTTGCGGATGTGGGACGTACGACGATCGTGTAAGAGACGTCCTTCTTCCATATACCATACTCTATCTGCCTCCATGGCTTCATGCAGACTGTGTGTAATGGACAGCACGGTCATGCCCTCTTCTTTGTGAAGATCCCGGACCGTCTCCATGACTGCCTTCTTTCCGGCTGGATCGAGCATGGAAGACACCTCATCCAGAATCATAATATCCGGCTGAAGAGCAAGCACGCCGGCAATGGCCGCACGTTGTTTCTGACCGCCGGAAAGCCGGTGCGGTTCTATATCAAGAAGGTGGTGGATTCCTGTCTGTTCCGCCACTTTCTGAATCCGGCGTTTCATCTCGGCTCTTGCCACGCCGGCATTTTCCATTCCGAATGCGATATCATCCCGCACAGTCGGTGCTGCAAATTGATGATCCGGATTCTGAAAAACCATCCCCACCCGGCGGCGTATGCCGGATAGAGCAGCATCGTCTTTCGTAGGTGCTCCGTAAACGTTCACTTCCCCGCTTGAGGGAAGAAGAAGGCCGTTACACAGACGGGCCAGCGTAGACTTCCCGGAGCCATTCGGCCCGATGACTGCTGTCCACTCCCCGTCGTTCACCCCGGCATCAACATCCACCAGTGCCGGCGTATCTGTTTCCTTATAGTGATACGTTACCCGTTTAAATTGAATTGCGGTCATTTTTACCCCTCACTGCTGTCATTATCGCTCTTAAAATGTTAACACATTTACGATGTAAGGTTAACAATAAAGCCGAACTTCCAGCAGAAGGGGGAACGGACGTCTTCAAGGGAATAAAAAAAGGGCACAGACGTCTCCCTGTATCAGGTAGTCCTGCCCTTGCAACCCTATTTATACGCTTTACCACGAAAAGAAAGCATAAACGCGTACGTTTATACAAATTCAATAATCGCCAACTCAGCCGAATCGCCGCGGCGGGGGCCTACTTTCAGAACTCTCGTATAACCTCCCTGGCGCTCTTCATAGCGTGGAGCAACGTCATCGAATAGTTTCTGAATGGCATCCTGGCTGCCGTTTTCATCTGCCGATTCTTTACGGATAACCTGAGCTGCCTGACGGCGTGCATGCAGGTCACCACGTTTCCCGAGTGTTACCATTTTCTCAACGATGGGGCGCAGTTCTTTTGCTTTTGCTTCCGTTGTTTCAATACGCTCATTGATGATGAGGTCTGTGACCAGATCACGGAACAATGCTTTACGTGCGGAACTGTCGCGTCCTAATTTTTGATATGCAGACATGTATATTTCCCTCCTTTTTCCGGGACACTAAGGTTACATTGGGTTAGTCTTCTTTGCGAAGGCCAAGCCCAAGTTCTCCTAGTTTTTCCTGTACTTCTTCAAGCGACTTGCGTCCGAGATTACGAACCTTCATCATATCCTCTTCAGACTTCTGCGTCAGCTCCTGTACGGTATTAATACCGGCGCGTTTCAGGCAGTTATAGGAACGAACCGAAAGATCCAGTTCTTCGATCGTCATTTCCAGAACTTTCTCTTTTTGATCTTCTTCCTTCTCTACCATAATTTCCGCATTTTGAGCCTGGTCCGTCAGTCCGATGAAGATATTCAGATGTTCATTCATAATTTTAGCGGCGAGCGAAATAGCTTCTTCCGGACGGATACTTCCATCTGTCCATACATCCAAGGTCAATTTATCATAATTGGTGATCTGTCCGACACGTGTGTTTTCCACCTGGTAATTGACACGGTCCACCGGAGTATAAATGGAATCCACCGGAAGTACACCAATCGGCAGGTCATCGCTGTTATTACCTTCCGCCGGCACATAACCGCGGCCGCGCTGTGCGGTCATACGCATATGAAAGTTGGCACCTTTGGTCAGCGTTGCGATGTGCAGGTCCGTGTTCAGGATATCGACATCACTATCGTGGGTGATATCTTTTGCGGTGACGACACCTTCGCCCTGCGCGTCAATCTCCAATACTTTCTCTTCATCGGAGTATATCTTCAGAGCCAGCTTCTTCAGGTTCAGGACAATCGTGGTTACGTCTTCGACAACACCTTCGATGGTGGAGAATTCATGAAGAACGCCATCAATCTGAACCGTAGTGACAGCAGACCCTGGAAGGGAGGATAAAAGGATTCGACGCAAGGAGTTTCCCAATGTAGTACCATAACCGCGTTCGAGCGGATCTACGACAAACTTGCCGTACTTGGCATCCTCGCTTAATTCAACCGTCTCGATATTAGGCTTTTCGATTTCGATCATTCTGGTATATACCCTCCTTCAAAACGTCCACACCCAAGAGCTGTATTTCAGCATCCCGGGATGTTGCAATAGGCAGTTCCCGACTATATGACACACCTTTTTCGTCAATAATAAGCAGGAGTTCCGTTTTCAAAGCCTTACCCATTATTGACATTTCAGGGAAAACTAATACCTCTCTCGGGTTACACTCTACGACGTTTCGGTGGACGGCAGCCATTATGAGGGACCGGAGTCACATCGCGGATGACGCTCACCTCAAGACCTGCTGCCTGCAGGGAACGTATTGCCGCTTCACGACCGGCTCCCGGGCCTTTCACCGCTACTTCAACGGATTTGAGACCGTGCTCCATACCGGTTTTTGCAGCTGATTCTGCTGCCATTTGAGCCGCAAAAGGAGTGGACTTACGGGATCCCTTAAATCCAAGAGCCCCTGCACTTGCCCACGCCAGTGCATTTCCCTGTGGATCCGTGATTGTAACAATCGTATTGTTAAACGTGGAGCGGATATGGGCAATCCCGGACTCTATATTTTTACGCTGGCGGCGTTTACGGGTGTTTGTTCTGGTTTTAGCCATAATACATTACCTCCTTTACTTGTTATTTCCGTTTGTTCGCTACCGTACGGCGCGGACCTTTACGGGTACGGGAATTGTTTTTCGTTTTCTGTCCTCTTGCCGGAAGTCCTCTACGGTGACGGATACCTCGGTAGCTTCCGATCTCAATAAGACGCTTGATGTTCAGGGACTGATTCCGGCGGAGATCCCCTTCCACCAGATAGTTGTCATCAACAATTGAACGGACGCGGCCGAGTTCTTCTTCGGTCAAGTCGCGCACGCGGGTACTTTCATCAATACCAGCTTCCTGTACAATCTGTTGACCGAGGGACTTTCCGATACCGTAAACGTAAGTTAGTGAAATGGGAAGTCGTTTATCACGTGGAATATCAACACCTGCGATACGTGCCATTTTCGCTGCACCTCCTTTTCTTAGCCTTGTTTTTGTTTGTGTTTCGGATTGGAGCAGATCACCATGACCGTACCTTTACGGCGGATGACCTTGCACTTTTCACAAATTGGTTTGACTGATGGTCTCACCTTCATGTTTGTTTACCTCCTTAACTGTGCGGAGTACATGCGAGAGCATACCCAAATACAGATCTGTTTTCCAGGCTGCACAGTCCGTCAGCATTTATTTATAGCGGTACGTAATCCGTCCACGGGACAAATCGTACGGCGAAATTTCAACAGTTACCTTATCTCCGGGAAGGATACGGATAAAGTGCATCCGAATTTTGCCGGATACGTGGGCGAGAATCTTGTGCCCGTTCTCCAGTTCCACCCGGAACATTGCGTTTGGAAGCGGCTCAATTACGGTCCCTTCCATTTCAATAACGTCATCTTTGGCCATGCATTACTCTCCTTCCTTCAGCAATTGCGGCTGTTCCTGCGCACTGCTTAAAGCAAACCTTAATTTTGCATTGGTAACACGCCCGGTTTCCTCAATACTTCGTTTGACTTCTTTGGAAACATGCGGAGTAACCTCCACATGGCTGATATTTTTCTTCTTAGCCCGGTCGAATTTGCGTTTTTCCCCATCTGCCAACAGCAGAAAACGCTCATTCACTACTCCAATGACAACCGCGTAGTTGCCGGTCTCCCGCCCCTGTACGATACGGACGACCCGGCCGACTCCGGGCGGCGATTCAGCATCATTCATCCTCGCATCACCTTTACATCAGACTTTCGTTAAAATCTCAAAGCCTGTATTGGTTATTGCAATGGTATGCTCAAAATGAGCACAGTTTCTGCCATCGGTTGTTACAACTGTCCAGTTATCCGGAAGTGTATGAACGTAACGCCCGCCTGCGTTAACCATTGGTTCTACGGCCAATACCATTCCGGGTTTCAGGCGCGGGCCCTTCCCCGGCGGACCGAAATGAGGAATTTGAGGGTCTTCATGCAGATCCTGGCCGACACCGTGTCCGACATACTCCCGTACAATCGAAAACCCGTGTGGTTCCACATACGTTTGTACTGCATTGGAGATATTGGAAAGACGTTCTTTCGGCTGTGCTTCGTTCAACCCTTCAAAAAGGGAGGCTTCGGTCACATCAAGCAGACGCTGGTCTTCTTTTGAAATATCTCCAACCGGATACGTCCAGGCAGAATCTCCGTGGTATCCATTGTAATCTGCTCCGATGTCAATGGAAATGATGTCGCCGTCTTTGAGCTTACGGCTGCCCGGAATTCCATGTACCAATTCTTCGTTTACTGAGACGCATATGCTGCCGGAGAAACCTCCATAGCCTTTAAATGACGGGATTGCTCCGTGATCACGGATGAATGCGTCGGCAATGTCATTCAGCTGCTGGGTCGTGATGCCCGGCTGAATATGCCTGCGCATTTCTTCATGGGTCAGCGCGACAATTTTACCCGCTTCCCGCATTATACCGAGTTCTCGATCGGTTTTACAAATAATCATGCATGAAGTCCTTTCAACAGTTCTTCAATGTCCTGAAATACTTTGTCAATGTCCTGATCTCCATCGATATTGCGAAGATAACCTTTTTCGTTATAGAAATCAATCAAAGGCTGCTGCTGTTCAATGTTTACATCAAGTCTTTTGCGGACGGTTTCAGGCTTATCATCATCTCTTTGGATGAGCTCACTTCCATCCACATCACAGATGCCTTCCTGCTGCGGCGGATTAAATTCGATATGGTACGTTCTTCCGGTAGTCGGGGAGACGCGCCGCCCTGTCAATCTTCTTTCCAGTTTGTCCTTTTCCACTTCAATGTTAAGGACATAGTCCAAAGATGTATTCAGATCTGAAAGAATGCCTTCCAGCGCTTCTGCCTGCGCGACGGTCCGCGGAAAACCATCCAGTAGAAACCCTTCACTGCAGTCAGCTTTCCCGAGTCTCTCCCGGACAATACCAACCGTCACTTCATCCGGCACAAGCTCTCCGGCATCCATATATGATTTTGCCTGTTTACCAAGTTCCGTTTCATCTTTAATAGCAGCGCGAAACATATCTCCGGTGGAAATATGAGGGATGCCGTGTTTCTCTACAATACTTTCGGCTTGCGTGCCTTTACCGGCACCGGGCAGCCCCATTAATATCAAATTCATGATATCTCCTCCATTGCTCCGATTTCAGCCGGGGAAGAAACGCTGCAGGACAGCTTCCTTTCCCTCACCTATCTTTACTTAATAAACCCTTTGTAGCTTCTTTGAATAAGCTGGCTTTCGATTTGTTTCATCGTATCAAGCGCCACGCCTACAACGATAAGCAGTCCGGTGCCGCCGATCTGAATCGACTGCGGCAGACCCAGCTGCGCAATGAAAAAGACAGGAATGATCGCAACAACTGCCAGAAATAAAGCACCGACAAACGTCAACCGGTATAAAATCCGGCGGATGTAAGTCTCTGTTGTTTTACCAGGCCGGATACCCGGAATGTATCCTCCCTGCTTTTTCAGATTATCTGCCATCTGTTCCGGGTTAACCTGAACAAATGTGTAAAAGTACGTGAAACCGATGATCAAAGCCGCATAAACAACCATTCCAACAGGCTGTGTGTAATCGAAGTTCTGGATAACCCACTGCGCAGCAGCATTATCCTCCCCGACAAACCCGGCTACCGTTGGAGGGAATATAAATAAGGATAGAGCAAAAATCACCGGAATAACGCCGGCCGAGTTCACTTTTAATGGAAGATGGGTCGACTGCCCGCCAGCCTGACTCCGCCCTACCAGACGCTTTGCGTACTGAATCGGGACTTTCCGCAGAGCCTGCTGAACATAAATAACGCCGACGATAATGGCAAGGACCCCGAGAGCCAGGAAAAGCACCGTTACAATACCGGTGAAAAGCCGGTCGGCATCCTGAATCTGAGTGGCATACAGCTGGTTAATTCCACTTGGAATACCGGCAGCAATACCTGCAAAGATTAAAATCGAAATCCCGTTACCGACACCTCTGGCTGTAATCTGTTCCCCAAGCCACATAAGAAAAGTGGTTCCAGCCGTCATAACAATAGCAATAAAAATATACTTTGGAATGCTCGGATCAGGAATTAAACCCGAAAAGATGTTGTTAAATCCTATCGACATTCCAAGACCCTGCAAAAAAGCAAGCACGACAGTGAAATACCGTGTGAACTGGGCCATCTTCTTACGTCCGGCCTCACCCTGTTTCGCCCATTCCGTAAATTTCGGCACAACGTCCATCCTTAAAAGCTGGACGACGATTGATGCCGTGATATAGGGCATAACACCCATGGCAAAAATCGAGAATTGAGACAGCGCGCCGCCTCCGAACGTATTCAGAAAGCCGAACGCGTTCGCCTGATCCGCAAAATTCAACACTTCATTGTTAGATCCCGGTACCGGAATGAAACTCCCGATCCGGAAAATAACCAACATGGTAAGTGTGAAGAGAATTTTGTTTCGCAGATCTTTCACGCGAAAAATATTGGAAATTCCGCGAAACATTAGATCACCTCTGTTTTTCCGCCTGCCGCTTCAATTGCTTTTTCTGCGGAAGCAGAGAACTTGTTTGCTTTAACAGTGAGTTCTTTATCGACACTGCCGTTACCAAGAATCTTAATGCCGCTTCCGGCGTTTTTCACAACGCCTGTTTCAATCAGCAGTTCCGGCGTGACTTCCGTCCCCGCGTCAAAACGGTTGAGCTTATCTACATTTACAATCGCATACTCTTTGCGTGTTGGATTAGTAAAACCACGCTTTGGCAGACGTTTGTAAATTGGGTTTTGACCACCCTCAAAGCCTGGACGGACACCACCGCCGCTGCGGGAATTCTGACCGTGCTCTCCACGTCCGGCCGTATTACCTTTTCCGGAACTTTGTCCACGTCCCACACGCTTGCGGGATGTGTTTGGACCGTGAGACGGCTTCAACTCATGCAGTTTCATGATGACACCTCCCTATCACAGAAATCTTACGTTACGCGTTCAGTTCTTTTACTGTCAATAAATGAGATACTTTATTAATCATACCGCGGATAGCAGAATTGTCTTCTTTCACAACGGAATGATTAACTTTTCGAAGACCCAGCGCCTCTACCGTATCACGTTGTTCCTGCGGTCTTCCGATTAAGCTGCGGCTGAGGGTGATTTCCACTTTATTGGCCATATTCTTTCCCTCCTTATCCTAACAATTCTTCAACGCTTTTACCACGTAGTCTGGCAACCTGCTCTGCTGTTTTCAGTTCAGTCAGACCTGTAATTGTAGCGCGTATCATGTTGATCGGGTTGTTGGAACCAAGAGATTTAGAAAGAATATCCTGCACACCTGCAAGCTCAAGTACAGCGCGGACCGGTCCGCCTGCAATGATTCCGGTACCTTCAGAGGCCGGTTTCAACAGGACATTCCCGGCGCCGAAATGACCGACAATTTGGTGTGGAATGGTTGTTCCGCTGATCGGAACCTCAACCAGATTCTTTTTGCCGTTATCTACAGCTTTACGAATCGCTTCCGGTACTTCAACGGCTTTACCCATGCCGAACCCAACGTGTCCGTTACGGTCACCTACAACTACAATAGCTGCGAAACGAAAACGGCGGCCGCCTTTAACAACTTTAGCTACACGATTTATCGCTACAACTCTTTCTTCAACATCAAGTTTACTGGCATCAATCTGCATGTGTTTCCCTCCCATCATTTTAGAAATGTAGTCCGTTTTCGCGTGCTGCATCAGCCAGAGCCTGCACACGTCCGTGATAAACAAAACCGCCACGGTCAAATACAACGGTCTCGTATCCTTTTTCAGATGCGCGTTTAGCTACAACTTCACCAATTTTGCTTGCTGCTTCTTTGTTGCCGCCGTTCTCCACATCCATACCATTTTCCATCGTCGAAGCAGATGTGAGGGTAACCCCTTTTTCATCATCAATAAGCTGTGCATAGATGTGCTTGGAAGAACGGAATACGTTTAAACGCGGACGCTCACTGGTGCCCTTGATTTTCTGCCGGATACTTGCGTGGCGCCTTTTCCGGTTTGCATACTTTTTGGATTTTGTTGTCATGCTGCGTTCCTCCTTTCATGACGATTAGCGGAAACGTTACTTACCAGTCTTACCTACTTTTTGACGGACATGTTCGTTTTCATAACGGATGCCTTTGCCTTTGTAAGGTTCTGGAAGTCTCACAGAACGGATGTTGGAGGCCGTGGCTCCGACACGTTCCTTGTCAATTCCTCTAACCACTATTTTGGTGTTCGATGGCACTTCCAGTTCGATTCCTTCTTCCGGTGCTACTTCAACCGGATGGGAATAGCCGACGTTCAATACCACTTTTTCCCCGGATTTACTTGCGCGGTAACCGACACCGACAAGTTCCAGACTTTTTTCGAATCCGTTTTTGACACCTTCCACCATGTTGTTTACAACACTGCGGGTTGTGCCGTGAAGAGAGCGGTGCTGCTTATTATTACTTGGACGCTCAAATGTGATCTCTTCTTCACCGACATTTACTTTGATTTCAGGATGAAGATTACGGGTCAATTCCCCTTTTGGTCCTTTTACCGTAATTGTGTTTCCCTCCAGCGCTGCCGTTACATCACTTGTGAGCTCAATAGGTTTTACACCAATACGTGACATTCATTACACCTCCGTTCTGACTCAGTTTTCATTACCAAACGTAAGCAAGTACTTCGCCGCCGACCTGTTTTTTCCTTGCTTCTTTATCGCTCATCACGCCGTTGGATGTTGAAATAACGGCAATTCCCAGTCCGCCGAGAACACGAGGGAGTTCCTCTGCTTTGGCGTAAACGCGGAGTCCGGGTTTACTGATTCGTTTAAGTCCTGTGATAACACGTTCATTCTCCGCCCCGTATTTCAAAAAGATGCGGATGATTCCCTGTTTATTGTCTTCTACAGACTCCACATCGCGGACAAAGCCTTCCTGCTTGAGGATATTGGCAACTTCACTTTTCAGGTTCGATGCCGGAAGTTCAAGCTTCTCGTGGCGGACCGTGTTCGCATTCCGGATGCGGGTCAGCATATCTGCTATTGGATCAGTCATGACCATATCGATTTACCTCCTTCCCTGTCTCGGGCTTACCAGCTGGCTTTTTTAACGCCTGGAATTTGTCCTTTATAGGCTAACTCGCGGAAACAAATCCGGCAGAGTTTAAATTTACGCATAACGGAGTGAGGACGTCCGCAACGCTCGCAACGCGTATACTCGCGCACTTTGAACTTTTGAGGACGTTGCTGTTTGGCGACCATCGATTTTTTTGCCAAGGTCCATTTACCTCCTTTACATGTTCAATTTATTTTTTAAACGGCATGCCCATCTGGTCGAGTAGCTCATAAGCTTCTTCGTCCGTCTCAGCTGATGTTACGATAACTATATCCATGCCGCGTACTTTATCTACTTTATCGTATTCGATTTCCGGGAAAATCAATTGCTCTTTCACACCAAGCGTGAAATTGCCGCGGCCGTCAAAGGCTTTGTTCGAAACACCGCGGAAGTCACGTACACGAGGAAGTGAAACGTTAATCAGCTTCTCCAGGAACTCATACATTCTTGGTCCGCGAAGAGTGACTTTGGTACCGATCGGCATACCCTGACGTACCTTAAATCCTGCAATAGATCTCTTTGCTTTGGTGATAAGTGGTTTTTGACCACTGATAAGTGACAGTTCTTCCACTGCTTTATCAAGGGCTTTCGGGTTCTGCACTGCATCGCCGATTCCCATGTTAATTACGATCTTTTCGACCTTGGGCACTCCCATTACGGAAGAGTATTCGTATTTATTGTGCAGATGAGGCACAATATCGTTTTTGAATTTTTCTCTGAGCGCGTTCATTAAAGGGACCTCCTTTCCTCAACGACTTACTTAATCAAGGGCTTCGCCGGATTTTTTGGCGATACGGATTTTTTTGCCGTCTTCTATTTTAAATCCGACTCTTGTCGGTTCATTCGTACTTGGATCCAGCGGCATCACATTGGAGACATGAATCGGTGCTTCCTGATTGGATATACCGCCCTGTGGATTTTCCTGAGAAGGCTTTTCGTGTTTTTTAACAACATTTACACCCTCAACCAGTACACGGGACTGGCTTGGAAATGCCTTAAGGATGACGCCTTCGCTGCCTTTATCTTTTCCTGTGATGACTTTGACTTTATCGCCTGTTTTCACATGGAGTTTCGGTTGACTCATGATCGCACCTCCTTCATCGGGCCATACTGGCTTTTATTAAAGAACTTCCGGGGCGAGGGAAACAATCTTCATATATTGCGAACTGCGTAGTTCCCGTGCTACTGGTCCGAAAATACGTGTTCCGCGGGGACTTTTGTCGTCCCGGACAATAACGGCTGCATTTTCACCGAAACGGATATAGGAGCCATCCGGACGGCGCGCACCGCTTTTTGAACGTACAATGACGGCACGAACCACTTCGTTTTTCTTGACAACGCCACCTGGTGTTGCCTGCTTCACAGAACATACAATCATGTCACCGATATTGGCTGTTTTACGTCCGGAGCCACCCAGTACTTTAATCGTTTTAATTTCACGGGCGCCGGAGTTATCAGCAACTTTCAACATGGTTTCTTCTTGAATCATAGACGTTTAACCTCCCTTCTTCCACAAAAGATTGTTTAGATAATAACGGATTCCTCAACAACTTCTACAAGACGGAAGCGTTTATCTTTAGAAAGCGGGCGGGTTTCCATGATTTTAACAATGTCTCCATGCTTTGCTGCATTGTCTTCATCATGCGCCTTAAATTTCTTCGAATCTTTAACACGCTTGCCGTAAAGGGAATCTTTTTTATACGTTTCGACGTAGACCGAAATTGTTTTATCCATTTTGTCGGAAACAACACGGCCGATATAGACTTTCCGCTGGTTACGTTCAGCCATTTTATGCCAAACCTCCCCTCTTGTTTTATGCTTTGTTCAGACCAAGCTCACGTTCACGCAACACTGTCTTAGCGCGTGCGATGTCCTTGCGGACATTGCGAAGGCGGGCAGGATTTTCAAGTTGTCCGGTTGCCAGCTGAAATCGGAGATTAAAGAGCTCTTCTTTCAGGGTCTGTGTCTGTTCTTCTATTTCTGTTGAGGTCAAGTCTCTGAATTGATTAGCTTTCATTTGCCTCACCACCCACTTCTTCACGTTTTACAAACTTCGTTTTCACTGGAAGTTTGTGAGACGCAAGTCTAAGTGCTTCCCGGGCAACTTCTTCGGAAACACCTGCGATTTCAAACATAATTTTTCCTGGCTTTACTACAGCCACCCAGCCTTCAGGAGAACCTTTACCGGAACCCATCCGTACTTCAAGCGGCTTCTGTGTGTAAGGCTTATCCGGAAAGATCTTAATCCAGACTTTACCTCCACGCTTCATATAACGGGTCATCGCGATACGGGCTGCTTCAATCTGACGGTTGGAAACCCATGCCGGATCCAGTGCCTGCAGACCGAATTCACCAAAAGAAACTTCTGTTCCGCCTTTTGCACGGCCTTTCGTTCTTCCACGGTGTTCGCGGCGGAACTTTACGCGTTTTGGCATTAACATAACTTATTCTCCTCCTTCCTCGTTGTTCGAACCTTTCGATGGAAGGACTTCTCCACGATAAATCCAGATCTTCACACCAAGTTTACCGTACGTTGTGTCAGCTTCCGCTGTACCATAATCAATGTCGGCACGCAGTGTGTGGAGTGGAACAGTACCTTCATTATAACTTTCGTTACGGGCGATATCAGCACCGCCGATACGTCCGGATACTTCTGTTCTGATACCCTGTGCGCCGGCACGCAGTGTGCGTTGAATGGACTGTTTCATGGCACGGCGGAAGGATACACGGTTTTCAAGCTGGCGTGCGATGTTGTCAGCGACCAGTCTGGCATCCAAGTCTGGATTTTTCACTTCAGAAATGTTGATGTGAACTCTTTTTCCAGTTAGTTCATTTAGTGCTTTGCGGAGAATTTCCACTTCTGAACCGCCTTTACCAATAACCATTCCCGGTTTTGCAGTGTGAATGGTAATGTTCACACGGTTGGCTGCCCGTTCAATTTCAACGGTGGAAACAGCAGCATCCTGCAGACGGTTTTCGATATATTCACGGATTTTTATATCTTCGTGCAACAGCGTTGCATAATTGTTTTCTGCGAACCATTTGGAATCCCAGTCACGGATGACTCCGAGTCTAAGTCCTACTGGATTTACTTTTTGCCCCACTCATTATCCCTCCTTCTTTTCTGATACCACTACTGTAATGTGGCTGGTACGTTTGCTGATTCCGGTAGCGCGTCCCATAGCACGGGGACGGAAACGTTTCATCGTGACGCCTTCATCTACAAAAATTTCACTCACATACAAATCTTCCGGTTCCATTTCATAATTGTGTTCCGCGTTTGCCACTGCGGAGTTCAGAACCTTTTCGACAATCGGTGAAGCAGCTTTCGGCGTATTTTTTAAGATGCCGACGGCTTCGCCGATTTCTTTGCCCCTGACGAGGTCAACAACTAACCGTGCTTTGCGGGGGGCAATGCGGACTTGTTTCGCGACTGCTTTAGCTTGCATTTTCAGAACCTCCCCTCTTCTTACCGTCTTGTTTTCCTGTCGTCGTTTTTGTGGCCTTTGAACGTTCTGGTGGGAGCAAATTCCCCAAGTTTATGGCCAACCATATCTTCAGAAACAAATACAGGTACGTGCTTTCTTCCGTCATATACAGCAAATGTGTGTCCTACGAACTGCGGAAATACTGTAGAACGGCGGGACCACGTTTTAATTACCTGCTTATCGTTCTTTTCGTTCAAGTTCTCAACCTTTTTTATTAAATGGTCATCGACAAAAGGTCCCTTTTTTAGACTGCGAGCCATGAGGAAACCTCCTTTCGTTTTTTATGCTGCGGCATATTCTGCGCGCGCTGTGAATTTATTTCTTTTTCTTTTTACGTCTACGGACGATATATTTATCGGAGTCTTTGTTCTTCTTACGTGTCTTGTAACCAACAGCAGGTGTGCCCCAAGGTGATACCTGAGTCGTACGGCCGATTGGAGCGCGTCCTTCCCCGCCGCCGTGCGGGTGGTCCGCAGGGTTCATCGCAGAACCGCGTACAACCGGGCGTTTGTTGAGCCAGCGGCCGCGGCCGGCTTTTCCGATAACAACAAGTTCGTGTTCAATGTTGCCTACCTGACCGACAGTTGCTCTGCATGTTGCAAGGATAAGGCGGGTTTCACCTGAGCGGAGACGCACAAGTACATACTTGCCTTCCTTACCAAGAACCTGCGCTTCAGCGCCGGCAGAACGAACGAGCTGCGCTCCGCGTCCTGGTTTCAACTCGATATTGTGAACAACGGTACCTACCGGGATATCCGAAAGTGCCAGCGCATTTCCTGTTTTAATGTCTGCTTCCGGTCCGGAGACAATTTCTTGTCCTACACGAAGGTTTTTCGGTGCGAGAATATAACGCTTTTCTCCATCTTTATAGTGGATGAGAGCGATATTGGCTGAACGGTTCGGATCGTATTCGATCGTCGCTACACGGCCCGGTACTCCATCCTTATCGCGTTTGAAATCGATGAGCCGGTACTGTTGTTTATGACCGCCGCCCTGATGACGAACCGTAATACGGCCATGGTTGTTACGTCCGCCTTTTTTGTGCTTTGGTTCAAGCAGCGTCCGTTCCGGTTTATCTGTTGTTACTTCCGTATTCTTGTTAATAGACATGAAACGCTGACCATTAGTAATGGGTTTCGTTCTTTTAATAGCCATCCTTTTTTCCCTCCTTCACTATTGATTTATGCTCCTTCGAAGAATTCGATTTCTTCGCTGCCTGGAGTCAATGTCACTACTGCTTTTTTCCGGTCTGGCTTATAGCCGGTATAACGGCCGAAACGACGGAATTTGCCTTTGTAGTTCATGGTGTTGACTTTGGCTACCTGGACGTCAAAGATTTCTTCCACAGCTTTGAGAATCTGTGTTTTGTTTGCCTTTACGTCGACTTCAAACGTATATTTCTTTTCTTCCATTAAATCAGCAGACCGTTCGGTAATAACTGGGCGCTTGATCACATCGCGTGCTTCCATTATGCGAGCACCTCCTCTACCTTCTCTACTGCTCCCTGCGTAATGATGAGTTTGTCATGCTTCAAAAGCTCAAGTGCATTCGCATCGTTGACAGTAGCAAAAGTAACTCCTTCAATATTGCGTGCGGACAGGGCTACCTGCTCATTGTAATCAGCGGTTACAACAAGTGCTGTCTCTTCTACGGAAAGACTGGAAAGAATCTTGATCATATCCTTCGTCTTTGGAGCTTCCAGCTGAATATCGTCAACAACGATCACTTCATTGTCTTTCACTTTACTGGAATAAGCGGATTTAATCGCAAGTCTGCGGACTTTCTTTGGAAGTTTGTAGCCGTACTGTCTCGGAGTAGGGCCAAACACAATTCCACCTTTAACCCACAGCGGTGAGCGGATTGAACCATGACGCGCACGTCCTGTGCCCTTCTGGCGCCAAGGCTTAGCTCCGCCTCCCTTTCTTTCAGAACGGTTTTTTGTTTTATGCGTGCCCTGACGCTGGGAAGCCTGCTGCATCACAACAGCATCATGAAGCACATCTACATTCGGTTCTATACCAAAAACAGCATCAGAGAGTTCGATGTCTCCTACTTTAGAGCCGTTTTGATTCATAAGATCTATTGTCGGCATAATGGAGCCTCCTTTCTATAAAACGTTACTTCGCTGTTTTGACAGCGGATTGTAGAGTTACGTAGCTTTTACGCGGGCCGGGAACATTCCCTTTAATCAAAAGAAGATTACGTTCGCTGTCCACTTTGACGATTTCAAGATTCTGCACCGTCACAGTGCCGCCGCCCATGCGTCCAGGAAGTTTCTTTCCTTTCAGGACATGATAATGCCCCATTGCACCCATGGAACCGGGGCTGCGGTGGAAATGAGAACCGTGTGTCATTGGTCCGCGTGCCTGGTTATGACGCTTGATAGCTCCAGCGAATCCTTTTCCTTTGGATGTTCCTGTAACATCCACAAGCTCTCCGGCTTCAAACGTATCTACTTTGACTTCCTGACCAACTTCGTAATCTCCTTCTACGTTGCGGAGTTCACGAGTGTAGCGCTTGGGAGCAGCGCCGGCTTTGTCTGCATGACCTTTTTCCGGCTTGTTTGCGTTCGTGCTCTTTTTATCATAAACGCCCAGTTGAACAGATTCATAACCATCCGATTCTGCCGTTTTCTTTTGAAGAACAACGTTTGGTTCAGCTTCAATCACGGTAACCGGAAGTAGTTCGCCCTGCTCATTAAACAGCTGGGTCATCCCGATTTTTTTACCCAAGATTCCTTTGGTCATTCGTCACACCTCCTAAATAATGATGGTTTTATAATTTTATTTCGATATCGACACCTGACGCCAGGTCTAGACGCATGAGCGCATCGACCGTCTGCGGTGTCGGATTGACAATATCAATCAAACGCTTGTGCGTACGCATTTCGAACTGTTCACGTGCATCTTTAAACTTATGTGTTGCACGAAGAATCGTGTACACCGATTTTTCCGTCGGCAGCGGGATTGGTCCTGATACTCCCGCACCGGAACGTTTCGCTGTGTCGACAATCTTTTCTGCAGATTGGTCCAGCACCCGGTGGTCATAAGCTTTCAAACGAATGCGGATCTTTTCATTTGCCATTATAAGCCCTCCTTTATCGCCCGATTTTTACAGACATACTCCGTGAAAATTTCCCACACCCCCAACCATGGCAAAGGGTCCGGGTGTGTCGGCAACCTTTCACATCATCGCCTGGATCATAAGCGCAGTCTGCACTAAAACGTGTCTAACGCTTTTTAATGCATTAACTACAAGCCCATGGTCACACTTTATCTATTATAATGATTCGAGTTTCTGAATGCAAGGACTTATAAAAAGAAATTCAACATTTCTTCTTGATTTTTTTGCAGCGAAGAATAGCAGCAATGTGCCGAATGTAGATAATTTGATAAAAAACATCCGTTTTGTATTATCATAAAACGGTTTTGCACCATGAATGTTTTTGTACAGTGTTTCGAGCGTCCGGCGCAAAAACCCATTGGCAGCGTCTCCCTGCAGGCTGAATATTCTCTGCTGCAAAAAAAGGATCCTGTCCATGGACAGGATCCTTCTACATTATCCGGCTTACTTTTCGATCTTAGCAACCACGCCGGCGCCGACAGTACGGCCGCCTTCGCGGATAGAGAACTTCGTTCCTTCTTCGATCGCAATCGGCTGGATGAGTTCTACTGTCATTTCAACGTTATCGCCGGGCATAACCATTTCTACACCTTCCGGCAGTTGGATAATGCCGGTAACGTCTGTAGTACGGAAGTAGAACTGCGGGCGGTAGTTTTCAAAGAAAGGAGTATGACGACCGCCTTCTTCTTTGGAAAGAACATAAACTTCCGCCTGAAACTTTGTATGCGGTGTGATCGAATTCGGCTTCGCAAGCACCTGGCCGCGTTTGATATCTTCACGGTTTACACCGCGGAGAAGGGCGCCGATGTTGTCGCCGGCTTCTGCATAATCAAGAAGCTTACGGAACATTTCCACTCCGGTAACCGTTGTTTTACGCTTGTCTTCAACGATCCCGATGATTTCGACCTCGTCACCAACGTTAAGCATACCGCGTTCAACACGGCCGGTCGCAACAGTACCACGGCCGGTGATCGAGAATACGTCCTCAACAGGCATCATGAATGGCTTATCTTTGTCACGGTCCGGTGTCGGAATGTAGTTGTCTACTGCTTCCATGAGTTCAACAATAGCCTGCTCATGTTCTTCTACACCTTCGATTGCCTGAAGGGCGGAGCCTTTAACAACCGGTGTGTCGTCACCGTCAAAGTCATACTCGCCAAGAAGCTCACGTACTTCCATTTCTACGAGTTCAAGAAGTTCTTCGTCGTCCACCATGTCTGTTTTGTTCAGGAATACAACGATGGATGGTACGCCAACCTGACGGGAAAGCAGAATATGTTCGCGGGTCTGCGGCATTGGGCCGTCAGCTGCGGACACAACGAGGATCGCTCCGTCCATCTGCGCAGCACCTGTGATCATGTTCTTCACATAGTCCGCGTGTCCCGGGCAGTCCACGTGTGCATAGTGACGGGTTTCTGTTTCGTATTCTACGTGTGCAGTAGAGATTGTGATTCCACGTTCACGCTCTTCCGGAGCGTTGTCGATGGTATCGTATGCTCTAGCTTCACCAGTACCGGAGTTCTTGTTGAGTACTGTAGTGATAGCAGCTGTGAGTGTTGTTTTACCATGGTCTACGTGTCCGATAGTACCAATGTTCGTATGCGTTTTGGAACGATCAAACTTTTCTTTAGCCATTGTGAATTTCCTCCCTTTAATACAGGTTAATTATATGGAAGCCAAAAAGGTGTATCACCACTAGAGAATCACCTTTTTCAGCTTACATTAAAACAAATGCAGAGACAATCATTTACACAAAATTATTCTCCGGTGTTCTTTGAGACAATCTCTTCCGAAATAGATTTTGGTACTTCTTCGTAATGATCAAAGAACATCGTGTAGTTGCCGCGTCCCTGTGTGATGGAACGCAGATTGGTTGCATAACCGAACATTTCGGAAAGTGGAACAAAGGCCTTGATTGCCTGGGATTTACCGCGTGCTTCCATGCCTTCGACACGTCCGCGCCGTGCAGTAATATCGCCCATTACATCTCCCATGTAATCTTCCGGCATAACAACCTCTACACTCATCAACGGTTCAAGAAGAACCGGTTTACAATGATTTTTTGCTTCTTTCAGAGCCAGGGATCCAGCCACTTTAAACGCCATTTCGTTGGAGTCTACATCGTGGTAGGAACCATCAAACAGCGTGGCCTTCACATCAACCATTGGATATCCTGCAAGAAGACCATTGTCGAGCGCTTCTCCGATACCCTGCTGAACCGAATTGACGTATTCTTTTGGAACAACGCCGCCGACAATTTTGTTAACAAATTCGTATCCTGCACCTTCGTCGTTAGGTTCAAACGTCACCCAGACATGACCGTACTGGCCGCGTCCGCCGGACTGACGTACAAACTTCCCTTCAACATCGGCTGACTCGCGGATAGTTTCACGGTAGGCCACCTGCGGAGCACCTACTGTGGCATCCACTTTAAATTCGCGTTTCAGACGGTCAATGATGATATCAAGATGAAGCTCACCCATTCCTTTAATGATGGTCTGGCCGGTTTCTTCATCTGTCTCCGTCTGAAATGTCGGATCTTCTTCAGCCAGCTTGCCAAGAGCAATACCCATTTTGTCATGGTCGGCTTTTGATTTAGGTTCCACAGAAAGGTTGATAACCGGTTCCGGAAAGTCCATGGATTCCAGGATAACTCTGTCTTTTTCACCACAGAGTGTATCACCGGTGCCTGTATCTTTCAGGCCGATACCACCTGCGATATCACCGGAGTAGACGGTTGAAATCTCTTCACGGGAGTTGGCATGCATCTGAAGGATACGGCCGACTCTTTCCCTTTTATCTTTCGTGGAATTCCGAACGTAAGATCCGGCATCAAGTCTGCCTGAATATACCCGGAAGAACGTAAGCTTCCCGACATAAGGGTCTGTTGAGACTTTAAATGCAAGCGCGGAAAACGGCCCTTCGTCGTCTGCTGATCTTTCCACTTCCTCTTCGGTGTCCGGAAGGAAACCTTTGATAGCAGGCACATCAAGCGGGGACGGAAGATAGTCGATTACAGCGTCAATCATAAGCTGTACGCCTTTGTTTTTAAAGGCGGATCCGCACAGTACCGGATAGAATTCAACATTCAGGGTACCCTTACGGATTGCTTTTTTAATCTCATCCGTGGTGACTTCTTCTCCCTCGAGGTACTTCATCATCATATCTTCATCAAATTCAGCAACAGCCTCAATCAGAGATTCGCGGTATTTTTCCGCCTGTTCCCGATATTCCTGCGGAATCTCACGTGCTTCCGCGCGTGTACCTAGATCATCCATGTAGTAAAATGCCTGCATGTTGATCAAGTCGATGATTCCCTCAAAGCTGTCTTCTGCACCAATCGGAAGCTGAATCGGGTGGGCATTCGCATCAAGACGATCTGTTAATGTAGAGCAGGAATATAAAAAGTCCGCTCCAACCTTATCCATCTTGTTTACAAAAACAATACGCGGAACGTGGTAGGTTGTAGCCTGACGCCACACAGTTTCGGTCTGCGGCTCCACTCCGGACTGCGCATCCAACACTGCGACAGATCCGTCCAGTACACGAAGGGAACGCTCCACTTCTACAGTGAAATCGACGTGTCCCGGCGTGTCAATAATATTAATTCTGTGATCTTTCCACTGTGCTGTTGTTGCAGCGGAGGTGATTGTAATTCCGCGTTCCTGTTCCTGAGACATCCAATCCATCTGAGAAGCACCTTCGTGTGTTTCCCCGATTTTATGGATACGTCCTGTATAATACAGAACACGTTCTGTGGCTGTAGTCTTACCGGCATCAATGTGAGCCATGATCCCGATATTACGAGTTTTTTCTAAGGAGAATTCTCGTGCCATGAACTTTCAATTTCTCCTTTCTTCCATAACTAATTAATTAGTAGGGTGTTAGATAGCTGCTTATTACCAGCGGTAATGAGCGAATGCTTTGTTTGCTTCAGCCATACGGTGCGTGTCTTCACGCTTTTTCACAGCGGATCCTGTATTGTTGGAGGCATCCAGAATTTCATTGGCCAGACGTTCCTCCATAGTTTTCTCCCCGCGGAGACGGGCATAACTGACAATCCAGCGGAGTCCGAGAGTTGTACGGCGGTCCGGCTTCACTTCAATAGGAACCTGGTAGTTAGCACCGCCGACACGGCGTGATTTAACTTCCAGAACCGGCATAACATTTTTGAGCGCTTGATCAAATGCTTCCATCGGATCGTTTCCTGATCTTTCTTCGACAAGGGTGAACGCTTTGTAAAGAATGTTCTGCGCCTTCCCTTTCTTTCCATCCAGCATAATCCGATTGATCAGTCTCGTTACAAGCTTGGAATTATAAAGCGGGTCCGGCAGGACATCTCTGCGTGGTACTGGTCCTTTACGAGGCATGAGTCAACTCCTCCTTTCCTGTTGTTTAAAGGTTATTTATTTTTTGGCACGCTTGGTACCGTATTTTGAACGGCTTGACTTACGGTTCTGGACACCAGCGGTATCAAGAGCACCGCGTACGATATGGTAACGCACACCCGGCAGGTCCTTCACACGGCCGCCCCGTACAAGAACAACACTGTGCTCCTGAAGATTGTGGCCGATTCCCGGAATGTAAGCCGTTACTTCAATCTGATTGGTCAAACGTACACGGGCATATTTACGCAGCGCCGAGTTCGGCTTCTTCGGTGTCATTGTTCCGACACGGGTGCAGACACCACGTTTTTGAGGTGAGTTCTGATCCGTCGGAATTTTTCTGTAACTGTTATACCCTTTATTCAGCGCGGGTGAGTCCGATCCTTTTGTCTTCATCTTACGGCCTTTCCGCACCAATTGGTTCATTGTCGGCATTATTCTGCCTCCCTTCTTTTCTGGTTTTTAAGACCACCGTTCCAGGTGGTTCGTTGGAAAGCAAAAGTAAAGTTTTTGCCGGCAGACAGAGCCTGCCAGCAAAAACGTCATTGCTTTTTCAGTGCAACCGAAGCTGCCCCCACATCAATTCCACAGACTGTTCCAAGTCTGCGCATGGAATCCACTGTATAAACAGGAACTCCTTTTGATTCAGCGGTCAGGATAACCTTGCTGATAACCCTGTTTTCAGCGTCCCCTGCTACGATCACTTCTTTGACGAAGTTTGCTTCCAGCGCTTTGAGCGTTTGCTTCGTACCAATTAAAACCTCATCCGCCTGTGAAACTTTTTCATAAGACATTCTGCATCCTCCAAAGCACAGGGTGTTAGGCGCACTTTGACAGCATATCACCGCGGTGGAAAGATGTCAACACTGTTTTAGTTCTGCGGTACCGTCTCTTCATCGGTTTCCACAACTTGGGCTTCCTGCTCCTCCGGTTTATCCATTTCAAGCGACCGGTAACGCTGCATTCCGGTTCCGGCTGGAACAAGCTTACCAAGGATGACATTTTCTTTAAGACCGAGTAGTTCGTCACGCTTTCCTTTAATGGCGGCATCTGTAAGCACTCTTGTTGTTTCCTGGAACGAGGCAGCTGAAAGGAACGAGTCCGTCTCAAGAGATGCCTTGGTGATTCCAAGAATAATTGGGTGACCGACTGCCGGCCGACCGTTATTTTCAAGTACCTTCTGATTGGCATTATCAAAGTGTTGGATTTCCACCATGGTACCCGGCAGAACTTCTGTGTCACCGGGATCAGCAACTCTGATTTTCTTAAGCATCTGGCTGACCATGACTTCAATGTGCTTATCGCTGATTTCAACCCCCTGCATACTGTACACTTTCTGCACTTCTTTCAGGAGATAACGCTGCACTTCCTGCACTCCGGTATAACGTAGAAGTTCTTTCGGATCAATCGACCCTTCCGTCAGCGGCTCTCCGGATTTTACCTTGTCGCCGACATCGACTTTCAGGCGCGCACCATACGCAGTAGTATAGCTTCTGTTCTCCAGACCACCCTGAACAGTGATCTCTTTTTTGCCCTGCTGCTCTTTAATATCTACTATTTCACCCTCGAGTTCTGAAATAACCGCCTGCCCTTTCGGATTCCTTGCTTCAACAAGTTCCTGGATACGCGGCAGCCCCTGGGTGATGTCGTCTCCAGCTACACCGCCTGTGTGGAATGTACGCATCGTCAGCTGGGTACCAGGCTCACCGATTGACTGCGCTGCAATGATGCCGACAGCTTCGCCGACTTCCACATCCGAGCCTGTAGCAAGGTTCTTTCCGTAACATTTTTTACAAACGCCGTGGCGGCTGTCGCAGGTGAAGACAGAGCGGATTGTTACTCTTTCCACGCCTGCTTCTTCAATTTCTTTTGCTTTTTCTTCATCTACTAAGTTCCCTTTTTTAACCAACACTTCTTTTGTTTCCGGATGACGGACAGTCTTGAAAGCGACTCTTCCTACCAGGCGGTCCTGAAGTTTTTCAATAACTTCGGTGCCTTCCTGAAGAGGTGCAACTTCCAGGCCGCGGTCCGTGCCGCAGTCATCCTCACGTACGATAACATCCTGTGCCACGTCCACAAGACGGCGGGTGAGATAGCCCGAGTCCGCTGTCTTAAGGGCGGTATCGGCAAGTCCTTTACGTGCACCGTGAGTGGATATGAAGTATTCAAGCACTGTCAGACCCTCACGGAAGCTTGATTTAATCGGAAGTTCGATAATCCGTCCAGATGGGTTTGCCATCAGACCGCGCATCCCGGCAAGCTGCGTGAAGTTTGAAGCGTTACCGCGGGCTCCGGAATCACTCATCATATAAATCGGGTTCATCGTGTATAAGGATTTCAGGAGTTTATCCTGAATGACTTCTTTTGCGTCACTCCAGATGGAGATGACATTATTATACCGTTCTTCATCGGTAATAAGACCGCGCCGGAACTGCTTCATGACCTGGTCGACCTTGCTCTCAGCGTCTTCCAGAATATCCGGTTTGTCTTCAAGAACCACGATGTCTGAGATCCCTACGGTGATACCCGCCTTCGTTGAGTAATAGAAACCGAGGTCTTTCATGCGGTCCAGCATTTTGGAAGTTTCGATAATCTGGAACTTCTTAAACACTTCCGCAATAACGTCACCGAGAAATCCTTTCTTAAACGGCGGCACCAGCTCACGCTTTTTATACTCTTCGGCTACATTGGTTGTTTTATCGACAATATACTGCTCCGGAACGGCAACTTCCAGGTTTGTTCCCGTCGGTTCATTCACATACGGGAAGGACGTCGGCAGAATTTCGTTAAAGATGATTTTGCCGACCGTTGTCAGAAGCAGTTTGTTATTCTGTTCTTCTGTGAAGTTGGTTTTCCCAAGGCTGGATACCGGAAGCGCTATTCTCGTATGAAGGTGGATATAGCCGCTGTGATAAGCCTGCAGTGCTTCGTTTGGATCTTTGAAAATTGACCCTTCACCGGTAGCTGCTTCACGTTCAAGCGTAAGGTAATAGTTCCCAAGCACCATGTCCTGCGACGGCGTAACAACTGGTTTTCCGTCCTTTGGATTCAGGATGTTTTGGGCGGCAAGCATCAGGACGCGTGCTTCAGCCTGCGCTTCTGCTGAAAGCGGTACGTGAACCGCCATCTGGTCTCCGTCAAAGTCCGCGTTATACGCTGTGCAGACGAGCGGATGAAGTTTTACCGCGCGGCCTTCCACAAGTGTCGGCTCAAATGCCTGTATGCCGAGGCGGTGGAGGGTCGGTGCCCGGTTAAGCAGTACCGGATGCTCTTTAATCACTTCTTCAAGAACGTCCCATACTTCATCATGGACTCTTTCCACTTTGCGTTTTGCGCTTTTGATATTGTGTGCAAGACCACGGCTGACCAGTTCTTTCATGACAAACGGTTTAAACAGTTCAAGAGCCATTTCTTTTGGAAGTCCGCACTGATACATTTTCAGACTCGGACCGACAACGATAACAGAACGTCCGGAATAGTCAACACGTTTTCCGAGAAGGTTCTGGCGGAAACGTCCCTGCTTTCCTTTCAGCATGTGGGAAAGGGACTTCAGGGGACGGTTTCCCGGTCCTGTTACCGGACGGCCGCGGCGCCCGTTATCGATAAGCGCGTCAACTGCTTCCTGCAGCATCCGTTTTTCGTTTTGAACAATGATATTCGGTGCTCCAAGATCAAGCAGGCGCTTCAGCCGGTTATTACGGTTAATAACGCGGCGGTACAGATCGTTCAGGTCCGACGTTGCAAACCTTCCACCGTCAAGCTGTACCATCGGGCGGATTTCCGGCGGAATAATCGGAAGAACATCGAGAATCATCCAGGCTGGATCGTTACCGGAATGACGGAAAGATTCGAGTACTTCAAGCCGTTTGATAGCTCTTGTACGACGCTGGCCCTGAGCGGTTTCCAGCTCATCTTTCAGCATTTTAACCTCTTTTTCCAAATCAATGTTCTGAAGGATTTTACGGATGGCTTCCGCGCCCATTTTAGCAGTGAAACTGCGCCCGTATTTGTCATAATAGGAGCGGTATTCGCGTTCAGAAAGCAGTTGTTTGTATTCCAAAGGGGTGTCACCGGTATCGGTCACTACATAAGAAGCAAAATAAATCACTTCCTCCAGTGAACGTGGAGACATATCCAGCACCAGACCCATACGGCTTGGGATACCTTTGAAGTACCAGATATGGGAAACCGGCGCTGCCAGTTCAATGTGGCCCATCCGTTCCCGTCTTACTTTGGAACGGGTTACTTCTACGCCGCAGCGGTCACATACAACACCCTTGTAGCGCACACGTTTATACTTCCCGCAGTGGCACTCCCAGTCTTTTGTAGGACCGAAAATTCTTTCACAGAAAAGACCGTCTTTCTCCGGTTTCAATGTACGGTAGTTGATCGTTTCCGGTTTTTTCACTTCTCCACGGGACCATGAACGCATTTTATCCGAGGATGCGAGACCAACTTTCATATATTCAAAATTATTCACATCTATCAAGGGGTCAACCTCCCTTTCGAAACTTTGGGATAGCGGCATTCAGCAGGGTTGGAAGAGGTGCTTCATCCATGCACCTCTTCTTTGTTTCTTAGAATCCGCTTCAGCCGTTTTCGCTGGATTCCAGTTTCAGGTTCAACGTGCCGCTGGACTCTTCTTCATCATCCAGTTCCTTCATATCAATTTCTTCTTCTGTACTGGACAGCATTTTTACGTCCATCCCGAGGCTCTGAAGTTCTTTTATCAAGACCTTAAACGATTCAGGCACACCCGGTTCAGGTACGTTTTCCCCTTTTACAATAGCCTCGTACGTTTTTACACGACCAACGACATCGTCCGATTTTACGGTAAGGATTTCCTGAAGCGTATAAGCCGCACCATAAGCTTCCAGTGCCCAGACCTCCATTTCACCGAAACGCTGTCCGCCGAACTGCGCTTTTCCGCCGAGCGGCTGCTGGGTAACAAGGGAGTATGGTCCGGTGGAACGGGCGTGAAGTTTGTCATCAACCATGTGTGCCAGCTTGATCATATACATCACACCTACGGAAACACGGTTGTCAAACGGCTCACCGGTACGTCCGTCATAAAGAACTGTCTTGCCGTCTCTTGCAAGACCGGCTTCCTGAATAGTTTCCCAGACGTCTTCTTCGCGGGCGCCGTCAAATACCGGAGTAGCCATGTGTACGTTCAATTCACGGGCAGCCATTCCAAGGTGCAGTTCCAGCACCTGACCGATGTTCATACGGGATGGAACACCGAGCGGGTTCAACATAATTTCAATCGGCGTTCCGTCCGGAAGGAACGGCATATCTTCTTCGGGCAGGATTCTTGAAATAACACCCTTGTTTCCGTGACGTCCCGCCATTTTGTCGCCTTCATGAATCTTACGTTTCTGCACAAGATAAACCCGGACGAGCTGGTTAACACCCGGAGGCAGTTCATCGCCGTCGTCACGGTTGAATATTTTCACGTCAAGCACAATGCCGTCTGCACCATGAGGAACCTTCAGCGAAGTATCGCGGACTTCCCGCGCTTTTTCTCCAAAGATGGCGTGCAGAAGACGTTCTTCCGCGCTCAGTTCAGTCATTCCTTTCGGAGTGACCTTGCCGACCAGAATGTCTCCATCTTTCACTTCCGCACCGACCCGGATAATACCTCGGTCATCCAGATCTTTCAGCGCATCTTCGCTGACGTTTGGTATATCCCTTGTGATTTCTTCAGGACCAAGCTTGGTATCACGGGCTTCAGATTCGTATTCTTCGATATGGACGGACGTATAGACGTCGTCTTTCACGAGGCGTTCACTGAGAATCACTGCATCCTCATAGTTGTAACCTTCCCATGTCATGAAGCCGACCAGGATATTACGTCCAAGCGCCATTTCTCCGTTTTCCATGGATGGACCGTCACCAAGAACTTCGCCTCTCTCTACGCGGTCACCTTCGTTGGCAATCGGACGCTGATTGTAGCTGGTTCCCTGGTTGGAACGAATGTGTTTGGACATTCTATACTTATCAAGATCTGTTTCGACTTCTTTTCCGTCGACATCTTCCAGACGGCGGATCCAGATTTCGCGTGCAGTCACACGCTCTACTACGCCCTTATTTCGTGCGACAATCGCTGCTCCGGAGTCTCTTGCAGTGACGTGTTCCATGCCGGTTCCAACAAGCGGCGCTTCCGGTTCAAGCAGCGGAACAGCCTGGCGCTGCATGTTCGATCCCATCAGTGCACGGTTGGAGTCATCATTTTCAAGGAACGGAATACACGCGGTTGCTGCAGACACAACCTGTTTCGGAGAAACGTCCATGTAGTCGATTTTTTCTTTTGCAACGTGCGTGTTCTCCCCGCGGAAACGGGCAATGATATTGTCTTCGGCAAACCTTCCGTCTTCGGTAAGAGTTGCGTTTGCCTGGGCAACGATATAATTGTCTTCTTCATCCGCTGTGAGATAGTCGCATTCCTCTGTTACAATACCTGTCTCGTGGTCCACCCTCCGGTAGGCAGTCTCGATAAACCCGAATTCATTCACTTTCGCGTAGCTGGAAAGGGAGTTGATCAGACCGATGTTCGGCCCTTCCGGTGTTTCAATCGGACACATACGGCCGTAGTGGGAATAATGGACGTCACGTACTTCAAAGCCGGCTCTTTCCCTGGTTAAGCCGCCGGGCCCGAGTGCGGAAAGACGGCGTTTGTGGGTCAGCTCCGCCAGCGGATTTGTCTGGTCCATAAACTGTGAAAGCTGAGAGCTTCCGAAAAACTCTTTAATCGAAGCGATAACCGGACGAATATTAATTAATGCCTGCGGTGTAATGGAACTTGGATCCTGAATAGACATCCGTTCACGCACCACACGTTCCATACGGGAAAGCCCGATTCTGAATTGATTCTGGAGCAGTTCACCAACAGAACGAAGGCGGCGGTTACCGAGGTGGTCAATGTCATCGGTCAATCCTACACCGTGGAGCAGGTTAAAGAAGTAATTAATCGTTGAAACAATGTCTTCCGGTGTAATATTTTTTACATCACGGTCGATATTACCGTTGCTTATTACCTGAATTGCTTTGTCTTCTTCCTGTTCTTCAGGAGGATAAATCTTAATGGACTGCACATCCAGGTCCGCTTCTTCTAAAACCCCGCCGGCTACAGTGTACCGTTTGAACCCGATATCGTTTTCCAGATATGGAAGCAGACGGTCAAGTGTACGCCGGTCCAGCAGATCACCGTCAGATGCCAGAACTTCTCCTGTTTCCGGATCAGCAAGTGTTTCAGCCAGACGCTGATTGAAAAGGCGGTTCTGGATATGAAGTTTCTTATTTGCTTTGTAACGGCCGACGTTGGCAAAGTCATAACGTTTTGGATCAAAAAACCTAGTGTTTAACAGACTCTTGGCGCTGTCAACAGTCGGGGGCTCGCCAGGGCGCAGACGCTCATAAATCTCAAGCAGTGCTTTTTCACTGCCCTCCGTATTATCTTTTTCAAGGGTATTGCGAAGATACTCATCTTCCCCAAGCAAGTCAATGATCTCTTGATCAGACCCGAACCCAAGTGCACGGAGCAGCACGGTGACCGGTACTTTCCTGGTACGGTCGATTCTGACGTACACAACATCCTTGGCATCGGTCTCCAGCTCCAGCCAGGCTCCGCGGTTCGGAATAACCGTAGCGGTATGGCCTTTCTTCCCGTTCTTGTCCAGTTTCTCGTTAAAGTACACACTCGGGGAGCGGACCAGCTGGGAAACGATGATACGCTCAGCCCCATTAATAATGAATGTACCGATATCGGTCATTAACGGGAAGTCACCCATAAATACTTCCTGTTCCTTCACTTCACCCGTTTCCTTGTTCATCAAACGGACTTTCACCCGTAAAGGTGCAGAAAAGGTTACGTCCCGTTCTTTGGATTCTTCCATAGAATACTTAGGTTCACCAAGGTTGTAATCGATGAATTCAAGCACGAGATTCCCTGTAAAATCCTCAATTGGAGAAATGTCCTGAAACATCTCCCGGATACCCTCATCAAGAAACCATTGATACGACGCGGTCTGGATTTCAATAAGATTCGGAAGATCCAGCACCTCGTTGATACGGGCATACGTTCTTCTTTGGCGGTGGCGTCCAAACTGAATAAGTTGACCTGTCAACTGAGTCACCCCTTAAATATCACATAATGTCAACCTGTTACCACAGGCTAAAGTAACCCTACGGCGGCTGCTAAAATTATAGAAACATAAGCGCCTGAAATCACCGGAGAACTGCGTCGTCCGTGAAGGCTTATTATGTTATCATTCTTTCAGTGCCTGACCTCTCCCACAAAGAAAAAAATAGTATCTCCTTCACGAAAGAACCACTATTTTCCACATGTCAGACTGATTATATTATTTTTCCCTACCCTTGTCTCTCCTATACGTGGTACAATGATAAAAAATAAAGAGAGAACATGTTTAACGGCATGCAGAAACAAGGATACTTATACGCATTAAACAATATTAACACAACGATCCGTTGTGGTCAATTCTTTTTTGCGCAAAAAATATAGTATCCCTTTTTTCTGGCTTCAATATCCACGCTGTCAAACACCGTCTTGAGTTTTTCTTTTGCAGAGGGCGCTCCCTGTTTTTTCTGAAGTACGGTCCAGAACGTCCCTTTGCTGCAAAGGTGGTCATACGCTTTTTCAAAGAGGGCGTGCACGGTTTCTTTGCCGGCTCGGACCGGCGGGTTCGAAATCACTGATGCAAACTTTTCCCCCTCCAGCGCCTCAAACAGGCTGCTCTTCATAATCCGGGTGTTAGAAAGCCCGTCTTTTTCTGCATTCTGCGCGGCAAGGCTTAAAGCCCGCTCATTTACATCTGTCATCCAAATTGTGCGGTCTGCCTCGGCAGCAAGCGTAAGTCCAATAGAACCATATCCGCATCCGATATCAAGAATATCTCCTTCCATCTCCGGAAACCGATAAACTTCCAGAAGCATGCGGGTACCGTAATCCACTTCGCTTTTGGAAAATACACCGTGATCACTGTGAAACGACATCCGCTTCCCGCGGAGCTGCGCCGTCACTACTCTTTGCTCACTTTTACGTTCCGGGCTTTCATCAAAATAGTGGCCTGCCATCTATTCACACCCTTTTACATCGTTCGACCATTTTAACAGATCTCCTGTGTTTCCTCAAACAACTCTTCCTTGACAGACTTATAATGAAAAAGAGCTTCCTCTATTGGAAGAGAAAGCTCTCGGTCTTGCCCGGCTTACTTCAGTTCTACTGTCGCACCTGCTTCTTCAAGCTGGCCTTTCAGCTGTTCAGCTTCTTCTTTTTCTACACCTTCTTTAAGTGTATCCGGGGTTCCGTCAACCAGTGACTTCGCTTCTTTCAGGCCAAGGCCTGTGATTTCACGAACGACTTTGATAACGTTAACCTTGGAAGAACCTGGGTCAGCAAGGATAAGGTCGAAGTCAGTCTGCTCTTCTTCTGCTTCAGCAGCTTCGCCGCCGCCGACAGCAACCGGTGCTGCCGCAGTTACACCAAATTCTTCTTCAATAGCTTTTACAAGATCGTTCAGTTCAAGAACGGACATTTCTTTAATTTCTTCAATAATTTGTTCTTTACTCATTGTAGATCCTCCTTTAATAAATATCTGTTTTCAGGACGGGGAACCATCCCGTGTTTTCGTTTACGCGCCTTCTTCTTTTTGATCAGCAACTGCCTTGGATGCCAGAGCAAAGTTGCGGATCGGAGCCTGAAGTACGTTAAGCAGCATGGATACAAGTCCTTCGTGGGAAGGAAGACTTGCAAGTTCCTGAATTTCTTCCAGGGAAGCCACACGGCCTTGAATGACACCGGTTTTAATCTCCAGCGCCGGGTGTTCTTTAGCAAAGTTGTTGATGATTTTCGCAGGCGCTACAATATCTTCTGTACTCGTCGCGACAGCGGTCGGTCCGAGAAGAAACCTGTCAAGTTCCGTAAGATCGGTTTTCTCTGTAGCACGGCGGACCATTGTGTTTTTATACACCTTGAAGTCCACTCCCGCTTCGCGCAGCTGCTTCCGAAGTTCTGTAGCTTCTTCCACGTTCAGGCCGCGGTAATCAACAACCACGGTAGATACACTGTTTTCCAGTTTATCCGTAATTTCCTGAACAACCTGCTGTTTCTGTTCAATTACTGCACTCATCCTTTACACCTCCTGCTCTCATTGTGGACCACAGACGAAAAATATTAAAAAACCTTCATGTCCACAGACATGAAGGCGGTCAGTCTCAATCCATCCCGGGAGGATGTCCAAAACTACCTCGGCAGGAAATTAAGCACGGTGTGCACCTGCTGTCTGCGGTAATATCCATATATTTTACTTGCCAGTACATTTCATACCGTTTATAAGTGTAACGGTTTTTCCCCCGGCAGTCAATTCATTATTTCAAGTTGAGCGTGGAAGTACTGATTGTCACACCTGGTCCCATTGTGGAAGCCACAGCTGTACCTCTTACGTACGTTCCTTTTGCCGCTGCCGGCTTTGCCTTAACAAGGGCATCCACCAACGCCTTGAAATTTTCAGCCAGTTTTTCTGTCTCGAACGAAATTTTCCCGATCGGCGCATGGATATTGCCGGATTTATCGACCCGGTATTCCACCTTACCAGCTTTTACTTCTTCGACCGCTTTGGTTACATCCATTGTTACCGTACCGGTCTTAGGGTTCGGCATAAGTCCTTTAGGACCAAGGATCTTACCAAGCTTACCAACCTGGGCCATCATGTCCGGAGTTGCGATGACAACGTCAAAATCAAACCAGCCCTGCTGTACTTGGTTGACGAGGTCTTCCTCTCCTACAAAGTCGGCACCGGCCTGCTCTGCTTCCTGTGCTTTATCACCCTTGGCAAATACAAGCACGCGCTGGGTTTTCCCTGTTCCGTGCGGAAGGACAACGGCTCCGCGGAGCTGCTGGTCGTTTTTACGCGGGTCCACGCCGAGACGGACAGCAGCTTCTACTGTCTCATCAAAGTTTGCGATAGATGTCTTTTTCACTAGTTCAATGGCTTCTTCAGTATTATATACCTGTTCTTTATCAATCAGCTTGACAGCGTCTTGATATTTTTTACCTCTTTTAGCCAATGCTATTCCTCCTCATTTGTGGTTTTAACGGTTAGACCTCCCACTTTTAAAGGTTGCGAACAGGTATCCTTTCCGGCTGGGAAAGGAAGTCGCAACCTTTGGCAAGGCAATGTGTTTTATTCTACGTTAAGCCCCATACTGCGGGCCGTTCCTTCAACCATACGGATCGCTGCATCCAGATCAGCCGCATTCAAGTCAGGCTGTTTTGTTTCAGCGATTTCGCGTACCTGATCACTCGTAACCGAACCTACTTTATTCACATGCGGTTCACCGGAACCACTTTCAATGCCGGCTGCTTTCTTCAAGAGAACGGCAGCGGGCGGAGTTTTTGTAATGAAAGTAAAAGAACGGTCTTCGTATACAGAGATTTCAACAGGAATAATCATACCTGCTTCATCTGCCGTGCGAGCGTTGAATTCTTTACAGAATCCCATGATATTCACGCCTGCCTGACCGAGCGCCGGACCAACGGGCGGTGCCGGATTTGCTTTGCCGGCAGGAATCTGCAACTTTACTACTTTCTCGACTTTTTTAGCCACGCACATACACCTCCTTAGTCCGTGATGTGGTTGATCGGGCGGGAAACGCCCTCCCACTCTATGGAAGAACACGCAGAGTATCTCTCTGCTGTTCTTTCCCATTATCAATTCCAAACATTAAAATCTTATCACTTCACACCATGTTCCGCAAGGTTTTTTTATAAAGGGACGAAACTTTATGGATTTCAGCTTTTGCTGAAGTCCGGAACCGGCCTCCGCCCAACCGGGGACAGGCGCTTTTTCTATAACTTTTCCACCTGGGTGAATTCAAGCTCCACCGGTGTTTCACGCCCAAACATGTTGACGTGGACTTTGATTTTCTGTTTTTCCGCGTTGATATCTTCGATTGTACCTGTGAAGTCGGCGAACGGACCCTCTGTTACTTTCACCGATTCCTGCAGTTCAAAATCTGTTTCAGCTTTCGGCTCCTGTTCCCCTGCCTGACGGAGAATATGCTCCACTTCTTCAGGAAGAAGCGGAGTCGGTTTTGAACCAGCTCCGGTAGACCCGACAAACCCTGTCACTCCAGGCGTATTACGCACAACGTACCAGGAATCATCTGTCATAACCATCTCCACAATGACATATCCGGGAAATATTTTGCGCATAACCTGTTTTGTCTTTCCGTTTTTCACTTCAGTTTCTTCTTCGACCGGTACAAGCACCCGGAAAATTTTATCCGTCATCTCCATTGAGGCGACGCGTTTTTCCAGGTTCGTTTTCACTTTATTCTCATAACCGGAATAGGTGTGAACCACATACCAATTCATTTCCATGATTTACTGGACGGTCCGTCCTTCCCTCCTTTTATTCGGAGCCTTCTGCTCATGCCGTTACTCAAGAATAATTCGAACCAGCTCTGACAACCCGAGATCCACGACCGCAAAGAAAATAACAAAGAACGTCACAGTCACTAAAACAACAATGGTGTATTTTGTCAGTTCTCTTCGTGTCGGCCAGGTGACGCGCTTCATTTCTTTTCCTACTTCACGTAGAAACTTCACCGGGCTTTTTGTTCCGTCAGCCATACAGCCACCTCCAAACCAGCTGAACCGCCTTCCATAGACGGCTGCCTTTCTCCTCTGATCCAACTATGTGTCTATCTTTTTTGTGCACAAATAAAAAAACAACCGCCCTCAGCTTCTTCCATCCGTTCCATGCGGTTTGTTTCTGCCGATTATTCCGTTGTTTCCCAAAAACACGTAGGCTATTCTTTCAACTGCCACTCAAAGTATCTAATGGACATACATTCTGCATACGCTAGGTCACTTTATCATAAAAAAAAGAGCATGTCAATTTACGTTGACATGCTCTACAGCCGGGAAGAAACACTGCAGCGCAGTGTTTGAAAACGCTTACCTTCATTATTTAAAATTGAAGGTCTCCTCATTCATTAAGAACCGACACCCTTTACTTCGACACACTTCTCTAATTTACGTTTTACGCGCTGCAACGCATTATCAATAGATTTTACATGGCGCTTCAGCTCTCCTGAAATCTCCTGATACGACCTCCCATCCAGATATAACAGCAGCACTCTCTGTTCCAGATCACTAAGAACTTCACCAATCCGGCCTTCAATATCATGCAGTTCCTCACGGTTTACGAGAAGCTCCTCCGGGTCACTTCCACTCGATTCACAGAGCACATCCAGAAGCGTCCGCTCCGACTCTTCATCGTAAAGAGGCTTGTCCAGGGACACGTAAGAATTAAGCGGCATATGTTTCTGCCGGGTGGCTGTTTTTATAGCAGTAATGATCTGACGTGTGATACACAGTTCCGCAAAAGCGCGGAAAGATGATAACTTGTCCCCCTGATAGTCACGGACCGCTTTGTACAGACCAATCATTCCTTCCTGTACAATATCCTCCTGATCACCGCCGATCAAAAAGTAGGATCTGGCTTTGGCCCGGACAAAGTTCTTGTACTTGTTGATAAGAAATTCCAGCGCATGACTGTCCCCGGAGTGAACATGCCTGATAAGCAGTTCATCTTCTGTTCTTCCGGTATACTGATGTCCATTTTCTTTGAGGTCAAGACCCAATACAACCCCTCCGCCCTCGACTGATTGTAGATTGCAGGAATATATAGCCATATTATATAGGAATTTTTATGAAGGCGTCAACAGCTCAACGGCCGCCTCGACGCCATTTTTCAAAAATTTCAGCTATTTCGCGTGGAAGGGGGAAATTCGACATATGTTCCTGTCTCGCCTGTTCAGTCACATCCCGTGATATGTTCTGTTCCACCATTTCCATTTCTACCCGGAGTTCACGTGCGGACTTGCGCAGGGCTCCGCTGCCGAAAGTAAATGACTGCTCCGCATAATCCGAAGTGGCAACGTGGACCCTTGTTTCCACATTCTTTAATTCTCCTGTCAATTTTTCAATCCGATCATCCGCTGTTTCGTTTTCTTTTGTAAAAATAACATCCACCAAATACTTTTGATACAAGCGCCCTGCTCCTTCCACCATATGAGCATCAAAAATCACTTTGATATCCCAGCCCTTGTAGGCCCGGTATTCGGCCATCTTCTGCACAAGCCGGTCTCTTGCCTCTTCCAGATTTTTGTCCCGTAATTCTTTTAATTCCGGCCAGTCTCCAATTATGTTGTATCCGTCCACGAGCAGTATATCTTTCATGCTAGACGCTTCCTAACGGAGAGCGGCGGCGGTAAACTTCGTACATAAGAAGAGAAGCTGCTGCTGAAACATTTAACGAAGAAACTTGTCCGGCCATGGGAATTGACAGCAGAAAATCACACTTTTCCTTTACGTTGCGGCTCATTCCTTTTCCTTCGTTCCCAACGACAAGGCCGACAGGGACCGACGCATCCAGCGTCCGGTAATCGTCTGTCTCCTCTCCTGCGGTGCCGGCCAGCCACAATCCTTCTTTTTTCAGTTCTTCCATCGTCCGTGCCATATTGGTCACCCTGGCTACCGGCACGTGGGCCGCAGCACCGGCAGATGATTTGAAAACGGTATCGGTCAGTCCTGCAGAACGTCGTTTTGGAATAATGACTCCGTGGGCACCGGATGCATCTGCCGTACGGATAATGGCACCGAGATTGTGGGGATCCGAAATTTCATCCAACAGTACAAAAAACGGCTTTTCCTGCTTTTTCTCTGCGGCGGCAAACAAATCTTCCACCGCTGCATAGGACACGGCAGGTACGGAAGCCAGCACCCCTTGATGCGCCGTCGTTCCGGAAAGATCATTCAGCTTGTTCCGCGGTACCGTCTGCACGACAATGCCCTGCTCTTTTGCCAGTTTCTGCACGTCCCGGCTCTGGCCCTTCACAGAACCTTCAGCGAGCCAGACTTTATGAATCGGCTGTTCGGCGCGCAGGGCTTCCAGTACAGCATTCTTTCCGTATATCCACTCGTCTTTCATTCTTTTTCACTCCCTTCTCTTATCTTTACGGCATAAGCAATAAGCTCTTCCAGTCTTTCCTCATGGCCGCGGAAGTACACGTATCCGATCAACGCTTCAAACGCCGTGCTGTATCGATACGTATTTTGATCTGTATTCTTCGGCACCGAGCCTGATTTTGCATTCCTTCCGCGTCTTGCGGCGGCTGCCTCCTCACCGGATAAAAGATCCTGCTGCAAAAGAGCATGCATGACGTCAGCCTGGGCTTCGGCGGAGACGTAGGTGACCGCGCTCCGGTGAAGCTGGTTCGGCCTCACACTTCCCGACGCGATAAGATAGTGGCGGATATGAAGGTCATACACCGCATCCCCCATATAGGCAAGCGCAAGAGCATTTAACTGTCCTGCATCTACGTACTGATTTTTTCCTGTCATGACTGCTCTCTTTTCCAGCGTGTGCCCTGCGGGGTGTCTTCAAGAATGATGCCCTGTTCCTTCAGATAATCCCGGATTTCATCCGCTCTCGCAAAGTTTCTTGCTTTCCGGGCCTGCACCCGTTCTTCCATTAACGCTTCAATCTCCTCATCCAGCATGCCTTCCGAGGTTTCGACCTTGATATCCAGCGCCGAACCGATTTCCCGGATGGTATCCAAAAAGGAACGCAGGACCTCTTTGGATGTCTGCTTCTCCTGAAGATAGCGGTTGGCTGTTTTCACCAGATCAAAAAGGACCGTAATACCGTTGGCGCTGTTAAAATCATCATCCATTTCGCTGATAAAACGCTGCAAATGCTCCGCTGCCGTCTCGATCCAGGGGCCTGATTCTCCAAAATCCGCACTCTCCTCGCGGCGGTGCTTCAGATTATTGACGGTCGTCTGAATCCGTTCCAGGCTGTTTTTGGCACTCTCAAGGAGTTCTTCATTGAAATTCAAAGGACTGCGGTAATGCGCCTGCAGCATAAAGAAACGGATGACTTCGGGAGAATGCTTTTGAATAATATCGTGGACAAGCACAAAGTTACCAAGTGATTTCGACATTTTTTCATTATCAATCTGGATGTAGCCGTTATGCATCCAGTAATGCGCCATCTGCTGTTCATTCAACGCTTCCGACTGTGCAATTTCGTTTTCGTGATGTGGAAAAGCCAGATCCTGTCCGCCGGCGTGAATATCAATTGTGTCTCCCAGGTATTTCTTTACCATGGCCGAGCATTCGATATGCCAGCCGGGCCGTCCGTTTCCCCACGGGCTTTCCCAGGAAATTTCTCCTTCTTTAGATGCTTTCCAGAGAGCAAAATCAAGCGCGTTGTTCTTTTTCTCCCCGGGTTCAATGCGGGCACCGAGCTGCAGATCATGGACAGACTGGGAGGATAACTTCCCGTAATCCGAAAAGGAGCGCGTGGAAAAATAAACATCACCGTCCGCTTCATAAGCATATCCTTTGTCTATCAATGCTTTGATAAACGAGATGATTTCAGACATCGTTTCTGTCACACGTGGATGCAGATCCGCCTTATCCACCCGTAGTGCTCCGGTGTCCTCAAAGTATGCCTCGATAAAACGCTCCGCCAGCCGGGGAACCTCTTCGCCGAGTTCGCGCGCGGCTTTTATGATTTTATCATCGACATCAGTGAAGTTTGAAACGTAGTGAACGCTGTACCCGCGGTATTCCAGGTATTTGCGAACCATGTCGAACACAATCGCCGGCCGGGCGTTGCCGATGTGGATATAGTTATAAACGGTCGGGCCGCACACATACATCTTCACTTCCCCGCCGGACATCGGTTTAAAAGGTTCTTTTCGCCGGGTTAACGTATTATACAGTGTGATCCCCATTTATTCATCGGTCCCTTCCTTTGTCGTATTTTTCTTCTGATCCGCAAGCTCTCTTTTCAGCTCCGTAATCTCCTGCTCCAATTCTTTGAACTTATCCGATACTGGGTCCGGCAGCTTATGATGGTCCAGTTCATTGCGTTCCACTTTCACCCCGTCCTGGACGACTACTTTACCCGGAATACCGACCACCGTCGAGTTGGGAGGAACTTCTTTGAGCACGACTGACCCGGCACCGATGTTGGAATGCCGGCCGATTGTCATCGATCCGAGAATTTTGGCCCCAGTGGCAATAAGTACATTTTCTTCAATCGTCGGGTGGCGCTTTCCCTTTTCTTTTCCGGTCCCGCCGAGTGTCACGCCTTGATAAATCGTCACATTATCTTTAATCTCACATGTTTCACCGATTACGACGCCCATGCCGTGGTCAATAAACAAACGCTGGCCGATGACAGCTCCCGGATGAATTTCAATTCCCGTAAAAAAGCGGCTGATCTGGGAAAGCAGACGTCCGAGAAAATACATTTTCTTTTTCCAGAGCAGATGGGCCATCCGGTGGGACCAGATAGCGTGCACACCGGCATAGGTGAATACTACTTCGAGCCTGCTTCTGGCAGCGGGATCCTGTTCAAATACAACATCCATATCATTTTTTAACGTCTTCCACATAGTATATTCCACTTCCCTCCCCCGGGGTGTAGTAAAAAAGCGTCTCCGTGCATGTTTTCTGCACAGAGACGCTTGTGTTCAAACGCGGTTCCACTCTGTTTAAAAGAAACATCCACGCAGGATATTTCTCTTCTCTTTCTGGATAACGGCACTGCTGCCGCCCCCGCCTACTGCTGTTTCAGCGGGAGGCTCAGGGATGCATGTTCAGCAGGGTTCTTCCAAAATCACTCTCAGCCGCGGTGACTCTCTCTGTCTGGACGAAGCGCCTCCTACTTTTTCCCTTCTTCGCTTTCATTCTTCTATTGTGCCGCTGCGTGAGTGAGACGTGCCTGTACCGTTTCTTCTCCAAGCAGCGCGATCGCC
Organism: Salibacterium lacus; assembly: GCF_042684865.1. NCBI lineage: Bacteria > Bacillati > Bacillota > Bacilli > Caryophanales > Bacillaceae > Salibacterium > Salibacterium lacus. The sequence goes on from NZ_JBHUML010000008.1 coordinate 47,473, forward strand.
TGCGGAAGTTCCGGACCGTGTGTCTGTCCGGTCACCGCCGCCCGGATCGGCATAAACAGCTTCTTGCCTTTTTGTCCTGTCGCTTTCTGCACGGACTTGATGGCGGCCTTTATTTCATCCGGTTCAAAGGCCTCAAGAGCCTCCAGTTCTTTTGAAAACTGCTCCAGAACCTCCGGCACCTGCTCTTTGGATAACACGTCTTTGGCATCTTCATTATAATCGATGCTGCTTTGGAAAAACAACTCTGTCAGCTTGGTAATTTCCGCGGCATAGTGCATCTGTTCCTGATAAATGGAAACGAGCCGTTTCGTCCACTCATACTGCGTTTCACTTAATGAATCAGGCAGTTTATCTTCTTTTTGAAGATAAGGAACAGCAAGTTTGGTGAGACGGTCCAGGTCCGCTTCTTTTACATACTGGTTATTCATCCAGGCTAACTTGTCGTTGTCAAAAACCGCCGGTGCTTTAGAAACACGCTCCAGCGAAAACTGCTCTTCCAATTCTTCAAGAGAAAACAGTTCTTCCTCTCCAACAGGCGACCAGCCCAGCAGCGCCAGAAAGTTCACCAGTGCTTCCGGAAGATAGCCGAGCTCCTGGTACTGTTCCACAAACTGCATGATGGATTCATCCCGCTTACTCATCTTCTGGCGGTCGGGATTGAGGATAAGGGAGGCGTGGGCAAACATTGGTTTTTCCCAGCCGAATGCTTCAAAAACCAGAGCCTGTCTCGGGGCGTTGGACAAATGTTCCTCCCCGCGGATGACATGCGAGATGGCCATCAGATGATCGTCTACGACGACCGCGAAGTTATATGTTGGAATCCCATCTTTACGAGCAATGACGAAATCACCGATATCGTTCGTTTCAAACGTAACATCCCCCCGCACCTGATCCGGTACGTGTACACTTTTATTTTCAGGAACACGAAAACGCACGACCGGCTGGATTCCCTGATCTTCGTAAACTTTTCTCTGCTCCGGTGTCAAATCACGGTCTCGTCCGCTGTATTTCGGAGCTTCTCCGCGGGCAAGCTGTTCTTCACGCTCTTTTTGCAATTCTTCTTCGGTCATGTAATCATAGTATGCTTTTCCTTCATCCAGAAGCTGCTGCAGGTATTTTTCATAAATATCGATCCTGTCCATGCAGCGGTAGGGAGCGTACGGACCTCCCTTGTCCACACTTTCATCCCAGTCGATACCGAGCCATTTCAGGCTGTCCATCAGTTTATCCGTGGCGTCTTCTACGTTTCTTGCCTGGTCTGTGTCTTCAATGCGGACAATAAATTTTCCGCCCTGACTGCGGGCGAACAGAAAGTTAAACAACGCAGAACGCGCTCCGCCGATATGAAGATGTCCTGTCGGGCTTGGCGCAAACCGGACTCGTACTTCGCTGCTCATAATCCTCCACCTTCCATAATAATTAATTCCGTTTTTTTATTATACGTGCTTTGGGCCTTCCTCTGCTTCTACTCTGCTCTGGTCTCAAGCAGAACGACAGCATGGGCGGCGATACCTTCTTCTCTTCCCGTAAATCCCAGCGTCTCGGTTGTCGTTGCTTTAACGTTAACCTGGGAGATAGGATTTTCAAGCACACGGGCTATGTTGTTTCGCATGTCATCAATATAAGGTGCCATCTTCGGCTTCTGCGCAAGAATTGTACCATCTATATTAACCAGTTGGCACCCCTTCTCCCGCACCAGTTCGTAAACCTGCTCAAGCAGCAGTAAAGAATCCATGTTTTTATAGGCAGGATCCGTATCCGGAAAATGAGCACCGATATCCCCGCCTCCGACAGCACCAAGCAGCGCATCCGCCACAGCGTGCAGCAGAACATCGGCGTCGGAATGTCCGTCCAGTCCTTTCGGGTTAGGGATGGTCACCCCTCCCAGTATAAGCGGGCGTCCTTCTGTCAGCCGGTGCACATCAAACCCATGTCCTATTCTCACTGCCCTTTCCCCCTTCGCTTTTTCAGGATCGCTTTTGCGACGACCATATCTTCCGGGGTAGTCAGTTTAATATTATCATAACCGCCTTCCACGATATGTACCGGAACGTTCATCCGTTCCACAAGGCTGGTGTCATCCGTCCCCCGGAACTGGTCTTCTTCGGCTTTTTGATAGGCATCATAAACAACGGAAAATCGAAAGGCCTGCGGTGTCTGGACGGACCAGACGCTTGAACGCTCAATCGTTTCGGTTACTACACCATCAGCCACCTTTTTCACTGTATCTTTCATGCGGAGACCGATTACTGCTGCCCCCTGCTCCGACGCTTTGAGGACCAGCTCGTGTATATGGCCTTCCGTCACAAACGGCCGCGCTCCGTCGTGGACCAGAACAATCGCGTCATCTGTGCCGTCTGCCTTCTTCAGTCCTTCAAACACACTATCCTGTCTTTCCTGACCGCCAGTCACAATATATTCGACTTTGCGGACGTTCCATTTCTTGAACAGCGTGTTCATCGGGCCGGTTTCATCATCATTGGCGACGACAATAATCCGTTCACACCACGGGTCCTGTTCAAAAACAGAGACGGTATGAACGATTAAAGGCCGGTCCTCGAGCATCAAAAACTGCTTATTATGACCGGCTTTCATCCGCTTGCCCTGTCCCGCCGCCGGTATCACGACTGTATATTTCATATTACCTCTCCAATAACTGAGCTCGCTTTAAAATCAGGCTCTTTTATCATAACTTGAAAGCCCGCACGTCGCAATAAGAAAAGCGCAGGGCACCCCAGGCGGAATGTCCTCCTTCATCAAGAAACCCCCTGCCTGCATGAGACAGAGGGGCTCTTCGTTTATAAGGCTTTTTCCATCAGTTTTGGTTTGGCAAATATCATACGGCCCGCACTTGTCTGAAGGACGCTGGTTACGACAACCTGAATTGTTTTGCTGATGTACTCACGTCCGCCTTCCACCACAATCATCGTTCCGTCATCAAGATAGGCGACACCCTGACCCTGTTCTTTGCCGTCTTTGATAACCTGCACATTCATTTCTTCCCCGGGGAGCACGACTGGTTTGACTGCATTGGCGAGATCGTTGATATTAAGCACTTCCACACCCTGCAGATCGCATACTTTATTAAGGTTAAAATCATTCGTAACAACCATACCTTCGCGGACTTTCGCCAGTTTTACCAGTTTGCTGTCCACTTCATGGATGTCTTCAAAATCCCCGTCATAAATCTCCACGTTGACAGGAAGCTCTTTTTGAATCCGGTTTAAAATATCCAGACCCCGGCGGCCCCTGTTTCGCTTCAACACATCGGATGAATCCGCTATGTGCTGCAGTTCCTCCAGCACAAATTCCGGAATGACCAGTGTTCCCTCAATGAAACCGGTCTGGCACACATCTGCGATACGTCCGTCTATAATAACACTTGTATCCAGAATTTTTACTTTAGCCCTTTCTTCTACAGGTACTGTTTCCTCTTTTTTCTTTGCTGCAGAAGCAGCACGCCCGGCCGGAAGCAGATTTTTAAGTTCCTCACGTTTCTTGAAGCCGAACTGAAAACCAAAATACCCAAGAAAAAACGTGATAAAGATTGGTAAAACCGAGTTAACGACCGGCAGATACAGAGAATCCAGCGGCAGACTGATGAGAAACGCCACCACTAGACCGAATACAAGACCAAATGTCCCAAAGAGCACATCGGTCACCGGGGCTCTCACAATCTTTTCTTCCAGCGCCCGCATTCCATTAACAATATGGTCTGCCACCCAGAACGTTGCCGCAAATACAATAACTGCACCGAGAAGTGCACTTACGTATGGACTGCCGAGCCAACCGGGTATCGAGCTATAATTTAGTAAAGATATTAATGCCGGTATAAAGATAACACCCAGCGTGCCTCCAGCCAAAATAAAAAATAATTGTACAATACTTTTCAGCACACTCTCTCACCTCCTTCTCATCATTATGGACAATATTCTTATTTTCAAACCCTCCTGCCGAATTTCTTTATATCTTCCATCCAGCAAAGGGGTTTTAACTTAAATGTAGCAAATTTCAAGCTGATTGTCACAGGTTTTTGAAATTTTTCATTGTATCGTGAACGAATTGTAATTCAAGTGTCACATTCTACAACAAGTTACATTTTTCACCATTGAAGAGAAGAATGTTCAAGACATACTTCCAATGCTTCTTCGAGCGTCGATACTCCAACGACTTCAATATTTTCCGGGTAAGTCCAGCCTTCCAGGTTTTTCTGCGGTACAACAGCCCGTTCAAAACCAAGCTTGGCTGCTTCATATATTCTGTCTTCCACCCGGGCCACCCGTCGTATTTCTCCGGTTAAACCAACTTCCCCCACAACGACATCCGCCGGGTTGGTGGCATGATTACGGAAACTCGAAGCAATACATACAGCCAGACCAAGGTCAATCGCCGGCTCATCCAGTTTCACGCCGCCCGCGACATTCATATAGGCATCCTGATTCTGCAGCAGCATCCCCAGGCGCTTCTCAAGGACGGCCATTAAGAGAGCTATCCGATTGTGATCCACTCCGGTTGCGGTTCTTTTCGGATTGGAAAAACTGGACGGGGCAATGAGTGCCTGAATTTCGACAAGGACCGGCCGGGTTCCTTCGAGCGAGGCGACTACAATGGATCCTGCGCTCCCCTGTGTTCTTTCTTCCAGGAAAATCTCCGATGGATTTTTCACCTCTTTCAAACCCATTTCCTTCATCTCAAAAATGCCGATTTCATTCGTTGATCCGAAGCGGTTTTTTACGGCGCGGAGGATACGGTACGTATGGTGCTGTTCCCCTTCAAAATAAAGGACGGAGTCGACCATATGTTCCAGCATTTTCGGGCCGGCTATTGCTCCCTGCTTCGTTACGTGACCGACGATAAACACAGCAATACCTCTCGACTTCGCGATTTTCATGAAAGTGGAAGTGGTTTCGCGTACCTGGGACACGCTCCCGGGAGCAGAAGAGATGCTGGACTGATGAACGGTCTGGATGGAATCAATCACCACCATTGTGGGCTGAATCTGATGAATCGCCTGTTCTATCAAATCCATGTCGGTCTCTGCGAATACAAATAGTGTATCAGCGTGGACCCCCAGGCGGTCGGCCCTCAGTTTTGTCTGTTTCACCGATTCTTCCCCGGAAATATACAGCACACTGTGATTCTGCTCGGCCAGTACCGACGTCAGCTGCAGAAGAAGGGTGGATTTTCCTATACCCGGATCCCCGCCTACCAATACGAGTGAACCCGGCACGATTCCACCACCGAGTACGCGGTTCAACTCCGGCAGAGATGTATCTATTCTCGGTTCTTTTTCTCCAGCGACTTTCGTTATTGGTTCCGGCTTTTTCGATGCTTCTCCGCTCTGCTGAAACGAACGTTTCGCGCCGGAACTGTTTGCGGATGTCTCCATTTCCTCAACGAGTGTGTTCCATTCGCCGCATCCCGGACAGCGCCCCATCCATTTCTGTGATTCATACCCGCAGTCCTGACAGACAAATTTCGATTTTTGTTTTGGCATCAAGCGTCCCCCGCTTTATGTTCGAGTTCATTTTTGATATAAAACAGCTGTTCGCAAAAGGCCTGAGCCTTTTACAAACAGCTGATGCTATTCAGATATACTGTCTTTTACGTTTTGGCTCCGGATTTCGTTTCAACAACGTACTCTCCGTCTTTTACATCGATATATGCTGTGTCTCCGTCTTTAATCGAACCGCGGAGGAGTTCTTCAGAAAGACGGTCTTCCACCTGGCGCTGCAGGGCGCGGCGCAGTGGACGTGCTCCGTATTCCGGATCAAAACCTTCGTCTGCGATTTTGTTCTTGGCCGCCTCACTGAGGTCAAAGTCAATACCCTGCTCTGACAGCCGTTTTTTCAGCTGTTCGGCCATCAGACCAACAATTTCTTTGATGTGATGCTTCTCGAGACTGTGGAAGACGATGATTTCATCCAGACGGTTCAAAAACTCCGGCCGGAACGTATTTTTCAGTTCGCCCATCACTTTATCCCGCATGTCTTTGAAGTTTTCCCCTTCATCAGTATTGGTGGTAAAACCTGCATAGTTATTTTTGCGGAGCAGGTTGGCACCTACGTTTGAAGTCATAATGATGGCCGTGTTTCTGAAATCCACGCGGCGGCCTTTCGAATCTGTCAGGAAACCGTCTTCGAGAACCTGCAGGAGGATGTTAAAGACTTCCGGATGGGCCTTTTCCACCTCGTCGAGCAGAATCACAGAGTACGGATTACGGCGGACTTTTTCTGTAAGCTGACCGCCTTCTTCAAATCCTACATATCCCGGCGGGGAACCAACCAGGCGGCTGGTGGCATGACGTTCCATGAATTCAGACATGTCAATGCGGATGATGGATTCTTCATCTCCAAACAGCGTTTCTGCGACAGCTCGTGCCAGTTCTGTTTTACCAACACCGGTTGGTCCAAGGAATATGAAGGAACCGATAGGGCGTTTAGGATCCTTCAGCCCGGCACGGGCACGGCGCACAGCCTGGGACAGGGATTTCACTGCTTCATCCTGGCCTATGACACGGTTATGCAGAATCTCTTCCATACGAAGGAGCCGTTCGGTTTCTTCTTCGGCAATTTTTGAAACTGGAATGCCGGTCCAGCTTGCTACAACCTGGGCGATATCTTCGGCTGTCACTTCTGTATTTTCCTGACCCTGCTTTTCTTTCCACTCGTCTTTCATATTCTCGACTTCTTCGCGCAGACGCTGTTCGCTGTCACGGAGCGAAGCCGCTTTTTCAAATTCCTGGCTCTGGACGGATGCATCTTTTTCCTTGCGGGTCTCTTCCAGCTTTTGTTCCAGCTCTTTCAAGTTAGGCGGAGCTGTGTAAGAGCGGAGTCTTACTTTTGAACCTGCTTCATCAATCAAGTCAATGGCTTTGTCCGGAAGGAAACGGTCGGAAATGTAACGGTCCGAGAGTTTAACAGCTTCCTCGATGGAAGCATCCGGAATGGTGACACGGTGATGGGCTTCATAGCGGTCGCGAAGTCCGGCAAGAATCTGAATCGACTCTTCCGTGGTTGGTTCATCCACTTGAATCGGCTGAAAACGGCGCTCCAGCGCTGCGTCTTTTTCGATATACTTCCGGTATTCATCGAGCGTGGTAGCACCGATGCACTGCAGCTCACCTCTGGCAAGTGACGGCTTCAGAATGTTGGAGGCGTCAATGGCCCCTTCTGCACCGCCGGCTCCGATAAGGGTGTGAAGTTCGTCAATAAAGAGGATGACATTACCGGCCTGCCGGATTTCTTCCATCACTTTTTTCAGCCGGTCTTCGAATTCACCACGGTATTTGGTCCCGGCGACGACCGTACCCATATCAAGTGTCATAACCCGCTTGCTGCGGAGAATTTCCGGAACTTCATTGAAAATAATAGACTGTGCCAGACCTTCGGCAACTGCCGTTTTACCGACGCCGGGTTCACCGATAAGTACCGGGTTGTTTTTCGTCCGGCGGCTCAGCACCTGAATGACACGTTCAATTTCATTGCCCCGTCCGATGACCGGATCAAGCCCCTCTTCTTTCGCCACAGCGGTCAGGTCGCGGGCAAGACTGTCCAGTGTAGGAGTGCTGGCATTGGAGTTCCCGCCGGCGGCCGCAGCCTGCTGCTGGTTACCACCGGAGGATTCATTATTGCCAAGCAGCTGAAGAACCTGCTGGCGTGCTTTGTTCAGGCTGACACCTAAATTATTCAGCACTCTGGCTGCAACACCCTCTCCTTCCCGGATTAAACCGAGAAGAATGTGCTCTGTTCCTACATAGGAATGACCGAGCTTTCTTGCTTCATCCATCGACAGTTCAATAACTTTTTTGGCTCTCGGCGTGTAATGAATCGTTTTCGACCCTTCCTGGCCGGTGCCGATCAGTGATTCCACTTCTTTTTGAATCTGGTCCGAACCGAGGTTCAACGCCTGCAGTGCTTTGGCTGCGATACCCTCTCCCTCCCGGATTAAACCGAGAAGAACGTGTTCTGTGCCTATATTATTATGGCCAAGCCGGATAGCTTCTTCCTGCGCAAGCGCCAGCACTTTTTGAGCTCTTTCTGTAAAACGTCCAAACATCATCTATGCGCACCTCCACTTTTAAATAACTTACTCACCGTTTTGTTTCTCCAGTTCCATTCTCTCACGAATCAGCGCTGCACGTCTTACGTCACGCTCATCCGCCCGCAGTTCTTTTTCAGCGTACTGCTGGAGAAATCCCGGCTGCGTCAAAATCATTAACTCATTCAGGATATTACCCGAAATTCCCTTGATTAAATCAAGATCAATACCAAGACGAACATCTGACAGTCTTTCCGTTGCCTCTTTAGATTCCATAATCCGGCTGTTTTTCAAGATGCCAAAGGAACGGAACACTTTATCTTCCATGTACGTCCTGGACGAACGCATCAATGCATCTCTTGCCATCCGTTCCTGGCGGATAATCTGCGTTACAACGCCTTTCAGATCTTCAACAATATCTTCTTCCGGTTTTCCAAGCGTCATTTGATTGGATATCTGAAAAAGATTCCCCCGGGCTTCGCTCCCTTCTCCGTAAATTCCGCGAACGACAAGCCCCAGCTGGTGAATGGCAGGTAAAATTCGATTCAGCTGCCGCGTCATCACCAGAGCCGGCAGATGCATCATGACCGATGCTCTCATGCCGGTTCCGACATTGGTCGGGCAGCTTGTTAAGTACCCCCGCTTTTCATCAAAGGCATATGTTATTTTTTCTTCGGTCCAGTCATCCAGTTTATTGGAAAAGTCAAGTCCTTCACTCAGCTGAAAACCGCGGAAGAGGCTCTGCATCCGTATATGGTCTTCTTCATTCAGCATGATGCTTACCGACTCATCCGGACTGAGCATGACAGCACCGGATTGAGAGCGCTCCGCCAGATACGGACTGATTAAATGCTTTTCCACCAGTACTTTTTTTTCGTTGGAATTCAAATCGTCCATGTTCAGTCGTTCCAAAGAACTTCCGGCCTGCAGCTGGATCGATGAAAACTCCCCGGCTGTATGATCCAATACTGCTTCGGCCGTCTCCGGAGAAGCAAAAACAGGGAAGGGATAATGTTCCATGTTCCGGGCAAGGCGGATTCTCGTGCTCAATACAATATCACTGTCCGGCCCCGTTCCGCTTTTCATCCACGGGCTGATCGCTTCGGAAATAAAACGCTGCAGTGACATCAGGCATCCTCCTCCCTGTTCTGCATTTTTCTTTCCAGTTCGCGGATATGGTCGCGCAGCTGCGCCGCTTCTTCAAACTCTTCCTGATCTATGCTTGTGCGCAGTTCTTCGCGGAGCTGTTCCATTTCGCGCTGCACCTTCATGTTTCCACCTGCCCGCTTCGGAATTTTTCCGTTGTGGCGGTAATTTCCACTATGTGCACGTTTTAATATCGGATCCAGTTTTGTTCCAAATGCCTGATAACACTTGGCACATCCAAACCGCCCTGTCCTGGCAAAACGTTCATACGTTAAACCACACCGGTCGCAGACAGGCTGCTTTGGTTCCTCTGTTTCCTGGGGCTTCCATCCATTGTTTCCAGATACATGCTCAACATTCAACAGACCGGATAATAATTCATGAATAGAATAACTGTTCGATCCCGGAATCTGTTCTCCTTTATTCCGGGCGCATTCATCGCACAAATGCATTTCTGCCTTTTTTCCGTTTATGATTTTGGTGAAATGCAGAGCAGCCTGGCGTGTCTGACATTCTTGACAAAGCAATTCCTTCGTCCTCCCTCCCCGTCCATTCTATTGATACCGCAGACTCTGCAGCATGGCTTTTAACATTTTCGCACGAAGCCAATCCCGCTCTTCTGCGTATTTCAACGATAGAACATTCCGGTCCAGAACGGATGCCATCACATTTGCCTCCCGCCTGGATACAGCACTCTCTTCATACAGGCGCATTATAATACTTTCTGATGTCACCTGATCAATTCCTCCATCAATCAGCATCAGCAGTTGATTAATCAGTTCGGCGTGATCGTCCACCTTTACTTTTGTAATACGAATGTACCCCCCGCCGCCCCTTTTGCTTTCCACAATATATCCTTTTTCATTCGTGAATCTGGTGCTTATCACATAATTAATCTGGGACGGTACACATTCAAAACGCTTCGCCAATTCACTTCGCTTTATTTCAATTAAATCCTTCTCGCTTTGAGTAAGAATCTGCTTTAAATATTTTTCAATACCATCTGAAATATTACGCAAAAGGGCCAGCCTCCTTCCCTTTCTATATCTATTTTGAACTACTGACTTTGACTATCTTTGACTTTCATCATAATACAAAAAAACAAAAAAATCAAGCGCCGCCCCATTACATAACCATTTCCACTTTCTGCACGCCGTTTATTCTGATTAACTGATCATAGAGGTCAGCCTGATTTGTATCCGGAGGACTTTCCATATCAAAAGCAAAAGATACATTCTCTTCCTGCCCGCCCTCTTCCGTGCTCCCGGTTATGTTTTTCACCGGAATATTCTGTTCTTCAAATACTTTGATAATTTCAGATAAGGACGTATCACCGCTTTTCAGTGTAACCTCCACCCTTTTGCGGGTTGGTTTATCCTGAAATAACCGTTCGATGTTGTGGAGAAACAGCAGACTCAACAAAACAATGACAGTTGTTAAAAGTGCAGCGAAATACATGCCGGCTCCTGCCGCTAATCCTATAGAAGCCACCACCCAGATAGATGCTGCCGTGGTTAAACCTTTCACTGATGCTCCCTGCACGATGATTGTCCCTGCCCCTAAAAATCCAACACCGCTTATAACATAGGAAGCCAGACGGGAAGGATCATAAGCAGATATATCAGGATTTTCCTGCAGGTAAGGCTGAAACCCAAACAACGCCATAACCATTGCCAGACAGGCCCCTGTGCCTACAAGCAGGTGCGTTCGAAATCCAGCCGGGTGCCTTTTATACTCGCGCTCTGCACCAATAAGACCAGCCAGAGCTGCAGCACATAAAATCCGCCCCATAATCACGTAAGATTCCTGCGTAATAAATGCATCCATAAAGCGCCTCCTTTTTTATATAACTTCCAAGCCGCGTACAGACACGTTTTAAAAATCATACCATATCCAACCGTTTCCCATAACACCCTTCTCGTAATCTTAATAATACATCGGCTTTGGAGGGCGATTGGTCGATAAACAGTGGCTGAAGGCCGTTTCCGGATAGATGCACCGCTTAATTGGTCGGTAGAAACAGTCTAACAACCATCTCTGTCCCGGCTCCGGTAAGGGATTAGCTCCCGGGACAAGTTTATCGACCAATTCGAGCAGCTGCTGAATCACAAGGTGGCCCTTTCCACCATGTCGGGTATCGTCACGGGCCCAGTCATCCGCCGTACCCCATCCGCAGGACATTGCTGCACGGTGCGTACCGTCTTTTTTTATTGGCACTACGGGGGTTGCTCGATAGACGACGGGTCACGGCTGTTTCCGGCTTGCTATCCGGCGCTATTGGTCGATGGAACCATGCTGACGAGCGTGTTCCTCCAGCTCCCGCGGGGAAAACAGCCCTCAGGCCGGATCTACCGGCCACTTCAGATCTTCTTGAAGGTTCTATTGGTCCCGGCAGCCGGGGTTCGGGCCCTCCATCTATGGAAGGATAATGGACTTTTCGTGCGGGGAACTGTCCGTAACTTTGATGTTAGGGACATCCTAAGCCGGCGGAAGCAGAAAAATGGCCGGTATCTCAAAATACCAGACACCCTCCGGCCCGTCCCCCGGGAAAGTGTCTCCTAAATCAGGATACCGGACACTTTGGCACGGATGGTGTCCCTAAAAGCTCTCCCAAGACCTGCCGTATCCGCCTTCTATACTTTCCTGTGCCTAAAAAAAGACCGCCGGATTCAATATCCGGCGGTCCTGCTGGTTGCCTGGCGGCGTCCT
>NZ_JBHUML010000009.1:0-908 GCF_042684865.1 Salibacterium lacus
TACAGCCAGGGTAGTATCCCACCAGCGCCTCTTCCGAACCTGGCGGTCCGGATTCCAAGGCTCCTACCTATCCTGTACAAGCTGTACCAAAATCCAATATCAAGCTGCAGTAAAGCTCCATGGGGTCTTTCCGTCCTGTCGCGGGTAACCTGCATCTTCACAGGTACTATAATTTCACCGGGTCTCTCGTTGAGACAGTGCCCAAGTCGTTGCACCTTTCGTGCGGGTCGGAACTTACCCGACAAGGAATTTCGCTACCTTAGGACCGTTATAGTTACGGCCGCCGTTTACTGGGGCTTCGATTCGAAGCTTCTCCCCCGAAAGGGGATAACATCTCCTCTTAACCTTCCAGCACCGGGCAGGTGTCAGCCCCTATACTTCGCCTTGCGGCTTCGCAGAGACCTGTGTTTTTGATAAACAGTCGCTTGGGCCTTTTCACTGCGGCTTTCCCGGGCTCAGCACCCAGGAAAGCACCCCTTCTCCCGAAGTTACGGGGTCATTTTGCCGAGTTCCTTAACGAGAGTTCTCCCGAGCGTCTTAGAATTCTCATCCCACCTACCTGTGTCGGTTTGCGGTACGGGCACCTCTTCCCTCACTAGAGGCTTTTCCTGGCAGTGTAGGGCCGGGAACTTCGGTACTGTTATTTCCCTCGCCGTCGCCGCTCGACGTTGTCAATGAACGGATTTGCCTGTTCATCCGCCTTACGGCTTGGACGCGCTATTCCAGCAGCGCGCTTGCCCTTCCTTCCTGCGTCCCCCCGTCGTTCAAACGGGAAGGAGGTGGTACAGGAATTTCAACCTGTTTGCCATCGCCTACGCCTTTCGGCCTCGGCTTAGGTCCCGACTAACCCTGAGCGGACGAACCTTCCTCAGGAAACCTTAGGTTTTCGACGGAAGGGATTCTCACCC